>JBMFOK010000015.1:0-88489 GCA_049969655.1 Bryobacteraceae bacterium
GCGTCCATGTCCGGCACGTCAAACGCCAGGTGGTGGAACCCCTCGCCGTGCTTTGCCAGGTGGTCCTCATAGACGTTCGGTCCGCGCAGGGGCTGGATCCACTCGAATGGCATCTGCGCGTGCCGCTGCCATCCCAGCCGCATGTCGAAATCCGCCGGCCGCCGCCGGTACGTCTTGTCGCCGAGATCCGGATGCGTGAAGGTGAACGGCGGAAAGCCGAGCCGCGCCCAGAACGCCGACACCGACTCCGGGTCGCGCACGACGAAGGCCAACTGCGACACGCGCATCGAGCCTGCCGGGCCGCCGGAGTTCCTGCCACGAGTCATCAACGCCAGCACGAACTTGCCCTCGCGGGCCGTATCCAGGAACGCGTAGGCGGTGGCCTCCCCGCCGATGACCAGTTCCCCCTGTTCGATCACCGCGACGCCGGCGCCGCGGAACCGTTCCATCTCCCGCTGCCAGGTCTCCCGGTCCGGCATCTCATAGGCGAGCGCGTAGACTCCGGCGCCACGCTCGCGCAGGAAGCGCGCCACCGGTCCGGCCTCCGTTGCCGGCTGTATCCAGTCGGCACGGAGATTGGCGAAGTAACCGCTCGCGGCCAGGCCGCCATGCGGCGCGCCGCCCGCCGGCCGGAACTCCGCCGGCGCCGGCTCGTCCACCGGGATGCCAATTCTGCGCCAGGCAGCCGCCGTGCTTTCGGCATCCGGCACGACCCAGACGAGCCGCGCCACGCGCCGGTAAGGCTCCGGCATCTGCGCCGCCGCCGGAACCGTCAGCAGCAGGGCGAGCATTATCCACTGCATGGGCCCTCCTTGCTGGAACCGCAGACATTGTACCAGCGGATCTTCACATTCGGACCCGCAAAACGCGCCATCCCCCGGTGATAGCATGATCGCCATGCTGCCCAGAGGAATCTCCCGGCGCGACTATCTCCGCTTTGTCTCCGCCGCTCCGGCCGCGGCCGCCCTTCAGACCAGCACCGACGAAGACCGCGAGCGCCGCATGAAGTGGTGGCGGCAGGCGCGTTTCGGCATGTTCATCCACTGGGGCCTCTACAGCGTGCTCGGACGCCACGAGTGGGTGATGGAAAATGAGGGAATCCCCGTGGCCGAGTACGAACAGCTCGCCCGGCAATTCCGCCCGAAGCCCTGGCCGGCGCGCGAATGGGCCGCGCTGGCCAAAAGGGCCGGCATGAAATACATGGTGATGACCACCAAGCACCATGAGGGGTTCTGTCTGTTCAACACGTCCACTACTTCGTACTGCGCGCCCAAACAGGCCGCGGGCCGGGACCTGGTGAAAGAGTTTGTCGACGCCGCCCGCGCCGAAGGCCTGCGCGTCGGCTTCTACTATTCGCTGATGGACTGGCATCACCCCGATGGCGCCCGCTGCCGCGAGGACGAGGCCGCCCGGCGCCGCTTCGTCGACTACATCCACACGCATGTCCGTGAACTGATGACCAATTACGGCAAGGTGGACATCCTGTGGTACGACGTCGCCTGGCCGCTCGACGCCGAAGGCTGGGAGAGCCTGAAGATGAACCGGATGGTCCGCCAGCTCCAGCCGGACATCATCATCAACAACCGCAGCCGTGTGCCGGAGGACTTCGATACGCCCGAGCAGCGCATTGAGGCCTCGAAGGCGCGCGACTGGGAGTCCTGCATGACGATGAACGACAGCTGGGGCTACCACCGCGCTGACGATAACTGGAAGTCGCCGCGCCAGTGCCTGCGCAATCTCATCACCTGTGCCCGGCTCGGCGGCAACTACCTGCTCAACATCGGCCCGATGCCCGACGGCAGCGTGCCACCGGAAAGCGCGCGCATTCTCACCGAAATGGGCCAGTGGCTGGCCCGCAACGGCGCCTCCATCTACACGGCGGAGCCCTGCCAGGTGTCACGCTCCAACTATATGAGCTTCACGCGCACCGGCAACACGCTGTACGCTCACGTCTACTACTGGCCCGGCAGCACGGTGACGCTGGGCGGACTGCGAAACAAAGTCATCGCCGCGCGTCTGCTCGCCACCGGCGCGGCGGTGAAGTTCGAGCAGGACGATTTCCGCGTGCGCTTCACCGGCCTGCCGGAAACGCCGCCGGACCGGCCCATCACGACGATCGCGATCGAATGCGACGGCGTGCCGCGTCAGGACATGGACTTCGTGCGCATCCAGCGTCCGCGCCGCGAGCCCTGAGCCGGAGCGCGACCGCATTCATCCTTTCAGAAGCGCGGTCCCGCGCACACTTGTCCTGCCGCAGCGCGCAATGATAGAGTCGCCTGCTGACCCCTCTTCTCACGCATGCGACTCAACACCACGCTCGTCAAGTCCACCGTGGTGGCCGCCCTCGGCGGGCTCCTGTTCGGCTTTGATACCGCCGTCATCGCCGGCGCCACCAGCGCCCTTCAGCGCCTCTTCGCGCTTTCGCCCGCGATGCTGGGCCTCACCGTGGCCAGCGCCCTCTACGGCACGATCCTGGGTGCGATGTTCGCCGGCATCCCCGGCGACCGCTGGGGCCGCCGCGCCAGCCTGCGCGTGCTCGCGGTCTTGTACCTGGTGAGCGCGCTCGGCTGCGCGCTGGCGTGGAACTGGGCGTCGTTTGTCGCTTCGCGCTTCCTCTGTGGACTGGCCATCGGCGGCTCCTCGGTCCTCGGTCCGATGTACATCGCCGAAATCGCGCCGGCGCGGTGGCGTGGCCGTCTGGTG
Source organism: Bryobacteraceae bacterium (assembly GCA_049969655.1). Classification (GTDB taxonomy): domain Bacteria; phylum Acidobacteriota; class Terriglobia; order Bryobacterales; family Bryobacteraceae; genus JANWVO01. The sequence continues at coordinate 2,704 of JBMFOK010000015.1, forward strand.
GGCTTTTTCCAGTTCAACATCGTCTTCGGGATTCTGTTGGCCTACTTCTCGAATTACCTGGTCGGGCTCGCCGGCTTCGGCGATGCGGAATGGCGCTGGAAGCTGGGCGTCGCAGCCGCTCCGGCCGCGCTCTTTCTGCTGATGCTCTATACGATCCCTGAAACGCCGCGCTGGCTGGCCAAGAAACAGCGCGTGGACGAAGCGGGCGAGGTCCTGCGGCTGAACGGCGAGCCGGACTGGCAGAAGGCGCTCACCGAAATTGTCGCTTCGCTGGATGCTGAACATGGCCACGCCGACGAGCCGCTGTTCCAGCCCAAATACCTGAAGCTGATGCTGATCGCCATCGCCATCGGCATGTTCAACCAGTTGAGCGGCATCAACGCGATCCTGTATTACCTGAACGACATCTTCGCCCGTGCGGGCTTTGACAAAGTCTCAAGCGATCTTCAGGCCGTCGCCGTCGGCTTTACGAACCTGGTGTCGACGATCATCGCGATGAGCGTCATTGACAGGATCGGCCGCAGGAGCATGCTTCTGGTGGGCAGCGTCGGCTGCGCCGCCAGCCTCGCCGGGGTTGCCTGGATCTTTTCCACCCAGGCCCACCAGCATCTGCTCGTGTGGCTGCTGGTCTCTTTCATCGCGTTCTTCGCCTTCTCCCAGGGCGCGGTCATCTGGGTCTACCTGAGCGAGATCTTCCCCACGCGGGTCCGCGCGAAGGGCCAGAGCCTGGGCAGCTTCACGCATTGGGCGATGAACGCCCTGATCAGCGGCATCTTCCCGGTGATCGCCGCCGAGTCCGGCGCGGCGCCATTCGTACTGTTCGCCGCCATGATGGTGGCGCAGTTCTTCGTGGTGCTCCTGTTCTTCCCGGAAACGAAGGGGCACACGCTCGAAGAGATGCAGCACCGCCTGGGCATCGACTGACCGAAGCGCGTCTGCTTCGGCCGCAAACGACGCCGCCATCGCTTCGCGCTCCCCCCTTCTGAGCCGCGACTGGAGGGGGCCCGAAGGGCGAGTGCAGGGACCGGTTAGCGGCCCGCAGTGGGCGTAAAGGCTGCACCGCGGCCGCTCGTTGTAGCGGCTCGGTTGAGTTTCCGTTCGCGCTTCTTGCTGTTGTGATAGATTGCCCCCGTGATGCCGTTTCGCCTGTCTCTGCTCTGCTGTGTCGCGCTTTCTGCCTTCGGCGCGTCGGACTGGATCGACCTGACGCCGCCGGACACGCCGCTCGGCAAGGAAGTCCCCGGCTGGACGCGCGTGCCCATCCCTCCGGTCGGCCCGGTCAGCGCAACGCCCCAGTGGAAGGTGGACGCCGCCTCGAAGACCATTCTCTGCACCGGCCAGGGCGGCCATGAGTGGCTGATGTATGAGAAGCCCTTTGGGGATTTCGTGCTCGAAGTCGAATGGCGCTTCACGCCTCGCGAAGGCGAAACGAAATATAACAGCGGCATCGGCGTGCGCCTTTCCCGCTACGGCGAGCTCTGGACGCAGGCGCAGACGGGCCTGGCTGGCGGATGGCTGTTCGGAGTCAACCTCGTCAACGGCGAGCTCGTGCGTGTCAACCTTCGCGATCAGATGACGGAAAACCGCGTGAAACCGGCCGGCGAGTGGAACCGTTATGAGATCCGCGCCGAGGGCGACACCATCACCCTCTCCGTCAATGGCGGGGTGACCAGCGTCATGAAAGGCGTCGCACTGCGGAAAGGCTACATCGGGCTCGAGGCGGAAGGCTTCGAAATTGCTTTCCGCAACCTCCGCATCCGCCCGCTTTAGCCGGCGTCAGCTATACAGCCGGTCCCAGCTCCGTTCGTTGTTCCAGTTCTCGGTCGGCTCGAAGTAACCGGTGCCCGGAGCCAGATGTTTCTTCACCTCGTCCGGGTTCGGCTCCACGCCGAGCCCCGGCCTGTCCGGCACCACCGCGAAGCCTTTCTCGTAAATCGGCTGCTCGTTGCCGGTGACCAGGTTCGACCACCAGGGCACGTCCACCGAGTGGTGCTCCAGCACGAGGAAATTCTCCGTGGCCGCGGCGCAGTGAACATTGGCCATAAATGAAATCGGCGTGCCGGCAAAATGCATGGCCATTGCATGGCCGTATTCCATCACCGCGTCGCCGATTTTCTTCGTCTCCAGCAGCCCGCCCGCCGTCGCCAGGTCCGGGTGAAGGATGTCCACGGCATGCTGCCGGGCCAGTTCGATGAACGGCTCCTTGAGATAAATGTCTTCACCGGTCAGCGTCGGGATGTTCACCGCCAGCGTGATCTGTTTCCACAGCTCGGTCTCCGTCCAGGGAATCATGTCTTCGAGCCACGCCAGGTTATATTTCTCGAGCGCCTTGCCGAGCCGGATGCACGAATTCACGCCGATGTGCCCGAAGTGGTCTGCGGCCAGCGGGATGTCCCAGCCGACCATTTCGCGGATCTGCGCCACGTAATCGCACATCAGCCCGATGCCCTTCTCGGTAAGTTCCATCCCGGTGAACATGTGCTTCGTCCAGGTGGACGTGCGCTGCGTGACGCCCGCGGGCGCGGTCACCGCTCCGGGAATCTTCTCCACCAGGTCGATCCCGAGGTCCATCTTGAGCCACGTGAACCCTTCCTCGCGGCGTTTCTTGAGCCGCTCGCCGTAAACCTTGGGATCGTGTGACTCGGTCGTATCCGCATACAGCCGGATCCGGTCCCGGAACTTGCCGCCCAGAAGCTGATACGCGGGCACGTTGTAAGCCTTGCCCGCCAGATCCCAAAGCGCCATCTCGATGCCGCAGACGCCGCCCGCCTGCCGCGCGTGAAAACCAAACTGCTTGATCTTGCGAAAAACCTTGTCCACGTTGCAGGGATTTTCGCCAAGAATGCGCGACTTCAGCATCAGCGCATAGGTGACGCTCGCCCCATCGCGCACCTCGCCGTAGCCGCTGATGCCCTGGTTGGTGTCAATGCGGATGATCGGGCAGCGCATTGGCGCATCGATGATGTGCGCGAACCTCAGGTCGGTGATCCGCAGCGCCGAAGGCTTCGAGTTCGTGTTGACGTAATTCTGATAGGCCTGGATCGTCTCTTCCGCCCAGAAGCCGGCTGCGGCTACGCTCGCGGCTGTCTTCAGGAATCCGCGCCGGCTCGTTCCGCGGCGCCGGTTCTGCCACCACTTCCTGGTCGCTGTCTCCATCGCTTCCTCCCTCGCTCACTTTTCGCGCTTCGGCATGCGCACCTTTGAGCCCTTCGACTCGGCCCACCGGTTGAACTCATCGATCATCTGCGGCGTCCACTGCGCGTCGATCTGGCCGGGCGTGTACTTCTGCTCGCGCAGCATCTGATGGCCCCACTCGTCGCGCAGGCGCGTCAGTTCGCTCTCATCGGCGACCTTCTCGGCCAGGTGCGCCGGAATGAAGACGATGCCCTCGGGGTCGCTCAGCACCACGTCTCCCGGCAGCACCGTCACCTGGCCGATGCGGATCGGGACATTGATGCCCATCAGTGTGACTTCGGCGACCGCCGTTGGATCAAAACCGCGGCAGAAGATCTTGAACCCCTCGATCTCCATCAGTCCGCTCACGTCGCGCACCGCGCCGTCCACCACCAGGCCCGTGCCGGTCTTGGTCCAGATGGACGTGCCCAGGTTGTCGCCAATGATGGTGCCGTCCTTGATCTTGCCGAACAGGTCCACCACCATCACATCGCGCCTGACCAGCGTGTCGATCACCCAGGAGTTCTGCCCGCGCCCGACGCGGTTCTCCTTCCTGCCCATGTCCATGATGAAGCTGTCGACGTCCGGCCGCCGCGGCATAAATACCGCCGTCACCGCGCGTCCCACCAGGCGGTCGCCGGCCGGGTCCTTCACGTTCACCGTCTTCCAGTTGCCTTCGAACTGGTTGTGATAGCCGAGCCGCCGCAGCGTGCCCCAGGCTTCCTCGGCCGCGGTCAGCTTCAGACGGTCGAGCACTTCATCGGGTACCTTCGGACGTCCGTCCGGAAACCGCTCGCCCTTCCATTCGCGCGTCAGCGCGATTCGCATCTCGTTGTTGAACAGGCCAAGCTGCGCGCCCGCCTGCGGCGCCGCCATCACTGCCAGCACCAGCCCGCCAACGGTGCACGTCCATCTCATCGCGGTCACCCTCCTCGCAAATGCGTGGATCCAGACCGAAACCCCGGGCAAACCGGCCCGCAGGTCCGGATGCGCGTATTCTTTCAAACCACGGCGCGGCTTTCAAATGAAGAAGCCTGCATCCGGGCGCGGCCGTTACCAGAAGCGGTGATTGTGGGCCACCACATCCGGGAACATATAGGCGTACAGCGTCACCAGCAGCCCGATCACGAGCGCCAGCGCGAGCCCGTGCTTCGCGACGGCACGGAAGAGGTCGCCTTCCTTTCCTTCGATCCCCGCCGCCACACAGGCGATGATCAGCGACTGCGCCGCCACCATCTTTCCCATCACCCCGCCGGTGGAATTCGCCGCCGCCATCAGCACCGGATCGAGCCCCAGCTTTGTGGCCGTCACCACCTGAAGGTTGCCGAACAGCGCGTTTGACCCTGCATCCGTGCCGCTCAGCGCCACCCCCAGCCAGCCGATGAACGTCCCGAAAACCGGATACAGCACGCCCGTGTGCGTCATCGCCAGGCCCATCACCGCGTCCATACCGCAATAGCGGATCACATACGCCATGCAGATCATGCAAAGGATGGCGAGAAAGCTGTAGCGCATCCGGTACAGCGCGCGGCGGAACACGCGCAGCGTCGCGCCCATCGAGAGCCCCAGCACCGGCCCGGCCACAAACCCCGCCAGCACCGTCGCCGTGCCGACGCTTGCCAGCCAGTCAAAGCTGAAGACCGCCGGTTCGACCACGTCCTTCTCCACCACCGGCGCCGTGCGGATCACCATCTGGTGCAGCCCGGGCACCGGCGCCTTGTAGGAGGTCTTCCCGATCACCGCCTTCACCGCCGGGATCCCCCACAGGATGACGAACAGCGCGATGAGCGCGAACGGCGACCAGGCGTGAATCACTTCGCGCGCCGTGTAATGCCTGCGCTCGGGCCGCGCCCGGCCGGCCTCTTCCGCGAAGTGAAACTCCGTGCCCGGCTTCCAGTATTTGAAGAAGACGGCCGACACGAGCAGCGTGCCCATGCCGCTCATGATGTCCACGAGATTCGGATCCACGTAATTCGACCAGAAGAACTGGATCCCGGCGAAGCTGAAACCCGCCACCACGCACGCGGGCCACACCTGTAAGGTCTCTCTCCAGCCGACCATCGAGCGCACCAGCCAGAAGGGCAGGATGGCCGCGACGGGCGGCAGAATCCGGCCCATCGTGGCGCTCAGGTCGCTTTCCGGCAGCCCGGTCACCGCGCTCAGCGCGCGCACCGGATTCCCCATGCCGCCCCACGCCACCGGCGCCGTGTTCGCCATCAGGCACACCACCGCCGTCTCAAACGGCCGGAACCCCAGCCCGATCATCATCGCCGCCGTCACCGCCACCGGCGCTCCGCCGCCGCCGGCGCCCTCCAGCACGGAACCAAAACAGTAGGCGATGAGCAGCATCTGCACGCGGCGGTCGTCGGTGATCGCGCCGATCGAACCCTTGATCGTCTCGAAGTGCCCGCTCTCCACCGTCAGGTCGTAAACGAACACCGCGCCCACCACCACCCAGGCGATCCACAACGCCGCATACACGCTGCCGTGCGCGGCCGCTGCCAGCACCATCGGCGCCGGCATGCGGAACACGAGCGCCGCCACCAGCATGCTCGCCGCCAGCGCATACAGCGCCGCCAGGTGCGCAGCGGTCCGGCGCACCGCCAGCAGGTAGAACAGCACCGTCACCGGGATCGCCGCCGCCAGAGTCGAAAGCGCAACGTTGCCGAGCGGATCGTAGTTCTGTGTCCAGGGCTGCATCGAAGGCCTTTCCGCAGAGCGGCATCATCATATCAAACACATCCGTGCCGCCCGTCGCTGTGCCACGCTGGAAACAGGATGCGCTCGATTTGTGTTTTCTGCGGTTCCAGCTCCCGCGCGAGGGAGGTCTATCTGGAGGCCGCACGCCGCACGGGCCGCGAGATCGCCCGCCGCGGCCTCCGGCTCGTCTACGGGGGCGCCGGCGTCGGACTCATGGGCGCGCTGGCCGATGCGGCGCTCGAAGCCGGCGGTGAAGTCGTGGGCGTGATCCCCCAGGCGCTGGTCGAGCGCGAAGTCGCCCATTCACGGCTCACCGAACAGCATGTGGTCGAATCCATGCATGACCGCAAGGCGCTGATGAGCGAGCTCGCCGACGCCTTTCTGGCGCTGCCCGGCGGGCTGGGCACGCTCGACGAGCTGTTCGAGACGCTCACGTGGGCGCAGCTCGGCCTGCACCGCAAGCCGGTCGCGCTGCTCAACGTGGAAGGCTACTTTGACGATCTGCTGCGCTTCTGCGACCGCGCCGCCGCCGAGGGCTTTCTCCACCCGGCTCACCGGAACATGATCCTCGCGGGCGCCGATGCGGGGGCGCTGCTCGATGCGATGGAACGCCATGTCCACCCGGACGCCGGAAAATGGTGGACACGCCCCTGAGCCCGCAGGCGCATAATTGGGACAAGACATGTTTCGCACCATCCGGGAGCAGATCGATACGATTTTCCGCGAGGACCCCGCCGCCAAGAGCGTGCTCGAGATCCTCTTCTGTTACCCGGGCTTCCATGCGATTCTCTTTCATCGCCTCGCCCACCGGCTCTACCGCGCAGGCTTTACGACGCTGGCGCGCGTGATCAGCCAGATATCACGCTTCCTCACCGGCATCGAGATCCATCCTGGCGCGCGGATCGGCCGCCGCTTCTTCATCGATCACGGCATGGGCGTCGTCATCGGCGAGACGGCGATCATCGGCGACGACTGCCTGCTCTACCAGGGCGTCACGCTCGGCGGCACCGGCAAGGAGCGCGGCAAGCGTCATCCGACGCTTGGCAACCACGTCGTCGTTGGCAGCGGCGCCAAGGTGCTCGGCAACATCACCATCGGAAACCATGTGCGCATCGGAGCGGGCTCGGTGGTGCTCAAATCCGTGCCGGACCATTCCACCGTGGTCGGCGTGCCGGGCCGCATCGTGCGCACGCGGCTCGACAACGAAGAGGTGCTCGAGCACGCCAAGCTGCCCGACCCGGAGGGCCAGGCCATCGAGCAGCTCGCGCAGCGCGTCGAGCAGCTCGAACGCATGGTTCGCGAACTGTCAGAAAGGCTGGCCGCGCCCTCTCAGGACAGGGGTGACGCCGCCAGCGCGTAACGGAAACTGTTTTCCGCCAACTGCCGCAGTTCCTCATCGGTGAAGCCGAACACGTCCCGCGCCAGTTCGTACTCGCGCACCAGGGTCGTCTGAAACAGCGCCGGGTCGTCGGTGTTCAGCACGATGGGGACGCCCGCCTCGAACAGCCGCCGCACCGGGTGGTCTTCGAGCCTCGGCACCGCGCCGGTGCAGACGTTGCTCGTGATGCAGATCTCGAGGGGCACGTCGCGCCGCCGCAGCTCCTCCATCAGCGCCGGATCCTCGATGGCGCGGATGCCATGCCCGATCCGCCGCGCCCCGCACTCCAGCGCCTCCCAGACGCTTTCCGGCCCCGTCGTCTCGCCGCCGTGCGGCACCACCGCCAGCCCGTGGCGGCGGACGAATTCGAACACCTCGCGGTAGGCCCGCGCCGGGCCGCGCGCCTCGTCTCCGCCGATGCCGAAGCCCACGACGCCATGCTCCCTCCATCGCACCGCCGCCTCGGCTGTGGCCCGCACATGCTCAAGCCCGAACTGCCGCACCGCGTCGAAGATGAACCGCACCGGCACGGGTCCTTTGGCGGCTGCCTCGACAATCGCCGGGAAGAATTCGCCCAGCGGCAGCCCCCGCCACAGCAACACCCCGGCGCTCACGTTGATCTCCGCATGGCGCACGCCCTGCTCTGCCAGCCGTTCGGCCAATGTCTGCATTACCAGCGCAAAATGTTCCGGCCGCCGAAGGCAAGCATGCACCCACTTGAACGCCTGAAGAAATTCCCCAAAGTCCCGGAACCGCATCCGCGCCCGCGCCTCCTCCACGGTGAGCCCGGCCACGATGCGGCACAGCGTCTCCGGTTCCGCCGCGCCCTCCAGATGCAGGTGCAGCTCGGCCTTGGGCAATGACCTCAGGTCCATGAATTGCCATAATAGCCGCATGAACCCCGGTGATTTTGAGGCGATTGTCGGAGGCTATCACGGCGATCCGTTCTCCGTCCTCGGTCCTCACCGTGTCGAAGATGGCTGGGTGGTGCGCGCCTTTTTGCCGCACGCCGCCGAAGCCGCGCTCCTGCTGGAAGGCGGCGGGCGCGTGCCTATGGCCCGGCTCCATCCCGGCGGCATCTATGGCGCGCAGCTCGCGCGCGACCCCGGCCGCTATGTCATCGAAATCGTCCTCTACCGCGGCGGCTCGGAAATCATCGAAGATCCCTACCGCTTCGGCCTGCTGCTGTCAGACTTCGACGTCTGGCTCCACGCCGAAGGCACCCATTACGAAGCCTGGCGCACCATGGGCGCCCATCTGATGGAAATCGACGGCGTGCACGGCTGCCGCTTCGCCGTCTGGGCGCCGAACGCCGAGGCGGTCTGCGTCGCCGGCAGCTTCAACCAGTGGGACGCCTACCGCCACCCGATGCGCCGCCGCGAGGGCGGCATCTGGGAAATCTTCCTCCCCGGCGTCCGCCAGGGCGACATTTATAAGTATTTCGTCCGCTCGAAAATCTTCGGCGTTTCCGAAATGAAGTGCGACCCTTACGCGTTTGCCGGCGAAACGCCGCCGCGCACCGCCTCGATGGTCTGGAAACTCGATTCCTACGAATGGGGCGACCAGGAGTGGATGGAGCGCCGTGCCCGCACCAACTGGCTTGAACAGCCGGTGAGCTGCTACGAAGTCCATCTCGAATCCTGGATGAAAACTCCCGAAGGCGAACCGCTCAGCTACCGCGAACTGGCCGCGCATCTGGTTCCCTACGTCCGGCGGCTCGGCTACACGCACATCGAGCTGATGCCCGTCATGGAGCACCCCTACGCCGGAAGCTGGGGCTACCAGGTGACCGGCTACTACGCCCCAACCGCGCGTTTCGGCTCGCCGGACGACTTCAAATTCTTCGTCGACTCCTGCCACCGCGCCGGCATCGGCGTCATCGCCGACTGGGTGCCGGGCCATTTTCCAAAGGACGCCCACGGCCTGGCCCGCTTTGATGGCACCGCCTGCTATGAATACGAGGACCCGCGCCTCGGCGAACACCGGGAATGGGGCACGCTCGTGTTCAATTACGCGCGGAATGAAGTCAAGAATTTCCTCATTTCCAACGCGCTTTTCTGGCTGAAGGAGTACCATATCGACGGCCTGCGCGTGGACGCCGTCGCCTCCATGCTCTACCGCGATTACGGCCGCAAAGAGGGCGAATGGGTGCCCAATATTTACGGTGGCAATGAGAACCTCGAGGCCATTGCCTTCCTCCGCAAATTCAATGAAGAGGCGCACAAGGTGCCCGGCGCGGTGACCATCGCCGAGGAATCCACCTCCTTTGCCGGCGTCTCGCACCCGGTCTATGCCGGCGGCCTCGGCTTCACCTTCAAGTGGAACATGGGCTGGATGCACGACATGTTCGCCTACTTCCGCACCGACCCGCTGTTCCGCAAGTTCCGCCACAACCAGATCACCTTCAGCCTGATCTACGCCTTCACCGAGAACTTCCTGCTGCCCGTCTCCCACGACGAGGTCGTCCACGGCAAGGCGTCCCTCATCGCCAAGATGCCGGGCGATGAATGGCAGCGCTTCGCCAACGTGCGCGCGTTCCTCGGCTACATGTACGGCCATCCGGGCAAGAAGCTCCTGTTCATGGGCTGCGAACTCGGCCAGTACGAGGAATGGAACTGGCAGGCCCAGCTCCGCTGGGACCTGTTGCAGTACGATTTCCACCGCTCGCTTCAGGAATACGTCCGCGAACTGAACCATTTTTACGTCTCCGAGCCGACCCTGTACGAAGTCGATTTCCACTGGAACGGCTTCGAGTGGATCGATTTTCAGGACGTTGATTCGAGCGTCATCAGCTTCATCCGCCGCGCCAGAAACGGCCGCGATTTCACCGTCTGGGTCTGCAATTTCACCCCCGTCGTGCGGCAGAATTACCGCATCGGCGTGCCCGAGCCCGGCCTCTACCGCGAGGTCTTCAACAGCGACCGGAAGCATTTCGGCGGCAGCGGCGTGGTCAACGATGGAGAACTGTGGACGGACCGCGTGGAGATGCACGGCCGCCGGCAGAGTCTTTCGCTCACCCTGCCGCCGCTTGCCGTCGCCGTCTACCGCCGTGTGGGAGGCTGAAAGCGATGCACGATCCGCTTTTCCTGTCCTTCTGGCTGAAGCACTACTCGGCCATCGCCATGCCGCTGTATCTGAAGAAGGCCGCCGCGGTCTTCCCGCAATCGAAGCTCCTGCCCGGCGGCGTGCTCCGCATCTATCCGCTCAGCTTCCAGGAGGCGCCGCTCCACGAGGAGTATTTCGATGGCGCGCTCGACCCCCAGGCCGCCGCCGAACGCGCACAGCTTCACCTGAACGACGACGTCTGCTTCCAGGTGCAGCTCCGGTGGGACCTCTACCAGTTTACCGGCGACTGGGAGCTGAAGCCCTCCACGGTCTACCTGGAAATCTTCGGCCCCGAGTTCGACACGCCCCGCGGCGAGCACGTCCGCATTGACCTCGGCCCGCAGCGGCTGTACCTGCCCGAAGAGAAGAGCGACAACCTGCGTCCCGTCCAGGCCAACATCCGCAGCCTGCTCCACCTGGCGCAGGACCTCGAAAACGAACTCGTCGCCGAACGCCGCCTGCTCTGGTCGGAGGACGAAGAGAACTTCGCCGAGCGGCTCAAGGCGCTGCTAGACTGACGCCCCCCGCGCCCGCGGCGCCAGCCGCTCGATGGCATGCAGCAGCTCCTTCGGCAGGAACGGCTTCAGCAGCGCCTCCACCCGCGGCCGGTAGGCGGCCGGCAGCGCCGCGGGGCTGAACGGCGTGCCGCTCGAAACAATCACGCGCACCTGCGGCGCGGCCTCCAGCAGTTGCGGCAGCAGCTCCTGGCCGGAGATGTCCGGCAGCTTCAGATCCAGCACCACCACCGAGTACGGGCACGGCACGGCGCGGCACCGGGCAAGCGCGTCCCGCCCGGTCTCGCAGGACTCCACCTGATGACCGGAGCGCTCCAGATACCGCTCCAGCAGCACCAGCAGCGGCCGTTCGTCGTCGACAAGCAGAATGTTCATCGTCGCTCCGGCGTCTTCTGACCTTATCATGGCCTGAGGAGGAAATTCATGAAATCCCTGCTTGCCGGCCTGCTCGCCGCGGCCCTGGCCCAGGCGGCCACGCTGCCCGTTCGCCGCGTCGTGGTTTACAAGAACGGCGTCGCCTTCTATGAACGCAGCGGCGCGGTGAAGGCCGGCGAGCCGGTCGCGCTGGACCTTCGCTCCAATGAAGTCGACGACGTGCTCAAGTCGCTCCTCATCGAGGCCCCGGGCGGCGTTGCGCGCATCCGCTATGAATTTCTTGACCCTCTGCGGATGCAGAGCCAGGTCTTGCAGCGCATGCGCGGCGCCGCCGGCCTGCCGCTGGCGCGCCTGCTGGACCAGTGGCGCGGGGCGCGCATCGAAATGACTTACCGGGGACAGCCGCTGGCCGGCCTGATCGTCTCCGGCCGCCTGGCCGCAACGCCCAACGGCGGCGAGAAGCAGGAGCTGACGTTGATGCTCGACTCCGGCGCATTCGCCGTCGTCGATCTCGACGCCGCCAGCGGCCTGCGCTTCTCCGAGCCGCGCCTCCAGCGGCAACTGGCCGACGCTCTGGCCGCCGTGGCCCAGGAGCTCAGTCCGGATCGCCGCACTCTCTACATCGACTTCACGGGTGCCGGCGAGAGCCAGCTCACCGTCCGCTACCTCGCCCCCGCGCCCGTCTGGAAATCCACCTACCGGCTCCTGCTGCCGGACTCAGGCGAGGCCACGCTGGAAGGCTGGGCCATCGTCGAAAACGCGACCGGCGAGGACTGGAACCAGGTCTCGCTCAGCGTCGTCAGCGGCCGGCCCGTGTCCTTCATCACCCGGCTGCTGCCGGCGCGTTACGTTGAGCGCCGCGAGGTGAACCTGCCGGGCATCGCCGCCGTGGCCCCGCTCATCCACCCCGGGGCCGTTGCCGGCGGAATGTTGGGCGCGCTGCCCGCCCAGGAACAGCCCGCGGCCCGAGGCGCCCAGCGGCCGCTCCGCATGGCCGTCCCCTTGGACGCCACCGCCGAAGGGAAAGCCGCCGCCCCCGCACCGCTCGAGCTGAGCACCGTGGAGCCGGCAGCCGAGGGACGCCAGGCCGGCGAATTGTTCGAGTACAACTTCTCGACTCCTGTGAACGCCCGCGCCGGCGAGTCCCTCCTTCTGCCCTTCTTCCAGGGCAGGATCGCCGCCCGCAGGCTGCTTCTCTATGCGGACCGTTCGCAGCCCAACCCGCGCCTCGCCGCCGAGATCACCAACATCAGCGGCAAGACGCTCGATGGCGGAACTGTCACCGTCTACCATCCCTCCGGTTACTCGGGCGAGGCGTTGATGGAGGAGCTCAAGAAGGGCGAGAAGCGCCTCATCAGCTATGCGGTCGATCCGTCCGTACGCGTGACGACGAAGTTCGATTCCGAAGAAAGCATCCTCCGCGGCTATCAGGCGCGCCGCGGCGTGCTCATCACCCGCACCGCGGCCCGGCGCACTACCGTTTACACGGCCATCAACACCGAGCAGAAAGACAAACTGCTCATGGTGGAACACCCGGCGGCGCAGGGCTGGAAGCTCGTCAGCCCGAAAGCCGAAGAGACCACGCCGGACGGCTGGCGCTTCACGCTGAAGCTGCCGCCGCAGGGCGCGGCGAAGCTCGCCATTGCCGAAGAGCGCGAACTGGAAAGCTCAACAACAATTTCTTCGCTGACTCCCGACGTGCTGGCCGAATATCTCCAAAACCGCACCCTCACACCGGCCGCCCGCCAGCAGCTGGAGACGCTGGCCGTAAAGAAGCGCGAGATCGCCCAGACCGACAGCGAGCTCCGCCAGACCGAGGCCGAGATCCGTGACATCAGCAGCGAGCAGGACCGCCTGCGGCAGAACATCAGCACGCTGCGCAACCTCGCCGGACAGCAGGAGCAGGTGAACCGCTACGCCGCCGAGCTGGCCAAAGGCGACGCGCGCATCGTCGAGCTCCGTGAACGCCTGAACCAGCTGCGCCGCCGCAAGGCTACGCTGGAAAATGAACTGAACGCCCTGATTGAAAAGATCGAATTTTGAGAGTCGCAATCCTCGGCTATGGCAGAGTGGCGCGCGCGCTGGCGCGCCTGATCGCACGCGAGCAGCACGTCTATCCGTTCCGCATCGTGGCCGCGCACACGCTGCGCCACGGCACCGCGTATGACTTGCACGGGCTGCCGGAAGAGCCCGTCTTCGGCCCGCCCGCCGCCAGTGCGGAAGAGTTCCTCGACCGCGCCCGCGCCGAAATTCTGGTTGAACTCACCACCATGAACCCGCAGGACGGCGAGCCGGCCACCAGCCACATCCGCGCCGCCTTCGCCCGCGGCATGCATGTAATCACCGCCAACAAGGGGCCCATCGCCTGCCGTTACGCCGAGCTCGCCGAAGAGGCGCGCCGCGCAGGCGTCGAGTTCCGCTTCGAATCGTCGGTGATGGACGGCACGCCCGTGTTCAACCTGGCGCGGCAGTGCCTGCCCGGCGTGCGCATCCACGGCTTTGCCGGCGTGCTGAACTCCACCACGCAGGTGATCCTCGATTGCATGCGCCGCGGCGCCTCGCTCGAAGAGGGGATCGACGAGGCCCGCCGCCTCGGCGTCACCGAGGCCGATCCCTGGTTTGACATTGACGGCTGGGACAGCGCCTGCAAGGCGGCAGCGCTGGCCAACGTACTCCTGGACGCCCGCACCACGCCCGCGGCCGTGAACCGGCGCGGCATCGGACGGCTGACGCCGGAAAAGGTGGCCGAGGCCGAGCGCAGCGGCAAACGGATCGCGCTCGTCTGCCGCGGCCGGCGCACGCCGCAGGGCGTTTCGCTGCGTGTCCGCGCCGAAGTGCTGCCGCGGACGGATCTGCTGGCGCAGGTCTCCGGCACGTCCAACCTGCTCCTGCTTCAGACGGACCTGATGGGGGAACTCGGCGTCTTCAGCCTGCAACCGGGCCTCGAACAGACCGCCTACGGCGTCTTCGCCGATCTGGTGGACGTGGCGCGCAACGCCTGAGCCGGCAGCTCCACCCTCACGCTCACTTCACTGTCGCATCCAGTGGCCGTCCCGTCTTCTCGTACAGGCGGCGCCGCGCCTTCTTGTCGCCCTCCAGAATCCGCCGCGCCGAGGCGGCCACCGCTTCCGCCTTCGCCCGCGGCACCACCACCACGCCGTCGGAGTCGGCCACGATGATGTCGCCCGGCATCACCAGCACGCTTCCGACAACCACCGGCCGGTTGTAGCTTTCAATCTGCACACGGCCGGGATTGATCCCGCGCGTGTGCTGGCGCTGGTAGATGGGAATGCGCTGGAGAATGTTTTCGTCCGCGTCCCGGCAGCCGCCGCTTGTGACAATGCCGCGCATGCCGCGCGAAAACCAGTTCAGCGCGTTGTTGGAGCCGCAGAAGCCCGCATCGCGCGTGCCCTGCGCGTCAATCACCAGCACCGCCCCGGGGCTCAACCAGCGCGCGAACTCTTCAGGCGTCAACTGGCTGTACCACCGCCCTTCCCATTTTGCGAACTCCTCCTCGCTGGCAAAGTCCGGCGTCCTCGCCTGCGCCGGAACGATGCGCAGCGTCACCGCAAATCCGATGATCCGGTGGCGGAAGTCCTTTTCGTCCCGCCACAGCGGCAGAATGTCCGGGCTCATTGTCATCACGTCGGGCAGGCCCGCAATGTCCAGTCCGTCGTTGACGTCGGCCACGCGCAAACCGTCGAACAGTTTCAGCAGCCGTTCGTTTTCGGCTGCGTCGAAGGGTTTCGGTTCCATGTACTGCCTGCTGAAGGGCGGCTGCGTCTGGCCGGCCAGCAGCAGGGGAAACAGCATCGTCATGAAAATGCGGGTCATGGCCATCCTTCCCTTTGATATCCTGATAGCGAGCCCTTCATTCTAATCCAGAGAGGACACTCCTGAATGGCACTCAAAGTCGCTATCAACGGCTTCGGCCGCATCGGACGCAACGTCCTGCGGGCGGGCATCCACAATCCGGAAATCGAGTTCGTCGCCACCAACGACCTCACTGACACGAAAACCCTCGCGCACCTGCTCAAGTACGACTCCGTCCTCGGCCCGCTGAACGCCGAGGTCAGCGCCGGACCGGATTCGATCACCGTGAACGGCCGGCAGATCAAGGTCTTCCAGCAGAAAGACCCGGCCGCCATCGACTGGTCGAGCCTCGGCGCGCAGATCGTGATCGAGAGCACCGGCAAGTTTACCGACGCCGAGGCCGCCAAGGCGCACCTCAGGGGGACGGTGAAGAAGGTGGTCATCACCGCTCCGGCCAAGAACGAAGACATCACCGTGGTGATGGGCGTCAATCATGCCGCCTACGACCCGGCCAAACACCACATCGTCTCCAACGCAAGCTGCACCACCAACTGCCTGGCGCCGCTCGTCAAGGTGCTGCATGAGAAGTTCGGCATCGAGAAAGGCTCGATGACGACCATCCACAGCTACACCAACGACCAGAACGTGCTCGACTTCCCGCACAAGGACCTGCGCCGGGCCCGCGCCGCCGCCATCAACATGATCCCCACCACCACCGGCGCCGCCAAGGCGATCGGCCTGGTGATGCCCGAACTGAAGGGCAAGCTCGACGGCTACGCCATGCGCGTGCCCACCCCGAACGTCAGCGTCGTCGACCTGGTGGCCGTGCTCAAGACCAACGCCACCGCCGAGCAGATCAACGATGCGCTGAGGGCCGCCGCCGAGGGCGAGCTGAAAGGCATCCTCGCCTTCACCATGGATCCGGTCGTCTCCACCGACATGATGAGGAACCCCAACTCCTCCATCGTCGATGGCCTGATGACCAAGGTGCTCGACGGCAACCTTGCCAAGGTCGTCTCCTGGTACGACAACGAGTGGGGCTACTCCTGCCGCGTGGTCGATCTGTGCCTGTACATGGCCTCAAAGGGTCTCTGAGGCCGCTTCTCCTTCCTGGCTCGCCGGCATGAAGCCCCGCGCCGCCTCCGGGCTGCGCGGGGCTTTGCCCATCTGCGGCCGGCCAGCCTCATGGTAGACTCGCGGCGATGATCGCGGAAACGGCCGGAATCCTGCTGGCTGGCGCGGGCGCACTCGCCTGGGGCGCGCGCGGCCGCTCCGCGCAACTGTTCTGCCGCTCCATCTGGCGTGGGCCCTCCCGCCGCCGCGCCCTGGCGCTGACCTTCGACGACGGCCCCAGCGAGTCCACGCTCGATCTGCTCAGCCTCCTTCACACCTACGGCGTGCGCGCCACCTTCTTCCAGCTCGGACACCACGCCCGCCGGCTGCCGCGCCTGGTGCGCCGCTGCGTGGAAGAGGGCCACGAGATCGGCAACCACTCGGACCGCCACCTCGGCTTCTGGCTGCGCGGTCCGCAGTTCATCCGCGAGGAAATTGAACGCGCCCAGCAGACCCTCGCCACCCTTGCCGGCACGCCCCCGCGCCTGTTCCGCACCCCCTATGGCGTGCGCTGGTTCGGCATGCGAGGCGTGCTGGGCGAGCTTGGACTCACGCACGTCGCCTGGACGGTGCTGGCGCGCGATTACGCGCTCGATGCCGATGGCATCGTCGCCCATGTGGCTCCGCGCGTCCGCGCCGGCGCCATCCTCTGTTTTCACGACGGCCGCGAGCTGCGCCATCATCCGGACATCTCCGCCACGCTGGCTGCGCTTGAGCGCCTGCTGCCCCGGTGGATCGAAGAAGGCTACGAGTTCCTCACCGTGAGCGAACTGGTCGGCCTGTCGGGAGGCGCGCAGCAGCCGTGACCGGCCCGAACCGGAGCGGGCTGCGTCGTGCCGTACGCCTGTGGACTCCCGCCGCGGCGATGCTGCTGTGTTCGCTGATCAGCTACATCGACCGCAATGCGCTCGCCCTGCTCGCCCCCACGATTCTTTCCGATTGCCGGCTCACGGCCGAACAGTACGGCTGGATCCTTTCCGCGTTTTCCCTCGCCTACATGCTGGGCAACCCGCTTTGGGGCCGCTGGCTGGACCGCTCCGGCGTCCGCCGCGGCATGATGCTCGCCGTCGGGCTCTGGACGGCCGCATCGGCCTCTCACGCTTTTCTATCCGGATTTTTCTCTTTCGCCGCCGCCCGCGCTCTGCTCGGCTTCGGCGAGGGCGCCACCTTTCCCGGCGGTCTGCGCACCGTGGTGCAGACGCTGCCCGACGGCCTCCGCAGCCGGGGCGCGGCGCTGGCTTACAGCGGCGGCTCCCTCGGCGCGGTGCTGACACCGCTGATTCTTACGCCCGTTTTTCTGGCCTTTGGATGGCGCGGTGCGTTCGTCTTTACCGGACTGATCGGCCTGCTGTGGCTGCTGCTCTGGGCCTGGGTGAGCCGGCGGCCGGAGTTGCGGGCGCCCCATTTGCACGCCGCGCCCGGCGTCTCCCGCCTCGAATGGCGCGACGCGCGGCTCTGGGCCTTCGTCGCTTCTTACGCGCTCGGCTGCCTGCCGCTGGCGTTCGTCATGTACCAGTCGCCGCTTTATTTCAGCCGGGCCCTCGGCAAGACGCAGGCTGAAATCGGCCGCGTACTCTGGATCCCGCCGCTCGGCTGGGAATGCGGCTATTTTTTCTGGGGCTGGCTGGCCGATCGTCTCACTCGCGGCCGTCAGGATCCCGTCCCCGTCTTCCGCGCGCTGGCCCTGGCGGCTCTGGCGGGGACGCTGCCGCTGGCCTTTGGCGCGCGAATCGGCGGCTTCGCGGCCCTGCTCGCTCTGCTGTTCTGGGCCATGTTCATCGCCGGCGGCAATGTGATCGTCAGCCTGAGTTACGCGACGCGCGTTGTCTCCCCATCGCACGCCGGGCTGCTGGCCGGTCTCGGGGCCGGCTCCTGGTCGGCGTTCGTCGCCCTCACCATGCCGCTGTTCGGGCGTCTCATGGACCTACGCGCCTGGGACGCCGCGTTCGCCCTGGCAGCCGCAATCCCCGTGGCGGGCTTCCTGCTCTGGTTCTGGCTCAACCGCAGCGCCGGTCAGGCGAGCGGCTTGCGGAGATAGGGCGCCAGAAGCTCCTGCAACAGAGGCGTGCGCGGATAGGCATGCCCGGCATATTGGCGGAAGCCTTCCGCGAATTCCGCCCCGCACAGCCGCCCGCGGCTGCGTGTCCACTCCTCCATGGTTTCCAGAAAATCGTCCATGCCGTGCTGCTTCTTCAGCCACGCCCGCTGGCTCTCATGCGCGGCCAGCATCTTCCGCTTCAGCTCCATCACCATGCCCACGTCGATGTAGAAATGCGCGGGCACGGTGTTGCCTTCGCGGTCGATGCCTTCGGCCGGATCCATGTAGTACAGGTGCGGAATGGCCGGCAACGCCGGCGCCTGGTCGTATGCCTGCGTGTGGTAGTTCGGCGCGGAGGCCCCGAAGCAGGCGTCGGTGACCAGCTTCGACGTCGTCTCATGGTCGCAGTGATAGTCGCGGGGCGAGGCGGTGAGCACGATGTCCGGACGGAACCGCCGCAGCGCCGCAGTGACGCGCCGCCGCGAGGGGTCGTCCTCGAAGATGCTCAGATCCTTGAACCCCAGCGTGTGATGCTCGGCCCCGATCAGCGCCGCCGCGCGTTGCGCCTCCAGGCGGCGGATGTCGGCAATCTCCTCGGGGCCGCGCTCCGTGCTGCCGCAATCGCCGGAGGTCATCGTCAGGATGATCACCTTGTGGCCCGCCATCGTCAGCAGCGCCAGCGTGCCTCCGGCAAGAATTTCCGCGTCGTCGGGATGGGCGTGAATGCAGACGATTTTCATGACGTATGTTCCGCGGACACGCGCACCAGCTCGCATTCGCAGCAGTCGCTGCAACGGCGGCAGCGGGTGCAGAGGTGGTTATCGCAGGCGTCCTTCGTGCACCACACGCAGATCCGCGTGCTGGGCTCGCCGCAGATGCTACAGACGAACACCGGCGGAGTCACTTGCGGGGGCTTTGCCTGAGGGTCTGTTGCCGGCAACGTTGCGCCTCCTGTTCGGCAGTCTCCCACTCCCGCTCGCGCACTGCGGAGAGTTCCAGCACATGGCGGCGGAGCCACTCGCGGTCGCTCGCGGCGGCCAGTTCGCTCTCCACCAGGTCGGCTACCGCCGGGTTCTGATACCGCCGGATGGCCTGGCTGAGCGACGTCGTCAGGTCGATGAACGTCTCCAGCCGGACCAGCGTCTCCACAGCCAGCGTCAGCCGGTTGGGCCGCTCCGCCAGGCGCGCGGCCGCGTTCTGCACATAGCCGAGCGTCTGAAGGCAGTCCCGGTATTGCTGCTCGTACTGCCTGGGCGCCCCCGCGGCGGTCCAGCGCTCCGGCTGGAGCCGTTCGAGCAGCGGCCGGACGCGTTCCAGCCCCTGGAGGAGCTTCTCCACGCGGGGCTTCAGCTCCCAGTCCGGCAACAGACCGGTGTCGGTCGTGGAACCGGGATTCTGCGCCGCGAGCGGTAACACCGCCGAAAGGATCAGATGAGCGAACACTCTGTAGTCAGTGTACCTGCAACCAGCGCCGCCAGTGCAGGGCGGTTCCGGGCATGGCCATCGCTTTCGGGGCACTCAGTTCCCTGGCGGCGGAGGAGGAGGTGGTGGCGGAGGAGGCGGCGTTGCGCCCGTGTCGCCCGGCAGTCCGCCGCCGGTCGGCGGAGGTGGTGCGGGGACGCCGCCTGGGGCGCCGCCCCCGCCTCCCGGGAGCCGGGGCGTCCGGACAAGAATCTGCCAGACGACATCCGCCATGAATTGCAGCACGCGCCCGCGGTCCAGCCGGCGCATCGCCGACAGCGGGCTGTTGCGATAAACGACCAGCTCCTCGCCCGCATGCAGGATTTTCGGATCTCCGTCCCGCGGCATCAGCCGGTGCTCTACCGCCACTTCGCCCTCTTCCACCACGATGTGCGTGGTCTCGTCCTCGGCGTCGACGCTCACGTCAAACACCGTTCCGCGCACCGAAATCACCGCCGTCGGCGTGTGCACACGGTTCGGATTGGGCGCCCCTCCGAATTTCTGGATCTGAACACGGATCCGCCCCAGCCAGACGTCCACCAGGTCGCGCCAGTTGCCGCTGTTGGCGCGGAAAGTGACCCGTGAGTTTGGAAACACTTCAAACGTGCTGCCATCGGCCACCCGGAACACCGCGTAGCCGTCTGGC
Organism: Bryobacteraceae bacterium; assembly: GCA_049969655.1. Taxonomy (GTDB): domain Bacteria; phylum Acidobacteriota; class Terriglobia; order Bryobacterales; family Bryobacteraceae; genus JANWVO01. Next base: position 23,022 of record JBMFOK010000015.1, read on the forward strand.
CCGGTCACGATGATCTGCTGCGGCAGAATGCGGTCGCCCGCGTTCACCGCCCAGAGATAGGAGTCGCGCAGGAGGCTGACACTGCCCTGCACGTGAACCGCCGTGGCCGCCGCCGAGCTCGTTGTACTGTTCCAGAACTGGGCAGACACCGGGACCGCGCAGGCCATGGCCCACAGGGCCGCGGCCAGCCAGAAGAGACTCCTGGGGCTGCCGGTCCTCAACATCGGGACCTCGAAAGCTCTAATGTACCACCAAACGTGCTCTGCAAAAAGAGGTCCGGAGCCGGATTTTCCTGATTTCTCAACGCCATGGGTGAAGTTCCCGCGTTTCTCAGTCGATTCACTCAGGGTAGAATGGACGCAGGCGTGAGTCAAAGAGCCACAGCCGCCGTTCTCCTCCTGGCCGCCGCTGGCGCCACCGCCTTCGCGCAGATCTCCGGCTGGCGGCAGATCGGTAACACCGCACTGGTCACCGGACTCTCTTCGCCCGCCGGTGGCTCGGCCGAGCGCGTCTGGTTCTCCTCCGACGGAGCGCTTTGGGTCCGGCTGCCCGGCGGCGCCGTGCTGACAAGCCGTGACGGTGAGGCCTGGAAACGCGCTGACGTGTCGGTTCCCCCGGCCCCTGGAGCCGACGTCCCGCCTCCGGAAACCGGCGCCGTGGTTCGTTCCTTCGGCTCCGTCAGTTTTGCCGGAGGCGCCCATGTATGGCGCTCGGACGATGGCGGCGCATCCTGGCGCAACCTCACCGCCTTTCGGGGTGCGTCCATCCTCGGGGGAAGGGTGTTGGATCTGGCCATCGACCCAACCAACCCGCAGCGGGTCGCCGCGGCCACCTCGGCCGGGGTCTGGATCTCGACCGATGGGGGGCGTTCGTGGGCCGGCATGAATGACGGTTTGCCCGCCCTTCCCGTCCGCCGCATTGTCTCGGCGCCTTCGGGCAGCCGGGGCGTCCGCATCGCAGTCGAACGCGAGGGCCGCCTGGAAGAGTTCGAATGGTTGCCAGGCCAGCATCTGGGCTGGTTCCCTGCTTCTGGAGATGGCCTGATCCGGGAGGAGCGCCTTCGGGCGCGCTGGAGCGCCGAGCTGGGCGCGCGGTTCACTGCTGCCGCGGAAGTTCCAGGCGCCCTGTATCTCGGCGATGACAGCGGCCGGCTGCTTGTCAGCTTTGACGACGGCCGCATGTGGCGCTCCTTCCAGCCTGCGGGCGCCGGCGCAGTACAACGGATCTTGGCCGACCCCACAGACCCCAACTTCGGCCTCGCGGCGCTGGCACAGGGTGCCGCTGACGCCCCACGCCTGCTCCGGACGCTCAACGGCGGAACGTATTGGGACGACCTCACGGCCAACCTCCCGCGCGGCACTGTTTATGGAATTGCCGCAGACCGGGAAACCGGGGCGCTCTATGCCGCCACGTCTGAGGGCCTGTACTTTACTTTTGGCGATCTGCGTGCCCCCGCTCCAGCCACTTTCTGGACGCGCCTGACGGCCGGTCTGCCTGCGGCCGCCGTGCGCGACGTGCGGTTGGATGATGGCGGCAACACGCTGCTCGTGGCCGTCGAGGGTTACGGCGTCTACGCCGCTCCGGCGCCGCACCGGCGGCGCGCGCCACGCCTCGTTCACAGTGCTGACCTGGCAGAACGGCCCGGCGCACCTGGCGCGCTGATGACCGTGCTCGGCGCGCGTGTCTCGTCGGCCACCGCCGGCGTTGCCCCTGCGCCCGTGCTCGCCGCCTCCGACGGAGAGTCGCAGATCCAGCTTCCCTACAACCTGAGCGGCCCTTCCGTCCGTGTCGAGGTTGAGGCCGAACAGGGACGCCTCGCCTTTGGCGTCCCTATTGCAGCCACCGCTCCGGCCATCCTTGTGGACCGCGATGGCACCGCGATGGTGCTCGACGCCGACTCTGGCGCTCCCATCGAACTCATGAACCCGGCCCGCGGCGGAATGACCCTTGACATTCTCATGAGCGGCCTTGGACGCGTCACCCCGGACTGGCCCGCCGGCCTGCCCGCCCCGCTCGAAAATCCCCCCGCCGTCGCCGCCCGCGTCCGCGCCTGGCTCGGCAGTGTGGAGCTCACCGTCCGCCAGGCAACTCTCGCGCCCGGCTACACAGGGTTCTACCTGGTTCGGGTGGAGCTGCCGGCGCTGCTCGACGAGGGCATTCACGAGCTGGCGGTCGAGGCCGGAGGAATCCGCAGCAACCCGGTCCGCGTCTATGCCGTTCCATGAAGAAGGAGTCAATTGCATGATGAGCAGGTGCCTGAAGCTGACATTGGCTGGGCTGCTCGTCGCCGTCTGCGCCCAGGCGCAGGACAAGGGCGAGAAACTGGCGCCTTACTACCCGACGCCGGAAACGGTGGTCGAGCGCATGCTCAAGCTGGGCGGCCTGAAGGCGGGCGAAAAGATGTATGACCTCGGCTCCGGAGATGGCCGCATCGTCATCATGGCCGCAGACCGCTTCAAAGCCAACGCCGTCGGCGTCGAATTCGACGAGGACCTGGTGAAGCAGTCCACCGCCCGCATCCGCGCCCTCGGGCTCGAAAAACGCGCCCGCATCATCCACGGCGATCTCCTCCAGCAGGACTACTCCGACGCCGACCTGATCACCATCTACCTGCTGCCTTCTGCGGTGGAGAAAGTGCGCCCGTTGCTCGAGAAGCAGCTTCGCAAGGGCGCCCGCGTGGTGGCGCACGATTTCGGCGTTCCCGGCTGGACCCCGGTGAAGGAAGAGCACATCGAAGACGACGGCGAAGGCCGCGCCCATACCCTCTATCTGTATGTGAGGTAGGCAGGCATGATCCATGCCGACCAGATGGTGCTGCCCTACCTGTGGCGGCGCTATCTGAGCGTCCTGCGGGCCCTGGTCACCGGGGCCTGCCTCGGCATCCTGCTCGCCGGACGCGGCCTCGAAGCGGCCACATGGATTTTTATCCTCTCCGTCGTCACCGTCTACAGCCTCGTCTCCATCTTCTGGCGCTGGGCCGAGCGCATCGACCACGGCGGCATTCTTAACACTGCCCTCGACGTCACCGCGTTCCTCCTCTGCGTCGTGCTGGCCGGCCCGGAGAACTTCTGGGTCCAGGCCTTCGCCGCCCTGTATCTCTTCCTTGCCGCCTCCACGCTGCTCGAATGGCGCGACGTCCTCCTCACCACCGTCCTGACGCTCGCCTTCGTCAACAGCCTGACGCTCCCGGGCATCGACCGGCTCCAGCCCGTCCTCCTCCTGCTCGGCATGTTTGGCTGCGTCGTCGCCCTTCAGCGCCAGAGCCTGCTCGAAAGGCTCTCCTCGGCCTCCCGCCAGGCCGTGCTGTACCGGATGGAGTCGCTGAAGGCCCGCGAGGAGGAGCGCGAGCGCATCGCCGCCGACCTCCACGATGGCCCGCTGCAAACCTTCATCTCCGTCCAGATGCGCCTGGAGATCCTCCGCAGAATGCTCGAACGCAACTTCCAGGCGGGCATGGACGAGCTGCGCCAGCTTCAGGAAGTCTGCGCGCGGCAGGTGACCGAAGTGCGCACCTTCATCCGCGGCATGCGCCCGGTGGAACTCGACGGCGCCGGTCTGGCGGCCACGCTCCGCTCCACCGCCGCGCACTTCCAGAAAGACTCTGGCATCCCCACATCCTTCAGGGCGGCCCCCTCGGCCATGCATGACGACCTGGAAGCCCGGCCCGAAATCGTCCAGATCGTCCGCGAAGCCCTCAACAACATCCGCAAACACTCGGCCGCCTCCCGCGCCGCCATCAGCCTCGAGCGCGACAACAGCCACATCCTCCTCCGCATCGACGACGACGGTACCGGCTTCCCCTTCGCCGGCCGGTTCACGATGGAGGAACTCGAACTCCTCCGCCTCGGCCCGCAGAGCATCCTCCGGCGCGTCCGCGCTCTCGAGGGCGACCTCGTCCTCCACTCCCACCCGGCCCGCGGCTCCGAACTCGAAATCCGCATCCCGATTCCCGCCTGAACCGGATCGCTCCGCCACGCGCCGGGGCGCGGGCTCCACCGGGGTCATGTTTCTGCTCATGAAAACAAGTCGCAGAAAATCAATTCGATAGTATCGTCGCAGGGCCAGGCTAAGCGATCCCTTCTGCTGATTGGTCAAATTCAAGTCATCAAACATGAGTGTGCAACACTAAGAAACCTTGACACCAGCTTGTGCATCATGTATAGTGGAAAACGTGGAGAGATCTTCCAAAGGAGGTGTAAGAGACAATATGGCGAACATCACCCGTCGTTCCGATCTGGCGAAACTGGATCCGTTCTTCTCCAGCCCTCTGGCTCTGTTCGAGGACATGGTGAACCGCTTCTTCAGCGAGCCGGTCTCGGCCCGTCCGTGGTATCCCGCCGTGGATATCGCGGAAAACGAGAATGAGATCGTCCTCACCGCCGACATCCCCGGCGTGAAGATGGAGGACATCGAGCTGAAGATCGAGAACGGCACGCTGACGATCAGCGGCAGCCGCGAGTTCAAGAAAGAGGAGAAAGAGGGCGGCTATCACCGGATCGAGCGGAGCTATGGCTCCTTCCATCGGGCCTTCACACTTCCGGACACGGTGGACACCGAAAAGATCGAAGCCACCTATGAGGACGGTGTGCTGAGGGTGGTCCTGCCGAAGAAGGAAGTGGCGAAGCCGAAGACGGTCAAGATCGCGGTGAAGAAGTAATCCGTGCGTGGCCGGCCTGGCCGCTGCGCGCGACCTTCCCGTTGGGCAACAGCCGCGCGGCGGCCGCCGCACGCGCCCCGCCCGCCAGGCGGGGCTTTTTCTTTTTGGCGTTCCGCTACGGGGCCGAAAGGACGCGCACGCTCTTCGGCTGGCGGTGGCTGCACTGCATGGATTCAGTCATCCCGGAAGCCAGCAGCCCGCAGGCGTTGTCGGCGGCCGTTCGCACCGCCTCTTCGCGGGTCGGGCCCGAGGCCGTGCGGCAGGCCGTGCGTCCGCCGAACTCCATGCAGACCTCCACGCGGTAGCGCCGCGCGCCCAGCATCATCCAGGTCATCAGCGCCGCCAGCGCGGCAAAACCCGCCACCGCGATCAGCGCCAGCCGTCCGCGCTTCATCCACCGGCCTCGGTGAAGAAATTGCCCATCCGGCGGAATTTCTCCACACGGTGGGCGATGAGTTCGGCCGGGCTCATCGCGCTCAGCTCGGCGATGGACGCGTTCACCGCCTGAAGCAGGAATTGTGCGGCGCGGTCGTAGTCCTCATGCGCTCCTTCGCCCGGTTCCGGAACGATGCCGTCGATCAGGCCCAGCCGCAGCAGGTCCGGCGCGGTCAGCTTCAGCGCCGCCGCCGCGCGCTCGCCCTTGCTGGCATCGCGGTAGATGATGGCGGCGCAGCTTTCCGGGCTGATCACGCTATAGATGGAGTTTTCAAGCATCAGCACGCGGTTGCCGATGCCCAGCGCCAGCGCCCCGCCCGAGCCGCCCTCGCCGATCACCACGACCACCACCGGCGACTCCAGCCTCGACATCTCGCGCAGGTTCCAGGCGATCGCCTCGGCCTGGCCGCGCTCTTCGGCATCGATGCCGGGATAGGCTCCGGGTGTGTCCAGCAGCGTGATGATCGGGCGGCGGAATTTCGAGGCGAGCTCCATCACACGGATCGCCTTCCGATAGCCCTCGGGCTTCGGCATGCCGAAGTTGCGGTACAGCTTCTGCTTCGTGTCGCGCCCCTTCTGCTGGCCGATGATTACTGCTCGCGTGCCACCCACCAGCGTGCCGAAGCCCGCCACGATGGCCGGATCGTCGCCGTAGCAGCGGTCCCCGTGGATTTCGGTGAAGTCCGGCATGATGCGCTGGATATAGTCGAGCGAATGAGGGCGCCGGGGGTGCCGCGCCAGTTGCACACGCTGCCAGGCCAGGTTGATGCCCTGCTCGCCGCGGAGCTGCCGGAGCTGCTCCTCGAGTTCAGCCAGCCGCGCCTGGTCGCCGGTGGATTTCATCCGGAGGCTGGCGATCTGGCGTTCAATTTCGGCGATGCGGTCCGGGGTCGGCCCGTTCATGGCAGTACACCTCTCCTATGAGTCTAACGATTCGCAGGCGTCGGGGCCGCAGATGCGTTCCAGTTCGACTCGGAATTCGCGGTCCGGCCGGATGCGCTCCGGGATGTCGAGCAGGACAATGAAGTCGCGCGGCTTCTCCAGCCGCAGCCGCACGCTGGTCGAGCCGGGCTTCGCGCGGATGAGCCGCGCGAGCTCTTCGGCGCGCCGTTCCGCCTCGCCGTCCAGCCGCACGCGGATCGACACAAGCGCGGGAAAGTCCACCCGCGCCAGCTCGATCGGGATGATGTCCTGGGCGTTGATTCGCACGGAACCGTCTTCCTCCGGCAACGCCTTGCCGCGCACGAGCACAGCGCGATCCGGCTCGAGCTCCTTCTGCAATGCTTCGTATCGCGTGGAAAAGACCAGCACCTCCACCGAACCGAAGCGGTCTTCGAGCTGAAACGTGGCCCACGGCTTCAGCTCCTTGTTGCGGCGGCGCTGCACTGCGGTGACGATGCCGCACAGGGCCACTTCCGCGCCGCGTTCGAGCCCTTCCAGCGAGGCCGTGTTGCGCGTGGTCAGCTCGCGGACCTTCCATGCATATTCGTCGAGCGGATGACCGCTGACGTAGAAGCCGAGCGTCTCTTTCTCGCCGCGCAGCTTCTCCTGCGGCGTCCAGTCGGCCACCTGCGGCAGTGTGCGCGCCGGGGCCACGCCCGCCGCGGCCACGCCGAAGCCGGCAAACAGCCCCGCCTGGCCGCTCTGGCGGTCCTTTTGCGCCCGCTGGCCGGATTCCATGCAGTCCTCGATGACGGCGAACAGCTGGGCGCGCGTGCCGCCGAGCGAGTCCATCGCGCCGGCGCGGATCAGGCTCTCGATGACCCGGCGGTTCACCGCCGTCATGTCGACGCGTTCGCAGAAGTCGTCGAGCGAGGTGAACGGCCCGCCTTCGCGCCGCGCGGCCACAATCGCCTCCACCGCCGACTGGCCGACGTTGCGGATCGCTCCGAGGCCGAACCGGAGCCGGTCCCGACCCACCGGCGTGAAGTGATAGTCGGACTGGTTGACATCGGGCGGCAGCACCTCGATCGACAGTTCGCGGCATTCGTTGATGTACTTCACCACCTTGTCGGTGTTGCCCGTTTCTGACGTCAGCAGCGCCGCCATGAACTCCACCGTGTAGTGCGCCTTCAGATACGCGGTGATGTAGGCGAGATAGCTGTAGGCGGCCGAGTGCGACTTGTTGAAGCCGTATTCGGCGAATTTGGCCAAAGTGTCAAACAGCGCCGACGCCTTTTTTTCCGGCACGCCGCGCTCGCGCGCTCCGGCCACGAAGCGCGTCCGCAGCCGATCCATCTCCTCCTTCTTCTTCTTGCCCATGGCGCGGCGCAGGATGTCGGCCTCGCCGAGCGAGTAGCCGGCCACGGCCTGGGCGATCTGCATCACCTGCTCCTGGTACACCGGCAGGCCGTACGTCTCCTGAAGGATCGGCTCCAGCTGCGGCAGGTCGTAGGTGACCGGCTTGCGGCCGTGCTTGCGGTCGATGTATTCATCGATGAACTGCATCGGGCCGGGCCGGTAGAGGGCGTTCAGCGCGATCAGGTCCTCGATCCGCTCCGGCCGCGCCCGCCGCAACATGTCCTTCATGCCCGTCGATTCGAACTGGAAGACGCCGTCGGTAAGTCCGCGCGCGAAGATGCGCTCATAGGTTTCGGCGTCGTCGAGAGGCAGGTCCTCGAGGCGGACCTCCTCGCCGCGGTTCCGGCGGATCAGCTCGAGCGTGTCGTGGATGATGGTCAGCGTCGTCAGCCCGAGAAAATCCATCTTCAGCAGGCCGAGCTTTTCGAGCCGGTCCATGTCGAACTGGGTGACGATTTCGTTCTTCGCCGTGCGGTGCAGCGGAACCAGTTCGACGAGCGGCACCGGACTGATGACGACGCCGGCGGCGTGCACACCGACGTTGCGCGCCATGCCCTCCAGCCGCTGCGCTATGTCGAGCACCTCGCGCACTCGCGGGTCGCGTTCGGCCGCGGCGGCCAGATCGGGCTCTTCGGCCAGCGCGCGGGCGAGCTTGATTTTGGGATCCGCCGGGACGAGCTTGGAGATGCGGTCCGTTTCGGCGAAGCTCAGCTCGAGCACGCGGCCCACGTCCTTGATGGCGGCCTTGGCCGCCAGCGAGCCGAAGGTGATGATCTGGGCCACGTGGTCGCGCCCGTATTTCTCGGTGACGTACTGAATGACCTCGCCGCGCCGGTTCGTGCAGAAGTCGATGTCGATGTCCGGCATCGTGATCCGCTCCGGGTTCAGGAAGCGCTCAAACAGCAGCCCGTATTGAAGCGGATCAATGTCGGTGATCCCCAGGCAGTAGCCCACCAGCGAACCGGCGGCCGAGCCGCGGCCCGGGCCCACCGGAATGCCGCGCGACTTGGCAAAGCGGATGAAGTCCCAGACGATGAGGAAGTAGCCCGAGAACTTCATCTGCTGAATCAGCCGGATCTCGCCCTCAAGTCGCTCTTCGTATTCGGCGAGCGGATGCCGCAGCCGCCCCTGCGCGGCCAACTGCTCCAGCCGTGCCCGGCGCCGCTGCCACCCCTGGCGCGTGACGTATTCGAAGTAGGTGTCGGTCGTGTGCTCCGGAGGCACCTCGAAGCGCGGGAAGCTGTCCTTGACCTTTTCGAGCCGCACCTGGCAGCGCTCGGCGATCTCCCAGGTGCGGTCGAGCGCGTCCTCCAGTTCGCCGAACAGCGCCATCATCTCCGCGCGAGATTTCAGATAGAACTCCTCGGTGGGAAAGCGGAGTCGCTTCGGATCGTTGTAGGTGGAGCCCGAATTGATGCAGGTAAGGATGTCCTGCGCGCGGTGGTCGGATCTCTGAATGTAGTGCGCGTCGTTGGTGGCGACCAGCGGAATGCCGGTCTCTGCCGCCAGGCGGACGGTGGCCGGCACCACCGTGCGGTCCTGGTCCATGTGGTGGTCCTGAAGTTCGAGGAAGAAATTGCCGCGGCCGAAGATGTCCTGATATTCATGCGCCAGGCGGCGGGCCTCCTCGTAACGGCCCGCGGCGAGCGCCTCGCTGATGTCGCCTTTCAGGCAGCCCGACAGCGCAATGAGCCCGCGGCTGTGCTGCTCCAGCAGGTGCTTGTCGATCCGCGGCTTGTAATAGAACCCTTCAAGGCTGGCCACGGTGACCAGCTTGACGAGGTTGCGGTAACCCTCCTGCGTCTCGCACAGCAGCGTGAGGTGGTTGTAGCTCTTGTTGGTTTCGTCTTTGATGCGGCAATCCTGGCGCGAGACGTAGACCTCGCAGCCGATCACCGGGTGAACGCCGGCGTTGACGGCAGAAAAGTAGAATTCAGCCGCGCCGAACAGGTTGCCGTGGTCGGTGATCGCCACCGCGGGCTGGCCCAGCCGCCGCACCTCTTCCATCAGGCGGGAGATCTCGCAGGCGCCATCGAGCAGCGAGTAGTCCGTGTGGCAGTGCAGGTGGACGAACGGCTTGTCGGGCACAGGGATGCGCGGGTGGTAGGGAAGGGCAGATTCGAACTGCCGACCTTCCGCTTAGGAGGCGGACGCTCTATCCTGCTGAGCTACTTCCCCACGCTCTTGTATTGTACCGCCGGCGCCCGTGCATCGCCCACGGCCTTCAGGCCTGCCAGCGCGCCAGCCCCTTGCGGCCGATGTCGCGCCGGTACTGCATGCCCTCGAAATGGATGGGCTCGCAGGCATGGTAGGTGTTGGCGATCGCTTCGGCCAGCGTAGCGCCCCTGTGGGTAACCCCAAGCACGCGGCCGCCGGCGGTGACCAGACGGCCGTTGTCGAGGCGGGTGCCGGCGTGAAAGACCACCGCGCCGCGCCGTTCGGCTTCTTCGATGCCGGTGATCGGATCGCCCAGGCGGGGCTTGCCGGGATATCCCGCTGCGGCAAGCACCACGCAGACGCTCGGCTCGGGCCGGAAGCGCAGCGCGGACGGGTCGACGCGGCCGGCGGCCGCGGTGGTGATGAGGCCAGCGAAGTCGCCTTCCATGCGGTGCAGCAGCGCCTGCGTTTCGGGGTCGCCCAGGCGGACATTGTATTCGAGCACCATCGGCCCGCGCGAGGTCATCATCAGGCCGGCATAGAGGAAGCCCCGGAACGGCGCGCCTTCTTCCCGCATTCGGTCGATGGTGCGCTGCATGATGTCGCGCTCGATGCGGGCCCGCTCTTCCGGCGTCAGGATGCGTGAGTCGGAATAAGCGCCCATGCCGCCGGTGTTCGGCCCCTCGTCGTTGTCACGGATCCGCTTGTGATCCTGGGAAGGCTCGAGCGAAACAATGCGCTCGCCGTCGCTCACGCCGATGAAACTGACTTCCTCGCCGCTGAGATGCTCCTCGAGCACCACGCGGGCGCCGGCCTGGCCGACGAGCCGACCGGCAAACATTTCCTCGAGAACCTGTTCTGCCATGGCGCGGTCTTCGCAGATGACCACGCCCTTACCCGCGGCCAAGCCATCCGCCTTGACTACTACAGGATACGTAAATTGATCGAGCGCCGTGCGTGCTTCGTCTAACGAATCGGCGGCCGCGAACCGGGCCGTGGGGATGCCGGCCCGCTGCATGAACTGTTTGGCGAAGATCTTGCTGCCTTCCAGGCGGGCCGCCGCCTGGCTTGGACCGAAGAAGGGAATGCCCTCTTTTTCAAACAGGTCGGCGACGCCATCGACCAGCGGGGCTTCGGGCCCGGAGAGGACGAGGTCGGCGCGGCAGGCACGGGCGGCCTCGAGAAAACCTACAGGAGTAGGACTTGAGACCGGGATGCATTCCGCCACCCGGGCGCAACCGGGGTTGCCGGGGGCAACGAAGACGCGGGAGACGGAAGGAGAGTGGCACAGCCGCCAGGCGATGGCGTGCTCGCGGCCGCCGCTGCCAAGGACAAGGATTTTCACGGTGTTGGCTCCTGACCGGTAGAATCAATAGCATACCGAGGATTTTCCCCTGCTGACAATGAGGACTGCCCATTACGACGTGATCGTGATCGGCGCCGGGCACGCCGGCTGCGAGGCGGCGCACGCCTGCGCCCGCATGGGACTGAAGACGGCGCTGGTGACAATGAACCTGGATCTGATCGCCCAGATGTCCTGCAACCCGGCCATCGGCGGCATTGCCAAGGGGCATCTGGTGCGGGAAGTCGACGCGCTGGGCGGACTCATGGGGCTGGTGGCGGACGCCGTCGGCATCCAGTTCCGGCTGCTGAACACAAGCCGCGGGCCGGCGGTCTGGAGCCCGCGAGCGCAGATGGACAAGAAGCAGTACCGGGTACGGATGCGGCAGACGCTCGAGTCCGTGGAGAATCTCCGAATTTTGCAGGCGGAGGTCGCCGAGATCGAGTATGAGCCCTTCGGAGACGGCAGGCGTCGGGTTCGGGGCGTGAAGTTTGCGGACGGGCGCCGGTACGGCGCGGAAGCGGTGGTGGTGACGACGGGCACCTTCCTGAACGGGCTGGCCCATGTGGGCGAGACCAAGTACCAGTGCGGGCGGAGCGGCGAGCCGCCATCGAACCTGCTGGGGCATCACCTGCGGAGCCTGGGACTCGCCTGGACGCGACTGAAGACCGGTACGCCTCCGCGGCTCGACGGCCGAACGATCGACTGGAGCCGGTTTGAGCGGCAGGACGGGGATCCGGAACCGACGCCGTTTTCCTTCCTGACGGACCGGATTGAGCGAGAACAGACGCCGTGCTACATCGCCTATACGACGGAGGAGACGCACCGGATCCTGCGCGAGGCGATTCCGCGGTCGCCACTATACAGCGGACAGATCGAGGGCCGGGGACCGCGGTACTGTCCGTCGATCGAAGACAAGGTGGTGAAGTTCCCGGACAAGATGCGGCACCAGATCTTCCTGGAGCCGGAGGGGCTGGACACTTACGAGATCTACGTCAATGGAATGTCGACGTCCATGCCCGTGGACGTCCAGGAGGCGATGATTGCTTCCATTCCCGGGCTCGAACAGGCGGAGATGATCCGGCCGGGCTATGCCATCGAATACGATGCCATTGACCCGAGGGAGTTGTTGCACACGCTCGAAGTGAAGCGGATCGAGGGCCTGTTCCTGGCCGGGCAGATCAACGGGACGTCGGGCTATGAGGAGGCGGCAGGACAGGGACTTCTGGCGGGGATCAACGCGGCCTGCAAGGTGAAGGGGCTGGAAGCGGTGGTTCTGGGCCGAACCGACGCCTACATCGGGATCATGGTGGACGACCTGGTGACCAAGGGAGCCGATGAGCCATACCGGATGTTCACCTCGCGCGCCGAGTACCGGTTGCAACTCCGGATCGATAATGCGGATGAAAGGCTGACGCCTGTGGGCTGGCGCCTCGGGCTTGTGGGTCAGGAGCGGTGGGAGCGGCTGGAACGAAAGCTCGCCCTGAAGGACCGGCTGCTTGGGGTGCTTGGCGCGAAGCGCGAGGCGTGGCTTCGGCGGCCGGAGGCGCGGATTGAGACGCTGCGGGCGGAGCTGGAACGCGAGTTGGGCGAGGCCCTGCCGAAACCGGTCCTGTGGACGGTCGAGACGGAGGTGAAGTACGACGGCTATCTTCGGCAGCAGGAGCGGATGGTCGAGCGGTTGCGGGAGGCTGAACGCCGGCGGATTCCGGCGGAATTTGATTATCGGAGCGTGCCTGGGCTGAGCCGGGAGATCCTGGAGAAGCTCGAGCGGGTGCGGCCGGAGACGCTGGGCCAGGCGTCCCGCATTCCAGGGGTGACGCCGGCGGCGATTGCGGTGCTGGACTGTTACCTGAGTCTGGCAGGGCGGAGGGATGAAGCGCGCAGCGTTTGAGGAGCGGTTGCGGCAGGGAGCGCCCTTCCTGCCGCTGGAGGGGCGGCAGGTAGAGGCGCTGTGGCGTCACTACGAGCTCCTGGCGCGATGGAACTCCCGGATCAATTTGACGCGGGTGGTGGATCTCGAGGAGGCGGTTCGGGTTCACTATGTCGAGTCGCTGTTTGTTGCGGCGCACTTGGCGTCGGGGACGCGCTCGGTGGCTGACCTTGGCAGTGGGGCGGGTTTCCCCGGGTTTGTCGTGGCGGTGGCGCGCCCGGAGTTGCAGGTAACGCTGATTGAGTCCGACCAGCGGAAGGCGGCCTTTCTGCGGGAGGCATCGGATCTGGCGCCGAATGTTCGCGTTGTGGCCAGGCGAAGCCGCGAGGTGGAGGGGCGGTTTGATGGCGTTCTGTCGCGCGCTGTGAGGGCGGATGATGTGCTGGAGCTGGCGCGAAGGACGGCGCGCTGGGTGATGCTGGTGGGCACGGAGCCGCCGGATTCGGCCCGGGAGTACGGGTGGGAGGCGGTCGCGCTGCCTGGGGGGCGGGGCTTTCTTTGGCGGGCCGCGCTGGAGTCTCAGGCTGACAAAGTTGAGCCGGATGCCGGGCTCTGAAGACGCGCGCTTTGTGTTTTCAATTGCTTCCTAGCTTCGTTTTGTAATTTGCCGCGCCTCCGGGGAAACGAAGCTGGGGTCTGCCGGAGTTGCATCAGGCGGAATGAGGTCGCGACAAGGTTCCACGTGGAACGTCGCCATCAGGCCAGGCCCGGCTTGTTCCACGTGAAACATCCTTCCGCGAGATTCCCGCACATCGGATTCACTCGAGGATCGACGGCACCGAATCGGCCGTGATAGGATAATCGTTTCCCACCCCTCCGAACCCGGGACGCGCCCCATGGGCAAAGTCATCGCCATCGCCAATCAGAAAGGCGGTGTGGGCAAGACCACGACCGCCATCAACCTCGCCGCCTCCCTCGCTGCCAACGACCTTCGCGTCCTTCTCGTGGACATGGACCCCCAAGGCAACTGCACCACGGGTGTCGGCATCGCCAAGTCCGAAAATCTCCCCACCACATATAGGGTGCTACTAGGAGAAACGCCCATATCCAGTGCCATCCTCCGAACCGATTTCGATGGCCTGGAAATCCTCCCCGCCGACAAGAACCTCGTCGCCGCCAACCTCGAGCTCGTCGACTTCCCCCGCCGTGAATTCCGTCTCCGCGACGCTCTCGAACCCGTCCGCACTCAGTACCACTACATCCTCATCGACTGCCCGCCGGCCCTCGATCTCCTTACGGTCAACGCTCTCGTCGCCGCCGACTCCGTCCTCGTCCCCATCCAGTGCGAGTTCTTCGCCCTCGAGGGCATCAGTCAGCTCCTCGACACGATCGAACGCATCCGCGCCGCCTTCCAGCCTGACCTCCGACTCGAAGGCGTGCTGCTGACGATGTACGACGACCGCACCAACCTCACGCGCCAGGTGGCAGCAGACCTCAAGGAATTCTTCCAGGGGGAGGTCTTCGAAACCGTCATTCCGCGCAGCATCCGCCTGGCCGAGGCGCCCAGTTTCGGCAAGCCCATCCTCAGTTACGACGTGCGCTCCCGCGGCGCCGAAACCTACATCAAGCTCGCCAAGGAAATCCTCGCCCATGACCAACGTCAAGGATCCGTCGCGTAAGGCTCTCGGCCGGGGCCTCTCCTCCCTGATTCCTGCCAGCCGGCCACAACCGGCCCCGGCCGCGCCCGCGCCTGCGGCCCCGCAGCCGCTTCCCGCCGGCCCGTTGCGGGTACCCATCGACCTGATTCATCCCAACCCGCTCCAACCCCGCTCGTCGTTCTCGGCCGAAGGCCTCCAGGAGCTGGCCCAGTCGATCCGCGAAAACGGCATCATCCAGCCCCTTGTCGTCCGCCGCCATGGCGACGCCTACCAGCTCGTCGCCGGCGAGCGCCGCCTCCGCGCGGCCCGCCTGGCGGGGCTTCATGAAGTCCCGGTGGTCGTACAGGAGTTCGCTGACGACCGACTCATGGAGGTCACGCTCATCGAGAACATCCAGCGGGAAGACCTGAACCCGATCGAAGTCGCTCATGCCTTCGAAAGGCTCCACCGGGAATTCCGTCTCTCGCATGAACAGATCGCCCAAAGGACCGGCAAGGACCGCTCCACCGTCACCAACATGCTCCGGCTGCTGCGGCTCCCGCTCGAAGTCCAGCAGCTCGTGGCCGAGCAGCGGCTCTCCATGGGCCATGCCCGCGCGCTGCTCGGGCTCGAGTCCGCAGAGCAACAGGTAGCGCTCGCCCACAAGGCCGCCGACGGCGCCCTCTCCGTCCGCCAGGTGGAGCGTATGGTTCAGAAGCTCACCACCGCCCCGCCCGAGCCCCCCGCGTCCGTCAAGCCTCGGGAGACCGACCCCAATGTCCGTGCCGCTGTCGAAGAGCTTGAGCGAGTCCTGGGAACGCGCGTCCGCATCGTCCCCCGCGACGACAACCGCGGCCGCATCGAGATCGAATATTACTCCCAGGAGGATCTTGCCCGGATTTACGACGTCATCGTCCGCGATTGACGCCGGCCCATCTTCGGCGCCTGCCCCTCGTGGCCGCATGCAACCGCACCCCGTGCAACCACACCTCTATCCGATCCGTGCCTCTGGTTCAGTCCGAGCGCCCAGACCGGAGTCTTGATCGCGCAAATCCAGGGGATTCAGTCGACGGGGCATGAAACCGAGGGAGGGAATGGAGCGGGAGACGGGATTCGAACCCGCGACATCAACCTTGGCAAGGTTGCACTCTACCAGCTGAGTTACTCCCGCCCGGGAGCTTCATTCATCATTTTGGCTCACCCGGTCCCTGTTGTCAAATCCCGCCCCGCCCCCCCGGCGGGCGGATGGCCATAGCGCTTTCCCAATCAGAAATTTGCGCGGTCATCAGAACAAAACCAATGAGAAATGAAGGCCGGTAAAATACCCTCTTGTTTTGTAGTAATTCCTTCTCTATCAGCTTATTACAAATTTGTTTCGGCTGTTCCGATCGCCGTCTCCGACTGTGCTATTCTGATCATCGCCGGTGCGGCTGCGAGGGCCCGGGAAGGCCGCTTCCTGTCGGGCAGCCCCGCGTCGTGAGGAGCCACAACCGGATCACCGACAGGGCCAATTTACTTGGATTTTCCATCTGTGGAAAACCTGTGAAGATCGTGTGGGGTTAGTGTGGTGTTGACAGCAACGAAGAACAACTGGCAAGTCATCAAACAGCATCTGGCCCGCCTACTGCCGGAGGAGGCCTATCAAAACTGGGTTTCCCGCACGAAGCTCGTGCAGGAAAGCGACGATTGCCTGGAGGTAGCCGTTCCGGACGAGTACTCCAGGATCTGGCTGGAACGCGAGCTTGCCTCAGCCGTTGACCAGGCGCGGCATCATCTCGGCCTTTCGCACCTCAGGATCCGTTATGTGCTGAGCGACCCGGCGGATTCAGACACGGTCGAACCCGTCATCAACGCCAGCCCGACCGCGCACCGTGAGGGATTCACCTTCCCCGAGACAGGAACCCAGCTCAACCCCAGGTTCACCTTCGAGACTTTTGTGGTTGGCTCCTGCAATCAGTTTGCCCACGCCGCCGCGTGGGCCGTGGCCCGCCAGCCCGCCACCCGGTACAACCCGCTCTTCATTTACGGCAACAGCGGCATGGGCAAAACACACCTGCTCCATGCAGTGGGCCGAGCCCTGCTCGACCACCACCCCGGCATGCGGGTCGTCTACACTACGGGCGAGCAGTTCATGAACGAGATGATCCAGTGCCTGCGCGCCGGCCGCATGCCCTCCTTTCAGCATCACTACCGCAACGCCGACGCCCTCCTCATCGACGATGTGCACATCCTCGGCGGCAAGGAACGGACCCAGGAAGAGTTCTTTCACACGTTCAATTGCCTCTACGACCACCAGAAGCAGATCGTCATCTCGAGCGACCAGTTGCCGAAGAACATTCCGGGCCTTGTGGAACGGCTCCGCACGCGCTTTGAATGGGGCCTAATCGTTGACGTACAGCCCCCGGATCTCGAAACCAAAATGGCAATTCTGGACAAGAAGGCCGAGGCCGAAAAGCTTCGCCTTCCTGAGGACGTGCGCATCCTGCTGGCAACGCGAATCCGATCCAGCGTTCGCGAACTCGAAGGCGCGCTGACAAAGCTCATCGCCTACTCCTCCGTGACCGGCGCCCCCATAACGGCCGCGATGGCCCTCCAGGCGTTGCGTCACATGCTGCACACTTCCGAGCGCCGCGTCACCATCGACGCCGTCATTCGTGCCGTGGCCGAGCGCACCGGCCTCCAGCCGGCGCAGCTCCGGCAGAAGACCAATGCCCACGAGATCTCCCGGCCCCGCCAGATCGCCATGTATCTGTGCCGCGAACTGACCGCAGCCTCGCTGCCCGAAATCGGGCGCCATTTCGGGGGCAAACACCACACAACGGTCCTGCACGCCATCCGCAAGGTGGAGGAGTTGCGCCGCACAGATCCGGAAATCAACAGGCTCATTCAGAACATAATCGATTCTTTCCAGTAGACTTGCTTCGTTTTCCACAGACCCCCTTACTGGAGATGCCGTGACTCGATGTGGATCCTCCCCCGGGGCTGGCGCCTTTCGCCCCCACAGCCCCATGCAATCACAGATCATTGCGCAGGCAACGCGCCGACTTTTGTATAATTTAGATGGGATAGTCACATTTTCACAGCCCCTACGAATCCGGTTCATAGGCCCTTCTGAGGTAGAAAGTTCCACACCTCGGTAGAGCACAGGTCCGGAGAACGGATCGGTAAAGAGGACGCAACCGATGGAATTCACAGTCAGCAAGGCCGACCTCGTTCGTGAGCTGGGCCTTTCCCAGGGTGTGGTGGAGAAGAAGGCGACGCTGCCGGTGCTGTCGAATGTGCTTCTCGAGGCCGCTGACGACCGGATCGCGATTTCGGCGACGGATCTCGAGCTCAGCATCCGGTGCACGGCGCCGGCGCAGGTGAAGACGCCTGGCGGGGGGACCGTGCCGGCGAAGAAGCTGCTCGATTACGTGCGGCTCCTGCCGGACTCTGACATCCACTTCCGCTTCAGTGACACGCACTGGGCCAGCATCACCTGTGGCCGCTCAAAGACAAGAATCGCCGGCATGCCCAGAGAGAGCTATCCGGAGCTGCCGGAGATGCCGGAGCCGGTCGGCCAGCTTCCCGTGGGCCTGCTGGCTTCGATGATTTCGCGGACCGTCTTTGCGATTGCGGTCGAGGAGTCGCGTTTCACGCTGAACGGCGCGCTGCTTCTCATCAAGCCGGACTCGCTGACCATGGTGGCCACCGATGGCCACCGCCTTGCTCTCGTGGAGCATCCGAACCCGCTCGGCAGCTCGGGCGAACACCGCGCTCTCATTCCGCGCAAGGCGCTCATGGAGCTCATGCGGCTGGCCGGCGAGACCGAGGACGATGAGGCGCCGCTGGATTTCGCGGCCGACGACAACCACCTGTACTTCCGCCTGGGCAGCCGCCTGCTGGCAAGCCGCAAGCTCACCGGCAATTTTCCTGACTATGAGCGCGTGCTGCCAAGGTCCCATCCGCACACGGTGGCCCTGGACCGGGAAGACTTCCGCGCCGCCATCGAGCGCGTGTCCCAGTTTTCTGACGAACGCTCGCGTGCCATCAAGATCCGCTTTGCCGACGACGAAGCCACCATTCATTCATCGCTCTCCGAGAGCGGCGAGTCCGAGGAGAGCCTGGCGGTTGACTACGGCGGCCCGACCACGGAAATCGGCTTCAACGCGACCTACCTGCTCGAATTCCTGCGGGCCGTGGCCGAGCCGCGCGTGCGCTTCCACTTCAAGGATCCCCAGAGTGCGGGCGAACTGACGCCCGCCGGCGAGGATCTCAACTACCGCTACCGTTACGTTGTCATGCCCATGCGCATCTGACGGGCGCAATCACCGTGCCGAAACCGGAAAAGGACGAGAAAGATTTGAATCACGCCGAAACTTACGACTCTTCGAGCATCAAGGTGCTGGAGGGCCTGGAGGCAGTGCGTCTCCGGCCGGCGATGTACATCGGCTCCACCGGCGAGGCCGGGCTGCATCACCTGGTTTACGAAGTCGTCGACAACTCCGTTGACGAGGCCATGGCCGGCTATTGCACGGAGATCAAGGTCATCATCCACATCGACGACTCGGTCACCGTCATCGACAATGGCCGCGGCATTCCGGTGGACATCCACCCCACTGAGGGCGTCTCCGCGGCCGAAGTGGTGATGACGAAGCTCCATGCCGGAGGCAAGTTCGACTCGAACACGTACAAGGTTTCCGGCGGCCTGCATGGGGTGGGCGTAAGCTGCGTAAACGCGCTGTCGGAGTGGCTCCACCTGGAGATCTGGCGCGACGGCTACACCTGGGAGCAGGACTACGAGCGCGGCATTCCGAAGGGGCCGCTCCAGAGAACCGGCAAGGCGGGACGCAAGACGGGGACGAAGATCACCTTCAGGCCCGACCCCACCATCATGGAGGCGACGCATTTCAACTTCGACACGCTGGCCACGCGGCTGCGCGAGCTCGCCTTCCTGAACAAGGGCCTGCGCATCACGCTGACCGATGAGCGCACGGATCCGCCCAAGACGCACGAATTCTACTATTCGGGCGGCATTGCCGAATTCATCAAGCACCTGAACCGCGGGAAAAACGTCCTTCACGACAAGCCCATTGTCATCGAGGGTGAGCGCGAGCTGCCGGGCGGTGGCAGGCTGATCATCGAGATCGCGCTCCAGTGGAACGACAGCTACACGGACCAGATTTTCAGCTTCGCCAACAACATCAACACGCGCGACGGCGGCACACACCTGACGGGCTTCCGCACGGCGCTCACGCGCACGCTGAACGCCTGCGCGCGCTCAGCCGGGCTGCTGAAAGACATCAAGGACAGCAACCTGTCCGGCGACGACGTCATCGAGGGCCTCACCGCGGTGGTCAGCGTGAAGCTCCCGCAGCCCCAGTTTGAAGGGCAGACGAAGGGCAAGCTGAACTCCGACATCGGCGGCTACGTCACGCAGGTGGTGAACGAGAAGCTCACCGAGTACTTTGAGAAGAACCCTGCGGTGATGAAGCGCATCATCGGCAAGGCCGTGGAAGCGGCCCGAGCGCGGGAGGCGGCGCGCAAGGCGCGCGAACTCACCCGGCGCAAGGGCGCGCTTGACTCGGGCGGCCTGCCCGGCAAACTGGCCGACTGCCAGGAGAAAGACCCCGAGCGCTGCGAACTCTTCCTGGTGGAGGGCGAGTCGGCCGGCGGCACTGCCAAGAGCGGCCGTGACCGGCGTTACCAGGCGATTCTTCCACTGAAGGGCAAGATCCTGAACGTCGAAAAGGCGCGGTATGACAAGATGCTGAGCCACGACGAAATCCGCGCCATGATCACCGCCATCGGCACAGGGATCGGCAAGGAAGACTTTGACATCTCGAAGCTCCGCTACCACAAGATCATCCTGATGACGGACGCCGACGTCGACGGCAGCCACATCCGCACGCTGCTGCTGACGTTCTTCTTCCGCCACATGCCGGAGCTGATCACGCGCGGCCATGTGTTCGTGGCCCAGCCGCCGCTGTACCGGATCAAGAAGGGCAAAAGCGAGAAGTACATCAAGAACGACCAGGAATTCGTCCGTGAGATCCTGCGGCGGGCGACCGACAACGTGCAGGTCCTGGTGGGCGACAACGGCGAGCACGGCACGCTGCAAGGCGGCGAGCTGCGCAGCTTCCTGATGCAGCTCGACGAGCTCCAGCAGATCGTCACGCGGCTGGAGAAACGGTTGCGCGAACCGCGCGTCGTGGAGGTGCTGGCCGACCCGGGCTTCGCGCTGGACACCAAGGCCGACTTCGGCAACCGGGACGAGGTGGAACGCGCGGCGCGCGCGATGATGGAGGGCAGCCGCCTTCAGACACGCCTCGAGTTCGATGAGGAGCACTCGGCGTGGAACATCGTTTACCACGACGAGTCTCACGGAGACCGCGTGATTGGCGTCGAACTGGCGCAGCAGCCCGAATACAAGCGGCTGCGCGTGCTGGCCCGGAGCACGGAGAAGTACAACCGCCCGCCGTTCGTGGTGGTGAAGGAGGCGCGGAGGGAGCGCATCGACAACTGGCGCACGCTGATTCAGCACCTGAAGGCGGAGGGCACACGCGACATCACCGTGCAGCGTTACAAGGGGCTGGGGGAGATGAATCCGGAGCAGCTCTGGGAGACGACGATGAACGCCGAAACGCGGACGCTGCTTCAGGTGCGGCTGGAGGACGCCGTCGAGTGCGAAGAGATCTTCAGCACGCTGATGGGCGAGGACGTCGAGGCGCGCCGGAAGTTCATCGAGGAGAACGCGCTCGACGTCCGCAACCTGGACGTGTGAGGCGACGGGCGGGCCTCAGAAGGTGAAGCCGAGGCCGGCAAGAATGATCACGTCGTGCATGAGCCCGGTGAGCTTCGAGCCGGGTGCGGCGGCGATCACATTGTCGGTTTTCGGGCTGAGATAGTCTCTCACCTCGAGCCGGAACACACCCCTGCGTCCGGCGCGGACGCGGACGCCGATGCCGAAGTCGCCCACGGGGAGGGTCTCACTCGTGTGCGCCAGGGCGGCGTACTGGCTGCCCGGGTGGAAGGCCTGTTGCGGACCGGTGCCCTCCACGCGGCGGACGCCGCCGCCGAAGATGATAAATGGCCGCACCGGCGCGTCCTTGCCGCCTTTGAGGAAGAGCATGAGGTCGCCGGTGATGATGTGCTGCCGGGCCGAGAGAGCGGCCTTTTCGCCGCCGACCTCCACCCGCGCATCGCCCCAGCGGTACAGATAGCGGACCTCGCCGCCCCAGCGCGGGCCGGTCTCGGCCAGCCAGGCGCCGGCCACGGGGGCGTCCTTGAATCCGACCGTGCCCTTGATGCTGCCGGACTCGACATTGAGGCCGCGCTGTACGGCGAAGCCGCCGGCGCCGCCCACTTCGTAAGACTGCGCGTTCGCAATCAGGGGCGCTGCCAAGAAGGCAGCGGCAAGAAATGCTCGGGTCCTCATGGAGTCATCCTTTCGGAAGCCTGCGCCGTATTGTCTTTCCTATCGTGGCACGACGCGCACGTTCACGGTAGTCTGGGCCGTGCCCTGCTGGATGGTCAAAGGCAGAGATTGGCCAGTCTTGGCCCACCAGGGGACGCTCGCGTCGATCCGGTAGACACCGATGCGGCCCGGCTCGAGGCCGGCGAAGTCGACCACGAGCGGCGTGTCGCCCAGCGTCACGGCGGGCTTCAGGGCGACTGTGGAGGAGGGATCCGCAGGCGCCGGAACGCCGGCGCCGGGATCCGGGAACACCTGGCCCATGCCCGTCAGGTAGATCGAGATCCGGTCTCCGGGCTGGATGGGGTTGGAGAATGTGACCAACTGGTTGTTCGCCTGGCGGAGCACCGTGGCCAGGCCGGTGAGCGGTCCGGCGGCGCCATCGCGGAAGATGGCCGGCGCGGCCGGCTCGACATTGAGCAGGTAGGCGGCGCTGACGCCGCCGGGCGAACGCACCACCAACTGGCCGCCGGCAGCGGTGAAGGGAATGTGAGCGAGAATCTCGCTGCTCGAAGCGCGACCCAGCGGCAGCGGCGCTCCGTTGAGCAGGACGCACACCTGGTCGAGAGACGTGGGCCAGACGGTGCCGGCGGACTCGCTGGAGGAGGCGAAGCCGGTACCGCGGATCAGAACCACACTGCCGCGACCGACGGCGGGCGTGTTGTCGGCGATGTTGACGACGGAGGTGATCGAGGGCATCGGCACGGCAGCGTCGAAGTCGTATCCGAGCACCGTGAGCCCGGAGGTGGAGGCGGAGATGATCCTGCCGGGGTTGGCAACCACGGCGAGGGTCCGGGTGAAGGGGAGAATCGTCTGGCCGATCAGCGAATCCGGCGTTGTGGCCACGGGGATCAGCGGGGCCTCGGCGAGCCGCGAGAATCGGTTTCCGGGGAAGTTGACAAGGTCGATTTTCTGCACCAGCCCCGAACCCTGGGCGGTGGCGGAGGTGCGGACATAGAAGCCGCCGGGAACGACGCCGAAGCCGGAGGGAGTGCCTTCCATGGGCAGCTCGGCGACCGGGAACAGCGCGATGTCGAGAAGCATGTTTTGGGCCAGGTAGGCCTCGTCGCTGAAGGCGCCGACGACGCCGCTCAACGATTCGAAGTCCTTGCGGCCGACGACCCAGGTGCCGGAAGCGGCCTCGTAAAGCAGCAGCGAACCCGTGGGCTGGGCCAGCACGGCGGTGGAGGCTGACGGACTGGCCGTCAGGGCGCTGTTCTCACTGATGCAGTTGGCATACACGCCCAGCCGGCTCAACGGAGTGGCCAGGCGGTTGAAGAAGTCGACGCGCAACATCTCATGGGAGCCGCCCGAGCCGCCGCAGGTGTCCTTGGTGAAAGCCAGCCGCGCGGTGACCAGAATGTCGCGCTGGGTGACCGCGATCGAGCGGGGGTAGCGGCCGGGTTCGGTCAGAATCGGCGGCAACTGCTCGAGCGTGTCGAGGTCGTGCACGGTAATCAACTGGCTGTTGTCGGCCGTCGTCAGCAGATATCTGCCGTCGAGCGTGATGGCCATCTGCACGGGGGTGTTGCCCGTCCGCAGCGACGCCACCGGCTCGAGTGTGTTCGAGTCGAAGACAAGAACCAGATTGCGGTCCTGGCGCATCACGTAGAAGCGCGGCCGGTAGGGGTCGGCGAGGATGTCGACGAGTTTGCCCGGCACGTTGACGATCTTGCCGCGCTGGTCGAAGTCGCGCGTGTTGACCAGCACTCGCAGCGGCGTGGGGACGTTAACGGCGGCGGAGGAAGAGATGGCGAGGTTCACCGCCACCGTTCCCCGCTGATTCTGGAAGGCCAGGGGATCCACTTCCACGGTCACATCCATCGGGGCGGTGCCGGAAGAAGGATAGACACGGATCCCGCGGGTTCCATTGGGCAGCTTGAGGCTGAAGTCCGAGCTGCGGCCGGCCGGATCAAGGATGCGGATGGTCTTTTTCTGGATGCGATTGTCGCAGGAGTTGGACTCAAACAGCAGGTCCTCGCGCTCCGCCTGGATGCGCGGCAGCGTGTCCAGTTCATCGAGCGGAAACACCAGCACGCCGCTCTCGGCGACCGCGAACATGTAGTTGAGGTCGGCGGTGAACACGGTGCGGCCGGCAATCGGGTTGGGGATTTTCACGATCTCGCGGACGGCCAGGTTGTCTGTGTCCATGACATGCAGCACCGGCGGCGCGCTGGTGGCCGTGTTGTTGAGCACCGGCACCTGGGCGTAGATCCGGTTGCGGCGGTAGTCATAGGCGTGGCCGCCGAGCGCGTAGGCGCCGTTGATGTTGGGCAACTGGGCCCGCACAAAGTGGATGCCCGTATCCGGATCCTCGCTGAACAGCAGCCATCCGGCCAGGTAGTTCTTCCCTTCCCGGTCGACGCTGACCACGCGCGGCCCGAGCGGCGGCTTGGACTGCGCCGCGGTGATGCGCACGCTTGTGTCCAGTGGATGGTACTGGAGGAGAAAGTACCTGTCAGGGCTGGAGGCTTCGCAGGTGGGCGGCTCGATGTTTTCGATCCGGGCCAGCATGTACACCGTCTGCCCGTCGCCGGACACGCCCACGGTGGCGCCGGTGATGTCCACGGGCTTGACGCCGGGATCCACCTCGATCTGGCAACTGCCGAATGACCCGCTGATCGGCATCGCCACCATGTTTCCGGTGAGCGGATCCAGAAGATAAAAGCCCGTCCTGGTGACGACCAGCGCCCGCGGCCCGGCAGCAAAGACAACGGCCAGCACATTCGACGGCATGGCCAGATCCCGCCGCTGGTCCGCGTCCAGATCGAAGATCGTCAGTCCGCCGAGAAACAGGCCTGCCACGAGAAAGCGCTGGTCCGGCGACAGGGCCAGTGTGGACGGCGTCTCCGGCGTCAGCAGCACGGACTTGACCTTGTAGTCGGACAGGGAAACCACTTCGATGCGGCCTGCGGTAAAATTGGCCGCATAGAGCACCTGGCGGCGTTCATCCAGGGCAATATCGGCGATGGTTCCGCGCATCGGAACCAGCCGGCCAAAGGTTCCCCCAAGGAGCGGGATGGCCAATGCCAGCGGCAGCCAGAAGAGCCTGCGTAATCTCATTTCTTCCTCCGAGCCTCGCGAGAGGTCAATCGGTCACGCGCACAGAATAGCGCATTTCCCTGCCCAGGGGACCCGAGTGTCTTACTTAGTTCCCGGCTCAGAATACCTCATTTTTCGTAAGAAAGAACCCACAAATTGTTCATTTCACGGCCAAATACGTACTAAATCAGTGGTGAATCTTACCGAAAGTTAGCAGTGGCCGGGCGAGAAAGCGGGAAAATGTTAACTAACGATAGCAGCGCACGACGCGCCGTCCGAGCCCGCACAGGATGACATATGGGATGAGGCCGGCCTCGCGGGCGAAATCGGCGGCGTCGTGGCGCACCGGACCTTCCCGACCGATAAGCGTCACAACGCCGTCCGGAGGCAGGGCGGAACAGCCGGTAACGTCGACGCTGATGACGTCCATGGAAACGGCGCCCACAATCGGAACCAGTCTGCCCTCCACGATGGCATGGCCGCGGCCGGCCAGTGTGTGGGGGACGCCGTCTGCATATCCGGCTGCGGCGATGGCCACGCGGGACGGGCGGGGCGCGCGCCAGCGCGCGTTGTAGCCCACCGGTTCACCCTCCGGGATCTGCTTGACGGCGACGATCCGCGCTTTCCAGACGAGCGCGGGCCGCACGTCCACCTGCACCGCGGGCGCTTCCCCGGAGGCCTCGGGGACATAACCGTAGAGGGCAAGCCCGGTGCGGACCATCTGATAAAAGGCGCGCCGCATTCCGTAGCAGACGGCCGCGCTGCTGCCGATGTGGGCGATGGGAGGCGCGAGCCCGGCGGCGCGCATCGCCGCGAGGGCGTGCTCGAAGGCCTGAAGCTGCACCGCCGTCTGGGGCGAGCGAAAATCGGCCGCCGAGGCGAGGTGGGACATCACGCCTTCCACCTCGAGATGCCGGACGGAGGCGGCCGCGCGGGCCACGTCGGCGGCAGCCTCGCGCGTGCCCAGCCGGCCCATGCCGGTGTCAAGCTTGACATGCACGGCGAGGCGCCGGCCAAGCGCCGCGGCGCGCGCTTCGAGCGCAAGTAGATCCGCGATGGAGTGGACCGCTGGAGTAAGCTGATGCTCGAACAGCACGTCGATTTCAAAGGGCGCGAATCCGCCCATCACCAGAATCCGGCGGCCGATGCCGGCGCGCCGCAGTTCGGCGCCCTCGGCCGCGTTGCTCACGGCGAACCAGGCGCAGCCTTCGCTCTCCAGGCAACGCGACACTTCGACGGCGCCATGGCCATAGGCGTTGGCCTTGACGACGGCGGCGACTTCCGCGCCGGCGGCGGCGCGGCGCAGCTCGCGCCAGTTGGCGGCGATCTGACCGAGGGAGATTTCAGCCCAGGTGCGAGCCTCCGGCCAGCAATTGTTCGAAGAGACGTTCATAGGCGTCAGTGACGGCCTCCCAACCGTAGCATTGTTCCACGCGCTGCATGGCGGCCTCGCCCAGGCGGCGCCGCCCGGCTTCCGGCATGTCGAGCGACTCACGGATGCGCCGCGCGAGCGAGTCCTCGTCGTGAAAGGGGAGGGCCACGCCGCCGGCGACCTCTTCATTCTCCGGCGTGCTCAGGTAGAGCACCAGCGCCCCGCGGCCCATGGCCTCGATGAGCGCCGGATGCGTGCCGCCGACTTCGGTGGCGTGGATGTAGGCGTAGCAGTGAGACTGGAGTTCGCGGTAGCCCTGCCCGTAGATGGCGCCGGGAAACAGGATGCGCGGGTCGCGCGTGTCCTTCACCTGCCGGATGTAGTCCTGCGCGTAGGGCGCGTCGCCGACGAGCACGAGGCGGAGATCCGTGCTCACGCGCTCGAAGGCGCGGCGCACCATCAGCGGGTTGTTCTCCGGTTCGAACCGCGTCACGTAAAGAAAATAGCGGCCGGGCTCGAGGCCCAGCGCGTCCAGCGCCGCGCGCGTTTCCACCTTTCCGGTCTCGGCGCCGTAGGGAATAAAGACCGATTTTGCCGCGTAATTTTCGACATAATAGCGCTGAATTTCCCGCGCATCGGTGACAATGACGTCGGGGCAAAACGTGGCCAGGCCTTCGGAGACGTGATACCAGAGGCGCGCCAGCGCGTTCCATTTTTTGCGCTTCCGCTCGAGCCCGTCCACATTGAGCGCGACGCGCGCCCCCGCGCGGCGCGCCAGCGGCGTGAACACGGCGTTGGCGGCGTTGCAGTAAAGCGCGACGTCCGGCGGATGCCGCATCAGATCGAGCGTTGAAAAAAACGTGTGCGCCACCGTCTCCAGGTATTTGTGCCGGACTGGAGGAATATAGCGCAGGCGCACCCCGCGCCAGACGGGCTCCGGCCACGGGGAGCGGCCATAGACGGTGACGTCGTGGCCGCGGCGGACCAGGCGCACGGAGAGCTCTTCGGCGAACGTTTCAAAGCCGCCGTAGGCGGCGGGGATGCCGCGTGTGCCGAGGATCGCGATCCGCATCAACTCACTCCGCCGGCAGGGGAAGCCGCGGGCCGAAACAGAGGCGGCGAGGATTCCATCCACAACTGTGCGCAGGGGCGGGATCGAAGTTGCCGGGCAATGCGGGCGCCGCAGACCGCCCGTCCCCCCAGCAAGAGCGCCCCATGGCGGCGCTTACCCTTCGGCGATCTGCGCCTGGGAACGCGCGGCCGGGCTCAGAGCGGCAACGGCCTTTTTCGGAGCCGGGCGGCTGACCGGGTCGTGATGGAACCAGGCCGCCATGTAGTCGTCGCTCACCCGTTTCCGGGCCATGATCCAGCGCCGCTTGGCCAATACCCGGCGCCAGGAACGGAAGATGTGCCAGAAGGCTTTCAGCGAGTAGTGCTCGTAGAGCAGGCAGCAGCCGATGACGACGATGTCGCGCAGCGTGATGGGCAGCCAGAGGCGGCGGTAAAGGTCCCCGGTGATGTTCTTGATCCGCATGAGGAAGCGGTTCTTCACCGAGTGCATGTTGATCTCTTTGGGCAGCGCGCGGCGGTTGCCTGGCAGCACTGCGCGCACGTGATAGCCGCGGGCGTAAGGCGTGTAGAGGCAGCGCCAGCCCATCAGTTGGGCGCGCCAGGCGACGTCGGCGTCTTCACGGTAGACGAAGAAGTCCGAGTCGAAGAACTCGCCGTCGATCGAGATGTCGTCGATCATTTCCCGACGGTAGAGCGCGGCCGCGGCCGTGGCGCCGAATACGTATTCGCGTTTGAGGTAGTGGCCGTTGTCGATCTGGCGGCTGCCGCGGTCGAGGTGGCGCAGGTAGGGCGTAAAGTAGATGCCGGTCGAGTCGACGCGCGGGCGGGCGTCGATGGTGAAGTCCGGGCTCATCACGAGCAGCTTGCCGCAGACGGTGCCGATGCGGTTGTCGAGTCGGCCCGCCTCGAGCAGCGCCTGGATGAAATAGGGCATCAACAGTACGTCCGGATTCAGCGTGAGCACCCAGTTGCCGCGGGAGAGACGGATGGCCTGGTTCTGGGCGGCGGCAAAGCCGATATTGCGGTCGTTGTAAATGATGGTGCAGCGGTCCTCGTAGCGCTCGAGGATGTCGCGGGTGCCGTCGGTGGAGTTGTTGTCGACGACGATGATTTCGATCTGCGGCCCCTTCTGAGCCAGCACTGATTCCAGGCACCGCTTGATGTAGCGCCCGCTGTTGTAGGTGACGATGGTCACCGAGACAAGATCGTGTGATGCCATGTGAAATAGCAGCCTGACTCAAATGCGGGGCCGCCCCGGCGCATGCACGGGGGCCCGCGATTCCTCCTCCGGCTGGAGCCGTGCGGCCGCCGCGGGAACCACAGCGGCGCGGGCCGCCAGCCGAACCAATCTACCATAGACGCGCAGGGGGGTAAGGGATCGCAGCAAAAACATCCCCGTCACGATCCTTGGCAACACCCCGGCGATGACAGACAAGCCAACCAGGACTCGTCCAGGCGTCTGCAAGTGCCTGGAAACGTAGCGCAACAGATTCCTGTACCAGTATAGCTGCCGCGTCTCCCAGGCCAGCCGCCGAACCGAATGGCCACCGGCGTGGATGGCGTGGAACGCAGGCACATAGACCGACCTCCAGCCCGCATCCAGGAGCCGGCGGATGAAGTCCACGTCCTCGAACCAGACCGGATGATAGGCCTCGTCCCACCCGTCGAGCTTTTCCCAGGCTTCGCGGCGGACCAGCAGGCACGCCCCCGGCGGCTGCACATCCGCAGCCGGGGCCTCGGCAGGCAGGTCCAACGCCCGCCAGCGGCGGTTGACGGGGTTTGCCGGCCACAACCGGTTCACGCCCAGCGCCTCCAGGGCGAGCGCTGCCGCCGTGGGCAGGCGCCGGACGAAGAAGCCGTGTTGCGGGCGGCCATTGCGGTCAAGCAGCAGTCCGCCCGCCGCGCCGATGCATGCGTCCTTTTCCAGGGCCTGTGCCAGGATCCCCGGCGGGGAGAGGATCTCGACGTCCGGGTTCAGCACCAGGATCGCGTCGGCGTTCGCCAGCAGCCGGAAGCCCTGGTTGACCGCCGCGGCGAAGCCGCGGTTCTCCCGGTTGCGAACCACACGCACGCCGGCAAACGCCTCGGCGACGGCGCAGGTAGGGTCCGTGCTGGCGTTGTCGATGACGAGGACGCCGGCCGGGAAGGCTTCCTGGAAGCGGAGGCAGGCTTCCAGGCAGGCGTGCACGTGCGCGCCGGAGTTATGGGTGATGATTAGCGCCGCCAGCTTCATCGCGCCACCGCAAAGTAGAGCCGCCAGTAAGGCTCTGGCCTGGCCGCCTGCTGGAGCCGCCGAATGTCTTCCTCGCAGGCGGCGAGCAACGGCTCCAGGATCCCGACATTGGCCCGCCGGTGGGCCCGCCGCACGCGCCGGGCCTCGCATAGCCCGCGCCACTTGCCGCGCAGCCATGCGCCCAGCCGCCCGTGACGGGCGGCCAGAGCGCCCCAGAGGAGTTGTCCGGCCAGCACGCGCCACCACCAGCGTGCCGGGAAGTGCCTGGCCGCAAGCAGCACCTGATTCCTCGCGACAAGTTCCACCATTGGCGCGCCCCAGGCGCCGAACGTGGCGCCGCCGCGGTGATAGGCCACGGCCTCCGGCACATACACGCCGCGCGTCCCGGCCAGGGCGCACCGCAGGCAGAAGTCGACGTCTTCCAGATAGGACCCGAAGTTTTCATCCAGCCCGCCGACCTGGTCGAACAGGCTACGCCGCACGAGCACGGCTGTGAACGGCGCGAAGGCGATCTCACGCGGCGTGGCAAACAGCGGGCCGTCCGGCATGCCGCTGCCGGCGCGCCAGGCGCAGCCACTGCGGGCCAGCAGGTCGTAGCAGCCGTCCAGCCGCGAAGGGTTGTCGAGCCGCTTCAGCCGCGGGGCGGCGAAGCCGGCGCCCGTTTCCACGGCCCGGGCCGCCAGCGTCTCCAGGCACCGCGGGTGGAGTTCGACGTCGTTGTTCAGGATCCAGACCCAAGGGGTAGCTGCCGCAGCCACGCCGCGGTTGACCGCGGGGGCGAAGCCGAAGTTGCGGCCCAGAGGGATCACCTCGGCCCCGAAGCGCCGGGCCACGGCGAGGCTCGAGTCCGTGCTCCCGTTGTCGACCACGATCACCCGGGCGCAGCCGCGCGTCTGCCGTCCGAGCGTCTCCAGCGTGCGCTCGAGCAGTTCCGCGCGGTTCCAGTTCGGGATGACGGCGGTGACTTCCTGCTTCATGCGGCGATCTTCCGGCGGCAGTCTTCAGCAGGAGGGAACCAAGGCGGGAAATAACAGAATAGCACTGCTTCAGCGCCTTGAAAAGCGCTTTTTCAGCAGAAACCAGAGGTTATAGAAGCCGTCCCGCCACGGATTCAGCTTGATCTCGCCCAGCCGGGACGAGTACATGATGGAGATCTCCTCAAAGCGCACGCCGGGCTGGCGCAGCGCCTCGATCTTGATCTCCTCGGAGAAGGCCATCCCGTCGCTTTCGAGCTTCATCCTGTCGAGGATGCTGCGGCGGAAGACCCACATGCCGCTCTGCGAGTCGCGCACCCAGCGGAAGTAGAGCAGCGACATCGCCAGGCTGAGGATCAGGTTGCCCACCTTGTGTTTGAAGCTCATCGCCCGGCGGTCGCGCACCGGGAAGCGGCTGGCGTTGAGGAAGTCGGCTTCCAGATGGAAGAACGCCTCCAGCAGGTAGCTGATGGCGTCGGGCGGGTAGCTGTGGTCACCGTCCAGGGTGACGATGATGTCGCCGGTGGCCATGCTGAAGCCCTTCTTGTAGCTGCGGCCGTATCCGCGGACGTCCTCGCGGATGACCATCGCGCCGAAGCCGCGCGCCACCTCGGCGGTGCGGTCGGTGGAGGCGTTGTCAACGACGATGATTTCATCGACAAACGGCGGCATCCGCCGGAGCACTTCCGCGATGCCCTGCTCCTCGTTCAGGCAGGGGATCACGACGGTGATCTTGTGGTTCCTGTACAAGCGTTCGTCTTTCCAGCCCCTGAAACCGTCTATTGTATAGTTGCTGGCGCAAGGAGAACAGGATTCATGGCTCTGCCCCTGCTGTTGATGGCGATGAGCGTGGCCGCGGGCGCGGCCCAGGAAGCGGGTCCGAAACCCGTTCAGGCCGGGCCGGAGCTGCTCCAGATCCGCGCCGTTTACCTGCTGCCCATGGCCAACGGGTTTGACCAGTACCTCGCCAACCAGCTCACCCGACGGAGCGTTCTCCAGGTGGTGGCCGATCCCTCCCTCGCCGATGCCATCCTGACCGACCGCCTCGGCAGGCCCTTCGAGCAAACGCTCGAAGAGCTCTATCCGCAGCCGAAACCGGAAGAGGCCAAGCCCGCCAGGGAGGAGGACGAAGACAGGGAACGCCCGCCCGGCACCATGGACATCAAGGCGCCGCCCCTGGAACGCACGAGCAGTTTTGGCCGCGGAAAGGGGACGATTTTTCTGGTGGCGCGAGGTTCGCGGCATGTGGTCTGGTCGATCTATGCGCGCCCGAAGCGGACCGCGCCGGACGAGCTGGACGGGACGGCGCGCCGCGTCGCCTCTGAGCTCGAGAAAGCCATCCGCCAGGCGGCCAGGCCGCAAAAGGGACGGTCGCAGCCGCAGCCGTGACGTTCGCCCGTCTGCGGCCAACAGGCCCGCCGCGCCTCCCGCGCTTCCGCCAATGCCGCAGGCCGGGTCCCGCCTTCTGCCAGGCGCTAGACTGAAAATGCCGCGCCCGCGGCGAAAGGCGTTCGCCCGCATGGATCAGAAACTCTACGCCCAGATCATCGGCAACTTTTTCACCTGCGACCCGGAGCTGATTACGAGCATCTTCCGGGAATTTCTGATGGCGGTGCAGGCCGAGGCGGCGCTGCCGCCGTCGCCCCATATGGCGCAGAATTATGAAACGGCGCAGGCCAACCCCGAGATCCACGTCCTTCCCGGCAACCTGAAAGACGCGCGCGACGCCGTGTTCCCCTACTTCTGGGGCACCGACTCCTGGTACAGCCCGCTGCACCTGGAAAACGTCAAGGGCCCGGCCAGTTACGCTTCGCTGGTCGGCGCGCTCGCCTGCCTGCTGAAAAACCCCAATCTGTGCACGGACACTTACAGCCAGCGCTCCAACGAGCTGGAAATCAAGGCCGTGACGGCGCTGGCGAACCTGCTCTTCTATCACATCGAAGACCCGTGGGGCGTCTTCACCATGGGCGGCACCATCTCGAATCTCTACGGGGCCAAGCTGGGCATCGAGAAGACATGCCCGGGCGCGATGCACCATGGGCTGCGCGGCCTGAACGTGGCCGGCGTGGTCAGCGAGGCGGCGCACTATTCGAACCTGACGCTGGCCGGCTGGCTGGGGCTGGGGACGCAGAACCTCCATGCGATTCCGACGGACGAGACGTTCGCCATGCGCCTGGACGCGCTGGAAGAGAAACTCGAGCAACTGCACCGGGCCGGCGCGCGCGTCGCCTTCGTCACCGCCACCTTCGGCACCACCGACGCTTCGGGCATCGACGACGTGGCCTCGATCAGCGGCATTCTCGACCGCTTCGCCGCGCGCCACGGCGTGCCGCGCCCGCAACTGCACGTGGATGCGGCCGTCGGCTGGGTGCTCTGTTTTCTGGCCGCCTATGACATCGAGCGCAATGAGCTGGGCTTCTCGCCATCGACGCTCGCGCTCATCGCCCGGGCGCAGTCGGCCACGGCCGGCCTGCGCGTCGCCGACAGCATCACCATCGACTTCCACAAGATGGGCTGGGGCCACTATCCGGCCAGCGCTTTCCTTGTCCGGAGCCGCCAGGACCTGCGCTACCTTTCGCGGAGCACGGAGGAGATGCCATACTTTTCCGAGGCCGACGGCCGGCGCGACCCGGCGGTGTTTACGCTGGAGACGTCGCGGCCCGCGCTCGGGCCCTACACGGTGATGGCATCGCTCAATGGCATCGGCCTGGCGGGCTGGCAACTCCTTGTGGCGCGCGCGCTCGAACTCGCCGAAGACCTGAAGCAGCGGCTGGAGCGGCTCGAATACTGCAAGGTGCTGAACCTCGGCGCCATCGGGCCGAGCGTCGTCTGGTGGGTCCTGCCCAAGGGCCGCAACGCGAAAGAGATTTACCAGCGCGTCCTCTCGGGGCAGATGCCGGCGGACCGCTTCGAACGCTACGCCGCCGAGATCCGCCGCCTGTTCGAGAAGCGAGAAAAGAACCTCGATCCGCGGCTCGACGCGAGGCTCAGCTTCACGCTCAACGCCGGCCACAAGGTAAACGGCCTGGCGCTGCCCGCCTGGAAGGCGGTCTTCTTCAACCCGATGACCGACGGCGCCGTGCTCGACCGGCTGATCTACAGCATCGAAGAGCTACTCTAGATTCCGTGAACATCGTCCGGCGGTCAGCGCCCTGGATGCGGGCTCTCGTGGTGGCCCTGTTGGCCCCGTGTGCTGCGGACCGTCTGTCGGCGCAGTCGGCGGGAATGACCGGGGCGATCCACGGCGTGGTGCGCGACCCGAGCGGCGCGCCCGTGCCGGGCGTCGCCATTCAGTTGCAGCATGTGGAAACGCGCTATTGGCGCCGCGCCGAGACCGACGGGGAAGGCCGCTACGGCATCGCCGGGCTGCCCGTGGGCGCCTACCGGCTGAGGGCGGAGCGGGCGGGCTTCGACTCCGTCGAGCTAACCGGCGTCGAGATCAGCGTGGGCGCGGTGCTCGAGAAGAATCTCGTGCTGTCCCTCAGCGGGCCGGCCACGAAGATGGAGGTCAACGAGCAGCAGGAGGCAGTGGAGACGGCCTCCACCTCGGCCAGCGTGGCGCTGGGCGGAGAACGGATCGAGGAAACTCCGGCCCGCTCGCGCAACTACCTTAACTTTGTCGCGCTCGCCCCCGGGCTTGCCAGCACGCCGCAGGGCGGCGTACAGCGGTCGATGACGGTGATCCGCCAGCCGGCTGCCGACAGCGGTTTTTCTTTCCAGGGCCTGCGCGGGCGGAACAACAGTGTCGAGGTGGACGGCCTCGACAACCGGGACGAGACGACTGGCGGCAACCGCGTCGCCATCGGTCTTGAGATGGTGCAGGAGTTCCGCGTGGCCGGCGCAATCACCGGCGCAGAACTCGGGGGCGCGGCCGGCGGGCTCATCAACGTCGTCACGCGCACCGGCTCGAACACGATGCACGGCGACGTGACGTTCTTTGCGCAGAATGCGGTGTTCAACGCGCGCCGGCCGGAGATGGCGCCGGGCCTGCGGCCGCGCTTCGTGCGCTGGCAACCGGGGACGTCCTGGTACGGGCCGTTGCGCCGCGACAGGACGTTTCTGGCGGCCGCGGTGGAGGCAGAACGCGAGACCGCCGAGGAGTGGTCGGATGTCGATGAAAGCGCCGCCCGGCGCATTAATGCCGCCCTCGGCCGCTTCGCAGCCCTTCCTTTGCGCCATGTGACCCACGGCTTCTATGCGACGGCCGAACGCGGCGAGGAAGCGTTCACCAAACTGAATCACCTGTTCTCGGTGAGCGACACCGTCGCGCTGCGGTATGCGTTCAGCCGCGGGCGCGCCTTCGGCGACGTGCAGCCGATCAATCACTTTCTGGACCGCTCGGCCGGCGGCAGCAGCTCCACGGTCGACCACAGCCTCGCCGGCAACTGGTTTCATGTGGCCGGTCCGGCGCTGGTGTTCGAGCTGCGCGGACAGTTTGGCCTTCGCGAGCAGGCCCTGCGGCCCAATGCTCCGGGGCCGATGCTCGAGATCCCCGGCGTGGCCACCTTCGGGCAGGCCTACCGGCTGGACGGCTGGCGGCGGGAACGGCACTGGCAATGGCTGGCCGGCGCGGACTGGACCCGCGGCCGGCACCGCCTCTCCGCCGGCGGCATGGTGCGCCATGTGGGGCTGGACGCCGACTGGCGCGAACGGTTCCACGGCCTGTTCGTCTTCCCCACATTGGAGGACTTCGAGCGGGGCCTGCCGGACGTCTACAGCCAGGCCTTCGGCTCGACTGCATTTGCCCTGCCGACGACGCAGACCGGCCTCTGGTGGCAGCACCGGTGGCAGGCTCGCGACGGGCTTCTGCTGGAGCTGGGCGCCCGGGCGGACTGGCAGTGGTTCGCTTCGCCGCGCGTCCCGGACACGGGCCTCCAGGCATCGCCGCGCGCCGGCATCTCCTGGCGACCCCTGCGCGCACGGTCGCTTGTGCTGCGCGCCGGATTCGGGCTGTTCGTCGACCGCTATCCGCTCGGCTGGCTCTTCCCGGCCGTGCAGCGGGACGGGCTGCGCGGGATGGAGATATATGCAGTTGGCAGCGGCGCCGTAGAGGCGTTTCAGAGGCTGTTGGGAGGCGCGCCCGCTGCGTCCACGCCGGGCCTGGTTCCGTCGGTTTACGCGGCGCCGCGCACGTTGCGGCCCGCCATTGCACGCAAGTGGACCGCAGGGGTGGAATACGGCCTTTCGGCCGATACGCGCATCACCTTACAAGCCGCCTGGACGCGCGCCTGGCGGCTGCCCAGAACGCGCAATGCGGCGTTCGGGCTGCCGCCCTTTTATCTGCTCGAGTCCGACGCGCGCAGCGATTTTCGCGGCCTCAGCCTCAGCCTGAACCGCAGGCTCAGCGGCGACTTCGCGCTGCTCGTCAACTACGATCTCGGCCGCGTCTGGGATGACGGATCCGACTATGACGAAGCGCCGGCCAACCCGGCCGACGCCCGCGCCGACTGGGCGCGCTCGCGCCTGTATCAGAAGCACCGCGTGTCGGCCAGCGCCATGATCGAGCTGCCTTCGCCGCCACAGCGCGGCCTGGCGCGGCGCCTGTTCGGCGACTGGAACCTGACGCCGGCCTTTGTGGCCGGCTCCGGCCGGCCCATCAACTTCCTGCTCACGACCGACGCCGGCAGGACGGGCGCCTATCCGATTTCGGCCCGCCCGGCCGGCGTGGGCCGCAATCCGTTTTTCATGCGCGGGGTGGTGCAGCTCGATGCCCGACTGATGAAGACCATATATGTAATGGAACAACGCGCCAAATTGCAGTTCGGCGCCGAATCCTTCAACCTGCTCAACCACGCCAATCCGGCGACGGTTTCCGAGTACGGCATGGCCGGCGGCGTGCGGCTGGCGAGCTACGGAAGGATGGCCGAATCCATGCCCGCCCGCCAGGTGCAGTTCTTCATGCAGTTCGAATACTGACGGGGGCGCCTGCCCGGCACAGTCGCCGCCTGATATATACTCATCCGGAAGCTTCCCGATGAAACCGCGCTTCACCGTTCTTCTCGCAGGAGCCGCCTTCGTGATGGCCGGTTGCGCCGGGCCGCAGGGCGGAGCCGGGCGGGCCGCGCCCGCAGCGGGCCGCATTATCGCCCGCGTCCATCCCTCAGGCTTTGAGTATTCGCACGACACTTACAACGGCATGGGCGTGGCCAGCGACGGCCGCGTCTATTACGTGCTGAGCAGCGAGCGGCCGGACGTCGCCGGGCAGATGTATTTTTACGACCCTTACACCGACCGCACCGTGCACGTCGGCGACCTGACCGAGGCCTGCGGCGAGAAGGGCATGAACGCGATCGCCCAGGGCAAAAGCCACGTAAATTTCGTTGAAGCGGAGGGCAGGCTCTGGTTTGCCACGCATATTGGCTACTACTCGATCATCGACGACATGGAAAAGCCCGGCGTGCCGCCGCCGGGTATGAAGCCGTACCGGGGTGGGCATGTGCTCGCCTACGACCTGAAGACGCGCCGCTTTGAGGATCACGGCATCGCCCCGCGCGGCGAAGGCGTGCTGACGATGAACATGGATCCGCAGCGGATGCGCGTCTACGGGCTTACCTGGCCCACCGGCGTCTTTTTCCGCTACGACGTGCGGCGGCGCGAATGGAAGGAGATCGGCGCGTTCTTCGAGGAAGGCGAGAACGGGCGCGGCCCCACCTACCGCACCATCTGCCGCGCGCTGGCCATCGACCCGCGCGACGGCAGCGTTTATTTCACCACCGGCGACGGCGTCATCCACCGCTACCGCTACGACACCGAGCAGGTGGAGCCGGTGCGCGGCGACAACCTGCGCAAGGACTACTTCGGCCAGTACGACGTCACATCGCCCGGCCACATGGCCTACAACTGGCGGCAGGTGTTCTGGCATCCGCGCACGCAGATGTTTTACGGCGTGCACGGCAATTCGGGCTATCTCTTCCGTTTCGATCCGCGCGCCGAACGCGTGGAAGTGCTCGACCGCATCACCAGCGAACCGTCGCGCCGCAGCGGCATGTTCGACCAGTTCAGCTACGGCTATCTCGGTTTCACGCTCGGACCGGACAGGGAGACCATTTATTACCTCACCGGCGGCCCGATTTATGTCGAGGGAAAGCGGCTAAAGGGGAAGGATTCAACGGGCAAGGGCGAGGCCAAAGGGGACGAGAACCTCCACCTGGTGACCTGGCACATTCCCACTGGCCGCTACCGCGATCATGGCGCCATTTTTTACGAGGACGGCAGCCACCCGACGTATGTGAATTCGATTGCGGTGGTGCGCGACGGGCGCGTTTTTACGCTGGCGCGCGTGCCGCGCGCCGATGGTACGTTCCGCACCGAACTGATCAGCTTCCGGCCGTGAGGGCGAACATTCCGCGCGCAGGCGGAATGCCACTCCCCACCCGGGCACCTTCGTTCCCGCTTCCCCATGTGCTCCATGACCCTGCGGGAGTGCCGCAGGGTCATGGAGGCTCGTTGTCGCGGCCTGCGGCCGCTTCACTCGCGGTTTTCAGCAGCGTGATGTTCAAGACAGCAGTCCGATCGCCCCGCTGGCGCAGTCGCCGGGTGAAGGGACCGGGTCAGGCTCTCCCCTGCGCTCGCCGGAGCGCCCGGAGCCGCGCACCGCGCATCGGCGCCAGGGGGCCCGCGCCGCCCATCATTCCGGCCCCCTGCCGCGGAGGCGCAATCAGGCCCAGACCCACCGCCTGGCGGGCGGCAGGCCCAAGCGTCAACGCCTTCTCCAGTTCGGCGAGTTTCTGCTTCTGTTCTGCCGTCAGCAGCCCCAGCGTCTTTGTCCGGAATTCGTCGAGCCGTGCCCGGCGCTGATCTTCCAGTTTCCGGATATCCACGAGGAGCTGCCCGGCTTTCGCCGGATCCGGGTTGGCCGTCTGCATGAGAGTGGCCAGCTCCTGGCGTTTGGCGCGGATTTGCTCGACGACGCCGCGGTTGTCCTCAGCGGCCTGCCTGCGCAGGTCGAGAAGCTGCTGCACCTGCTGGTCCGTCAGGCCCAGGTACTCCTTGAGAGCGGCCGGAGCCGCAGGCTGCCCCTGGGACGCCCCCGCCGGCCCCGCGCCCCAGCGCGGGCCGAAACCGGGGCCGCCCATACCGCGCTGTGCGTGCACCGGAAGCGACAATATCACGCCAGCAACGGCTACACCGACCATCCACTTCCACATCTGCCTCATGACCAAATCTCCTTTGTCGGCTGAAATCTTTCCGTCGAGCCTTCACTTCCAGTGACGGCCTGGCTCAAGCCAGGTTTACCTGACGGCTGCGCTCCGGCCATCAGGGTGAGAGTTTTCCCTCTCGCGGGACACTATCCGATGTGCGGGATGGCGATGAGACGCCCGCGCGCGCCGCGCCGGGCGAACCGATGCTCGAACAGTTGGACCGCCTGAGCGCGGTGATCGCAGCGCGCGAGAGCGAATTGCGGCGGCTCAGGACCCAAATCGAGCTGCGGGACCTCTACATTCAGGAACTCCACGCACAGCTCCGCCGCCAGGCGGAGCGGCTCGAGCAGATCGAGAAGCTGGCCCGGCGCGCTGCGCTGCGGGCACGGGCGCCCTTTCATGAAGCGCAGGCGAACCCCGGGCAAGTGCGCGAATCACCGGGAGGTGAGCCCCACGCCCCTGCGGGACACCTGCAACGATGAAAGTTGCCGCAAGCGGTTCCGTTCGCCGGCCGTTGCGCCGGCGGCAGCGCCCGCAAGGCGCGCAGGTGACGCCGGCGCCTCAGGCCGTCGAATCCATTACTGGATGAGCAGGGGCACCTTGACGTCGACGGTGCGCGGGGGGAAGCACATCCTGTCGTTGCAGGCCTGATAGCGGAGCTTGCCGGCAAGGAACGCGGGCCCCGGCATCGCGTTGGCCGTGCGTCGGAACCGGGTGGCAATCTCGAAGTCGCCATCCAGCACGGAGATCGGCTTGTCGGTGAACTCGAACTTTTCGAGCTTCGGCTGGGGATACAGGATCTCGATCACCTGAAGCGGCGCGCCAGCATCCCATGTCAGCCGCAAGGGAATGAGGTAGCTCTCC
The DNA here is from genome assembly GCA_049969655.1 of Bryobacteraceae bacterium. Lineage (GTDB taxonomy): Bacteria > Acidobacteriota > Terriglobia > Bryobacterales > Bryobacteraceae > JANWVO01. Next base: position 62,574 of record JBMFOK010000015.1, read on the forward strand.
GTCGGCCTGTCGGAATTGGCGTGATAGCCCGGCCGGAGGCTCGCCTTCAGCACCACCCGCACCTCTCCGTTCCGCGGAACCACCACCTTCTGCGGGTCCTGGATGGAAAGAATCTGGGGCGCCTGGGCCGCAGCCGCGGCACAGAGGGCGAGCACGCTAATCCAGAAGCTGGCGGATCTCGTCTTCATAGGTTTTCTTCGTCACCAGCCCGACGTGAGTGCTCGCGATCCTGCCGTCGCGGTCGATCAGGAACGACATGGGCAGCGCCTCGACGCCGCCGTATTTCGTCTCGACCTCCGGCGTGGCGATCACCACCGGGTAATTGACCTGGCGCGCGGCGAGGAAAGGCCGCACTGCCTCCCAGCCGTCTTCATCGACGCTCACCCCGATCACGGTGAAGCCGCGGTCCTTGAAGGTGCGCTGAAACTCGACAAACCAGGGGATCTCGATCTTGCAGGGACCGCACCAGGTGGCCCAGAAATTCAACAGCACCACCTGACCCCGGTAGTCGGAAAGCCGGATGGTCTTCCCATTCACGTCCCTCAGCTCGAAGTCCGGCGCGAGTTTGCGTTCAGAGCTTTTCCGGACGTCCCGGGCGGGCTCTCCTTTGCTGACGAGCGAGGCGCACCCGCCCAGGGCCACGGCGAGGGCGACAACGGAGGCGAGTCCGGCAAACAGGCGAAGCATGGAGGAAAGCAGGTCCCTTGGGTGATTCTATCAGGTTAGATGGGGACGACCCCGCCGCGGTGACGCACAAATTCGTGCAGCCAGGCCCTTCTCTCAGCGCGCCAGCGGCCGTCCAGCGTGAACTCGCCGTGGCGGCGAAGGCAGCCAAAGCACCACGCCGCTGCATCACAGAAGCTTTCGCAGACATATTCCCGCCATCGACGGCTGCGTTGCCTGACGTCGGCCGGCCGCAGCGCGAGCAGCCGCTGCTCAGCCGACCAACCCAGCTCCCCGGACGCTCCCGCCAGCACCTGTTTCCGCACCAGTTCCTCCCAGCTGCGTCGTTCGCGGTTCGACATTCGCACCCAGGCAAAGTGGAACAGCTCATGCAGCGCGATCCGCGCCAGCTCGCCGGCATTGGATCGCAGTTCTTCGTCCAGCACCAGGCGGCGCCTGCGAATGAAGCTGGCGGCGTGAATGGCCTCTCCCGGTCCGGCGCCGAAAAAGAGCTTCCCCTTCCAGGCGCGCAGGTGGGGGATCCAGCTCATGCGCACTGGCCCGCCCTCGAAGCCCAGCCCGCTGCCTGGCCGGATGCCTAGTTCTTCGGCGAGCCGGCGCGCAGGTACGACTCGTCCCTGAACTCCACCTGGAGGCTCTTCTGCACGCCTTCGATCCATTCGCGGAACCGGGCCTCCCTCATGGTCTCGTACACTTCGTTCTGCACTTCAGCGAAAGCTGGCACGTCGTACCTGGTCAATTGAAACACCCAAAAGCCGCCTGTCTGGCGCACGGGATCGGAAACCTGCCCGGGCTTCAGCGAGAAGATGGCCGTGCGGATTTCGGGCGGCAGGCTCGTATCGGTGGGTTTCAGCGGGCGGTAGTCGCCACCTTTGGCTTTCGTTTCTTCGTCGTCGGAATACTGGCGGGCCAGCTCGCTGAAATCGGCCCCCGCGCGGGCCTTGCCGACAATGTCGCGGGCCAGTTTCTCGGCCTCGGCGCTCGTTCGCGGCCGCCTGGCCCCGGGGTCTTTGGAGGGCGGCGGATTGTCGTTGAAACTGAGATAGATCACCTTGACCTGAGCCCGAGAGAACTGCTCCTTGTGAGCTTCGAAGTATTTCTGCTGCTCATCGGGGGTGATCTGAATCCGGTTGGCTGCGCGTTCGATTTCTGCCTGAGCGAGGTACGTGTTTCGCTGATACTCGAGGCGCGTCTTGTGTGGCTCTTCGTTGGCCACGCCTGCCTCCTCGGCCATCTTTGCCAGCCGGGAGACGAGCGCGTACTGAAGGAGAAAATTGCGCTTGTCGAGGAAAAAGTTCTGGCTGACGGGCGGCGGCAGCCGGCGGATCATCTCCTCGAGTTCTTTCCGGCGCCAGGGTTTGCCTTCCATGACCACGACGACGGGATCGTCGTCAGGGACAGGGGGCTGGGCCCAGGCCGACAGCAACAGACAGGCCGCCACGGCGGCCTGAGGAGCACGGGATTGCCAACGCATCGTCTATCCTTAAGGTAGCATGGACCTTACAGCCTGCTTGCCGTCGCCGGCCGACGACAGACAACGGTTGCTGGAGATTCGCCGATGAATCTACAGCCCCTTGAGGGGCCTCTCTGGCTGGACGTCTCGCTCTGGTCGGCCGACCTGGCCAACCTCGAAAGCGAGATCCGGCGGCTGGAGCCCTTTGCCGACAGCTTTCATCTCGACGCCGCCGACGGCCATTACGTGCGCACGCTGCTGTTTTTCCCCGACCTGGTGGCCCGCATCCGCGAAATCACGCGGAAGCCGCTTCACGTGCATCTGTTCGCTACGCGCCCCATGGACCTGTTGCCGCCCTTTCTCGACGCCGGCGCCGACTGGGTGACCCTGCCGCTCGAAACGGGCAAGCGCGTCTGGCAGGCGATCGAGCTCGCGCAGTCGCGGGGCGCGCGCGCCGGCCTCTCGCTGGAGCTGGAGACGCCGGTGGCGATGATCCGCGGTTTCCGCTCGCGCGTCGCGCATATTGTGCTGATGGGCACGGCGCCCGGCGTGAAGGGGTGCGGGCTCGACGAGCGCGCCTGCGACCGGATGTCGGAAGCGGCGGCGCTGGTGGAAGGCGCCCCCGTGCGGCTGCTCGCCGATGGGGGCATCCGCGAAGACACCGTTCCGCTGCTGCGCGCCTCCGGCGCGGGTGGCATCGTTGCGGGCTCGCTGATCACGAAGGCGGAGGATCCGGCGGCGGTCCACGCCTGGCTCAAGAGTCTGTGAGCCCGTCCGCGTCCTCCTTCCGGCAGAAGCAGGACTCCCACCGTCCCGGCGCGACCTCGCCCGTCCAGGCGGCAAAGCCGGACTGCCGCATCATCAGCACCAGCGGCGACGGGCAGAAGGAGCTCGAGAGCACGACCATCTCTCCCGGCTGGAGGGCGGCCGCGTACTGCTTCACCGCGCCCGCCGGATGCATGCCGGCAGCGAGCATGGCGTCGGCGTCCACGCGGAAGCGGGGCTGAAACCGCCGGGCCCATTCGGGCCGCGGAGTGGGAGGCAGCGGCGCATGGCCGCCGGGGCCGCAGCCGGCATCCTGTGGCTGGTCCTGGCCGGCCCAGGCACGGATGACGGCGACGAATTCGGCCGCAGGAAGTCCGGCCAGCCGCGCCGCCTGCTCAAGCGTGGTGCCCTCCAGCAGACTCTGCCTCAACGTCTCATTGCGGACCCGGGCCAGAGCAGGCACGGCGGCCAGCAGGCGGCCCTCAAGCTCCGGGTGTGCGGCCAGCAGCGCCGCAATGCGGGTATCAGGTTGAATCGGATGCGTCATGACTGGGCTCCTGCCGGGGCGGGTTCGTCGTATTCGAGCAGCCGCCGCTCGCCTTCGAGCGTGCGGATCCGGGTGATGTCCTGCGTGACTTCGAGCGTACCGAGGTAGCGGCCCGCTCCATCGCGGACGGCGAAATAGCGGATGTGGACGAAACGGCCGTGGAATTGAATCCAGAACTCGGCCACGCTCTGCCGGCCGGAGCGGAAGTCGTCAAGAATCCGGTTGACCACGTCCACGCTGCGCGGCGGGTGGCAGTGCTGAACCTTGCGGCCGAGAATCGCCTTCGAGCGGGCGAAGATGCGGTCCGGGCCTTCGCTGAAGAAGGCGACGCGATCGTCGGCGTCCACAAAGGTAAGATCCGCGGGCAAAGTGTGGAAGATGGCAAGGAGCTGCTCGAGCGACAGCGTGCCCGTGGGCAGCGCCACCGCCTGGCCGCCTTCCAGCCGCAGCCCTTCGCGGACGATGCTCTCCGGCGGGCGGTAGCCTTCCTGCGGGGCGACGAGACACCAGCCGTAGCGGGGCGAGTCCGCCCAGATCTGGCCCCAGTCGTCTTCGGTAAAGACATCCAGGCAAAGCGGCAGCAGGATGTTCTCTTCCTTCGAGATCATCTCCTCGACGGCCGCCGTGACGCTGCGGCCCACGGTCTCGGCGGCCAGCTTCCATTCCTCCAGCCCCGCTTCGCGCACCGAAAGCGCCTGCTGGAGGCTCTTCAGCATCGCGCGAACCTCGTCGTCCTTGCCCCACATCACCTTCGACGGTCCGGTAATGCCGTGGGCCTCGAGCCGCGAAAAGAACAGGTGTTCCTTGCGCTGATAGTGTTTTTCGACGTCCATCAGCTCATTGGCGCACTGGCGCCATTCGAGCAGCAGGGGCGGCAGCGCCGCCGGATCCTCCAGTGCGACGATCGCGTCCATGGCGCGGCGCATGCGCGACAACGTCTCCCGCAGCGCCTGATTCTCGCGCCGCATCGTGTCCGCCGGATGGCCGGGCGGGACGCTGCGCGCCGGCAACTGCACCAGCACTTCGCGGGTGAGCTGCGAGTGCAGGTCGCACATGGACATGATCTCTTCGGCGGGCATGCCCTCGGCCATCAGCTCCTGCTCCATGGCGACGATTTCCGAGTAGTCGGTCTCGCGCACGATGGTGCGGAGCTGTTCCCGCACGGCTTCCGGCGGGGCGCCCTGATGAAGCCGGCGGATGATCTGCTTAAGCTCCCGAACGCGCCGGGCGCGGTTGTCAATGAGTTCGCTCACGGGTTCCTGTTCCTCTGGCCCCAGAGTAAAGGACCCGCGGCTCCGTTTCGATGACTGGAGTCACAGAGCCCGCATTCAGCGCAGCACGGTCTTGGCCAGGCCCGGATTGCCGGCGGCGTCAAAGACGCGAACCACGAGGGCGCGCTCGCCGCCCGCAAGCGGCAACCGGACGGAGAAAGACTCCTCGCGGCTGTCCCAGATCCCGTCGGCCGGATCGAGCACCGTCCAGGGGCCGGCGTTCACCGAATATTCAGCGCGGCGCAGCGGCGATGCCTCGTCGGCGGCGCGCGCCTCGATCACCCACTCGCCGCCTTCCCGCCGCGGCGGCGAAAGCGTCACCCGGGGCGCCGTCTGGTCAATGAGCACCGGCTGGCTGACGAGTTCGGATTCGCGCGCCGTCTGAGGGCTGTTGGCGAGCCGGTCCGAAGCGACCACCCGGAAGAAGTATCGCCCATCGGCGAACACTTCGCCGTCCTGCTGCAACGTGTTCTCCCGGAAATCCGCCTTCAGCAGCTTCCACTCCCGCTCGTCCTCGCCGCGGTAATACACGCTGTAAATGAGCGGGTCGCCGTCGGGGTCGTCGGCCTGCCAGGAGATGTAGATCTGCTGCGTGCCGGTGCGGCTCACCGTCTGCGTGGGCGTTCCGCTGCTGGTGGACTGGCCCGCGTCGCCCGTGTCCGTGACCGTGATGCTGTAAGAGACCGACGAAGAGGAAGACTGGGCCGCCGTGGCCGGCTTCGTCTGGGCCGCAGCCCACTGCGGCGTCACCTGGATGCTTCGGACCACCGGGCGGCCGTTTTGCGGCTGGTAGCTGATGGCCACTGAGTCCACAATCGGCGTGCCGCCCTGGCCCGGCTTCATCTCCACGCGCCACTGGATGAAGCGGGCATTGGGGCTGGTGATGCGGTTGCGTGTGAGATCGGTGATCGGCTCGGACCACTCGCTCCAGGTCGCATCCGGCCGGGCCGAGTTGCCGCTGCGGGTGCGAAAGACAAGCTGCCCCTGGCGGGCTTCGGCCCGCCACTCGATCCGCCCCCAGCGGGCAGCGTTGCCGGCGTCATGAACCGGCGACTCGTAGATGCCCGTCTCCGCCTCCGCGCCGTTCAGCCGGTACAGCTTGCCCTGGTTGCTGGTGGCGGCGATGAGGCTGGCGCCGGACTCGGCCAGCCGCGTGGTTTCGCCCTCGCGCGTCTCCACCAGCAGCGCCGCCTTCAGGTCGGGCGACAGGCGGTAGATGCGGCCGTAGAGGTCGGTGGAGAAGTACAGTTCGGCGCCCCGTACCGCCAGGTCGTAGACGTTTTCTTCCTTGCTCGACCAGAGGGTCTCCACCAGTTGATCCGGATAAATCCGGTACAGCGCGGATTTTTCAGCGCTCAGATCCACGGTGGGCGATGGCGGCGGCGTTTCCGCGGCCGCAGGGGCCGGCGGCTTGGGAGGCTCGGCCTTCGGCTGGATCTCGATGCCCCGCTGCGCGGCGGCGTCGGCGTCGGCCGAGACGGTGATCGTTGTCGTCACCGTGGCCGCCTGCTGCTGGGTGGCGGCCGTGGAGGCCGCCTGCGCCTGCCGGCGCGCGTAGGCGCCGCCCATGGCGGCCACATAGATGGAGCCGTCCGGCGCGGTGACGATCGAGCGGATCTCGGGCAGGCTGGAGTCATACAGCACAAAGGCCTTGCCCTTGCCTTCCACGCGATACAGGATCCCGTTGGGATCCGTCCCGGCCAGCAGACGCCCTTTCGGGTCGAGCGCCAGTGTGGTGACGTGAGTCTGGCCGGTTTCGTACCAAACTTCGCCCTGGCCGGGCCCGCTGATGCGCCAGATCTTGCCCTCCTGTCCCGTGCCCGCATAGAGCGTCCCGTCCGGCGCCGCGCACAGCGCCCAGATGTATTTCTGCTTTGGATCGAAGAACTCGGCCGCCTGCCCGTTCTCGATGCGCCAGATCTTGCCGTCCGGGGAGGACGCGGCGTAGAGCACGCCTTTGGCGTCGAGCGCGAGAGCGAAGACCTCCGGCTGCGGCGCGGACCAGAGGAGGACCGGTTTCTCGCCCGCCTTCCAGCGGTAGACGCGCCCGCGGTGCCCGGTGGAGAAGTACACGGCGCCGTCGGTCCCCACAACGAGGCTCCAGACGCCCGCCTCGCCGGTTTCGGCCACCGTTTCCAGCCGCGGGGCCAGCGTCAGGCGGCCGTCGCGGGTCAGTGAGACGCCCACAAAGCGGCCCTTCAGGAAGTCGTTGTACGTGTTGCTCTCCCATGTGCCCGTGCTGCCCGCGAAACCGAGCTGGCAGGCGAGCCAGAGAGCCACCATGCGGCCACAGCGGTTCATTCTTTCACTTCCACCTGGATGGTCTTCGAGCCGGTGAACAGATAGGGCCCCGGATCCATGCGCAGCGAGGCGATGAGGGAGTTGGCCTGCTGCGAGGCGCTTTGCAACAGCGCGCCGGCCATGGAGGGCGGCAGCAGCGGGAGATTTTCGCCCTGCACCTGAAGAGTCGGCGTGGCCCGCCACACCCGCACATAGGCGCGGTCGCCCGGATGCAGCCGGGTGAGGAAGGCGCGCAACTGTTCGGCAGAGCGCGGAGGCGTGAGAAGGAACTGGCGGAAGTCGGCGAGATTCGCCGTCGCCCCGTCCGTGACGGTGAAATACAGCGGCCCGGCCGGCGCGCCCACGGGCACCTGGTAGCGCACCGTGCGCGTCAACTCGACCCCGCTCTCGCCCAGAAACAGCGCCGTGATCTCCACCGCCTCGCCGGGACGCACGGTGCGGCGCGAGCTCCACACGCCGTCGAGCTGGAGCTGGCGCTTGTCGTTGCTGACTTCCAGCTCGATGTCCAGCGCCGCCAGCTTCAGCGTGTCGAAGCCGCTTTGCAGCACCGCGGCCACCGGCGCGGCCACGGCGGCAGCCACGAGGGTCGGCGTGCCCAGCTCGGCGGCATAGACATTCGAGAGCGGCAGCGGATCGCCGCTCGCCAGACGCATCTGGCCGCGGAGAAACACGGTGGAAAGTCCGGCGGTGCGTTCGGTCGCCTCCAGCGCTGAAAAAACGGCCATCTGGAGCAGGATGGGCGTCAGCAGCCGGTCGTTCACCATCTCCATGCGGTAGGCCCAGCGGCGCGAGGCGGGCGGCGCGCCGCTGACGCGAATGGTCAGCGGCAACATGCGCGGCCGGCGGCCGAGTTCTCCGGAAACGGCCACCGAACTGTCCAGCGTCATCGCGCCGAGCCATTCCCGGGGATTGGAGATCTTGAACGACGTGTTCAGGCTCGGCAGCAGCGTCAGAACTTCAGCTCGCGCAAACGGCATCTCCGTCTCCCCGGCCCCGAGAAACCGGTGGCCGAAGGCGTAGACGCGCCGGCCGTCCACATGCGTCACCGTGCCGTCGGCGCCGACGTTCATGTCGCCGGTCATTAGTTGCACGCTGATCATCTCGCCCGGCTGCGGCGGCGCGGGCGCCGCCGCCGGCTGGCGCATGGAGCCGCCGCCAATGCCCTGCACCGGCTCCAGCCCGGCGGCGCGGAGCGCCGGCGCAAAATGTTCCACCGCAGACCGCGTGAATCCACTCAACCACAGCGGCGTTGCGATCTCGGCCAGCCGCGCCGGGCCGAGCTGAATCTCTTCGCGCCGCGGCAGCGTCGAGGCAATCTCAAACGGGTTCTTCCATTCGCGCTCCGCCCGCACGGGCGGCGCCGCGCGCAGCATCTCCTCAATCGGCCGGATTCCGGCCACCGGCGCCTTGGCGAAAGGAAACGAATACGCCACCGCGCCAATCAGCCGGCCGTTGGAATAGACCGGACTCCCGCTCATCCCCTGCAACACGCCCGTCTCTTCCAGCGGGCCGCCGCTCAGCCGCGCCAGGATGATGGACTGATTCGGAGCGGCGTTTTCCAGCACGCCGAGGATCTCGCAGCGGAATTCTTCGACGCGCGTGCCCTGAAAAACCGTCCTGCCCGTGCAGGGAATGCCGGCGCGGACCTCCTTGAGCGGCAGAATGCCGCCCGCCTGGGCGAAGACCGCCCCGCGCGTCAGAAGCAGGAAGAGAAACGCCCCCGCAAGCCGCGGCACGATCTTATTGTAGACGCGGCTACCCGGGAAAATCGCGGGCAAGGGCCGCGGCGATAGTACTTTCGCGCCCGATTTTCCGGGCTTTTTCGATCACTGCCCGCCGCCTTAGTCCAGAAAGCCGCGCCAGGTGTTGCCCTTCTGATCGCGCAGAATCACGCCGTAGCCGTCGGAAACGCCCGTAATGAAGTCGCCGTTGGACGAGCGGAACCGGTAGCGGATCGTGTCATCGGGCTGGCGCTCCGCCACGCCGCGCCACTCGTTGCCGAACTCGTCCCGCAGATGGATGTATTCGCCATCGGCCGGGCCGGCGACGATGCGATTCGTGTTGTCGCGGAAGTGCAGGAACCCGCCGTGGATCCCCGATGTCTGGCGCTTCCTCCGGAAAATCATGGCCCTCTCTGCCTGCATTATCGGCAAGCCCGGGTCGTTGCGCCATCGGGCGAATCCCTTACAGCGGCGCGCCGGCGGTGCAGTCCGTGCGGCCGCTCGGCTACCTTGGGAAAGAGCCATGCGCGCGGTCATTCAGCGTGTATCGAGCGCCAGTGTCACCGTGGATGGGCGCGTCACGGGCGCCATCGGGCCGGGGCTGTTGGTGCTGCTCGGCGTGGGGCGCGACGATACGGAGCAGGACGCCGATACCCTGGCGGAGAAGATCATCACCCTGCGCGTCTTCCAGGACGAGGCCGGCAAGATGAACCTGAGCCTCCGTGACACGGGCGGCAGTCTCCTGGTGGTGTCGCAGTTCACCCTGTACGGCGACACGCGGAAAGGCCGCCGGCCCAGCTTCGACATGGCGGCGCCCCCGCAACAGGCGCGGCGGCTGTATGAGCGCTTCGTCGAAGCCGCGCGCCGCCAGGGCGTGCATGTGGAAACGGGCGTCTTTCAGGCGATGATGTCGGTGAGCCTGGTCAATGAGGGACCGGTGACGTTTCTGTTGGAGACTCGAGATCCCAGCCGAAGCGGCGGATGATGTCCGCGCACGGCCCGTCGGCCACGATGCGGCCCTGCTCGAAAAAGACGGCCCGCGGGCAAAGGGCGCGGGCGAACGGCGCGTCGTGCGTGACGATGAGTTTCGCCTGGGGAAGCCCGCGCAGCAGTTCGAGCAGAGCGCGGCGGGCGGGAGGGTCGAGATGGGTGGTGGGTTCGTCCAGGATCAGCACCTCCGGTTCGACGGCGAGGATGCCGGCCAGCGCCACGCGCTGCTTCTCGCCGCTGCTCAGATGGTAGGGGGCGCGGTCCAGTCCCTCCTCGATGCCGACGGCGGACAACGCGCGGCGTGCGCGCTGCTCGGCCTCGGCGCGCGAAAGCCCCGCCTGGAGCGGCCCGAAGCAGACATCCTCCAGGACCGTCGGGCGGAAGAGCTGATCTTCCGGGTCCTGAAAAAGGAAGCCGATCTTGCGCCGGATCACCGGCAGGTTGGCGCGCGTCACCGGCAGGTCGCAGACACGCAGATGGCCTTCGCCCCGCAGGATGCCGTTCAGGTGCAGCAGGAACGTCGTCTTGCCGGAGCCATTGCGGCCGAAGATGGCGACGCTTTCGCCGCGGTGGAGCTGGAAGTCGACGCCGCGCAGCACGTCGCGGCCGGGCTCGTAGGAAAAGCGGATGCCCCGCGCGTCGACGATGCAACTCACGGCATGACACCTGCTCCGCGCGCCAGCGTCGCCCGGTGGACGCGCAGGGCGCGCGCGTAGGAAGACACCAGCAGCACCGCCACGCTGGAGGCCGAAACCTCAAAGGACCGCTCTGCGCCCCTCGCCAGGGCGGCCGTGCGCAGCCGCCATGCCTGCCCGGAGAGAACGCCCAGATAACGCCACAGAAAGTGCATCACTTCAAGCACCAGCCGCGGCGCGCCGAAGAAGGCCGCCGCGCCGAGCACCTCTTCAAGCGGCGTCGTCGCCATCAGCAGCACCACCCAGAGCGCCGAGGCCCAGGGCTTCCACAGCAGCGCCGCCGCGCGGGCCGCGTCCCCGGCCCACCAGCTCATGGCGGCAAACACCAGCGAAAACGGCACGACCAGCGCGGCGCGTAACACCAGCGCCGGCACAGGGAGCCGTGCAGCCAGCGCCAGCAGCGGAAATGCGGCAGCCAGCATCCACGCCCGGTCCCAGAGGGACACCGCCGCCAGCAGCGCAAGCGCTGTGGCGAGCTTGATGCGTGCGTCCAAACGGTGGAGCCGGCTGCGGCCGCGGCTCCACTCGTCAAACCGGAAATGCCTGCGACCTAGGCGTTGCGCCACCGCGCCATCCACTTCCCGGCCGCCCAGCACAGCCCGGCCGCGGCCGCCAGCCCGAACACCCCGGCGGCGGCTTTGCCCAGCCACGGCGCCGGCAGCCACGGCGCCTCGTAATCTGGCATTGGTGCGCCGACGAGGGTCCGCTCCAGGCCGGTGATGCCCAGCTGCCCGGCCAGATGTTCCAGCCCGTCCGGCCGCGTGGAGGCAATCAGGAACGCCGCCGCCGCCAGGACGAGCGACACGAGCAGCACGCCCGCCAGCGCCGGCCGCCGAAACTCCGCCTGCCGGGCCAGCAGCGCCGGCTGGAGCCTTTCGAGCGCCGCCACCACCGCGGCCGTGATCGCCCCCTCGAGCGCTGCCGTCACCGTGAATATGGCCAGTGCGCCCGCCAGCGCCGGGCCTGGGATGCGGATGCCCGAGGCGGCCAGCTCCGCCAGCGCCAGGCAGGCGGCCACCAGTGCGCTGAGCGTTCCGGCGGCGAAAGCGGCCAGGCGCCGCCGGCCCGGGCCCAGCAGCCCACAGGACCAGGAGGCCGCCGCCACGCTGGCCAGCGCCATGTTCGTGACGTTCGCGCCCAGCGCCAGCACGCCGCCGTCCTGAAACAGCAGCGCCTGAATGGCGAGAATCGCCGTCATGACAACCACGGCGGGCGCGGCCCCGAGCACGATTGTCAACAGGGCCGAACCGAGCAGGTGGCCGCTGGCGCCCGCCGCCACGGGGAAGTTGATCATCTGGGCGGCGAATACGAAGGCGCCCATCACGCCCATCAGCGGGACGCGCGCCTCATCGAGCGACCGTGCCGCCCGGCGCGAGGCCATTACCACGCCGGCGAGGCCGGCCGCGCCCAGCACGCCCGCCACCGGCGGTGACAGGTACCCGTCGGGGATGTGCATGACGCCACCAAAGTAGCAAAACTCGCGTCGGCGTGCTACCGGCGGCGGCCGCGCTACCATGGAAATCTGCACGGACATGGGCGGGCACGACAGCGCCATTCTTCTCATCAGTTGCCCTGACGCGCGGGGCCTCGTCGCCGGCGTCTCCGGTTTCCTGTATGAGCACGGGGCCAACATTCTGTCCACGGATGAGCACCGGGACGATGCGACCGGGCAGTTCCTGATGCGGGTCGAATGGGACCTGGACGGTTTCGCGCTGGGCCGGGACGAGTTCGCTGCCGCCTTTGAGGCCGCCGTGGCGCGCCGCTTCCGCATGGACTGGCGCGTGGCGTACTCGCGCGACCGGCTGGGCGTGGCGATCTTCGTTTCCAGATACCTGCACTGCCTGGCCGACCTGCTCCACCGCCGCCACATGGGCGAGCTGCCCGGCGAGATTCGCCTCATCATCAGCAATCACGAGGACGCGGCCGCGCTGGCCGGCTTCTACGGCGTGCCCTTCGTGCACACGCCGGTATCGCCCGCGACCCGAGCCGCAGCCGAGCGGCGGCAGCTCGTACTGCTCGAAGAGCACGGCATCGGCCTGGTGGTGCTGGCGCGGTACATGCAGATTCTTTCGCCGGAATTCGTCGGCCGTTATCCGGCGCGGATCATCAACGTGCATCACTCGTTCCTGCCCGCCTTTCAGGGCGCGCGGCCCTACCATGCGGCCTTCGAGCGGGGCGTCAAGCTGATCGGCGCCACGGCGCACTACGTGACCGAGGTGCTCGATGACGGCCCGATCATTGAGCAGGAGGTGGTCCGCGTCTCGCACCGCGACCAGCTTGAGGACCTGATCGAGAAGGGCCGCGACGCCGAGCGGCTGGCGCTGGCGCGCGCCGTGCGCTGGCATCTGGAACACCGCATTCTGCTCTATGGCCGCAAGACCGTCGTTTTCACGTGAGGGAGCCGAGAGGATGATTCTGGGCACGGGCATCGATCTGGCGGAAGTGGACCGGATCCGCGCCGCGGTGGAAAAATACGGGACCCGCTTCCTCGAGCGCGTCTTCACGCCCGCCGAGATCGCCTATGTGGAGCGCAAGGCGCACCGCTACGAGCGCTACGCGGCCCGCTTCGCCGCCAAGGAGGCGGGCATGAAGGCGCTCGGCACCGGCTGGCGGCGGGGCGTGCGCTGGCAGGACTTCGAAGTGCGTAACCAGCGCTCCGGCAGGCCGGCGCTCCTGCTGCACGGGGTGGCGGCGGAGATCGCCCGTCAGATGGGGGTTGAGCGCATTCACCTGTCGCTGACGCACACGGAGACCGTGGCGCAGGCGTTCGTGATCTTCGAAGGAAGCGGCGCGGCCGGGTGAGCTTCAGCGCGCGCTGGCCGCGCCGGCGCGGGTCTGCTCGGCAGGCAGCTCCGCGGGCGCGCTCTCATCCATCTGCCGGGTCACTTCCCAGACGTGCCACATGCGGTGGATCACCGTGATGTTGCCAAGCACGGCGATCACCCAAAGGACCGCGGCCATGCGGTCAAACAGCGCGCCGATGATCAGCAGCACCACCCGCTCCGGCCTTTCCAAAAAGCCGACCTTGCATGACGGGATGACGTTTTCCGCCCGGGCGCGCGTGTAGCTGATCATCACCGTGGCGGTCATCACCACGGCCGTCAGCACCACATAAAAGTTCCGGTTGATGTTGGCGTAGTAGACGAGCAGGCCCATCAGCAGGGCCAGGTCCGAATAGCGGTCCACCACCGAGTCGAAGAAGGCGCCGAAGCGCGTTACCTGCCGGGTCGCCCGCGCCACGCGCCCGTCGACCATGTCGAACAGCCCGGCGCCGAGGATCACCAGCCCCGCGTAAAAGAACAGGCCGCGGGCGAGCAGGTACGCCGCGTAGATATTGATCAGCAGCCCGAGGAATGTCAGGACGTTGGGGTGGATCTTCGACAGCGCGAGCGCGCGCACGATCCAGAACAGGATCTTTCCCGCCCCGGTGCCGATGGCGCGCGTGATCGTCATCGCGGCTTCACTCCGCCTCTGCGGCTGCGTCGTGGATCGTGGTCAGTTGCAGGATCTCGAAACGCCGCACGCCGCTCGGGCTCGGAATGGTCACCTCGTCGCCCACTTTCCTGCCCACCAGCCCGCGGCCGATGGGAGACGTCGTGGAGATGAGCCCTCTGGCGGCGTCTGCTTCCTCGCTGACCACCAGCTTGTAAGTGATCTCCTCGTTCCGGTCCAGGTCGAGCACGACCACCGTGGAGCCCAGCCCCACGCGGTCGCGCGGGATGCGCGACATGTCGATGAGCGAGAACTCGGCCAGGCGCTTCCGCAGTTGCGCCAGGCGCGCGTCCACGTAGCGCTGCCGCTCCTTGGCGGCGTGGAATTCCGCGTTTTCGCGCAGATCGCCGTGCGCCCGCGCCTTCAGGATCTCTTTGGGAAGCTGATTGCGCAGCTCATATTCGAGCGCGGCAATCTCTTCCTGGATCTTGCGCTTGATGTCCTCCATTGAATTGAAGGCCAGCTCCCAGACTTCGATTATATCGGACCCGGCCCCACGACACCGAATGAGAACTTCGCCGCCAGGCTTGCACTTGTTGTTCAGATCGGCGATGATGCCGTGTATATCCACGCCCGCCTGGCTTTGCGCCGGGGCGGCGTGGAGATAGAATAGGTCACCGGACGAGTGGGGGCATGGAAGAACGGCGGAGACGCTCGTGGCCGTTTTCGCTCCTGGCCGCATGGGGCGGAATCGTTCTGGGCTGCGCGTGGCCTGCGGCGGGGCAAAACCTGATCCAGGCCGAACCCGGCCGCGCACTTACCACCAGCGACATGGCGGTGCTCGAGGCCCGCGAGCCGCGCGACGACCTGCCCTGCCGCGTCACGCCCATCAAGCCCGCCGTCGGTTTCGACCTGAAGTTCCACGCCGGCTACGAGGTCGCCATCCCGATGCGCGAACTCGCCGGGCTGGAAAACCAGCTGACGATCATCTTCCGCGTCACCCCGGAAAACGCTCCGCAGCGGGCCGCCTACTTTTCCCAGAAAATCCGCGTGCCCAGCATCGAGCCGGACGCGAAGGGCGACGCCTCCCTTCAGGGGGCGTTCGACCTCGGCGAGGGCGTCTACCAGGTGGACTGGCTGATGCGCGACCGCAGCGAGCGCGTCTGCGCCAGTTTCTGGCGCGCCGAAGCCATGCTGCCGCCGAAGGACAGGGACCTGGCCATCGCCCTGGCCCCGGGCACGGCGGCCCCCTCCGACCAGGACGAGTTTGCCGAAGAGCCGCCGGTCGAAAAAGACTACAGCGGCGGGCCGCTCTCGGTGAAGGTGCTCATCAACTTCGCCCCGCAGAATGGCAATGCGGCCACGCTTCAGCCGGCCGATACGGCCGCGCTCGTCTCCATCCTGCGCACGATCCAGCGCGATCCGCGGATCGCTCGCTACTCGGTGGTGGCCTTCAATCTCCAGCAGCAGCGGATCCTCTACCGCCAGGAGGCCAGCGACCGCATTGACTTCCCCGCCATCGGCGAGGCGTTGCGCGGCCTGCAACTGGGCCGCGTGGATTTCTCGCAGCTTCAGAACAGGAACGCCGACGCGGAATTCCTGGCCACGCTCATCCAGAACGAATTCAAGGTCCACAACGGCGAGCCGCCGCCCGACGGGCTCATCATTGCCGGGCCCAAGGTGATGCTGCCCTCGGGCATCCCCGCCGAGGCGCTGCGCGAAGTGGGCGAGACCGAATACCCTGTCTTTTACCTGAACTACAACCTGACGCCGCAACTGACTCCCTGGCGTGACACCATCGGCCAGGCGGTGCGCTACTTCAAGGGGCTGGAATTCACCATCAGCCGCCCGCGCGAACTCTGGTCCGCGGTGACGGAGGTGGTGGCGCGGATCGTAAAATGGAAATCAGGGAGGCGTCCAGCCGATGCATCGTTCAGGGGTTCGCACCTGGTTCCGCCCCGTTAGCGCGCTGGCCGTCCTGCTGCTGGCGCCGCCGGCCGGCGCGCAGGACCGGCGTCTCATCCAGCCCCAGAAGCTGGCGCCTTACGTCACCTCACCGCAGCCCATCGTCGTGAAGATGCTGGAAATCGCCCGGCTCAAGAGTGGCGAGACGCTCTACGACCTCGGCTGCGGAGATGGCCGCATCCTGACCACCGCCGCAAAGGACTTTGGCGCCCGGGCCGTGGGCGTGGAGCTGAGCCCTGCGCTTGTGCGGCGCGCCCGCCTGGCCGTGGAAAGCCTGGGCCTTCAGGACCAGGTGAAGGTGATCGAAGGCGACCTGATGCAGGTGGACCTCTCCGGCGCCGATGTCGTCGCGCTGTATCTGCTCACCGAAGCCAACGAACAGCTCCGTCCGAAACTGGAGCGCGAGCTGAAACCGGGCGCGCGCGTCGTTTCGCTCGAGTTCCGCATCAAGGGCTGGAAGCCCTCCCGCGTCGAAAAGGTGGAAGCCCACCGCCATCCCTACACCATCTATCTGTACGAGCTGCCGCAGAAGTAAGCGCGCGGCGCGGCGGGATATCCTCAGAACAGAATGCGACGCCTTGCGCTTGTCCTCTGCCTCGCCGCCGCGGCCGCGGCGCAGCCGCCGCTCAGGCCCGGCCGGAAGTATTCCACGGTGGAACGGCTTGCGCCGGAACGGCTGGCGGCGGTGCGCGCCGAGAGGGAACGGCTGACCGCCCAGCGCCGCTCGCTCGAACCCGTGGGCATCTACGAGGACTTTCCCGCCGTGATGCATGTGCATGCCGAAGACGCCCCGCACACGCTGGGCAAACGCGCGCAGGTGCTCGCCGCCGCCCGCGCCACAGGCGTCCGCGCCGTCTTCTTCAGCGATCACGGCGGCCCGCACCCCGCCACGTGGCACGGAGAGCGGGAAGGCATCCTCTTCTTTGCCGGCGCGGAGAACGGCAACCGCCACGAGCTGCTCTTTCCCCGTCCCGCGCCCGGGCTGCGGTTTCACTCCCACGTTGAAGGCGACCTGGAGGCCTCGCCGGAAGGCTGGGACGGCATGGAGATCTACAATCGCCACGCCGATCACGAAGACGACACGGATCTGGCCGGATTTTTGAAGACTGTCGCCGGTTCCCCGGAAAAACTCGCTGAGCTCGCGCGGCTCGTGCGCCAGTATCCGGACGAAGTCTACGGCGCCGGCGCCGACTACTGGCCGGAGATCTTCGCCCGCTGGGACCGCGTGCTCGCCACGCGTTTCTTCACCGGCATCGGCGCGGTGGATGCGCACCAGAACGCGATCGTCGGCGGCCAGGTGCAGCTGGATCCCTATGAAGTCGCTTTCCGCAACACGGTGACGCACATCCTCGCCCGGGAATTCGCGCACGAAGCGCTGGCGCGCTCGCTGCGCGAGGGCCGGGTCTGGGTGGCGCATGACTGGCTGTGCGATCCGCGCGGCTTTGCCTTCTTCGCGGTGAATTCGCTGGGCGTCTATGAGATGGGCGATACGATCCCGATGGCGGGCTCGACGCGGCTGGTGGCGCGCGCGCCCGTGGCCGCGCACTGGCGCTTCATCCGCGAGGGCCAGGTGGTCCATGAGGCCCGGGCCGACATGGTCTCCTGGCAGGCCGCCGAGCCAGGCATGTATCGCGTCGAGGCCTGGCTCGACATCGATGGCGAGCAGCGTCCCTGGATCTACTCGAATGCCATCCGCCTGGCCCGCCCGGACGCGGGCGCGCTCGCGCTGCCCTCCCAGCAGCTCGACCCCGGCGTCGAGGCCGTCGCCGACATCGAATATGTTGCCGGAGCGCCCGAAGACGCTGACAAGCACCGGCTCGACATCTACCGCCGCCGCGGCGCCGCGCGCCGCCCGGTGCTCTTCTTCGTGCATGGCGGAGCCTGGGTTCGCGGAGACCGGAAGCAGTATCCGTTCTTCGGCAACCGCTTCGCCCGCGAAGGCTATGTGGTCGTCGTGCCCAGTTACCGGCTGGCGCCGAAGCATCCGCACCCGGCCCAGATCGAGGACGTCGCCGACGCCTTTGCCTGGACGGTGCGCCACATCGCCGAATACGGCGGCGACCCGGCGCGGATCGTCGTCGCCGGCCACTCCGCCGGCGGACACCTGGTGGCGCTGCTCGCGGCCAACGAGAAGTGGCTGCGCGGGCGCGGACTGACCACGGCCGCCATCCGCGGCGTCATCTCGATGAGCGGCGTGCCCGACGTCACCGGCGAAGCCGGCGCGCGCGTCTTCGGCAATGACCCGGCGGTGCGCCGCGAGGCCTCGCCGCTGTTCCACGTGCGCCCCGGCTTGCCGCCGTTTCTCATCACCTATTGCCAGTGGGACTACCTGACGCTGCCGCAGCAGGCGCGGCGCTTTTACGCCGCGCTCCGGCAGGCGGGCGTGCCGGCCGAGCTCGTCTTCATCGCCCGTGAAAACCACATCTCGGAAATGACCAGCATCGCGAGGCCCGGCGACGCGACCGCCGCCGCGTTGCTCCGCTTCCTGGGGGGACTCGAGTGACCGCACCGCAATTCGACGTCGTCGGCGTCGGCCTCAATGCCACTGACACGATGATCCTCATTCCGCACTTCCCCGCTTACGGAGGCAAGGTGCCATTTCTCGAGGAGCTGCTCTCGCCCGGAGGGCAGGTGGCCAGCGCGATGGTCTGCTGCGCAAGGCTCGGCCTGCGCGTCAAATACATCGGCACCATCGGCGACGACGAGCGCGGACGCATCCAGTGGGAGAGCCTCCAGGGGTCAGGCATCAACCTCGACCACGTGCAGCGCCGCCCCGGCGTGCCCAACCAGTCCGCCTACATCCTCATCGACCAGAGCACCGGCGAACGCACCGTCTTCTGGCACCGCCCCGAAGCGCTGAAAATCACGCCCGAAGAGATCACCCCGGACCAGATCACCTGTGCGCGCCTGCTCCACATCGACGGCCACGACACGCCCGCCGTGGCCCACGCCGCGCGCATCGCCCGCCAGCACGGCATTCCGGTCACCGTCGATGTCGATACCATTTACAAAGGCTTCGAAGACGTGCTGCCGAACGTCGATTACCTGATCACGTCCAGCGAATTCCCCGAGCGATGGACCGGCGAGTCCGACCCGCTTCGGGCGCTCGCGCTCATCCAGGAAACTTACGGGATGAAGGTGGCGGCCATGACGCTCGGCGCGCACGGGGCGCTGGCCCGCATGGACGGCCACTTCCATTATTCGCCCGCTTTCGTCGTCAACTGCATCGACACGACCGGCGCCGGCGACATCTTCCACGGCGCCTTCTGCTATGCGGTGCTCAAGGGGTTTGGCATCGCCGAGGCGCTCGAGTTCTCCAACGCGATGGCCGCGCTCAACTGCACCGCCCTCGGCGCCCGCGGCCGCATCGCTTCCGAGGCGGAAGCGCGCGCCCTCATCCAGCGCGGCGAGCGGCGCGCGCTGGCCGAATTCCGCCAGTTCTGGGACACGGCGCGATGATCCCCATTCACGACTCGCAGCGCAGCTACTCGCAGCCGCTTGTCACCGTCGGGCTCATCGCCGCCAATGTGTTCGTGTTCCTCTATCAGGTCTCTCTCGACCCATACACGCGCAACGATTTTCTTTTCCTTTACGGCCTCGTGCCGGAGCGGTTCTCCTGGCTGAACGTGTTCACGTCCATGTTCCTGCACGGCGGCTGGCTGCACCTGGCCGGCAACATGCTTTTCCTCTGGGTCTTCGGCGACAACATCGAGGACATCCTCGGCCACGGACGCTTCCTCGCCTTTTACCTGCTGTGCGGCGCCGCGGCGGCGCTGGGCCAGTATTCGGTGAACCCGGACTCGCGCGTGCCGATGATCGGAGCCAGCGGCGCCATTGCCGGCGTGATGGGCGCCTACCTGGTGAAGTTCCCGCACTCGCGCATCGTCATGCTCGGCTGGTTCCTCTTCGTCTTCACCTTTGAGCTGCCCGCTTACATCGTGCTGGTGTACTGGTTCATCGTGCAGCTTTTCAGCGGCATTGGCTCCATTGCGGACGCCGCCGCACAGCGCGGCGGCGTCGCCTTTCTGGCGCATGCGGCCGGGTTCCTGGCCGGCATCGCGCTCATTCACGTCTTCCGGACGCGCGACCGCTACCGGTTGCGCCGCGACCTGGTGTGGTGATGTTCTATCCTCCCGCTCTCGACCTCGACAACGTCACGCCGCTGGATGTGCTCGCCATTGCGGCACACCCCGACGACATCGAACAGACCTGCGGCGGCGCGCTGCTGCGCATGGCCGACATGGGCTACCGCACCGGCGCGCTCGACCTCACCGCCGGCGACATGGGCACCCGCGGCACGCCCGAAGAGCGCATCCGCGAATCGAAAGAAGCCGCCCGCATCCTCGGGCTCGCCTTCCGCGAGAACCTCCGCATGCCGGACGCGCGGCTCGAAAACAACATCGGGTTGCGGATGACGCTGATGGCCGTCATCCGGCGCCTGAGGCCGCGCGTCGTCATCCTGCCCTACTGGGAAGCGCGCCACCCGGACCACTACCACGCTTCCGCCCTCGGCTTCGAGGCCTCGTTCCTGGCCGGCATCCGCAAGCTCGACAGCCAGAGCGAGCCGCACCGGCCCTTCAAGGTCGTCTACGCCTCCCTGTACGCCAACGTCCCGCCCTCCTTCGTCGTGGACATCACGCCGTACTTTGAGCGGCGCATGGAGTCGCTGTTCGCTTACCAGTCCCAGTACGGCGCGCACGCCGAGGGCGCGAACCTGTTCCCGGACCGCGAAGAGATCCACGACCGGCTCCGTTCGATCGCGCGCTTCTACGGCAATCTGATAGGCGTAAAATACGGCGAACCGTATGTCGTCCGGGAAACGATGCGCGTTGACGACCTCGTCGCCATGGGCGTGCGGACCTTCTGACCGCGCGCCCGCCGTTTGGGCGATCCTGTACTCATGGTGATTCGCGACATCGCCTGCCGCGCCGAATTCCTTCCGGACCGCATGGGCAAGGTGACGCTCGCCTCCGGCGAACGTCTTTCCGCGGGCCTCAACTGCCTGTTGCCCGGGCAGGAGCACGCCGCGCACGTTCACGCGGATCAGGACAAGCTCTACTATGTCCTCGCCGGCCAGGGCGAGGCCATCCTCGGCGAGGAGGCGCACGCCGTCGGCGAGGGCGACCTGGTGCTGGCGCCGGCGGGCGTCCCGCACGGGCTGAAGAACCCGGGGCCGGGGGTCCTGGTCGTCATGGTGGTCTTTGCGCCTCCACCCCGCCAATGAGGCCCGCGCTGCTGGTTCTGGCTCTTTCGATGCGCGCCGCGGCGCAGGCGCCGCCCCCCTTTGCGGCCGAAATGCGCGCCCTCGAGCAGCAGGTGGGGGGCACGCTCGGCGCGGCGGCCCTTCATCTGGAAAGCGGCCGCCTCGCCGGCTGGCGCGCCAAAGAACGTTTTCCCATGCTCGAGCTCGTCCAGTTGCCGGTGGCCATGCACGCCCTGGCGCAGATGGAGCTCGGCGAGATGCCCTTCCACAAGATGGTGCGCGTCGAACCCGCAGACTTCACGCCCGGCCACAGTCCGCTGCGCTTTCGCTACCCGGAAGGCGGCGTCCTCACCATTGGCCAGCTCCTTGAGGCCGCCGTGCGCGACAACGACGCGACCGCTTCCGACCGGCTGCTCGCCCTCGGCGGCGGACCCGCCGCGGCTGCCCGGCGCGTCGAGCGCTGGTTCGGCGATGGCATCCGCATCGACCGCTCGCTGGCGGAACTCGACCTTGCGTGGCGGCTGGCGCCCTCGCGCGAAAGGTATCTCATGGACGCGCGCGACACGGCCACGCCGGAAGCCTTCGCGCTGCTCATGGCCGCCATTGAGGAAGGAAAGCTCCTCCACCCGAAAAGCCACGAACGGCTGCGCGAGTGGATGCGCGATACCCCGTTCGGCGCAGACCGCCTGCCAGAGGCCTGGCGCGGCGCCGTGCTCTATCGCAAGGCGGGATCCACCGCCTTCTGGGACGGCCGCAACGTGTGCATGAGCATCGCCGCCCTGGTGGAATTGCCGGAACGGCGCGGCCGCGTCGCCCTGGTCGTGTTTCTCAAAGACACCGAGCGCGACCTCACCCAGCGCGAGCAGGCCGTCGCGGTGGCCGCCGGCGTTCTTTATCGCTGGTTTTCCGCCGCGCCCGAAAAGTAAAACTCGCCGCCGGCGACGATCTCCGCCGGCCCGGTGAGGAAGTACGAACCCTGCTCCACGCGCAGCCGCAGCGGGCCTGCCGGCGTGTGCACGATGGCCCGCCCGCCGGCGAGCCCCCGCGCGCGGGCGGCGGCAAAGGCGGCGGTCGAACCGGTGCCGCTCGATTCGGTCGCCCCGGCGCCGCGCTCGTAGAATCGCACCTCGAGATTCTCCCGGTCGGCCACGCGCACGAAGCTCACGTTCGTGCGGTTCGGGAAGCGCGGATGGCGTTCCAGCTCCGCGCCCAGCCGCTCCCAGTCTTCCGGAATCGCATCCACGAAGACGGCGCACTGCGGATTGCCCGGCCAGGCCAGCGTGCAGTCGAGCGTGCGTCCCCGGGCTTCCATCACCGTGTGCAGCTCAAGGATCTCCACGCCGCCCATGTCCATGTCGAACTCGAACCGCATCCCCTGCCGCTCGAGCAGCCGCAGCCGTTTGACGCCCGCCCCGGTGGCGATCTCCACCTCCGGGCCCGTCAGGCCCGCGTCGCACAGAAATGCCGCGGCGCAGCGCGTGCCGTTGCCGCTGATCTCGGCCTCGCTGCCGTCGGAGTTGAACAGGCGGATCGAGGCGGGAGAGCCCTGCGAGGGCGGCCTCACCAGCAGCCAGCCGTCGGCGCCCACGCCGGCGCGCCGGTCGCAGATGGCCCGCGCCGCCGCTTCCAGCAGCGCCTCGGACGGCGCCTCGTGCGCCCACGTCAGCAGAAAGTCGTTCCGCGCGCCGTGCGCTTTCGTGAAAGGAATCATGGCTCCACCTGGATCCGCCGCCAGATCTCCACGCCCGGCGAATCTTTCGCAGCATAGATTCTGACACACTCATAGCGGCGCGCGGCGGGCTTGCGCCTGGCCACCGCGCGCGAGACGCGGTCGCCGGGAGCGCACAGCACCCACTCTTCGAACAGGAACAGGTCCGGCCGCGCCAGGCTCGCCTCAAACGCCGTCAGGTCGCCTTCGTGCAGCGCCTCGCGCACCGGAATCCGCGCCAGGCGCAGCACGCCGGTGATGTCGCCGAAGCTGAGCAGAATGCCGGCGCCCGGGCGGTAACGCGACGCCAGATATTGCGCCGCCTCGCGCGTCCACTGCCGGCGCGAGACGGAGTTCACTTCGGACTCTTTCCAGCAGATCCACGCCTCCGGCCGCGGCCGCAGCGCCCACGGCGCCAGCGACGCCGCCACCAGCGCCACCGTGGCGCCCGCCCGCCAGCGCTTCGGCACAAGCTCCACCAGCGCGGCCGCTCCCAGAGCTCCCACGGTCAGCCACACGATCGCGTAGCGCGTGTTGTAGTAACTGTACGGCCACAGATGCGGCACAAAAATCGGCGTGCCGGACGAGTGCATGCTCACCCCATAGAACACCGGCACAAGCAGCAGGAACCCCAGCGCCAGCGCCTGACGCCGCAGTGCCGCCACCGCGCCCGCCAGCGAGATCCAGAACAGCGGCAGCCCGGTGCACAACTTTGCGGCCTCCAGGTAATATTCGGCGGCGCGTTTCCAGTCGTGATCGCCCGGATAGGGCGCCATCCCGCTGGCCAGTTGCCTTTGATAAATGGCCCGCGCCGACCATTCCCCGCGCCAGAACTCCAGCGCATCGCCATAGAAGTATGCATTGTGCGCCAGCCACCAGGCGGGCCCCACGCCCGCAATCAGCGAATAGATCACCGCGCTGCGCCAGCGGCGCCCGCCGCCGCGCCACAGCACGAATAGCGCCGCAAAGGGAATCACAAACCAGCCTTCATACCTCGTGAGTGCGCCGGCGCAGGCCGCCAGCCCCGCCAGCGCGGCGTCGGCTGTCCGGCGCGACTCGTGGAACCGCACGAGGAAATACAACTGCCCCAGCAGGCACGCCAGCGCCAGCGGTTCCGTCATCGGCGTCGCCTGGAGATACAGCAGATTCGGATTCAGCGCGAAGACGGCCGTGCCCGCCGCCGCCGCCGCCGGCGAGCCGCTCAGCCTCCGCAGCGCGAGAAACAGGAACAGCCCCGCCGCCACATACGCCGCCACCGAGACCGGCACACCGGCCAGCCCGCTGTGCCAGAGCGCGTCCCGCTGCGCGAGCGGCGCCATGAGCAGGTGCGGCAGCGGCAGCCATACGGTCCCGATCTGATGAATGCCTGGCAGGCGCGAGTCCGTCAGCCGCCGCGCAATGTTGAGGTGCGCCTCGGCGTCCCCGTAATAGAGAGTCCAGCCGTTGCGGTAGACATATGCCGCGGCCGCCGCCCCCGTCACGGCCAGCAGCGCCGCTGCCAGAGCGGCGCTCCACGCGCTAGAACGCCGTGAGCTGGCGGAATTCCTGGAAGCGGCGTTCAATGTCATCCCGGGTAAGCGTGCGGAAGCGGTTCACGCCGAACTCCTCGCAGCAGAAGCTGCCCATGACCGAGCCGTAGACCACCGCCCGCGCCAGGTCGGCCGGTGTGGCCGTTTCAGCCGTGACCCCGCGCTCGGCCAGCGAGCCGATAAAGCCGCCGGCAAAGCAGTCGCCCGCGCCGGTGGGGTCCTTCAGCGTGTCCAGCAGATAGCCCGGCACGCTGAAGGCGCCGCCTTCGTGAAACAGCGTGGCCCCGTATTCGCCGCGCTTAATCACCAGGATCTTCGGCCCCAGCGCGCGGATGGCCGCCGCGGCGCGCTTCAGGTTCCGCTCGCCGCTCAGCAGCCGCGCCTCGCTGTCATTGATCAGCAAAAAGTCCCAGTCCGCGATCGTCCGCAGCAGCTCCTCGCGCTGGCCCTCGATCCAGAAGTTCATCGTGTCGCCGCCGGCCAGGCGCACGCCGTCCATCTGCTCGCGCACGCTCCGCTGAAGGGACGGCTGGATGTTGCCGAGCATCAGATAGGGGCGATTCCGGTATGAAGCCGGCAGCACAGGCTGAAAGGCCGCGAACACGTTCAGCTCGGTCACCAGCGTTTCGCGGTCGTTCATGTCGTCCGAATAGACGCCCGCCCAGAAGAACGTCTTGCCCGGCGCCCGTTGCAGGCCCTCGAGATCAATGCCGCGCGAGGCGAGCAGATCCGCGTCTTCTTCGGCGAAGTCCTCGCCCACCACGGCGACGATCGACACGGGCGTGAAATAGCTGGCCGCCAGCGAAATGTAGGTGCAGGCTCCGCCCAGCATGCGGTCCACCTTTCCCGCGGGCGTCTGCACTCCGTCGTAGGCGACGGAACCGACAACAACAAGCGACATTGTTTCAATTGTACCCGCCGCGCTCTTCCACAGCGGGCTTTCCCGCCGGCGCCGCGAAGATCACGTCTTCAGAGCCACGAGTGAGGGGCGCGAAGCGCCTGGAAACGAGCGGTCATAGCGCGGCCAGGCCGCGATTTTCATTCCATCTGACGCCCCGCGGAGTCCTGGCCGCTTCCTACAATGGAAAAAAGCTCTCATGGAAATCCTCCGTCGCTGGGCGCCGGTAGCCGTCATCATCCTTCTCACCCTGCTCGTCCACCGGGATGTGCTGCGGCGTCTGGCGCGCCTGCCCGGCATGCGAAGCCGTCCGGAGCGGCTCAGGCTGTGCCGCGCGGCGTTCGCCGCCATGTCTGTCTGGATGGCGGCCGCCGTACCGGTGCTCACGCTGCACAGCTTCACGTGGCTGCCGGCGGACGTCATCGCCTGGGCGCTCGCTCTGTCGCTGTTCTGGGTGCTGGCGGTGCTGGCCTTCGATCTGTGGCTTGCCTCGGCGCAGCCGGCGGCCTTCGACGCCTCGCGCCGCCGCATGCTCGCCGCGGCGCTGCCGGCGGCCGCCGTCCCTTTGGGCGGCGCGGGCTTCGGCATCGCGCTGGCCCGCTACGGCCTGTCGGTGAAGGAAACCGTCATTGCGATCCCCGGCCTGCCGCGCGATCTCGACGGCCTGCGCATCGTCCAGCTCACCGATATCCACTTCGGCCCCTTCTTCGGCCCCGCCGAGCTCGAACGCGCCGTCTCGATGGCCAATGACACC
>JBMFOK010000016.1:0-86032 GCA_049969655.1 Bryobacteraceae bacterium
CCAGCACGCCGACCTTCCAGCCGCTCATCGTGAACCGCAGTCCCAGATCGGCGTCTTCGGTGACATTGAACGGGTCCCAACCGCCCAGCGCGCGGATCACCTCGACACGGAAGTGGTTCGAGGTTCCGCCCAGCGGGATGGGGATGCCCAGCGATTCAAGGCCCGGCAGATACCAGTCGAACCACAGCGAGTACTCGAGAGTAAAGAGGCGGGTGAGCCAGTTCTCGTTCCAGTTGAAGTAGTTGAGCCGCGCCTGAAAGCAGACCACCTCCCAGTGGGCCTTGCGGAAGGCGGCCACGGCCCGTTTCAGTTGATCCGGTTCGGGGATGTCTTCCGCATCATAAATCGTGAGAAACTGCCCCTGGGCGAAAGGCAGGGCATAGTTCAACGCCTTCGGTTTGGTGCGTGGTTCCGATGGCGGGACAACGACGAGTTCGACATTGGCTTCAAGGCCGGCGCGTTTGCAGGCCTCAATGGTCTCGAGATCATCGCCCTCGAGAATGAGCCGGATGTCGAGCTTGGAGCGCGGATAATCGAGCCGGCGCAGGGCGTTGGCGAGTGTCGGCACGACGGCCGCGTCGCGGTAGAGCGGCACGAGGATCGTGTAAATGGGCAGGCTGCGGGGATCCAGGCTCTCCAGCTCTTCGCGGGTGGTGCGCACCTGCAACAGCGTGCTGCTCCCGCGCCAGACCAGCACCGCGCGCAGAAGGAAGCTGCCGGCGAGCGCGGCAATGATCAGGGCATGCAGCACGACGAGCGCGGCCAGCCCTTTCCACAGCATGGCGGCGCCCAAACCCACGAGCAGGATGACCGCCGCCACTTTCTGGTGCCGGTCCAGCACGGTCCGGGCGGAATGCGCCGGATCGCGCCGTTCGCGGCCATAAGTTGCGTTCGCGACCAGCACGTCGTGAGCCAGGCGTTGCACCGTCCAGAGAATGTCCAGCCGCGAGGTGACCACGAATTCGGTTTCCGCCCCGTACTCGGCCTTGAGTGCGGCGAACGTATCCTCGCCGACCTCTGTGATGGCAATTTGAAGCGTGCCTTCCCGTCTCCGCCACGGAACATACTGTCGGCGGGCGTAATCGTCCAGGCGCGCGGCATCGAACAGCGCCGGATCCGGAGGCTGCTCCACCAGGTTGACGAACGGAAGGCCATACTGCTCAGCCAGAAGGGAGTAGAAATCGAGCGGCCGGACCCAGCCCTCGGCCATGAGCACCTGCCCGAGCGCCGCGCCGCCGGATTCTTGCAGCTCCAGCGCCCGGCGAAGCTGTTGTTCACTGATCAGTCCGGCTGCCACCAGCCGTTCGCCGATCCGCCTGGACGTGGCAGCGGCGGAACCTCCGCCCCGTGCGGCGTCTTTCAGAAGGTCTTCCATATGGCGAACACCCACTGTCGGCCAATGCCAATGTTTCGGCCGGCCACGTCCCAGCCGTAGCCTCCCTGAAGGCGCAACTGCGGCCCAAGGCGAATCACCGCAGAAGGCTGAACCCGCAGCAGGTGAAACCAAGGCTCCACCTGGGGGTTGACTCCGGCCGGCAGGGCCGGAAAATGGCCTGTGCTGCGGATCCCGAATACCTGTGTCATCAGAGTGACGCGGGA
Organism: Bryobacteraceae bacterium; assembly: GCA_049969655.1. Lineage (GTDB taxonomy): Bacteria > Acidobacteriota > Terriglobia > Bryobacterales > Bryobacteraceae > JANWVO01. The sequence continues at coordinate 1,600 of JBMFOK010000016.1, forward strand.
GTTGACATGCAGGCCGCCGCTGGCTTCCCCGCGCCATTGGTCGGCGGGGCGGCCCCAGCGAATGCGGTACCCGCCCTCGCCCGAAAAGTACGCCCAGCGCCGCGCCACCGGGAAACTTCGCCCGGCCTGAAGGAGCATTTCCAGATCGGCCTGTCCATTGCCGGGCCGCGGCTGGGTGCGCGCCGAGTAAGCAGGCGCCTTGGCAAGCGCCTGCAAGGACACCTGCCAGCCGCTGTCGGAGGCCCGCAACGCCCTGCGAAAGCCCGCTTGTAGGTCGCCGGGAGCGGTGGCAGAGGCCCGGTAAAAGCGGTCCTCGTATCGCAGGTTGGAAACGCCGAAAGTGACGATTCCCGTCCAGCGGTCGGTCAGTCCCACCTCCAGCCACGCATTCGGCGTCCAGCTCCGGAACCCCGCGTCAGGACCGAGAGGTTCACGCACGCCGTCCGGCGAGAAGCGCTCGTCAGCGGCATAACGGTTCAGCCCCGCAATCAGGATCCCGTGGCCGCGCTTCTGCACCCAGGCGCCGGCGTCGGCCTGCGGCGCCAAGATCAGGCAACCCAGAAGAACCCCGATCCACGGCGGCCGGTCCAAAAGGCTTGTGTCGCGGAAGTTCACATCGAACAAGTGGCTGGATGGAGCGGTTTTTCTCAGTTTTCGCCGGAGATAGCCTCACCGGGCAGATGGCTGGGCCGGCTCAGGCCCGCCCGCGCCGGTAGGTTTGGACGGGATGGCTCTGCTGTGGCTGGAGCCCCTTCTGCTCATCACGGCTCTGGACGGTTTGCCGTGTCCTTTGCGGGATCAGAACGTCGAGGTCACCATTCGGGGAAAGGATCATGATGGATCCGGGTGTGGTCTTCGCACTGATCCTCTCGTGGTTCTGATGCACAGGCTTCGCGCAAAGCCCGTCCCGGCCAGGAACGGGACGCTCCTGTTACTCCGGCGGGGCCGCGCGGCGCCGGGCTGTGGTCACGTACTGGGCCTGGTAGTCGGCGATTGCCCGGGAGAGTTCGTGTGCCACGGTCCAATCCGTGCGGATCGCGAGCCCTTCGACGGAGGCCACAGGAAGAACGTCGCGGGTGGTGGAGGTGATGAAGACGCCGTCCGCGCGCTCCAGGTCTTCGAGCGTCAACGCCCTTTCGCTGACCGCGAGGCCCGGAACGCGGATCACCTCGAGCAGCAGTTCGCGGGTGATACCGGGCAGACAGCCGGAATCGAGCGGTGGCGTGACGGCCTCGCGGCCGAAGACGGCAAAGATGTTGGCCGATGTGCACTCGCTCAATTCGCCGCGTTCGTTCAGCAGGATCACTTCATCGAGTCCGCGGGCGTGCGCCTCCTCGTACCAGACCAGGTTCATGGCCCATGAGGCCGACTTGGTTCCGGCAAAGGGCGAAGCCGCATGGCGGCCGTGCGGGACGATGCCGAGCCGGGCGCTTTCGCCCCAGGGCTGGAGCGGGGCGGTGAAGGCGACGAGGTCAAAGTCGCGCGCAACGCCAGGCCCTTCCCAGACGGTGCCGCGGTTGCGCATCACCAGCACGCGCATGGCGGCGTCATAAGCGTGGTTGGCCTCGACCAGGCGCAGGAGCTGCCGTTCGAGCTCGGCCGGGGGCCAGGGGAAGGGAACGCGCAGCAGGTCGGCATCGCGGCGCATGCGCGCCCAGTGGCGGTCGAAGGCGAACAGGACGCCGCTGATGACGCGAATCGTCGAGAAGATGCCCCAGCCGGTGAACAGGCCAACCTGTCCAGGGCGAAGGGCGACCTGATCGGCAGGAAGTATTTCGCCAGAGATGAGGACGCTTGGGTGGATCACGAACCCAGTGTATCGGAAGCAGCCTGTATGAAGCCGCCTTCGAAGCGTCGTGCGTGTCTCGCCGGGTAACGGGCCGCGGGGCGGGAACCGGAGTACAATATCGGTTGCCATGGCCAAAGGCGAGACGTTCGAGCTCGAGTGCCCGTGCTGCGGGGCGACGCTGCGGGTAAACGCCGCGCTGAAATCGGTAATCAGCTTCCAGGAGAAGCCGAAGCCCAGGGCGATTGAAGATCTCCAGCAGGGCCTGAGCCTGATCAAGGAAGCCGAACGGCGCCGCGAGGAAGCCTTCCAGAAGTCCTTCGAGCAGATGAAGACGTCGAAGGACGTGCTTTCGGCGAAATTCGATGAGCTGCTGAAGAAGGCGAAAGAAGACGATCCCTCCAAACCACCGCCGAAGCCCGTGGGGCTGGAGTGAGGAGCGCGGTCGCGTGCTGGCGCGGCTCCGGGTTGGCGGGGCCCGCGCTCAGTGAAACCGCGAGCATCGGCGGGGGCGTGTGTCCGGCATCCGGCGCCACGGAAGCGAAACCGCCCGTGCAGATTCGTCCCGCGTAATGTTCAGATACCGCCAGGCCCGCAGGGGCCTGATCCGGGTTTGCCGTCGGCACGGGCGCCACGGCGGGTTGCGCGGCAGGCCTGCCGGTTGCAGGGCGCCGGTTTCCCGGCATGAATCGAGCCAGACGTGGTATAGAATAAACCCAACATGAGGGGCTGGGCCGGATTGCTGTTCCTGCTCTCTGCGGGCGTCCTGAAGGGGCAGGCCGGAGCGGACTTCGCCCGCGACGTTGAGCCGATCCTTGCCAGGCGATGCGTTGCCTGCCATAACGCGTCGCTTTCCAACAATGGGCTGCGGCTGGATGACCCGCAGGCGATGCTGGCCGGGGGCTATTCGGGCCCGGTGATTGTCCCTGGCAAGCCGGACGATTCGAAGCTGATCCAGCGAGTGAGCAGCACGAAGAAGGGATTCATGATGCCGCCGGTCGGGCCGCCGCTGACTCCGGCCGAAGTGGCGGTGCTGCGGAGCTGGATTGAAGCCGGCGCCCGTGTTCCGACGCGAACAGACAAGGCGCCCGAGCCGGCGGGGGGCGGCCGCCACACCGGCTGCGGTGGCCGGGCCGAAGCACTGGTCGTGGCGGCCGATCCGGCGGCCGGAGCCGCCCGACGTCGTTCTCCGGTCCTGGGTGAGAAACCCGATTGACCGCTTTGTCCTGGCGCGGCTGGAGCGGGAGGGAATCCAGCCTTCGCCGGAGGCGCCGAAACACGTTCTGCTGCGGCGCCTGTGGCTGGACATGACAGGCCTGCCTCCCCCGCCGGAAGAGGTGCGGGCGTTTTTGGCCGATTCGCGGCCAAACGCCTATGAGGAGATGGTCGAGCGGCTGCTCGCCTCCCCGCATTATGCCGAGCAGCGAGCCCGCGCGTGGCTGGATGTGGCGCGCTACGGCGACAGCGACGGCCTGGAAAAGGATCTCGTCCGGCCGTACGCGTGGCGGTGGCGACACTGGGTGATCGAGGCGTTCCACCGCGACATGCCGTTTGACCAGTTCACCATCGAACAGCTTGCAGGCGACCTCCTGCCGGGCGCAACGGTTGAACAGCGCGTGGCGACGGGCTTTCACCGCAACACGCTCACCAACCGCGAGGGCGGCACCGATCCGGAGGAAAGCCGTTTCGAACAGCTCGTGAACCGGGTGAACACAACGGCGACGGCATGGCTGGGGCTGACGGCGGGATGCGCCCAGTGCCATGATCACAAGTATGATCCGCTGAAACAGAAAGAATATTATCAGCTCCTCGCCTTTTTCAACCGCAGCGAAGAAGTCAATATTGACGCGCCGTTGCCGGGCGAATTCGGCGAATGGATGCGGAAACGGCCGGAGTATCTTTCGCGGCGGCAGGCGCTGATCCGCGAGTTTGACGTCGAAGCCCTTCAGGAAGAATGGGAGGAAAAAATCCGGCAGGCGATGGACCATCCGGGCAGGGATCCGGACTGGGATTTCGCCGTCGCCAACAACCGGCCGATGCTGGACCGCTTCGAATATCTGCTGCGGAAGGGAAAACAGCGTCGGACGGAGAGGGAAAATGAGGCGGTTTTCTATCAATTCATCAACAATCCGGGGCCGCTGACGCCCGGGCGCGACGTGGACAAAATTCTCTGCCTGCGGGAATTCCGGCGGCGGCTGGCGGCGCTGGACCGCGAATATCCAAAGCTGACGCAGGCGATGACGATGATGGAACTGGAGGAACCGCCTCCGACATATATCGCGCTGCGGGGCGACTTCCGCGCCCGCGGGCTGGCGGTGGAACCGGACGTGCCGGCTTTCCTGCCGCCGCTGCCAAAGGACGCGCCACGGAACCGGCTGGGGCTGGCGCGATGGCTGGTGTCACAGGAAAATCCGCTTACGGCGCGGGTCACGGTGAACCGGATCTGGCAGGAATTTTTCGGCAAAGGCCTGGTGAAAACGAGCGAGGATTTTGGCACCCAGGGAGAGCCGCCCTCGCACCCGGAGCTGCTCGACTGGCTGGCGAGCGAATTCCGCGAACGGGGCTGGAGCGTGAAGCACATCGTCCGGCTGATCGTCACCTCGGCCACTTACCGGCAGAGCTCGCAAGTGCGGCGCGAGCTGCTGGAAAAAGACCCGGACAACACGCTGCTGGCGCGGCAGTCGCGGCTGCGGCTGCCGGCGGAAAACATCCGGGATTCGGCGCTGGCCGCGGCGGGGCTGCTGAATCTTCAGGTAGGCGGGCCGAGCGTACGGCCGCCGCAGCCGGCGGGCGTGGCCGAGCTCGGCTATGCGGGCAGCGTGAAATGGGTGGAGGACGACGGGCCGGCTCGCTACCGGCGCGGAATGTACATCCTGTTCCAGCGGACGGCGCCGTACCCGATGCTGATGAATTTCGACATGCCGGACTCGTTCACCTCCTGCGCGCGCCGGCGCCGTTCCAACTCGCCGTTGCAGGCCCTGAATCTTCTCAATGACCCGGTGTTTTTTGAAGCCGCGCAGGCGCTGGCGCTGCGGGTGCTGCGGGAGGCGCCGGCACCGGCCCGGGTTGACCAGGCATTTCTGCTGGCGCTTGGAAGGCTGCCTTCGGCGCGGGAGCGCGAACGGATGGAGCGGTTTCTCAGCGACCAGCGCGCGGCGCTGGCGGCACAGCCGGAACTGGCCCGCCGGGTGCTGCCGCTCAGTCCGGACCATGCCGAGTGGGTGGGCGCGGCGCGGGCGTTGCTGAACCTTGAAGAATTCATAACGAGGGAGTAGCGGCCATGAACGAACGGGACGTGTACGGACTGCACTGCCGCCGCCGGTTTCTGCGCGAGGTCGCCTGTGGCATCGGGATGCTCGGGCTGGCCGATCTGCTTGCGGCCGAAGGGCGCACCGCGGACACGGCGAACCCGCTGGCGCCGAAAAAACCGCATTTTCCGGGTAAGGCAAAAAACGTCATTTTCATGTTCATGGAAGGCGCGCCGAGCCAGATGGATCTGTACGATCCAAAGCCGGCGTTGCAGAAATATGCGGGCCAGCCGCTGCCGGAGTCGATGGCGTCGCAGTTACGGCTGGCATTCACCAAAAAAGACGCGAAAATTCTGCCCTCGCCGCGGCAATTCCGCCCCTACGGAAAGAGCGGCATCGAGTTTTCCGACTATATTCCGCACATCGCCTCCTGCGCCGACGAGATCTGCCTGGTGCGGTCCATGGTGACCGACGCGTTTAATCATCACCCCGGACAGGCGCTGCTGTTCACCGGCTCCATTCAGCTCGGGCGGCCGACGATGGGGGCCTGGGTCCTGTACGGGCTGGGGAGCGAATCGAAGAACCTGCCCGGATTCGTGGTGCTGAGCTCGGGCGTGGGGACCAGCGGCGGCGCCTCGAACTTTTCCTGCGGCTTTCTGCCATCGCATTATCAGGGAACCCTGTTCCGCAACGCCGGGGACCCGATTCTCTATCTGTCCAATCCTCCGGGCGTGACGCCGGAGATGCAGCGCGCCACGCTCGATCTGGCAGGTGACCTCAACCGGGAACATCTGGCCGAGACGGGCGACCAGGAAATCGCCTCGCGCATTGCCAATTATGAACTGGCGTGGCGGATGCAGTCGGCCGCGCCCGAGCTGTCCGACCTGTCCAATGAGCCGAAGCACATCCGCGAGATGTACGGGCTCGATGATCCGACGACGCGGCAGTTCGCCACCAACTGCATCCTGGCGCGGCGGCTCGTGGAACGGGGCGTGCGGTTCGTGCTGATGATGGACGCAAGCTGGGACCAGCACACCTTCCTGAACCGCGACCTGAAGAAAAACTGCGACCGGACGGACAAGCCGGCGGCGGCGCTCATCCGTGACCTGAAGCAGCGCGGACTGCTGGACTCGACGCTGGTAGTCTGGGGCGGTGAATTCGGGCGCACGCCCATCGTGGAGATCCGCAACAGCGCGAACCCGGAAAGCATCGGCCGGGATCATCACCCGAACGGCTATTCGATGTGGTTGGCCGGGGGCGGCATCCGGGGCGGGCAGGTGATCGGGAAGACGGACGAGCTGGGCTTTGCCGTGGTGGAAGACCCGGTGCACGTGCACGACCTCCAGGCCACCATCCTGCACTGTCTGGGCTTTGACCACACGCGGCTCACCTACCGGCACATGGGGCGGGACTTCCGGCTGACGGACGTGCACGGAGAAGTCGTGAAGAAAATGCTGGCCTGATTTTAATCCGATATCCGGCGAAAATCGAACAGCATTTCATCGGGCGCCTGAAGAATATCGGTGGGCAAATCCGTCCGCGGCAGGTATTCGGCCACCCCGTCAATGAAGACTTCCGGGCCGGAATGGAAGACGAGCGTTCCGCGGCCGGGCGTGGCGCGCGTCATTCCCATGAATGCGTCGCAGAGAACGGGCCGGGCCAGGGGAACCGTGACCCGGTAGCCGCCGGGATCGTTCAGGCCGTGGAAGACGGCGCGGTAGTGCTCGAAGATCCGCACGCCGAGTTCAAGGTCCGGGCTCTGCCGGCCGTGGAACTGGACGGCCTGGACAAGGAGGCTTTCACGGAGATCCTCGCGCGAGCGCGGTCTGCCGACCTGCTGCCCGTTGGCGCTGAAGATCAGGTCACGGTTGATGAAGTACGGCTTGATGTCGATGACCGGGGTGCCGTCGAGGAAGTCGAGCCGGTCGACATCGAGGCGCCGCCCGTCGCGGCGCAGGAGGCGGGCGACGGTCAGCCCGATGGGGTTGGGCCGTGCCGGGGAGCGCACGGCGAAGACGCCGTGGAGGCCCTCGGGACCGGACTCGGTGACGCCGCGGGGCGTGACCTGGAGCACCTCGCGTTCGTCGAGCCCGCGATCAAACCAGCCGAGGACCCAGATGTGGGAGTGCTTTTCAATGCGGTGCAGGCCGGCCTCGAATTCCGGGAAGATGTCGATGCTCGCGGGCACGCCCCAGACGGGCATCTGTTTGCGTTCGGTGATGCCGCAGCGGACAGTGCCGATGGGTTTCAGGGTCCAGGGATCCATGGGCTAGAGTCCGGCGGGCCTGACGACAAGCTGGTTTTCCACGCCCTTGACGCCCTTGATCTTTTTTACGAGCTTTTCGGCTTTCTTCCTGGCCTTTTCGGTGCGCACGTTACCCTTGAGGGTGACGACGCCGTTCTGGACGCTGATGTCGAATGCGCCGCCCTTGACGTCGGGATCGCCGGCAAGGCGGCGGCGGACAAGGTCATAGATCTGGTCGTCAGTGGAAGGCTGCTGGGCAGCGGCGAAGGTGATGCCGAGCAGCAGGAGCAGAAGTGCGATCGCGACGGCTTTCATAAAGCACCAACCCTCATTATGCACTTATGGGGATTCGGAAAACGGCGCGCCGTGACAGCGCCGCCGTGCGTGCAGCCGCCCCGATGAAGCACAGGCAGGCAAAAAAGCGCGGACGCCCCGCCCCGGGCGTCCGCGCCGGCAGAGGACGGATGTTTCTTCAGAAGAAGAAGCGGATGCCGAACTGCGCCTGGAAGGGATTGCCGACCTGCGACGTGGTCGCCTGGTTGTAGTCGCCGGCGGCGTTGCGCAGGAGCATGAAGCGCGAGTCAACGGGCGCGGCGGCGCCGGTGGTCGGGTTGATGCCCGGGCCGTAGATGTTGGCCTGCCCCGCATAAACGACATTGTCGAGGTTGAACAGGTTGAAGAACTCGGCCGAGAGCTGGAGGCGGTAGCGCTCGCGGAAACTGAAGTTCTTCAGGATGCGCAGGTCATTATTCGTAACAACGCCGCGGTTGCGGAACGAGTTGCGGAGGAAGGGAACGCCGACCGCCTTGTAGGGACGGTCCGTGTTGGTCGCGTTGCCGTCGGTATCGCTGCCAACGACCGGGTTCAGCGGCAGGCCGCTACGGGCGCGGAGAATGCCGGAGAGTTCGATGCCCCAGGGCAGCGTCCAGACGGCGTAGGACGACAGCAGGTGGCGGGCGTCGAGGTCCGAATAGTTGTACTCGCTGCGCAGATCATACGGGTTCATGGCGTTCATGCCGGTGGCGTTGCGTTCGTTGTCGTCATCGGAGTAATTCGTCGACAGAGTGTAGAAGACGCCGCCGGTGAACCTGCGGCTGCGATATTGAGTCTGGAGCACGAGGGCGCGATACAGCGCCTTGGCATTGCTTTCGCGCGTGGTGTACTGGCCCTGCTGGGGCACGGGCCGGAGCGCGCGGTTGAAGACAGGGCGGCCGTCGGTGGCGCGAATGGTGGGTACCGGCAGGTTCCAGTCCCGGTTGCGTTGCAGGTGGACGGCCTTGACGTGCTGGTACTGCGCGCCGGCGATCCAGTTGCCGGTGAGCTGGTGTTCGAAGCCAATGCCCCACTGATAGGAGCGCGGGTTGTAGAACTCGGGGGCCATCATCGTGAGCGCCGCGCCGAGCAGGGGATCCGGCGCCGTGCCGCCGGCGGCGAGCGCGGCGGCCTGCTGCACCTTTTCTACGGAAATGACCGGCAGCGCGCCGAGCTGGGCGGCGTTCAGATCGATGCCGACCTGCTGGAAGAGCTTGTAGACGCTCTGCGTGCTGTTGGAGGCGAAAGGCCCGAGCTGGATGCTGACGTCGCCGGGCGGCGTGCGGAAGTTGTTCGTCGGGCCGGAGAACAGCAGCAGCGGCGTGGCGGCGTAAAAGATGCCGCCGTGGCCGCGGACCACGGTGCGCTTGTTCGTGAAGGGGGTCCAGGCGAAGCCTCCCCGCGGCATCACCTGGTCCAGGTTGTCCTTGAGGCGGGTGACGTCGAGACGGCCGAGCGGATAGTCGATGTTCACGCGGTTGACGAGCGCAGTGTTATTGGCGGTGATTTTTGGGTTCCACTGGCCCTCCCAGCGGAGGCCGAAGTCAAGCGTCAGGTTGTTGGTCACGCGCCAGGAGTCCTGGGCGAACAGCGCCATCTGCTTGGCGTTGAAATCGGCGATCAGGTTGCCGATCTGGCGGCGGTAAATGACACCTGGATGGTCGAATCGGTTGGGGAAGGCGCCGCCGGTGCCGAGGATGTCGAGAATGCCGGCGACGTCAGCGCTGTTCTGGAACGAGAAGGCCCCGAACTGGTTGAAGCCGAACAACTGGGCAGTGGTGAGGTAGCTGAAGTCCATGCCGAACTTGAGGCTGTGGCGGCCGGCGAGGACCGTAAGCGAGTCCGTGACCTGGGTGCGGTAGTCGTCCTGGGTGGTCGGCAGGAAGCTGCGCGCGCCATAGCTGCCGATGACGCCGGCCGAGACGGACGGCAGGGCCGAATTCGACAGGCGCGGGCGAATTTCGTAGGACTGGCTGAATTTGACGTCGTTGACGACGCGCGGAGAAAACAGGTGCGTGTACTGGACGGTGCCGAAGTGGGTGCGGTCGATCTCCGTGCCTTCGTTGGAGAGCGCAAGGTTGGTAAAGGGGTTCAGCGCGCCGCCGACGGTAACCGAGTTCGGCTCTTTCGAGCGGGAGTGGTTGTAGCGCAGGGTGAGGCGGTGTCCGCCGGCGAAGGCGTAGTCCATCTTGCCGGTGACGGCGGTGGCCCGGTTCTGGCGTTCGAACTTCTGCTCAAGGCTCTTGAAGAAGTCGTAGGCCTCCTGCGTGGCGGGCGTGGGCGTGATGCCCTGCAAGGCAGTGAAGACGACCTGCGCCGGAGTGTTGGCGCGCTGGTGCTCTGCGGCGGCGAAAAAGAACATGCGGTCGCGAAGGACGGGCCCGCCGATGTTGCCGCCGAGCTGTTGCAGGGATTCCGAAGGCTGGCGCTTGAAGATCGGGTTGTCGGCGCTGAGGCTGCGGTCGCGGTTCTGGTAGAAGCCCCCGCCGTGGAATTCGTTGGTTCCGCTGCGGGTGATCACGTTCAGGACGCCGCCGGTGGAGCGGCCGTATTCGGCCGCATACCCGGAGCTGACGGTCTGGAACTCCTGGATGGCGCCCTGGGGAATGGTGAAGTTGAAGTTCGAGCGCTCGCCTCCGCGGATGCCGCCAAAGAAGGGCTGATTGTAGTCGGCGCCATCCACCATGATGTTGCCGTTGATGCCGCGCTGGCCGGCGAAGGAAAGTTGCCCACGGGCTGGCTCCACCTGAACGGTGGGGGTGAGGGTGGCGAAGTCCTGAAAGCGGCGGCCGTTGATGGGGAGGTTCACGATGGCCGTCTCAGTGATGCTGGCCGAAGGCGCCGGAAGCGCGACGTTGATCATCGTGTCGGCGACCTCGATGGTCTGCGTCGTGGCCTGGAGCTGGAGCGTGACATCGAGGCTGACGGCGGCGCCGACGCTGAGCTCGATGCCGGCGATGGTGGTGGGAGCAAAACCGGGGCTTTCAGCGACGAGCTCATAGGTGCCGGGGTCGAGCTGCACGGCGCGGAACTGGCCGGTCTCATTCGACTTCAACTCCCGCTGGAAGCCAGTGCGGACGTTGCGGATCTTGATGGTTGCGCCGGGTACGACGGCGCCTTTGGGGTCGAGAATCGTTCCCGACAATTGCGCCTTGTTGGCATCCGCCTGGCCCCACGCAAGAATGGCGCAGGCGAGAATCAGAAGTCCCATGCGGAGGGTTCGAGACATAGACAGGCTGCTCCTCACTGGAAGTGAATGGAAGCGGTGAAGCATCCGATACGGATTCAGGGTAGCGCAGGAAGATGAAAAACGGATAACAAATTTCTGGCTGCCGGCCAGTTGCCGCGCCCTCAGCGTGGAGCGGCATCTTCAGCGGCAGATTCCGGATCCGGAGTGCGTGAAGAAATTGCGGAGCCAATCTGGCAGGGGGCAGAGGCCCGGGCCACCGAGGAGGCGTCTTCCTGGCAAAGAGGCGGGAATCGAGGGTGGAGCACAAAGCAGGGTGGTGGAGGCGGCGGGAGTCGAACCCGCGTCCGAAATGGTTCTCCGAAGCGAGCCTACGTGCGTATCCGGCCATTGATCTCGACGCCGCGCGCCGGACCGGCGCGGCCTCGCGGCGTCCAGCCTGGTTGGTGTCGGGCCTCGGCCTCAGGCGGCGGCCTGCGCCCCAGCCTGCTGTGGATGACGCTTCCCGGCAGCCCACAGGCTGGCCACCGTTCAGCGGCTGCCTTTAATTAGGCAGCGTAGGCAAACTGCTGATTGGCAGTTTTGGTTTTCCGATCGTTTTACGGGAGCTCGGAACCCGGCACGCCTCACTTCGTCGATCCCATCCCGTCGAAGCCGTTACGCCCCCACACGGAGAGGGACGGGTGCGGCCCGTTGTTGCGAACCGCTCCCCTATGTACAGGATACCGCCGGCGGGCAAGAGGTTTCATTCGGGCGCAGGTCAGGCGCCGGGATAGCCGACGTGGAGCTTTTCGGGAGCAAAGCCGCCCCCGCCGCGGCGCGCCTCGCGCATGAGGCGGAGGGCCTGGTGCATGTCATCGGCGGCGACGTCGCGGCCCTGCTCATAGGCAAGCTGGCCGGCCAGCACATAGGCCTCGCGGAGCTGGGCGAAGCTGAAACCGGCCGAAAGGCGGACCATGTCGTCGAGGTCCTTTTCGGGGCAGCCGTTGCGGAGCGACTTGCGGATGAAGCGGGCACGGAGCTCGGAGCCCGGGTTGCGGAACTCGACCACGCGATCAAAACGGCCGGGGCGGCGAAGGATGGCATCGTCGAGCAGACCGGCGTCGTTGGCCGTGGCGACGACGATGACGCCCTCGGCGGTGGACAGGCCGTCGAGCGAGTTCATCAGGTGGGAGAGAGTGATCCGGTGCCGTTTCTCCTTGCCGCCGTCGGAGGGGAAATGGCGGTCGAGATCCTCCATGACGATCATGGCGGGAGCGTGATCGGCGGCCCACTGGAACAGGTGAGTGAGCATGCTGTCATCGACGTCCGAGTCGCCCCATTGCAGGGAACAGATGGAAAGCTCGGGCCTTGCGGCGAGGACGCGCACGACGCTGGTCTTGCCGTTGCCCGGAGGGCCGTGGAAAAGATAGCCGCGGCGGTACGGGATGCGGTTTTCGCGGAACCACTGGCGGCGCTGGAAGAAGGTCTCGAAGTCGGAGCGGACGAGGCGGACGATGTGGTCTTCCAGAACCAGGTCGTCCCAGTCAAGCGCGGTGGAGATCTCCTGGTCCGGCCCATTGAGGATGAAGACGTTCTTGCGGTTCTTTTCGCGCCGAAGATGCTTGGCGAGCAGCGCCGTCAGGGCGGGCAGGTCCTCGCGGCGGGCGATGACGAAGTGGCCGGTGGAAGTGCCGCCGCGCTCGTCCGGATCCACCCAGCGGAGGCGGACGAAGACCACGGGGCGGTCGAGACCTCGAAACCACAGTGCGGCGGGCTGACCGATCCATTCAGAGCGCCAAACGACGCGCGAGCGCCCCGTGGGATAGCGCCGTTCGCCCACCGAGAGCTGGAGCAGGCTGGGCTCGCCGTCGCGGAGCTGGAAGCGTTTGATGCGGAGGCCCGAGCCCCAGTGGCTGCGGTTGCCGCTGGCCAGGCCGCTGGGGCCGAAGATTTCACGAATCACCAGATGGTGGAGCGGGGCCTGGGACAGGTCCGCGATGACGGCCTCGCCGTAAGGAACGCCGAGAACCTGTTCGATCCACGCGCGGTGCGGTTCGAGCGTCGCGCGAACGTAGTCGTTGGGCAGTTCCGTGCGGATGGTCTGGATGGTCGGCACGCCTGGCAGGATTCCCTGCTCTCACACTAGCACGGAATCGCGCCTGAAAAAAGAGACCGCGAAGAAAAATCACTCCGGCGGCGGCCAGCCGTTTCCGCCGGCAAATATGGCAGGAAATCCGGTCCAGGACAGAGAAATTGGGGCAACTTATTGACCCTGACGGCCCACGGGACTGCGGGCGGCGGAAGCAGCATGCCACGAGGCCAGCCCCCGCCTGTCTGAAACCGGCGAGAGGTGGCAGGTTCCCGGTGCGCGCCGGTCTTGACGCCACGGACCGCCCCGGGTATACTCGCCCAAAATCTGCCATGGAATCCGCCGTCGCCAGAAAAATCCGACAAAGCGTTGAGACCCTGGCCGTCTGGAAACGCGGCGATGAGCGCGCGCCTCACAAGCCGCTGCTGATTCTCTGGAACCTCGGCAGGGTGCAGCGCGGCGAAGACCGCATGGTGCTGTTCCGGGATGCGGAGCCCGGGCTGCGCCGGCTGCTGGAAGAATTCGGTCCTCCGCGGAAATCCATTCACCCGGAGTATCCTTTCTGGCACCTGCAATCAGACGGGCTGTGGGAGGTGATGGAGGAAAAAGCCGCGCAGGCGCCGCGGAAAAGTCCAACCAAAAAGGATCTCATGGATCTGGAAATTCAGGGAGGATTTCCGGTCGAGATCGATGCCGAGCTGCGCAATCATCCGGCGCTCCTGTCCGAGATCGCCCTCCGGCTGCTCTCCGGGCACTTTCCGGAGTCCCTTCACGGCGACATTCTGGAGGCAGTTGGTCTGAGGGTGGCGCCATGGTCTGGAGCGAGGCAGGAGGCGGCGCCATTCCGGCAGCAGGTGCTCGACGCCTATGGCCACGCCTGCGCGCTGTGTGGTTACAGCGTGCGTCTGGGACGGGGCGATCTGGCGTTGGGCGCGGCGCACCTCCGCCGGCGAGCGTCGGGCGGGGCCGATGCCGTGGACAATGGCCTGGCCGTCTGCGCCATCCACCACAAGGCGCTGGACCGCGGCGCGGTGACCCTGGATGCGGAGCTTCGCATTCTGGTGTCAGATTCCGTGGAAGGGGAGCGGGGGCTGGAGGAATGGTTCCTCGGCCTGGCGGGCCGCCGGGCCCGCATCCCGGAGCGGCCCGAGTGGATGCCCGCCGAGGCGCACCTGACCCGGCACCGGAAGAATGTGTTCCGCGGCAGCATGGATCCGCCCATGCATCAGTCCACCAGCGCCTGATAGACGAGCGTCTCGAACAGGTTCAGCGTGGCGGCGTCAAAGGGCATCCACTGCATGAACACAAGCAGGGCGAGCTTCTCCCTGCGGTCGATGCGGAAAAAGGTGGAGGCGGCGCCGTTCCAGCCGAACAGGCCTTCGGAAGCGGGGCGGCCGGAGCGGGCGACGTCGATCCGCACGGCGCCGCCGAGGCCGAACCCGTCGGCATCATCGCCGCCGATGGTCGGGCGCGGGAGTCCGGCGAGATGGTTCATCATCATCAGGTCGACCGTTTTCCGTCCGAGCAGGCGGACGCCGTCGAGTTGACCGCCGTTGAGAAGCATCTGGGCGAAGCGCGCGTAATCGCCGATGGTGGAATACAGCCCCATGCCGCCGTAAGGCACGCCGCCGGTCTGGAGACCCGGTTGAGGGACGAGTTTGCCTTCGCGGCGCGAGTAGATCCTTGCCAGCCGCGGGCGCTTGGCCTCGGGCAGGCGAAAATGCGTGTCCGGCATTTTCAGCGGTCCGGTAATGCGTTTTTCCACAAACTGGTCGAAGGGCTCGCCCGAGACGACCTCGACCAGGTAGCCGAGCACATCAATGGAGACCGAGTACTCATAACGCTCGCCGGGCTGGAAGGCCAGGGGAAGGCGGGAGAGACGCTCGATGAACTCCTTGAGGCTGCGCGCGCCGAGCGGATCGACCTTGCGGTAGAGCGCGGAGACGTTGTCATTGCCCCACCCGTAGGTGAGGCCGCTCGTGTGCGTCAGCAGATGTTTTACGGTGATCGGCCGGGCCAGCTCCTCGAGCTCGGGCCGCTCGACGGTGCCACCTTTGTAGACCTTGAGTCCCTTGAATTCGGGGATGTATTTTTCCACGCGGTCGTCGAGCGAAAGCCTGCCTTCTTCGACCAGCATCATCACGGCGACGCTGGTGACCGTTTTGGTCATCGAATAGATGTGAACGATGGTGTCGCGCTCCATCGGCAGGCGGTTCTCGACGTCGCGGAGTCCATAGGCGCGCCAGTCGACGATGCGGCCGCCGCGCACCACCATCGTGATGGCGCCAGGGCGCTCGCCGGATGAAGTGAGCGAGTCGAAGTGGCGGTGGAGCCGCTCGAGACGCTCGCTCGAAAAGCCCTCTTTTTCTGGGGTGGAAACTGGAAGAGGCTGGGCGAAGGCGGCACATGCGCCCAGCGCGGCCAGAAGCAGTGCGCGCATGGCGCCGATTATAACGGGCGCGGGCGGTGCGCCGCCGGACCGGTCCCGGGCACGGTGATGAGCAGCACCGGGCCGCCCTTCCGCAGCGTGAACGTCTTCTCGATGACCGTATCGCCCGCCTGGACTGTGATCTCGTAATCACCGAGGAAGCCGCGCAAGGCGAACGCGCCGGCGGAGGACGTGACTCCGGCCGTGTCGGTGCGCCAGCGTTGCCACACGAGTTCGCGCCAGACTCGGTAGGCCGGTTTCTCGCTCCAGTCGCGGCGGATCATCGCGCCGTCGGGTTTCCAGTGGCTGCCCTCCCAGAAGCCCCACATCAGAAAGTCGGTTACCGCGGGATGGCTGAAGGCGGCGATGAGAAAATCGCGGAAAAATTGCGCCTGCAATTCCTCGTCTTTTGTGGCGAAATCGAATTCCGTAATGACAATGGGCAGACCGAGGCGGGCAAAGCGGTCGAGGATCTCAAGCATCCGCTCGGGCGGGGTGGCTGAACTGAAATGGCCCTGCATCCCGATGCCCTCAATCGGGGCGCCGCGCTCCTGGAGCATGCGGATCATGCTGTAGTAGGCATTCTGCTTGCGCAGGTTGGCGCCGTTTGCGGAAAGGATGTCGTATTCGTTGATGAACAGGCGCGGCGCCGGGTCGGCGTCCTTGGCGGCGCGGAACCAGTCCACCATGACCGCGTCGCCGAGGATGTTGAGGACGTCGCGGTTTGCGACGGGTTCGTTGACAACGTCCCAGTCGACGACGAGGCCGCGGGTGGCGGCGGCAGTGTTGCGGATGCGCTCGAGGATGCGCTGCGCAAGCGCAGCCGGGTTGGAGGCAAGGTTGCGGACGTCGGCCGGCATCCACTGCCAGCCGGGCCAGACGAGATTGTGGCCGCGGACGCGGGTGATGCCGTTGGCGCGGAGCCAGTGAAGGGCGTCGAGGGCGCGGTTGGGATTCTGCTCGAAGGGGCCCCACTTGAGGTCGTTTTCGAGCACGGCGAAGGTGAAGTTGGCGCGGATGAAGTCGCGGTAGCGGTCGCTGTCGGGGCCGGTCGCCAGCAGGCGTTCGGCGGCAATGGCCGTGCCCCAGCCGAAGGCGGACCGGACCAGCCGGGCGCGCACCCGCGCGCCGCGCACGGGAACGCCGGCCGGAGTGAGGACGCGGATCTTCAGGTCGGCCTTGCGGATCTGTTCGATTCTCTGTTCGGCGGCCCTGCGCCAGGCGGCGTCGGCTTCGGCGCCTTCGTAGAAACGGTTCAGACCAAGCTGTTCGGCGGTGACTCCCGGGCCGTAGTTGAGGAGCGAGATGCCGCCAACTTCGGCCACCTGCACCTGCTGCCCCATCCAGAAGTCGATCCAGTAGCCGCCGGCCGAGTAGGACTCGGCCATCGGGAACAGGACGCGGAAGCGGCGCCACTCGCGGCCCACGGGGTAGGGCGTGCTGATGGATTTGGTATAGGGCGAACCGTCGCGCTCGACGTTGAGGCGCAGGATGCAGTCTCCGTCCTGCGGCTCGAGACAGCGCATCCAGAATTCGGCGAGGATCATGTCACCGGCGGACACCGGCGCGGCGCCACGGGCGCGGATCCGCAGGTCCCACTCATTGCCGCCGGAGTCCGGCAGCGAGAGCGTGCGCAGCCGCCAGGCTTTCGGGAAAGCCATCCCGTCGACGTCGACGATTTCGGCGGCGCCAGCCGTCGGGCCCTGCGCCGGACCGGAGTAGCGGAACGCCGCCAGCGGATCGGAGCCGAGCAGAGGCACGGGGCTTTGGAGAGACTGAGCCACCACCGCCGGGAAGAAAACGAAAGCCATTACAGCGCTGCGAGCCAGCATCAATGCCTCCTTCCCGCATCATGACTCAGACGGCCCCGGGATGCCAGACCGCCGGAGTCGTTCTGGGATAATCGGGGAAGCGCGATGTTTCGATTTTTTGCGCGGCTTGGGCGCGCGGCCGCCGCGGCTTACCGGCACGGGGCGCTGGGACAGGCCAAGGGAGCGGCCTATTCGGCACTGCTCGCCTTCTTCCCGATGCTGGCCACGACGACGGCGGTTCTGGTGCAGATGAACGCGGCGGCGGTGTCGCGGCGGATCACTGCACTGCTGTTCCGCGCCGCCCCGCCGGGCGCCGAGGACCTGATCCGCTACTATGTGGCCGAGCGGGGCGCGCGGCCGCTGGCCCTGCCAATTGCGGCCTCGGTGCTGGCGCTGTGGGCCGCCAGCGGCGTGATGACGTCGCTGATGGAAGCGTTCAACGCCGCCCACGGCCGGCAGCCGCGGCGCGGGGTGGTCGCCACGCGCCTGGTGGCGATGTGGCTGGTGGTGGTTTCGCTGGTGCCGTTGGTGGGAGCGAGCGCCCTGATGATCGCCGGAGACCGCGCCGAGACCTGGCTGCTGCACTGGCTGGGCGTGCTCGAGGCGGGCCAGACGCTTCAGGGTGGCGTCCGCGTGCTCGGATCGCTGGTGCGCCATGCGCTGGTGGCGGGCACCATGGTGCTGGTGGCGGCCATGCAGTATTACTTCGGGCCGGAAGACCGCGGGCGGTGTCCGGTGTGGCCCGGAGCGATTCTGGCCACGGCGCTGTGGGCGCTGCTGACCGGGGCGTTCGCCTGGTATGTGAGAAACATTGCGAATTACAATGTTTTATACGGGAGTATTGGCGCCGTCATTGCACTCTGCGTGTGGATGTATCTGCTGGCGCTAACGGCGATTCTGGGGTGCGAATTCAACGCACAGGCCAGGCGAAAATGAGCGTGTATAAACTGGGCATCGACTACCGGCCGCGCGGCGACCAGGGCAGGGCCATCCGCGAGCTCGTGCGCGGCGTGGAGCGCGGCGAGCAGCACCAGGTGCTGCTCGGCGTCACCGGCAGCGGCAAGACATTCACCATCGCCAAGGTGATCGAGGAGACCGGGCGGCCGGCGCTGATCATGGCGCACAACAAGATCCTCGCCGCCCAGCTTTACCAGGAATTCAGAACCTTTTTTCCACACAATGCGGTGGAATATTTCGTCAGTTATTACGATTATTACCAGCCGGAAGCCTATATTCCGTCCACCGACACCTACATTGAAAAAGAGGCGACCATCAACGACGAGCTGGACAAGCTGCGGATGTCGGCGACCCGGAGCCTGTTCGAGCGGCGCGACTGCATCATCGTCGCCAGCGTGAGCTGCATCTACGGGCTCGGCTCTCCGGAAGCCTACTACGGGATGCTGCTGATGCTCGAGAAGGGCCAGCGGATCCGCCGCGAGCAGATCCTGGCGAAGCTCGTCGAAATCCTCTACGAGCGCAACGATGCCGACTTCCGCCGCGGCGCCTTCCGCGTGCGCGGCGACGTGATCGAGGTGTGGCCCACCTACGAGGACGACGCCTTCCGCATCGAGATGTGGGGCGACGAGATCGAGGCGATCAGCCGGATCGATCCGCTGCTCGGCCAGGTGAAGGAGCGGCTGGTGCGGCTGCCCATCTACCCGAAGACCCACTACGTGATGAGCGCGGAGACGAAGGAAAGGGCGCTCGCAAGCATCGAGCAGGAGCTCGTCTGGTGGAAGAAGGAGCTGGAAAAGCAGGGCAAGATGGTGGAGGCGCAGCGGGTGTGGCAGCGGACGATGTTCGACCTGGAAATGATCCGCCAGGTGGGCTACTGCCACGGCATTGAGAACTACTCGCGCCACTTCAGCGGGCGCCTGCCCGGCGAGCCGCCGCCGACGCTGCTCGACTATCTGCCGCAGGACGCGCTGCTGATCATTGATGAAAGCCACCAGACGGTGCCGCAGATCGGCGGCATGTACCACGGGGACCGCTCACGCAAGGAGACGCTGGTGAAATACGGCTTCCGTCTGCCGAGCGCGCTTGACAACCGGCCGCTGACGTTTGAGGAGTTTGAGAACCGCGTCCACCAGACGATCTACGTTTCGGCGACGCCCGGCCCCTACGAGCTGACGAAGACGGGCGGGGTGGTGGTGGAGCAGATCATCCGGCCCACCGGGCTGGTGGATCCGGAGGTGGAAGTGCGGCCCGTGCGCGGGCAGGTGGACGACCTGCTGGGCGAGATCCGCAAGCGCATCTCGAAGGGGCAGCGGGTGCTGATCACCACCCTCACCAAGCGCATGGCCGAGGACCTGCGGGAATACTACGCCGAGCTGGGGATCCGCTGCGCCTACATGCATTCGGAGGTCTCGACGCTGGACCGCGTGAAGATCCTCCGCGACCTGCGCCGCGGCGACATCGACGTGCTGGTGGGCGTGAATCTGCTGCGCGAGGGGCTGGATCTGCCGGAGGTTTCGCTCGTCGCCATCCTGGACGCCGACAAGGAGGGATTCCTGCGCTCGACGGGCTCGCTGATTCAGACGATCGGGCGCGCGGCGCGCAACGTGGAGGGCAAGGCCATCCTGTACGCCGATGTGATGACCGACAGCATGCGGCGCGCGATTGACGAGACCGAAAGACGGCGGCGCATCCAGCTCGAATACAACCGCGAGCACGGCATCACGCCGGAGACGATCGTCAAGCCGATCGACATGACGCTGGCCATGATCGCCGAGGCCGACTATGTGACGCCGCCGCTCGAAGAAGAGGCGGCGGCGCCGGAGCTGATGACGCCCGGAGAGCGCGAGCGGCTGATCGCCGAGCTGGAGACGAAGATGAAAGAGGCGGCGCGGGCGTTTGAATTCGAGAAGGCGGCGCAGTATCGTGACCGTATCAAGGAGCTGCGGACGCCGAAACCCTATGAGCCCGTGGAAGCCGTTGGGACTGATCGCCTCCGGGAGGATGGCTGACTCTCTCTTGCTGCGCCGTCCGGCGCTCGGGCGCCATCTGGGCCCGGTGGCCGCCGCCGATGCGCGGCTGGCCTCGCGTTACTCGAACCGCCTGCGGGCCGGCTTTCCGGCACGTCCGGAGGAGCTGCGGACCTGCGGGCTGATCCTGCTGCACACGGACACGGCCGGGCTGGAGCGGCTGCTGGAATTGCTGAGGCGCGGCGGGCCATGGCATGGCGCCCACTTCGTGCTGCTGCATGCAGAGCTGGACTCGAGCGCGCTCGACGAGTTCCGGGCTGCCGGCGCGCGCGTGTGTTCGGTAGCGGCGGCGCCAGCGCCGAGCCGGGACCTGGTGATTGCGGAAGGCGACCGCAGCGCCCTGCGGCGGGTGGCGGCCTGGCTCGAAGACGCACACCTGCGCTGCCTGGAGCTGGCCCCGGGCGGCAAGGCGCTGTTCCTTGTGGGGGCTCAGATGCCAGGCTGGCTGCTGATTCCGGTGTTTGACGCAGCGTTTCAGGCGCTGAAGGCCGCCGGCCTGAGTCCGGCCGAGGCGCGGCGCATGTTGCGCTTCCTTGGGGAAGCGGCGGTGCGCGAATTTGCCGCCCACGGACGGCGCGGATGGGAGGATCCGGCCGCCGCGCCCCGCGCCGCCGCCACCGCGGCGGCGCGGAAGGTGCTTGGGCAAGCCAGCCCGCGGCTGGCCCGGTTTGAGGAGGCGATGTTGGCGGCCGTGGCCGAATTCTACGGCGGCGCGGCCGGGCAACGGCCCGACAACGAATCGCGCGTCCTGCGCGTCCGGCTCAGCATCCCATAACTGTAGGTGTCTGCGGCCCGGACGGGTTAGAATCGGGATTGTAGTCCCCCGACTGGTCTCATGCTAAAAACCAAGATCGAAAAACCCGAAGACTTGAATCCTGTCGAGACGCAGGAGTGGCTGGAGGCGCTGGACCAGGTCATCGAGGATGGCGGCCCCGAGCGTGCGCGCTACCTGCTGGAGCGCCTGGCGACAAGCGCGGCGCTGAAAGGCGTGCCCGCGCTGCTAGGCGTCAACACGCCGTACCTGAACACCATTCCCGCCGAAGAGGAAGTCCCCTACCCGGGCGACCGCGAACTGGAGCGGCGCATCAAGAGCCTGGTGCGCTGGAACGCGGTGGCGATGGTGGTCCGCGCCAACAAGTATGACGACGGCATTGGCGGGCACATTTCCACCTTCGCCTCGGCGGCAACGCTGTACGAGGTGGGATTCAACCACTTTTTCCGCGCGGTGATTGAGACGCCGGAGGGCCGGCAGCCGGGCGATCTGGTCTATTTCCAGGGCCACGCCTCGCCAGGCATGTATGCGCGGGCGTACCTGGAAGGGCGGCTGACGGAAGAGCATCTG
This sequence comes from Bryobacteraceae bacterium, assembly GCA_049969655.1. Lineage (GTDB taxonomy): Bacteria > Acidobacteriota > Terriglobia > Bryobacterales > Bryobacteraceae > JANWVO01. The sequence continues at coordinate 23,014 of JBMFOK010000016.1, forward strand.
AAGAATTTCCGTCACGAGCTGCGCGACACGCCGGGGCTGAGCTCGTATCCGCATCCGTGGCTCATGCCGGACTTCTGGCAGTTCCCCACGGTGAGCATGGGGCTGGGACCGATCAATGCGATCTACCAGGCGCGCTTCATGCGCTATCTGGAGAATCGCGGGCTGCTCGTGCCAACCGACCGCAAGGTGTGGGCGTTTCTCGGCGACGGCGAAATGGACGAGCCCGAAGCACGCGGAGCGCTGCAAATTGCCGCCAACGAAAAGCTGGACAACCTGATCTTCGTCATCAACTGCAACCTCCAGCGGCTGGACGGGCCGGTGCGGGGCAACGCGAACATCATCCAGGAGCTGGAGGCGTGGTTCCGCGGAGCGCGCTGGAACGTCATTAAGGTGATCTGGGGCAGCGCCTGGGACCGGTTGCTCGAAAAGGACAGAACCGGGCTGCTGGTGCGCCGCATGCAGGAGTGCGTCGACGGCGAATACCAGAACTTCAAGGCGCGCGGCGGCGCCTATGTGCGGCAGGAATTCTTCGGCAAATATCCCGAGCTGCTCGAGCTGGTGGCCGACATGAGCGACGACGAGCTGGCCAACCTGCCCCGCGGCGGCCACGACCCGGTAAAGGTCTACAACGCCTACAAACGCGCCTTCGAGCACACGGGCTCGCCGACGGTGATCCTGGCCAAGACGGTGAAGGGTTACGGGCTCGGCGAGGCGGCCGAAGGCCGCAACACCACGCACCAGCAGAAGAAGCTGAACGAGAACGAGCTGCTGAAGCTGCGCGAGCGGTTCCGCATCCCGATCCCCGAGTCCACCGTGCACACGGTTTCCTTCTATCGCCCGCCGGAGGACTCGCCCGAAATCCAGTACCTGAAGAAGCGGCGCGAGGCGCTGGGCGGCTATCTGCCGGCGCGCGCCCCGCGGCCAGTGCGGCTGGACGTGCCGGGGCTGGATTTCTTCCAGGAGTCGCTGAAGGGCAGCGGCGGACGGCCGGTGTCGACGACGATGGCCTTCGTCGCCATCCTGAAACAGCTTCTCAAGCATCCGGAGATCGGCCGGCGCATCGTGCCGATCATTCCGGATGAGGCGCGGACGTTCGGCATGGAGAGCCTGTTCCGGCAGATCTCGATTTACGCACCGGGCGGGCAGCTTTACAAGCCCGTCGACAGCGAGCAGTTCCTGTACTACAAGGAGTCGCGCGACGGCCAGATTCTGGAAGAGGGCATCACCGAAGCCGGCTCGATGGCGAGCTTCACGGCCGCGGGCACGTCGCATGTCAACTACGGCGTGCCGATGATTCCCTTCTACACCTACTATTCGATGTTCGGCTTCCAGCGTGTGGGCGACATGGTGTGGGCGTTTGGCGACTCGCGGGGCCGCGGCTTCCTCATGGGGGCCACCGCCGGGCGCACAACGCTGAACGGCGAAGGCCTCCAGCACGAAGACGGCCACAGCCATGTGCTGTTTTCCGTGGTTCCCAACTGTGTGACCTATGACCCGGCCTACGCCTACGAGCTGGCCGTGATCATCCAGGACGGGCTGCGGCGCATGTACGCCGAAGACGAGGACGTCTTCTACTACATCACGATCTGCAACGAAAACTACGCCCAGCCGCCGATGCCTGAGGGCGAGGGAGTGGTGGAGGGAATCCTGCGCGGACTCTACCGGGTGAGCGCGGCGGCCCACGGGCCGGCGCGCGTGCAGCTTTGGGGCAGCGGGACCATTCTCAACGAGGCGCTGCGCGCCCAGAAGCTGCTGTGGGAGAGATTCCAGATTCCGGCCGACGTCTGGAGCGTCACCAGCTACAACACCCTGCGAGCCGAGGCGCTCGAGACGGAGCGGTGGAACCGGCTGCATCCGGCGGCGCCGCCGCGCAAGCCGTATCTCCAGCAGGTGATGGAACAGACCGAAGGGCCGATCATCGCCGCATCCGACTACATGAAGGTGCTGGCCGACCAGCTCTCGCCCTGGCTCAGCGGGCGCCTTGTGTCGTTGGGCACGGACGGCTTCGGCCGCAGCGATTCGCGGCCGTATCTGAGGCGCTTCTTCGAGGTGGATGCCGAGTCGATTGCCGCCGCCGCCCTGGAGCGGCTGGCGCGCTGGGGCGAGATCGCGCCGGAGAAGGCTCAGCAGGCCATCATCGAGCTGGGCCTCGACCCGCAGAAGCCTTACGCGGTGAAGCGTTGAACGGCAGGGCGCGGATTTGTCAGCAGGCGGGCGCGCCCTGTATACTCAATGGAAGGGACCGTCTGCATTCCCCATTTCCCCGGAAGCGATCTGGAGACGAACATGTCGAAGTACTGCCCTGTCACAGGAAAGAGGCCCGCCAGCGGAAACAGGGTTTCCCACGCCAACAACCGCGCCAAGCGTGTCTTCGAGCCGAACCTGCATGTCAAACGGCTCTGGTCGCCGCAGCTCAAGCGGTTCGTGCGCCTGCGGCTCAGCGCGCGGGCCCTGCGCATCATCGACAAGAAGGGCATTGACGCCGTGCTGGCGGAGCTGAAGAAGAAGGGCGTCAAGTTCTGACAGGAGGGATTCATGCCGCGCATCACCGTGAAACTGGTCTCTTCGGCGGGCACCGGGCACTTCTACACGACGACGAAGAACCCGAAGGCGAAGACCGAGAAGCTCGTGCTGAAGAAGTACGACCCCAGGATCCGCAAGCACGTCGAATACAAAGAAGCCAAGATCTGATTGAAACAGTTTCCCCTGTTTCCGATGGAAGGCCGCTCGCCGCTGCGGGCGGCCTTTCCTGTTTCCGCCTCTCTGCTGCCAGGCGGACGGGCGTCTTTTCCGGTACTGGAACCAGCGGGGCCCGGCACGGGCATAATGTCCGGAGGCGGGTCCGCCGATGAGAACATGTGATGACGCCTTCAAACGATCCCCGGGAACTGGCGCGGATTCTCCGGTTCCAGCAGAGCCTGTTGAAGCTGGCCGCTCACTGTCAGCAGCCGCAGCCACCGGCCAAGGGGGCGCGGTCGGAGCCTTCGCGGCGCCTCGAGCAACTGGCGCGGAAGGTGCGGGTACAGAACGGGTAAACGGGAGCCGCCGCAATCGTCCCCTGAGCGGATGCGCGCCGGCCGCATTCGGGAGCGCCCCTCTCGGGGTGCAATCAGCACCGTAGCGCATGCCCCACAAGCGCCACGTCAAGGCTCGGGGCGCGGGCTGGCAGGATGCTGAAATACACCGGATTTCAGCTCCTGGTTCAGGAAACATCCATCGAGCGTGGCGTCCATGTCCCGCTTCAGCAATCCGCCCCGGCATCCTGACCAGCCGCTCGCCTCTCGGCTGGCGCCGCCAGGCGCCTTCGGCAGCAGACCTGAAAATCAGGCTTTTACCCGATGAAGGCAGGCTCACGCCGTGAGCCTGGCGGGCGGCTAACAAGAGGGCATGAGGTTCCATCGGGATCGACTGCTCTCTCTGACCGTGTCTTTGACCGCGCTGGGTCTCCTGTCAGACCATGCAGCCGCTCAGCGCCACCCTGTCTCCGCTCACGTCAACCTGTACTTCGCACAGGTCGCCGACGGACAGTTCGAAGGCGGCCGCTGGCAGACTGCCTTCAGTTTCGTCAACACGAACGACACCGATGCCACCGCCGAGATCCGGCTCTATGGTCAGGACGGCGGCCCATTGCTTGTGGATTTTGGTCAGGGCCTTTCGTCCCGGTTTACGGTCGTAGTGCCCGCGAAGAGATCGCTCCTGCTGGCAAGCCGTCCCACGTCGCTTCCGGTCCGCTCCGGTTGGGCCCGCGTCTTCTCCGATGTCCCGCTCACCGGCAGCGCGTCCTTCCGGTTGTGGCTCGGCGGGCGTGCCGCCCAGGAGGTCACGGCGCCTCCGGTTTTGCCGGTGATCGATTATGTCTCCTACGCCAACCGTGAACTCGGGGTGGCCATTGCGAACCCGAACAATCGAACCCTTTCCGTCATGGCGCAGTTGACCATGGCGGACGGTACGATTCTGGGGCCCGCTCTGATTACTGTGCCTCCCCTTGGGCAAACCGCCTTCAACGTCAGGGACAAGTTCCCCGCCGCGGATTTCCGCGATTCCGTCCTCGTCCTGGGCGGTGTAGACCGCCCGTCGGATGAATTCCTCGCCTGGACGATGAATGCTGACGCGAGCGGGACGTTCTCCAGCCTGCCTCCAGGCGGCGTCACGCCACCCATTTCTCACTGGGACAGGATCTGGAACGTCTACCTCCGGGTGCTGAGTGCAGCCAAAAAATTCGGCTTCCTCAGCACTGATCCGCAGCTCAATATCCGGTACGAGAAAACGGTGAATGCCTACGCCATGGGCGGCAGAGAAGTGGGCATTTTCGTCGGGCTTTCCGAGCTTCTCGGCGACAGCGACAGTGAACTGGCATTTGTCGTGGGCCACGAACTCGGTCACATCTACCAGCAAAGAACCGGGAACCTCGAGTTCAATCTGAACCCCGAGTTCGACGCTGACATCTGGGGGACGATCCTCGCCCTGGGATCCGGCTACGACGCCTACGCCGGCGCGGGCGCGCTTGCGAAACTGGCCATGGCCACCGGCACCGCCGGCCTGGCGACTCAGTTCGAACAACAGTTCTCGTCGGATGCGCACAAGTCGTTCAACACGAGGATCAGCGAGGTGTACGCGATGCTACAGTTCACTTGCAGTCTCCCTGAGGTGAAGCCGTCCTGCGCGCTCTACAAGGGAATCCTGCACCCACACCTGCCCGATTCCGCGCCGCTGAAGTGGGACGATCTGGCGAGCCGGGGTTACCGCAGGCCGGAATCACTCAGCAGGCTTGCGGCGGCAGCAGATGCACAAGGCTCCCCTCAGCCGTTCAAGCGGGAGCGTGAATAGGCGAGCCGGGCGGAGCGTCCCCCTGTCTCGAAGGTGATCTCTTCGACGCCGCCGGCCGCGAGCCTTTGGGGCGGGGCTACCCGTCTTGCACCCGTGGCCGGTGGCGGCAGGCCGGGCCGGCGAGGCGGGCCGGGTGCCCGCCCCGCTGCCGTCATTGTTTGATGATGGTTCCATCGCGGCGGCGGACTTCGCCCCAACCGCCGTTCAACTGCTGCCGCTCGCCTTTTTCGCCGTAGCCATAGGGGTATTTCTTCGCGGCGGCTTCATTCACCTCGATGCCCCAGCCGGGCGCTTCGTTTGCGTGGAAATACCCATTCTTGAGAACCGGGCACCCCTCAAAGACCTCGCGCACGGCCTCGGGGAAGAAGACGCTTTCCTGAATGCCGAAGTTGTAGCAGGCCAGGTCCAGCGTGATGTTGGCCATGTGCCCCACCGGGGACACGTCGCCCGGCCCGTGCCAGGCAGTCTTGACGCCCATCAGTTCGGCCATGGCGGCGATCTTGCGGCAGGGGGTGAGGCCGCCCGCCTGGGAGACGTGGATGCGGATGTAGTCGATCAGGCGGTCGCGGATGAGCGGCGTCCATTCGTGCGGGCTGTTGAACAGCTCGCCCATGGCGATGGGCGTCGAGCACTGCTGGCGGATGATGCGGAACCACTCCGTGTCTTCGGGCGAGAGCGGGTCTTCAAGGAAGAAGAGCCGGAAGCGCTCGCACTCCTTGGCGAAACGCACGGCCTGAATGGGAGAGATGCGCTCGTGAACATCGTGGAGGAGTTCGACCTCATCGCCGAGCTCCTTGCGGGCCGTCTCCAGCAGCCTGAGCGCGCGGCGGAGATAATCTTCAGGCTCGAAGACCGGCGCATCATGCAGCTTTTCGACCTGCGCCGCGCCACCGCCGGCGCCGTAGCCGGCCTGTCCGGGCACGCCCACCTGGACGCGAATGTGGCGGAATCCCTGGGCCATCAGTTTGCGCGCGTTGTCGATCACTTCCGGAATTTCGCGGCCGCTCGCGTGGGCGTAACAGTCGGCCGCTTCGCGGCACTTGCCGCCGAGCAGCTGGTAGACGGGCATGCCGGCCATGCGGCCCTTGATGTCCCACAGCGCCTGGTCAACGCCGCTGATGGCGTTGTTCAGCACCGGGCCGTTGCGCCAATAGGACGAGTTGTACATCGCCTGCCAGAGGTCGTCGATCCGGTCCACCGGTTTGCCGGTGCAGAAGGGCCGGAGGTAGCGCTCGACGGCGGCGACCACGAGGTCGGCGCGCTGCGTGAACGTGGCGCAGCCGTAGCCGTAGAGGCCATCCTGGTCCGTGAGAACCTTGACGACGGTGAGCCGCAGCCCCTGCGGGGCGGTGGCGATCACCTGGAGGTCGCGGATGCGCGGGGCGGACATGCCCCGCGTGGCGCGGGCCACGGCCTCCTGCGCCCGCGTTTCGCGCGCGGCCAGCGGGGCCGCGGCCAGCGCCCCCAGCAGATGCCTGCGCTTCATCGCCTCACCTCCCTCCGCGGTCTTCGAGCATGCGCTTGAGGCTTTCGATCTCGCGCGCGATCCTCCTTTCACGGCTGACCAGCGTCAGCACGTAGGCCGCCAGAATGGCCCAGACGGCGATGAGCCCGTAGGCCAGATATTCGAAGTTCCTTGCCGCAGCGTCGCCCATGCATGCCTCCTTTCAGGAATCAGATGGAATGCGCCTGCCGCCGCAGCCCGTCGAGCTCGCGGCGGCGGTTTTCCTGCGCGATCCGCACCGCCACCAGCACCGCCGCCAGCATCAGCAGCGGCAGCCAGTTGGTATAGAGCATGACCCGGTAGGCCGCATCCATTTTGCCCTCCCCGTAAAGCACCGGCTGCGGGTGCTGGGTGCGGAACCATTTGATCGAGAAAAAGACGAACGGCACCACCGTGAAGCTGAGGACCGAAAGCACCGCCGAGAGCCGGGCCCGCTGTGCGGGCTCTTCGACCGCGCGGCGCAGCACGAGATAGCCGGCGTAGAGCAGCCAGCAGACGAGCATCGACGTGAGGCGCCAGTCCCAGGTCCACCAGATGCCCCAGATGATGCGCGCCCAGATCATGCCGCTGACAAGGTTGGCGGCCCCGAAGGCGAGGCCGACCTCGGTGGCGGAAACGGCCAGCGAATCCCAATGCATCCGGCCTGATTTCAGGTAGGAAATCGAGGCGATCAATGCGATGAAAAAGCACAAAAAACAGGTAAAAGCGGCCGGAACGTGGAAGAAAATGATGCGGAAAATCGCCCCCTGAAAGGCCTCGTCGGGAAGCGCGGTGAGCATTACCCAGATGTTGCGCGCCAGCAGCAGCGCCGCCAGCGCTCCCAGTGCGTACAGGATCTTCTCTCTCATTGGTTCACCCGATCAGGACCGTTTCAACCAGCACCACCGAAAGCGCCGTGAAGATGATATCGAAGCCGACAAGCATCCGCACCCAGGCGAGCTGGTCGCCGGCGGGCGCCTGTCCGGCGATGAGCGGCGTGGTCAACTGCATCGCCGCCATCAGGCAGGGGATCAGCATCGGATAGACGAGCATCGGCAGCATCAGCTCGCGCAGCCGCAGGTTCACCGTGAGGGCGGAAAACATCGTGCCGATGATGGTGATGCCCCAGGTGGCCAGCAGCAGGACCAGCGCGAGCCAGGCCGGCTGCCGGGTCCAGCTCACGTTATAAAAGACGCCGAACACCGGAAGGCAGACGATTTCGATGCCCAGCAACAGCAGGTAGTTCGCGAGGGCCTTGCCGAGGAAAAGCGCGGCCGCAGGGACGGGTGAAACGACAAGCACGTCCAGGCAGTCATTTTCCAGCTCGCGCGCGAAGCTGCGGTTGAGCAGCAGCGCGCCGGCGAAGGCAAACACCAGCCAGAGCAGGCCGCCGCTGATTTCGCGCGTCATCTCGGCGGTGGGATCAAAGGCGAAACTGAACAGCAGGAGGATGACGAGGGCGAACGACAGCGATGCGTTCAGCGCCTCCTTGGTGCGGAACTCGCTGCGCAGGTCCTTGAACGCGATCGTCCACATCTGGCGCGCGAACCGCATCAGGCCTCCCCGTAGGTCCGGTACAGCCAGCCCGGATCGTCGAGCATCTCCCGGGTGCGCGGGCCAGTGTGGGCGAGCCGCCCCTTGACGATGAGGACCACCTGGGTGGCCAGCTCGAGCGCCTCCCGCAACTGATGCGTCGACATGACGACGGTCGCGCCCTGCGCGAGGGATTCCTTCAGCAGCCCCTGAAGGAGCGCGATGGCGCGGTCATCGAGGGCCGTAAACGGCTCGTCGAGCAGCAGCAGCGAAGGGCGGTGGAGGAAGGCGCGGGCGACGGCGAGCCGCTGGCGCATGCCGCGCGAAAACTCGCGCACCAGCGCATCGCGCACGCGCTCGAGCCCGGTCCTTTCAAGCCATTCCAGGGCGGTGCAGCGCGGATCGCCGGCGCCGTAGAGGGCGGCGAAGAGGCGGAGGTTTTCAAAGGCGGAGAGCTCGTCGTAGATGCCGATGCCGTGGCCGATCAGGCCGGTGCGGCGGCGGACCTCGGCATCGAGGCAGTCTGCCCCGAACACGCGCACCCGGCCACGCGTGGGCCGGCTCAGGCCGGCGAGAATCCGCAGCAGCGTGGTCTTGCCGGCGCCGTTGCGGCCGAGCAGGGCGACACAGGCGCCCTGCGGCGCCTCGAAATGGATCTCACGCAGGGCCGGGAAATCCCCGTAGAATTTCCAGACATTTTCGACGGAAAGGGCGGTCATCGGGCGGACTTTTTCCCCGCGATTTCCGATCTCAGCCACTGCGCCCAGAAGCTCAGCGCAAGGAAGGCGGCCGCCAGCACGAGCGCCACCTTCCACCAGCGTTCGTAACCCGGAGGAAGAATGCGTTCGACCCGCGGCCCGTTTTCTTCCTCCTCGGACGGCGGAGGCGTCTGCGGGAGCGCGCCCGTCCCGGCGAGGCGCAGTTCAAACTCCGGCGCAGTGATGTCATAGATCATCGCGCGCGTGCTCGGCTCCTGGCCGAGCTGTTTGAGCGAAGAGCCTTCCACGCGGATCCCTTCCGGCACGACCAGCCGGACCGGCCCGGGTGGATGAAGGATCCGTCCTTTCAGCAGCGTGGTTTCTTTGGCAGGGAATTTATAACTGATATCGAACCGCGTTTCGCCACCCGGTTTTACGGGAAAATCCAGCGCAAATTCGCCGGCGCGCACCCGGCGCGGCTCGCGCTCGACGGGAACGCTCGACGGCGATGTCGCCCGCACGCGGACGTTGTTTCCCGCGGCTTCCGGCGCGGTGAAGCGCAGTGTCCCATGTTCCGGATCGCTCCAGGTGACGCTGGACGGGTTGTCAAACAGGACCGTCTCATTGACCACCCATTCCTTGCCATCGCTCTCGACGAGGATCATATGCTGTGTCACGCGCACGTCCGGCACCCTGGGCGAGGATTCGAAGACCTGCACCTGAACCGGTTCGCCGCCCTGCACCGGGCGCGAATAGAGCACGCCCTTGTAAATGGCCTGCACGAGCATCGGGCCCGCTCCGCTGCCGGCGATGCGGAATTTTCCCTCCGCATCGGTGCGGGCCGTGCCCGACGGCGTTGGGCCGCCCTGTCCCATCGACGCCAGCGTCACGATGACGCCGGGCTGGGGCTTGCCGGTGGTGCCATTGAGGACGACTCCCGTGACGTCGGCCCAGGCGGGAAGAACCGCCAGCCAGGCCATGGCCCATGCCCGTTTCATGCTGCTCCTCCCGTCATTGGCCGGCCGCACTCGCCGCAGAATTTGAGCGGCTTTTCAAAGCTGGCCCCGCAGTGCGGGCACACCGTCGCGGCCTGCGCCGGGACGGGAGCGGCCGCCGGCGGCCCGGATGGAGTCCGCGAAGCTTTCCCGGCAGCGCCCGCCCGCGCGAGAATCCGCTCGAGCTCCGCCTGGACCTTTTCGAGCTCGGCCTGGAGGGTCGCCTTCGCCTTCGCGTAGTCTTCGTCGGAGAGCTTGCCAGTGGAATATTCGAAGTTCAGGTCGCGAAGATTGTCATAAATGACAGCCTTGCGCTCTTCCAGGTGAGCGCCGGGCGGCGGCGACTCCTCGGGCGGCAGATCCTGGGGCCGGACGAAGAAAACGAGCGCGAGAACTCCGGCCGTCAGCGCGATGGCAAGGGCGAAAATCATGATAAATGAGATCGTCTTTCCAGCCGGGGCCGCGGCCGCCGGCAGACTGGCAGCGCAGCGCGGGCAAGACCGGACGCTGGGGCTCCCGCGCCATTATGGCACGGGCTCCGGCTCGCGTTCATACACGCCCACCACCTGCGTCTTTGCATAGGCGTATTTCACCTTGCTGGGGATCAGGCAGATGATGGTGCCCAACAGCAGCACATAGAAGCCGATCCAGATCCAGCTCACCAGCGGGAACACATACGCCTGGATCACGGCCGCCTCGGGATCGCTCTGGCTCATGCCGGCGAAGTTCAGGTACAGATCCTCGTTCAGACGCCGCCGGATGGCGACCTCCGAGGTCGGCTGTTGCGAGGCCGCGTACACGCGCCGCTCGGGCTTGAGATCGCCCAGGTACTGGCCGCCGCGGTAGACGGCGACGACGGCCCGCTGCCAGGCATAGTTGGGGTTGGAGCCGTCGGTGACCTCCTTCACCTGAAGCTCGTAGGCGCCGATGCGGAAGTGCGACCCGACCTTCACCTCCTCGGTGGTGTCCTTGTTGAACGCCGAGCCGGTGTAGCCGATGAACATCAGCACGATGCCCATGTGCACGAGATAGCCGCCATAGCGGCGCGTGTTGCGGTGGGTCAGCTCGACGGCGGCGCGCAGGAGGTTCATCCGGTTGCGCGCGGCAATGGCGCGGGCGCCCTTGTAGAACTCCATGATCACCGTTACGGCCACAAACGCGCACAGGCCGAAACTCATGAGTGCGTAAAAGTGGCGGACGCCGAAGGCGAGCAGCGCGGCCATGGTGAGCCCCATGCCGAGCGCCGGCCAGCGGAAGGCGCGCTTCAGGCTCTCCCACGAGCTGCGGCGCCAGGCGATGAGCGGACCCACGCCCGTCAGAAACAGCAGCGCCAGCCCGATCGGGATGTTTACCTTGTTGAAGAACGGCGCGCCAACGGTGATCTTTTCCCCCATCCACCACTCGGTCAGCACAGGAAAGAGCGTGCCCCAAAGAACGGCGAAACAACTGGCCAGCAGAAGCAGATTGTTGAACAGAAAGCTCGACTCGCGGCTGAGGACGCTTTCCAGTGGCGCCTCGCTCTTGAGGAAATCCAGCCGCCGCACAATGAGGAACGTCGTAATGGAAAGGCCGATGGCGAGGAAGCCCACGAACCAGGCGCCCAGCGAGGACTGGGCAAAGGCGTGGACGCTCGAGACGACACCGCTGCGCGTAAGGAAGGTGCCGAAAATGGCCAGGAAGAACGTGGCGCTGACCAGCACCATGTTCCAGACCTTCATCATGCCCTTCTTCTCCTGCATCATCACCGAATGCAGAAAGGCCGTCCCGGTGATCCATGGCAGCAGCGATGCGTTCTCCACCGGGTCCCACGCCCAGTAACCGCCCCACCCAAGCACCGCGTAGGCCCAGCCCTGGCCGAGCATGATGCCGATGGAAAGAAATCCCCACGTGATCAGCGACCACCGGCGGGTGGTGGCGATCCACGCCTCGCCGGGCTGGCGGGTGAGCAGCGAGGCGAAGGCAAAAGCGAAAGGAACGACGAATCCGACAAAACCCAGATACAGGGCCGGCGGATGCAGCGCCATCAGCCAGTACTGGAGGAGCGGGTTCAGGCCGTTGCCATCGACCACCGAGGTGACGCCCCGGCCCACGGCCAGCATCTGGAACGGCGGCTCGACAAAGGCGTTCAGCGTGCAGAAGAAGGTCTGCGTGAACGCGAGCACCGCAATCACCCAGGGCATCAGCGCGCGGTGTTTCGTCTTGTTGGTCCAGACGACAATCGCTGAATACAGCGACAGCATCCAGCTCCACAGCAGAAGCGAGCCCTCCTGCCCGCCCCACCAGGCGGCGAATTTGTACACGGCCGGCATGGCGCGGTTGGACCGTTCGGCGACGTAGGCGTAGCGGAAGTCGCTCGAAAGAAGCGCCGAGACAAGAATGGCCGAGGCGGTGGTAAGGAGGATGAAGACGCCGTAGACGGCCCGCCGGGCGCTTTCCACAAGGAACGGTTTCTGCTTCCAGCCCCCGATCACCGAGGCGAGAAAGGCGTAGGCCGCCAGCGCGAGGGCCAGCAGAAGGCTGAATGCGCCGAGAGTCTCCATGGATTCTGCTCCGCGGTTGGAGTCCTGAAAACTACAGCGAGGACCGCGACGGGGCCGGATTCAGCGGCTGTGGGGCGGCCTTGCCCGGCGCGGCTTCATACTTCGACGGGCATTTGGCGGCGATGGAGCTGGCATGGAACGTCCCGTCCGGCGACAGCTTCCCGTCGGCCATGGCCTGCGCGTCGTCCCGGAAAGTGTCCGGCAGAGGGTCCTTGCCGGTGTAGACGACGTGGAGCACCGCGCCGCGGTCTTTCTCACAGATCTGGAAATGCACGGCCGTGCCCTCGCGCCGGATCGAGCCCGGGACCACGTCGCCCGTCACCCGGACGCGCTTGCCGGCCTCCGAAGGGGGCATCGACTTCAGCTCGGAGATCGTCTTGTAGTATGTCTTCGACTCGCGGATGCCGCTCGCGGCAAGCCAGGCCAACGTGCCGAGAATCGCTGCCACAAGGAGTCCAAACCGGATGTAGGTTTTCATGTCGGGCCCTCGACTTCAGTATATCCCCTTGGCCCCATCATGGACGCGCAGGTGTGATTTCCGGTTCCAGCCAGAAGGCCGCGCCGCCCTTGACGTTCTGCACCGAGACGCGCCAGGTTCCCGGCTCAGGACCGGGCACGGCGATCTCTCTGCCTTCGGCGCGGATCCATTCCCCGCGCGGATTGACGAGGTAGAGATCGAACTCGGAGGCCGGGTCGTCCCAGCCGAGACGGACCACGAGCTGGCGGACTCCCTTCGGGACCGGCAGAAGCCGTGACCACCACTCGGCGAAACGGGCCTCGCCGGTCCAGCGCGGGCGGCCCGGTGCGCCGCCCCGGGCCCTTGCGCTTTCGACGGTGGCCGCGGGCACGGGCGTGACAAAGGAGAATGGCACGCTGGGGGCGGTGATCGAGGGTTGGCGGGTGACGTGCACATGCACGTGACGGCCGAAGGAATAACCGCTGTTGCCGACCTCGGCCAGCACCTGGCCCGCCTCCACGCGCTCACCGGTGCGGACGCGGAAGGTTCCCGTCCTGAGGTGAGCGTAGTGGGCGAAGGTCCCGTCGTCGTGGCGGATGGTGATGTAGTTGCCGAAACTGCGAAGGCCGGGGGTCTGGCCAAGCCCAAGGTCACGGGCGATGACCGTGCCGGCACGCATGGCTGCGACATAACGTCCGCGGACGGGCGCGAAGTCCCAGGCGTGCAGCGCGCGCCCGAAATGGGAAAACGAGCCGTAGGGCCGCTGCGTCACCTGCCAGGTCTCGGCATCCGGAAAGGGCTTCTTGTAGAGCTGGGAACTGCTGACGAGGAAACGGGCCGGGAGGCTTTCCGCGCCGTCGGGGTTGCGCAGGATGACGAGGTACTCGCCCGGGTCGAGTCGGCCCGGGTTCACCCAAATTCGGTTGCCTTCCCGGCGCGAGGGCAGCAGCACGGCGACATACTCCCAGCCGCTGGTCTCCCGGTAGCGTGCGATGTTCACGGTCGTGTCCGGCACGGCGCCCCAGCTGTCAAGCACGAGAACCGATTCGCCGGACTCGGCCACCCTGACGGCGAGCGGCGACGACCGTCCGCGGATCTCAAACCCGCGTTGCCCCAGCAGCCTGCCGTCTGAGACGACGCGCACCGTCCAGCGGCCCGGCTGCGTGGCCGGCGGGAATCCGCCCACCTGAAGCGCATTGATGACGCAGATGGCCCGGCCGCGCGGCAGATCGGAATATTCGGCCGCCTCGGCCACCTGCCCGGAAGGATTCACCCACTCGATGCGGATACGCTCGCCGGGCGCCGCTCGGTCCAGCAGGAAACGCACGAAAAACTGAGCCTCGGTCGCATCCACCGCGTCCGCGCGGCGCGACAACGCGCAGCCTCTCTCTTCCGCCGCAGTGCCGGTTTCCAGGCGGCGGATCTCGGCGGCGGAGACCGCGCCGGCCAGACACACTGCAAGCATCGGGAGCTTGCCCACCATTTGACAATCGGCAGCGAAGGCGTGCCGCTGTAGCCCCGCTGCCCTGAAGATGCCGTGCGCATCCGCCGATACTTGGCGAGGAGACATTCGCGATGAGCGGTTCGGTTTCGGCAGGAAAGTTTCAGGACCATTACACCGTGCTGGGGGTCGGCCGCAAGGCGACCAGCGAAGAGATCCACCGCGCCTACGCGGCGCTGGCGCAGAAGTACAATCCGCGCAACGGGTCAGCGCCGGACCGGGAGAAGTTCGAGGCGGTGACCCTGGCCTATGAGACGCTGTCGAACCCCGAATCCCGCCGAGCCTTTGACGCGCTGTTGCCCAAAGAAGAAGAGGGGCCACCGACCTTCGCGCCCGGGGCGTTCTTTGAGGCTGTGGCCGGAGAGGCCGATCGGCGAATGGCGATTCTGTGCATCCTGTATGACCGCCGCCGCCGGAACCCGGCCTCGCCCGGCATGCCTGTGCGGCTCATCGAGGCGATGGTGAACTTTCCGGCCGACCCGATGTTTTTCGCCCTGTGGTACCTGAAGCAGCGCGGCTGGGTGGCGCTGGACGACAAGAGCTGCCCGATGATCACTGCCGACGGCATGGATGTGGTGGAACGGAACCTGCCCGCGCCGGAGCGGGTCCAGGCATTGATCAAGCCGGAGTGTCTCCTCGGGTGAAGGGCAAGGAGGATTCACGAACCCGCCTTCACAGTCGGCTCTGGCCGGTGAGGCTCGGGGGGGTGCGGGCTTGGCCAGGATCTCAGCCCTGGAACAGCACGAACTCGAAGTCCCGGGGATCGAGGCCGCGCTTTTCCAGTTGTTCTATGCAGGAGACGACGTCCCTGCCGACCGCTTCGATGCGTTTCAGTGGCTGCGTCTGCGGCGTGTAGACTTCAAACGCCACCCAATGGCCCGCCAGCCGGCTGCGCTCTTCCAGGGTGAGCCGCTCCGGGGCGCGTCCGATCAGCTTCGTGAAATCCATCGTTCCCGATCTTAACGCATCGCACGGAGCTGCTGGACAACCGCGTCCAGTCCCTTGCGGCGGTAGAGTTCAGCCAGCCGGAGCATCTCGCCGGAAACAGGCAACGCACTGCGCAACTGCGGCTCGCGCCAGGCGCTTGCCGGCGGGACCCAAACCTCGCCGTTTTCGAACTCCACCAGCGCCGGATAGACCAGCAGGGACTGCACGGGGCGGGCGAAGCGCACGCGGCCGTCCTGACGGAGGGTGGAACGCTCTCCCGGCGGCAAATGGATCTCAGCCGGGAGCGAGCCGGCAGGCAGGAGCCGGTCGCCCTCGGAGACGAGCCACCCCAGCTCGACGAACCTCACCGGAAGACGGCCGCGGTTGGCGATTTCAATGCGCGGCGACCGGGCCTCCTGGCCGGCCAGCACCGCCTGACCAGAGAGGAGCTCCACCGGGGATTCCGGCACGCCAAGGGCAGCCAGTTCCACCGTCCGTCCGGGATCCAGATTGGTCGCTGGCGCGGGGCTCCGAACCACCTGGACGGGCATCATCGCGCCGGCTGAATTTCGGGCCAGCACCTCCAGCAGCCGCGCCCGCAGCGCCTCCTCACCCTGCGAAGCGAGCAGCGCGGCCAACATCTGACGGTCTCGGCGCGCTTCAAGCTCCCAGGCAAGCATCGTGCGGCGCACGTTCATGCGGTTGGGACCGTAAAAGGTGAGATCGTCGAACAGGACCCCGTCCAGTCCCACTTCGACGGCTGCGGCAGCCGGCGGGCCCAGCGGGCGCATCAGGCGCAGGTCGAGCCTTACGGAGAAGGACTCCCCCGGGGCGACGTCCAGGCCGGGCCGGGTGACGGAACCGCGGCCCCCGGGCGCCAGCTCCTGGGCGACGACGCGAAGGGAAACGGCCCGGATCTTCCTTGGGGAAACATTCCGCAGCAACAGGTTGGCATGCAGCTCGACGAGCAGGGCGCCGCCGCGCGGCGTGACCGAGGAGTCGCCCCAGTCGGCCTGCTCGAGCGCCACCGGGCCGCCCGGGGGCAGATCGACGCGGAACGGCCCCGTCTGCGCGGCCGCCAATGCGCAGGCGAGCCAGGCTCCGGCCAGAACTGCGATGCTACTGCGCGGCCACATTGTAAATGGTCACCTGTCCGGTTTCTTCATCAAGGAAGGGCGCGCGCGCGCTCCCGTCCCAGCTTACGGCGGTGGCGACCGGCGTCCGGCCTGCGCCAAAGACGGCGACATCGCCGTGGCCCCAATCCACCGAGAGTCCTTCCGGGGTAGCACGGAGAACAACTTCGGCGCCGGGCGAGGCCGCCGGCCGCGGTGGGCGGCTCCTTTCGAGAACATGGCCGGCCACCAGAACGACAGCAAACGCCGCCGCCACCACCAAAGCCGGCTTCCACACAGAACCTGAGGCCCCCACCCGATAAGCCCGGGCGCCCACGATCGCGCCCGCCGTGACGCCCAATCGAATGTTAGCCTTCATCTCGGCTTCCAGCAAAGGCCAGTCGACTCCGGGCGGCAGCGCATTGGCCTGCTCCCGCAGCGCCTGCCGCGCCCGGCGGAACTCTTCCACTTCGCCACGGCACGCGGGGCACCGGCGCAGGTGCCAGGCCAGGACGAGCCGCCGCGGCAGGGCGAGCTCGCCGCCCGCATACAGGGCCAGCTCTTCGCCGTACGGGTGCCGCCTCATTTCAACCGCCTTTCCCAGTACCTGCGAAACTTGATGCGGGCATTGGCGATATGGGATCGGACCGTCGCCTTGCTGCACCCCAGCCGCTGCGCCACTTCCTCGGCAGGCAGGTCTTCCAGGTCGCGCAGCACCAGCGCCGCCCGCTCGCGCGCCGTCAGCCGGCCCAGGCCGGCTTCCAGCAGCTCGTGCCGCTCAGCCCGCAGGAGCCGGTCTTCCGGGCTCTCCTCATCGGGCGCGGGAGGAGCAGCGGGCAGGGCATCGAGCTCCGTCTCCAGGCTCCGGCCCCGGCGGCGCAGAAAATCCAGCGCCGTGTTGGTGGCGATGCGCGACAGCCAGTGAGCGGCCTTTTCGGCGTCGCGCAACTGCTCCTGCCGCTGGAGAGCCTTGATGAAAGCCTCCTGCGTCAGATCCTGAGCGTCGGCCACGTTGCCCACCAGACGATAGATCAGCAGAAAAATGCGTTTGAGGTGCGCCTGGACAAACTCCTCCTGCCGGGCCTGCCAGAGCTCTTCGGCCTGCCATGCCGGAGGGCCGCCGGTCTCATTCATACGGCCAGACTCCTGCCATCGACCGGCTGCTTGATCGCCCGTCTCCGCTTCCTGCCAGTGCCGCATCTCTGTTATTCATGACGCACCCGGCCGCCCGAGCGTGCATAAGCCTCTATCGGCGGTATGCTCAAATTGTATGATGCGCGTCCCCGGCAACCAGGCCTGCGGGCGCGCAAGGGCCGCCACGCCGCGGACCCCCACTTTCCACGACGAAAGGAAGCAACCATGCAGTTGAACCCCGCCATGCGGCGCATCGGCACGGAAACCGCTTTTGAAGTCCTGGTGCGCGCCCGACAGCTCGAGTCGCAGGGCAGGAGCGTCATTCACCTCGAAATCGGCGAGCCTGACTTCGACACGCCCCGCCATATCGTGGAAGCCGCCAAGCAGGCGCTCGATGACGGCTGGACTCACTACGGTCCCACGCAGGGCCTGCCCGAGCTGCGCGAGGCGATTGCCGAGACCGTCAGCCGCTCTCATGGTGTCCAGGTGGGCCCGGAACGCGTCTGTGTCGTGCCGGGCGGCAAGCCCATCATCTTCTTCTCCATGCTTGCTCTGCTGGAGCCGGGTGACGAGGTCATTTATCCGAACCCGTCTTTCCCCATCTATGAATCCATGATCCGATACTGCGGCGCCACGCCGGTTCCGATTCCGCTGGTTGAATCCCGCGGATTCGCTTTCGATCTCAACCTGTTCCGGGACCGGCTCTCGCCGCGCACAAAAATGGTCGTCCTGAACTCGCCCGCCAATCCCACCGGGGGCGTGCTGAGCCGCGATGATCTGGCCAATATCGCTGAGATGGTGCGCGACCGCGATCTGATCGTGCTCTCAGACGAAATCTACAGCCGGATCTGGTACGATCAGCCCCCCTTTTCGATTGCTTCCCTTCCGGGAATGCTCGACCGGACAATCATCCTGGACGGGTTTTCCAAGACATATGCGATGACCGGGTGGCGCATTGGCTATGGTGTTCTGCCGAACGGCCTGGTAGATGCGGTGAATAAGCTGATGGTGAATTCCAATTCCTGCACGGCCTCCTTCACGCAGCGGGCCGCCCTCGCCGCCCTGCGCGGCGACCAGACACCCGTCGAAGCCATGGTGGCCGAGTTCCGTCGCCGCCGGGACGCTTTTGTAGAAAAGCTCAACACGATTCCCGGTTTTCGCTGTTCCATCCCCGCGGGAGCCTTCTATGCGTTCCCCAATATCGAGGAAACGGGCTGGAAATCGAAGCCCCTGGCCGACGCACTGCTGGAAGAGGCCGGGGTGGCGTGCCTGAGTGGCACCGCATTCGGGTGCTTTGGCGAGGGGTATTTGCGTTTCAGTTACGCAAATTCCCACGAAAATTTGATGGAGGCGGCCCGTCGAATCCACTCGTTCATCACTCAGATGAGCGAAAAAAAGCGTCATTCCGCGAAATTTTAACGGGTTAAACGCGATAGCCGGCCGGTCCCCGGTTAGCATCGGACCATGGAGCTTGCCACAGCGGTTCTCCTTCGGGATGGAGTTGATCCGGTAGCCGTCAGCCTCGGCGGAGAGAACCTGCTGCACAGTGAAGCTTGGACTCGTCTGTACTCGGCAGCGCGGCTCTCCTTGTCACGCGACCCTTCAGAACATGCCATTTCGGTTTTGAAACCGGGCGGCAACGGCACATGGCTGGTGTGCCTGTTGCCGATGTACGACCCGGCGACGCGGTCTAACGGTAGCCATCTTCTCCTTGTTTTCGATCCGGAGAGTGAACCTTGCATCCCCCTGAAATCGCTTCAGGCCACGTTCCGCCTGACGAAGGCGGAGGCTCGGCTGGTCGAGCAGTTGTTGATGGGGCGGACGCCGGCGGAGGCGGCCGAGGCGCTGGGCGTGACCATCCACACGGTCCGCACATACCTGAAGCGGCTGTACGCGAAGCTGGGGGTCAGGTCACAGGCGCTGCTGATGCGCAAGCTCCTTCAGGCCGTCTCACTGCCCCTGCGGCCGGCCGCCTGAGAGAGCCGCTGGCGGATTCAGAAATCGGAGGAGGCAACTCGGGCGGGGCGGCGGAGGCGCTCCGCCCGAAGGCACTTTTCCGGGCGACCGAGCAGACAGGGGGCCCGGGCGGCTACCCTGCCTTCGTGGGCCGGAATGAGTTCCGTCCGCGCGCCGGCATCACTGGGTCTGCCGTGGTTGTGCCAGGGCTTCGCCCTCATCCGGTGAATTGATCCGGTAATCGAAATACTCGATCACGGTGTCCGTGTGGCCGAAGATGCGGACATCGGACTTCGACTCGTTCAGCACCGGCAGCCAGTAAGGACCGAATTTCTGATACCGATGCACGAAGGTGACCTGGCGGATCCAGAAGGAAGGTTTTTTCGCCGGGCTGCCTTCGATGCGCACCACGGCGTAATCTTCGGCGTCCACCCAGACGGCGCCGCGGAACAGGAGCGGATTCTGTGTCTTCGGCGTCGCGCGGAGGACGAAGGCCGGCCGGCCGTCGAGCATTTCCGTCCGCAAATACCGGAAGTCGTAGTTGGCCGGGCTGATCTGCGTGTCGCGGCGCTGGTCTTCATGGCGGGAAACTTCGCGCTCGGTCTCGACCATCCGCCGCAGAGCCATCTTTCGCACGGCGGCCGAGCCGCTCTCGGAAACAATTTCAAATTCTTTTGTTCCGGGCCGCTGAAAGCGGCAGCGGACCAGCATCTCGGCCCGTTTGTTGAAGCGCCGGTTCTCGACGCGGTAGCGGCGCATGCCCGTGTAACGTTCCAGCGTGGCGCGGCGCGCCTCATCGGCCTGCATCATGCGCGCGACGATCGTTTCCGTGTCCGGCGCGGGCTCTGCCGTCTGCATGGCGGCCAGCAACAGAAGCGGCAGCATCATCTCACGGCTCCCCGGTGGATCTCGCGGGCGGCGGCAGGCGGCCTGGGATCAGTCTCCATGCGCCGGCGAAAAGGCAGCCCATGTCGCCTCTTTCTCGCGGAAACGCGGCCTCGTTTCTAGAATAGCGGCTTCCCGGTTTGGACAGTGACCGCCATGCCGTGCAGCGCCGCCCGGATTGCCTGGGCAGTCGCGGCGTGGCTATGGGCCTGCCGCGATGGGCCCGGCGTCCGCGCCCCGGCGCGCAGAGCCGCCCCGGACGCCGCTTTGTCTCTGCATGGAGACCTTGTCTCTTCATCGGGAAACGGAACGCCAATCCGCGCCGGCCTCCGGCAATGAAGAGAGCGACAGGCCGGAAAGGGTGACACGGCGCATGCCTCGGCAGTGCGTCTACAGACCTCCAGAAACCGCGCGACTGCGCTATTCGGCCTCCGGCAGCTCCCCTCCCCAGGAGCCGAGTCCGGCCGATGCGGCCGCCGCCGAGGCTCGCATCGGCGCGGCAGGTTCCGGCCGCAGGCTTTCAAGCGACGGATAATAATGCTCCGTTTTCAGCCACCGCAGCGGCTGACGGGTCCACTTCGCGCGGAGGAACTGGAATGCCGCCCGAAACGAGGCCGCCGCATTGATCCAGTTGCCCCAGGCCATCCTCACCGGCACGCCGCAGGCAAACACCCAACCGTAGACACGCGCCGTGCACCACACGCGGATGGAAACGCGTTCCACAAACAGGGCGAGATTCACCATGAGCAACGCGGCCAGCCACGGTTTGGCCGCAAGCACCGCTCCGGCGCGCCACTCGACGCCCGCCGGCGTGGCCGCTGCCCACTCCACGGCGCTGGCGGCAAACAGGACATTGGCGGCGAGACTCGCCCAACTGCCCCACAGCCCCTTGCGGTCGCGCCAGAAAAACCACGCCTGCACCGCGCGCCGCCGCATCGAGCCGCCCCAGCCGTGCTGCTCCCACGCCTGGAGGCTGTTGCCGGTGATCCACCGTGTCCGCTGGCGCACGGCCGCGCGCCAGTGGCGCGGAAAATATTCGCGCGTGGCCACCGCGTCCCGGCCCCGTCCTTCCAGCGGGAGCATCACCTGCCGGCAGCCGAGACGAAACAGGCGGACCCCGTTGTCGTAGTCCTCGGTGAGACAGAGCGGATCAAAGATGCGGTTGGATTCGGCTTCAGCGAGCCGGTCCAGTTCCTCGCGCCGGAAAGCGGTACCGACGCCGCAGCCGGGGAGGAAGCCACCGAGCCAGACGCGCGTGGCCAGGTCCTTCATCTGGCTTTCGGCGAAGTCGTCGCAGTAGACGCCGTGCGTGAGTTCGGCAAGCGGCGTCGGCAGGGCCAGCACCGGCTCCTGCAACATCCCGGCTTCGCTGATCCAGCGGTTGTAGCGGGCGAAGGAGTCCGGGTGGATGACGTCCTCGGCGTCGTGGATGACAACGATCTCCGCTCGTTGGCCAGTGCGCCGTTCATGGTCCAGAAGGTGTTGATAGATCCAGTTCAGGCAATCGGCCTTCGACGTCGGCCCGTCGTGCGGCACCTCGGCCACACGGATGCGGGCGTCGCGCGCGGCGGCGCGGCGCACCGCCGCTGCCGTCGGCTCATCATTGGGATAAACGCCGGCAAAGATCTCGTAGTTCGAGTAGCGGATGGCGGCCAGGTTGTGTTCGAGCATGCGCTCGATAACGCCGTCTTCCCGCCACAGCGGCACAAACACCGCGATTCGGCGCTCCCGGCGCGGCGGTGGCGGCGCAGGTTTCCTCCGGCCCAGCCGGGCAAACCAGGCGAGGTCCACGGCGAGGTCGTCCAGCCCGCTCAGGAAAAGATAGACGGCCAGGACGGCCGCCACCGGCGCCAGCCACGCCGTCGTCCATGCCTGCCAGAGCTCCAGCACTCCCACAAAGAAATGGTGGGCGGCCGCGCCGGATCTTCTCAGGGCAGGCGCATGCCTTTGCCCACTCCGCCGGAGGCGTGCTATCATCATGGTTTCCATGGCTTCGGCGAGGAACGGCATCTGCGGCGTCCGTCACCATCACCATTGCGGTGTGGGCGGGCGCAGCCTGTTCTGAGCCTTGTGCTGGAACCGGTTCTTTCGACGCCCGCCGGCGCGCCCGGCGGGTTTTCGTATTTTCAGGCGAAACAGGCAGGGAGCATTCGGCGAAATGGAGCTCGATTTTGAAAAATCCGGCGGGATTTTGCCGGCGATTGTCCAGGACTGGCGCGACGGCCGCGTGCTGATGGTCGGCTACATGAATCGCGAGGCCTTCCACAAGACCCTCGAAACCGGCTTCGCGACATTTTTCAGCCGCAGCCGGAACAGGCTCTGGACCAAGGGCGAGACCTCCGGCCACCGCCTGGTGGTCAGGTCCGTGCAGACCGACTGTGACCAGGACGCGATCCTCCTGCTGGTGGAGGCGCTGGGGCCGGGAGTCTGTCACAACGGCTACCGCTCGTGTTTTTATCGCACCTGGGACAACGGCGCCTGGCGAATTACCGAACCGCAGACTTACGACCCGGAAAAGGTGTATTGATCAGCGATGAAACTGAAACTGGGCATTCCGAAGGGATCACTGGAAAACGCGACCATCGATCTGTTCCGCCGCGCGGGCTTTCAGATCACGACGTCGTCGCGCTCGTATTTTCCCGCGATTGACGACCCCGAAATTGAGTGCATGATGATCCGCGCCCAGGAGATGGCACGCTACGTGGAAGACGGGGTGCTCGACGCCGGGCTGACCGGACGGGACTGGGTGCTGGAGAACGAGGCCGACGTCATCACCGTGGCCGACCTGATCTATGCCAAGCAGAGCTTTGGCAAGGTGCGCTGGGTGCTGGCCGTGCCCGAGTCGTCGCCGGTGCAGAGCGTGAAGGACCTCGAAGGCAGGATCATCGCCACCGAGCTGGTGGGCGCCACGCGGCGCTACCTGGCAAGCCACGGCGTCAACGCGAAGGTGGAGTTCAGCTGGGGCGCCACCGAGGTCAAGCCGCCCCATCTGGCCGACGCCATCGTCGAAGTCACCGAGACGGGTTCGTCGCTGCGCGCCAACAAGCTGCGCATCGTCGACGTGGTGCTGGAGTCCAACACGCAGCTTGTGGCCAACCGCCAGGCGTGGGCTGATCCCTGGAAGCGGCGGAAGCTGGAAGACATCCGCCTGCTGCTGGAAGGCGCCATCAACGCGCTCGGCAAGGTGGGACTGATGCTGAACGTCCACCGGAACAATCTGGCCGCCGTGCTCGCCGTGCTGCCGGCGCTGAAAAACCCGACGGTGAGCCCGCTGAGCGACGGCGAGTGGCTGGCCGTGAACACGATTCTCGACGAATCCACCGTGCGCCAGATCATCCCTCGCCTGAAGGAAGCGGGCGCGCAGGGCATTGTCGAATATCCGCTGAACAAGATCGTGATGTGACCATGATCCGGATCCTCACCCCGCAGGAAGCTCATCGCCTGTTGCGCCGCCGCGCCGCGCGCCTCGAGCAGGCGGAGGCCGCCGTGCGCCCCATCCTCGAAGGCGTGCGCCGCCGGGGCGATGCGGCGCTGCTCGAATACGCCCGCCGCTTCGACCATTTCAGCGGAAAATCCGTGCTCGTTTCCGCTCAACAGCTCGAAGAGGCGGTGAAACAACTCAGCCGCGCGTTCCGCGCGGCGCTGCGGGTGAGCGAAAAGAACGTGGCCGCATTTGCCCGGCTTCAGTTGCCGCGGCCCGGCCGCGTCAGCCCGATGCCCGGATTGCGGTTGAGCACGGTGGTCCGCCCGGTGGACGCTGCTGCCGCCTACATCCCCTCGGGCCGCTACCCGCTGCCCTCCACCGTCGTCATGACCGTCGTGCCCGCGCGCGTGGCCGGCGTCCCGACCATCATGGTTTGCACGCCGCGGCCGGCGCCGGAGATCCTGGGCGCCGCCCGGCTGCTGGGCGCGACGCACGTCTTCCAGATGGGCGGAGCGCACGCCATCGCCGCGTTCGCCTACGGAACAAAAACGGTGCCGCGGGCCGACCGAATCGTGGGGCCGGGCAACATTTATGTGGCTGCGGCAAAAAAGCTGCTGGCCGGAGAAACGGGTATCGATTTTGTCGCCGGGCCGAGTGAAATTCTGCTGATTGCCGCCGCCGGCGACCCGCGTTTTCTGGCCGCGGACATGCTGGCGCAGGCAGAACACGACTCGGACGCAGGCGCCATCCTGCTCACGCCGGACCGCCGGCTTGCCGAAGCGGTCGCTTCCGAAATCGGCCGCCAGTTGGCCACGCTGCCGACGGCGGCCACGGCGCGGACGGCCCTGCGGCGCAACTCCGCCATCATCGTGGTGTCGACCCTGGAAGAAGCGGTGGACCTGGCGAACCGTTTCGCCCCGGAGCATCTCTCGATTCCTGATGCCTCGCTGATGGCGCGCATCCGCCATGCGGGCAGCGTCTTTGTCGGCCCCTGGAGCCCGGAGGCCGCCGGCGACTACGCCTCGGGAACGAACCACGTGCTTCCGACTGCCGGCGCCGCGCGCCTGCGCGGCGGACTCTCGGCCGCCGACTTCGTCAAGCTGATCTCCGTGCAGCAGCTGTCTGCGGCCGCGCTGCGGCGGCTGGCGCCGTCGATCACCGCTCTGGCCCGCGCCGAAGGACTGGAGGCCCACGCCCGCAGCGTCGAGATCCGCCTCAAAAAGGAACGCTGAAACGCCATGCCCAGACCGCGACGCGCCATCGTGGAAATGGCCCCGTATTCTCCGCCAAGTTCCGGCAGGGAAGGGAAAATCCGTCTTGATTTCAACGAAAATACTCTGGGATGTTCTCCACGGGTTCTCGAATATTTGCGGGATCAATTAAGCCGGGAACGGCTGACAATTTACCCGGAATATGAGGAAACGCGCCGCGCGCTGAGCCGCTATTTCGGGCTGCCGGAAGCGTGCTTCGCCATCTGCAATGGCACCGACGAGGCCATTCAGGCGCTGGTGCACACCTATGTGGGCGAAGGCGACCGCGTCCTGGTCCTCCATCCCTCCTACGCCATGTACCGCTTCTACGCACAGGTGGCCGGTGCGGAGGTGGAAGAGATTCCTTACCGGGTCGGAGACCTCGGCTTTCCGCTCGAAGAGCTGCTGGCGGCCGCGCCGGGCGCGCGCGCCATCCTGATTTCGAATCCGAACAATCCGACCGGAACCGCCATCGGGCTCGGCGAAATCCGGAGAATTCTCGAGGCGGCGCCGGAGGCGGCGGTTCTCATCGATGAGGCATATTACGATTTTTACGGCGTCACCGCGCTCGGGCTGCTGGATGAATACCCGAACCTTTTTGTCAGCCGGACATTTTCCAAAGCCCACGGCCTTGCGGCGCTGCGCGTCGGCGTGCTGTTTTCGCAGGCGTCCAATATCGCGTATGTGAGAAAAGGACAGTCGCCCTATTCGGTGAATGCGCTGGCGGCGCTGGCGGTGCGGGCCGCCGTGGAGGACCGAGAGTACCTGGAAAACTACGTCCGGCAGGCGCTGGCGGCCCGCCAGATGCTGTATGAGGGCTTCCGGCGGCGCGGCATCCGCTACTGGCCCTCGCAGGGCAATTTCGTCCTGTTTGAAGCGGGCGGGCGCGCCATTGAGGTCCGCGATGCGCTGCGGGAGCGGGGCGTGCTCGTGCGGGACCGCTCCTACGAGCTGCCGGGAACGGTGCGCGTCACCGCCGGGACGCCGCAACAGGTGGAGCGCTTCTTTGCGGCGCTGGACGAGGTGTGGAAATGAGCCTTCCCGTGCTCGTGTTCGACATGGACGGCGTGCTGGTGGATGTGACCGGCAGCTACCGCGCCGCCATTGCCGAAACGATCCGTCACTTTACCGGAATCGCGCCGGACGCAGGCTCCATCCAGGAGTGGAAACTGCGCGGCGGCTACAACAACGATTGGGTGCTGTGCCACCACTACTGCCGCGAGCTGGGCGTGGACGTGCCTTACGAGCGGATCGTTGAGTATTTCAACCACGTCTTTTTCGGCGACAACCGCGACGGTCTCATCGCGCGCGAGGTGTGGCTGCCGCGGGACGGGCTGCTCGAACGGCTCGGCCGCCGTTACCGGCTGGCCATCTTCACCGGCCGCAACCGGGAAGAACTCCTTGCGACGTTGAGCCGGTTTGCGTCCGGGCCGGTGTTTGATCCGGTGGTGACCGCCGATGATGTCCCGCGCGGCAAGCCGGCGCCCGACGGGCTGCTTCAGATCGCCCGCCAGACGGGCGCTCCGATCGCCGCCTTTGTCGGCGACACGGTGGACGATGGAATCAGCGCCCGCGAGGCCGGGGTCCCCTTCATTGGCGTCGCCGCGCCGGATGCGCCGCGCCGCGAAGAGCTGGCGGCGGCTCTGCGCGGCGCCGGCGCGATGGCGATCATCGAGAACGTGAACCAGCTTGAAGAGGTGCTTGCCGGATGAGATCCGCCACCATCGAACGCAACACGCGCGAGACGCAGATCCGCGGCTCGCTGAAGATTGAAGGCCGCGGCCGCTACGATATCTCCACCGGCGTGCGGTTCCTGGATCACATGCTCGAGCTGTTCGCCCGGCACGGCGGATTCGATCTGACGCTGCACGCCCGCGGCGATCTGGACGTCGATCAGCACCACACGGTCGAAGACACCGGCATCGTGCTCGGCCGGCTTTTCGCGAAGGCGCTGGGCGAACGCAAAGGCATCAACCGCGCCGGCTATTTTGTTCTACCGATGGACGAAACACTGGCGGTGGTGGCGGTGGATCTCGGCGGCCGGCCGTACCTCGTTTACCAGGACCGCGTCCGCACGCGGCTGGTCGGCGATCTTCAGTCCGAGCTGCTCGAGGATTTCTTCCACGGATTCGTGACTCATGCCGGTGCGAACCTCCATGCAAAAGTCCTCTATGGCCGCTCGAACCATCACAAGGTGGAAGCCATCTTCAA
This sequence comes from Bryobacteraceae bacterium, assembly GCA_049969655.1. Taxonomy (GTDB): domain Bacteria; phylum Acidobacteriota; class Terriglobia; order Bryobacterales; family Bryobacteraceae; genus JANWVO01. Next base: position 49,947 of record JBMFOK010000016.1, read on the forward strand.
GTGCTTCGCCCGCGCCATGCGCTATGCCTGCTCGAAGGACGCGCGGCTGAAGGACGAGCTGCCGAGCACGAAGGGGCTGCTATGATCACGGTGGTCAACTACGGGGCGGGGAATCTCCGTTCCGTGGCCAACACGCTGGAGGCGCTGGGAGCGGCCTATGAAATCACCCAGGACCCTGAGGCCGTCGACTCGGCGCGCGCAATCATCCTGCCGGGCGTGGGACATTTTGGCCAGATGATGGACGCGCTCGACCGGCTCGAACTGCGGGACCCGCTGGTGCGGAAAGCGCGGACGGGCGCGCCGCTGCTCGGCATCTGCCTGGGGCTTCAGGCGATGTTCGAGGCGAGCGAGGAAGCGCCGGAACAAATGGGCCTGAGTCTGTTTCCTGGCACGGTGCGGCGCTTTCCGCCCCACGTCCGCTGCCCGCACATGGGCTGGAACACGCTGCGCCGGGTGAAGCCTTCGCGGCTGCTCGACGGACTGCGCGAGCCCGCATATTTTTACTTCGCCCACAGCTACTGTTGCCCGCCGGGGCCGCATGCCGCCGCGGTCTGCGCTTACGGCGTCGAATTCTGTGCAGCGCTCGAACAGGACAACGTCTTCGGGGTGCAGTTTCACCCGGAAAAATCCGGGCCGGCCGGCCTCGAAGTGATGCGCCGCTTTCTGGCCGCCGCCGGCGAGCCGGTGCAAGGATAGAAGCAGATGCTTGCCAGGCGCATCATTCCGTGTCTCGACGTCACCGGCGGCCGCGTGGTCAAGGGCGTGAACTTCGTCGGCCTGCGCGATGCCGGCGATCCGGTCGAGCTCGCCGCCCGCTACAACGAACAGGGCGCCGACGAGCTGGTCTTTCTCGACATCACCGCATCAAGCGACGACCGTGCGATCATGGCCGATGTCGTGGCCCGCACCGCGCGCTGCGTCTTCATCCCGCTCACGGTTGGCGGCGGCATCCGCACGGTGGAGGACGCGCGTCGCATTCTGCACTGCGGCGCCGACAAGGTGAGCGTCAACACCGCGGCCGTGCGCCGCCCGGAGCTGATCACCGAAATCAGCCGCGAGTTCGGCTCACAGGCCTGCGTGCTCGCGATTGACGCGCGCCGCAACGGGCGCGGAGGCTGGAACGTGTATACCCGGGGCGGGCGCGTGGATGAAGGGATCGACGCGGTGGAGTGGGCCGCGCGCGGCGAGGAGCTGGGCGCGGGCGAGATCCTGCTTACCTCGATGGACGCCGACGGCGTGCAGCAGGGCTTCGACTGCGAGCTGACGCGCGCCGTCAGCCGCGCCACCCGCGTCCCCGTGATCGCCAGCGGCGGTGGCGGACGCCCCGAGCACTTCATCGAGGTGCTGACCACGGGCGAGGCCGACGCGGCGCTGGCGGCCAGCATCTTCCATTACGGAACGTGGACGGTGGAGCGGCTCAAGGAAGAGCTCGCGCGCGCGGGTATCCCGGTGAGGACTCTGGCATGATCATTCCCTGCATTGATCTGATGGACGGAAAGGTGGTGCAGCTCGTGCAGGGACGCGAGAAGGCGCTCGAGGGGGCGCCGCCGCTCGAGATGCTGGAGCGGTTCCGCAGATTCCCCGAGATCCAGGTGATCGACCTGGACGCCGCGTTGGGCCGCGGCGACAACACGGCGATCGTGGAAACGCTGGCCGCCCGGGCGCGCATCCGCGCCGGCGGCGGCGTGCGGACGCCCGAGCGGGCCCGGCGGCTGGTGGAGGCCGGGGCGGCGAAAGTCATCGTCGGAACGGCCGCCTTCCACCGGCCCACGCTCGAGGCGATCTCGGCCGAAATCGGCCGCGAGCGCGTGATGGTGGCCATCGACTCGCGCGGCGGCCGGATCACCGTAAAGGGCTGGACCGAGGAACTGGACAAGTCCGCCGAAGATGTTTTAAACGAACTGGAACCTTTTTGTTCAGGCTTCCTCGCCACGTATGTCGACAGGGAAGGAATGATGCAGGGCACGGACCTCGAGTGGTTCGCCCGCCTTCGCCGCGCCACGCCGCTGCCGATCACCGCCGCCGGCGGCATCGCCACGCTGGATGAGATCCGCGCCCTCACGGCGCTTGGCATTGACTGCGCCCTGGGAATGGCCATCTATACGGGGCGTCTCGACCTGGACGAACTGGCCGCGATGAACGCGCCATGAAACTGCGGGCCTCCATTGTCGATGTCGAGACCACCGGGCTGAACCCCGCCACGGACGAGATTGTCGAGCTCGCGCTCGTGCTCTTCTCCTTTGATCCCCGCACGGGGGCCGACATCCAGGTGCTGGACGAATACTGCGGCCTTCGCGATCCCGGCCGTCCGATCCCGGCCGGCGCGACACGGGCCCACGGACTCACCGACGCCGACGTGCGCGGCCAGGCGCTGGACGAGCAGCGCGTCCGCAGCATCCTGGCCCGCAGCCACTGCCTCATCGCCCACAACGTGAGCTTCGACCGCAGCTTTGTGGAGCGGCTGTTTCCGGAAGTGCGCCGCCTTCCGTGGCTGTGCTCGATGGACGGCATCGACTGGCGCGGCAAGGGGCAGGCGTCGAAAGGACTTCAACAGCTTCTCGCGGCGCACCGCATTGAGCCCGGCTCGGCGCACCGCGCGCTGGACGATGCCCGCGCCACGCTGCGGCTGCTGGCCACCGTGCAACCCAACGGCAGGACGTACCTGGCCGACCTCATCGGCCGCCTTCAGTTGAAGCAGGGCTGACTCCCTCTGCCTGTACACTGGTGACGATGGCCGGCGATCCGCTATCCCCCAGGCTGCGCGTCACCCTGTGCGGGCTTGTGTTTTCCAATCCGGTCATTGCCGCTTCGGGCACGTTCGGCTACGGCGTTGAAATGGCGCCGATCGTGCCGCTGCGCCTGCTTGGCGGGCTGGTGGTGAAGGGGCTCTCGCGCGAACCCATGCGCGGCAATCCGCCGCCGCGGCTCTATGAGACGCGCGCCGGCATGATCAACTCCGTCGGACTGCAAAACATGGGCGTGCGGGCCTTCGTGCGCGAGAAGCTGCCCGGGCTGCGCGCCTGCGGAACGCGCGTCATCGCCAACGTCTTCGGCTACGCGGTCGAGGACTACGCCGAGGTGATCCGGGTCCTCGAGGACGCTGAAGGCGTGGACGCCTACGAGCTGAACGTCTCCTGCCCCAATACAAAACACGGCGGAATGTTTTTTTCCTCCGACCCGCGCCTTCTCTCGGAAGTGGTCGCGGCCTGCGTGCGGGCCGCGCGCCGGCCGGTGATCGTGAAGCTTTCGCCGAACGTCGCCGGCATCGCGCCGCTGGCGCGCGCCGCTGAACACAGCGGGGCGTCGGCCATTTCGCTGGTCAACACCTTTCTGGGCCTTGCGATCGACGCGCGCACGCGGCGTCCGCGCCTGGGCGCCGGCTACGGCGGCGTCTCCGGGCCGGCCATCAAGCCGCTGGCGCTGCGGCTGGTGTTTGAGGCCGCCCGCGCGGTGAAGATTCCGGTGATCGGTCTCGGCGGCATCCTCACCGGCGAGGACGCGGCCGAATTTCTGATCGCCGGTGCGTCGGCCGTGCAGGTGGGCACGGCGACCTTTGCCGATCCCCGCGCGCCGGTGCGCATCGCCGCCGAGCTGGACGAATTCTGCCGCGCACAGGGCATCGCCAACGTGTCCTCGCTTACCGGGACGCTCGAGATGCCCGGCTGAGCCGGCCTCAGGCGAGCTCGAAGGAATCGCCGCGCGAGGGGATCACCGCCTCAATCCCGTAACGGTCATGGATGGCCTGCCGGAGCGCCGCGGCCTGCGCCGGCTCGCCGTGCACGAGAAAGACGCGTTTTACCGAGCGCGCCACCGGCTTCATCCAGGCGAGCAGTTCGCGCTGGTCGGCGTGGCCGGAGAGCTCGTTCAGCTTCACCACCTCGGCGCGCAGCCGCACGGGCTCGCCGAAGATCGGCACCTCGGGCCACTTCTCCACGATCTTGCGGCCGAGGGTGTGTTCGGCCATGAAGCCGGTGATTAGCACCATGTTGCGCGGGTCTTCGATGTTGTTGCGCAGGTGGTGCAGGATGCGCCCCGCTTCGCACATGCCGGAGGCGGAGATGATCAGCGCCGGCCCCCGCAGCTCGTTCAGCGCCTTGGACTCGTTGACCTCCCGCACATAACGCAGCAGTCGGAAGCCGAAAGGGTCCTCGCCATTGTGCAGGAACCGGCTGGTTTCCTCATCGAAAAGATACGTGTGGCGCCGGAAGACCTCCGTCACGTCGACGGCAAGCGGGCTGTCGACAAAAACCGGAATCGCGGGGATCTGTTTCGCCTCGATCAGCTCGTGCAGCAGCAGCACGAGCTGCTGCGTGCGGCCCACGGCGAAGGCCGGCGCGATGATTTTGCCGCCGCGTGCCGCGGCCCGGCGGACCGCGTCGGCGAGCTTCGCCTTCACCGTGTCGAGGTCCTTGTGCAGGCGGTCGCCGTAGGTCGATTCCATGATGAGGTAGTCGACCTCCGGCAGCGGCTGCGGATCGCGCAGGATCGGCAGGTTCGGCCGGCCCACGTCGCCCGAATAAGCCAGCCGCACCGTCTTTCCGTTGCTGCGCAGTTCGAGCACAAGCGCGGTGGAGCCGAGCATGTGTCCCGCTTCGACGCCCGTGAACGTGACTCCGTCGGCCACTTCCTTCGGGTCCCCGTCGAGCACGGACTGAAAGTGGCGGAGCGAACGTTCGGCGTCGGCCTGCGAGTACAGTGGCTCAACGATTTCCAGTTCGTCTTCGATGCCGAGCAGTCTGCGCCGGTGTTTGCGCTTGGCGAGAAAGAGCGCGTCCTTTTCCTGGAGGTGGGCCGAATCGGGCAGCATCGAATGGCACAGGTCCACCGTGGCCGGCGTGGCATAGACCGGCCCTTCGAAGCCGCTCTTGACGAGCGTGGGGATGTTGCCCGAATGGTCGATGTGCGCGTGGGAAAGAAGCACTGCGCTGATCCGGGAGGCGGCGAAGGGAAAGTTTGCGTTGCGCTCCCGCGCTTCCTTTCTCCGCCCCTGATAGAGCCCGCAGTCGAGCAGGAGCCGCGCGCCGTTGACGTTGAGCTCGTGCATCGAGCCGGTGACCGTCTGCGCCGCGCCGTGGAAGGTGACCCTCATCAAGGCCAGAATCTCACATCCCGCGCCAGAGCAGCTTCAGCGCGAGGAAGGCATACACGGCGGCGAAGCCGTACAGGGCGCGCTGCTCGCGGTTCTTCAGGTAAAGCCGCAGCGAAAAGGGCTGTTGCGGCATCCGCTCCGGCAGCGTGGGCAGGAAGGCGCGGACGCGGCGCGCGTAGCCGTCGTACTGCGGAAACAATTCCCGCAGATGTTGTTCTTCCTGTTCCACCACCGGCAGGTAGACGAGCAGGAAGTATGCGCCGGCCAGCAGCGCCAGCTCGGCGCGGGCGGCCGCAATGACGCAGCCGAGCGCGGCCACCAGCGAGCCGAGATAGAGCGGATTCCGCACGAAGGCGTAGGGTCCGCTCACCGTCAGCGCCTCGTCCTTTCGCAGATGCCCGGCGGCCCAGGCGCGCAGCGCAAGTCCGAAGAGGCAGAAGGGGAGCCCCAGCAGCAGAGTCGGCGGGACGGGATCGGCGAGCAGGACGAAGGCGGCCGCCAGCGCGATGCCGCTGGGGACGCGCCAGCGCTGCACCGCATCCGCGTACCGTTTGCCGAAAAGCGCCATCAGAGCACCTCCCGCAGGGCCTCCAGCACCTGCTGCGGGTCCACGGCCTTCATGGAAGGATCCGGCTCCGCGTCTCTGCGGTAGGAGGTCTTCGCGCCGGGGGCGCGCAGCACCCGGATCGAAGAAGAATAGGGCCCGTTGCGTGCCGGATCCGTCGGCCCGTAGATCGCCACGCCGGGCCGGCCGAGCGCCGCGGCCAGATGCAGCGGCCCGCTGTCGACGCCCACCACGGCCGCCGCGCGGCGGGTGGCATCGATGAGTCCCGAAATCGAAGATACATGCACGCGTGCGCCCCGATGCGCCAGAGCTTCCGCCTGCGCTGGACTCACGTTGAACACCAGCGGCAGCCCCAGATCCTTGTCGAGCATGTCTGCCAGCTCGAGATAATTTTCCAGCGGCCATTGCTTGGCGCCCCAGCCGGCAAAGGGCGAGGCCAGCACAAACGCGCCTTCAGGAAGAACGCCCTCACGGCGCCCTTCGGGCAGCGGGAAGCGCACCAGACGGCCGCTGGCGCCGACCGCCAGCGCCAGATCCAGGTTGCGGTCCACGACATGTGCGGCCGATGTCGCCACGCGTTCATCATAAAAAAGCGCCGCCGCAGGCTCGCGCACCAGGCGGCGCTCGAATCCCCAGATGCGCGCGGCCCCGGAGGCGCGCGCCAGCACGGCTGACTGCAACAGCCCCTGGAAGTCGATTGCCGAGTCAAACTCCATGCGGCGCAGCGCGGCGATGGAGTCGCGCAGCGCCCGAAGGCCGCTGCGGCGGAATTCGATGACTTCGTCGGCCGCGCCGCCGCCGTCCAGCAGCTCGCGAAACTGCGGTTTCACCGCCCAGGCGATTCTCACGTCGCCCGCAGTGCGCAGCGAGGCCACGGCGGGCAGCGCATGGAGAATGTCTCCCATCGCACCGAGGCGCACAACCAGGATCTTTCTCATTCCGCATCCGCCTGGCGAGAGCGCCGCGCGCACTCGAGCACCCGTGCGAGAAACTGCTCGCGCCAAAGGGTGTGATCCGCCGTCAGATCGATGGCGTCTTCCGGACAGGCGCGTGGATCGAGAATGACCGCATCCACCCATCGCAGCGCAGCAACCAGCTCCGCGCGCGCTTCGGCCGGCAGGATGGGATCCGGCGGATCGGTGATCCAGACGACAAGCGCGGCCGCGCCGGCCCTGAGGCGGCCAAGCTGAGCTGCGTGCGCGGCCAGCAGGGGATCAAAGGGTCCCTTTACGGCGAGCGCGCCGTCGGGAGCGCGCCAGCAGCAGGCGTCCCTCACGATCTTGCGGCGCGTGTCCATCCTCTTCCTTTTAGCATCTGCGGCTCCCCGCTTCGGCGGCCTCGAGCAGCTCAAGCGCGGCATCAACCACCTGCTGCGCGCCGACGCGGGTCATGCAGCGGTGGTCGATGGGGCATTCGCGCAACAGGCAGGGGCTGCATTCCACGGGCTCGCGCACGATGCGCGTCCACGGGCCGAGCGGTGAGGTGGCCTCCGGATCGGTGGAGCCGAACACGGCCACCGTCGGCACGCCCAGCGCGGCCGCCACGTGCATCGCGCCGGAGTCGTTGGTCAGCATCAGACGGCAACGCGCGGCCCGGCGGATGAACTCTTCGAGCGTGGTCTGGCCGGCCTGGTAGCTCACGGCGATGCCCTGTGCGCGGACGCCTTCCGCCACCTGCTCGCAGAGCGGCCGCTCGCCGGCGGAGCCGAACACTTCCACTGCCGCGCCCACGCGTCGGGCGATGGCCGCCGCGGCCTGCGCGAAGCGCTCCGGCAGCCAGCGTTTTGCCGGGCCGAACGCCGCCCCGGGGCTGACGCCGATCAGCGCCTGTGGCTCGCGCCGGATTCCGTCAAGGCGCGCCTCGGGTCGTTCGGGCAGGCGATCCAGCCATCCGATGCGGCGCAGCAGTTCCAGGTAGTAGAAGCTTTCGTGGGCGGGAATTTCCCCGGGGCGCGGGACCGCCACGGGCCGGGTCAGAAGCATCCGGCGCGCGTCGCGCGCGTAGCCGATGCGGACGGGGATGCGGGCCAGCCAGGCGAGCAGCGCGGCGTCAAAGGCGTTCTGCAAAAGCAGCGCACAGTCGAACTGCCGGCGCCGCAGTTCGCCGGCCACGCGGAGGCGTTCCCGCAGGGCCGCCACGCCGGAACATTTCCGGTAAGGAATGATTTCATCAGAGAAGCGGCCAAACCGGTAGATATCGGCGACCCACGGGCGCGCCAGAATCGTGATCCGCGCCGCGGGCCAGCGCGCGCGCACCGCGGCCACGGCCGGCAGGCTCAAAACTGCATCGCCCACCCAGTTGGTGGCGCGGATCAGGATGCGCTCGAACGCGTCCACTCTCCCAATCTAGCAGGGGGTCTGCCGGCGGCCGGAGCGCCCGGGCCCGGCTGCGGCGGGACGCGCCGCGCCACCCTCCGCCGCCACGCGGGCGCCATCCGTTCCAGGGGTCGGCGCGGCGGAGCCGCTCTTGACAGCCGATTCCGGATATTGTTATCCTGACGACAAGTTCCGAAACTGACGTCATGTTCACCAATTTTGCCCATTCAACCCCCGCCGGCAAGGCCCCATTGCCGCGCAGGGAGCGTGAACGGCTCCGTCAGCGCGAGGAGCTGTTGGCGGCGGCCCTGGAACTGTTCTCTGAAAAGGGCTTTCACAACGTGTCCATGCACGAGATCGCCCGCAGGGCGGAATACTCCGTGGGCACGCTGTACCGGTTCTTCAAGGACAAGGAGGACCTGTACAAGGCGCTGATCCGCAGCCGGGCGGAGCGGTTTCACGCCCAGCTCAAGGCGGTGCTCGACGAGGCCGACGGCCAGGACGTTCAGACCGTTCTGCGGCGTTACATCGCCGCCAAAGCGGCGCTGTTGACGGGCGGCGCAGCGATGCTGCGCCTGTACCTTGCTGAAACCCGCGGCGCGAGTTTCAACATCCGGGCGGGACTGGACCGGGAAATCCTCGCGTTATACGACGATCTGATCGAAAGGCTGGCCGGGGTTTTTCGCCTTGGGATCCGCCGGAAGGTCTTTCGCGATCTCGATCCTCACGCCATGGCCGTAGCGCTTGAAAGCCTGACGAATGGATTCCTCCAGTGCTGGATCGAAGATCCCGAACGTCATCCGTACGAGAAGAAAATTCCGCTGATTGTCGACATGTTCTCCCACGGTGTATTGCGCGGGCCCGCCGCATCGAAGCGGACCGGTTGAACCGGCTGGGAGAGATGCGGAGGCGAAACGGCATGCCGGCGACGAAGAAAATGGGTGCGTTTTTCGGACGGTTTCCAAAGGGGTGGCTGCGGCTCGTGTGCGGTTCCGTGCTGGCCGTGGCAGCGGTGGGACAGACGCCCTCGGGGCCGCAGCTGCGCTTGACGCTTCAGCAGGCGGAGGAGATGGCGCTCAGGAACAATCTCCAGGCGCAGCTGGCGCGCGAGGGCGTGCGGCAGGCGCGGGGCGAGACGGGGCTTGTCCGGTCCGCGCTGCTGCCGAACCTGTCGGGTTCGGCCTCGCAGGCCAATCTCACGTCAAACCTGGCGGCGATGGGCCTGACGCGGGAGACATTTCCCGGCCTGGATCCCTTCGTCGGGCCGTTCAGCCGCTTCGATGCGCGCCTGCAACTGGTGCAGAGCGTGTTCAACCTGGCCGCCATCCGCCGCTATCAGGCCTCGGTGCACGGGCTGTCGCTGGCGCGGCACGAGCAACGTTCGGCCGAGCAGCGCGTCATCATCGCCACGGTGCTGTCTTATCTGGCGGTGATCGAGGCGCGGCAGTCGGTGGAGGCCGCCCAGGCCGATGTGGCGCTGGCGAAAAGGCTGCTGGAGCTGGCACGCAGCCAGCGGGACGCCGGCGTCGCCACCGGCATCGACGTGGCCCGGGCCGAGACGCGGCTCGCCAGCCAGGAGGTCCGGCTGGCGCAGGCGCGCACGGACCACGACACGGCCCGGCTGAATCTGCTGCGCGTGATTGGAGCTCCGCTTTCAAGCGAGCTGGTGCTGGCCGAGGACATGCGTTTCTCGGCGGAAGATCTGCCGGCGGCCGACGACGCCGTGCGCAAGGCGCTCAACGACCGCGTAGAGCTGCGCAGTGCGCTTGAGCAGGTGCGCATTGCCAGGGCGCAGAAACAGGCCGCCGTGGCCGGCTGGCTGCCTGTGATCAGCTTTTTTGGCGACTACGGCAGCCTCGGCGTCCGGCCGCTCACCACCAGCCTGCCCACGCGCACCATCGGTCTGCGGCTGGACGTGCCGCTGTTTGACGGCGGCCGGACAAAATCGGAGAACCAGGTGGCCGACAGCCGCCTGCGCCAGGCCGAGCTGCGCTGGAACGACCTGCGGGCGGCGGTGGAAAAGGAAGTCCGGCAGGCGCTCGACAACCTCGCCACCCGGCGCGAGCAGGTGCTGGCGGCGCAGAAGGCCCTGGCGCTGGCCGAGCGCGAGCTCGAGCTGGCGCAGGACCGCTTTCGCAACGGCGTCGGCGACAATGTGGAGGTCGTCAACGCACAGGCGGCTCTTGAAAACGCCCGCCAGGGCGTGGTGTCGAGTCTGGCGCTCTACAATATGGCCCGGCTGAATCTGGCGGCTGCACTGGGCCATGTGGAAGATTTTCGTCTCTAGCGCGGGAAAAACGGAGTTTTCCTATGAGCGATTTCAGAGAAAATGAAATGCTGGATTCCGGGCGCTTTGGAAGGTTTTGTGCGCGTCTTAGGCTGAGCAAGCGCGCCGCCATCGTTCTATTGGCGGTGATTGGCGCGGCGGCGGGCCTCGGCTATTACTACCAGCGCAAAGGCTATGAAACCACCGACGACGCATTTATTGATGGCGGAATTGTTCAGATCAGCTCCAGAGTTCCGGGGCAGGTGCTGCGCGTCCATGTCAACGACAACCAGCATGTGAACCGGGGCGACCTGCTGGTGGAGCTGGATCCCCGCGACTACGAGACGGCGGTGGCGAATGCGAAAGCAGCGCTGGAGGCCGCCGTGGCGCGGCGCGCGGGCGCGAAGGCCGGTCTGGAGCTGACTTCGGCGGTGACCGATGCGGCGCTCGTGCAGGCCGCGGCCGGCCTCCGCGCGGCGCAGGCCCAGGTGGACGTCCTTCGGGCAGCGTTGCGACAGGCTGAAGCGGCGGTGGCTGCGGCCGAGGCCGGCCTTCAGCAGGCCGAGGCGAGGCGCGCGGCCGCCGAGGCAGAAGCCCGCCGGGCCGCCGCGGACGCGGAACGCTACCGCGCGCTGTACAGGAAAGACGAAATCTCGAAACAGGCGCTCGACCGCGCGGAGACGGAAGCGCGGGCTACGGCGGCCAACCTCGACGCGGCGGTTCGGGGTATCGAAGCGGCGCGCGCCCAACTGGCGCAGGCGCGCGCGGCGCGCGGGTCGGCGGAGGCTTCGCTGCGTCAGGCCGAAACGCTGGTCCGCCAGGCCGAAGGACGCCTGAAGGAGGCGGAGTCGAGGCCGGCGCAGATTCGCGTTCGGGAGGCAGATGCCGAAAATGCCGCCGCCGAGCTGGAGCGCGCGCGTGCGGCTCTTCAGCTGGCGGAGCTGAACCTTTCCTACACGAAGATCTTCGCGCCCGAAGCGGGCCACATCACCAAAAAATCCGCGGAGCCGGGCAATATCGTCGGCGCCGGGCAGGCGCTGATGGCGCTGGTAAGCGACCGCCTCTGGGTGATAGCCAATTTCAAGGAGACTCAACTGCGGCGCATGCGGCCCGGGCAGCGGGCGACCATCCGCATCGACGCCTACCCGCAGCGCCGCTTCCGCGGCCACGTGGACAGCATCATGAGCGGCGCGGGCGCCCGGTTCAGCCTCCTGCCGCCGGAAAACGCCACCGGCAACTATGTGAAGGTCGTCCAGCGCGTGCCGGTGAAGATCGTCTTTGACGAACCCCTGCCGGCCGAACTCAAGATCGGGCCCGGAATGAGCGTCGTGCCGGAGGTGCGCGTGCGATGAGCGATCCGCCCAGCGGGCCATCCGGTATGACGGCCGCAGAAGAGTGGCACGGGCGCGTCAATCCGTGGCTGATCGCAGCCTCGGTGGTGCTGGCCACCTTCATGGAGGTGCTGGATACCACCATCGTGATGGTCGCCCTGCCTCACATTGCGGGCAGCATGGCGGCGACGAACTCAGAGGCCACCTGGACGCTCACGAGCTATCTGGTCAGCAACGGCATCATTGTGCCGATGAGCGGCTGGCTGGCGCTCAGGTTCGGCCGGAAGCGCCTCATCATGATCTGCACGGCGCTGTTCGTCATCAGCTCGATCATCTGCGGCATGGCGCCGAACCTCGCCGTCCTGATCATCGCCCGCATTTTTCAGGGCATTGGCGGCGGCGCGATGGTGCCGGTGGCGCAGGCGGTGCTGCTGGAAGCCTTTCCGCCGGCGAAGCGTGGCATGGCGATGGCGATGTTCGGCGTGGTGGTGGTCGTGGCGCCGATCATCGGCCCGACTTTCGGCGGCTTCCTGACCGACAATTATTCGTGGCGCTGGGCATTCTACGTCAACGTTCCGGTGGGCATCGTTTCGCTCCTGATGATGGGCCGTTTTCTCGAAGACCCGCCGTGGATCAAACACGGCAAGGCGGGCCGGCTGGACGGCGTCGGATTCGCATTCCTGGTGATCTGGGTGGGAGCGCTTCAGGTGGTGCTCGACAAGGGCCAGGACGAGGACTGGTTCTCGAGCAAATTCATCACCCGGCTGACCATCATTACGGTGATTGGCCTGATTGCGTTCATCATCCGGGAACTGTGTGTGGCGGAACCCTTTGCCGATCTGAGGGTGTTTGCAAACCGGAATTTCTGGGCCGGCACGCTGACCATCTCCATCGTCGCGGGTGTGCTGTATGCATCCTCGACGCTGCTGCCGCAGTTCCTTCAGACGCTGCTTGGATACACGGCGGAGCTGAGCGGCTGGGCGATCACCCCCCGCGGCATGGGCGCGCTGGTGGCGATGCCGCTGGTGGGTTATCTGCTGTCTTCCTTTGACGGCCGCAAAATGGTCCTTTTCGGGCTGACGCTCATGGCCGTCAGCAATTTCATGCTGGGCAACCTGAACCTGGAAATTGCGATGGAAAACTTCGTCATCGCCAACATCATTCAGGGATTCGGCATGGGCTTCATCTGGGTCCCGGTGATGACGCTGGCTGTCAGCACGCTGAAGCCTGAACAGATGGGCAACGCTACCGGCCTGTTTAACCTGGTGCGGAACGTGGGAGGGAGCATCGGGATTTCGGTGGCGGTGACGCATCTGGTGCGCAGCGCGCAGGCGCACCAGAACATCCTGGTCGGGCATCTGACGCCCTATGATCCCGCTTATCAGGGAGTGATGGCCAGACTTCAGGCGGCTTTTGCGCAAATTGCCGGCGGGCCGCAGGCGCAGCCGATGGCGCACGGCGCCATTTACGGAATGCTGCTCCAGCAGGCGAACCTGCTGGCTTTTGTCGACACCTACCGCTGGATGGCGCTCGCCGCCCTGCTGTGCGTGCCCGGCGTACTGCTGATGAAAAAGGTGATTGCCCGCAGCGGGCCGGCGGTGCACTGATCGCTCAGACAGGAGGGATGGGATGAAGGTTCCTCTCCAGGCAACGGCGAGTTCAGACATTCGGCGCTATTCTTCTTGTTGAGGGGGTGCCGAATGCGGCCTGGGTTCTTGTGTGACTCCAGCCGAAGGCACACGTCCGCCCGATACGCCGTTACTGTTTCTTGCGAAGGGCCGCAGCGGGCGCATCTGCCTCTTCTCCCCATCGGTCATGACCGGGCTGAGGCATTGCGCATCTTTTGCGCCTCTGTCACCCGGTCCGGTTTCGGTGTATCCTGTCCGAGAAAGGAGTGACGGCCAATGCCGGTTCACGCTGAACCAGAACCGGTCCAGCATTACCGCCGCCGGCCCGACCGGCCGTTTCTGGCCGAGGAACGCGGCCGCACGACGATCCTTTTCGGCAACCTGACGCCCAAGCACGACGCGCTGATCGAGGCCGTCTTCCGCGGCAACGGCTACCTCTGCCAGGCGCTGCCGCTGCCCACCCGTGCCTGCTATGACATCGGCAAGGAATTCTGCAACAACGGCCTCTGCAATCCCAACTATTACACGGCCGGAAATCTCATCCAATATCTGCGCCAGCTGAAGCGCGAGGGCTGGAGCACGGAAGATATCATCGACCGCTTTCTGTATTTCTCCATCGGCGGCTGCGGTCCGTGCCGGTTCGGAATGTACGAGTCCGAATATAAACTGGCGCTCGAAAACGCCGGATTTCCCGGCTTCCGCGTGCTCACCTTCCAGTCCAACCGCGTGATCCGCGAAGGCTCGAACCAGCCGGGGCTCGCCTACACGGTCAACTTCGGGCTGGGCATGTTGAACGCGCTCAACTTCGGCGACATCCTCTTCGAGATGGCCTACCGCATCCGGCCTTACGAAGTTGAGCCCGGCGCCACGGACCGCGCCATGGAAGAGGCGACGCGCATCCTTGCCGAGCACCTGGCCGGGCAGGGCTTTTACGAGCCGTTCCAGCCGCCGCGCAAGGACAGGCTTGGCAGCACGCTCAGCATCCTGCTCAAGATCCGCCACCACCTCGCGGGCCGCGAGTGGCACCGGGCCCTCGAGCAGGCGCGGGACGTCCTCAACCGGGTGGAAGTGGACTGGCTGCGGGTGAAGCCGCTCGTCAAGGCCACCGGCGAATTCTACTCGGCCATCTCGGAAGGCGACGCCAACCACAATCTGTACCGCTTTCTGGAAAGCGAGGGCGCCGAAGTCCTGGTGGATCCGATCGGCAACATCGTGCGGTACTGGATCCATCAGGCGCGCGGCCACAATCGCCGGCGCAAGGGTCTGTCCGGCTGGTCGCGTAAAAAGGAATGGACTCTGGCTTTCGCCGAATGGTTCTGGGGCTGGCAGTACAGGCGCACGGCGCGCCTGCTCGGCGGGCTGGCCCATGATCTGGAGGACCAGGACGAACTCGAGAAGCTGGCCGAGCCGTATTACGACCCGCTGACGCGGGGCGGGGAAGCGCACCTGCTGGTAGGCCGCGCCCTTGTGGTGGCGCGTCATCGCGCGGCGCATCTCTACCTGAGCGTGAAGCCCTTCGGCTGCATGCCCTCCACACAGGCCGATGCGGTGCTGTTCATGCTGGCCGCTCGCGAGCCGGATCTGACATTCCTGCCGCTTGAGACGCTCGGCGAGGGCGAGGTGCATGCGCTGAGCCGCGTGCAGATGGCGGTCGGCGAGGCCCGGCGCAAGGCAGCGGCCGAGTTTGAAGAAGAGCTGCGGCGCCAGCGCATCACCCGGCAGCAGGTGGAGCAGTGGGTGGCGCGTCATCCCGAGGCGCGGCGGCCATTTTATCCCTTTCGCCGCGAGGGCGGCCCGGCGGGCACGGCAGCGCAGTTCGTGCGGCATGTGGCCGCGCAGGTGCGGAGGGAGTCATGAGACGCTGGCTCGTCGGCCTCGATGTCGGCTCAACTACGGTGAAGGCCGTGGCCGCGCAGGCCGGCTCGGCGCGAATCGAATGGCGCGACTATCGGCGGCACGAGGGCCAGCAGGCGCTCGTCGTCGCCGAATTCCTCCGCCGCCTGGAGCGCGAGCTTGGCCTCGCGCCCGATAACGCACACATTTACATGACCGGTTCAGGGGCGACGGTGCTGGCGCCGGTGGTTGGCGCGCGCTATGTGCAGGAAGTGAACGCGGTGGCGCTGGCCGCCGAACGCCACGCCTCCTCGGCCCGGTCGGTGATCGAACTCGGCGGCCAGGATGCCAAGATGATCTTCTTCGAGCCCCAGCCCAACGGCGCGCTGAAGAAGACGGCGACGATGAACGACCAGTGCGCCGGCGGCACCGGCGCCGTGCTCGACAAGCTCAGTGCCAAGCTTCGCATCCTGCCCGAGCGGCTGCGGGAGATCAGCTACCTGGGCCGCACCATCCACCCGGTGGCCGGCAAGTGCGGCGTCTTCGCCGAGAGCGACATCAACGGACTCCAGAAGCAGGGCGTGGCCGCCGAGGACCTGATGGCCTCGCTGTTTGATGCGATCGTCGTGCAGAACCTCGCCGTGCTGGCTCGCGGCCATCTGCCCGAACCGGCGGTGCTCCTGCTGGGCGGGCCGAACGTGTTTCTGAAAGGGCTCCGCGAGGCCTGGCGTGTTCATCTGGAACGGCTCTGGAAATCGCGCGGACTCCAGGCCCCGCCCGGCGGAGATTCCATCCTCTGCCCGGAAGACGGGGTCTACTTCGCTGCGCTCGGTGCGCTGGAGTTCGGCCGGGAGCAGGAGGACGGCGCGCGCTACGCCGGCGCGCGGGCGGTGGAGTTGTGGGCCGCCGGAGGCGTGCGCACCGTGCAGCGGGGCCTGCCCGGGCTGCGAGGTTCGGACGAAGAATTGAAAGCGTTTCTCGCTGAATTCGGCCACCAGCAGGCGCCCATCGTCCCATTGCGCGAAGGCCGCACCGAGCGGGTCTTTCTCGGTCTGGATGGCGGCTCCACCTCCACCAAAGCGGTGCTGATCGACGAAGAGGGCCAGGTGCGCGCCCGCGCCTACCGGCTCTCGCGCGGCAACCCGATTGAAGACGTCATCGCGCTGAGCACGGAGCTGCTGGAAGAGGCCGAGCGCTGCGGGGCGCGTCTGGAAGTGGCGGGCGCGGCCACCACCGGCTACGCCAAGGATGTGCTTGCCAAAGTCATCGGCGCTGACCTCGCGCTGGTCGAAACCGTCGCGCACGCGCGGGCCGGGCTCGCCGTCGCCGGCGAAGTGGACGTGATCGTCGACGTCGGCGGCCAGGACATCAAGCTCGTCGAGCTGCACCGCGGCCAGGTGCGTGACTTCCTGCTCAACACGCAGTGTTCGGCCGGCAACGGATATTTCCTCGAGGCCACCGCGCGCGCCTTCGGTTTCGACGTCACCGAATATGCCGCGCGCGCCTTCGAGGCGCACCGCATGCCGGAATTCAGCTACGGCTGCGCCGTATTTTTGCAGGCCGACATTGTGAATTTCCAGCGTCAGGGCTGGACGCGCGAAGAAATTCTCGCCGGTCTGGCGGCGGTTTTGCCGAAAAATATCTGGCTCTATGTGGCCAAGATCGCCAATCCGGCCCGGCTCGGAAGGCGGTTCCTGCTCCAGGGCGGCACGCAGCGCAACCTGGCGGCGGTGAAGGCGCAGGTCGATTATCTGCGGGCCCGATTTGCCGAGACCGGCACGCAGCCGGACATCCGCGTGCACCCGTACACCGGCGAGGCCGGAGCCATCGGCGCCGCGCTGGAGGTGCGCGACCGGTGGCTGGAGGGCCTGCGGACGCGCTTCCCCGGCCTCGACGCCGTGCGCACCATCCGCTACAACTCACGCACCGACGAGGGCACACGCTGCAATTTCTGTTCAAACCGCTGCCTGCGTACCTTCATCGACGTCCGCATCCAGGACAGCGAGAACCGCATCATTGTTGCTTCCTGCGAAAAGGGCTCGGCGATGGACATTGAGGCCGTGCGCGCGCTGAAGGCGAGCGAGGAAGCGGTGCGGCGCGACAATCCGAATCTGGTTGCGCTGGCCGCGCAGACCGTGTGGAAGCCGCCCGCGCCGCCGGCGCTGGTGGCGCGGCCGGCGCCGCGGCTCGCGCTGACAGCGCCCGACCGCGCCCGCGCCTGCCGCGAGCAGCTCCGCATCGGCATCCCGCGGGTTTTCTACCAGTACATCTATGGCGGCTTTTTCTCGGCGTATCTGCAAAGCCTGGGAGTGCGCGAGTCGAACATCCTCTGGTCGGACTTCACCAGCGAAAGGCTGTATCGCGCCGCCGCCGGCCGGGGCGCCATTGATCCGTGTTTTCCGTCCAAGGTGGTGGTGGCGCACTTCCAGAACCTGCTCTACCCGCCGCGGCAGCGGGCCAAGATCGACGTGCTGTTCAGCCCGATGTTCGACCATCTGGAGACGCATCTGGAACACGTCCTGGGCACGCACGCCTGCCCGACGGTCATCGCCGCGCCGCAGAGCGCCGCCGCCGCGTTTCACGTTCACGGCGACGAGTTCGCCCGGCTGGGCGTCACATTCCTGCGGCCGCTGCTCAACTTCCGCGATCATGAGCTGCTCGAAAAGCAGATGTTTGAAGCCTGGCGGGATGTGCTCGGGCTGACGCGCGAGGAGAACGCGCGCGCACTGGAAGAAGGCTTCCGGGCGCAGCGGGCCTGGGCCGAATCAATGAAGGCGAAGGCTGCGGAAGTTCTGCGGCGGCTGGAACAGGAGCGCCGCCTCGGCATCGTTCTGCTGGGACGCCCTTACCACCACGAT
This sequence comes from Bryobacteraceae bacterium, assembly GCA_049969655.1. GTDB lineage: Bacteria > Acidobacteriota > Terriglobia > Bryobacterales > Bryobacteraceae > JANWVO01. The sequence continues at coordinate 67,832 of JBMFOK010000016.1, forward strand.
CCGGGCCTGAATCACGGCATTCTCGACGAGTTCACCCGCCGCGGTTATCCGGTGTTTTCGCAGAGTTTCCTGCCCACCGACAGGGAGACGCTCGAGCGCGTTTTTCACGGCGACCACCCGCTGGACATTGACGACGTCTGGCAGCACCCCTACTCAGCCAGCACCACGCACAAGGTCTGGGCGGCCAAGTTCGTCGCCCGCCACCCCAACCTGATCGGCGTCGAGCTGTCGAATTTCCGCTGCGGGCACGACGCGCCCGCCTATCAGCTACTGGAAAGGATTTTCGAGGCCGCCGGCCGTCCCTTCTTCTGCTTCCGGGACCTGGACGAGAACCGGCCGGCCGCCTCGATCCGCCTTCGCATTGAAACCATCGACTACTATCTGCGCCAGCACCGCGCGGAGCTTGTCGGCGAGGTCCCTGTCCGTTCTGAAGGGCTGTTCCGCGCCGCCATGGCCGCGGCGGGCGGGCGCCTGTCCGTCATCGAAGAAAGGAGTGTGTCCCCATGCAGCCAGTGCAGCAGCAGTTGCCCGAACCTGAAGACGGCGGCTATCGAGCCCGCGAACTGAATACCGTTCTGATGCAGGAGGCGCCGCCCCGGCGCGTCGAATTCCCGGGGCCGCCGCTTTCGCTCCCGGAGCCTGTCTTTCCGCAATACCCGTCGAAGGTGGGCGATGTGCCCATCCCGAAGGCCTATCAGCGCAAGCCGGGCCAGAGCGCCTACCGGCAGCGCGCCTCGCTGCCGGTGATCACGCGCGCGCTGCGCGGCTGGCTGGTGCCTTATATCCGCTCGCGTGTGCTGCCGGGCGAGTTCCACCCGATCATCGCCTACCTGTTCACCGAGTACAAGTGCAATATCGACTGCCACTACTGCTGGGCCTATAACAACAAGGTGAAGGGCATGACCGAGGACGTCGCCCGCCGCTCGATCGACTGGCTGCACGACAACGGCTGCCGCGTTCTTGCGCTCATGGGCGGCGAGGTGCTGTTGCGGCCGCAGTTCGTGCACAAGGTGGTGTACTACGCGGCCAGGCGCGGTTTCTTCGTCTACGTGCCCACCAACGGGCGCCTCATGCGGCCCGAAGTGATCGACCGCCTCGGCGACGCCGGCATGGCCACGCTGAACCTTGCCGTGGATTCCGTCGAAGACCGGCCCGAATTGCCCAAGGCGCTGCGTCCCATCGAAAAATATTTCGAGTATCTGATCAAGAAGCAGTATGTTTACGGCTTCAGCGTCTTCTTCAACATCAACATCACGCGGATCAACCTCGAGGACGTGCGCCGGCTCACCGAAATCGCCCACGACGTCGGCATCGCCACCGACTATCACCTGAACGAGTCGCCGATGCTCGATCAGCCCGATTTCAAACACAAGAGCGGCAACAGCACCTTCATCACGCCGGAAGACTGGCCGCGGGTGGACGAGCTGATCGACTGGCTGATCGAAAAGAACCGCTCCGGCTACAAGATGGTGAACTCGGTGGCGCGCCTCCAGGAGATGAAGCTGTTCATGCGCGGAAAGATCCAGCACTGGAACTGCCGCGCCGGGGCCAACTCGCTCATCATCCGCACCGACGGCTCGCTCGCCCCGTGCTTCCCCACCTACAACGCCACCTACGACTGGGGCGTTGTCGGCGCGCCGAAGTTTGACATGCGGCAGCTGGACGAGATGAAGCGCGAGTGCCAGAAGCACTGCTTCTCGACGCTGAACCACATGCTGGCCTACTGCTACGACACCGGCCGCGTCATCCGCTGGGTGCTCAAGCAGGCCGCGCGCGGCTTCCAGGGCACCACCGGGACGCTCGACGACTGAGGCAGCGCGCGCCCTCCAGGGGGAAACAGAAATTCCGGGGCCGTCTTTGCCGGACGGCCCCTCGTCCGTCCGCTGGCTGCCTGCCGGCGGCCGGCCGCGCCATGGCGCGGCGCACGCTCAGCGCCTGACCTCCTCGCCCAGCACGCGGAGCGCGTCGGCCTCGGTGAACTGCTCCACCTTCTGGCTGATGTTGTAAGCACAGAATTTCGGGCCGCACATCGAGCAGAAGTGCGCCTCCTTGAAGCCCTCCTCGGGGAGGGTTTCGTCGTGGTAGGCGCGCGCCGTTTCCGGGTCGAGGGCGAGCTCGAACTGGCGGTTCCAGTCGAATTGGTAGCGGGCGCGGCTGAGCTGGTCGTCCCAGTCGCGGGCGCCCTTGCGGCCGCGGGCGACGTCGGCGGCGTGGGCGGCAATCCTGTAGGCGATGATGCCCTGTTTGACGTCCTCCTTGTTCGGCAGCCCGAGGTGTTCCTTCGGAGTGACGTAACAGAGCATGGAGGCGCCGTACCAGCCGATCATGGCGGCGCCGATGGCGCTGGTGATGTGGTCGTAGCCGGGCGCAATGTCGGTAACCAGCGGCCCGAGCGTGTAGAAGGGCGCCTCGTGGCACCACTTCATCTCTTCCTCCACCTGCCGCTGGATCTGATCCATCGGCACGTGGCCCGGCCCCTCGATCATCACCTGCACGTCGTAATTCCAGGCCACTTTCGTCAGCTCGCCCAGGGTGCGAAGCTCGGCGAACTGCGCCTCGTCGCTTGCGTCGGCGATGGCGCCGGGCCGGAGTCCGTCGCCAAGAGAAAATGTGACGTCGTATTTCTGGAAAATCTTGCAGATGTCCTCGAACCTTTCGTAGAGGAAATTCTGCCTGTGATTTTTCACCATCCACTCGGCCATGATCGAGCCGCCGCGGCTGACGATGCCGCAGATCCGCTTCGTCGTCAGCGGAATGTACTGCACGAGCACGCCGGCATGGATGGTCATGTAGTCGACCCCCTGCTCGGCCTGCTCCTCGATCACTTCAAGCACCAGCTCCGGCGTCAGATCCTCGACGCGCCGCACCCGCGCCACGGCCTCGTAGATCGGCACCGTGCCGACAGGCACGGGCGACTCGGCGATGATCGCCTTCCGGATGGCGGGGATGTCGCCGCCGGTGGAGAGATCCATCACCGTGTCGGCGCCGTAGCGGATGGCGTAGTGGAGCTTTTCGAGCTCTTCGGCGATGTTCGACGTGGTGGCGGAGTTGCCGATGTTGGCGTTGATCTTGCAGCGGGCGGCAATGCCGATGCCCATCGGCTCAAGCCGCGTGTGGTTGATGTTGGCCGGGATCACCATCCGGCCACGCGCCACCTCGCTGCGCACGAGTTCGGCGTCCAGCCCCTCGCGCCTCGCGACGTACTGCATCTCCTCGGTGATGATGCCCTTGCGGGCGTAATGCATCTGCGTCCGCACGGGGTCAGACTTCCGCTTTTCGGCCCAGCTCGCTCTGTCCATGTCCTCATTATCCCATTCCGCGCCGCGCGCTTCTCCGTTCCTGGCGGAGCGCCGCGCGGCGCGGCTTTTCAGTCGCCGTCGCGGTCAAACGGGATGGTGCGCACGCGCACGCCGGCTTCTTCAAACAGCTTCATGACGCGCGGGAAGTGCTCGTTGTACTGGTCGCTCTTGTACTGCTGGAAGCGCTTTTCGTCGGTGACCACTTCGACGATGCCCGCCTGGACGATGGCGCGCGCGCAGTCCATGCAGGGCATCAGGTCCGTGTAGATGGTGCAGCCCTCCAGCGGCGTGCCGGCGCGGGCGGCATTATAGATGGCGTTGCGCTCGGCGTGCTCGATCCAGAGATATTTCTCCGGCCGCTCAAACCGCTCGGGCACGTTGTCGTTGACGCGCCGCGGGAGGCTGTTGTAACCGGTGGAGCGGATCTCGTGCGCCGGACCGACGATGACGCAGCCCACCTGCGTGGACGGGTCCTTGCTTCGCTTGGCCACAACGCGGCAGATCTCCAGGTAATAGCGGTCCCAGTCCGGCACCTGTGGCATGACGGCATCCCGTGGCGCGGGGCGGGTTCGCGCCCGCCCCGGCGTCCCATTATGACTTTTCCTCTTCGCCTTCGTCGAGCAGGCGCATTCCCTCGAAGGTCTGCGGACCCAACAGCCCGGCGTGTGCATAGACGCGCAGCTTCTGGCGCGAGTCCTCGATGTCAAGGTTGCGCATGTGGAGCTGGCCGATGCGGTCAGCGGGCGTAAAGGCGGCCTCGCCCTTCTCCATGGTGAGCCGCTCCGGCTTGTAGGTCAGGTTCGGGCTGTCGGTGTTGAGGATGGTGTAGTCGTTGCCTCGCCGCAGCTCCAGCCAGACGTCGCCGGTGATGGCCTTCGCCACCCAGCGCTGGAGCGTTTCGCGCAGCATCAGCGATTGGGGATCAAACCAGCGGCCCTCGTAGAGAAGCCGCCCGAGCCGGCGGCCCATGTCGCGGTACTGTTCGAGCGTGGCCTCGTTATGGATTCCGGTGACCAGACGCTCGTACGCGATCCACAGCAGGGCCATCCCCGGCGCTTCATACACGCCGCGGCTCTTGGCCTCGATGATGCGGTTCTCGATCTGGTCTGACATGCCGAGCCCGTGGCGGCCGCCGATGCGGTTGGCTTCGAGCACGAGCTCCACTTCGTCGTCGAAGCGGCGCCCGTTGAGCGCCACCGGAACGCCCTCTTCGAAGGTGACGCGCACTTCTTCGGGCCGGATGTCGACGTCTTCCCGCCAGAAAGCCACGCCCATGATCGGCTCGACGATCTTCATTCCGCGGTCCAGGCGTTCGAGGTCCTTGGCCTCATGGGTCGCGCCCCAGAGGTTCGAGTCGGTCGAATAGGCCTTCTCCTTGCTCATCCGGTAACCGATGCCGGCCCGTTCGAGCAGCTCGCTCATTTCGCGGCGGCCGCCGAGTTCGTCGATGAAAGCCTGGTCGAGCCACGGCTTGTAAATGCGCAGGCTGGGGTTCACCAGCAGCCCGTAGCGGTAGAAGCGCTCGATGTCGTTGCCCTTGTATGTGGAGCCGTCGCCCCAGATGTGCACGCCATCTTCCTTCATCGCGCCCACCAGCATCGTGCCGGTGACGGCGCGCCCGAGCGGCGTCGTGTTGAAGTAGGGGAGGCCGGCGGTGGAGATGTGGAACGCGCCGCATTGCAGCGCGGCGATGCCCTCATGAACCAGCTGGCGGCGGCAGTCGATGAGCCGCGCCTTTTCGGCGCCGCATTCAAGCGCACGCTGCGGAATGGCTTCATAGTCGGGCTCGTCCGGCTGGCCGAGGTTGGCGGTGTAGCAGTAAGGAATGGCGCCCTTCTGGCGCATCCAGTAAACGGCGGCGCTCGTGTCGAGGCCGCCGCTGAAGGCAATGCCGACCCGCTCGCCGGCGGGCAGGCTCCTGAGGATGTGACCCATCGATGTGTCCCTGATGAGAGGATGACTCGCGCAGGCGCGCGAACCTTTCATTGTAGGACGTGCGCGGCCGGTCGCGCGCCTGATAGGATGGCAACGATCATGCGCGTCGCCATCGTCGGACTCGGGTTCATGGGCCTCACCCATTTGAAGGCGTACCGGCGCATCGCCGGGGTCGAAATCACCGCCATCAGCTCGAACGATCCGCGGGTGCTGGCCGGAGATCTCTCCCACATTCAGGGCAATCTCGACATCGCCGGCGAGCCGGTGGACATCCGCGCCGTGCCGAAGTTCGAGGACGCGTTCGACTGCATCCGGCAGTGCGAGGCCGACGCCGTCGACCTCTGCCTGCCGACGGCGATGCACGCCCCGGCCGCAGTCGAGGCGCTGCGGCGCGGGCTGCACGTGCTGGTGGAAAAGCCAATGGCGCTCGACGGCGCCGAATGCGCGCAGATGATCGCCGAGGCCCGCCGCGCCGGCCGCATTCTGATGACGGCCCAGGTGCTGCGCTTCTTCCCGGCCTATCAGCCCCTCATCGAGGCGGTGCGCAACGGCACGCTCGGCGCCGTGCGCCATGCGCTGTTCCGCCGCCGCTGCGCCGCGCCAAAGTGGGGCGCCTGGCTGACGGACAAGAAGCAGAGCGGCGGCGGCGTCTTCGATCTGCTCATCCACGATGTGGACATGGCGCTGGTCTGCTTCGGCATGCCGGAGGCCGTCAGCGCCACCGGACACGAAGACCTGGCGGCGGGCATCGACCTGGTGACCGGGCAGCTCCACTACGGGTCGGGACTGGCGGTGACGATCACCGGCGGCTGGCATCTGCCCTCGGCCTATCCGTTTTCGATGGAATACACGGTGGTGGGCGAAAATGCCGCCATCGAATACAGCTCGGCCGGCCGCCCGCCCCACTGGTATGACCGGGAAAAAGATTTTGAAATTCCGCTGGAAAACACGGACGGATATCAGGCCGAAATCGAGTATTTTGTCGAATGCTGCCGGACGGGGCAGGCGCCGGAGCGCTGTTCGCCCGAGTCTTCGGCGGCGGCGGTGCGCGTGGCGCGCCTGCTCGACGAGGCGAGATCGAAAAGGGGAGAGCCTGTACCATGCCGGTAATTCGTGAGCGCGAAATCGGGATTTTCTTCTGGGCCGAGCCGGATGCCGACGCTACGATCCAGGCCGTGAAGTCCTGCGGCGTCGTCTCCGGCCAGCTCGGCGTGGATGGCACGGTCGTACTGAACGGGGAAACGGCGCAGCGGTGGAGGGACGCGCTGCGCAAGCACGACTTCCACCTGTTCACCGTCTTCGCCGCCTACGAAGGAGAGAGTTACGCCGACATCCCCACCGTGCAGCGCACCGTGGGCTTCATCCCCCGCGAGACGCGCGCCGCGCGTGAGGTGCGCACACGCCAGGTGATCGACTTCGCCGCCGCGCTCGGGGTGAAGAGCTTCGGCTGCCACGTCGGCTGCATCCCGGCCGACCGCCAGGATCCCGACTACCGCGCCGTGCTCGAACTGGTCCGCCGCATCGCCGACTACGCGGCCACCTACGGAATGACCTTCTGCCTGGAGACGGGCCAGGAGCCCGCCGAGGAGCTGCTCGCCTTTTTCGAGGAGGCAGGCCGGAGCAATCTGAAAATCAACTTCGACCCGGCCAACATGGTGCTCTATGGGTCTGGAGAGCCAATCGCCGCCTTCCGGCTGCTGCGCCAACACGTGGTGAGCTGCCACGGCAAGGACGGCGATTGGCCGGATCCGGCCAGGCCGGGCTCGCTCGGCGTGGAGCGCCCGCTGGGAGAAGGGGCGGTCAACATCCCGAAATTCATGGCCACGCTGCGGGAAACCGGGTTTACGGGGCCGGTCTGCGTGGAAAGCGGCGTTCACGGCGAGGAGCAACGCTGGCAGGCGCTGGCCCGCGCTGTCAAGCTGCTGGAATCGCTGCGCTGACGGCCCGGGGCCGACCCGCGGCCTGCCCGGCCTACTCGCGGTCAAGCACGGTCTCGATCTGGAAAACGCGTTTGCGGCCGTTGGAGCCGATGCGGCCCAGGTATTTGTGCGTTCCGTTGACAATCAGCACCATCGGCCGGTCCACTGGGTAATCAAACACCAGCAGGTCGCCCTCCTTCAGCTCAAGCATCTGTTCCACGGTGAGCGTGGGGCCGATCAGCCGGGCGTCGAATTTCAGTTGCGCCGGCTGCAACAGGCGCCACATCCGCTCCTGTTCCTGCTCGGTGGACTCCGACTTCCGCACAGACCACTGCTGGTCGAACTTCTGCCGGAGCATCTTGACGATGATCGACGGAATGCCGAGGTTCATCATGCCGGCGATCTCGCCGATGCGGATCTCGATGCCGATGGCGACCACCGCCTCGTTCGGCGCGAGGATCTGGAGCAGTTGCGGCTCGGTCTCGAAGGCCTCGATGCTGAAGTTGATATTGGTGATGGGCGCCCAGGCCTCCCGCAGGTCGTGCAGGATGATGCGGAAAACGCCGGTCAGGATCGAGCGCTCGATCTCGGTGATCTCCCGGTTCTCCTTCAGCGGCGTCTTGCCCGTGCCGCCGAGCAGCATCTCGAGGATGGGGAACACCATCTGCGGGTTCATTTCGAGGATGGAGTTGCCATCGAAGGGCCGCATGCCCAGGCTGACGATGCAGGTGGGCGCCGGCAGACACTGGGAGAATTCGAGAAAACTCAACTGCTCGACGCTGATCAGGTTGACCATGACGTAGGCGCGCAGGTAGGCCGAGAGGCTCGAGGCGAGCGAACGCGCAAAGTTGTCGTGCAGCAGATGAATGGCGCGCAGCTGGTCCTTGGCGATGCGGTCCGGGCGGCGAAAATCATAGGGCTGGGCGCGCTTGGCCGGATCGTCCTTGGCGCGCGCCCCCTTGACCGTGCGAAATACGTTGTCGATTTCCTCCTGGCTGAGGAGCCGGTCTGATGCCATCCTGCCCCTTCCATCGGAGGCTGGGTGGAAAGGCAATATGCGTCTTTCGACTTATTTCCTCCCGATGCCGGCAATAGCCCGCTTCGAGGAAGAGGGAATGCGGCCCGCTGGTAGACTGAAATTGTGAGGCGGTTCTACCTCCAGAACTTCGGCTGCCGCGCCACGCAGGCCGACGGTGCGGCGCTCGAAGGGCTGCTGCGTCAACGAGGGCTTGCCCCGGCGGTCGATGCGGCCGGAGCCGACGTCGTCATCATCAACACCTGCACGGTGACGGCGGCGGCGGACGAGGATGCCCGCAAGGCGATCCACCGCGCGCACCGGGAAAATCCTTCGGCCCGGATCGTGGTAACGGGCTGTTACGCGCAACGCGCGCCGGAGGAGCTGGCGCGCGTGCCGGGCGTGGCCTGGGTGGTGGGCAACACGCACAAGGCGCAGATCGCCGGCCTGCTGGACACGCTGGATGCCCCTGCCGAATATCACAGCCAGGTGCTGGTGGGCGATATCCATCAGCAGGTTTCCTTCCTTTCAGCACCCGTAGAAGGCGCCGCCGGTGACCGCACTCGTCCCAACCTGAAGATCCAGGACGGCTGCAACAATCCGTGCTCGTTCTGCATCATTCCGGCGGTGCGCGGCCCCAGCCGCAGCATGCCGGAAGAGGAGGTCCTGCGTCAGGTGCGGGCGCTGGCCCCTCGCCATGCGGAGATCGTGCTGACGGGCGTGAACCTGGGCCGGTGGGGCAGGGAACCCGGCTTTGCTCCGGGCCGCCGCCTGCACCACCTGCTGCGGCGCATCCTGGATGAGACGGACGTGCGGCGGCTGCGGATCAGCTCGGTGGAACCGATGGACTGGACCGACGAGCTGATGGAGGTGTTCGCGTCGAACCCGCGCATTGCGCCGCATGTCCACATGCCCTTGCAGTCCGGCTCGGACGCGGTGCTGAAGCGGATGAAGCGGCGTTACCGCGTGCGGCACTACGAGGACCGCCTTCTGCGCGTGGCCCGACTGCTGCCGGACGCTGCAATCGGCGCGGACGTGATGACCGGCTTCCCGGGCGAGACGGAGATCGAATTCGAAGAAACCTTCGAGTTTGTCCGGAGCATGCCCTTTACCTACCTGCACGTCTTTACCTACTCCGAGCGGCCGGGCACGCCGGCTGCGTCCATGCCAGGGCAGGTTCCCTGGGAGGTGCGCAAGGAGCGCACCCGGCGGTTGCGCCACCTGGCTGCGGAAAAGAACGCCGCTTTCCGCCGGCGGATGGTCGGGCGAACGCTGAGCGCGGTGACGCTGGACAATGGGAAGGCGCTGACGGGCAACTATCTTCAGGTGCACCTGGCGCGGCCGCGGCCGGCCAACCAGATCCTCGAGGTCCAGGTCGGCGCGCTGACGCCGGACGGGGTGGCCGAAGCGGGCGCACTGGCTGTCATCTGCGGGTGAGCCCTGGCATTTTCGGGGGCGCGCCGTGCAGAGGGGGCCGCCACCCGCCGATGAACAGGGTGGATGAAGACGGAGCCCCGCCCCTGGATCCGGAATGGACTGCTGGCGATCGCGGCCACGGCCGTGTCCGCGCTGCTGGCCTGGCCCGTGCGGTCCTTCTTTCTCCGGGGGCAGACGGACTTCGTTTAGCTTTATGTCGGCGCACAACTGTCTGGTTCCGGCAGGCTGTACGATCCGGCGGCGAATTACGAATGGCACGGCAGGCTGTTCGGCGTGCGTCTGCCTGCGGTGCTCCACACGAGACCTCCGTTCTATTCCGTGCTGCTGAGGCCGCTGGCATGGCTTCCTTATCCCATCGCGTGGTGGTTGTTTGTGGCGCTGAACATGGCGGCCGCCATCTGGGTGTTCCTGCGCGTACTCCGGGCCCGGCCCCCCTCGGCTGCCATGGGGCTGCTGCATCCGGCAGTGTGGCTGGCGATTCTTTGGGGTCAGGACGTCTGGATCGCCGTGGCCCTTTGCGCGGCGGCCGTGTTGCTGATCGGGCAAAGGCACGATTTCGAAGCGGGCGCCGTGCTGTCTGTGTGTGCCATCAAGGCGCACCTGTTTCTGCTTGTGCCACTGGCCCTATTGATGCAGAAAAAATGGCGCGTGCTTGCAGGCGGCGCCGCGGGCGGGGCCGCCCTGATCGTGCTCGGCTTCCTCGGCGGCGGTTGGCGTTGGCCGGAGGATTATCTGCGCCTGCTCTCCAATCCGGTGATTCACCGCGACCGGGGCGCCATGCCGAACCTGGAGGGAGCGCGAGTTTTCTTCGGCGGTCCGGATTGGCTGGTTGCGGCGCTGGCGGGCGTGGTCGTGCTGGCGGTGGCATGGATCAGCCGCCGCAGTGGCAGCGTTTCGGCGTCCCTGGCGGCGGCTCTCGTTGGGAGTTTTCTCACGAGCTACCACGCCTACCCGCACGATGCCGTGACGCTGCTGCTTGCCTTCGCCCTGATCCAGCCGGACCGGCTCCGGGGAGCGCAGGCAGCTGCCTGGTATCTGCTGGCCAGCCCCCTGCCGCTGCTGCTGGTTCTCCTCGGGCCGCCGTTTCATGTGGCTCTCCCCCTGGCGGCGATGCTAGCCCTGGCGGCGATGATGCGGCCGATGGCCGCGCATGTCGCCTGCCGCGAAACCGCCGCCGCGCCCTGCCCATGACAAGAGTATGCACTGCCGAATTTCCAGCCCGCCAGTGCGCGCCGACCGGCCCAATGGCGCATCGGGTGGTGCCCGCCGGGTGAAGGCCTCGGCGCGCTTGCGGATCGCGGCCATTGTAAACTGCTGGTGGTAACCGGCCATGGATGCCACGGAACGAAAAATGCTAACGCTCGGCCTGGGCGTGCTGTTTGCGGCCGTTCACATCCTGGGCCTGACCGGAGCCATGGGGGCCAATTTTGTCGAGGGCAGGAATGATTTCGCCGCGATTTATCTGGGTGCGCGGCTGGCGGCGACCGGCGATCTGTACGACGCCGCGAAGCAATACGTCGGCCAGAAGGCGCAGTTTGGCTACTACATGCCGGCGGTGACATTCATCCGGCTCCCGTTCTATTCGCTTCTGCTGAAGCCGCTCGCGTGGCTCGACTACCGGACCGCCTGGCGAGTGTTTCTGCTTCTGAACGTTCTCTGTGCCGCATGGTTCTTTCGAAGATTCCTGTGGGGCGACCCCGCGGCCTTCCTGCTGGGCGCGAGCTTTCTGCCCGCCTACGCGGCGCTGGCCAACGGGCAGGACGTCTGGCTGGTGGCCGCACTGTGGAGCGCCGCCATGGTGCTGGAGAGCCGGGGCCGGGACTTCGCCGCCGGCGCGGTGATCTCGTTGTGTGCCATCAAGCCGCATCTTTTCGTGTTCGTGCCGCTCGTCCTGGTCTTACAGCGCCGGTGGCGGCTGGTGGCAGGCGCGGCCGCCGGAGGTCTGCTTTTGCTGGCTCTTTGCTTCCTGGCCGAGGGACCGGGTTGGGTGAGACAGTGGATGGCTACGGTGAGCGACCCGCGCGTTCATCCCCGGCTGGAAGTGATGCCGACGTTGCGCAATCTGGCAGACATGGCCGGTTGGCCCGGCTGGACGTACTGGATCCTGAGCGGGCTGGCCGGGCTCATCGTCGCCTTCCTGTCGCTGCGACCTTCGAAAATCGAGCCCGGGCTGGCTGCCGCGCTGGCGGGCGGGCTGGCGGTGAGCGTCCACGCGTATCTGCCAGACGCCGTGCTGCTGTTGCCCGCCTTTGCGATGCTGCGGCGCCAGGGACTGCGCGGACCGGCCCTATGGTTGTGGTTCTTGCTGCTGTCTCCCGTGCCCTGGCTGCTATGGCTGCAAGGCCGGCCCGGCTCTGCCCTGTTTTCGGTCTTCATGCTCGTGGCGCTGGGTGCGTTGCCGGCGTGGCGGCCGAGCGAGCCGGAGCCAGAATTCGACAGGACGAGCCCGGCGGCTTGAGGGCGGCCGCCGGTGCATGCGATGCCGGGAAGGGCTCGCAGTCTGGCTGCTAAATCTCGCGGCGGTTTTCGAGCGACTTCGACATGGTCACCTCGTCGGCATATTCCAGGTCGCTGCCGACGGGGATCCCCATGGCGATCCGGGTCACCTTCACGCCCAGCGGTTTCAGCAGTCGCGCCAGATAGACCGCCGTCGCCTCGCCTTCCACGGTCGGGTTGGTGGCGAGGATCACCTCCTCGACGCCGCCCTTTTCCAGCCGGTGAAGCAGCTCGCGGATCCGCAACTGCTCCGGCCCGATGCCCCGCAGCGGGCTGATGGATCCGTGCAGCACGTGGTACAGACCATCGTAGATGCGCGTGGTTTCCACCGGCAGGATGTTGTGCGGCTCTTCGACAACACAGATCTTGCGCCGGTCGCGGTGCGGGTCGCGGCAGAAGGGACAGAGTTCGGCGTCGCTGATGTTGTTGCACTCGGCGCAGAGGCCCAGCCGGTCCTTGACGTCCAACAGGGCGGCGGCCAGGCGCTCGACGTCCTCGCGCGGGGCGCGCAGGATGTGGAAGGCGATGCGCTGGGCCGACTTCTGCCCGATGCCCGGCAGGCGCTTGACTTCCCGGATCAACCGCTCGAGCGGCTCGGCAAAATCAGGCATCCCGGTTCGCGGCTCCTCAGAACAGGCCCGGCGGCAGGCCCAGTCCGCCGAGCATCGCCTGTGTCTTCTTCTTTGACTCTTCGTCGACGCGGCGTGCCGCTTCGTTGAACGCCGCCATCACCATGTCGCACAGCATCTCGATGTCGCCGGCCGCTTCCGGATCGATCCGCACGCCAAGACACTGCTTCAGGCCGTCCATCTTCACGGTGACCATGCCGCCGCCGGCGCTGGCCTCGACGCGGATGGCCGCGATCTCTTCCTGGAGGCGCTGCTGCATCTGCTGCGCCTGCTTCATCATCTGCTGCATGTTGCCGCCGGGGAATTTCATTCAGTCCTCCCTCAGGTTCCGAACGTCGCGCACCTCGCTCTGCGGGAACAGCTCGCGGAACCGTTTCACCGCCGGGTGTTCCAGCGCCCGGGCCGCGGTCGCATCGGCGGGCGCGCTGCGCGCGCCGGCGCCCGCCGGCGACGCATCGCTTCCGCCGCCATTTGAAACGGTCACCACGATCTTCACCGGCCGTCCGAGCAGCTTCTCGAGCGCCCTGGCGACGTCCGGAGAGCGCAGGCCGAGCGCGGCCGAACGCGGAGCGATGAATTCGACGGTGTTGGCCGACTCGCGCACCTCACTCTCTTCCACCGCATGGGCGCTCATCGAGGCGCTCATCGCCTCCAGCGCCGCGGCCAGCCGCTGCTTGAGCGAGCTGTCTGGGGCTGTCTGCACAGCAGAGGCTGCCTGCCGCAGAGCGGCCGGAGGGGCCAAGGAGCGCGCCGGGGCCGCCGGGGCGGCCTTGCCGCCGCCGGGTTGCGACGAAGTGGCCGGAGCGCTCCCGCCGGAGGACAGCGCGCCCAGCACTTCCTCGATCGGCTTCAGCCGGCCTGCGTGCAGCAGCCGCAACAGCCCGAGCTCGAGATGGAGCCGCGGCTGGAGCGAGTACTGAAGCTGTGAGTACATGTCCAGCGAAAGCTGAAGCCAGCGGGTGAGGTCCTCTTCCCGGAACCGCGCCGCCGTTTCGCGCAGCCGCGCCTGCTCGGCCGCCGGCGCGGCGATGAGACGCGTCGGGGCTCCGGCGATTCTGGCCACCAGAAGATTGCGGAAATAACGGCACAATTCACGGCAGAAATGCTGCAAATTTCTGCCCGAATTTTCGAGCTCCGCAACGATTTCCAGCATGGCGGCGGCGGAGCCGCTTTCGAGCGCCGCCGTCGTCTTTTCCAGCGTCTCCAGCCCGTACAGTCCGAGCAGTTGCCTGACGGCCGGACCCTCGAGCCGGCCGCCGCAGCAGGCGATGGCCTGGTCGAGCGCCGAAAGCGAGTCCCGCACGCTTCCCTCGCCGGCCTGCGCCAGCACCGCCAGCGCCTCTTCGTCGGCCTCGATTCCCTCGGCGCGGCAGATCTCGCGCAGCCTTTCCGTCAGCAGTGAAAAGTCAACGCTCCGGAAATTGAACTGCTGGCAGCGCGAGGCAATCGTCGCCGGGATCCTGTGCGCTTCGGTCGTGCAGAGGATGAACACCCCCCATTCGGGCGGCTCTTCGAGCGTCTTCAGCAGCGCGTTGAAGGCCTCGTTGGTGATCTGGTGGGCCTCGTCGATGATGAAGATCTTGTAGCGGTCGCGCGAAGGCCGGTAGCGGACGTTTTCCCTCAGCTCGCGCATCTCGTTGATGCCGCGGTTGGAGGCAGCGTCGATTTCGATGACGTCCGGCGCGTTGCCCTGGGCAATTTCGACGCACGAGCTGCACTGGCCGCACGGCTGAGTTGTCGGGCCATCCACGCAGTTCAGGCAGCGGGCAAGGATCCGCGCCACCGTCGTCTTCCCCGTGCCGCGCTGCCCGGCAAAAATATAGCCGTGCGCAATGCGGCCCTGGGCGATGGCATTTTCCAGCGTCGCCCGCACAGGCTCCTGCCCGAGCAGCTCGGCGAAGGTCTGGGGGCGGTATTTGCGGGCCAGGACCTGGTACATGGAACGGGAGAAACAGCGCCAGGCCCCGGGGGATCCGCGGCACACGGGGTTGGGTCCTACCGTTGCTTCCTTCCGGACCTGGCGGGGTTCGGACCGCCCCGTTGCACGGAGCCCGGAACCTGGCAAACACCTATGCTAGCACGGCGGCGGACGGCGAAATATCAAACATTTCCAGGTGAATCTGTTCGGGAAGCGCTGTCTGGCCGCTGATAAAATCAAGTTGAGGATCGATTCTCATGAAGGGCGCTCCCGTCCAACGCCGCCGCACGCGGCAGCGCGCCGCCATCCGCTCGGTGCTCGAAACGGCCCGCCGCCCGCTGAGCGTGGCCGAGATCCTCGAGCTCGCCCGGAGGCAGGTCCGCGGACTGGGCATTGCCACCGTGTACCGCGCCGTGGGTGCGCTGCTCGAAGAGGGCTTCCTGACGGCGGTGGAGATCAGCGGCGAGGCGCCGCGCTATGAGGTGGCCGGCCGCGGCCATCACCATCATTTCCGCTGCCGGCGCTGCCACCGGGTCTTCGAGGTGGAGGGCTGCGTGCCCGAAGTCGAGCGGCTGGCCCCAGCCGGCTTTGTGCTGGAAGAGCATGAAATTCTGCTCAGCGGTCTCTGCCCCGGGTGTGCGGAGCGGCGCAAAGGGTAAGACGGGCGAACTCGCTGGCGCGGGCGCCTGCGCCCGGCACCGGTTGCCTTCGGATGTGGCGGCCATTTGCCTGCCGGAGGTCTCTGGCCGGCGGAAACCAGAAAGGCAAGACGAACCGTGCTGGACAGGTTTGCGGCTGACCCTCCGCCGGAGCGGACATCATCCCTCAGTCCTGTGAGATCCAGCCTGCATGGGGATCATGCCATGATGGTTGCGCCCGGCTCGCCAGACTCGGTGAGAAGCAGAGGCCACGGAGCGGCCCCGCACGGCCGAAGTCGGAAATCATGTCTGTCAGTCGCATTGTCTGCCTGAGTGCCGAGTCGGCCGAGACTCTTGTCCTGCTCGGCCGCGCCGACCGCATCGTCGGCGTCACCGGCTACGCCCCGCGTCTTCCGCAGCTCGCTGGCAAGCCCCGCGTGTCGGGATTCTCTTCGGCGAAGATCGACCGCATTGTCGCGCTCGAGCCGGATCTGGTCATCGCGTATTCGGACGTGCAGGCGGATCTGGCAGCCGCCCTCGTCCGGGCCGGCTGCAACGTGCTGGTGACCACGCAGAGGACCGTCGGCCAGATCCTGGACACGGTGGAACTGCTCGGCAGGATCTCGGATGCCGCCGCGGAGGCGCGGGCGCTGAGGGTGGAGCTGCAAGCAGGGCTGGAGGCGGTCCGCCGGCAGGCGGGCCGCCTGCCGCGGCGGCCGCGGGTGTGGTTTGAAGAGTGGATGGACCCGTTGGTCGCCGGCATCGGCTGGGTGGAAGAGCTGATTGAAATCGCCGGCGGCCAGACGCTCTTTCCGGAACTGCGCGGGCGTTGGCGGGCTCAGGATCGCACGGTAGAGCCGGAAGAAGTGGTGCGGCGTGACCCGGAGCTGATACTGGCAAGCTGGTGCGGCCGGCGCATGCGTGTGGAGACCATTCTCGCGCGTCCAGGCTGGGCGGAGACGACCGCGGGCCGCCTGGGGCTCATCCGTGAGATCCGCTCGGACCACATCCTGCAACCCGGGCCGGCGGCGCTGCGGGAAGGTCTGCGGCTGATTGCCGACGCCGTGGCGGAGGCCGCCCGCGCAACCGTTGGCGCGAATCGGTAGAATGACACGCATCCCTGGGAGGGGCTGTCATGTCGAATGAAATCACGCGCCGCGCCCTGGCGCCGGCGCTCGCCGCCGGTCCGTTTCTGTGGACGCCGGCCAAGTCCGGCTCGCGCCTGCCGGTCACGGGCGCGGGCGAGTGGCTCTTTGAGGTTCACCACGACTGGGGCGAGCTGCCGGCGCGCATTTCGTACGGAAATACGCACGGGGTCTGCATCGACTCGGAAGGTCTTGTCTATGTCCACCACACGGTGAATGCCGCCTCGCAGAGCGACGACACTGTCGTCGTCTTCGACCCGCGCGGGCGCTTCGTTCGGAGCTGGGGCGGCGAGTTCAAGGGAGGGGCGCACGGCCTCGCCATCCGCCGCGAGGGCAGCGAAGAGTATCTGTATTTTTGCGACACGCGCCGCGCCGTCGTGGCCAAATACACGCGGCGGGGCGAGCGCGTGTGGGAGACCGGCTACCCGGAGGAATCGCCCGCCTACCAGCCAGGCGCAGACGGCAGGCGGCCCCGCTACAGCCCGACGAATCTGGCCATCGCGTCCAGCGGCGACATCTATGTGGCTGATGGATACGGTTCGTCGTTCATCAATGTCTACGATGCCCAGGGGCGCTGGAAATTCACCTTTGGCGGGAAGGGCAGGGAGGCGGGCCGGCTGGACTGCCCGCACGGCATCGCCATCGACCGCCGCGCCGGAGCCGAGCGCGTGCTGGTGGCCGACCGCACCAACCGGCGGCTCCAATATTTTTCTCTCGACGGCAGGCACCTTGGTTTTGCGGCCGAAGGGACGGTGAAGCTGCCCTGCCATTTCGACTTCCGCGGTCCGGCGGTGGTCGTGCCCGATCTGGAGGCGCGCGTCACGCTGCTTGACGGCGCTGACGGCCTGATCGCGCATCTCGGGGAAGATGATTCCGGCCGCTGGAGCGAGCTGCGGAAGCTTGCCAGGGACCGTTTTCCTCCGGGCCGGTTCATCTGCCCGCATGCGGCCTGCTTTGACGCCGAAGGCAACCTCTTCGTCGTGGAGTGGGTGGAGGCCGGGCGCGTGACAAAATTGAAGAGAATTGTTTGAAACAGATGCCTGAAGAAATTGTTGTCCGCGACGCGCGCCCCGAGGACGCCGAGTTCCTCGTCCGGGGCAACGCCGCCATGGCCCTCGAAACCGAAGGACTGTCGCTGGACCTCGACCGCCTGCGCGCCGGCGTCTTCGCTCTGTTCGATGACCCGTCGCGCGGCCGCTACTTTATCGCCGAACTGGGCGGGCGCCGCGCCGGACAGCTCATGATCACCTACGAATGGTCCGACTGGCGCAACGGCTGTTTCTGGTGGATCCAGAGCGTCTGGGTGGAACCCGGGCTGCGCGGCCGCGGCGTGTTCCGTCTTCTCTACAGCCACGTGCGGGCGCTGGCGCGGGCGACGCCGGGCGTGTGCGGGCTGCGGCTTTATGTGGAGAGGTCCAATTCGCGGGCCCGCGAGGTGTATCTGCGCTGCGGCATGCATCAGACAGGCTACGACGTGTTTGAGGAGGATTTTGTGCTGGCACGGGCCCAGGGTCCCGGATGAGGTTGGCGCATTCCGGCGCGGCCCGGCCTGCGACATGTTGACTGAGCGGCGAATGAAGCCCGTCAGGGCGGAACGAATGGCCATGACCCTGCGGCACATCAGCCGGGATGAAAAGCGGCGCAGGCGGGCGCGGTCGCGCCGTGGCCGCGCGTTCCTGCATCCCTCGGGCACTGCTTCACTTGCGGCGGTGAAGGCAGAACACACTTCCGCCCCCTGGCCGGAATCCGGCTGAAGGCGCCGCGTCGCAC
>JBMFOK010000017.1:0-81263 GCA_049969655.1 Bryobacteraceae bacterium
GTTTTACTTCCGGACGACGGACGTGACCGGGGTGGTGAAGCTGCCTGAGGGGGTGCAGATGGTGATGCCGGGCGACAACGTGTCGCTCGAGGTGGAGCTGATCACGCCGGTAGCGATGGAGAAGGGGCTGCGCTTTGCCATCCGCGAAGGCGGCCGCACCGTCGGCGCCGGCACGGTGACCGAGATTCTGGAGTAGTTGCCGCAGGCCAGGGCCGCGGCCCGCGGGCCGCGGCCGCCGCAAGCAAAGGAAGACGATGCTCACCAAGCGAATTCGAATCAGGCTGAAGGCGTACGATCACCGGCTGCTCGATCAGAGCACGTCGGAGATCGTCGAGACTGCCAGGCGCGCCGGCGCCCGGGTGGCCGGACCCATTCCGCTGCCCACCGAGCGCACGGTCTATACGGTGAACCGCTCGCCGCACGTCGACAAGAAGTCGCGCGAGCAGTTTGAGATCCGGACGCACAAGCGGCTGATTGACATTCTGGATCCGACGCAGGACACCGTGGACGCCCTGAGCCGGCTCGATCTGCCCGCCGGCGTCGACGTCGAGATCAAGGCGTACCACAAGGGAGCGAATTGAGTTCGCCCGCCCGGCTTGGAGGGCGTGGCGGAAGCGGAAGCGCTGAGGCGCTCCGCGGCCCGCGGCAGGGCGCGGAGCGGGATGAGTTGCGAAGGGATTGAGGGAAATGAGCCCAGGAATCATCGGCAAGAAAATTGGGATGACCCAGGTGTTCCGGCCGGACGGCCAGGTCGTGCCCGTTACCCTGCTGAAGGCGGGGCCGTGCGTCGTCGTGCAGCGCAAGACGCCGGCGCGGGATGGCTATGACGCCGTGCAGCTGGCTCTGATTGAAAAGGCCAAGAAGCCCAACAAGCCGATGAGCGGCCATCTGAAGAAGGCCGGTCTCGATGGTGGCGTGCGGATTCTGCGCGAGTTCCGGCTGCGGCCCGGCAGCGGCGATCTCAAGCCGGGCGACCGGGTGCTGGTGGACCAGTTCAAGCCGAAGGAGAAGGTGGACGTGACCGGCATCAGCAAGGGCCGGGGCTTTGCGGGCGTGGTGCGGCGCCATGGCTTTGGCGGCGGCGACGCCACGCACGGTTCGATGTTCCACCGCGCGCCCGGCTCGATTGGCGCTTCGAGCTTTCCGTCGCGCGTGTTTCCGGGCACGCGCATGGGCGGACACATGGGCCATGCGCAGGTGACGGTGCGCAACCTGGAAGTGATTGACGTGGATCCCGAGGACCACGTGCTGATGGTGAAGGGCGCCGTGCCCGGCCCCAACGGCGGCTATGTGATCGTGCGCCGCGCAAAGAGGTAACACTGCCATGGCGAAGGTTGACGTCTTCGACTTGAACAACAACAAGGTGGGCGAGCTCGAGCTGGCCGACGCGGTCTTCAACGCCCCGGTCAACGAGCACCTGCTGTACGAGAGCGTTCGCCACTACCTGGCCGGGCTGCGGCGCGGCACCGCCAAGACGAAGGTGCGCGGCGAAGTGGAAGGTTCCGGCAAGAAGCTGTGGCGACAGAAGGGCACGGGCCGGGCCCGCATGGGTTCGATCCGCTCGCCGCTGTGGCGGCACGGCGGCACCGTGCACGGGCCGGTTCCGCGTGACTATTCCTACCGGCTCAACCGCAAGATGGTGCTGGGGGCGCTGCGCTCGGCTCTTTCGGCCAAACTGCGCGACGGGGAGCTGAAGGTGGTGAGCGGCTGGACGCTTCCTGATCACAAGACGAGGACGATGGCCGGCGTGCTCCAGAAGTTCCAGGCCGACCGCAGCGTGCTGCTGGTGGACACGAACGAGCCGAACCGGAACCTCGAGCTGGGCAGCCGCAACCTGCCGGGCGTGAAGCTGGTGGCCACGCGCGAGGTGACCACCTACGACCTGCTGGCGCACCGGATGGTGCTGATGAGCGAGGCAGCCGCGAAGAAGCTGTCGGAGGCGTTGGCGCAATGAACCTCTACGACGTGATCCTCCGCCCGATCATCACGGAGAAGGCCGTGGGCAAGAAGGAGGCCGAGCGCACGCTCTGCTTCCAGGTGAAGCTGGACGCGACCAAGACCGACATCAAGAACGCGGTCGAGAAGCTGTTCAAGGTGAAGGTCGAGGACGTGCGCACGGCGACGTTCGAAGGCAAGCTGCGGCGGCGCGGCCGCTATGCCGGCTACACCTCGGACTGGAAGAAAGCCTATGTCCGCCTGAAGGCGGGCGAGAAGATGCCCGAGTTCGCAGAGCTGTAAGGGAGAGCAAAGATGCCAGTGAAATCCTTCCGGCCCGTCACGCCGTCGCGGCGGTTCATGACGGTGCTGACGCGCGACGAGATCACCAAGGACCGCCCCGAGAAGAGTCTCGTCGAGGGCAAGAAGCGCTCCGGCGGACGCAACAACAAGGGGCAGATCACGATCTGGTTCCGCGGTGGCGGGCACAAGCGCCTGTACCGCATCGTCGATTTCCGCCGCGACAAGACGGGGGTTCCGGCGCGCGTGGCCGCCATCGAGTACGACCCGAACCGTTCGGCGCGGATCGCGCTGCTGCACTATGCCGACGGCGAGAAGCGCTACATTCTGGCGCCGGTGGGCCTGTCGGTGGGCCAGACGGTGATGAGCGGGCCCGAGGCAGACATCCGGCCGGGCAACGCGCTGCCGCTCGAAAACATTCCGGCCGGCACGACGATCCACAACATCGAGCTGCGTCCCGGCAAGGGCGGGCAGATGGTGCGTTCGGCCGGCGCCGCCGCCCAGCTTGTGTCGAAGGAAGGCGAGTGGGCGCTGGTGAAGCTGCCGAGCGGCGAAGTGCGCAAGGTGAGCATCAAGTGCTACGCCACGGTGGGCCAGGTGGGCAATGTGGATCATGAGAATGTGTCGCTCGGCAAGGCGGGCCGCAGCCGGTGGCTTGGGCGGCGGCCGCACAACCGGGGCGTGTCGATGAACCCGGTGGACCACCCGCACGGCGGCGGCGAGGGCCGCACCTCGGGCGGCCGCCATCCGGTGACGCCGTGGGGCCAGCCGACCCGCGGCTACAAGACGCGGAACAACAAACGGACGGACCGCTTCATCGTGACGCCGCGGTCCAAGTCGAAGTAACGGGAAAGAGGCAGAGAGACGATGGGCCGTTCACTGAAAAAAGGGCCGTTCACCGATGCGCATCTCCTCGAGAAGATCCAGGAGATGAACGCGAAGAACGAGAAGAAGGTGATCCGCACCTGGTCGCGCCGCTCGACGATTCTGCCGGAGTTCGTCGGGCACACGCTGGCCGTGCACAACGGCAAGAAGTTCATCCCGGTCTACATCACCGAGAACATGGTGGGCCACAAGCTGGGCGAGTTCTCGCCCACGCGGACCTTCAAGGGCCACGCCAACAAAGGGGACAAGTCGGGCAAGGGCTGATGCCGGCGGCCTGAGCAAGCGAAAGGAAGAAGCCAGATGATTGCGAAAGCCGAAGCGAGAATGGTGAGGACGTCGCCGCAGAAGGCGCGGCTCGTCATCGACCTGATCCGCGGCCAGAAAGCGGGCGACGCCATCACGATTTTGCGGACGACGAACAAGCGCGTGGCGCCGGTGATCGAGAAGGTGCTGCGCTCGGCGATCGCCAACGCGGAGAACCGCGACCCCGAGGTGGACGTCGATGAGCTCTACGTGGTGGAGTGCTATGTCAACGAAGGGCCGCGGCTGAAGCGCATCCGTCCGGCGCCGATGGGCCGCGCCTACCGCTACCAGCGGCGGATGTCGCACATCGTGGTGAAGGTGGGTCCAAAGGGCGAGGCCGCGCAGCAGCGATAGGCGGAGAGAGAGGAACATGGGTCAGAAAGTCCATCCCTACGGGTTCAGGCTCGGGATCACGAAGAACTGGCGCTCGCGCTGGTTTGCCACGCAGGACTACGCGAAGCTCCTGCACGAGGATCTCGAGCTGAAGGAGATGCTGAAGGAGCGTCTGAAGGCGGCCGGCGTCAGCGCCATCGAGGTGGAGCGGCCTGGCGGCAGCAAGCTGCGGATCACGATCCACACCTCGCGGCCCGGCATCATCATCGGCCGCAAGGGCGCCGAGATTGAGAAGCTGAAGCAGGAGCTGGCGCAGAAGACGAAGCGCGAAGTCTTCATCGACATCCAGGAAGTCCACAAGCCGGAGATGGACGCGCAACTGGTGGCCGAATCGATCGCGCTGCAACTGGAAAAGCGCATCGCCTTCCGGCGCGCCATGCGCAAGGCGGTGGAGGCCGCGCAGCGGTTTGGCTGCAAGGGGATCAAGGTGCGGGTGTCGGGCCGGCTGAATGGGGCCGAGATCGCCCGCAGCGAGTGGTATCTCCAGGGACAGCTTCCGCTGCACACGCTGCGCGCCGACATCGACTACGGCTTTGCCGAGGCCTACACGACCTACGGCGTGATCGGGATCAAGGTGTGGGTGTACAAGGGCGAGGTGCCGACCGACGGCTTCAGCCGCCGCACCCGCAGCGACGAGCCGCGGCGCAACCCGCGCCCGGAGCGGCGCGAACGGCGCGAGCCGAGGCCCGAGCGCGGCCCGGCGGTGCAGGCGCCGCCGCCGGTGGCCGCGCCTGCTGCGGAGACGGCCGCGCCGGCATGGACCGAAGACCTGATTGCTCCGCCCTTGCCGGAAGAGCCTTCGAGCGAGGCCTGAGCGGAAGCGATGAGCCGCGACAACTGAAAGGACAGGGAGAAGACGACCCATGTTGATGCCGAAGAAAGTCAAGTACCGCAAGCAGCAGCGCGGGCGCCGCAAGGGCAAGGCGTGGCGCGGCTCGACGATCGCGTTCGGCGAATACGGGCTGAAGGCGCTCGGGCCCGCCTGGGTCAGCGGGCGTCAGATCGAGGCGGCCCGTATTGCGATGACGCGTTTTGTCAAGCGCGGCGGCAAGATCTGGATCCGGGTCTTCCCCGACAAGCCGATCACGAAGAAGCCCGCCGAGACGCGTATGGGCAAGGGCAAGGGCGCGCCGGAGGACTGGGTTTGCGTCGTGCGCCCGGGCAAGATTCTGTTTGAGATGGAGGGCGTGCCGCAGGAGACGGCCGCCGAAGCGATGCGCCTGGCGGCGATGAAGCTGCCGGTGCGGACCAGATTCGTCGTCCGCCAGGAGACCGACGCCTGAAGCGGCGCAGAACGGGATGAAGTCATGAAGGCCGACAAGTTTCGAGAGCTGGATCCGAAAGAGATGGAGCTGAAGCTCCGCGAGATCGACGAGCAGATCTTCCATTTGCGCCTCCAGATGTCGCTGGGGCAGATGGACGGTCTGAAAAAGTACCGCGAACTGCGGAAGGACAAGGCGCGCATCCTCACCGTGAAGCGCGAACGGGAGCTGAAGGCAGCGGAGGCGAAGTAAGACGATGACGGAAACACCCGTGAAGCGCGGCAACGAGAAGGTGGGCCAGGTGGTGTCGACGAAGATGGCCAAGACGATCGTCGTCGAGGTCGCCCGGCGCGTGCCGCACCCGCTGTACAAGAAGATCGTGACGCGCCGGAAGAAGTTCTACGCGCACGACGAGCACGGCACCGCCCGGCTGGGCGACGTGGTGCGCATTGTCGAGAGCCGCCCGCTGAGCCGGCTGAAGCGCTGGACGCTGGCCGAAGTGATCCGCCGCGCGGCGGACACCAGCGTTCCGCAGGTCGAGCTGGAGCAGTGAGGCGCCGTTCAAAGAGTTTTAGCGGAAGGACGAGGACACTGCCATGATCGGAATGAGAACGATGCTCGAGGTCGCCGACAACAGCGGCGCCCGGAAGCTGATGTGCATCCTGCCGCGCGGCGGCGACAAGGGCCTTCAGGCGGGCCTCGGCGACATCGTCACGGCCAGCGTGAAGGAGGCCGCGCCGGACTCCAACATCAAGAAGGGCAAGGTGGTCAAGTGCGTGATCGTGCGGATGCGGAAGGAGACGCGCCGCAAGGATGGAACTTACATCCGCTTCGACTCCAATGCGGCCGTGCTGGTCAATGACCTTGGCGAGCCGATTGGCACGCGCGTCTTTGGTCCGGTCGCGCGCGAGCTGCGCGACAAGCGGTTCATGAAGATCGTATCGCTCGCCCCGGAGGTGATCTGACATGCCGAGCCGGCTGGCCAGGAGCCACGAGAAGAAGAAGCCCCTGCGGATCCGCATCCGCAAGAACGACATGGTGAAGGTGATCGCGGGCCGCGACAAGGGCAAGGTGGGCCGCGTGCTGGAAGTCGACCGCGAGACCGGCCGGATTCTGGTGGAGGGCGTGATGATGGTGAAAAAGCACGTCCGGCCCAATCCGGCGCGCGGCATCAAGGGCGGCATCGCCGAACGCGAGAGCCCGATTCACGTATCCAACGTGATGATCCTGACGAGCGACGGCAAGACGTCGCGCATCGGCACCCGCACCGAGATGGTGGGCGGCAAGCCGCGCCGCGTGCGGGTAGCGGTGAAGACCGGCGAGATCCTGGACAAGAAATGAGCCGGGCCGCACAGAGGCACGAGAGGAAGAGGCAATGAAGGCGAGACTCAGGGAACACTACCAGAAGACGGTGGTTCCGGCGCTGATGAAGGAGTTCGGCTACAAGAACGTGATGTCGGTGCCGAAGCTCGACAAGATCACCATCAACATCGGACTCGGCGAGGCGACGCAGAACCCGAAGCTGATGGACGGCGCCGTGCAGGAGCTGGCGCAGATCACCGGCCAGAAGCCGGTGGTGACGAAGGCGCGCAAGTCGGTGGCGGCGTTCAAGCTGCGCGAGGGCATGTCGATCGGGTGCATGGTCACGCTGCGCGGCGACCGGATGTATGAATTTCTCGACCGTCTGATGAACGTGGCGCTGCCGCGGGTGCGCGACTTCCGCGGGCTGAGCACGCGGAGCTTTGACGGCCGCGGCAACTACACGCTCGGCGTGCGCGACCAGTTCATCTTCCCCGAGATCTCTTACGAGAAGGTGGAGAAGGTGAAGGGCATGAACATCTGCATCACGACCACGGCGAAGACCGACGCCGAGGCGCTGGCGCTGCTGAAACATCTCGGCATGCCCTTCCGGCAGAACTGAGACGGAGCGCGAATCGAAGAGGAACGGAGAAGGAAATGGCGACGACCGCAAAGATTGCCAGGGACCGCAAGCTGGAAGAGAAGATGCAGCGCGACAGGGCCGCGGGCAAGAAGACGCCGAAGATCGCCGTGCGGCACCGCAACCGCTGCCGCCGCTGCGGCCGTCCGCGGGGCTTCCTGCGGAAGTTCCAGCTCTGCCGCATCTGCTTCCGGCAGCTTGCGCTGGCCGGGGAGATCCCTGGGGTGACCAAGGCGAGCTGGTAGCCCGAAGATTCTGGCGCAGCAGCGCCGGCCGGCAGCCGCGCTGAGCACGCCAAACCGAGGCATTGCAGACGAAGGAAAGAGGAAGAGTTCTCCGATATGGTTTCCGATCCCATTGCCGACATGCTGACGCGCATCCGCAACGGCCTGAAGGCCAAGTTTCCGAAAGTGGATGTGCCGGCCTCGAAGCTCAAGCTGGAGATCGCCCGCATTCTTAAGGACGAAGGCTACATCCTGAACTACAAGATCGTTGATGAAGGCAGCCACAAGGCGATTCGTGTCTATCTGAAGTACAGTGAGACGGGCCAGCCCGCCATTTCGAATCTCGAGCGGGTGTCGCGCCCGGGCTGCCGCGTCTACGTGGGCAGCCGCGAGATCCCGAAGGTGCTTGGCGGCCTCGGCATCAGCATCCTGACCACGCCGAAAGGCGTGATGACCGGCAAGGAAGCCCGCCGGCAGAACGTGGGCGGCGAGCTGCTGTGCAAGGTGTACTGAGGCGGACGGAAGCGAACCCGAAGTCTGGAAATTTACAGGTTTCCTGGAAAGCGGACTGGAGTAAACGATGTCAAGAATTGGCAAGAAACCGATCCCGCTGCCGCCGGGCGTGAAGGTGCAGATCGGCGAGCAGCTCGTGGTGGAGGGGCCGAAGGGCCGGCTGACGGTGCCGGTGCCGCAGGGTATCCGGGTGGAGAAGAACGACGGCTTCCTCGAAGTGAAGCGCGACGGCGACGAGTATGCGGCCCTGCACGGGCTGACCCGGGCGCTGGCTGCCAACGCCGTAACGGGCGTCAGCCAGGGCTTCACGCGGGAGCTGGACATCGTGGGCATCGGCTACCGGGCCGAGATGAGAGCGAGCCACGTGATCCTGTTCTATCTCGGCTATTCGCACCCGATCGAGTTCGTGCTGCCCGCGGGCGTCGATTGCAAGATTGACAAGAACACGCACATCGTGCTCAGCGGCATTGACAAGCAGCTTCTGGGGCAGGTGGCGGCCAACATCCGCAGCCTGCGTCCGCCGGAGCCCTACAAGCAGAAGGGCATCCGCTACACCGGCGAAGTCCTGCGCAAGAAGGTCGGCAAGACCGGCGCGGGCGGTAAGTAAAGGCGGGAGTTGAGAGAGCCATGAAGCGCCCAATTGACAAAGATGCACGCCGCCGGCGGATCCACGTGCGCATCCGGCGGAGAGTGAAGGGCACGCCGGAGCGGCCGCGGCTGGCCGTGTTCCGCAGCCTGAAGCACATTTACGCGCAGATCATTGACGACCGCGCCGGCCGCACGCTGGTGGCTGCCTCGAGCAACGAGAAGGGGGCGAGCGTCAACGGCGGAAACATCGCCGGAGCGCGCGAGATCGGGCGGCTGATCGCCGAACGCGCCCGCGCCAAGGGCATCACCCGCGTGGTGTTCGACCGCGGCGGCTACCTCTATCACGGCCGCGTGAAGGCGCTGGCCGAGGCGGCGCGGGAAGCGGGACTGGAGTTCTGACATGACACCGAATCGCGTGAGACGCATCGACCCGAAGACGCTCAACCTGAAAGAGCAGGTGGTGAGCATCAACCGCGTCACCAAGGTGGTGAAGGGCGGCAAGAACCTGAGCTTTTCGGCGCTCGTCGTCGTGGGCGACCCCGAGCAGAAGATCGTGGGTTACGGCAAGGGCAAGGCCCGGGAAGTGCCGGCGGCCATCAAGAAGGCGATTGAGGCGGCCAAGAAGAACCTGCGGCCGGTGAACACGCTCGGCTCGACGATCCCGCACCTGGTGCTGGGCCGGTTCGGTTCCGGCGCGGTGCTGCTGAAGCCCGCTCCCGAGGGCACCGGCGTCATCGCCGGCGGTCCGGTGCGCGCGGTGATTGAAGCGGCGGGCATCGCCAACGTTCTGACCAAGTCGCTTGGCACGACGAATCCCCACAATGTCGTGAAGGCGACCATTAACGCGCTCGACCAGCTCCGCAGCAAGGCGGAGGTGGCCGCGCTGCGCGGCATCCAGGCGGAGAATCTGTGATATGGCAGAGGCGACAGTGAAGATCCGGCTCAAGCGCAGCACCATCGGCGCTCATGCGAGCCACAAGAAGATCGTCCGCGCGCTGGGGCTCCGCAAGCTGAACCAGGTCGTGGAGAAGCCGGACACGCCCGCGTTCCGCGGCATGGTGGCCAAGGCGCCCCTGTATCTGGAGATTGTCGGCGAAGGCGCGGGAGAAAGGAAATCGGCATGAACCTGAGCAATCTCAAGCCGCCCAAGGGTCAGGTCAAGCAGCCGCGCCGAGTAGGGCGCGGCATGGGTTCCGGACGTGGCAAGACGGCCGGCCGCGGTCAGAAGGGGCAGAAGTCGATCACCGGCTACGGACACATGCGCGGCTTTGAAGGCGGCCAGATGCCGCTGCACCGCCGCCTGCCGAAGCGCGGGTTTTCGAACGCGCTGTTCCGGAAAGAGTTCGCCATTGTGAACGTCGGCCAGCTCGAACGGCTTCCTGGCGACACGTTCACGCCGGAGTCGCTGCTCGAGATGGGAGTCATCCGCAAGCTCGGCGACGGCCTGAAGGTGCTTGGCAACGGCGAGCTGACGCGGAAGATCTCGGTGACGGCGCACCTGTTCTCCGAGGCGGCCCTTGAGAAGATCCAGGCCGCCGGCGGCACGGCGACCGCGCTGGGTGTGCCGAAGCGCGGGCCGAAGCCGAAAGAAGAGAAGAAGAAGTAGCCTGCGGCGCGCGCCTGAGGCGCCGCGGGGTTCGAAGACGGGCAAGCCATGCAGAAATTTTTCGAAGCTCTGGCCAATGTGTTCCGGATCCCGGATCTGCGCCAGCGGGTCCTGTTCACGCTGGGCCTGCTTGCGGTGTACCGGCTGGGTGCGGCGATCCCGATTCCGGGCGTCGACGCCATCCGGTTTGAGGAGTTCTTCCGGCGCAATCAGGGGACGCTTTTCGGCTTTCTCGACCTGTTCAGCGGCGGGCAGTTCCGGCGGCTGACGATCTTCGCCCTCGGCATCATGCCCTACATCACGGCGTCGATCGTGCTTCAATTGCTGACGGTGGTGATCCCGACGCTCGAGAAGCTCCAGAAAGAGGGCGAGCTCGGCCGCCGCAAGATCACGCAGTGGACGCGCTATCTCACCGTGGGGCTGTCGCTGATGCAATCGCTGTTCATCGCCACGGCGCTTCAGCGGCAGGGCGACTTCGTGCTGAATCCCGGCTTCGGTTTCATTGCGCTGACGATGCTGACGCTGACGACGGGCACGGCCTTCATCATGTGGCTGGGCGAACAGATCACCGAACGCGGCGTGGGCAACGGGATGTCGCTGATCATTTTTGCCGGGATCGTGGCGGGGCTGCCGCGGGCGGTGGCCAACATCTACCAGAACACGTTTGTCACCAACGTCTGGAATCCGCTTCAGCTCGTCATCATCCTGGCGCTGATGGTGCTGGTGGTCGCCTTCATCGTACTGGTGGAGCGGGGCGAGCGGCGCATTCCGGTGCAGTATGCCAAGCGCGTCGTCGGGCGGCGGATGATGGGCGGGCAGTCGACGCACATGCCGCTGAAAGTGAACGCGGGCGGGGTGATCCCGATCATCTTCGCGTCTTCGCTGCTGGCCTTTCCGGCCACGCTCCAGGGGCTGCCGTTCGTGGCCAACAGCCGGTGGCTGACGGGCATGCTGAGCGCGATCCGGCCGGGCGAGCCGCTCTACGTGCTGCTGTTCATCGTCCTGATCATTTTCTTCTCGTTCTTTTACGTCAGCATCATTTTCAATCCGAATGAGGCGGCCGACAACATGCGCAAGTACGGCGGCTTCATTCCCGGCATCCGGCCCGGCCGAAACACGGCGGAATACATCAACCGCATTCTGACCCGCATCACCGTGGTCGGCGGCCTGTACCTGGCGGTGCTGGCGCTGATCCCGGAGATCATGATTGGCGGGCTGAAGCTGCAACACCTGCCCCCGGCGGCGCTGGGCAACTGGATTGACGCGCATTTTCCGCGCTGGCTGCTGGACGGGCTGGGCGTCACGTTCTACTTTGGCGGCACGTCGCTGCTGATTGTGGTGGGCGTGGCGATGGACACGGTGAACCAGATTGAGGCGCAGTTGATCATGCGCCACTACGACGGATTTACGCCGCGCGCCGGCAGGATTCGCGGCCGGCGCAGCACGTTCTGAAATGTCTGAAGAAGGAGGAAGGTCCTCCCTGTCGAGGACCGCGGTCGCGCCGCCGGCGGCGGAGTGAGCCGCGTGTGGGCCCAGATGGAAGCAGCGGAAAACCAGTTGACGCAGGGTGGCCTGCCGGGAGGGCAGCCCGCCGCGATCATCCTGTTCGGGCCGCCCGGCTCGGGCAAGGGGACGCAGGCGAAGCTGCTGAAGGCCGAGCTGGGCATCCCGCACATCTCCACCGGCGACATGCTGCGCGAGCGGATCGCCTCCGGCGATGCGCTTGGCCTTCAGGTAAAGGACATCATGCAGGCGGGGCGGCTGGTGCCGGACGAGGTGGTCAACCAGCTTGTGGCGGACCGCATCGCCCAGCCGGACTGCCGCATGGGCTTTATCCTGGACGGCTACCCGCGCACGCTGCCTCAGGCGGCGGAGCTGGACCGGCTGCTCGGCGAGCGCGGTTATCGGCATTTGGTGATTCACTTGAAGGTGGATTACACTAAAGTTATCGCGCGGATTACGGGCCGGCGAGTCTGCCCGGTGTGCGGGACTCTCTACAGCCTGACGTCGAACCCACCCCGCCAGCCTGACGTTTGTGACCGGGACGGCGCGCGCCTTGTGGTTCGTGACGATGACAGGGAGTCGGTGATCCGCGAACGCCTGGAAGCTTACGAACGGCAGACGCGGCCGCTGCTGGATTATTACCGCAGCACGGGCGCGTTGCTTTTGGAAGTGGACGGCAGCGACGGAACGCCGGAAGAGATCTTTGACAGGATCCGGGGATTGCTGAGACTGAAATGATCATCCGGAAGAGCCCGGCAGAGCTGGAAAAGATGCGCAGGGCTGGTCTGATCGTGCATCAGATCCTGGAACGGCTGAGGCAGATGGTGCAGCCCGGCATCACCACGCTCGACCTGGAGGCCGAGGCGGAACGGATGATGAAGGAAGCGGGCGCGAAGCCCGCCTTCAAAGGGTATTATGTGCCGGCGGCCGGCGGACGGTATCCGTTTGTGCTGTGCACGTCGGTGAACGAGGAAGTGGTGCACGGGATGCCGTCGGCGAAGCGGGTGTTGAAGGAGGGCGACATCGTCTCCATCGACACGGGCGTCGCCGTGGACGGCTATTACGGAGATTCGGCGATCACGGTGCCGGTGGGCAAGGTCAGCGAAGAGACGCAGCGGCTTCTCCGGGTGACGGAGGAGGCGCTGGAGCTGGCCATCGCGCAGATGAAGGCGGGCAACCGCCTGTTTGACGTCTGCGGCGCCATCGAGCGCCATGTGACGCAGAACGGATTTTCGGTGGTTCGCGAGTTCGTGGGCCACGGCATTGGCGCCGCGCTCCATGAAGAGCCGCAGGTGCCGAATTATGTGGACCGGCGCAACGAGAATCCGCGCCTCAAGGAAGGGATGGTGCTCGCCATCGAGCCGATGGTGAACGCCGGAAGGCCGGAGACGAAGATTCTCGACGACCGCTGGACGGCGGTGACGCGGGACGGCAGCTACGCCGCCCACTTCGAGCACACCGTCGCCGTCACGTCCAACGGCCCGTGGGTGCTGACCAGGCCGTGAGGGAACAACCGGCGGCCGGACGGCCCACGGAGGCCGCCGGCGGCGAAGTGATCGAGATTCTGCCGGCGCTGACCTACAAGGTCAGGCTGGCCGACCACCGCGTGGTGATCGCCCATCTGGCGCCCGCGGTGAAGCGGGGTTTTGAGCGGCTACGGCTGCGGGACCGCGTGGAAGTCGAGCTTTCGGCTTCCGATCCCGGCCGGGGCCGCGTGGTAAAGGTTTTGCCGCGGCAGTAGCGGCGAAGATGGATTTTGCAGGCAGAGGCATCTCATGAAAGTCCGGGCATCGGTCAAGAAAATCTGTGACAAATGCAAGATCATCCACCGGCACGGCGTGGTGCGGGTGATCTGCAAGAATCCCAAGCATAAGCAGCGGCAGGGTTAGCAGGAGGCAGGACGTATGGCGCGAATTGCAGGCGTGGATCTGCCGGCCCGGAAGAGGGCCGAGATCGGTCTCACTTACATCTACGGCATCGGGCGCAGCCGCGCCCAGTCGATCCTGTATCGGGCGGGGATCGACTTCAACAAGAAGATCGGCGAGCTGAGTGAAGAGGAGGTGACCCGCCTCCGCCAGATCATCGAGGAGGAGGGCGCCGTCGAGGGCGATCTGCGCAAGGAGGTTTCGATGAGCATCAAGCGGCTCATCGAGATGGGCTCCTACCGCGGGTTGCGCCACCGCCGCGGTCTTCCGGTGCGCGGTCAGCGGACCCACACCAACGCGCGCACCCGCAAGGGCCCGCGCCGCGGCACCGTCGCCAACAAGAAGAAGGCCGGCAAGTAAGTCTCGCGAGGGAGAACACCGACTCAGATGGCGAAGCAGCAACCCAAGGCTGGCAAGAAGAAGAGCTTCAAGAAGAAGGAAAAGAAGAACGTTCCGGTGGGCATCTGCCACATCCAGGCGACGTTCAACAACACGATCGTCACTTTCACCGACCCGGCGGGCAACACCGTGGCCTGGTCCAGCGCCGGCTCGCTGGGCTTCCGGGGTTCGCGCAAGGGCACGCCCTTCGCCGCCCAGCAGGCTTCGCTCACCGCGGCCAACAAGGCCAAGGAGGCGGGCATGCGGCAGGTGGAGGTGCGCGTGGCCGGGCCGGGCTCGGGGCGCGAGTCGGCCATCCGCGCGCTGGCCACCGCCGGCATGGAAGTCAAAGCGATCAAGGACGTGACGCCCATCCCGCACAACGGGTGCCGGCCGCCCAAGCGGCGCCGCGTCTGACGTCCAGAGGCAGGGTTTCATCGGGGCGCGGCAGCCCGGTGCGGGCCGCTCGCTCCTGGCAGGGTTGATGGGCCGGAGACGGCCCGGCATGGGCTGGCGGCTGCGAGGCCGCCGCAGGAAAAGCAGGACGAAGGCAGCCTCCCCGGCTGACCGTAAACTGCACCTCGTTTCAGAAAGAGCGAAGGAGGTCGATTTTGGCTCGCTACACTGGTCCGGTCTGCCGTCTGTGCAGACGCGAGGGAATGAAACTGTTCCTGAAAGGCGCGCGCTGCTACAGCGAGAAGTGCGCCATTGAAAAGCGGAATTTTCCGCCGGGGCAGCACGGCAAGGACCGCCGCCCGAAGATCGTGGGCTACGGCCTGCAATTGCGAGAGAAGCAGAAGGCGAAGCGATATTACGGGCTGACGGAAGTCCAGTTCCGGAACCTGTTTGAGAAGGCGTCGCGGATGAAGGGCGTTACCGGCGCCACGCTGCTGAACATGCTGGAGCGGCGCCTGGACAACGTGGTTTTCCGCTCCGGCTTCGGCGCCTCGCGCGCCATGGCGCGTCAGCTGGTGCGTCACGGGCACATCGCCGTCAATGGCCGCAAGGTGGACATTCCGTCTTACCTGCTGCGGCCGGGCGACGTGGTGGAAGTCCGCGAGAAGAGCCGGAAGAACCCCGCCATCCTCGGCTCGCTGGAAGCGACCGCGCATCTGCCGGCGCCGAACTGGATTGAGGTGGACCGCGACGGCCTGAAGGCCCGCATCCTCTCCCAGCCCGCCCGCGAGGATCTGGTGCAAATCAAGCTCGAAGAGCAGATGATCGTCGAGCTGTATTCGAAGTAACAGGAGCGTGCAGATGTTTAAAGGATTCCAGAAACCCAAGCGGCTGGTCGCCAACACCGAGACTCTCACCGACAGGTATGGCATGTTCACCGCCCAGCCCTACGAGCGCGGTTTCGGGACCACCATCGGCAATGCGCTGCGGCGCATTCTGCTCAGCTCCATCGAGGGGGCGGCGATCACGGCCGTCCGCATCGAGGGCGTCGAGCACGAGTTCAGCCCCATCCCCGGCGTGGTCGAAGACGCCACCGACATCATCCTCAACCTGAAGCAGATTCCGTTCAAGATGGCCGACGACGGCGTCAAGACCCTCACGCTGCACGCCGAACAGCCCGGAGAAGTCACTTCCGGCATGATCGAGACGCCGCCCGAGGTGGAGGTGCTTGACCGCAATGTGCACATTGCCACGGTCAGCCCGGGCGGCTCGCTCCACGTCGAGATGCGGCTCAAGAAGGGCCGCGGCTACGTGAGCCGGGACCGCAATTTCGACGAGGACCTGCCACTGCGCTACATCCCCATTGACAGTGTCCACTCGCCGGTCCGCAAGGTGAAGTACACCGTGGAGGCGGCGCGGCTGGGCCAGATGACCGACTATGACAAGCTGATCCTCGAAGTCTGGACCAACGGCGCCGTGAGTCCGCAGGATGCCATCGGCATGGCCGCCAAACTGCTCAAGGACCACATGGCGATCTTCATCAACTTTGAGGAGACGCCGGAGGCCGCCGAGGAGGCCGTGCAGCGGCCCGCCGGCGCGATCTACGACATTCTCAACCGCTCGGTGGAAGAGCTGGAGCTAAGCGTCCGCTCATACAACTGCCTGAAGAACGCCAATATTCAGACGATCGGCGACCTGGTGCAGAAAACCGAGGCGGAGATGCTCCGCGCCAAGAACTTCGGCCGGAAATCGCTGAGCGAAATCAAGGAAATTCTCGCCGGACTCGGCCTTTCGTTCGGCATGAAAATCGACAGCCAGGGGCGGCTGCTGGACCCGTCCGGCAATCCGGTGGTTCCCGCCGGCGCCGAGCCGCAGGAGCTGAGCGAATAAGCGCGCAGGCAACAGCAGCAAGGAAGACGAGATATGAGGCACAAACGAGCAGGATTCAAGCTGAAGCGCAACATGAGCCACCGCCGCGCCCTGTTGCGCAATCTGGTCACCAGCGTCATCGAGAGCGAAGGCGAGCGCATCATCACCACCGTTCCGAAGGCCAAGGCCGCCAAGCCGCTGCTCGACAAGATGATCACGCTTGGCAAGCAGGACACGCTGCATGCCCGCCGGCTGGCGGCGCGGTTCCTGCTGAAGCCCTCCGCGGTGAAGAAGCTGTTCGACAAGATCGCGCCGCGGTTCGCTCAGCGCAACGGCGGCTATTCGCAGATCATCCGCGTCGGTTGGCGCAAGGGAGACGGGGCGGAGCTGGCCATCCTTCAGCTCACCGGCGCCCAGCTCATCAAGCGCGCGGAAGAGCGCGCGCGCCGCAGGGAGGAACGCCTGAAGGCGATGCGCGAAGGCCGCGAAGAGGAAGAATCCGGATCCTGAGCCGGCCCGATCGCTGACATCCGCAGGGCGGGACGCCGCACGGCGGCGTCCCGCCCTTTGCCTGTCGGCTTCCGGCACGCGAACCCCAATGGAGCCCGCCCCGCGCATGCCCCTATGGTTCCTGTCCCGCCTGGCCGGCCTTGTGCTGGCGGGCGCGCTCGCCGGGGGTGCGCCGGCTCCGGACTCCCTGCTGGTTCTGCCCTTCGCCAATGCGTCCTCCAACCGCCAGCTCGACTGGGTGGGAGACTCGATCAGCGAAATTCTGATAGAAAAACTGGCCGCCGAAAACGTGGAAGTCGTCGCGCCCGAGCTGCGGGACCAGGCCATGAACGACGCGGGCCTGCGCCGCTATGCCCTCGTCACGCGCGCCTCGGCGATCGAGGCCGCCATTCAGGCCAACGCGTCGCTGGTGCTGTACGGCTCTTTCGAAGTGCGCCCGGCGGCGGGCGGCTCCAGCGGCTCGGCCCTGCTGCGCATTCACGCGCACCTGCTGGACGCGCGGCGCCTGATCCGCCGCGGCAGCTTCCTCATCGAAAAGCCGCTGGCGGAGCTTTCCGCGGCGCAGATGTCGCTCGCCTGGCAGGCGCTGCGTGCGCTGCGGCCGGACTGGCTGCTCTCCGAGGAAGAATTCGGGCGGAGCCACCCCGCCGTCCGGCTGGACGCACTCGAAAATTACGCCCGCGGATTGCGGGCGGAAAACCTCGAACAGAAACACAGATTTCTTGCCACGGCTGCCCGTCTGGCGCCGAATTTTTCTCCCGCATTGTATCAGTTAGGCCGCCTGAATCTGCTTGGATTTCGCGATTATTCCGCCGCGGCATCGTGGTTTGAAAAGGTGAATTCCTCCGACATTCATTACCGGGAATCGGTCTTTTATCTGGGCTATTGCCGTTACCGCACCGGCGAATTTACGGCGGCGGCGGCCGCCTACCGGCAGCTGGCGGCCGCGGCGCCGCTGCCGGAGGTGCTGAACAACCTGGGCGCGGTACTGCTCCGCCTGAACGATCCCGAGGCACTCACGGCGCTGCGGTCGGCTGCCGAGGCCAACCCGGCAGATCCGGACATCGCGTTCAACCTCGGCTACGCCCTCTGGCGCAGCGGCCGCTTCGAAGAGGCGGCCGAGGCGCTGCGCCGCAGCCTCCAGGCCGGCGACGACGCCGATGCCACGGTGCTGCTCGGCCGCTGCCTTCAGAAACTGGGCCCGCGGCCCGGCGAAATCCGGCTGGAAGGCCTGGAGCGGCTGAAAACCGGATACAACGAGGCGGCGTGGCGTGCCCTGCGCAGCCTTGTTGGCGGCCCGTAAGCGGCCCGGGTGGATGAAAGATTCTTGAGGGAAATTTCGCGCGGCAGGGGCGGGTCTCCGCGTACCATGAAAAAGAGAGTGTTACGGCGCGCCATCTTTTTTTCGATTCTTCCAGTGGCTTGTTCCGCCTGGGCCCAGCCTCCGTCCGGTCCGGCGGAGCCCCCTTCGGCCGTTTCTGCCCTGCGCTCCGCGGCGCCGTCGACGGCGTCAGGAGCGGCTGCCGCCTCCCAGGCGGGCGCTCCCGTCCGGTCCGGCGCCGCCCGGCTCGGCGCTGCCGCGCAGCGGAACGAGAACGTGGTCGTCTATCTGATCGACACCAACGCGATCAAGGAGGCCAACATCCGGCTCGGCTCGCGGCCCACGCCACTCACCTCATATTCCCCCGAGTCTTCCCACTTTGCCGCCGAACACGGCCAGCCGCCCTCGGAGCCGATCCACCTGCGGCCATCGCCGCCACTGGCAGGCTGGCATGGGGAAGCGGGCTGGCAGCACCAGAACAGCATTTTCAACGCGCGCACGTTCTTCCAGGTGGGCCCTGTGCAGCCTTCCCACCGCAACTTTGCCAATGCCCGGCTGGCCGGCCGGATGGCCGGGCTGGGGGCGCTGACGTTTCTGTGGTCGCAGCGCGACATCCGCGGCATGGTGAACGGCAATGTGCTCGTGCCGCTGCCGGAAGAGCGCACGCCGCTGGCCGCGGACCCGGCGGTGCGCGCGGTGATCCAGCGCTTTTTCGACGCCTATCCGAAGGCCGCGCCGAACCGGCCGGATTTCGACCCCCGGGCGCTGAACACGAACTCGCCACAGCGGATCGACGCGCTCACCGGCGCCGTGCGGCTGGACCACGATCTGGGCCCGCGCGACCAGTTGTTCCTCTCGCACACGATCGACCGGCAGCGCATCCTCGCCTTTCAGTTCGTCGCCGGGCAGAACCCGGACACGACGATCCACACGCACCGCGCGCGGATGAGCTGGCGCCGGGTGCTCTCATCCGTTGAGGAATTCTCGCTCAGCGCTTCCTTCCACCGGAACCGCACCGACCTGCTGCCGGAGCCGAACGCCGTCGGCCCGCGCGTCCGCTTCGGCTATGCCATCGAGGAGCTGGGTCCGGACTCCTACTTCCCCATCGAACGCGCCTCCAACAGTTTCCGCTACGGGGGTGTGTGGCGGAAGACGGCGCAGGGCGGACGCCACCAGTTCACCGCGGGAGGCGACTTCACGCGCTTCCAGCTCAACGGGCGCGAGACCTACAACGGGCGCGGTTATTTCCAGTTCGGCGCCACTGCCGGGCGCACGTCCATTGACAATCTGCGGCTCGGCCTGCCGCTGCTGTATGAAGTTGCGCTCGGCCGCATCCACCGCGGCTATCGCAACTGGACGCTTGAGCTGTTCGCCGGCGATCAATGGAAGGTGCGCCCGCGGCTTTCCGTCACCTGGGGGCTGCGGTGGATGGCGGACTCACGTCCGGTGGAGGTCCAGCGCCTGGACGTGATCCCCTACGACACGGACGCCAACAACTTCAGCCCGCAGCTCGGTCTTGCCTGGCAGGCGGGCAGGGGCTGGGTGGTGCGCGCCGGCTACACGACGACGTTCTCCCGGATCCCGCCGGTCACGTATCAGCAGATCCGCCTGAATCCGCCGCACGTTCTGTATGTCATGGTGCCGGATCCATACCTCGCCGATCCGCTGCGCGGCGTCGATCTGCGCCCGGACGCGCGCTTTTCGCCCACCTGGCTCAGCCCGGACCTCTGCTCGCCCTATGCGCACCTTTATTCGCTGACGCTCGAGCGGCGTGTGGCCGCCGGCCTGCTGCGCCTCAGCTACATCGGCAGCCGCACCTTCAAGCTGCTGAACGCCTATACGATGAACCGCGCCGAGCCGGTTCCCGGCCTGCCGTTGACAACCGGCAACGTCAACGAACGCCGGCCGGACGCCCGCTATTACGACACGCGCACCATTGTCAACGGCGGCATCGCCTATTTTGACGGCGGGCAGGTGCAATATGATCTGCCGCGCTGGCGCGGGCTTGTCGTGTCGGCCGTCTACACGTTCTCAAAAGCGATTGATCAGGGGCCGGATTTTGCCACCACTGCGGCGGCGCGCGACATCATCTCGATGCGCAGCCAGTGGCAGTACGATTCCTTCGGCGACAGGAAGGGACTGTCCAACTTTGACTCGACGCACAGCCTGTTGTGGGACTACACCTACGAGATTCCGGCGCCGCGCTCCTCGCGCCTTCTGCGCGCCCTCGGCCGGGGATGGCAGATTTCCGGCGCGCACATGTGGAAGAAGGGAACGCCGCTCACGCTGTATGTTGGCAGCGACGCTCCGGGTTTCGGCAACGTGGATGGCGGGCCCGGCGACCGGCCCAACATTCTGGACCCCTCGATTCTGGGCAAGACCATCGGGCATCCGGATACCGCGCCGCGGATTCTTTCGCGCAACCGCTTCGCTTTCATCCAACCCGGGCAGCACGCGGGCAATCTTGGCCGCGGCACCTTCCGCAAGGCGCCCATCTGGAACTGGAACGCGGCCGTCGCGCGCCAGTTCCGACTGCCCAATGAGTGGGTGCTGCAATGGCGCGCCGAGGCGTACAACTTATCCAATACGCCACAGTTCGACGAGCCCCAGCGCAATCTTTCATCTCCGGCTTTCGGCCGCATCACGAACACACTGAACGATGGCCGCGTCTTCCAGGCGGGGCTGCGGTTCCTCTTCTGAGCGGGGGCCGCTTTGCTTGACTTGACCGGCCGCGATGACATACCTTGACAGTTTCGCGGCACCACGCAGGCCAGAGATGCCCAACGCCGAGAGCACGCCGGAGATTCTTTACGATCAATACCTCGAATCGACGCTGGCCAGCGTGGACGCGAGCGAGGAAGCCGCCAAATCGGTGGCCGAGCGGCTGGGCTACGACGAGGAAGAGACCTATCACATCGGTTATGCCGTGCGCGAAGCCGTGGTCAACGCGGTCGTCCACGGCAACACTTACAGTGCGAACAAGCGTGTGCGGCTGCGGATGGAGCGCTCCGGCGCGTGGCTGGAGGTCATCGTCGAGGACGAAGGCCGCGGTTTTGAGGAGTCCCGTCAGGCCGACCCGCTGGCGCGGGAAAACCTGTTGAGCCAGTCCGGGCGGGGACTGCTGATTATCCGCGCTTTCATGGACCAGGTGGAAATTGGCCGCACCGAGGCCGGCGGCACGCGCCTTCGGATGAGGAAATCATTGCCCGCGGGCGGGTGAGTCGGGTATTCTGAATTCGGTTTTGCAACCAGAGGAGGTTTTGGCAGTGAGTCTCAAACTGACAACGCGGCAGGTTGGCGACGTGGTGATTGTCGACGCTGCGGGACGCATTACCCTCGGCGAAGGCTCTTCCGCTTTCCGCGACACGATCAAGGATCTCGTCAACAAGGGCCACAAGAAAATTCTCGTCAATCTGGGCGAGGTCACCTACATTGACAGCTCGGGCATCGGCGAGCTGGTGAGCGGATATACCACGGTGTCGAACGCCGGCGGGCAGATGAAGCTGCTCAATCTCACCAAGCGCGTGCACGACCTGCTCCAGATCACGAAGCTTTACACCGTGTTCGAGGTCTTCGACGACGAAGCCAAGGCGCTCGCCAGCTTCTGAGGTTCTCAGAAGCCGGGCCCCGGCACGATGTCGACTCGAGAAGCAGAAAAAACCGTTCTGATCGCGGAGCAGCAGGGGCTGCTCCGCGACGGCATTGCGTCGCTGTGCGAGGCCAGCGGGCGCTTTCACGTTCTGGCGGGCGTGGAAAGCGGCGAGGATGCCTGGCGGCTGATTGAGGAGCTACGCCCGGACGTGGCTCTCATCGACCTGCAAACCCCACAACTGGACGCGCTCATCATTGCGCGGCGGCTGTCCGGGACGGGGGACTGGCCGGATCCGCCGCCCACGCGCTGCGTCATTCTGTCCCCGCGCGCGGACCGCAAGACCGTGCTGGAGGCGCTGCGTGCAGGCGCGCAGGGATTCCTGCTGAAGTCCAGCAGCGGCGAGAACCTCCTTGACTGCCTCGACCGCGTGCTCGATGGTGGCATCTACGTTTCGCCAGGCGTGGACCTGCAAAGCCTGTTTTCGGCCGACCGGCGCGGGGTGCCGGATGATCCGCTGGACCGGTTGAGTCCACGGGAGTACCAGGTGTTCTCCATGCTGGTGGAGGGAGTGCGGCCGAAAGAGATCGCCGCCCGGCTTGGCGTCAGCCCGAAGACGGTGGACACCTACCGCGTCCAGTTGATGCGGAAGCTGGGCATTCACGACGTGCCCGGGCTGGTCAAGTTTGCCCTCCAGCGCCATCTGATTCCCCTGTCGGACGCGGCGGCCGGCGGGGCCGGCTGAGCGCGGCCGGCCGCCTCGCAGTTGCTATCCTGAGAGAAGGTGTCGTCTCCTCTCAACGTCCACCTGGAACAGTACGAGGGTCCGCTCGACCTGCTGCTGGACCTGATCCGCAGGCAGCAGATCAACATCTACGACATCCCCATCGCGCGGATCACGCAGCAGTATCTCGACTACATGCAGCGGGCGGCGGAGCTGGACATCGAGCTGAGCGCCGAGTTCGTCTACATGGCGGCGACGCTGATCCACATCAAGTCCCGGATGCTGCTGCCGCGGGATCCGGAGCTGGAGAAGATCGACCCGCAGGAGGACCCGCGCCGCGAGCTCGTCGAGCGGCTGCTGGAATACGAACGCTACAAGTCCGCCGCGGCGATGCTCAAGGAGAAGCGGATGATCGAGGAGGCGATCTGGACGAATCCCCAGATCCAGAATTTCCTTCCCGAAGACGACACGCCCGGCCTTGCCGTCACGCTGTTCGACCTGGTGAAGACGTTCGAACAGGTGCTGGAGCGCGCGAAGAACCGCCCCACCTATGAGGTGACGCGCGAGGACGTGAGCGTGCCGGACATGATGCTCTTTCTGAAGCGTGTCCTGGCCGACGTGCCGCCTTCGCAGAGCGTGCCGCTGGTGCCGCTGTTTGAGCAGCAGCGTTCGCGCCGGGCGATGGTCTGCCTGTTTCTCGCCGTGCTCGAGATGGTGAAGTTGCAGGCCGTCCGCCTCACGCAGAAAGAGAGCTTCGGCGAGATTGAAATCCGGCGCGGCCGGGCGTTCGACGAGGTCGAGATCACGCCGGACGCGGTCGTGAAAATCGAAGAAGAGTACAACGCATAGGCATGGAAGAGCTGAGCAGACAGGCTGCCGGCGAGCAGCCGGAGACGAACGAGACCGTGCGTGCGCAGGCGGAGGGAAGCGCCGGTGCCGCGGCGGCGGAATCCGCGGAAAGCGGGGCGCCGCTCTCTTCCGCCGAAGAGTCCGCTGCGCCTGGCGGGGAGGCGGCTGCGGCCGAGCCGATGACGGCGGACGAGCTGCTTGGCGGCAGCGCGCCGGAGCCTGCGCCCGCCGATGCCGGTCGTGCGCAGCTCAAGGCGGTGCTGGAGGCCATCGTTTATGTGCTGAATGAGCCGATGCCGGCCGCGCAGATCGCGCAGGCGCTCGGGCGTCCGGTGGAAGAAGTGGAACCGGTGCTCAAGGAACTGGCCGAAGAGACATCCCGGCCCGACCGCGGCATCTTCATCCGCGAGGTCGCCGGCGGCTACCAGATGGCCACCAAGCCGGAGCACCACGAGGTGATCCGCAACTTTGTCCGCAACCTGAAGCAGCCGCTGAAGCTTTCTCAGGCCGCGCTGGAGACGCTGGCCGTCATTGCCTACAAGCAGCCGATCACGCTGCCGGAGATCCTCGAAATCCGCGGCGTGCAGGGCGCTGGCGTGATCAAGACGCTGCTGGAGCGCAAGTTGATCACGACTGCGGGCCGGAAAAACGTCGTCGGACGTCCGATCCTGTACAAGACGACCCGCGAGTTTCTCACGCAGTTCGGTCTGAAGGACCTGAGCGAGCTGCCGAGCCTGAAGGAGTTCGAGGAGATCCGCCGGCAGTCGATGGCGGACGAGGAGTTCGAGCCCGCGCCGGAAGCGCAGCCGGCCGTCGAGGCGGACGCCGGGGCCGTTGAGGGTCAGCAAAGCGCCGCGCCGGCGGAAGACGAAGCGCCCGCGCCGGTTGTGGAGTCCGCTGCCCAGGAGTCCGAATCGCAGCCGGAGCCGCGGCAGGAGAGCGCGGCCGCCGATCCGCCGCCGGAAGCGGAACCTCATGGCTGAGGAGCGCCTCCAGAAGATCCTCGCGCACGCGGGCATCGCCAGCCGCCGCAAGGCGGAAGAGCTGATCCGCGAGGGCCGCGTGACTGTCAACGGTGAGACCGTCACCGAGCTGGGCACGAAGGCCGATCCGGAGCGCGACGACATCCGGCTGGACGGGGACCGCATCCGCCTGCCCAGGCGGCACGTTTACATCGCCATGTACAAGCCGCGCGAAGTGGTCACGACGCTGAGCGATCCGCAGGGCCGCACTACGGTAAAGCACCTGCTGAAAGGAGTGCGCGAGCGCGTCTTTCCCGTGGGCCGGCTGGACTATCACAGCGAAGGGTTGCTGCTGCTCACCAACGACGGCGAGCTGGCCAACCGGATCCTGTCGCCTTCGGGGCATGTGGAGAAGGTCTATCACGTCAAGGTGAATGGCCGGCTCACGCCGGAGCAGCTGGAGCAGTTCCGCACCGGCATCAGCCTTCATGGCCGCCGCACCGCGCCCGCGAAGATCCGGCTGATGAAAGACGCGCCGAACCCGTGGTACGAAGTGCGGCTCACCGAAGGGCGCCAGCAGCAGATCCGCCTCATGTTCCGTCATCTCGGGCGGCTGGTGGAAAAACTGCGCCGCGTGCAGATCGGGCCGCTGACGCTGGGCAAGATGCCCCCGGGCGCGTGGCGATACCTCACCGAGGACGAAGTGCGCCGGCTGCGGCGCGCCGCCGGCATGGCAGCGCCGGCAGCGCAGACGGGGGCTGCGCGCAGGCGGTGAGACTGTCGGGCGCGTGGCTGCATCTCAATAGCGATGCCTGAAGAAAACGATCCCGTCCAGACGGAGCTCGAAATTCTGCGCAACAGCCGCGCGCTCGCCGTTGTTGGCCTTTCTTCCAACCCGCGGCGGGCCAGCCACGGCGTCTCGCGCTTCCTTCAACGCGCCGGCTACCGCATCATCCCGGTGAATCCGAATGAAAGGGAAGTGCTGGGCGAGAAGGCGTGGCCGAGCCTTGAGGATGTGCCCGAACCCGTGGACTGCGTGGTCGTCTTCCGCCGGCCGGCACATGTGCCGGAGGTTGTGGAACAGGCCATCCGCAAGGGCGCCCGCGCCATCTGGATGCAACAGGGCATCTCGCATCCCGAGGCCGCGACGCGCGCCCGGCAGGCCGGGCTGCTGGTGGTGGAAGACGCCTGCATGATGATCGAGCATCTGCGGCTGATGCCGGCTGTGGGCCGGGACGCGCCGGCCGAGCCCGCCCGTTAACGGAACGGGTCCCAGCCGCGGGGCTCCAGGCGGTAACCGGCGAAGCGGATCTCGCTCGGGACGCGTCCTTTCGTCATCACGCCGATCCGCTCGAGGCCGCGCGGCGGCTTCACGCCGGCAGGGAGCGTGCACAGCAGTTCATAGTCCTCGCCGCCGAACAACGCCTGCTCGAGTGTCGCGCCTGGCGCGCAGGGCAGCACGCCGTCGAGCCGTGCCGATGTGCCCGAGGCCCGGCACAGGCGGTGCAGGTCGAGCGCGAGCCCGTCGCTGAGGTCGATGCACGCGGTGGCGCGGCCGCGCAGCTTCCGGCCCAGCTCGAGCCGCGGCTCGGGCACGTCGCAGTAGTCGGCTGCGGCGGCGCGCCCCAGCGGCCCGGAGACGTAGATGACGTCGCCCGGCCGCGCTCCATCGCGGCGCAGGGCGCGGCCCCGGGGCGCGTCGCCCAGCACGACGACATCGGCCGCGAGCTTGCCCGCACGCGTCAGGTCGCCGCCGGCGACGCGCGCACCGTGGCGCGCGGCCATTTCCACAAGGCCCTGATAGAAGGCGCGCGCCCAGCGCGCGCCGGCCCAGTCCGGCAGCGCCAGCGAGAGGAACAGGAACCGCGCATCGCCGCCCATGGCGGCGATGTCGCTCAGGCCCCGCGCCGCCGCCTTCGCGCCGGC
Source organism: Bryobacteraceae bacterium (assembly GCA_049969655.1). Lineage (GTDB taxonomy): Bacteria > Acidobacteriota > Terriglobia > Bryobacterales > Bryobacteraceae > JANWVO01. The sequence goes on from JBMFOK010000017.1 coordinate 25,901, forward strand.
CTGCGGCGCGGTGAGCAGGTCACGGCGGAAGTGCACGCCTTCGAGCAGGAGGTCGGTGGTGACCAGCAGGTCCCTGTCGGCCCGGGGCCGCAGGATGGCGCAGTCATCGCCGATGCCCGTCACCAGGCCGCCGCCGGCGCGTGCGGCGGTCCACCGGCGAATGCGCGCGATCCAGGCGTCCTCGCTCATCCGAGTACCAGTCCTGCGGGCAGCTCCTCGCCGAAGACGCGCGCCATTGCTTCCAGGTCCGCGCCCGCCTCGCCTTCGAGGATCCGCAGCCACTCCGGCCTGTCGGCCAGCGCGCGCCGTACGCTCTCAAATGTGGCCGGGGGGATGTCGCGGGCCGCATCGCCGGTGGCCTGCGCCAGCCGCGCCACGCACTCCTCGCTGCCGGGCAGCTTCAGGATGCTTTCGATCCACCGCACCGCCGTCGCGGGCGGCAACACCTGGTTGGCCGGGGCGTAGAACAGCCGGCGAGCGCCGACGCGGCCCAGGCACCAGAAATCGGTCGGGTTCGGATGGGCGCGCAGCCGGCGCACCAGCGCATTGCCGAGCTCGGTGCGCGTGCCCGCGGGCAGCAGCTCCAGCGAGGCCGCGCAGCGCCACATTTCGCGCTCCACGTTGGCGTTGAGCCGAGGCGGCCGGCCCTTGGGCAGCAGCGCCCAGGCGATGCGCTGGAAGACGTCCGTCTGCTGGTTGCGGTTCAGCCCGCCGGCCACGCGGCCCCAGAACAGCCACCACTGCGTTTCGTTCTCGCTCCGGTTGTCAAAGGCGAGCCCCTGGGCCCACACGCGCCGCGCGAGCTCGATGCGGTAATCATCGGCCGGATGGCCGAAGCCGGGCCGCAGGCACAGCCCGGCCAGATTCAGCCAGCGCACCTCGTGGCCCGGCGTCAGCCGCCGGCCCTGGCTGCATTCGAGGAACACGTCGGCCAGCCTGCGGATCACTTCCAGCGGCCAGGAATTGCGCCCGAGCGCGAGGATCTGCTCCAGCCGCGCCGGCAGCTCTTCCTGCGGCGCGGCGCCGGTTTCGAAGACTTCGCGGATGGCGGCGCAGGCCCGCTCTACCGCTTCCGTGCTGATCACCGCCGCCGGACGCGCACGTTGTTCCTGTTCGGCGAGCACCGGCCTGCGCAGTTCGAACTGGAGCCGCCAGCGGTGTTCGCTGATCAACGAGGCCGCCCATAGCTCCAGCGTTCCAATCTCGGTGAGCCGCGCGCCCAGCCGCACCGGGATCAGCCGCTGCTCGGCTTTCCGGCCGAAGCGGATCACCGCTTCGAGAGGCGCGTGCACATGCAGCTCGTCGCCGGCGGCTGAGGCCGGGAATTCGACGACGTCGCCGCAGGCGTCTTCGGTGCGCGTGAGCGAAGAATACAACCGGAAGCTAACCGCCTTGTTGGCGACAAGCTGAAGGTTCGGCGCTTCGAGCTCGAGCGTCGAGCCCTCTTCGGTGCCGCGCGGCACCAGGCACAGCGTGCGGATGACCTCGGGCGAGCCGGATTCGACACCGAGATAGTAGGTGCGCGGCAGGCCGCCGCGGACCAGCACGCCCGCGCCCGTAGCCCGCACGTATCCGTAATAGGCCGCGCCGATCGCCACCGCGAGGTCGAGCTCGTTGTTTTCGAAGACGAGCGGGCGTCTGCCGTACCAGCTTTCGACGACATCGGCCAGCCGGCGCCGCAGAATTTCCGGGATGAAGAAGCCGCCGTTGAACAGGATGGCGTCCGGGGGCGGGGCGGCCGACGACTGGAGGAACGCGGCCAGATGGCGCGTGATGGCCGGGTCGCTCACATACGGCAGCCCGACTTCGCGGAAAAGGCTGCGCTTTTCTTCCTGCGGTTTTTCGTCCAGCCGGCAGAAGGGAAGAAAACCGTCCAGCGCGAGTTCCAGCGCTTCCTCGCGGAGCACGGTGGCCTTCAGCGTGCCGCCGATGAGCGACGTGCCCGCGCCGAGCACGGTGATCTCCACCGAAGGCACGCCCGGCTCGGCCAGCAACTGTTCCTTGGCCGCGGCGCACTGCCGCCGCAGCGCCGCGCGCTGCCGCAGCGCAAGCTGCCGTTCGAGTTTTGACTCGACCAGCCAGGCAAGCGTCAGGTCCAGGTTGTCGCCGCCGAGCAGCAGGTGCCGCCCCACGGCCGTGCGCGTGAAGGAGACGCGGTCGCCTTCGCGGCTGACGCGGATCACGGTGAAGTCCGACGTGCCGCCGCCGACGTCCACCACCAGCACGGTCATGCCGTCGAACAGCGCCTTCTGCGACTGCGCCAGGTGATTGGCGATCCACGCATAGAAGGCCGCCGCGGGCTCTTCGAGCAGCGTAAGGTTTTCGATGCCCGCCTGGCGAGCCGCTTCCACCGTCAGCTCACGCGCCTCTTCATCGAACGACGCCGGCACGGTGAGCACGACTTCGTGCTCTGGCAGCGGACCGCGGCCGGCGCTCTCCCAGGCCTCGCGCAGATGGCGGAGATAGCGCGCCGACGCTTCCACCGGCGACATCACGCGGCCGGCCTCCTGCGCGTCCCAGGGCAGGATCTTCGCCGTGCGGTCCACCTCCGGGTTCGACAGCCAGCTCTTGGCCGAATGCACGAGGCGCGTCGGCTGAAGCGCGCCCTGCTCGCGCGCATATTCGCCCACCACGCCTTCGCCTTCCAGCAGCAGGAACGAGGGCAGCGTGCGGCGCGGCTCCACCGCGCCGGAAGCGGTCTTCTGCGGGATGGGCAGCACATGCACGGGCGGGAAATCCGCGCCTTCGGCCTCGCGCGGATCGATGAAGGCCACCGCGGAGTTGGTCGTGCCCAGATCAATGCCGATTTTCATTGCGACGCGTGCCTCCGCAACTGGAACTCGAGCTTCCACCGCCTGCCTTCCCACGGGGTGCCGGGCAGGCCGCGGGCCCACAGCTCGAGCACGCCCGTTTCGGTCACCTGCACTTCCAGCATCACGCGCGCCATCCCGCCGGCTTCGCCCTCCAGGCACACTTCCACGGGCGCGAGTTCTTCCAGCTCTTCGGGGATCTCTTCGAGCAGATCCCCGATGGCGTCCTGCCGGCGCGACGACGAAACGAAGAAACGGAACTGCGCCGGCTCGCCGGTGAAGAGGACAAATTCGCGGCCGGGCACTTCCGCCTGCGAGCCCTCTTCCATGCCGAAGGGGACGACGGTGAGCGCCTTGAGGGGCGGCTGAAGTCCGGGCACCGCGGGCATGGCCGCCTCGATGCCGATGTAGTAGGAATGCGGGATGCCGCCGCGGATCCGGAGGCCGCCCTCGCTGCGCAGGCGCGCATACCAGGCCGCGCCGCGGGAGACGGCATGCATCAGGTCGCCGCCCTCCAGCACGCGCACGGGCGGCCGGCCGGCTTCGCCGAGCCAGCCGTTCAGCACTTCCGTCATCCGCTCGCGCAGCGCGCGGGCGCGGAAGACACCGCCGTTGAAGAGCACGTGGGTAGGACAGGCGAGCTCGCCGCCGCGCCGCAGGAACTGCGCCAGGTGCTTCGTCACCGCCGGGTCCTGCTCATAGGGAAGTCCCAGCTCGGCCAACGCCGCGCGGCGCCTGCGGACGGGCATCTCTTCGCTGGAGGTGCGCGGGAAGAAGCCGTCGATGAGGATCGCTTCCATCTCGCCGCGCTCCAGCCGGCCGCGGATCGTGCCGCCGATCAGGGAAGAGCCGCGGCCAAGCAGCGTCACCGGCGCTTCGGTTCTGGAAGGATCCTCGAGCAGCGCCTCCTTGGCCAGCCGGCACTGCTGCCACAGTGACTGGAACTGGAGCGCGTCCAGCTTCGGCAGCCGCTGCGCCACCGCGTGCGCCAGCGCGAGGTCCATGTTGTCGCCGCCGAGCAGGAGATGATCGCCCACGGCGATGCGTTCCAGCTCGAGCGCGCCGTCGCGTTCGGCAGCGCGGATCAGGGTGAAATCGGTGGTGCCGCCGCCGACATCGATTACGAGGATCAGATCTCCGGGCCGGAGCGTTTCGCGCCAGTCCGGGTGGGATTCGAGCCACGCATACAGCGCGGCCTGCGGCTCCTCCAGCAGGATGAGCTCCGGCAGGCCGGCCGCTGCGGCCGCTTTCTCGGTGAGCTGGCGGGCCACTTCATCGAAGGAGGCGGGCACGGTGAGCACCACGTGCCGGGGCGCGAGCGGCGTGTCGGGAAAGGCGTGATTCCAGGCGCCGAGAATGTGTTCGAGGTAGGCGCGGCTGGCATCCACCGGGGAGACGCGCGGCGCCTCCGGCGGGGCGTTCGGCGGCAGGATGGGCGCGGTGCGCTCCGAGCCTGTGGCCGAGAGCCAGCTCTTGGCGGAGGTGACCAGCCGCCCCAGCGTTTCGGCGCCGCGCCGCGCGGCGAACTTGCCGACGATGCGGCCGTCGCCCTGGCGCCAGGGCAGGTCGAGGGCGCCCGGAGGGAACTCGCCCTCAGCGGCCAGATAGAGCGCGGAAGGCAGCAGCGTTTCGGCGAACACCTCGCCCGGGGCGACGAGCTGCGGAAGCGGCAGCAGCTCCACGGGCGAGTCGGCGCCGGGGCGCGTCCAGGCCACGGCGCAATTGGTGGTTCCCAGGTCGATGCCGGCGTAGACCAAGGCGGGTTATTCCACTTCCAGCTCGGCAGGCGCCAAAATCGAGAGATTCTGTTTTGGGCTCACCGACGGCAGGCTCACCGAATCGGCCCGCCACCCGCGGTGCCGCAGCAGGCCGCCGGCGGGGCGGCCCTGCGGGGGCACGTTGCCGGTGAAGCGCACCGCCGCCGGATCGCGCGCCAGCGCGCCGGCCGAGTCCGTCTTCACATAGGTGCCCTCCACGCCGTCGATCACCGGGGCCAGGCGGAAATGCTTGCGCAGCACGTCCTGGCATTGGGCATGGACCTGGCGCACGCCCGCGCCCACCTGTTCATCGGTGTACGGCGAGATGTCTTCCATGAAGAAGTCGATCAGCCGCGCCTCGCGTTGCAGGAGTCCGAGCAGTTGCAGCGCGCCGGCTTCGGGCTTGGGCGCCTCTTTTTCCTTCGCCGGTTCGGGCCGGCGGGCCACGGGCTTCTCGTACCCGTGGGCGCGTGCGATGTCGTCCGGCAGCGTGCCGCCGAGAATGCCAAAGAAGGCGCGCAGCGCCATGCTGATGCGGCTCAAAAGACGATTCCCTCCAAACTTTCAGAATACACTGCGGCCTGCTGCGACCCTCTGTCCGCCGGGTGGGCTCAGCCTCTGGCCCCGGGAACCAGCGTCTCTTCCTTCAGCCGCGCCAGCTCGCGCCGGGCGATGCCCGCCCAGTATCCGCTGGGGTCGAGCTTCAGATACTGCTGCCAGTGGCGCACGGCGTTCAACGTGTCGTGGCGGGCCTGGTAGATAAGGGCGGCGTTGTAGTGCGCGTCGGCGAACTTCGCGTCGATCGAGATCGCCTTGAGGTAACACTCGAGCGCCCGGTCCGGGTCGCGCAGCTCCTCATACAGGTTGCCGAGGTTGAACCACGCGAGGGGATAGTCCGGCTTCGCCTCCAGCGCGGCGCGATAGCAGGCTTCGGCCTCCTTCCAGCGCTGCATGTGGAAATAGACGGTGCCGAGGTTGACGTGCGGGGCGGGCGCGTCGGGATCGCGCTCGATGGCCTTCTCATAGGCGGCGATCACCTGTTCGACGGGCGCGCCCATCTGCTCCATTTCGACGCCGCGCTCGAACCATTGCTCGGCCTCGCGGAGCCGCTTTTCCATTTCCTGCTGAAGCGTGCGTTCGGCGCGCCGGGCGGGGAATTCGAGCAGGCGCTGGATCTCTTCCTGGTCGAAATCGAGCAGGAGCTGTCCGGTGAGCGGTTCCATGCGGCGGCCGTCCACCTGGACGGCCAGGCGGCGGCCGTCGGTGAAGATCTTCAGCTCCTGAAGCGGATCGCCCACGTGCCGGAGCTTGGCGCGGAGCGAGTCGAGGATGAGGCGGATGCGCGAAGCCGGCATGCGGCGCGCGCGCAGCTGCCGCAGCGTCTTCAGCGCTACCAGGTCCTTGAAGGCGTAAAGTTCCGCGCGGGGGACGAAGCCGTGTTCTTCCCAGTCCTCGAGCACCGATTCGCGGATGCCGAGCAGCCGGCAGACCTCGTCCCGCGTATAGCTGGCTTTCGGGTCTGCGCCGGACACGCGTTCGATTGTAGCACCCCGGCCCGCGCGCGAATCGGCTACCATGGAAGCAGGAGCTTTCATGCAACTGAGTTTCAAGGCGGCCAGCAGGAGACGGCAGACGGCCACGCTCGCTGATCTGCCGTCAGGGAGCGATGCAGTCATCGACCGGCTGGATCTTCCCGAAGACCTCGCCGGCCGCCTGATGGAACTCGGTTTCATTCCCGGGTACCCGGTCACCGTGGCCGGCGACGCTCCGGGAGGGGATCCGCGGATTTTCCGCGTGGAAGGCGCCGAGATCGCCCTGCGGCGGGAGACGGCCCGCCATATTCTGATCCGGAAGAACTAGCTGATGAGCTCCTGCCACGGCAGCCCTGGAACTGCCGGGCTCGCCCGGCCGTCCGAGGCGGCGGCTCCGCCGAAGCTGGTGGCGCTCATCGGCCCGCCCAACTCGGGCAAGACCACGCTGTTCAACCGCCTCACCGGCCTGCGCCAGAAAGTGGCCAACTTTCCCGGCGTCACCGTGGAGCACCACATTGGCAGGGCGCATCTTGCGGGGCGTCACGCGGTGGACATCATCGACCTGCCGGGCATTTACAGCCTGACGCCGCGGTCGGAAGACGAGCAGGTGACCTACGACGTGCTTCAGGGACGCATGCCGGGGCTGCGCCGCCCGGACGGCATCGTCCTCGTGCTCGACTCGACCAGCCTTCAGCGCCATCTGCCGCTGGCCGCCGCGGTGCTCACGCTGCGGCTGCCGACGCTCATCGTGCTCAACATGGCCGACGAGCTGCGCGGGCGAGGCGGCGCGGTGGACACCGAGGCGCTTGCCAATCAGCTTGGCGCGCCCGTGGTGTTGGTAAGCGCGGCCACGGGCGAAGGCGTGAAAAGCGTGGCGCAGTTTCTTACCGGCGGCATCGCCGTGCCGCGTGTGGTGGAGCTGCCGGTGATTCAGGACGTCCCGGCCTGCCGGCAGTGGGCCCGCCAGGTATCGCGCAGCTCGCGTTACGCGCACCCGGCGCCGCCCGTGTGGACGCAGCGGCTGGACGCCGTTTTCCTTCACCCGCTGTGGGGCCCGCTGGTTTTTTCCGCCGTCGTTCTGATGGTGTTTCAGAGCATCTTTTCGTGGGCGCGGCCGCTCATGGACGCCGTGCAGGCCGCAGTCGGCATTTCCGGCGGCTGGATGCGCGCGGCGCTTCCGGAAGGCTGGCTGCGGTCGCTGGTTGTGGACGGCGTCTGGAGCGGCGTGGGCGCAGTGGTCGTCTTTCTGCCGCAGATCCTGCTGCTGTTTCTTTTTATCTCGATTCTCGAGGACAGCGGATATCTGGCGCGCGCCGCACTCATCGCGGATCGCACGATGGCGCGAGTCGGCCTGCAGGGCAAGAGCTTCCTCCCGCTGCTTTCGGCTTACGCGTGCGCGGTGCCGGCCATCATGGCCACGCGGACCATCGAGAACCGCCGGGACCGCATCGCCACGATCCTCATCGCTCCGTTCATGACGTGCTCGGCGCGGCTGCCGGTGTACACGCTGATCATCGCCGCCTTCATTCCCGAACGGCCGTTTCTGGGACCGCTTCTGGGAACGCGCGCCGCCGCCCTGCTGGGGCTGTACCTGCTCGGCTTCCTGGCGGCCATCGCCACGGCGAAGGTGCTGAAATCCTCCATCCTGCGCAGCGAGCGCACGCCTTTCGTGCTGGAGCTGCCCCCGTACCGCATGCCGACCCTGGCGGGCATCGGGCTGCGGCTCTTGGACCGGGCGCTCGCGTTTCTGAAGCGCGCCGGCACGGTGATTCTTGCCGTCTCGGTGGTGCTGTGGATTCTCGCCAGCGTTCCCACCGTGGCGGGGCAGGCGCCGCCGATCGAACAAAGCCTGGCGGGGACGCTCGGGCGCGCCATTGAACCGCTGATCGCGCCGCTCGGGTTCAACTGGAAGATCGGCATCGGACTGATCACGTCGCTGGCGGCGCGCGAGGTGATCGTCGGTACGCTGGGCACGATCTACGGGATGGATCCCGGCCACAACAGCGCCGGGCTCCAGCAGGCCCTCCAGCGGGAGCTGAGTTTTGGCGGCGCGGTGGCGCTGCTTGTGTTTTTCGCCTTCGCGATGCAGTGCATGTCGACGCTGGCGGTGGTGCGCCGCGAGACCGGCTCGTGGAAGTGGCCGGCCATCCAGTTTTTCTACATGGGGACGCTGGCTTACATGTCGGCGTGGGTGGCTTATCGCATTTTCAGCTAACTCCCTCCGTTCCGCTCCTGGAATGGTCCAGGTTGCGGCGGGCCCCAGCGCCGGGGTCCGTTTCATTGCGGCCTCCAGAGCCCTTCTGAGAGACTGGTAGCGATGCCGCTCCGCCGTGCTTTGTGGCTGGCGCTGCTGGCCGCGATGGCGGCTCCGGCGCAGACGTCCCTTGCCGATACGGCGCTGCCGGCGGTGCAGAAGCTGTCTTTCTCCGCCGACTGGCGGTTTGTCCACGCTGGAGACGTCGGCGTCGAGATCACCGCACCCGACAGCCTCCAGATGCAGTTGCGCACCGTTGGCCTGGTGCGCACGTTCGTCAAGGTGGACAATTTATACCGCGCGTCATTTCTGCCCGGCTGGTGTGCCGCGGCCACCGAGCTGACGGCCCACGAAGGCAAGCGCCACCGCGAGACGAAGGTGCGTTTCGACGGCGCTGCCCGCAAGGCGCACTACATGGAACGGGATCTCGAAAAGAATGCGGTGGTCGAAGAGAAGACCATTGACATCCCCGCCTGCGTCCACGACGTCACCGGCGGGCTCCAGAAGCTGCGCGAGCTGCTGCCTGCGCCCGGCGCCGTCATCGAGCTTCCGGTGAGCGACGGCAAGAAGGCGGTGATGGCCCGGGTGGAGGCGCTTGGCCGCGAACGCGTCCAGACGCCGGTGGGCGAGTTCCGCTCCATCCGCTACGAGGCTTTCCTGATGAGCGGAGTGCTGTACCGGCGCAAAGGGAGGCTGTTTGTCTGGATCAGCGAGGACGAGCGCCGCCTGCCGGTGCAGATCCGCGTGCAACTGCCGTTCTACATCGGAACTGTCACGCTGAAACTTGAGAAGGTGGAATGAGACCATGTTCCAGACGCTGATGCTCGCCGCGTTGCTGGCTGCGGCCGCGCCCGCACAGCAGCCGGAGTCGCAGCCCCCCACGGACCAGCAGATCCTGCCGCTTTATGAACGCTGCCTGCAACTCATCGAGGCCGGCGGCCTGGCCAGCCCGGAGCTGGGCCGCGCCGGCATGCCGCTGGCGGAAAACATGCGCATGGCGCTTGAGAGCCTGCGCTTTCTCGGCGTGCGCAATCCGCAGCTACATTACCGGTTCCTGGCCAATCTGCGGGCGTACCTGCTGCTGGCCGAGTCCGTGCCCAAACCGGTGAATTTTCCGGCCATGGCGCGCCAGCAACTGGCCGAGCTGCGCGACAATTCGCTGCTGATTGAGGCGTATTTCCTGGCGCAGATCGAGCGGCTGGAAAACGAGCTGCGCTCGCCGGACCGCGACAACCTCCGCCGCTACCGCGATGCCAACGCGGCGCTGCCGCCGCCGAATCCGGCCAACCCGCGCGTCGTCTTCCTGGGCGACTCGATCACCGACGGCTGGCGGCTGAATGAGTATTTCCCGGGCCGCGACTTCGTCAACCGCGGCATCGGCGGACAGATCACCGGACAGATGCTGGGCCGCTTTTATGCCGACGTCATCGCGCTGCGGCCGGCGGCGGTGGTCATTCTGGCCGGCACCAACGACATCGCCCGCGGCGTTTCGCCGGACATCATCCGCAACAACCTGACGATGATGTGCGACCTGGCCGACGCCCACCGGATCAAGGTGATCCTCGCCTCCATCCTGCCCGTCTCGGACCATCACAAGGACGTCAACCCGGCCTACGAGCAGACGAAGCGGCGTCCGCTGCCGGCCATCCTTGAAATGAACCGCTGGATCCAGTCCACCTGTGAGAAGCGCGGCTACGTATACCTGAACTACTACCCGGCGATGGCGGGCCCCGACGGCCAGATGGCGCCGAACCTCGCCGATGACGGCCTCCACCCGAACGCCGCCGGCTATCGCATCATGGCGCCGCTGGCGCTGGCGGCGATCGAGAAAGCGCTCGGTCCGCCAAAACCGGAACCGCGGCGGCGGCGTCTATTTTAGGGAATGATCCGCCGCCGCCTGATTTCCGCCATCGTTGTTGCCCTGCTTGCGGCCGTTTCCGGTGCGGCGCAGGGAATGAAGATGAGCGTGTCGCAGTTGAAGTCCGTACTGCGCAGCTCCATCCGCCTGAATCATCCCGACAAGCAGGTGGCCGACTACATCCGCAAGGTGCAGCTGACCGAGCGCCTGACCCCGCGCGACGTGGAGGAGCTGGTGGGCGAAGGTCTGGGCCCGCGGGCCGCCGATGCGCTGCGCCAGCTGGTGGCCGCCACCGCCTCGCTGCCGCCGCCGGTACGGGAGCCTGCGCCCGTCAAGCCGGCCCCGCTGCCGCCGCCTCCAAAGGAAGAACAGGAGCGGATCATTCGCGAAGCGCGGGAGCTGGCGCTGAATTACACGAAACGCCTGCCGGACTTTATCTGCCTCCAGGTCACCCGCCGATACATCGACCCGTCGGGGCTCGAGATGTTCCAGCTCATGGACACCATCGCCGAGCGGCTCAGCTACTTCGAGCAGAAGGAAGACTACAAGCTCATCTCGATCAACGGGAAATGGACCGAGGGAGACCGCTGGAAGCTGGGCGGCGCCACCTCAAGCGGCGAGTTTGGAACGATGCTCAAGGAGATCTTCGAGCCGGCCACCGAAGCGGAGTTCCAGTGGGAGCGGTGGGGCAAGCTCCGCGGCCGCATCTGCCACGTGTACAGCTTCCGCGTGCGGCAGCCGAAGTCGAAGTGGCACATCAGCTGGCAGCGGCAGCTCGAAATCGTGCCCGGCTACCGCGGCCTGGTCTACATCGATCGCGACGTGCCGATGGTGCTGCGCATTACGATGGAGGCCGTCGAGATTCCGCCGGACTTTCCCATCCAGGAAGCCCGCAGCATGCTCGACTACGACTTCGTGGACATCGCCGGCAACCAGTATCTGCTTCCGCTGCGTTCGGAGATGCGGATGCGGGAAGGCCGGCTGCTGGTGAAAAATCTGGTCGAGTTTCGCAGCTATCGCAAGTTCGGCGCCGAAGCCATCATCACCTTCGATCCAAACCTCGAACCGATCCCCGAGGACAGGCTGAAAGAAGAGAAAGTCGAGCCGGCGACGAAGGGCGCGGTCAAGCCGCCTCAGCCCTGAGCGGGTCCGCCGGTGCTGCCGGCGCCCTGCGCCCGTTTCGCCGCCGCGCGCCGGGCCAGCGCCTGCATCAGCTTTTCGTGTACGCTCTCGGGCAGCGGGTGCAGGTCCATTCCCCTGTAGACCTGGATGGTCTTCCGGGTGGTGTCACAGATGACCCAGCAGTTGGGGCACTCGTTGATATGGCTTTCCAGCTCGGCCCGGAGCGCGGGGTCGGTGGCGTCGTCGAGGTAGTCGTTCAGCTCGCGAAGAAAATCCTTGCAGGTGATCATTCTATTTTGCGAAGCCAAAGATCCCGTCTCCTTTGCGCCTGAAGACCCGTGTGAGCTTCTCCCGAAGCTGGAGCCGGGCCCGCAAAAGACGGCTCTTGACGGCGGCGATGGAAAGGCCCAGAACTTCGGCCGTTTCTTCCGTGCTCAGCTCCTCCACGTCGCGGAGGATGAACACGGTCCGGAAGATCGGCTTCAGGCTGCTGATGGCCGCATCGAGGATCTGGCGCAATTCCTCCTGGCTGTATTTCGACTCCGGAGTGTCCTCCCAAACGGCGATCTCCCGCACGATGGGCTCCTCGTCTGTTTCGATGTTTTCATCCAGCGAAACGGTGCGGTCGGATTTGCGTTTTCTCAGCTTCATCAGGCTTTCGTTGACCGCGATTCTGGTCACCCAGGTATAGAATTTGCTCTGGCCCTGGAAGGAATCGAGGTGTTCGAATGCCTTGAGGAAGCTCTCCTGGAGGACGTCCTCGGCGTCCTCGTCGTTTTGGGTGATCTGCCGCGCCATCCGGTAGATGCGGCGCTCGTAGCGGCGGACCAGCTCGCTGAAGGCCTCCATGTCGCCGGCCTTGGCGCGCTCCACCAGGTCGCCTTCGCCGGCCGACACAGGCTCCCGCGCCGCCTCCAGAGGTTTCTCAGCCATAGAGTTCCGGCTCCGCTTTCAGCATAACAACCGCGGCAATCCGGGGCCGCACGGCGGCGCGTGCTAGTCTGAAATTTACCGGAGCTCCCATGAGCAGTTCGATCACTGTCACGCTGCCTGACGGCAGTCAGAAGACGTTCCCTCCGGGCACGACGCCGCTTGACGTGGCGCGCGCCGTCAGCCGCCGCCTGGCCGAAGACGCCATCGTGGCGCGGGTCAATGGCGAGCTGTGGGACCTCACCCGGCCGCTGGAAGGCGACGCGCGCGTCGAGATCCTGACGCCGAAGGACCCTGAGGCGCTTGAGGTCTATCGCCACTCGACCGCCCATCTGCTTGCGGCCGCCGTGCTGGAGCTGTTTCCGGGAACGAAGCTGGGCATCGGGCCGCCCATCAAGGATGGCTTTTACTACGACTTCGAGCGCAGCGAGCCCTTCACGCCCGAGGACCTGGAGCGGATCGAAAAGAAGATGTGGGAGCTGCGCGACAAGGATCTGCCATTCGAGCGCCGGCTGACCCCGAAGGAAGAGGGCCTGGCCCGCTACCGCGAGATGGGCGAGCAGATGAAGTGCGAGCTCATCGACGAGCGCGCCGACCAGGTCTTCACCGAATACACCCTCGGGCCGCACTTCATCGACTTCTGCCGCGGCCCGCACGTGCCCAGCACGAAGAAACTGAAGGCGTTCAAGCTGCTCTCGGTGGCCGGCGCCTACTGGAAGGGCGATGAACACCGCCAGCAGCTCCAGCGCATCTACGGCACGGCGTGGTTCACCGAAAAAGAGCTTCAGGACTACCTGCACAAGCTCGAAGAGGCCAAGAAGCGCGATCACCGCGTGTTGGGCCGGCAGCTCGACCTGATCTCCATCCAGGAGCTTGCCGGTCCGGGGCTCATCTTCTTCCATCCGAAGGGCGCGCTGGTGCGTAAGCTGCTCGAGGACTGGATGCGGGAGCAGTACCTGAAGCGCGGCTATGCGCTGGTCAACACGCCGCACGTGATGCGCGAGCAGCTGTGGCAGATCAGCGGGCACCTGAGCCATTACGCCGAAAACATGTACGCGGCGATGGAGCTCGACGACGCCCGCTACCGGCTCAAGCCGATGAACTGTCCCGGCCACATCCTGATCTACCGGGACCGCCAGCGCAGCTACCGCGAGCTGCCCATCCGCCTGGGCGAGCTCGGCACCGTATACCGCTACGAGCGCTCCGGCACGCTGCACGGTCTGTTCCGCGTCCGCGGCTTCACGCAGGACGACGCGCACATCTTCTGCCGCCCGGATCAGATTGAAGACGAGATTGTCCACTGCCTCGAGTTCGCCGTGGACGTGCTCAGGACGTATGGCTTCGACCGTTACCAGGCGGAGATTTCGACCTGGGACGGCGGCGCCAGCGGCAAGTACGATGGCACGCCGGACCAGTGGGCGCTGGCCGAGAACGCGCTGAAGCGCGCGGTGGAGCGCGTCGGCCTGGAAGCCAAAGTGATGGAAGACGAGGCCGCCTTCTACGGGCCGAAAATTGATGTCAAGCTCGTCGATGCGCTTGACCGCCCGTGGCAGCTCTCCACCGTGCAGTTCGACTTCACGCTGCCGAAGCGTTTCGAGCTCGAATATGTGGGCGAGGATGGGGCCAGACACCAGCCGCTGATGGTTCACCGCGCCCTCTATGGAAGCGTCGAGCGCTTCTTCGGCATCCTGCTGGAGCACTATGCGGGCGCCTTCCCGGTGTGGCTTGCGCCGGTGCAGGCGGTGGTGCTGCCCATTGCCGACCGCCACATCGAATACGCGCGGCAGGTGCGGGACCGGCTGGCCGCCGAAGGCCTGCGAGCCGAAGTCGACGAGCGCAGCGAGAAGGTGAGTTACAAGATCCGCGAGGCGCAGGTGCAGAAGATCCCTTACATGCTGGTCGTCGGCGACCGCGAGGCCGCCAGCCGGCAGGTGGCGCTGCGCACGCGCCGGGGCGGCGACCAGGGCTCGCGGCCGCTGGATGACGTCGTGGCGATGATCGCCGAAAAGAACCGCTCGCGCTCGGTCGAGGACTAGCGCGCCGCCATGGAGTGGTTCGCGTGGCCGCTGTTCGGGCTGGCCGCGGGCTCATGGGTCTACTGTGTTCTCACCGTGTGGGCCGTGCTGGACTGGCGCCGCCAGCGGCCGCAGGCGTCGGCACGGCCCGAGCCCGTTTCCGTGCTGAAGCCGCTGCACGGGCTCGACGACGGGCTGGAAGAGAACCTGCGCACGTTTTTCGAGCAGGACTATCCTTCGTTCGAGCTGCTCTTCGCGGCGCGGCGTGAGGACGACGCCGGCCTCGCCCTGGCGCGCCGGCTCAGCGCCGAGTACCCGCGCGTCGCCGCGCGCTTCTTCGTCACCGGCGAGCCGCCATACGCAAACGCCAAGGTCTGGAGCCTGGAGATCATGACGCGCGAGGCGGCGCATGACCTGCTGGTGATGAGCGACTCCGACATCCGCGTCCGGCCGGACACGTTGCGCACGCTGGCCGCCGAATTTGCCGATCCGCGGCTCGGCGTGGCCACCTGCCCGTACCGCGCCGTGCCCGGCGCGAGTTTCTGGTCGCTGCTGGAGGCGCTCGGCATGAACACGGAGTTCTGGGGCGGCTGCTTTACGGCAAGGCTGGTGGAACGCGGCGTGCATTTCGCCGTGGGACCGACGATCGCCGCGCGCCGGGGCGTGATCGAAGACCTCGGCGGCTGGCCTCGTCTCAGCCAGTATCTGGCGGAGGATTTCGTCCTCGGCCGGCAGGCCTCCGAGCGCGGCCATGGCGTGATTCTTTCTTCCTGCGTGATCGAGCACCGCATCGGGGCGCAGCCCTGGCGCGCCAACTTCGCGCACCGCCTGCGCTGGAACCGTTCCACGCGGCGCTCGCGGCCCTGGGGTTACATGGGGCAGATCTTCACCCTGCCGTTGCCTCTGGGGCTGGCGGCCGCAGCGGCCGCGCCGGCGCACGCGCCGTGGATCTTAGGAGTCACCGTGCTGCTGCGCGCGCTGGCCGCGTGGAGCGTGTCGCAGCTTGCGCTGCGCGACCCGCTCTGCCGCCGCCGCTGGCACCTGATTCCGCTCCAGGACCTGCTGAGCTTTGCTTTCTGGCTGGCAGGCTTTTTCGGCAACACGATCGAGTGGCGCGGGCGGCGCTACCGTCTGCTCGCCGACGGGCGCTTCGAGCTCGTACGCCGGGACTGAAGCTCCGCGGAGGCATAAAAAAAGCGGGCCCACCGCCGGCGCGGCGAGCCCGCCCGATGTCGCAGGATAAAAACAAAACGCGTCAGGCCTGTTTCTTGCCCTGGCGCGCCACCGCTTCCATTGCCGCCTTGACCTTCTCGGGATCGCCGAGGTAGAAGGAGCGGAGCGGCTTCAGCTCCGCATCAAGTTCGTAGACCAGCGGGATGCCGGTGGGGATGTTCAGCTCGACGATGTCCTGGTCGCTGATGTTGTCCAGGTACTTTACCAGCGCGCGCAGGCTGTTGCCGTGCGCGCCGATCACCACGCGCTGGCCGGAGCGGATGCGCGGGGCGATCGATTCGTGCCACAGCGGCAGGAAGCGCGCCACCGTGTCCTTCAGGCATTCGGTGAGCGGGATGAGCTCCTTGGGCAGCGAAGCGTAGCGGCGGTCGTGGCCGGGCCAGCGCGGGTCGTCCGGCGTGAGCGCCGGCGGCGGCACGTCGTAGGAGCGGCGCCAGATCTTCACCTGGTCCTCTCCATACCTGGCCGCCATCTCGCTCTTGTTGAGGCCCTGCAATGCGCCGTAGTGGCGTTCATTCAGGCGCCAGTGGCGCTCCACCGGCAGCCAGTCCTGGTCCATGACGTCGAGGACGATGTTCATCGTCTTGATGGCGCGCTTGAGCACCGAGGTGTAGACGAAGTCGAACTCGAAGCCCGCTTCCTTCAGCGCGCGCCCGGCCTCGTAAGCCTCCTGGACGCCCTTTTCGCTCAGGTCGACGTCGGTCCAGCCGGTGAAGCGGTTCTCCTTGTTCCAGGTGGATTCGCCGTGGCGGATGAGGACGAGCCTGTACATGGGTTCCTGTTCTCCTCAGCGCTTGTAGGCCTTGCGTCCGGCGTAGCGGGCCGCAGGGCCGAGCTCCTGCTCGATGCGGATGAGCTGGTTGTACTTGGCCAGGCGGTCGCTGCGGGAGGCTGAACCGGTCTTGATCTGCCCGCAGCCGGTGGCGACGGCGAGGTCGGCGATGAAGGAGTCCTCGGTTTCGCCGCTGCGGTGGCTCACCATCGACGTGTAGCCGTTCTTTGCGGCGAGCTCCATGCATTCGAGCGTCTCGGTCACCGTGCCGATCTGGTTCAGCTTGATCAGGATCGAGTTGGCCACGCCCTTCTCGATGCCCTTGGCGAGGATCGAAGGATTGGTGACGAACAGGTCGTCGCCGACAAGCTGGATCCTGCTGCCCAGACGGTCCGTGAGCAGCTTCCAACCCTCCCAGTCGAATTCCGCCATGCCGTCCTCGATGGAGATGATGGGATACTGCCTCACCCAGCTCTCCCAGATCTCGATCATCTGCTCGCTGGTCAGCTCGCGCCTGTCGGACTTCTTGAAGACGTACTTTTTCTTTTCGACGTCGTAGAATTCGCTGGCGGCCGGGTCCAGGCAGATGGAGATCTGCTCGCCAGGTTTGTAGCCGGCCCTGGTGATGGCCTCGAGAATCACTTCGACGGCTTCTTCATTGGATTTGAGGCTCGGCGCGAAACCGCCCTCGTCGCCCACGGCGGTGGAGTAGCCGCGGCTCTTGAGCACGGCCTTCAGGTTGTGGAAGACCTCTGAACCCATGCGGATGGCGTCGGCGAAGGAGCCGGCGCCGTGCGGGCTGATCATGAACTCCTGGAAGTCGACGCTGTTGTCGGCGTGGGCGCCGCCGTTGATGATGTTCATGTTGGGCACCGGCAGCGTACGCGCGTTGACGCCGCCCAGGTACCGGTAGAGCGGCATGTCGAAGGCGTTGGCGGCGGCGCGCGCGCAGGCCATGGAGACGGCGAGGATCGCGTTGGCCCCGAGGCGGCCCTTGTTCGGCGTGCCGTCGAGCTCGATCATCTTCCGGTCGATCTCCTGCTGCGCCGCGGCGTCCATGCCGGCCAGGGCGGGCAGGATTTCATCGGTGATGTTCTTGACCGCCTTCTGGACGCCCTTGCCGAGGTAGCGCGCCTTGTCGCCGTCGCGCAGCTCGACGGCTTCGTTCTCGCCGGTGGACGCGCCTGAAGGCACGGCCGCGCGGCCCATGCTGCCGCTGGACAGGAACACATCCGCTTCCACGGTGGGATTGCCGCGCGAATCGAGAATCTCGCGCGCGACGATAT
The DNA here is from genome assembly GCA_049969655.1 of Bryobacteraceae bacterium. Lineage (GTDB taxonomy): Bacteria > Acidobacteriota > Terriglobia > Bryobacterales > Bryobacteraceae > JANWVO01. Next base: position 43,470 of record JBMFOK010000017.1, read on the forward strand.
CGACGATCTCAGTCATAAGAGTCCTTTCCTGATCAGGGTGGGGATGAAAAGCACCGAAATTCCATTGTGGCACAGGCGTCCGGCGATCTCGACTGGAATCAGCGGCCGGCGCCGGCTGCGAAGAGCGCGGTCTTGTTTTCAGACTCCAGTGTCGGATATTCCGTCACGAATCCCGCTGCCCCGGCGGCGAAAGTCCTGTGACTGCAACACGCGCAGGTTTGGCCGGCAAACTGCATGAATCACCGGCGAGCGGGAAGACCGCTCAGGAGGTGAACGATGTTCGGAGTCGACTGGAACGACCCGCAAACCCTTTGGCTCAACCTGACCAATCTCGGGCTGGGCATCATTACGCTGATCTGCGTGGGCGTGGCCGCCTACGCGGGACTGGCGGAGCTGGCGGCGCGCTGGAAGAAGGCGGCCGCGGCGGAGACGGAAGCCGATGCCACGATGGCGACGCACGGTTTCCACACGCCGGAGCTGGGCTTCACCATGGCCGACGGCGGCGAGCCGGAGAAGCCCGTGGAAGAGAAGAAGCGCTGCAGGACGCGGAATTCCTGAGCCGCAGGCCCAAGGGAGGGCGAGCCCATGCAGTGCCCATTTCTGAAAGAGACGCGTGTGCGCTGGTGCCGGGCGGCGGGGATCCGCAAGCCGATTCCCGAGACGCAGAGCGACGATGCGGCCTGCCGTTGCCTGGACGAGCGATTCCGCGCCTGCCGCTGGGTCTCGCCGGAAGCCCGCGAGGCCCCGCCGCCGTGCCCGCACCTGGAGCACGCGCTGGTGCAGTACTGCGAGGCGGCGCCGTTGACGCGGTTCGTGCCTTTCAGCGAGCCGCTGCTGACGCGCTGCGGCAGCGACGCGCACAAGTATTGCGACTTCTACCTGGACATTCTGCGGGCGGCGAGGCCGCCGCTGCGGGATCACGAGTTTGTGGCGCCGGAGGACCTGTCCTACACGCGCAACCACTGGTGGATCGACCTGCAGGACGAAGAGATGTGCCATGTGGGGGTGGATGTGTTTCTGGCGCGGCTGCTGGGCGACGTGGAGCGCGCGGGTGTTCTGACGCCGCGCGGCCTGGCGTGCCCGGCGGTCATGTTCACCTGCCGAGGCACGGACTTTACGGCCTCGTTCCCGGCGCAGATTCAGATCGAAGCGGCCAATCCGCATCTGCGGATCGAGCCGCGCCGCATGCTGAAGGAGCCGTATTCGGCGGGCTGGCTGTTCCGCGGCCGCATCAGTCAGGACCGGCTGGCAGAAATCCAGGCGCTCTTGATGACCGCAGCGGAGGCGAAACGCGTGATGGAAGAAGACGCGCGCCGCGTCAATGAGATGCTGCAGGCGCTGCGGCCGGCGGGCGCGGCGCCGGCGATGGCCGACGGGGGGCTGTTTGAAGAAGGACTTCTCGGCCTGCTGGAGCCGCAGGAGGCGCTGAGCCTGTTCCACGAACTCGGCTCGGCAGCGGCGGGCCAACGGAGATAGACAGGCATGATTCGGACAGGCATTCTGTTTCTGGCTGGATTCAGCGTGGCGCTGAGCGCCGGGTGGTGGAGCATGCCTCGCATCCTCTACCGCGAGGAGCCGCAGCCGGTGCAGTTCAGCCACGCCGCCCATGTGGGCGAGAAGGGCGGCATGAGCTGCGAGGACTGCCACTCGTTCCGCGAGGACGGCACGTTTGCGGGCGTGCCGAAGCTGGAATCGTGCGCGGGCTGCCACAGCGCGCCGATGGGCGAGACGCAGGCGGAGAAGGACTTCATTGCGCGTTTCGTCGAGCCGGGCGTCGAGCCGCGGTGGAAAATCTACTCGCGCCAGCCGGACAATGCCTGGTTCCCGCACTCGGCCCATGTGCAGCGCGGGAAGCTGGCCTGCGAGAAATGCCACGGCGGGATCGGCAAATCCGACAAGCTGCCCGTCTACCGGGTGCACCGTTTCACGGGCTATCCGGAAGACGTGATGGGGAAACGCACGGGGCCGCTGGGCCTGAAGCGCGCGGGCGGCATGCGGATGGACGATTGCGTGGCCTGCCACCGCCAAAACCGGCTGGAGCATAGCTGCCTGGATTGCCACAAGTAAGGGCGGGAGGAGAGCAAGCGATGAAGATCCAACGCAGAGACGTTCTGTCCCTTGCCGGCGGCGCGGCAGCCGGACTGGCTGTGTCTCCGCTGCCGTGGCGGCTGCTGGGCGACACGGCGATCTGGAGCCAGAACTGGCATTGGATGCCGCGCGTGCCGCGCGGCGCCGTGGAAGTGCGCGAGGCGCGCTGCACGCTCTGCCCGGCGGCCTGCGCCGTGAAGTTGCGGATGACGGAAGGCGTGGTGCACGGCGTGTGGCCCAACGGCTCGGCGATGTGCCCCGCGGGGTTCGCCGCGCATCACCTGGCCTGGCATCCGCTGCGGCTGCGCGAGTGCCGGCGGAAAGGCAAGGCGGTTTCTGTGGAAGAAGCGCTCTCCTCGCTGCGCGCGGCGGTGGAACAGCGCTGCGGCGCAGTGGCGGTGCTCGATCTGGCTCCTGGCCGCGCCTCGTCGCTGCTGCACCGGCGCCACCTGGCCGCGATCGGCGGCGCGTATCTCACGCCGCCCGCGATTGAAGGCGGGACGGCGCAGGCGGTGGCGGCGCTGCTCGAGAAACGCACCGAGCTGGCCGCGGACCTGGCGCATGTCCGGGCCGTGTTGAGCGTCGGCACACCGGTGCTGGATGGCTGGGCGGCGCCCTCGTCCGCGGTTGAGCGCAGCTTCCGGCTCGTCCAGGCGGAAGCGCGGCGCTCGCGGACGGCAGGGCTTGCGGATGAATGGCTGCCGGTGAAGCCGGGCGCGGAGACGGCGCTTCTGCTGGCGATCGGCCACTGCTGGCTGGCGCGGCCTGAGATCCGGAGTCAACTGGCGCGGCTGAAGGGCGCGGAGCCATGGCAGCGGGCGGCCGAAGCGATGCCGCCGCAGCGTGCGGCGGAGCTGGCAGGGATCGAAGCGTCAAGGATTGAAGCCACCGCGGCGCTGCTGCTCGATCAGCGGCCGGCGCTGGTGCTGGCCGACGGCGATCCCATCGGAGGGCCGCTGAGCCGCGAGACGCGGGCCGCGGCAGCCACGCTGAACGCGCTGCTGGGCGCCGAAGGTTTCCGGCCGCGCCCTGCACTGCCCATGCCGAAAGCCTGGACGCTGGCCGAGGCGCAAAGCATTGAAGATGCGGCCGAGGGGTCGATCGGCGTGCTGATCATCGACGAGCCGTGGCCGGGCGTTTCCGTGCCGTGGCAGATGGTGGAAAGGAAGCTCTCCCGCGATGCCGTGGTGGCGGCGGTGACGTGGAACCGCGCGCAGTTCGCGCGCCACGCCGAGTGGCTGCTTCCGGCGCCGGTATGGCTGGAAGCGCCGCTGGATGCGGCGCAGCCAAACGACGCGCCGCGCGCGCAGATCGCCATCGCGCCGGCAGTGATGCCTGCGCCGGAAGGCGTGATGCCTGCAGCGGAGGTGACGGCGCGGCTGGCGGGCGTTGAAACGGCTCTATCCGATGAACTGGCAGAACTCGCGGGCGCCGCCGGCGGCGCGGGGGCAAAGCTGGCTGAAGAGGGGTTCTACTGGACGAGCGAAGCGGGCGATGGCGCGGCTCCGAAGGTGGCGCGCGCCGCGGCCGAGGGATGGACGGCGGAGGACTGGCTGCGCGCTGTTGAGCCTGCTGCTGCATCGCCGGCTCTGGTGCCCTTTGGCTGGAGGCAGGCGGCCGTTTCGCCGGTGCTCGGCAAGCTGTGGCAGGAATCGGAACTTCGCGAGGGGCCGCAGCAGGCGGCAGCGCACCCGGACCTTCTGCGCCGCTACCAGATGGAGGAAGGCGCGCTGGCGCGGCTGATGTCGCCGCGCGGCGTGTGGCCCGTGCGGGTGCGGGCGGCCAGGGCGCGGCCGGACGTGATCGCCGTGTGCGGCGGGCCGGCGCTGGCGCTGGCCTGCGAAGTCCGCCCGGACGGCACATGGAGCCTGGGCGAAGCCAAGGTGGTGAAGTCATGAGGAAGCAGGGCGCAGAAGCGAAGACCGCGCGCTACGCGATGCTCATTGATCTGGACCGCTGCAACGGCTGCGGCGCCTGCATGGTGGCCTGCGCGGTGGAGAACAATGTTCCGCCGCCGCAGGCTTCGGCGACGCCGCGCACGGGACTGAACTGGCTGCGCGTGTTCCGCCTGAACACGAACGGGCGCGACGCCTTCATTCCGGTGATGTGCATGCAGTGCGGGGACGAGACGCCCTGCCAGAGCGTGTGCCCGCAGAAGGCGGTGGAGTTCGACCCCGTGACCGGCATCGTGGGCCAGATCCCCGAGCGCTGCCTCGGGTGCCGCTACTGCATGGCCGCCTGCCCGTATCAGGCGCGCGTGTTCAACTGGTGGGACCCGCAGTGGCCCGCGGGGATGGAGAAGGCGCTGAACCCGCGCGTGAGCGTGCGGCAGCGCGGCACGGTGGAGAAGTGCAACTTCTGCCACGGGCGCTGGCAGGCGGCGCTCGAGAAAGCCGCGCACGGCGGCGAACCAGGGCCCGTGCACTACACGCCGGCGTGCGCCGAAGCGTGCCCGGCGCAGGCGATCCGGTTCGGCGATCTGAACGATCAAACGTTCGCCGCCGAGTGCCACGGAGAGGGTGTTTTCCGCCTGCTGGAGCCGCTCGGCACGGGGCCCAAAGTGTTCTACAAGACCTCGCGCGCCGAGGTACGGGAAGCGACGCGGGGGTTCGGGGAGGTGAAACGTGGTTGAGCGGCTGGACGAGGCCTGGATCGCGCGAGGCCTGAGGCGCGCGCCATTCGACCGGTTCCTGCTGTGGGTGGCGCCGTGGGCGGCGCTGCTCGCGCTGGGAGCGTATGCGATCTTCCTGTGCCTGCGCGACGGTCTGTTCCACACGAACATGGACAACCGCTATGTGTTCGGGCTGTGGATCTTCCTCGACCTGGCGGTGATCGCGCTGGGCGCGGGCGCTTTCTTCACGGGATTTCTGCTGTACGTGCTGCGGAAAGTTGAGCTGAAGGCGGTGATCCAAAGCGCCGTGGTAATCGGGCTGGTCTGCTACAGCGGCGCGGTGCTGATCCTGGCCGTCGACGTGGGCCAGCCGCTGCGGGCATGGTTCACCTTCTACCATCCGAACGTGCACTCGATGCTCACCGAGGTCACCTTCTGCATCACCTGCTACCTGACAGTGCTGCTGATCGAGTATGTGCCGATCTTTCTCAAGAACCGGCGGCTGAAGTGGAAGCCGTCCATGCTCGTGTTCGAGTACCAGCTGCACAAGGTGATGGTGGTGTTCGCGCTCATCGGCACGCTGCTGTCGTTCTTCCATCAGGGCTCGCTCGGCGGGCTGTTCGGCGTGCTGCGGGGGCGGCCGTTCGCGTTCCGCGAGGGGCTGCTGATCTGGCCGAGCACGTTCTTCCTGTTCGTGCTGTCGGCGATGGCGGTGGGTCCGTCGTTCGTGGCGCTGACGACGTGGCTGGCCGAGAAGGTGACGCGGCGGCGGCTGGTGAAGGACGAGGTGTACCAGACGCTGGGGCGGATCTCGGGCAAGCTGCTGCTGGCCTATGTGTTCTTCAAGTGCCTGGACACGCTGCTGTGGATCAATCAGACGGCGCCGGAGCGGGGATTTCCCGCACACCGCTTCTATGAGTACGGCGGCGTGTTCGGCACATGGGTCCTGTTCACGGAGATCGCGCTGCTGGGCCTGATTCCGGCGCTGCTGCTGCTGAAGCCGGAGTGGCGGGCGCGGCGGGGGCTGCTGATTGCGGGCGCGGCGATGGCGTGCCTGGGGGTGACGCTGAACCGGTTTGTGTTCACGATCCAGACGCTGGCGCTGCCGACGCTGCCGTTCGACCGTCTGCTGCTGTACTGGCCGTCGTGGCAGGAGTTCGCGGCGTTCGGTTTCGTGGTGGCGTACGGGATGCTGGTGTACTCGTTCTCGTACCGCTATCTGACGCTGTTTCCGCAGGAGCGCGAGCTGGCGATGACGGAGGCGAGGAGGTAGGCGATGTTTCCGTGGGTGTACGGCTTCGAGTGGCACGCCGGGTATCTGATCTTTCTGGGCGTGTTCTTCACGGTGGCGCTGGTGGTGGCGGGCACGGTGCTGGTGGCGCTGTGGCGGAGTTTCCGCACGGTTCAAAAGAAGCAGGAGGGGCGTGTGTACTGGCACACGGCCTTCGAGGAGCTGACGCCAGAAGAGCGCCGGTGCCGTCACGCCATTACGGGCGAGCTGCCTGAGCGGTGCTGCGATCAGGAGTTCGACTGCCGAGGCTGCCGGATGCACGAGCGGCTGTTGTATTCCGGCGAAGCCGCGGGGCTGGGAGCTGAGTCCGCCGAGGTGGAGGTGTGCGGCGTGGCCATGCCGCTGGACCGTTCCTATCACCGCGGGCACACCTGGGTGCGGGAAGCCGAAGACGGAACGCTCGAGGTGGGCCTTGACGACCTGGGCCGGCGGCTGCTGGGCGAGAATGGCCGCGTCGATGTGCCTGCGCCTGGCACGGAAGTGCGCGTGAACGAGCCGGCCTTTGTGGTGCGGCGCGATGGCGTGGAGGCGCGCGTGCTGTCGCCGGTGGATGGCACGGTGCTGGGCGCCGGAGAGAACGGGGCGCTGATCCGCGTCCGTCCGGCCGAAGGGTTCCGCACAGTCCATCTGCTGCGGGACGGAGAGGCCGTGGCCTGGATGCGGCATGAAGTGGACCGGCTGCAGATGGCGCTGGCCGCCTGCAGCGGGGCCGCGTCGCTGGCCGACGGAGGGACGGTGCCCAAGGACCTGGGCCGCGCGCTGCCGCGCCGGGAATTCGACACCGTGTGCGGGCTGGCGTTTCTCGACGTGTGACGTCAGCGCTCGATGCCGTAGCGCTTGAGCTTTTCGTAGAGCGTCGAACGGTCGATGCCAAGCGAAGCGGCGGCCTCCTTGACGTTGCCGCCGGTGCGGCGCAGCGTGGCCTCGATCATGAGCTTCTCCATCTCGGCCAGGGTGAGGTTGTCGGGGATCTGGACCCTGGCCGCGCCGTTGTTGCGGAGAAAGGCAAAGTCTTCGGCCGTGAGCGTGCGCCCGCGGCAACTGACGATGGCGCGCTCGATGGCGTTCTCGAGTTCGCGCACGTTGCCGGGCCAGGAGTAGTCCATCAGAACCCGCATGGCGTCCTCGGCGATCTCCTCGGCGGGCTTACCGAGTTCGTGCGAGATCCGCTCGGCGAAATGGCCGGCAAGCAGGGGAATGTCCTCGCGCCGTTCGCGAAGCGGAGGCAGGTGAATCTCGATCACATTGAGCCTGTAATAGAGGTCTTCGCGGAACTTCCCCTCATCGACGAGCGCGCGCAGATCCTGGTGTGTGGCAGCAATGACGCGCACGTCCACCTGCACCTCCTCGCTGCCGCCGACGCGGTAAAAGGACCGCTCCTGCAGCACGCGGAGCAGGTCCGCCTGAAGCTTGGAGCCGATATCGCCGATCTCGTCGAGAAAGATGGTGCCGCCGTCGGCGAGTTCGAACTTGCCCTTCCTGCGCTCCGCCGCGCCCGTGAAGGCGCCTTTTTCATAGCCGAACAATTCGCTTTCGAGCAGGGTTTCGGCCAGCGCGGCGCAACTGACGGCGATGAAGGGCTTCTGGGCGCGGTTGCCGGAGAAATGGATGGCGCGGGCGACGAGTTCCTTGCCCGTCCCGCTTTCGCCGCAGATCAGCACCGTGGATCGCAGGCTCGACACGTCGCGGGCGAGCTCGAGCACTTCGAGCATGCGCGGGCTCTTGGAGATGATGTCGTGGAACTGGTAGCGCCGCTGGAGCTTCTTGCGGAGGATGAGGTTCTCGCGCTGGAGCTTTTTCACCTTGATGATGCGGCTGACGAGAAGGGAGATCTCCTCCGGGTTGCAGGGCTTGACGATGTACTCCTGGGCGCCCTCCTTGAGGGCGGTGATGGCGGTGTCGACGGTGGCGTAGGCGGTGATGATGATGATGGAGGCGTCGGGACGGAGGCGGCGGATCTCCATCAGCGTGTCGATGCCGTCCATGCCGCCGGGCATTTTCAGGTCGATGAAGTAAATGGCGTAATCGGATTTCTTCGCCAGCTCGACCGCCTCGCGGCCGCTGGAGGCGGTATCGACGAGATAGCCGTCCTCGCGCAGCCAGGCGGCCAGCGACTCGCACATGATTTCTTCGTCGTCGACGACGAGGATCTGCCACTGGGGCTTCATGCCGTTACCTCCCGGAGGCGCGCCGCGCAGGCCTGGCACGGCGCCTCCTCTTTCAGATCGATCTGTCCCACCTGCACCGACAGGCGCATGACGCAGCCGGGCGTGGAGCAATGGACAAGGCCGAGCAGATGGCCGGCCTCATGCACGGCCTCTTTGCGCGCCCGCGCGACGAGCAGCGCCTCGTTGCCGGGCAGCCCGTAGTATTCCTGCCTGAGGCGCGCAACGGAAACGACGCCCGCGCGCCCCTTCAACTGCGCCTGCCCGTAGACGAAGCTGAGCATGGGGATGAAGAGATCGGAGCCGGTGACGCCGAGCGCCTTGGGGATGCCGTCCGGCAGCGAGGCGAGGACGTTTTCGAGCAGCGCCGGCGCGCTCCACTGACGGCGGCGGCTGTCGAAGGCGGCTTCGGGCGCCTGGAGAGGCTTCAGGCCGGCGACGCGCACGGGAAGGCACGATTCCAGGGCCGACGCCATGGCTGGGATCAGTCCCGGCGGCAGGGCAGGGTCATGCGCAGTCTGGAGTTCGAACAGGCCCAAGACGATCACCCCCGCACCGCCCCGGACGGCTCGGCCACCGGCGCCTTGCGCAGCGGCAGGTTGATGGTGAAGGTGGCGCCCTTGCCCGGCTCGCTGGCCACCTCGATCTCGCCCTGGTGGGCCTGGATGATGCCATAGGTGACCGCGAGGCCGAGACCCACGCCCTTCCCTTCGGGCTTGGTGGTGAAGAAGGGATCGAAGATCCTGGGCAGGACTTCGGGCGGGATGCCTTCGCCGTTGTCGGTCACGCGGAAGAACACCGCGTCATGATCGCGGCCGGTCTCGATGCGCAACAGTCCCCGGCCGTGGGGCTGCATGGCCTCGGCGGCGTTGAGCATGAGGTTCAGCGCCACCTGCTGCATCTGGGAGCGGTCGCAAAGCACGGGCGGCAGTTGCGGATCCAGGTGCAGTTCGACGTCCACATTGGCGAGCTTCAGCTTGTGGGCGACCAGGGACAGGGTGGATTCGATCACCTGGTTGAGGTTGGTCTCCACGTGGTGCGGCGACGAGCGCCGGGAGAAAGCGAGCAGGTCGCCAACGATGCGGCCGACGCGGGTGGTCTCAGAGACGATCTGGCCGAGGTAGCGGCGGAAATCGGCGAGCCGCTCCGGGGGCACGCCGTCGTCGCGGAGGAGGCGCTCCATCAGCTTGGTGAGGTTGAGCACGCCCGCCACGGGGTTGTTGATTTCGTGAGCGACGCTGGCGGCGAGCTGGCCGAGCGAGGCGAGGCGGTCGCTCTGCATGAGCTTCTGGTGGGCGGTCTTCAGCTCGCGGGTGCGCTGTTCGACTTTCTGCTCGAGTTCCTGGGTGAAGGAGTTGATGCGGTCCACGGCGTCTTTCAGACGGACGCGCATCATCTCGAAGCTGCGCGCAAGGTCGGTGATCTCGCCGGCGTGCTCCGGGATTTCGACGGGGTGATCCAGCTCCATGCGGCTGATCGCCTCTGTGCTCCCGATCAGCCGCTGGATCGGGCGGCTGAAGAAGCGGCGGGCAAAGAAATAGATTAGGGGGAGGATGAGGAGGATTTCGCCGATGGCGCGGATGGCGATGCGCTGCTGCATGTTGGCCAGCTCCTCATCCACGCTGTCCAGCTTGAGGCTGACTTCGAGCACGCCCAGGACGCGGACCCGCGGCGGATGGGCGTGGCAGGCGGCGCTGCTGCACTGAGGCTCATTCGGGATGGGCGTGATGACGGAAAGGCGGCGCGGACCTTCCGGGGTCGTCTGGATTCTCACGCGCTCGTGTAAGGCCAGCGAAGCCAGGCGGAGCCCCTGCCTGTGGCACCGGCTGCATTGCGGCTCGTCAAGGCTGAACTTGCGGTTGAGGTCATCCGGGTTGGTGGAGAAGGTGATGTCGCCCTGCCCGTTGAACAGCCGCAGGCGGTCGATGCCCTGCTTTTCGGCGATGGTCTGCATGGTCTGGTAGACGTCGTCGCGGCGGTCGGCAAGCATGGCGTGCCAGGTGGCGGAAGTGATGCTGCCGGAGAGCTGATCGGCGCCGGCGATGACGACGTCGAGCATGTGGCGCTCCTCGGCGCGGTAGATGGTATAGCCAGAGATGACCGCAATGACGGCCACCACCGCGGCCACGGCGAGCATCAGTTTGGTGACGAGCCGCATACAGGACAGTCCTATCCGAAATTCTACCGGCAATGGAGGCCGGGAGCCAGCGTTACCAGGTCTCAGGCGGCGGTTCCGGGCTGACGACGGTGACGCCGGACGGAGTGACGTGGTAGCCGGCGGCGCGGTCGCGCTCGGGATCCTCGCCGATGACGGAGCCTTCGGGGATGTGGACGCCCGTGTCGATGATGGCGCGCCGGATGCGCGAATAGCGGCCGACGTTGACGCCGTGCAGCAGGATCGAGTCCTCGATGTCGCAGTAAGAGTTGACCCTCACTCCGGGGCTGAGAATCGAGTGATGCACGCGCCCGCCGGATACGATCACGCCCGGCGCGACGATGGAGTCCGTGGCCACGCCCATGCGGCGGCCGCCCTGGGCGAAGACGAACTTGGCCGGCGGGGCCTGCGGCATGCGCGTGCGGATGGGCCATTCGGTGTCGTAGAGATTGAACTCCGGCGTCACGCTCACCAGGTCCATGTTGGCTTCGTAGTAGGCGTCAATGGTGCCGACGTCGCGCCAGTAGCGGACGCACTTGCGGTTCAGATCGCGGAAGTCGTACGCCACCACGCGCTGCGAGCCGATCAGCGCGGGCAGTACGTTCCGGCCAAAGTCGTGTTCTGAGGCGGCGTTGGCGGCGTCGGCCCGCAGCGCCTCCAGCAGCACCTTCGTGCGGAAGATGTAAATGCCCATGGAGGCGGAGATCATGTTCGGGTCGAAGGCCGAGCGGGCGGGATGGCCGTGCTGCGGTTTCTCCTCAAAGCCGCGCACGCGGTAGGTGGCCGGGTCGATGTCGACCACGCCGAAGCGGGGCGCCTCGGCCGGATCCGCCTGGATGGTGGCGATGGTGACGTCGGCCTGATAGCGGAGATGCCAGTCGAGCATCTCCGTGTAATTCATCTTGTAGATGTGATCGGCGGCCAGGATAAGGACGTAGTCCGGCTTTTCCAGAATGATGCTCTCGATGTTCTGATACACGGCGTCCGCCGTGCCCAGATACCAGTCCGAATGAATCCGCTTCATCGGGGGAATGACTTCGATGAATTCCCCCATTTCGCCGGAAAACAGGTCCCACCCTTCGCGGATGTGACGGGTCAATTCCAGGGATTTATACTGCGTCAGGCAGAAAATGCGCCGCAGCCCCGAGTTGACACAGTTGGAAAGCGTGAAGTCAATGATGCGGTAATAACTGCCGAAGGGAACCGCCGGCTTCGCTGTCCGGCGGGTCAATGGGTACAGCCGCTCGCCTGCCCCGCCGGCCAGCAGGATGGCGAGGACATTCTGCATCGCAACTTTCAGGATATCCCCTTCTCCCGGGGGCTGCGCCCCGGATGCGGAGCCAGCCCGGCAGGTCGGCCTCCGGCGCCGGGCAACACTGCGCGCCCGGACTCAGATTGGTAGGCGCCGGTTACTCTTCCACTTCGAACCGGACCGGCTGCTCGATCAGCTTCGGCTCCTTGCCGCGGGTGAGAATCATCAGTCGGTACCGGACGCCCGGCTTGGCGCCGTTGGGGATCACGCTCTTCAGCGTCGTCGAGGTCTGCTCCTTGATGACCATCTCAATGTCGTTCTGGCCGTCGGTCAGGTACAGCTTGGCGACATATTGCCTGTCCAGATTCTCGCCGGTCACCAGGATCTCGGTGCCCACCTTCCCGCTCATCGGCTCGACCGTCGTGCAACGCGGAATGGGCTCCTGGGCCACGGCAGGAGGGGCGGCACAAATTCCCACCAGCAGCGCCGCCAGCCACATGAGACACAACCGCATCTGAAATTCCTCCTACCTCTGATCCTAGGCTTCCGGGAGGATGAATGCAAGAGGGAAGAGTCAGGATTTCGGAGAAGAATTGTCCATCTTGGCCGCGCCCGCCAAGGGGCGCCGACACGCCGCGTCGTGCGCGCGCAACACAATGGTTCTACTGGGGAAACTGGATGGGGCGGGGCGGCCCGCTGCCCTCTTAGCGCTCCGAATCCGGCAGGTGCAGTCCCTTGTGGATGGCGTAGAGCGCCAGTTCCAGACGGTCCGAGACACCGAGCTTGTCGAAGATGTTGTGGAGATGGTTCTTCACCGTCTGTTCGCTAATGAACATTTTCTCGGCCATCTCCTTGTTCTTGTAACCCTGGGCGACCAGCATGACGATCTCGCGCTCGCGGGCGCTCAGCGGCGAGCGCTCCCGCACCCGGCCCTGCGCCGGCTGCGGCTCGGACGTCGAGGAGGCGAACTGCCGCATCACCGCTGCGGTCGTCTGCGAGTCCAGCCAGATTTCGCCGGCGTGCACCTTGCGGATGCTCTTGACGATGAGCTCGGAAGCCGTCTGCTTCAGCACGATGCCCCGCGCGCCGAGCTTCATCACCTGGACGAACTCGTTCTTGTCCTCGCTCGCCGTCAGGATGATGACCTTGGCCTCCGAACCCCGCTGCTGCAAGGCCTGAAGCGTGCTGATGCCGTCGAGGTTCGGCATTCGCAGATCCAGCAGGATGATGTCCGGCCTGTGTTGTGCCGCCTGTTCCAGCACCTCACGCCCGTCGCTGGCCACGGCGACCACCTCGATGTCGTCCTCCAGGCTCAGCAGTTTCTTCAGCCCGTCGCGCACGATGGGATGATCGTCGGCGATCATCACCCGGATCTTCCCCGGAGCGCCGGTGGAAGTGTTGGGTTCAGAGTTGGCGGTCGGGTTCATGGTACCTCCGTCCGGCCTTCCTATGACAATTCTAAGGAGACCCAGTACTAATGTAAACTGCGCAGGCTCCTTAGGTCGGAACCCGGATCTGCCTGAATTGGCCCTCGGGCGGACGTACTAAGGTCCATACCCGCTCGCCCATCTGACGTCAGGGTCTCATCCCCGGGGTCAGCCGCCGGGAGGGCAGGGAGTCGAAACAGTCCAATGGCTCGACCTCCACGGCGACCTTCCCCTGGCGGGCCTGCGCGTCGGCGCGTGTGGGACGCCCCGGCCGGAATTCCAGATCCAGCCGCGCTGCTCCCACTCTGTATCCGCGCAGGCGAGCCGGCGGGGCGCCGCAGGGCAGGCGCGACCGGATGCGGAGCCGGCCTTCCATCGCATCCGGCTCCAATCCGAGCAGGCCGGCCGCCACCGGATGGATCAACGCCATGGAGCTGAACAACTGGTGGGGAACCGCCCGCGGTCCCAGGGCCAGCCGGTCGCCGCTGAAGTACTCGGCCAGGAAGCCGGCGCCGCCCAGGCCCACGGCCTGCCGCAGCCCGTCGAGGGCCGCGAAGGCCGCGGCCGGCTGGCCGTGACGGAACATCGCAAGCAGCGTCTGGGCGGTGACGAACGGCCAGACGCTGCCGTCGTTGTAGCTCACCGGATTGTAGAACGGGCTATCGGTGGCGAACAGGCGCGCTCCCCAGGGGGTGAGCAGCCGCGGCGAGGCGAGCGCTTCGGCGGCGCGGCGCGAGGGCCTTTCCTCCACCTCGCCTTCGGCCACGAGCATCCCCTGCCAGGCCGAGTTTGCCTCATAGAGCGAGCCGTCCCGGAGCTCGGCAAAGGCGAAGAAGCCCCGCTCCGAAACGAACCAGCGCCGGATCGAAGCCAGCGCCTGCCGCCGCCGCGCGTCGGCCTCGGCCGCCAGGGAGGCTTCGCCGCGCCACCGGGCCATCTGCGCCCATCCGCGCAGCCCGGCCAGCCACACGCCCTGGAGATAGACGTCCCGCGCCACTTTTCCGCTGAGCGCGCCTGTCTCCACGGCGGCCGCGCCGCCCTTGACGTTCGACAGGAGTCCATCGTCGTCCATGATCGACAGGCAATAGCGCCAGGCCCGTTCGAGTTTCGTCCAGTTCTCTTCAAGCCATGCCCGGTCGCCCGTCTGCCGCAGATACAGGTGCGCCGTGTGGAGAAACAGCGGCGTCGTGTCGGCGTGGTAGAAGCCGTAAGGGTAGCTGTTCCAGTCTAGCAGCGCGGCTGACTGCGTCCACTCGTGCATGATCTTGCCGTCGGCGCGTTGCCGCTCGAGCAGGAAACCGAGCGCTTCGCGTGCTCCTTCGAAGTCGCCGTAGGCGAGCATCGCCCAGACGCTCATCATCGTGTCGCCGCCGAAGTACCAGCCGAAGCCCGGCCGCTGGCTGGCGCCCGAAGGCGCCCACCCGGCCACAAGTCCGCAGCCAACGCCCTCGTTGCAGGCCCAGCCGCGTTCGATGGCGATCTTCGACCACTGCCATGTTTCAGTGAACGGCGGCCATTCGAGCGCGGCCGTCCGCTCCAGGAATTGCCGGAAATGTTTTTCCGATTGCGCGGCGATTTCCCACGCGCTGCCGATGGCCGCGTCGTAGTGCCGGCGTGAAAGGGCGATCAGAATCGGCACGCGGCCGGAGCGCTCCACATCGAACTCCACCGCAGCGGTGCGCTCGGGGAGTTGGTGTCCGATCTGTTCGCTGATTCGGCGGAAAGCGGGCGAGCCGAGCACCGGCCGGAAGCGCCGCAGGCCCTCGGAGAAGGCGAGCACGCCGGCATCCGCATCCCACGCTGTGGACTGGCCGCCGAACGCGGCCGGCCACATCGGCTGCATCTCTGGCACGAACGTCGCGCGGAAGCGCAGCGGCCGCGACGTGTCGACGTCAAGCAGCACGGCCGCGACAGGTTCTGATGGGGAGGCGGTCCACGTCTGCCGCACGGTGAAGGCCGGATGCACATGCGTCAGCGTGACGCTGCCGGGACGCACCTCGACCGTTTCGGCCAGCCCGGCGAGCGGCACCGGTTCGAGCGCCTGATCGACGAAGACCCAGAGCCGGAAATCCCGCAGCACCTTGATTGGGAAAACCCACGCCTCCAGCCGGCCGTCCTCAAAGCCGAGAAGTGCCGCCCGGCGGCCGTTGGCAGCGACATACCGGTTCGGCTGCGCTGGTTTTTCCAGCGAAGGGGGCCCGGCAGAGGCCGTGTTGAGAGCAGCCGCAAGGGCCAGGTAACGGAAAATTCTCGACCGCATCTTCTGTTGCTAGAGTATGATTTTCGGGATCTTCTCATGAGGCGCCTGTTCGCCGCATTCGCCCTGGCGCTGTCCGCCGCCGCCCAGGAACCGCTCACGCTGGAGGCTGCGGTGCAGCGCGCTCTGGATTCCCATCCTCTGCTGGCCGAGGGGCGCCAGCGCGTCGAATCTGCCCGCGGACAGTTGCGCCAGGCGGGGCTCACCTTTAACCCAAGACTGATTCTTCAGGCGGAGAATTATCGCGCCTGGGGCACGCGCCCCATCCAGACCAGCCGCGAAACCGACGACTTCGCCTACCTCCAGCAGACGTTTGAGACGGCGGGCAAACGGGGCAAGCGCGCCGAGCTCGCCTCGCGCGGACTGCGCGCCGCCGAGCTCGAGCTGGACGTGCTGCGGCGCAACGTGGCGCGCGAGGTTTCACTGGCCTATTGGGCGGCGCTCGGAGCGGCGAAAATCCATGAAATTCTGCTCGAAAGCGTGCGCAATTTCGAAAAAATCGTCGAATATCACGAAATTCGCGTGCGCGAGGGCGCGATGGCGGAAAACGACCTGCTGCGCGTGAAGCTCGAGCTTGGCCGCATCCAGCTCGCGGCCAACAACGCCGGGCTGGACGCGGCGAAGGCGCGCATCGAGCTGTTCCGCGCGATGGGGCAGACCGTATTTCCGGAGGTCCGCTTCGGCGACCCGCTCCAGTTGAGCGAAGACCGTCCGCTGCCGGCCGACGAAGAGGAGGCGCTACGCCGCCGGCCGGAAATGCAGCTTGCGCTGGCGCGGCTCGAGCAGGCGCGCGGCAACGTGGTGTTGCAGCGCGCCAACGCCACGCCCAACCTGGACGCCCTGTTCGGTTACAAGCGATCCATGGGAGAACATACGCTCATTGCCGGTCTCCAGTGGGATCTGCCGGTGCTGAACCGCAATCAGGGCAACATCCAGACCGCGGTGGCGGAAGTCCGCGCCGCCGAGGCCAACGTGGCCGCCACCGAGGCGATCATTCGCGCCGAAGTGCGGGCTGCGGCCGCCGAATACCAGGTGCGGCGTCAGCAGTTGAGAGACCTCGTGGGCCGGCTCCGCAGCCAGGCGGATGAGACGTCGAAGATCGCCCAGTCGGCTTACCGTCTGGGCGGCGCGGACCTGTTGCGGCTGCTCGACGCCGAACGCCTCCGCATCGAGATCGAGCAGGTCCACTACCGGGCCTGGATGGAGTACCGGCAGAGCATGGAGGTGCTTGAATTCGCATTGGGGGTGAAGCCATGAAGCGGGCCGCGGTCGCGCCGGTTGTGCTGGTTCTGCTGGCCGGCTGCCAGAAGGAACCGCCACGGGCCGCGCCGGCGCCGGCCGCGGGCGCCGCGGCCCAGCCCGTGGTGCAGCTCGATGCCGCATCGCTGGCCCAGGCGGGCATCCGTGTGGAGCCGGTGCAGGAGCGCCGTGTTGCGGTCAGCGTGCGCGCCAACGGACGGCTGGCGGCGAACGAGGAACACACCTGGCGCGTGGGCGCCATTACCGACGGCCGCATCATCCAGGTGCTGGTGCGCGTGGGCGACCGCGTGGAAAAGGGCCAGGTGCTGGCGCGGATGTTCAGCCATGACGTGCACGAGTCGCGGGCGATGTACCGCCGCGCCGTGGCAGAATACAATCGGCTTCAGTCCAACCTCGAATACGCCCGCCGCCAGCGGGACCGCATCCGGCGGCTGCTGGAGATGAAAGCGGCCAGCCAGGAACAGCTCGACACCGCGGAAAACGAGCTGCGCAACGCCGAGACCGCGCTGCGCGCCGCGGAAATCGAAGTCAACCGCACGCGCCAGCATCTGGTGGAATTCCTCGAGATCCCCATTGAGGGGCCGGATCACCGGGAACCCGGCGCGGACACCTACGTGGAGGCGGACCTGATTCCCATCCGTGCGCCCGCCTCGGGCGTCGTAATCTCGCGGCTGGTGACCGCGGGCAGCGTCGTCCAGGCCTCCAGTGAACTGTTCGTCATCAGCGACCTCTCCACCATCTGGGTGATCGCCGCCGTGCAGGAAGAGTTTCTTTCGCGCGTGAGGCCCGGCATGATGGCGCGCGTTTCCGTGCAGGCCTACCCGGATCGGCCCTTCATGGGGCGCGTCCTCCGGATCAATGAAAAACTCGATCCGGAGACCCGGACCGTGCAGGCGATCATCGAAATCGACAATCGCCACGGGCTGCTCAAGCCCGAGATGTACGGAGTGGTGGAGCTCGAGTCCGGCGCGAGTGAACCGGGCCTGTACGTGCTGCAAAGCGCCATCCAGGACGTCAACGGCCAGCCGACGGTCTTTGTCGAAACCGGGCCGGGACGATTCGAGCCGCGCCCGGTGGAAACGGGGCGCGCCATCGACCGGCTGGTCGAGGTCCGGCGTGGGCTGCGCGCCGGCGAGCGTGTGGCCGTCGAAGGCGGATTCGTGCTGAAGTCCCAACTGCTGAAGTCGACGCTCAGCGAGGAATAGCCGGTCATGCTTCAGCGGATCATCGATTTCCACCTGCACAACCGCTGGCTGGTGCTGCTGGGCGCGCTGCTGGTGGCGGCTTTCGGCGTGTGGGTGATGTGGAACATCCCCGTCGATGCGTTCCCTGACCTGACCAACAACCAGGTGGTCGTGGTCACCGAGTGCCCGGCGATGGCGCCCAGCGAAGTGGAGCAGCTCGTCACCTTCCCCATCGAAAGTGCGCTGATGGGCATTCCGCGCACGCAGGGCATCCGCTCCATCTCGAAACTCGGCCTTTCGATGGTGACGCTGATTTTCGACGACGACGTCAACACCTGGTTTGCGCGGCAGCTCGTCAATGAGCGCCTCCAGGAGGTCCGCGGCCGCCTGCCGCAGGGACTCGACCCGGTGCTTGGGCCGATGGCGACGGCGTTCGGCGAGGTCTACCAGTACACGGTGGAAGGCAAAGGCTACACGCCGATGGAGCTGAAGACGATCCACGACTGGCAGATCCGCTTCGCGCTGCGCACCGTGCCGGGCGTCAACGAAGTCAACAGCTGGGGCGGCGAAACGAAGCAGTACGCCGTGGTGGTGGATCCGATGAAGCTCCAGCGCTACGGGCTCGACCTGCGCACCGTGTTCGAGCGCATCCGCGACAACAACACGAACTTCGGCGGGGGCTTCATCGAGCATGCCATGGAACAGTACACCGTCCGCGGGCTGGGGCGCGTGGAGAGCCTGGCCGATCTCGGGCGCATCGTCCTGCTGGCGCGCGCGGGCACGCCGGTGCTGGTGCGGGACGTCGCCGAGGTGCGGCTGATGCCGATGCCGCGCCAGGGCGCCACGCTGCGCGACGGCAAGGGCGAGACGGTGAGCGGCATGGCGATCATGCTGAAGGGCGAAAACGGAAAGCGCGTGATCGAGCGCGTCAAGGCGAAGCTGGCCACGCTGCGGCTGCCGGAGGGCGTGCGGATCGTGCCCTTTTACGACCAGAGCACGGTGATCGACGGAACCATCCACACGGTCACGCGCGCCCTGCTGGAAGGAGGAGCGCTGGTCATCGTCGTCCTGTTCCTTTTTCTTGGCAACGTGCGGGCCGCACTGATCGTCGCCGCCGTCATTCCGCTGTCGATGCTGTTCGGTTTCATGGGCATGGCGCTGTTCGGCGTGTCGGCGAACCTGATGAGCCTGGGCGCCATCGATTTCGGCATGATCGTCGACGGCAGCGTGGTGATGATGGAGAATGCGGTGCGTCGGCTGCGCCGGCCGGCCGAATCCGATGAGCGGCTGGAGGCGCTGGAACGCATCCGCGTGGCGGCCCATGAAGTGGCCCGTCCGATCGTGTTCGCCGTCGCCATCATCATCGCCGTCTATATGCCGGTCTTTTTCCTGGAAGGGCTGGAAGGGCGCATGTTCCGGCCGATGGCGATCACGGTGTGTTCGGCGCTGCTTGGCAGCCTGATTCTGGCCCTGACCGTGGTGCCGGCGGCCGCAAGCGTCCATCTGCGCTGTTGCACGCGCCCGAGGTCGGAGCGCTGGATGGAGTGGCTGCGGCAGCGTTATCTGGCGGCGCTCGAGCGGGCGCTGCGGCGCCGCGTGTGGATGGTGGCGGGCAGCGCGGCCGCGCTGGCCGTGGCGGTGACGTCGCTGGCCTTCATCGGCACCGAGTTCATCGCGCGGCTGGACGAAGGCTCCATTCTGATCGAGACGCGCAAGCTGCCGGGGATTTCGCTGACGGATTCCATCCGCATCAGCAACCAGATCGAAAAGATCATCCTCCGGTTTCCCGAGGTCTCGGGCGTGGTCACGCGCATCGGCCGGCCGGACGTGGCCACCGAGGCCATGGGCATCAACCAGGGCGATGTCTACGTGCTGCTGAAACCGCGCGAACAGTGGTCGCGCTTCCGCACGAAAGAAGAGCTGATCAACGCGCTTGCCGCCGCACTGGAAGTGGTGCCGGGCGTCAGCTACAACTTCACCCAGCCGATGGCCATGCGGCTGGACGAGACGATCTCCGGCATCAAGGCGGACGTCGCCGTGAAAATCTTCGGCGAGGACCCGCGCGTGCTCGAACGGCTGGCCGAGCGCGCGCTGCGCATTATCTCTTCGGTGCCGGGCGCCGCTGACGAACAGATGGAGATCGTCTCCGGCGTGGCCGAGCTGCGCATCGACGTAGACCGCGAGGCGCTGGCCCGCTACGGGCTGAACGTGAGCGATGTCCAGGACATGATGGACGCGGCCATCGGCGGCAAGACCGTTTCGGAGCTGATCGAGGGCCAGCGGCGCTTTGCCATCGTCGTGCGCCTGCCGGAGAACTACCGCGCCGACGACGAGGCCATCCGCGGACTGATTCTCAACGCTCCCGGAGGCGAGCGCGTGCGCCTGGGCCAGGTGGCGCGGGTCGTCATGGCGCGCGGCCCCGAGATCATCAGCCGCGAGAACGGCCAGCGGCGCATCGTCGTACAGTGCAACGTCCGCGGGCGCGACCTGGGCAGCTTTGTCGCCGAAGCGCAGCGCCGTCTGGACAGCGAGCTTCAGCTCCCCGCCGGATACTCGGTGGACTGGGGCGGGCAGTTCGAGAACCAGCGCCGCGCCATGCGCCGGCTGATGATCGTCGTGCCGGCGTCCATTCTGATCATTTTCGGGTTGCTGTTTTTCACCTTCGGCAGCGTCCGGCAGGCGCTGCTGATCCTGCTCAACGTGCCGTTCGCCTTTATCGGCGGCATCGCCGCGCTTTGGATGCGCGGGCTGAATCTCAACATCAGCGCCGCCATCGGCTTCATCGCCCTGTTTGGCGTGGCGGTGCTGAACGGCATCGTGCTCGTCAGCTCGATCAACCGCCTCCGCCAGCTTGGCATGCCGATGGAGCAGGCGCTGCTGACGGGCGCGGGCATCCGGCTGCGTCCGGTGCTGATGACGGCCCTGGTGGCCAGCCTCGGTTTCCTCCCCATGGCGCTGGCCACCACGACGGGCGCCGAAGTGCAGCGGCCGCTGGCCTCGGTGGTCATCGGTGGCCTGGCGAGCTCCACTTTCCTCACGCTCTTCCTGCTGCCGTTGATGTATCCGTGGTTTTCGCCGCGGCCCGCCGAGCTGCCCGAGCCCTACGACAGCGACCAGCTCGCCCAGGCCATCGAACACGAGATCGATTGAGGCGCAGCGTCAGAAGTCGATCGACTGAAGGATCTGGCTCGGCTTCAGTCCGAAAGCGCGCGCGATGGCCAGCAGGCTTTCCAGCGAAGGCAGGTTGGCACCGCGTTCGATCGAGCTGATCTGGCTGACGCTCAGCTTCGCCGCCGCCGCCAGATCCTTCAGCGACCAGTCCCGCTCGGCGCGCAGCACGCGGATCCGCTGGCCGAGTCTTTCTCTCAGCCGGTCCTGGAGCGCGCGGCCGAACCCGTAGCGTTCCACCGCGTTGGCCAGCACCTGCCGGAGCTGGTTCAGCGTGAACGGCTTGGCCAGGTAGTCGAACACGTTCTTCTTGAACGTGGCCCGCATGTCTTCGAGCGACGGATAGCCGGTGACGATGATGACGCACAGGTCAGGGAATCGCTGGAGGAGCCGCTCGAGCACCTCGTCGCCACGCGTGCGGCCCATCTTCATGTCGAGCAGCACGATGTCCGGCCGCCGCGCCTCGGCCGACTCGAGCAGGTCTTCGGCGCGCTCGAACACGCGTGCCGAATAGATCCCCTCGTCGCGCAGGAAGTCCTCGATGTACTGGAGGAAATCGCGGTCGTCGTCCAACACCGCCACATCCACCAGCCCCTGCTCATCGTGCGGTTCCGCCGTCATCGCTGTTGTTCCTCGCAGTGCGCCGGCAGGATCACTTCCAGCACGGCGCCTCCCTCTTCTCTGTTGTATGCGCGGATCTCGCCGCCGTGCTGATGGACGATGCCCTGGGCCACGGTCAGTCCGAGGCCAGTGCCGTCGGCGTCGAGCCGCGCCGTGACGAAGGCGTCGAAGACGCCCGGCAGGATCTCGGGCGGGATGCCCGGCCCGTTGTCCTCCACCCGGATCCGCCAGCCGGGGGCGCCGCCGAGCGTGGCCGGCTCCGCCACGGCCCGGATCAGTCCCTCTCCCGGCGGCACGGCCTGGAGCGCATTGCGCAGCAGGTTCACGAACACCTGCACCAGCCGCCCCGGACTGCCGCAGACGCGCGCCCCCTCCGGCACGTCGAGCGTGAGGCTCACCTGGGAGGCCTTTTCGTCGATGGCCACCAGGTGCCAGGCCTCCTCGACGAGCGGCCGGAGCGGCGTCTCTTCCATGGACTCGCGTCGCAGCCGCGCGAAATCGAGCAGCGAATGGCTGATCCGCCGCAGCCTGTCGGTGACGCGCTTCATCCGCTCCAGCCGCGCGCGCATCGCCTCGTCGCAGCTCTTTTCAAGCAGCTTTTCGATGGAGCCGTGCAGCACCGCCAGCGGCGTGTTCATCTCGTGCGCGACGCTGGCGCTGAGGATGCCGAGGCTCACCAGCCGGTCCTGTGCCTCGAGGTTGCGCCGCGCGTTTTCGAGCTCGTCCTCCCGCCGGCGCAGCGCCCGCACCGTGTCGTTGTGCGAGCGCAGGATCAGGCCGATCTCGTCGCCCGGGATGAACTGCTCGTCGATGATCTCCGCCCGGCGGTTCCCGCGGCGGGTGGCGGCGTCGGCGGCCAGCAACAACCGCAGCGGCTGGTACACGTAGCGCGGCAGGATGATGAGTTCCAACAGGAGCACGGCCAGAACATACAACGCGCCCAACGCTGTAAACAGGCCCATCTGCACGCCCGCCACCACGCTTTCGTAAAACCGCGCCGGCAGCGTCAGGCGATAGTAGCGCCGCGTGCCGGGGATCAGCTTGTAAACATGTTCCCCGCCGGAGCGCCAGACCCGCCCGGGATATTGCTGCATCCAGGCGGCCGCTTCTTCCGGCAGCCCGAACTCCTCCGCCGTGCCCTGGCGCACGTCGTACGGCCGCAGCGCGGCATCGTCTCCGTTCTCTGGCAGCAGCGCGCTGAAGGCGTTGAGGATCAGCGTCATCTCCCGCTCCTGCGCCTGCCGGAGCCGCCCCTCGACAACGGGAATGACCGTGAAATATACTGCGCAGGCCAGGAGGAGGAAGAAGCTGTTGTGCAGCACCATCAGCTTCGGCCTGACCCTGAGGTCGCCGAACCTGCGGCTGATGCCCCGCAGCGGCCGCGCCTCCATCAGTCGCGCCGGCAGTACGGGCGCCGCCCCAATTGACTGCGACTCTCCGGACTCGGGAAGCATCTCATTCTCGTCGGACAAGAATATTTGCTCCTATTGCGGAAATAGTATGGCTGTGGTAGAAAAAAAGACAAGTCTCCCGGCTCGCCCGGGAGCTCCGAACCTGCCAGGCCAGGTCAGAGGGGCCGGAGCTGGTTTCCATCTGAGAGACATCCAGGCATGAGCGCACCCTTTTCGCGAAGGTTCGACACGAATTTGCGCCTCGCCGCCGGAGCCGCCCTGCTTGTGCTCGGCGCCGTCGGCGCCGTGGCCGCCTATCTTTTTCATCCCCGGCAGCTTGACACCGGCTATGTGCCGGTTCAGCCAGTGCCATACAGCCACAAGCTTCATGCCGGCAACCTCGGCATGGACTGCCTGTACTGCCACACCACCGTCACCGAGGCCAGTTATGCGGCCGTGCCGATGACGGAAATCTGCATGAACTGCCATGCGCGGGTGAAGGAAAAGAGCCCCAAACTTCAGGCGGTCCGGGACAGTTACGCCACCAGCAAACCCGTGCAGTGGGTTAAAGTGCACCGCCTGCCTGACTACGTTTATTTTAATCACCGCGCCCATGTGACAGCCGGCGTCAGCTGCGTGAGCTGCCATGGCCGCGTGGATCAGATGACCGAAGTGATGCAGGTGCAGCCGCTCTCCATGGCCTGGTGCCTTGACTGTCACCGCAACCCCGCGCCGCACATCCGGCCTCCGGAGCTGGTGACCAAACTCGACTGGCAGCCCGAGGGCGACCCGGCCGTGCTCGGCGCGAAGCTCATCCGCGAAAAGGGCATTCATCCGCCCGACAACTGCTCTGCCTGCCATCGTTGAGCCCCGCATGACGCCATGAACGAACTCATCCAACTGAAACTCTCCAGCCTGACCGGCAGGAAGTACTGGCGCAGCCTGAACCAGCTTGCCGACACGCCCGAGTTCCGCCAGTGGGTGGAGCGGGAGTTTCCGGAAGGCGCCTCCGAACTGCTCGACAGCGGCAGCCGCCGCACGCTGCTCAAGCTAATGGCCGCGGGCTTCGGTCTGGCCGGCCTGACGGCCTGCCGCCGGCCGGTGGAAAAGATCCTGCCGCTGTCGCGCGGCGTGGAGGGTTACGTTCCGGGCCGCCCGCTTCATTACGCCACCGCGGTGCCCTGCTGCGGTACGGCAACGGGCCTGATCGTCGAATGCAACGACGGCCGCCCCACCAAGGTCGAGGGCAATCCGCGGCATCCGTTCTCGCTGGGCGCGACCAACGCCTTCCAGCAGGCGATGATTCTGGATCTGTACGATCCCGACCGCGCCCGCCAGGTGCAGAAGCAGGGCGTGAAGTCTTCATGGCAGGAGTTCGAGTCCTGGTGGCGGGAGACGTCGGCGAAGCTCGGCGACGGCAGCGGACTGCGGATCCTTTCCACGCGCACGGTGTCGCCCTCGCTCGATGCGCTGAAGGCGGAGATCGCGAAGAAGTATCCGCAGTCGGCGTGGATCGAGTATGAGGCGGTTCACGGCGACCGGATCGTTGAAGGGCTCCGGCTCGCCTTTGGCCAGCCGCTGGCGCCGCAATACCGCTTCGATCAGGCGGACGTGCTCGTTGCCCTGGATTGCGACTTTCTTGGAATTGATACGCTCACCGCGCAGCCCATCAAGCAGTTCGCCTCGCGCCGCCGCCCCGAAGAGGGCCGGGAGCTGAACCGGCTCTACGTGATTGAGCCGAATTTCACTCTCACCGGTGCCGCTGCCGACCACCGGCTGCGCGCCCGCGCCTCAGACATCGGCGCCATTGCGGCCGCGCTGGCCCGCGAGCTCAACATCACCGGCGCGGAACTGAAGGTTCTGGACGCGGGCAGCGACCGGCAGAAGAAGTTCCTTTCGGCGATGGCAAAGGATCTGCTGGCGCGCCGTGGCCGCTGTCTGGTGGTGGCCGGTCCGCGCCAGCCCGCGGAAGTGCACGCGCTGGTGGCGCTCATCAACCAGGCGTTGGGCAACACGGGCCAGACGGTCTCCTACACCCGCCCGCCGTTCACGCCCTCCGACATGCTCGCCGATGTGCGCCGGCTGGCCGACGAGCTCGGCGCGGGCCGGGTGAGCACGCTGGTGGTGCTGGGCGGAAATCCGGTGTTTTCCCTGCCGGCCGAGGCGAACTGGCCGGAGCTGTTCCGCAAGACGGCCGTGGTGGCGCTCACCGCCGACGAGAACGAAACATGGAAAGCGGCCACATGGCAGCTGCCCGAGGCGCACCCCTTCGAAGCCTGGGGCGACGTGCGCGCCCTGGACGGCACGGCCAGCATCCAGCAGCCGCTGATCCAGCCTCTCTTTGGCGGCCGCAGCGCGCTGGAGATTGCCGCGCTCCTCGCCGGCCGCCCCGGGCGGCGCGGCCATGAGATTGTGCGCGGCTACTGGACGTCGCAGTGGGGCGCCGACGCGGAACAGAAATGGCAGCAGGCCCTCTATGAAGGCGTCATCGAGGGGACGCGATTCCCGGCCGTGGACGCGAAGGCGGATGCGGCGAAAGTGCTGTCTGCGATCTCCGCCGCGCTGAAGCCCGCGCCTGCGGGGATCGAAACAGTCTTCTATCCGTCCTGGCACACGCTGGACGGACGCTTCGCCAACAACGCGTGGCTGCATGAGACGCCGGATCCGATGACGAAGCTCGTCTGGGACAACGCGGCCCTGATGAGCCCGGCCACGGCGAAAAAGCTCGGCGTGAAGGACGGTGACGTCATCGAGCTTTCGGCGGCCGGGCGGAAGGTGCGTTGCCCGGCGATGGTCCTGCCGGGGCACGCGGATGACTCCATCTCGCTTCAGCTCGGCTTCGGGCGCGCCGCCTGTGGCCGCGTGGGCCGCGGCGTGGGACACCGCATCGAGGGTCTGCGCACGGCGGCCAACTTCTGGTTCGGATCCGCGGAGGTCCGTCGCACCGGCGAGACATACACGCTGGTCACCACCCAGGAGCATCATACGCTGATCGAGCCCATCACCGGCCTCAAGCGTCACAACATCGTCGAAGAATACACTCTGGAGGACTACCGCCGCCGGGCCGAACACGGCGAGCACGAACAGGATCACGCCACGGATCTGTTCCCGCCTTTTGATTACTCAAAGGGCTACCAGTGGGGCATGGCCATCGACCTGAACGCCTGCATCGGCTGCAACGCCTGCATGGTGGCCTGCACCGCGGAGAACAACATTCCCGTGGTCGGCAAGGACCAGGTCTCGCGCGGCCGCGAGATGCACTGGATCCGGCTGGACCGCTACTTCAGCGGCGAGGAAGACGACCCGCAGGCGGTGGTGCAGCCGATGGCCTGCGTGCAGTGCGAAAAGGCCCCGTGCGAGAGCGTGTGTCCGGTGGCCGCCACGGCGCACAGTCCGGAAGGCATCAACGAGATGGCCTACAACCGCTGCGTGGGCACGCGCTACTGCCTGAACAACTGCCCCTACAAGGTGCGCCGCTTCAACTTCCTGAACTGGAACAAGGACGTTCCGGAGATCCGGAAGATGGTCTTCAACCCGGACGTCACCGTGCGCATGCGGGGCGTGATGGAAAAGTGCAACTACTGCGTGCAGCGCATCGAAGAGAAGCGCTCGCAGGCCAAGGCCGAGGGGCGCCGCCCGATCCGCGACGGCGAGATCCTCACCGCCTGCCAGCAGGCCTGCCCCGCCGATGCCATTGTCTTCGGCAACATCAACGATCCGCAAAGCCGCGTTTCCCGGCTGAAGCAGTCCGCCCGCGACTATGCGGCGCTCGAAGAACTCAACACCCGGCCGCGCACGACGTATCTGGCCCGGCTGCGCAATCCCAACCCGGAGCTCGTCTGACCCATGGCTGACATTGCAATCGATCCGCGGATGGAACTGAACCCGCCCCTGGTGCAGGGCGGCATGAACTATGCGGACGTCACCGACAAGATCAGCTCGATTGTGGAAGGCAAGCCGCCGAAGCAGTGGTACATCGCCATGGGCGTGGCCGTGCCGCTGCTGCTGTTGCTGCTCGTTTGCCTCACCTATCTGGTCTCGACGGGCATCGGCGTCTGGGGCAACAACTCGCCGGTCGGCTGGGGCTGGGACATCACGAACTTTGTCTGGTGGATCGGCATCGGCCATGCGGGCACGCTGATTTCGGCCATTCTGTTCCTGTTCCGGCAGAAGTGGCGGACCTCGATCAACCGCGCCGCCGAGGCGATGACGCTGTTCGCCGTCGCCTGCGCCGCCATCTATCCGCTGTTCCACACCGGCCGTCCGTGGCGCGCCGCCTACTGGCTGTTTCCGCTGCCCAACGAGTACCTGCACATGTGGCAGAACTTCCGCAGCCCGCTGATGTGGGACGTCTTCGCGGTGTCGACCTACGGCACGGTGAGCGCTCTGTTCTGGTTTGTCGGCCTGATCCCGGATCTGGCCACGCTGCGCGACCGCGCCACCACGCCGCTGCGGAAGAAGATCTACGGGCTGCTGAGCCTCGGCTGGCGCGGCTCGGCCACGCAGTGGCGCCACTACGAACTGGCCTATCTGCTGCTGGCCGGCCTGTCGACGCCGCTGGTGCTTTCGGTGCACTCGATCGTGTCGTTCGACTTCGCCACCTCGCTGCTGCCCGGCTGGCACACGACGATCTTTCCGCCGTACTTCGTCGCCGGCGCCGTGTTCAGCGGCTTCGCCATGGTGGTGACGCTGATGACGCTGGCCCGCTGGGTCTACGGGCTCGAGAACCTGATCACGATGAAGCACCTCGAAAACATGTGCAAGGTGATGCTGGCCACGGGCATGATCGTCGGCTTCGCCTATGGGACGGAGTTCTTCATCGCCTGGTACAGCGCCAACCAGTATGAGCGGTTCATCTTTCTGAACCGCGCCTTCGGCCCCTATGCCTGGGCCTACTGGTCGATGATCACCTGCAATGTCATCGCGCCGCAGTTTTTCTGGTTCAAGCGGTTCCGCACGTCGATTCCGGCGATGTTCATCCTGTCGATCTTCATCAACATCGGCATGTGGTTTGAGCGCTTCGTGATCATCGCCACCTCGCTGCACCGCGATTTTCTGCCCTCGAGCTGGGGCTATTTCCGGCCCACGTGGGTCGATATCGGCACCTATGCCGGAACCTTTGGCCTGTTCCTGACGCTGTTCCTGCTGTTTCTGCGCTTCCTGCCCTCGATTGCCGTGAGCGAGGTGAAGGGCGTGCTGCACCAGCAGGTCAGCGCCGCACACGGAGGGAGCCACTGATGCTGGAAGCGGTCCTGAGCCGGCTGGGTCTGCCCGGCTACGAGCCCGAGGCGGCGCGGCCGAAAGTCTACGGCGTCATCGGCGACTTTGACACGCCGGAAGACCTGCTGCGCGCCATCCGCACGGCGCGCGCGGCAGGCTACACGCAGATGGAAGCTTTCTCTCCTTTTCCGATCCACGGCGTGGACGAAGCACTCGGCGCGCCGCGCAGCCCGCTGGGCAGAATCGTCATCGTGTTTGCGCTGTTCGGGCTGGCGGGCGCGGTGCTGTTGCAGTGGTGGACCGGCGCGGTCAACTACAAACTGGTCATCGCCGGCAAGCCACTGTTCGCCTTCGAGCCTTCGGTCCCCATCATGTTCGAGCTGGCGGTGCTGCTGAGCGCCTTCGCCACTGTGCTCGGCATGTTTCACCTGAACCGCATCCCGACGTATTACCACCCGTTCTTCAACTACTCGAAACACGGCGGCGCGAGCAACGACCGGTTTCTGCTGGCCATCGAGGCCACCGACCCGAAGTTCCGCGCCGACGAGGCGAAGCTGTTTCTGGATTCCTGCGGAAGCCGTCACACGGAGATCGTCGAAGCATGAGTTCCGCCGCCCGCCGTCCCGCCGCTGCCGCGCTGCTGGCGCTTTCCAGCGTCCTGCTGGGCGCCTGCTCGAACTTTCCATCGCGCCAGCCTCCCATCTGGGTCTGGTGGGACATGAAGAAGCAGGACAAGTACAAGCCACAGGCCGAAAGCGCGTTTTTTGCCGACGGCCGCGCCGACCGCACGCCGGTTGCCGGCGCCATCGCCCAGGAGCAGTACCGGCCGGACAGGGCCTTTTCAACGGGCATCGCGCCCGACGGCAATTATGTGGCGCAGAATCCGCTGCCCATCACCAGGGAGACGCTCCTTCAGGGCCAGCGCAAGTTTGACATCTACTGCGCCCCGTGTCACGACCGGACCGGCTCCGGTCGCGGCATCGTGCCGGCCAAGTCCGTCTGGGTGCCTGGCAACCTGCACGATGAGCGGATCGTGAATTTCGTCGATGGCGAGCTCTACCACGTGATCACCAATGGCCGCCGCTCGATGCCCGGCTACCGTTTTCAGATCTCCGAAAAGGACCGCTGGGCCATTGTCGCCTACGTCCGCGCGCTTCAGCGCGCCTGGCGCGGCACGATGGCCGACGTACCGGCGGAACTTCAGGGCAGGGTGAGATAACCGCGAGGCAAGAGGCATGGCCCGACACACTGAACACGCATCGGAAAGCTACTTCCTGAAGCCGGAAGCCTGGAGCGCCGTGCGCAACTCGCTGGCGCTGGTGGCGCTGGTCTCCTGGCTGGCCGCGGCCGCGGGTTACGCGCTGGACCGCAGCCAGTTCTTCTTCTCGTATCTGGTTGCCTTCGCCTGGTTCGTCTCGGTCTCGCTCGGAGCGCTGTTCTTTGTCATGGTGCAGCATCTCACGGGCAGCGCCTGGAGCGTCACCGTGCGCCGGCTCATGGAGAACATGATGCGCACGGTACCGCTGGCCTTCCTGGCGATCGTGCCCGTCTTTTTCGGCATTCACTCGCTGTATGAGTGGTCACACGCAGAGGCGGCGAAGGATGCCGTGCTCAGCCAGAAGCTGGGCTACCTGAACGAGCCGTGGTTTGTCATCCGGGCGTTCATCGCCATCGCGCTCTGGAGCCTGTTCGCGCTGCGGCTGTATGGAATCTCGCGGCGGCAGGACGACACGGGTTCGATCGAGTTCACCCGCGCGGCGGCACGCTGGAGCGCGCCCGGCACGGTGGTGCTGTTCCTGACCGCCTCGATGGCGAGCTTCGACTGGGTGATGTCGCTGGAGCCGCACTGGTGGTCCACGATGTTTGGCGTCTACTTCCTGGCCGGCGGAGCGGTCGGCTTCATGGCCACCCTGATTGCCGTGTGTCTCGGGCTGCGCTCGGCCGGCTATCTGACGCACTCGATCCGCGAAGAGCATTACCACGACCTCGGCAAGTGGCTTTTCGCGCTGACCACGTTCTGGGCCTACGTGACGTTCTCGCAGTACATGCTCATCTGGTACGGCAACCTGCCGGAGGAGACTTTCTGGTACTGGAAACGGTTCCAGGGCACGTGGAAGGCCTTCGGGCCGATCCTCGTCTTCGGTCACTTCATCATTCCGTTCTTCACGCTGCTGCCGCGCGCCAACAAACGCAACCTGAAGCTGCTCGGCTTCTTCGCCGGCTGGATGATGCTGATGCATTACTGCGACCTGTACTGGCAGATCATGCCGGTGCTGCACCCGAAGGGCGTGGCGCTGCACTGGCTGGACCTGGCCGCGTGGCTCGCCGTGGGCAGCGCCTACGGACTGGTCTTCTGGGCGGGGCTGCGCGAGAAGCCGCTGGTGCCGGTGGGCGATCCGCGGCTGGAGCAGTGCCTCGCGTTCCACAACGTGTAAGGAGGATGGCATCGCATGTCTGAAGTCAAGCCGCCGCTGGATCCCACCGCGCCGGACACGGCCATCTTCATCGAAGAGATCGACTATGACCACCGCGACGCCCGCGCCGGGCTGATCGCCGCCGTCAGCGCCGGCATCCTGATGCTGCTGGTGGTGATGATCGTCGGCGTGTACTGGCTGTACGTGGTGACCTACCAGCGGATCGACCAGCAGGTCTATTCCGGCGCGCCGAGCCGCGAGCTGCTCGCCATCCGCGAGCGCGAGCAGGAGAATCTTCATCGCTACAGCTTCATCGATAAAGAAAAGGGCATCGTGCGCATCCCGATTGACCGTGCCATGGAGATTCTCGCTGCCGAATACGCCGCCGGAAAGGTGAGCTACAACACCAAGACCTACCCGGCGAAGCCCGAACCGCCTGGCGGCGCCGCCGGTGGGGACAGCGCGGCCGCGCCGGCGCCGTCCGCGCCCGCGCAGACCGCGGTGAAGCAGTGAGCTGACGATGTTTTTGCCCCGCACGCTCCCGGTCCTGCTGGCCGCTCTGGCGGCCGCGGCCGCCGTGTGGGCGCAGTTGCCCGCGCATCAGACGCCGCCGGAGCTTCAGGGCGTCGGCATTGAGGAAAAGCTCGGTCAAAAGGTTG
Source organism: Bryobacteraceae bacterium (assembly GCA_049969655.1). Classification (GTDB taxonomy): domain Bacteria; phylum Acidobacteriota; class Terriglobia; order Bryobacterales; family Bryobacteraceae; genus JANWVO01. The sequence goes on from JBMFOK010000017.1 coordinate 74,633, forward strand.
ATCTGTCGCTTGAATTCGTCGGCGAGGACGGCTATCCGCATGCGCTGCGCGAATACTTCTCGCGCAGCAGGCCGGTGATCCTGAATCTCGTTTATTATTCGTGCCCGATGCTGTGTTCGCTGGTCCTGAACGGGCAGGTGGAGGCGCTGCGGGCCATTCCCCAGACGGCCGGCCAGGAATTCGAAATCGTCACCGTCAGCATCGACCCCACCGAGAATTACAAACTCGCGTCGTCGAAGAAGGCCGCCTATCTGGCATCATACGAACGCAGCAACCAGGGCTGGCACTTTCTGGCCGACTACCAGAACAACGTGGCGAAACTGGCGGACCAGGTCGGCTTCCGCTACCGGTGGGACGACCGCACGAAGCAGTATGCGCACGCCGCCGCCATCATGGTTCTTTCTCCTGACGGAATGGTGAGCCGATATCTGTACGGCGTGCGGTTCCGGCCGCTGGATCTGCGGCTGGCGCTGGCCGAGGCCGCCGAAGGCCGCACCGGCGTCACGGACCGCGTGCTGCTGTACTGCTTCCACTACGACCCGGCCGCCCGCAGCTACACGCTGGTGGCAATGAACATCATGCGCGCCGGCGGCGCGCTGGCGCTCCTCGTGCTTGGCCTCGCCCTCTACCGCTTCTGGCGGCGCGAGCGAATGGCCGCTTCAACCCACAGGAACATGGTGACTGCGAAATGAACTGGTTCCGAGATTTTCTTCTGCCCCGCGGGGCGTCCACGCATGTCGGCGAGATGGACGGGCTGTTCCTGTTCATCACGCTGCTGACGGTGTTTTTCTTTTTCTTTAACGGCGCGCTCATTTTCTATGCGGTGAAGCGCTGGCGGCGCCGTTCAGAGAAGGAAGTAACGCCGCACATCACGCATGACACGCGGCTGGAGCTGGTCTGGAGCCTCATTCCGCTTGTCGTGGTCATGCTCATTTTCTTCTGGGGCTTCCGCGGCTATGTGAAGGCGTGGGTGGCGCCGAACGACTCGATGGAGATCATCGTCACCGGCAAGAAGTGGGTGTGGGAGTTCGAGTACCCGGATGGCACCCGCACGCTGAACGACCTGCATGTGCCGGTCAACCAGCCGGTGAAGCTGGTGCTCACGGCCGAGGACGTGATCCACAGCTTTTATATCCCCGAGTTCCGCCTGAAGCGCGACGCCATCCCGGGCCGCTACACGGAGCTTTGGTTTACCGCCACGAAGCCGGGCGTCTACCAGGTGTTCTGCACAGAATACTGTGGCAAGGGCCATTCCGACATGCTGGCGCGCATCTTCGTGGACACGCCCGAGCAGTATGAAACGTTCCTGCGTGAGGGCGACGAGCAGGTGCGCAAGATGCCGCTGAAAGAGCTCGGCCGGCTCGTCTGGGAGAACAAGGGCTGCGCCACCTGCCATTCCCTTGACGGCACCCGCGGGCAGGGGCCGTCCTGGAAGGGCATCTGGGGCCATAAGCAGCGGGGCGCCGACGGAAAGGAATACCAGGTGGACGCCGACTATATCCGGCAGTCGATCCTCGCCCCGCAGGCGGTGGTCGTCGAGGGCTATCAGCCCATCATGCCGACCTACCAGGGCCTGCTGCGCGAGCGCGAAATCCTGGGCGTGATCGAGTTCATCAAGGAATTGCAGTAAGGAAGGGAGGCTGACGATGTCAGAGGGAGTCCTGCATGCCGGCGCCGGGCACGCCGTGCAGCACGCCGATTATCTCGAAGAGCCGAAGGGCCTCTGGAGCTGGCTCACGACAGTCGACCACAAACGCATCGGCCTGATGTACATGTGGTCGGTGCTGTTCTTCTTCCTGGTGGGCGGCATCTTCGCGCTGCTGATCCGCCTGGAGCTGCTGACGCCGAGGCAGACCATCATGGACGCCGAGACCTACAACCGGGTCTTCACCCTGCACGGCGCCATCATGACGTTCCTCGTCATCATCCCGGCGATTCCCGCCGCGCTGGGCAACTTCGCACTGCCGCTGCTGATCGGGGCCAGGGACGTGGCCTTTCCGCGCCTGAATCTGGCGAGTCTGTACGTCTACTGGACCGGCGCGGCCATGGCGGTGGCGACGCTCGCCCTCGGCGGCGTCGATACGGGCTGGACGTTCTACACGCCCTATTCGACGACCACCGGCGGAGGCGTCAGCCTGATGGTGCTGGCCGCGTTTGTGCTCGGCTTCAGCTCCATATTCACCGGAGTGAATTTCATCGCCACCATCCACAAGCTGCGCGCGCCGGGCATGGGCTGGTTCGAGATGCCGCTGTTTGCCTGGGGCATGTACGCCACGGCGATCATCCAGATCCTGGCGACGCCGGTGCTGGGCATCACGCTGCTGCTCATCGTGATGGAGCGCGTGCTGGGCGTTGGCATCTTTGACCCGCAGCTCGGCGGCGATCCGGTGCTGTTCCAGCACTTCTTCTGGTTCTACTCGCACCCGGCCGTTTACATCATGATCCTGCCGGCGATGGCAGTGATCAGCGAAGTGATCCCCACGTTCTCGAAGAAGACGATCTTCGGCTACAAGGCGATTGCGTTTTCGTCGGTCGCCATTGCGCTGCTCGGATTCCTTGTCTGGGCGCACCACATGTTTGTCGCCGGCATGAGCCTGTTTGCCGGCGCGATCTTCAGCTTCCTGACCTTTTTCATCGCCGTGCCCTCGGCGATCAAGGTCTTCAACTGGATCGCCACCATGTGGCGCGGCTCCATTGCGCTGGAAGCGCCGATGTTGCACGCCATCAGCTTCCTGCTCATCTTCACCATTGGCGGGCTGACCGGGCTGTTTCTGGCGGCGCTTTCCACCGACGTGCACCTGCATGACACGTACTTCGTGGTCGCCCACTTTCATTACGTGATGGCCGGATCGAACCTCATCGCCCTGCTCGCCGGCATGCATTACTGGTGGCCAAAAATGTTCGGGCGGATGTACAACCGGAGGCTCGCCGCCATTGCGAGCGCGGTCATCTTCGTCGGTTTCAACCTGACGTTCCTGCCGCAGTTTGTCCTCGGAAGCCGCGGCATGCCGCGCCGCTACTTCAATTACCTGCCGCAGTTCCAGGATCTGCATGTGGTTTCCACGGTGGGAAGCTGGGTGCTGGCCGCCGGCCTGTTCCTGACGGCCGCCTACCTGCTGGCCTCCTTCCGCCAGCCCAAGGGAATGCCCGCGAATCCCTGGGGCGGCCGCACGCTCGAATGGGAGACGCCCTCGCCTCCCACCACCCACAACTTTGAGGGCCAGCCGGTGCTTCAGCACGGGCCTTACGACTACCGGCCGGAGCCTGCGCCCGTGTGCGTGAAGGAAATGGCCCACTAGAGACAGAAGCGAGAGTCAGCAACCATGAGCACCCTCACGTCTTCCGCGCATCCGCATGCTGAACACGGCCACCCGCCGTTTCTCCAGCACCACTTCCGCGAGATGTCGCAGCAGTTCGATGCCGCCAAGATCGGCATGTGGCTGTTTCTCGTCACTGAAGTGCTGCTGTTCGGCGGCCTGTTCGTCGGCTACGGCATCATGCACGCCCGCCATCCGGAGGCGTTCATGGCCGCCCATCATCATCTGGACCGCACGCTTGGCGCACTGAACACGGTCGTTCTGCTCACCTCCAGCTTCACGATGGTGATGTCGGTGTGGGCGGCGCAGACGGACAGGAAAAAACTGCTGATCCTGTTCCTGCTTCTCACGCTGATGTGCGCCGGCGTGTTCATGGTGGTGAAGTATTTCGAATACAGCCACAAGTTCCACGAGGGGCTGCTGCCCGGCAAGTATTACTCGCACAAGGGCGACACCGTGCCGGGGCAGTTCATGTTCTTCAGTTTTTATTTCATGATGACCGGCCTGCACGGCATCCATGTGCTCGCCGGGATGGTGGCCATCACATGGCTGCTGGTGCGGGCCATCAAGGGCCATTTTTCGAGCGAGTATTACTCGCCGGTTGAGATCACCGGCCTGTACTGGCACCTGGTGGATCTCATCTGGATCTACCTGTTCCCGCTGATGTACCTGATTTCGTAAGGAGGCCTGCGCATTCATGGCACAGCTGAACGAACACGCTCATCCGGTCACTCCGCCAAAGACGTATGCGCTGGTGCTTCTGGCGCTGCTCGTGCTCACCTTCATCACCGTGCAGGCGTCCTACATCGACTTCGGCCCCTGGAACACGGTCGTGGCGCTGGTCATCGCCTCAGCCAAAGGGTCGCTGGTGGCGCTCTTTTTCATGCACCTGCGTCACGACCGCTTCAATGCGGTGATCTTCGTGGGCGGGTTGCTGTTCCTGGCGATTTTCCTCATCTGGACTCTGTTTGACATTGCCAACCGCCAGCCCGTTCTTCCCAGCAATCTGAAGACGCCGATCCAGGAGTTTCCCGGTGCGCCGCTCAACGGCCCGGTGCGGCCGAGCACCGGCCAGCCGCGGGGCACGGCTCAATAGTGCACTCAGGGGCAGTGCAGGCACTGCCCCTCCTCCGCCTGCATCACTGCTGTTTCAGATCTTCGCCACGCGCTGGTTCCAATGTCACTGGTTCAATCCGGCGGAATCTCTCTCAGCTCCACTGTCGCCTGCTCGCCCGCTTTGAGCCTGATGGGTCTTCCTTCCCGGGCGACCTTTTCCAGATAGGACAGATCCGCCAGCCTCGTTCCATCGGGCGCGCACGCGCCCGCCAGCCGGTATTCGCCCGGCGCGACCGAAAAGAAAACTGCCTGTCCGGTAGAATCCATCTCGCGAATCGAGAACACCGGCCCGGGAACACGGCGGGCAGGGTCATACAGAACGGCGAACCTGGGAGCACAGGCTTCTGCCGGTTCCCCGGCGGATGAACGAAGGACGGTGAGGCGCGCGCCGTCGGTGCGAAGGGTGATTGTCACCTGTTCAGAGCTTGCTTCCGCCAGCACAACGCCATCCCTGGCATCCGTGCCAGAGCTCGTCCGGATGGCAGCCGGATACAACCGGTTCAATGCCTCGCCCGTCACGGAAAGGAGGTAGCGCCCGGGGTGGCCGACATCGATTTGAAACGTTCCATCCGGCCCAATCTGCGGCAAAGGACGCCCGTATTCGGCGTTGAAAAGGCGCACCATCAGGCCCAACTGCTGAAACCACGAGCCGGCATTTTCGACTCCAGGACCTTCGATGACGACCCTGCCGCGAAGCACGGCAGGGGGCCGGAAATGTAGCTCCGGATCTTCCACGTCGCGCTCCGTCACGTCCACTTCTGCCGAAGCGTACAGCGTCAGACGCGGATTGTCGGGCAACCCCAACTATGTCGCGGAAAGCTCATACCGCGCCGGAGGCAGTCCTTCGACGTGGATCTTGCCGGGCTGTGGACGAACACGGGTTTGCCGCATCATCTGGGGCTGCCATGCCGAGTCCGCCAGACGGACCGTGAGAATCAACTGCTCCGCGGTCCGGCCGTCGGGCAGGATGGCGCGGCCACGGATGTTTCGCGCCGGCACGATCGGCAGCCGGATACGGATGTCTTTCAGCTCCTGTCCCGGAGCAAGCGTGAGCACCTGTGCCTGCTCCGGCCGTTGAGCATCCGGGTACAGGAGCGGCGCATAAACCCTGCCTGAGTCTGCCGTCATCATTGAGGCAGCCTTGGGGGGGCACCGCCTGGAGAATGTACCGGCCCGGCGCGATACCACTCATGCAGAACTCGCCACGGTCGTCGGTCGTCGCGGGCGGAGCGCCCGGCGTCCACCGGAGCCATCGGTCGACCCAGGTCTGCCGGAGGAGCGACACCAGCACGCCCTGCACCGGCTCGTTTTCCTCATCGACGACGCGGCCGCTGACCACGGCGAGCGGCGCCAGCGCATAACGCAGACCACGCACCGGCGAGCCGCCTTTTACTTAACAAGCCAGGGAGAAAAGCCCGGCCGCATGACGTCTGTCGACATGTTCTGCCGCTGAAACAGGACCCGGTAGGTACCATCTGGAACATTTTCCAGCCGGAATGTTCCGTCGGCCGCAGTGACTGCCGCAAGCGGCGCCGTGCCCGCTGCCGGCAAGGGCGGCGGAGGGAACAGCGGCGCCGTGATTCCTGAATCCTCACCGGCCCGGGATCGCCACGGCACCAGCAGAACCCCGGCTCGCCGAACCGGCTCCCCCGTCAGCGCGTTCAGGACGACGCCCTCCACTGCCGCGCCGTTGTTCACCGCCGGCCCCTGCGCCGGCACGGACCCGGCAATCACGGAGAGCGTGAATAACCGAATCCACAACGGTGCGGCATGCCCGCTGCGCCGGCGGAACGTTCCGGAGCCCGACCGGGAAATGCACCGGATGTCGTGGGCTGCCATGACAGAATTTCTCCCAGAAGCCGGAAAACGACCTGCCGATTCCACCGGGAATGGACTTGCATTATTTCGCTCGTTGACTTTGAAGTCAACCGGAAATCACCAGCCGCATGGACGCGGCTGGCACGCGCGGCACGAAGAGCCGGATTCTTCGCTGTTCCTGGCCTGCATCAGTGATGTACACAGATGCCCGGCCTCGGCGGATGGACATGAAGTGCGGATCCAGGAAGACGGGGCAGGATCTGGTCGGGGCGGCAGGATTTGAACCTGCGACCCCCTGCGCCCAAGGCAGGTGACGCGACTTCCCCCCGTTTCCGCCCACGTAACTGTAACATACTCTGGTGCTTTCACTTAGTTTCCTC
>JBMFOK010000018.1:0-78734 GCA_049969655.1 Bryobacteraceae bacterium
GCGGGACCGCAAGGCGACCGAGCGGCGGATCAAGGCGGCGAAGTTTCCGGTGGTAAAAAGTCTGGAGACGTTTGATTATCTGGCGATCCCGTCGCTGAACAAGAAACTGGTGCTGGAGCTGGCGCGGTGCGAGTGGATCGGGCGCCGCGAAAACGTGCTCTGTTTGGGAAACTCCGGGACGGGCAAGACGCACATTGCGCTGGCCCTGGGGCTGTCGGCCTGCCAGCAAGGGATACGGGTGCGGTTCACGACGGCGGCGGCGCTGGTGCACGAACTGCTGGAGGCGCGGGATGAGAAGCGGCTGCTGCGTTTCCAGAAGCACCTGCTGCGGCAGGAACTGCTGATTGTCGATGAACTGGGTATCGTGCCGCTGTCGAAGACCGGCGCCGAGATGCTGTTTGAGGTCTTCAGCCAGCGGTATGAGCGCGGCTCGACACTGGTGACGAGCAATCTCCCGTTTGCCGAGTGGACTGAGGTGCTGGGCTCGGAACGGCTGACCGGGGCGCTGCTGGACCGGCTGACACACCACGTCCACATCCTGGAGATGAACGGCGAAAGCTACCGGCTAAAGTCGAGCAAACAGAAGCGGGCGGCAGACAGGACCAAGTAGCCGGACGGGAGGGCGGCGAGGCGGCCGCGTTTTGGGGCCGGCTTCCGCTTCGCCCTCAACGCTCGGCCTCCGGCCTCGCAGGGCTGAAGCTCCAGCCAGCCCCAAAACGCGAATAGCCTGGCTCCCTGACCGGCTTGAAGTGGTCCCCTTTTGCTCCGCCCCGGTGGTTCCTTTTTACTCCGCCCTTGACAACGATGGGAACTGCCGCCGTTCGGCCCCAAAACAAGGTCCAAACCGCGTCCAAACTCGAAAAGATTCGCGAACTGAGTCCGAACTGGGTCCAAATCGTGGTCGCCTAAGTCTTTTGTTTTCACCAGGCGATGCTCCTAAGTGATTGACTTGTCAGCATTGGGGCGCAAGAGGTCCCGGGTTCAAATCCCGGCGGCCCGACCAGCCATCGCAAAGACCTGCAGACCGGCTCTCTGCAGAGAATGGGGCTCTCCGTCAACGGCGCTGCGCCAAATCCGGGGACAAGCCCGGAATCCCACCTTCGTTCATCATCGAAGCCCTTGACGAACCCTACCCGTTTCACGTTTCAGGCGGCACAGCGCGCGCGGGCGGGCTGAGTCTCCCGTGCCGCGCGGATGATCGGCGCCGGGGGAGACGGAGCGGGAAGGCAGAGAGCATAGCTCAGGGCCGGCTTGCGCACGATATGATAAGGCCGTGCAAGGCGGAGGAGCTGCGGCGATGCGGTTCGCCGTTTTCCTGTGTGCCGCTGTCACCGCGCACGGAGGAACGGGATTCGACTGCGGCACGCCAGCCGAAGTGCAGACGTTCCTCAGGGAGCTGCGGTCGAATCAAACGCTGACGCCCCAACAGGTAAGGCAGGAGCTGGAACGGCTGGTGGCGCGGTATCCGCGCGTCTACGAATTGCGGGACTCCTATATCTGCGCCAATTGCGGCTGAGCGACAGGGAAGCCTGGCTGACCCTGCGGGCGAAGCTATTGCGCGAGGCCGAAACGCAGCCGCGGGATCCGCTGGCGCTGACCGTGGCGGCCATGGCGCTTGTCCGCTCGGACACGCCGCAGGCCATCCGGCTGCTGGAGCGCGCACAGGCAGCCGGCCCAGGCGATCCCATTTCGGCCCTTTTGCTAGCGCAAATCTATCAAACGGGACGCTTCTCAGACCAGGAAAAGGCGCAGCATTATTTCGACATTTATGCGGAAGGCTGTCCGGGTTTTATCGAATCGCCTGTGGACCGTATCATGGCGCGGGCCGCTTCGCCGGAGACCCAGGCCCGCATGGCTCTGGCGCTGAGACAGAGGCTGGAACGTTCCGAAGAGCCGGAAGACGTGCCTGCCTACGAGACCCTCTGGGGCCTGGAATTCCGCACCCGCGCGCCCGCTGACCACGCCGCGGTCCGCCAGCAGGTGGCCAGGGATCTGGCCCGGATCGAGAGACTGTTTCCCGCGCCGGACGCCAAAATTCTCGAAGTCTTGAGGAACGGCGCCAGGCAGGCGGGGTTGCCCAAAGAAGAGATTATGAAATTCAACGACCGGATCCGCCGCCTGGCGCCCCGCTCCAGCGCCGCCTATAAACTGGCCTGGGAGGACTGGAGGCAGCAGCACAAGGAACCGGAGAATCACGCGGACACGGAAGCGTGGACGCAGTGGAAGAGGGCGTATTTCTCTGCCCTGTCGGAGTGGAAGGATCAATATCCCGAACTGCGCTTCCTGGAGGAGAACTGGCTGTCGTTGGGCGCGGAGCTGAAGCTCCTGCCGGAGAGGCAGGTCGCTACGCTGCTGGCCCGGCGGATCGCGGACGGGGAACGGAGGCAGCACCTGAATCTGCTGTGGACCTACCTGTCTTCGGCGAATATGCTTTTGGACAACCGGTGGAATCCGGGCCTGGCGCTCCCGTGGATGGAAAGGGCGTGGCGCGAAGCAGTCCGGCTGGACGAGTTCGAAGAAGACGATACGCTCAGCGAACAGGACCGCCGCAAGCGGCTCGAATCGGGCGGATATCGCAGCCAGGTGGCCTCCGTGTGGCTTCGCGCGGCGCAAGCGGCCGGCCAGCGCGCCGTGCCCCGGTATTTGCGGGAATGGGTGGAGCGGCCGGCGCCTGCCGATCGGAAACTGTTGCCCCGTTACTACACAATGCGCGCGAGGCTGGCGGCGATCGAGGGCCGAGCGGCGGACGCGCTGGCCTGGTTTCAGCAGGCGCTACACGAGCGGGACAAGCCACCGGAGATGTTCCGCGGCAGAAAGGACGACCCGCTGCTGGAGGACGCCAGGGCGTATTTCCTTTCGAGCGGCGGCAGCGAGGAGGCATTCGCGCTCTGGGCGGCGCGTAGAGGAGCCAGAACCGAGGAGCGGGCGGATGGCCGGTGGGAGAAGCCGTCGAAGGCGCTGCCTCCGTTTGAGCTTCCCGACCTGTCCGGCCGGACCTGGAAGCTGGCCGAACTCGAGGGCAAGGCGGTGCTGATCAATCTCTGGGCCACCTGGTGCGGTCCCTGCCGCGCGGAACTGCCGCTGCTCCAGAAGCTGTACGAGCGGACGAAGGATCGCACAGACGTCCAGGTGATCACGTTCAACATCGATGAAGAGGCGGGACTGGTGGCGCCGTTCGTGAAGGAGAATGGCTTCACGTTTCCGGTGCTGCTGGCTTACGATTTCGTCAACCGGCTGCTCGACGTGATCGGAATTCCGCAGAACTGGCTCCTGGACTCGAAGGGAATGTGGATCGCCACGCAGCTTGGCTTGGACAGCACGGACAGCGACTGGGTGAACACGATGCTCGGGAAGCTGGAGGCGGCGCGGCAGAGCGGACAGTGAGCGGCCCGCGCGCGGGGCTAGCCTGACTTTCGCAGTTCAAGCTGCTTGTTCGCCCGGGCGGGAGAAAATTCCGAGTGCTGTCAACACCGGTGGCCGAAAACAGGCCTGGGTGAAGACCTGCTGTCTTTTCCGCAACGGGCCGCATCTGGCATTCTGCTACTGACGCATGTTTCTGCGCAGCACCAATTGCCGGAAGGATGACAAGGACCCTCGCTACTTCAGCGTCGTGGAGAACCGCCGTCTGCCAGGCGGCAAGACGGTGCAGCGCACAGTTTTGTACTTGGGTGAGATCAACGATCAGCAGCAGGCAGCGTGGCGCAGGACGCTGGACGTGTTCGACGAAGCCGAGCAACGCTACACCACGATGAGTCTGTTTGCCGACGACCGGGAACTTCCCGCCGATGCGTTGGACAGCGTCCGGGTGCGGCTCAGTGGTCTCGAACTGCGGCGGCCGCGAGTCTTCGGCAGTTGCTGGCTGGCCTGCGAGCTTTGGCAGCAACTGGGGCTGGATGAGTTCTGGCGGCATCGTCTGCCGGAGGGCCGGGAAGCCGTGAGTCAAGAGAAAGTGCTGCGGCTGCTGGTGGTCAACCGGCTGCTGGACCCGGGCAGCGAGTTTCATGTGCACCGCCAATGGTATGTGGGTTTGGCTATGGACGGGTTGCTCGAGACCAGCTTTGCGGTGGCTGACAAGGACCGGCTGTACCGCTGCCTGGATCGGGTGCTGGCGTACGAGCAGGAGTTGTTCGTCTTTTTGAAGCAGAAATGGGCGGATCTGTTCGCCGCCGATTTCGAGGTGCTGCTGTCCGATCTGACGAGCACGTACTTCGAAGGGGAGATGGAACAGAATCCCAAGGCGCGGCGTGGTTACAGCCGGGACGGGAGGCCGGACTGCTTGCAGTTGGTGATCGCGCTGGTAGTGACGCCCGACGGATTCCCGCTGGCCTACGAAGTCATGAGCGGCAACACGGCGGACTCGACGACACTGCGGTCGTTTCTCACGAAGATCGAACCCACGTACGGCAAAGCGAGGCGGGTGTGGGTGATGGATCGTGGCATCCCAAGCGAGGCGGTGCTGGAGGAGATGCGCAGGCCGGAGTGGCAGACGTTTAACCTGGTGGGCACGCCCAAAGGCCGGATCAGCCAGCACGAAAAGAAATGGCTCGATCTGCCGTGGCAGAAGGTGCGGGATTCGGTTGAGGTGAAGCTGAGCGAGCACGAGGGGGAGCTTTACGCTTTGGCCAAAAGCAGCGGCCGCCAGGCGAAGGAGAGCGTCATGCGCCGCAAACGGCTGGCGCGCACGGTGCGCACGGTTCCTTCCTGCCGGTTTCGGGACCCAGTTGGTTGCGGGGGCAGGGCGATGTCCTGTCTGCGCAACCGTAACCTGTTCCCCCAGCCGCCACCAATGTCTGTGCCACCGATTTCCGGCGGCCGCCTGGCCCATTGGGCTGGATCCCGTATGTTGAACCTATCCTTGCACACTCCGGCCGTGGCTCTTACATGGGGGCTGGCCAGTAAATGTGCACAAAGGCTGCCAGCGTCTCGCCCGCCTGGCGATTTTCAGCGACGATTGTTTCGAGCAGCGGGGGATCGAACCAGGCGGCGGTGAGCGGAGCCGCCGCCAGGACGACGAGCCGCACAGGGACCCGCGCCACGATCCGGTTCTGAATCACTTCCCGGACGAGCAGTGTCTCCTGGTAGGCGCCGGCGGACAGGCCTGAAGGGTTGACGGTGACTGTCACCAGCATCGGAGCGATACCGGTCGCGTTGGAGACGTCCAGCCACGCAGAGCCGGTTTCTTTTTCCAGTACCCATGGCAGGGCCGCCCCCAATACCTGAATCTGTTGCCCTGGGGGTGCTGCACCTCCCGTCACATAACTGAACTGAAGGCCGGGCGGAGGCTGGTTTTGCGTTCCCGTGACCGTCACAACCACGGGCAGACCCATCTGGGCCAGCGTGGATTTCTGGATCGTGGCGACATTGCCGGCTTGGTCCGTGAGCGTGACGAAGCGAACTTCCCAGGCGCCGCCTTCCGAGTTCTTGGGAAACAGTCCGCTACAAGACAGGGAGGCGGTCAGGCTGCCCGCAGTCAGGACGCCGGAGGCGCAGTCAACGCGTTGGCCGCCGCTGGGGCTGAACATGGCCACCACGGCCTGTTTGACGCCGGTACCCGTGTCCGACGCCTGGACCACGCCGCTGATGGGGGCTGCCCCCGACGATGTGTTCAGGCTCAACGGGTTCAGGGTCAGGCCGGTGAGCACGGGAGCGCTCGAATCCGTGACCGCTGTCACCTGGATTGCGGTCGGCAGCCCCATGGCGGACAGGTCGCTCGTGCTGTAATAGCGCGAGTTGTCCACGCGGTCGCGGAGCTCAAGAAACTGAACGCGCCACTGGCCGGTTTCCATGCCGGGGACGAACGTTCCGGAGCAGTTGTAGGTTCCGTTCAACGGCGTGCCAGCAGAGGGATTGCCCGGAAGTGCGTAGCAGTCCACTCGCTGCTGTCCACTGGGGCTATAGAGGGCAAAATAGGCAAGGTACAGGCCGGCCAGATTGTCCGTAGCAGTGATCGAGCCGGTGACCGTGACCGGCGACCCGCCAATGTTGATGTTCAGCGGCGAAAGGCTGTAGCTCGTGAGAGCGGGCGGTGTGAGGTCGGCCGTGCCGCTGAGGCTCAGTGTCGTGGGCAGGCCCATGGCAGCGAGTTGCTGCCGCTGGTAGGCCGCCGTATTGCCCGCCTTGTCGGTGAGGGACACGAACTGAAGCGTCCACTGGCCCGTTTCCGTGTACTGCGGGAAGATCCCCATGCAGGTGAAGGTGCCGGACAACAACGTGCCGCTGAAGGAACCCAGGCTACTGTGACAGTCCACCCGGCGGCTGCCGCTGGGACTGTAAAATGCCAAAAATGCGCTTTGCAGGCCGGCGGAATCATCGGTCGCCTGGATTGTGCCCGTCAGCGTGGTAGGAGAAGAGCTGACATCGAAGGCTGCCGGCGTGAAGCTGTAGGTGACCAGAGTCGGTGGGGTTGTGTCCTGCGCGGCGCAGGCGAAGGACACCGCGAGCGGGACGAGAACGTGAATCCAGATCCCGCGGCGGAATCGCAGGCCGCGGGGAACGATAGGCCGCGACATGCGCATTCCTGCTATTCAGTGCCCCGAGGCAGGCTATATTCTCAGCCAAAATGCATGCATGCTGCCGGGGAAACCGCGTTGGTGGTGGACTTGCGGCTCAACATGGGCGCGGCCAGGCACGGCGCCTGGCGACTCGAAGTTCCGTTTCTCTGCGCCCTCTTCCAGGAGGCTTTTGCGAGTGCGCGGATTCAAGGCGCCGATTCCGCCGCGCTGCGCGTGGCACGCTGTCATGTCAATACAGCGGTCTCCATGTCTTTTCCAGCAGTCGGCGCGGTTTCCTTGCGGATGGGAACGGTCCCGGGCAGGGGGAAGCCGGAAGCGGGGGACACGGTCGAATTTCACGGGATGCGGCGGATGCAAAGGGGCCAGGCCGCGAACTCCATGCCAGAGCCGCGTGCCGGTCGGCTCGGGATCGGCCGGCGCGGGTGCCGGGACATCCTTGCCGGGGGGATTTTTGCCACCTGTGTGGGCGCCGCCCCAACAAATCCCAACGCTCTTGCATGCCGGTCCGGATCAGAATGAATGCGCCGAGGTAATGCCGTTCTGCTGGAGCGCCGCGGCCATCTTTTCGAGCGCGGACTTGTGGATTTGCGAGACGCGGCTTTCGTTGATGCCGAGCAGGCCCCCGATTTCCTTCATCGTGAGCTCATTGCCGTAGTAAAGGATGACGACCTTCCGGTATCTTTCCGGCAACGTGCGCATGGCCTCTTCCAGCCGCTGGCGCATCTGCTCGCGGGCGCACATGTGATCCGGCTGCATTTCCGGCGCGCCGGGGTAATCCGGAGGCGGCAATTCCTCCTGATCCTGGGAGCGGCTGGAAGCAGAAATCAATCCGACATTGCGGAGGTCAAGCGCCATCTGCCGCCAGCGGGAGATGCCCACGCCGAGCCGTTGGGCCAGTTCGTCCTCCGTGGGCTGGCGCTGGAGAAGTGCACAGAGATCGCGGGTCACCTGCTCGACCTGGCGGTGGCGCCGGCGCAGGTCGCGCGAGGCCCAATCCATCTGGCGCAGGCTGTCGAGGATTGCCCCCTTGATCCGGTGCTTCGCGTAGCTCGAGAAGGCCACCTTTTTATTCGGGTTGTATTTGGTGGCCGCATCAAACAGGCCGAGAATGCCGGCGTGAACCAGGTCGTCGAGCTCCACATGCACCGGAAGGCCTTCATGCACGCGCAACGCAATCGCCTTCACCAGAGGCAGATTTTCCATCACCATCCGGTCACGGCGCTCGAGGGCCGTCTCTTTCCTGCTTTTAGGAGAACGGGTTTCTGCCCGCCTGGCCGGCTTTCTCGCCGTCACAGCCGCTGTTGCTCTTGCCGCCATCGCATCATCCTTCCTGCCGAAATGCGGTCCCGGGCCGGTCTCTCTGGCGGAGACCCTGGCCTGTAATCCGGGAACCTCCGGCGCCCCGGAACCGACCTCCGAAGCGTCCGACGCAGAAGGGAAGGCAATCCTGCGGCCATTCTTCCCGACGCGTACGGCGGCCGTGGCAGGCGCCTGGGATGACAGCGCAACTGACAGATTTATCAGGCTTTGTGTGGCAGCCTGCGGATCGGCCTCAAGACCGGGCAGGCAGGGCTGGCAGTCGATGCCAACCGGTTTTTCCCGTTTCGACTCTCGACACCCCCGATTCCTCACAGCTGACCTCACCAAGCCGGAACACCGAGTTTCATTTCGGTACAAATTCGGAGTTCCCTCGTCGGTAAGGGAAAACCTATCTGTATGCTCCTGCGCCGATGCTAGCGCGAAATTGAGCAATTTCCTTTAGAAGGATTCCCTGAGTTCGCATCTGCGAATCCCCGAAGCGGACCAGAGTTTTCTCCCTAAAGGTGACTTCGGACAGCGCCCTTGGGCGCTGGGAATGCGGGGTTCCCCAAATGGCCCGCCGAGCCCGCTTTCTGCCGGCCAACGGGATCACTGCCAGGACTGTGGCAGGAGCCGGCTGACCGGTGGCTATCTCTGTACGGGCTTCAGACCGCCACCCGGTGTGACGGATGCGGCAATGCTGCCGGATTGTGGCAGACGGCATTCCACTGAGCGTACGCTCCCACCAGAGTACGGACCATCTGGCAGCAGCAGCCGGGCCGTAGAGCAGGAAGGGCCGCCTTTGCGCGTCTTCCAACCAATTGAATGCCCTGCCCCTCACCCGCCCGGAGACTGCCTGAATTCATCCCTGGCGGAGGCGGCGCGCCGGACGGTCCTGTTTGCGAAAGTCCCGCCGGGACCCAAGGCACGCATCATGCGCGCGCTCCAGGCGTCCGGCGAATTTGCCGGATTTCTCGGCGACGGCATCCATGATGCCCCGGCGCTGAAACAGGCCGATGTCGGAATTTCGGTGAATACGGCGGTCGATATTACCCGACAATCAGCCGATATCATTCTGCTCGAACAGAGCCTGTTCATTCTTGAAGAGGGCATCGTGGAAGGCCGGCGGACGCTTGGCAACATCGTCAAATATATCCGGATGGGCA
Source organism: Bryobacteraceae bacterium (assembly GCA_049969655.1). Lineage (GTDB taxonomy): Bacteria > Acidobacteriota > Terriglobia > Bryobacterales > Bryobacteraceae > JANWVO01. The sequence goes on from JBMFOK010000018.1 coordinate 8,978, forward strand.
CGAGGTCGAACCTCGGCAATATGTTCAGCGTGCCCGGGGCTGGACCGTGGCTTCCCTTCCTGCCGATGCAGCCGTTCCAGCTCCTTGTCCAGAACCTGCTTTACGACCCGTCGCGGATCGGCATCTCCTTCGATGACATGGACGAGGATTCCCTGAAGGCTCCGCGCCGCGGGAACGCGGGCGCCATCGCCGGTTCATGCTGTTCCTCGGGCCGGTGACTTCCAATTTGATTACGCCACATTCCTGCTGATGTGGTTTGTTTTTCATGCCAAATCGCCCGAAAAGCAGTCTCTATTTCAGTCCGCATGGTTCGTGGAGGGCCTGCTTTCTCAGACGCTGATCGTCCATGTCATCCGCATGCGGAAGCTGCCTTTCGTGGAAAGCCGCGCCTCCCTCCTGCTGATGGTCACCACCGTCGCTGTCATGATGACGGGTCTCGTGATTCCCTTCACGCGCCTGGGCGCAAGCCTCGGCACACGGCCTCGCCGGCGGCGTATTTCCTCTGGCTGCTGCTGATGCTGGCAACCTACTGCGGGCTGGCGCAGCCTGTGAAGCGCTGGAATGACCGCCGGTCCGGCTACTATCGTTGAGCGGCCGGCGGCCGCTCACGCCGCCGCCCGGGGCCGGGTCTCCAGGCAGGCTGCTACACTGGCCAGTCAGAGGAGAACTGCATCGCAATGTCTGAAGGGAAGGCGTTCCACTTCAGCCGGCTGCCTTTCGCGCTGCGGCTGGCGCTCAGCTGTTTCCTCCTGACTCTCGGGATCGGCTACCTCGTGGCGGGAGTCAACCTGTATCTGACTTACCACCTGACGGACGGAGAGCCGGGACTCTCCGTCGCCGATCTCCGGCGCGCATTCTACGGCCGGCGGGACAACACCAGGCTGGCCAGCAAAATCGATGGCGGCAGCATGGCCCAGTTCCTGCCGCGCCCGGGCGACCGGGAAAAGATCCTTTCCTGGATCCAGGACGGCGCCAGCGAGGAGGGCTACCGTGCCGCGGTAAGACCCATCCTCCAGGCCAATTGCATCCGCTGCCACAATCCCAACGGATTGCAGCGGTTCACGCCGCTCACTTCGTACGAAGAGGTGATGGCGGTGACGCAGATCGACCGCGGCGAGCCCCCGCAGTTGTGGGCGCGGGTGGCCCACACCCACATCCAGTCGATTGCACTCATCTTTCTGGTGCTGACGGCTATCTTTTCCCTGACGCAGGTCCCGCGGGCGCTGAAAACCGCCCTGATCGTCCTCCCGTTCCTCGTGCTCGTGGCCGACTTCGGGTTCCGCTATCTCATCAAGTTCGCACCCGCGCTGGTCTACGGGATGGCCGCTTCCGGCGCGCTGATGGCCCTGCTGTTTGCCGTGCTGATCCTTGTGCCGCTGTACGAAATGTGGCTGCGGCGCGATTGAGGGATCTCATCCTCTGTCCACCCTGCGGCCTTCGTCCTCCGGTCCGGGCTCATTGTCGCGCAGCCGGCCGCGCTCGCGCAGCGCCTTGCGAAGCAGGAACTCAATCTGCGCGTTCAGGGAGCGCAGGTCGTCGTCGGCCCATTTTTTCAGCGCCTCGAGCACTTCCGCATCGATCCGCAGGAGAAACGACCTGCGCTCCGCCATGGCCTGTCCGCCCGACTACTGATAGATGGTGCCCGTGTTGAGCACCGGCTGGGCGGCCGCTTCCCCGCACAGCACGACCAGCAGGTTCTGCACCATCGCCGCGCGCTGTTCGCCATCCAGCTGAATGACGCCCCGGCGGGCCAGCATCTCCAGCGCCATCTCCACCATGCCCACCGCGCCCTCGACAATCTTCTGCCGGGCCGCAATCACCGCCGCCGCCTGCTGCCGCCGGAGCATCGCCGCGGCAATCTCGGGAGCGTAGGCCAGGTAGCTGATGCGCGCTTCAATGACTTCCACCCCAGCCACGGCCAGCCTCTCCTGGATCTCGTCCTTGAGCCGCGCCGCCACCTCCACCGTGCTGCCGCGCAGGGAGACCTCGTGCTCTTCATGCGCATCGTAGGGATACGCGGTGGCCAGGTTGCGCACCGCCGCTTCGCTCTGCACGTGCACGTAGTTCTCGTAACTGTCCACCTGGAAGATCGCTTCGGCCGTGTCCACCACCTTCCAGACAACAACCGCCGCGATCTCGATCGGATTGCCGTCCCGGTCATTCACCTTCATCTTCGAGGTCTCAAAATTGCGCACCCGCAGCGAGACCGGCTTCTTCGCGTAAAACGGATTCGCAAAGCGCAGCCCGGGCTCGCGCACCGTGCCCACGTACTTGCCGAACAATGTCAGCACGACACCCTGATTCGGCTGCACCGTGAAAAACCCCGCCCAGGCGAACACGTCCAGGATCAGCACCATGACCCAGAACCCCAGCATCCAGCCCCGCCCCGCCGCCTCGGCGTGCCTCGCCGTCCAGACCAGTCCAGCAATGGCGGCGATCAGGACCGCCACGGAAACCAGCAGCACCGGAATTCCATTCCAGGCTTCAATCACTCGCTCCTTCAGCATGGCAATGCCCTCGTCCTCCCGCATTCAGCAGTCGTCCGCTGCATGCTATTAGAGTGATATCACTTCGATAGTAACCGTGTCAAGAGAAATCTTCATCCCCGCCCCCATGTGACTGGAGTCATGGAGCGGCCGGGCGTCAACTGCGAAGCTGAAGGTGTCGGGCCCTCGCCCGGAAGAGAAGGAGCGATCATGAGGAAGCTGTGGCTGGCGTTCGGGGCGGTGACGGTGGTTTCGTTTGCGATTCTGGGCTGGATCGGAACGCGGATCTATCAGGAGAAACCGCCGATTCCCACTGCGGTCGTCACACCGGACGGGAGTGTGGTAATCCGCGGCGATGACATCATGGCGGGGCAGAACATCTGGCAGAGCATGGGCGGCATGGAGGTGGGGTCCGTGTGGGGGCACGGCAGCTATGTCGCGCCGGACTGGACGGCGGACTCGCTGCGGCGCGAGCTCGACTTCGTCCTGGACCGCTGGTCCCGCGGCGGCCACGGCAAGCCATTCGCCGAACTGGATGCGGAACAGAGAGGCGCGCTCCAGGCGCGGCTCCAGCAGATGTTCCGAACGAACACGTATGATCCGGCCAGCGGACGCATCGTGATCGACCCCGTGCGCGCCGAGGCGTTTGCCGCCAACGTGGCGTACTACACGAAACTGTTTGCCGAAGGCGAGCCGGCCTATGCGATCCCGAAGGGCGCGGTGCCGGATCCGGAGCGCGCCCGGAAGCTGGCGGCGTTTTTCTGGTGGACGGCCTGGTCGGCATCGACCAACCGGCCGGGCGACACGATCTCCTACACGCACAACTGGCCGCACGAGCCGCTGGTGGGCAACGGGCCGACGGGCGAGAGCGTGATCTGGACGGGCGTCAGCATTCTCATGCTGCTCGGCGGCATCTGCGCGATGATCTGGTGGTACGCGTCCCAGCCCAAGGAAACGCCCATCGAGCGGCCGGAGGCGGATCCGCTGAAAAAAATCGTACTCACGCCGTCGCAGCGGGCAACACTGAAATACTTCTGGGTGGTGGCGCTGCTGATTCTGGCGCAGATCGTGCTGGGCGTGGTGACGGCGCACTACGGCGTGGAAGGCAACGCCTTCTACGGAATTCCGCTGGCCAAATGGCTGCCTTACAGCGTGACGAGGACGTGGCACATCCAGCTCGGCATCTTCTGGATTGCGACCTCATGGCTGGCGGCGGGACTGTTCATCGGGCCGTTGATCTCGGGACACGAGCCGAAGCGCCAGGCGCTGGGTGTGAACGTGCTGTTCCTGGCGCTGCTGGTGATCGTCGTCGGGTCGCTGGCCGGCGAGTGGCTGAGCATCCACAACCGGCTGACGGACCGGCAGGCGTTTCTGTGGGGTCACCAGGGGTACGAGTATGTCGACCTCGGAAGGATGTGGCAGATCCTGCTGCTGGCGGGGCTGTTCATCTGGCTGTTTCTGGTGCTGCGGGCAGTGAGACCGGCCTTCCGCACGGCGGGCGAGACCCGGCCGCTGCTCACCATCTTTCTGATGAGCGCCGGAGCGATCGGCCTGTTTTATGGGGCGGGCATCATGTGGGGGCAGCACTCGCACCTGTCGATGGTCGAGTTCTGGCGCTGGTGGGTGGTGCATCTGTGGGTGGAGGGCTTCTTTGAAGTCTTCGCCACGGCGGTCATCGCCTTCTTCTTTGCAAAGCTTGGTCTGGTGCGGCCGAAGCTGGCGGCCGAGGCGGCGCTGCTGTCGGCCACCATCTATCTGGCCGGAGGCATCATCGGCACCTGCCACCATCTCTACTTTACCGGCACCCCAACGGTGGCGCTCGCCTGGGGTTCGGTGTTCAGCGCACTGGAAGTGGTGCCGCTGACGATGGTGGCGTTCGGCGCGCTGGACGACCTGCGGCGCGGCCAGGCAACCGCGTGGGCGCAGCGCTACCGCTGGCCGATCCGCTACTTCGTGGCCGTGGCCTTCTGGAACATGCTCGGTGCCGGGCTGTTTGGCTTCATGATCAACCCTCCGATCGCGCTCTATTACATGCAGGGACTGAACACGACGCCCGTCCACGGCCACGCGGCGCTGTTTGGCGTCTACGGCATGCTCGGCATCGGCCTGACGCTCGTCTGCCTGCGCGCCATGGACCCCCAGGAGGAATGGAACGACCGTCTGATGAAGTTCGCCTTCTGGGCCATGAACGGCGGTCTGTTCGCGATGACGGTATTCAGCCTGCTCCCCGTGGGGCTCATGCAGACGTGGGCCAGCGTCAGCCAGAGCTACTGGTATGCGCGCAGCATGGAGTTCCTCCAGACGCCGCTGATGCAGGCGCTGCGCTGGATGCGCGCCCCGGGCGACACGCTGTTTGCGCTGGGTGCGCTCGCGCTGGTGTGGTTTATGTTGAGGGTCCGCCCGGCGGGCGCGCAGAATCAGGGCTGACAGCGCGCCTTCCAGGCCGCGGCTGGCGCCCGCCCGCAGGGCGAGCGGAAGATGCGGACTCCGGCGCCGGCGTGCGCGTTCCACCTGCAACGTGTCCGCCCGCTGCCGCAGCCTGCGGCCGCTTCACTCGCGGCTCTGACGTCAAAAACGGGCGTGGTCAGCCGTGCCCCGAAGCCGGACTCAGGCCTCGTCCGTGGCGGGCAGCGCTGCGGCGCTCTCCTGCACGCGGCAGGCGTCGCGGAAGCTGCACCACCGGCAGAGATCGGGATCAGCGGGCCGCACGTCGATGCGGCCTTCAAAGATTCGCAGCAGGGCATCTTCCGCCACCTGGCTGGCCGTCTGGATGCGGTCCTCCACCTCGGCGGGACTCGCGGCGCCGTAGAGCTTCACCTCGTTTTTCAGGGAAACCACCCGGATCTCCTGCGGGCGGTAGCCCTCCTCCTGGAGGGCGCGCGCATAGAGCCCTCCCTGAACGGCCAGGCCCTCTTCCTCCCTCCTGTTGCGGTCGCTGGCGGAACCGCTGCTTGAATACTTGAAGTCGTACACGAGGCACTCGCCGCCATCGAGAAAATCCACCCGGTCGGCGCGGCCGTGGATCTCCACGCCCAGCAGGGTGAGCCGCAGCTTCCGCTCCAGCTCCACCGTGCCCGCGGACTGGCTGCACTCGTCACGCGCATAGAGTTGCAGATTCCGCTTCATCGCCTCTCGCGCCAGCAGCGTCTGGTGGGTTTCCGCGAGTCCTTCGCTGCGCATGGCCCGGTCCCAGTTCTCATCGCAGACCCGCGCGATGTCGCCGCCGCGCTGGTGCCATTCTTTCAGGATTTCGTGGGCCAGGATTCCTTCAAAGAGCGCATCCAGCCGCTCGGCCGGGAACCGGGGAAGCTCCTTGAGTCCGAGCGTGCGCGCCGCGAAGAACTGAAACGGGCACTGGAGGAAGGACTCGATGGCCGTGGCCTGAATCTTCGTGTGTATCTGGCGCAAGAACGCGAGCACGTCGTCAGAGACAAGCGCCGGCGGGGGCGTCGGGACCGCCGCGCGGGCCGGCCGCACGGCGAACCGGCGCGCGCGGAATGTCTCCGCGCCTTCCGCTTCCGCCTGGTCGAGCACGAACGCGCGAAGGATCTCGTCGCCATTTTCGTTCCGCTCCGGCCAGGACAGATACAGCCTCTGCGTGGCTCGCGTCCGCGCGACCTCGAAGTGAAACCCTTCTTCGGCTTCCCGATCCCTGCTGGTGCGGATGCCGATCCCCTGTTGCGCGAGCGCCTGCCGCAGCGAATCCGGCAGCACCGGGTCCGGCTGGATGCGGCGCGGGAATTCGCTCTCCACGAGTCCGCAGACGAAAACGACCGGCAGCTCCCACTGCCGCGCTTCCTCGACGTCGAGCAGGTGCACGGCATTGCGGCGCGTGTCCCGGGTGTAGATGCGCGCCTCATGGATTCCCGCCTCCACGTGCGCCCAGAACGCGTTGAGCGGCACGCGATCGGCCGGGAGCCACTCCGCGGCGGCGCCACCCAGAGACAGGATCTCGCGGAAGGCGGCAGCGCGCATCGCGTAATCCTCGAGCTCCGTTTCCGCCAGCTCCCGCCCGGCAGGCGGAGGCGCAAGGAGCCGGGCAAGTTCGCCAAGGCGTGCGGACCACTCCTTGGGCGTGAGCCTGAGCGCGGGCCAGTCAGCCAGTGGCGCCAGCGCGCGCGCCGCCTCCGGCACAAGGCGCTTGAGCCTCTCCAGCCCCTGAAACGGCAGGGCCTCCACGGCCCGCGCCCAGACGCCGTCAGCCCGAAGAGCTTCTGCGGTGACGGCCACCGGCGTGCGCAGCAGCTCAAGTGTCGCCTCGCCGTCCCAGCCGCTGCGGACCGCTTCGACAAAGCGCCGCACCAGCAGACACGCCGGTTCGCGGCGCAGGGATCGGCCGAAATAAGCGCGCGCGGGAACGCCGGCGCGGAACAGGGCGCGCTCAAAGCGTCCGAGATATTCCTCCTCGTTGCGCAGCACGACGCCCATCTCGCGCCACGGGCGGCCCGCTTCATGCTCCTCCAGAAGCCGCAGGACCACCTCTTCCACCTCATGCTCGCGCGAGGTGGCGGGGATCAGCACGGCCCGCGGGCGCGGCCTGCACGAGGCCAGTGTCTCTACACGCGCGCCACTGCGGCGGAAGCGCTCCACCAGCGGCGCTGCGCCCGCCCACTCCGGCAGCGTCACCGTCACGCGCGCCTGCTTCGCCAGGGCCAGGACGAACTCGACTTCTACCGGTGACAATCGAAAGAATCCATCCAGCCAGACGGCATGAAACGCCGCGCTCCCGCCGGAGACGTGCCGCGCGGCTTCGGTCAGCGCCTGCGCGCGGAGCCGCACACCGCTTTGCCGCAGCGATTCTTCAACGGCCCGGTAGGCGGCCACAAGGTCAGCGTCCGGCCGGACGCCGAAACCTGCAAGCGACTCGAGTTGCAGCGAGCCGACGCCGGCGCCAGACAGCTCTTCAAATGCCGATGCCAATGCCGCCGGCAGCCCGGGGCTGCCGCGGAGGGAAGGGAACAGCTCCGGATGGGCCTCCAGCGCCAACCCGGTGATCAAGGCGAGTTCCGGCGCGCTGGCCACGCGAACCTCCGGCAGGAGTCCGTGAAGGAGTCCGGCCAGCGTGTTGATCCACGAGGGCGGCACATGGCGGCCCTGCCGCGCCAGCTCGTGGCGAAGGTGTTCGGCCATGGTCGCCGTGGGCACCACCAGGCGGACACTGTCCGTGCGCGCGGCGGCGGCGAATTCGTCCAGCACGCGGGTCGTCTTGCCGGATCCTGGCGGGCCGAGCAGAACCCTCATGGACACAGCGTACAACGCTGCCCCTAACGGCCGGCGAGCTTCTGCATGAGCTGCTGGCTTTGCGAGTTGAGCACGTTGAGCTGGCGGAGGTCCTCTTCAGCGGCCTGCACCGCGGTCTGGATGCGGGACAGGTCGCCGACGGCCGCGGCCGGGTTGTCGCGCTGCGTGTCCAGCCGCACGGCGAGGGCGCGGAGCTGGTCGGTGATGTCACGGTAGCGGCGCTGGAGCGACGTGACCGTGTTTTCGCGCCGGCGGTTGATGTCAGACAGTTCGTTGAGGAGCTGGCTCGTGGATGCATTGCGCTGGGCCAGCGCGGACAGCTCCTCGCGCGTCCTGCGCAGCGTTGCCTCCATCTGCGCCATGCGTTCGTTCTTGGCGCGGATCTCGGCTTCCATGGCCTGGACGATGCGGCGCGTGTTTTCGACCTCCTCCCGGAGCGCGGCCTCGGCCGCTTCCAGCCGCCGGTTCTCGGCGGCTGTGCGTTCCAGCGAAGCCTCGAGCTCGGCCACGCGGCTCTTCATCTCCGTCAGCGCCGCCTGGGCTTCCGCGAGCCGCGTCTGCGCGCTGGCCAGCTCGCGTACGGCGGCCAGGCGCCGCGCCTCTTCCGCGCCGCGTTCGATGGCCGGCGGCAATTTCGGGGTGATGCCTTTTTCCGCCAGTTGCCGCCGCAATTCCTCGTTTTCAAGCAGCAGCGCGGCGGCGCTTTCCCGCTCCTTCTTCACCTCCGCCCGGGCCTGTTCGAGCTGCCGGTCCATTTCGGCGCGCCACTGGAGCCGCGTCCGCAACAGCCACGCGCCGGCGGTCAGCGAAAGCCCCAGTAGGACGGACAGCGTAACCAGGGCGGGGTTTCGCATACGCTCCATCCTAAACGATTCCCTCGAAAAGAGCGCTCCGGAAAACAACCGTGTCACTCATCCATCCAGCCTTCCGGGGCGAGGCGGTTGCGATATTCGAGCTCGGCGGCGCCGGAAAGCTGCACGGTGGCGTTTTTGCGAATCCGTTCCGGAAGGCGCAGAGCGATGGAATACATCGAACGAATCCGCTGAAAAGCGGCCGCCACGGCGTCCGGGATTTCAGTCAGGTGGGTGCAGAACCAGGCGCGGCCGCCGGTGGCTTCGAGGATCTGCTGGAGACCCGTCTGGTAGGCCTCGTTCAGACGGTCGCGGCGGAAGGCGAGATGAACGGCGAAGACAGGCACGTCGCTGCGGGCGAGCGTGTCGGCCAGGCGAGCGGATTTTTCGCGGATCAGCGCATCGGGGAAGCGGCGCGAAAGGTCGCGCGTGTCGCTGTAATTGATCACCGGGTTGGTGTAGTCCTCACGATAGTTCGCCACGTCGGAGTCGGTCAGATACAGCACGGCCACGCGCACCGGCGCTCTGCGTGCCAGCGAGACGCCGAGCCGGGCCGCCGGTTCGATGGTTTCCAGAAGACCGGCGCGGCCGGTGACGGGCGCGCCCTGAATGGCCGCGATGGCGGCGGCGCGGTCCGGCCCGGGATCGGCCAGGACGCGCAGGCCGTCCAGGGCGCTCAGTACGCCGACCCAGGCATTCTGCGGCATGACTTCGATGGCCGCGGCCGCTGCCTGCCTGGCGGCGTCGATGCGGGCGATGTCCTCGGTCAGGTCGAGCACGAGCAGCAGGAGCAGCGGATCCTCCGGACCGAGGATTTTCTCGATGCGCGCCTCGCGGCCGTCCACCACGGCTTTCAGCCCTTCCGCAGGGCTGCCGCCAAGCCATGCGGGAATCAGCCGCAGCGCGCCTCGGGCCGCGCGCGCGGGAGCCTTGGCGGCGGCCCGCGCCACGGTGAAGGCAAGAATCCACTGGCGGCGTGTCATCAGAAGCTGAACCTCAGACCGAGCTGCACCACCCGGCCGCCCCGCGAGCCGATGATGCGCCCGGCATTGGCATTGGGCGCGCTGGCCGGGCCGATGACCACGTCCGGGTCAGTCCAGTTGGCGTGGTTCAGCCAGTTGAAGCCGGACGCGGTGAATTCGAGCGACCGCTCCCGGTCGATGGGAAACCGCTTGGCCACGGAAAGATCGTGGTTCTGCGCCAGCGGCCCGCGCAGGAAGGGATGCGTGCGCGGCCCCGCGCCCATGGCGAAGTCCGGCGGGTGCGCGAAGGCGGCGGGGTTGAACCACAGTTGCGGCGAAGGATTCTTCACGCGGGGATCGACGCCCGGCGCCGGGTTGACGCGCACGGTCTGGAGCACTCCGCCCGTGTTGTTGAACTGCGCGCGCAAGGCCAGCGGCTCGCCGCTTGACACCGTCGAAATCGCCGAAATGGACCAGTTGCCGGCGAGATAGCCGCGCCAGTCGGCGTAGTTCAGCAGCGGCTTGCCCGGACCCAGCGGCAGCTCGTACATGCAGGAAAACGAGAGCCGGTGCGGATTGTTCCACGCCGTGAGCGCCCATTCGTTTTTCCGGTTGAACTGGTCCTGGCGGCCGTAGGGGCCGGAGTAGTCGTCATACTGGCGCGAGTACTCGTAGGAGACGTTGAGCGAAAGGCCCTGGCCGGTGCGTTTCTCCGCACGCAGGGAGAGAGCCTCGCGGCGGTAGCGGCCGTCGGGCCACTGCGAAAAGACGTCGATCTCATAAAACTGCGGATACGGCCGCAGGGCGCGGTTCCAGGCCAGATCGTTCAGCTGTTCGCGTAGGAAGAGGTAGTCCGGGTGAACGGCGTTGAGGCGCACGGCCGAGTTGCCGATGAAGAGGTCGCGGCCCCAGGCGACGCCAAGGCCGCCGCTGAGCACGATGCCGCCGCGCACCTGACGCTCATAGCTGAGGCCCGCCGACTGATACCGCGGCAGGCGGCCGCTATTGTCCAGCACATTGGCGTTGGTATCGTTGGCTGCCTCCGGCGTGAGGTCGGGCACGGGCCGCGGCGGCGGAGGCAGGCCGTCCCGCAGCCGGAAAGCGGGCTCGAGGAATGCGTTCGGCGAATAGTAATACGGATGTCCGGTGAAGCCGCGCGTGCCCCACTGGCCGTTGTAGATCGGGTACGCCTGATAGCTCATTCCATAGGAGAGGCGGACGACGGAACGGCGGTTACCCCGCGGGTTCCAGGCGAGCGTCAGATACGGCTGCGGCTTGACGGCAACGGGCTGGAAGGCCCGGCCGTACCCGTTGCGGCCGGCAAAAACCAGCGCGCCGGGCCGGCCGTTGGCGGGGTTGGGCGCGCGGAGATCGACGATGCTCTGGCGGTTGTACCGCTCGACGCGCGGCGAGGCAGCCAGGAAACTGATGCCATAGGTCAGCGTGAAATTGGGCCGGACTTCCCAGACGTCCTGCGCCCCGGTCGTCCACGTCCAGTTGCGGAAATAGGACGGCGATGGCACCAGCCCGATGTCGGCCGTCTCCGGCCCGCCCAGCAGGAAGCTGGCGAAGGCGAGGCCGGTGTTGACGACGCCGGGCAGGCTCGTGTAGCGCCAGGTGAAAAAATACGCGCCGGCCGGCATCGCCGGGCTGAACGTGTTCACCTGGAGCCGCGAGAACTGGCTGAAGAAGCGCAGGCTGTGGCGGCCCCGCTTGTGCGACAGAGAATCGGAGAAAGCGAACGTGTTGCGGGCGGTGCGGGCCGCGGGCGTCGTGCGCCCCATGTCGATGTAATTGGCCAGATCGAAAAAGGGGAAATGGCCCGACGGCACGCCGCGCAGGCCGAGCCGCTCCGGCCAGCCGGAGGCATCGGAAACATTTTCGCTGACATTTGTCTGGACCTCGAAGCTCGCGGCGTGGACGGTCTGCGGCGAAAGCGTGAGGATGTGCTCGATGGTGCCGCGGCGGCTCGTGAAGCTGCGGTCGGCCGGCGCCGAGTCGGCCGGGCTTTGGATGAGCCGCGCCGTGCCCGCAAATCCGTTGGTGAACGACCACGACGCCGACAGCCGGTGCTTTTCCAGAAACGTATGATCCAGGCGGCCGATCATTCCGTCCGCCGTGTTCGTCTCCGGCGAGACGATGAAGTAGTTGTTGCGGAAAAACGGGCCGGCGTTGGCGTTGGGCAGCGGGTAGTATTCGAGCGCGCGGCGCGCCACCGGGTCCTGGCGAGCGTCCGGGATGCGGTTGGCCGGGAAGGGATCCTTCAGAAATTCAGGATTGTCCGCCGAAACCGGCAGCGCCGGATTGTAGAGCGGATTCGCGCGGACGGTGGCGGGGTCGTAGATCCGCAGCGGCGCGCCGGACTGGTCCACCGTGAGGCTGAAGTCGCCGCGGCGTTCCGGCTCGATGGCGACGGTGCGCAGCGAGCTGCGGGCGATGCGCTCGCGTACGCCCTCGTAATTCAGCGAGAAAAAGGTTCGCCGCGAGCCGTCGTAGAGCTTCGGGATGACCACCGGCCCGCTGACGCTGAAGCCGAACTGGTTGCGGCGCAGCAGATTCTTCGTCCCGCCGCGCTGGCGGATCTCGTGCGGCACCGCGTCCAGAATGTCGTTGCGGAAATTGTGATACAGGCGCCCGTGATATTCGCTCCAGCGCGGGCCCGCGCCGCGCGCGGCGCGCCTCGGGCTGTCCGGGCGAAGGCCCATCTCGCGCGTCAGCCTGCGGAATTCTTCCGCTGCCTGTTCCAGCGCCGGCCGCGCAGGCTCCTGCGCACGCACGCACACAAGGACGGAGGCCAGGATGGGCAGAAGAAGGGAGCTCCGCATCCGCGTCCACATTCAGTGTATCGTCTGCCGACTGCGCGCCGCGCGCGGCGGCTGCGCTACGCTGGTCGCAAATGAAGCTGAAAGAGCTGGCCGAAAGGCTCGGATGCGAACTGCGGCCGGTGGCGCCCGGAGATGGCGAGCGCGACATCGAAGGCGTGGCCGGCATGGAGCACGCCGGCCCCGCGCATCTCACGTTTCTCGCCAATCCAAAGTACGCCCACAAGGTGAAAGAGTCGCGCGCCGGGGCGATCCTGGTGGCGCGGGACGTGGGCCCGCTGCACATCCCGGCGCTCGTGAGCGACAACCCGTACCTGGACTTTGCCCGCGCGCTCGAGCTGTTCTACCAGCCGCCGCGGCCGGCCCCGGGCGTCCACCCGACGGCGGTGATTGCGCCTTCGGCCGAGATCGCCGAAGGCGTCTCGATCGGCGCCTACGCGGTGATCGGCGAGCGGGTGCGCATCGGGCGCGGCACCGTGATCCATCCGATGGTGGTGATCTACGAAGGCGCGGTCATCGGCGAGGACTGCGTCCTCCACGCCCACTGCTCGGTGCGCGAGCACTGCCGGCTCGGCAACCGCGTGGTCCTGCAAAACGGCGTCGTGATCGGCGCCGACGGCTTCGGCTTTGCGAAACGGAAGGACGGGACCCACTACAAGATCGTGCAGTCCGGCCCGGCGGTGCTGGAAGACGACGTCGAAGTGCAGTCGCTGAGCAATGTCGACCGGGCCACGGTGGGCGAGACGCGGGTGAGGCGCGGAGCGAAGATCGACTCGCTCGTGCAGGTGGGCCACGCCTGCGTGGTGGGCGAAGACAACATCATCTGCGCGCAGACCGGGCTGGCCGGTTCGAGCGTGCTCGGCCGCAACGTGCTGCTGGCCGGCCAGGTGGGCGTCAGCGGGCATCTGACGATTCACGATAACGTCGTCGTCTACGCGCAGAGCGGCATCGGCGGCGACGTGCCGGCGGGCAGCGTCGTGTCCGGCTCGCCCGCTTTTGATGCCGCCGAATGGCGCCGCGCGGTGACCGCCTTTCCGCGGCTGCCGGAGCTCATGAGGTCAGTGCGAAAATTGGAGAAGCGCATCGCCGAACTGGAAGCGCGTCTGGAGGAAAAGTAGCTGATGAAGAAAAGCCGGCATCTGAACCGCGCGCCGCTCGCCTATAAAAACGAGGCGTTCCTGGATAGCTGGAACGGACGGGCCATCCGCATTCTCGCCGAATATCTGGAGCCGCTCGACCGTTTCAGCCGGGAAAAAATCCGGGACACGGTCGTGTTTTTCGGCTCTGCCCGCATCACCGAGGACGGGCCGATGGCGCGGTATTACCAGGAGGCGCGCGAGTTCGCGCGGCTCATCACGCAGTGGTCGAATGCGCTCGAGCCGCCCACGCGGCGGTTCGTGGTCTGCACCGGCGGCGGTCCGGGCATCATGGAAGCGGCCAACCGCGGGGCCTACGAGGCGGGAGGCAAGTCGATCGGCCTGAACATCGCGCTGCCGCACGAGCAGTATCCGAACCAGTACATTTCGCCGGAGCTGAATTTCGAATTCAACTACTTCTTCATGCGCAAATTCTGGTTCGCTTACCTGGCGAAAGCGCTGATTGTTTTTCCGGGCGGATTTGGAACCCTTGATGAGCTCACCGAAATTCTCACGCTGGCGCAGACACAGAAGCTCGAAAAGAAGATCATGATCATGCTCTACGGCAGCGATTACTGGCGGGAAGTCATCCATTTTGACGCGCTCGCGCGGCACGGCATGATCAGCCCCGAAGACCTCCACCTGATGGACTTCGTCGACGACGTCCACACGGCGATGGATCATCTGAAGACGTTCCTCACCGAAAACTACCTCCAGCCCCACCAGATCCGCGCCGCCGAGGAGCTGCCCGACATCGCCCGGTCGCGCCTGTGAGTCTGGCGGTTCGAGGCCTGGAACAGGTACGCTGAAGCGGAATGGACTGGCCCGGCTGGCTGAACACGTTGCGCAGGGCGGGCTGGCTGGAGCGGCTCTTCGCCGCCGGAGTGCTCGCGGCGCTTGTGTCGCAATGGCTTGCGCCGGGACGCCTGCTGACGGCCGCGCTCCAGCTTGCGGCGTTCGTTCTGGGCTTTCTGCTCGTCTGGCGCCACGGGCTCCGGCTGGTGCGCCGGCTGATCTGGCGGCTGCGCAACCGGCTCATCGTCGCCTACGTGTTCATCGCGGTGGTGCCGATGCTGATGCTGGCGGTGCTGACGCTGGCCGGCGCCTGGGTCGTCTCCGGCCAGATTGGCGCCTACCTGCTGAGCGTGGAGATGAACCGCCGCGTGGCGGCGCTGGAAACCATGGCCCGCTCGCTCGCGCGCGCCGCGCCGCAGGTGCGCACGGAAGCGGTGCGGCGCGCCGGGTTTTTCATCCGGGACCGCTTCCGGGGCGCGGAAATCCTGCTCAAGGACGAATTCGGACGCGAAGTCCGTTATCCGGACGACGCCACGCTGCCGCATCCGCCCGAGGGACATGGAGACGTCGCCGGGCTGCTCGTGCGTGATGGCCGCTTCTACCTCTGGGCGCACGCGGGCGGCCAGCGTTCCGAGGTCGTCATCACCGTGCCGGTGACGCACGCCTTTCTCCAGGGCCTGGTTCCCGGGCTTGGGGCCATTCAGCTTACGCCCTTTTCCATCGGCCCGGAGGGCGTGCGCGCCATGGATGTCTCGCTGCACCCGCCGCTGCCGGACGAGCTGCCCGCGCCTGCCGCGATGGTGCCGGAGCCGGCCAACCTCGTGGACCTGCCGCTCAAATGGGGCGTCTCTCTCGCCGCCTCGCTCTGGGACGCGCCCCAGCGCACGGCCACCGTCTTCCTCGGCGTCGCCACGCGCATCTCCGGCCCGCTCCGCATCATGTTCAGCGTCGATACAAGCAGCGGCGGCCCCACCATGCTCATCCTGTTTTCCACCGCGCTGCTCGTCTTCTTTCTCGTCGAGATCAGCTCCATCTGGATCGGCGTCTCGCTGTCGCGCACCATCACCTCGGCCGTCAATGAACTCTACGAGGCGACCGTTCGCATCCGCAGCGGCGACCTGAGCCACCGCATCCTCGTCACCGGCAACGACCAGCTGGCCGAGCTGGGCACGTCGTTCAACATCATGGCCGGCAATCTCGAGCGGCTGCTTCAGGCGGAAAAGGAGCGGCAGCGGTTGCAGGCGGAGCTGGAGATCGCCCGCGAAGTGCAGGCGCAACTGCTGCCGAAGCCGATCCGCGAGTTCGGTTCGCTCCGCATCGCCAGCGTGTGCCATGCGGCGCGGATGGTCTCCGGCGACTATTTCGACTACCAGCCGCTCGACACGACGCGGCTGGCCGTCGCGCTCGGCGACGTGGCGGGCAAGGGAATTTCGGCGGCGCTGCTGATGGCGACGCTGCAATCGGCCATGCGCAGCCAGTTGCGGCAGTGCATGGAGGCCGATGCGGCCGCCGCGGCGGGCACCGGCCCCGGCTACGGCCCGCAACCGGTCTCCACCGCGCGGCTCGTGTCGAACCTCAACCAGCAGCTCCATGCCTCCACCGCGCCGGAGAAATACGCCACGTTCTTCTTCAGCATCTATGACGAGACGGCCGGCGAGCTCATCTACACCAACGCCGGCCATCTCCCGCCGTTGCTCGTGCGCGGCGGCGACGTCCTGACGCTGGACACCAACGGCACCGTCGTGGGCTGCTTCGCCGGCGTGCGCTACGGCGAGAGCCGGCTGAAGCTGAAGCCGGGCGACCTGCTGGTCTGCTACACCGACGGCGTCACCGAACCCGAAAACGTCTACGGCGAGATGTTCGGCGAGGAGCGGCTGCGCGCCCTCCTGCGGGAGCACGCGGCGCTGGAGGTGGAGGAGATCGGCCAGCGCATCGTCGAAGAGGTCACTCGGTGGACCGGCTCGGCCGAGCTTCAGGACGACCTGACCCTGCTGCTGATCCGGAAGGCGGGCTGACGATGCCGCAAATGGCGAAACGCATCCTGCTGATGGCGGCCGCGGTGGCGGGCGTGCTCACGCTGGGCACGCTCGGCTACGTTTTCATTGCGGGCTACCCCTGGCTCGACGCCATCTACATGGCCGTTATGACGATGACCACCGTCGGCTACGGCGAAATCCACCCGCTCGGACGTGCCGGCCGGCTGTTCAACACGTTCTACATCGCCATAAGCGTCAGCATGATGCTCATGGTGATCGGCATCATGACGCAGACGATCTTTGAAGCGGAGCTGCGGAATGTTTTCGGCAGGAGAAGGATGAGGAAGATGCTGGAATCGCTGCGGGGGCACTATATCGTCTGCGGCTTCGGACGCGTGGGCCGCGGCGCGGCAGCCGAGCTGCGCAAGACCGGCGCCACCGTGGTCGTGGTGGACCGCGACGAACGGCGCGTCGAGCGGGCGCAGCGGGCGGGCTGCCTGGCTCTGCCCGGCGACGCGACCTCGGATGAAAGCCTTCAGGAGGCCGGCATCGCCCGCGCCGCCGGCCTGGTGGCCGCGCTCAGCACCGACGCCGACAATCTCTTCGTCGTGATGTCGGCAAGAACGTTGAACCCTTCGCTGCGCATCGCCGCGCGCGCGGCCGAAGAAGAGACCGAACGCAAGATGCTGCGTGCCGGCGCGGACACGGTGCTCGCGCCTTACAAAACCGCCGGCGCGCAGCTCGCCCTCTCGCTCATCAAGCCGCATGTCCGGCAGTTCCTCGACTTCGCGCTCGCCACGCCGGACTGGACGGTGCGCATCGAGCAGGTGGAAGTGGCCGCGGCCAGCGATCTGGTGGGAAAATCGCTGGCGGAAGCGCGGATCCGCGGCGAAATGCAGGTGGTCGTGCTCGGCATCCGCCGGGCCTCGGGCGGCATGGAGTTCAATCCCCCCGCCTCGGCGGTCATCGGCGCCGGCGATTGCCTCATCGTCATGGGCGAGGCCGAACCGCTGCGCCGCTTCGAGATCCGCGCCGCAGGAGGCAAAGAGCGATGAAGATTCTCACCGCCGCACAGATGCGCGAGATCGACCGCCGTACCATCGAGCTCGGCGTGCCGTCGCTGATCCTGATGGAAAACGCGGCGTGCCGCTTCGTCGAGTTCCTTGAGCGGCAGTACGCTCCGCTCGAACGCCACCGCATCGTCATCATCTGCGGCAAAGGCAATAACGGCGGCGACGGCCTTGCCATCGCCCGCCAGCTCCGCCTGCGCGGCCGGCCCGCGGCGCTTGACGTGGTTCTGGCCTGGCCGCCGGAAGAGCTGCGCGGAGACGCCGAAACCAACTACCGCATGCTCGCGCTGCTCGGCGTGCCCGTGCATCGCGAAATCCTGCCGCGGCTGCGCGCGGCGACGCTTGTGGTGGACGCGCTGCTCGGCACGGGCCTCGCCGGACCCGCCCGCGGCGTGGCGCTCGACTTCATCCGCGAGATGAATAACGGATTTCCGGGCGCCGAAATCGTCAGCGTGGACATGCCCAGCGGACTGTGCGAGGACGGCGAAAGCGTGCTGCCCGCGCACACCATTACCTTCACCGCGCCGAAGGTCGAGCAGGTGTTGCCGCCGACCTGCGACCGCGTGGGCCGCCTGCACGTCGTCGAAATCGGCACGCCGCCGGAAATGCTCGAGCGCGACGCATCCCTGTGGCTCGCCCTGTCGGAGCCACGCCGCTTCCGGCGCCTCTTCGAGCCGCGCCCGCGCGGGGCGCACAAGGGCGACTTCGGCCACGTGCTCGTGGTCGGCGGCGCCGAAGGCAAAGGCGGCGCCGCCGCCATGGCGGGCTGGGCCGCGCTGAAAGCGGGCGCCGGCCTGGTCACGGTGGCCTGCGCCGAGGCCGAGCGGCGGACGGTGACGTCGCTGGCCGCCGAGCTGATGACGCAGGGTTGGCTCGACGATCCCGGTGACAAGGACGTCGTCGCCCTCGGGCCCGGACTCGGCCGCGACCCCGAAATGGCCGCCTTCGCCCAGCGCATGTTCGCGCAAAGCGCGCTGCCAATGGTCGTCGACGCTGACGGACTGAATGCGCTGGCCGGCACGGCGTTCCGCGGACCCGGCCCCTGGCGCGTGCTCACTCCTCACCCGGGCGAAATGGCTCGCCTGGCGGGCTGCACGAGCGTCGATATCCAGGCCGACCGCGTGGGCGTGGCCCGGCGCTTCGCGATGGAACGCCACGTCGTGCTCGTGCTCAAGGGGCAGCGCACCGTCGTCGCCTTCCCTGACGGCCGCGCCTTCATCAACCCCACGGGCACCCCCGCCATGGCCACCGCCGGCTCCGGCGATATCCTCACCGGCCTCATCGCCGGCCTGCTGGCGCAATGGCCGGACCGCCGCGAGGAGGCGCTGCTCGCCGCCGTCTGGCTCCATGGACGCGCCGGCGAACTGGCCGCCGAACAGTCCACCGAATGGTGCGTGACGGCCACGGACCTGCTGCGCCACCTCCCCGCCGCCATCCGGGAAGCCGCTGCATGAGGACGCGCACGTTCATCACCCGCAGCGAGGAGGAGACGATCGCGCTGGCCGCGGAGCTGGCGCGCCGGTGGCCCGTGCCCTGTTGCGTCGTGCTCAGCGGCGAGCTGGGCGCGGGCAAGACCACCTTCGCCAAGGGCGTGGCCGAAGGACTGGGCGCGGCGCCGGCCGACGAAATCTCCAGCCCGACCTTCGCCCTCATCCACGAACACGGCGGCGGACGGCTCTATCACGTGGATCTGTACCGGCTCGACACGGAGGCCGAGGCGGCCTCGCTCGGGCTGGACGAGATCCTGGCGCGGCCGGCCGTGGTACTACTCGAATGGGCGGAGCGGTTTCCGCGGCTGCTGCCGGAGGAGCGCATCGAGATCCGCATCGAGACGCAGCCGGACGACTCGCGCCGGATCCAGATCACGGAGCTGCCATGAGTCAGCCATCCACAGACCGCCGGGGACGGCTCGCGCTCGTGTTGCTGGCCGCCTTCAGCACCGTTCTCGTGGCAATGGTGCTTGCGCCGTTTTTGAAGCCGCTGCTGTTTGCGGCCGTGCTGGCGGTGGCGTTTGAGCCGCTCTACGAGAAGCTGCTGCGGCTCGTGCGTTCCACCGCGCTGGCCGCGCTGGCGGCGACTCTCGTCATCGTCCTTCTCGTTCTCGCGCCACTGGGACTGATCGCGGTGAATGTCATCCAGGAGGCCGGCGTGGTCTACCAGGCCGCGGTGCAGCACACTTCGGCGCAGGGCGGGTGGGCGGCGTGGCTCGCGCAGATCATCGAGCAGCCGGTGCAGTGGATGGCGCAGAAGACGGGGCTCCCCGCGCCCAACGTGAAGGCGGCGCTGCTCGACCAGGCGCAGTCGCTCGTGAAGACGCTGGCCGGCTGGGGCGCGTCGCTGCTGACCAACATCACGCTCACTCTGGCCAATGCGCTGCTGGCGCTGCTCATCCTGTTCTTCCTTTTTCTCGAAGGGCCCAAACTCAGCGTTTCCATTTATGAATGGTCGCCGCTGCCGCGGGAGAAAACGGCCCAGCTGCTGGTCGCGGTCCGCGACTCGATCGTCGCCAATTTCTACGGCATGGTCGCTGTGGCTATCGTCCAGGGCCTGCTGACGGCCCTGGGGTTCCTCTTCACCGGGCTGGGGGCGCCGGTCTTCTGGGGCGTGGCGGCTGCCTTCTGCTCGCTGATCCCCGTGGCCGGAACGGCCCTTGTGTGGCTGCCCGCGGCGCTCTTTCTCGTGTTCCAGGGCGCCTGGGGAAAGGCCCTGTTTCTGGCGCTCTGGGGATCGTTGGTCGTGGGAATGTCGGACAATTTCGTCCGCCCCTGGGTGCTCAGCGGGCGAACCGGAATGAACGGGTTACTTGTCTTTTTCGCGCTGATGGGCGGAATGCAGGCCTTTGGGGTGATCGGAATTTTCGCCGGCCCGGTGATTTTTTCCACCGCCGCGGCCATCTTCCGGATGCTCGCAGAAGAATCCGGACGGGCCGTCGACATCACTTCTTCGGAGGCTGCTGCGGCTGGCCCAGGCGGCCCGGCTTCTCCCCGGGCTTGAGCAGCGTGGGCTTCTTCCTGCCAGGCGCCACGCCCTGCTTTTCCGCCTCAATCCGCTCGCGCTCTTTCTCGATTTCCGCCTTCCGCTCGGGCGACATCATCTGTTCCCGTTCCTCGCGCAGGGCCTTGTCTTTCTCCTGGACGGAAAGGGTGCGCTCTTTCAGGTCCTGCTCGTTCATTTCGATGCTGTCGCGCAGGGTCTCCAGCGCCTGGTCCAACGCGAACTCGTACCGGGCGCGGTCCGGCTCCTGGCGGGCGGCCAGGGCTTCCAGTTTGGCGAGCAGCTCCCGCTGTTCGCGGACGATGCCGTCGAGCTTCTCCAGCGGCTTCTGGCGGCGGATGGCGTCGTCGATGTTGAGGTCCACCGCCTCGAAAATCTGCGTGATCTGTTCGAGCGTGTCGTGAATCAGCCCGCTGCGCCCCGTCTGGCGCTTCGCAAAAATCTGCTCGAGCATGTCCACCCGCTGGCGGGCGAATTTCAGATACAGTTCGAGCCGCGGGCCGGGCTCCTGCACCAGGCGCAACTGCTCGATTTCGTCCGGCGTCAGAAAATCCCGCTGGGCCGCCGCCGGCAGGCAGGCGGTCAAAAAAAGGAGAAAAATCCGCATGGGCGCCTCCTTCAACGGGTCATCACACCCTCAAGGAATTTCTCGTGAATCTGCGCCATTTTTTCGCGCGCCTGCTCGACAAACGCGCGTTCTTCAAAGCTCACCGCCAGGCCCAGCTCCTTCAGGCCCCGCTCGAAGCCGCGCGTGCGGATCTCGCCGCGCTTGTACTGGCGGGAAAGGCGCGAGGGGCGCTTGCCCGTGGATTCCAGCGCCTCCAGTGCCAGCCGCGAGGCATCGACAACTTCATTCACCACGCCTTCGAATTCTCCCACCGGCCCCTGCTCACGCACGAGCTTCCAGGCGTCGGCCAGGCGTGCTTCGGCCAGCCGGAGCGCCTTGTCAAAGCGGCGGACGGGATCGCCCTCGCGCCGTACGTCCTCCAGCGTCAGTGGCGGGGGCGGCGCCGCCATCACCGCCACGGCAAGAAGCGCGAGCCACAGACACCGTGTCATCGCCCCGCCACCTTTTCCAGAATCCGCACCCTTTGCCGGGCCTTGAACTCTTCGTCCGGATGCGCGCCGTGGCTCGCGGCCAGGAATTTCCGGTAACTGGCCAGCGCCGCCTTCGGCTGATTCATGGCATCGAGCATCGTCGCCCGGAAGTAGTCGTAGGCCGGCGTCTCGCCGTGGATCTGCCGCGCCCGCTCGAGCGCTTCGAGCGCGGCCTGATACTGCCTGCTGAGCATGAGGGCGGCCGTGAGCTCATTCCACGCCTCGCCGGAGTCCGGCCGGAGCCGCGTGGCCGCCTCGAACTGCCGGGCGGCTTCCGCATATTTCTTCTGATCCCTGAGAATGCGGCCATAAAAGAGCCGGACCTCCGCGTTGGCCGGCTCCGCGGCCGCCAGCGCCTCCGCCACGGCCGCCGCCTGCTCCAGTTGCCGGCTGCGCAGATAGGCTGTCGCCAGCGCGTACAGCACCGCCGGCGTCGCGCCCCTGCTGCGCGCCGCTTCCAGGTGACGAATGGCCGCGTCCAGCGAGCCGGACTCCATCTCCACCACGCCGAGCCGCTCGAGCGCGGCCGGATTGTCGGGAAATCGCGCGTAGATTTCCGCGGCGCGCGCCCGCTCGCCGGAGCGCTCCCACGCCTGCGCGAGCGCGAGCGCGAGCTCGGCGTCATCCGGCTCCCTGCGTGCGGCTTTTTCGTAGGCTTCAGCGGCTGCACGCCACTCGCCCATCTGTGCCAGCGCGCGTCCCAGCAGCCAGGCCGCCTTTGCGTCGTCCGGCTGCTGTTCAAGGCATTGCTCCAGCAGCGGGCGCGCGTCGGCGGACTTGCCGGTCCTGACGAGCAGATGCGCCAGGTTCAGCTTTGCAGCGCGCAGGTCAGGCTGAAGCTCCAGCACGCGGCGGAATGCGGCAATGGCCCGCTCGTCCTGGCCCGCCGCCGACAGCGCGAAGCCGAGCTGGAACTGGATGGCCGCGGAAGAAGGGTCCTTGCGCGCGGCGTCTTCCAGGAGCGGAATCGCTTCGCTGGCGCGCCCTTCTTCGATCAGCCGTACGGCCTCCGCCGGGGGCGCGGCCGTTGCCTGCGCCCACATCCAGGCCAGCACCAGGAGCACGCTGCTCACGCTCTCATTGTACCGGCGGGATTCCGTCCGTACTTCATTCGATGCCAGCCGGCCTCCAGAGGGCGGCCTCCGGACGCAATATCTCTCATCGACGCGCCCACGCCGCAAATAAAGCCCGACAGAACCGCGACTGGAGCTCGCCCGCGCAGGGCGAGAGCAGGGAGCAGACATCCCGGCGCCGCGCGCGTTCACATCGCGCCGCTGGCCGCCCGTTCTCGCAGCGCTCCGGCGGCCTCGCGGCCGAACGCGCGCCACTACCGTCGCGCGGCCGTGAGCATTCCCTGCGCCGCCAGCCAATCTTTCAGCCGCGACGTCCAGGCGTCTACGGGCAGACCTTTCGGCCGCATGCCGAAGCCGTGCCCGCCGGCCTGGAAGACATGAAGCTCGGCCGGGCGGCCGGCACGGCGCCACATCTGAAACAGGCGGAGGCTGTGTTCGGCCGGCACCGTGCGGTCGTCGGCGGCATGCACCAGAAACAGCGGCGGCGCCGCGGCGGGCACGGGTCGTTCGTCGGGGAAATACGCATAGATGGGCGCGGCGAAGGCAGGGCGGGCGGATTCGTCTTCAGTGAGCGCGACGTTTGCGGCGATGTAGCCGCCGGCGGAGAATCCGACGATGCCGATTCGCGCCGGGTCCAGGCCCCATTCGGAGGCGCGGCGCCGGAGGATCCGCATCGCCTGCAACGCATCGGCCACGCCGAAGGCCATTGCTTCTTTCATGCGCGCCTGCCGGGCTTCGCCGGGCAGTTGCGCGAGGTCGTCGGAGCGCATCACGCGGTACTTGAGCACGAACGCGGCAACGCCGAACGAGTTGAGCCACTCGGCCACTTCCGTGCCCTCGTGGTTGAAGGCGAGGATGCGGAACGCGCCGCCGGGCACGACAAGCATGCCGGCGCCGGTGGCGCGCTCTGTTTCCGGCAGGAAGACGCTGAGGGTGGGCCGGCTGACGTTCGAAAGGCGCAGGATGCCGGTCTGGCCATCCATGGCGGACTGTTCCGCCCAGTTCCACGACTCGCTGCCCGGCGCGGGCCCCGGATAGAGCGGGATCACCTGCGGCCCGGCCGCGGGCGGAATCACGCCGAGAAGAAGGAAAACCAGAAACCGCGACATTTGTTTGAAACACGACGGGGCCGGCCCGTGGGGCAGGCCCCGCGTGTGCCCTCCGTCAGCGGATGCCGAGGATGCGGCGGTTGCGCTCCGTGTCGGTGGCGGCGCCGGCGAAGTCATCGAAGGCCTTCTTCGGCGTTTCGATGAGCATGCCGGCGATGAACGGCGCGCCTTCGGCCGCCCCCTGCGAGGCGTCCTTGTAGCAGCACTCCCATTCGAGCACCGCCCAGCCGCTGTAGCCGACGGCGGTGAGCCGCGTGAACACCTGCTTGAAGTCGACCTGCCCGTCGCCGAGCGAGCGGAACCGGCCCGGGCGCTTCTGCCACGGCGCGTAGCCGCCGTAGACGCCCGCCTTGGCCGAGGGGCGGAACTCGGCGTCCTTCACGTGGAACGCCTTGATGCGGGCCCCGTAGGTGTCAATGAAGCCGACATAGTCGAGGCACTGAAGCACGAAGTGCGATGGGTCGTAGTTGATGGCGACTCGCGGGTGTCCGCCCATCGCATCCAGAAACATCTCGAACGTGTAGCCGTCGTGCAGGTCTTCGCCGGGGTGCAGCTCGTAGGCGATGTCCACGCCATGCTCTTCGGCAACGTCGAAGATCGGCTTCCAGCGCCGGGCCAGCTCGCGGAAGCCTTCCTCGACAAGCCCGGCCGGCCGCTGCGGCCAGGGGTAGACGAACGGCCAGAGCAGCGCGCCGGAAAACGATGGGGTCACCGAGAGGCCAAGGTTGCGCGAGGCCCGGATGACCAGCTTCATCTGCTCCACGGCCCATTCGGTGCGCGCCTGCGGATTGCCGCGGACCTCGGGCGCGGCGAAGGCGTCAAACAGTTCGTCGTAGGCCGGATGCACGGCCACGAGCTGGCCCTGAAGATGGGAGGCGAGCTCGGTGATGGCCAGCCCGTTGGTCTTCGCCCGCAGGTCGTCGCAGTAGTCCTTCGATTCGGCGGCTTTCTTCACGTCGATGACGCGCGCATCCCAGGCCGGGAGCTGGACGCCGATGTAGCCCAGGTCCTTGGCCCAGGCGGTGATGTTTTCGAGCGAATTGAACGGAGGCTGGTCGCCCATGAACTGGGCAAGAAAGATGGCGGGTCCTTTGATCTGCGGCATGTGCACCTCTCCGAGACAATATGACAGAAAACGGGCGGCGGCGGAGGCCGGCGCGGCGCGCCGTCTCAGAAGCGGGGGAGGGTGCGGAGAATGCCCATGGTGTTGGCGCCGCGGGCGTACTCGATGGAGTGCAGCGGCGTCCACGCTTTGCCATCCGGCCCGAGGCCCATGGCGCCGATGTATCGGGCCTCTTCGCGCTTCGTGCCCATCAGGATCACGGCGTAGCCGCGGTCCGGGTAGAACAGCGCGCGGTACTGGAGCTCGCCGGAGCCGGGGCGCCAGCGGTCTTCGGCCGGCGGGCCGAGCTTGCGGACCACGGCGTAGTAGTCGTCGTCGCGGGTCAGCTCAAGGTAACTCTGGTCGCGGGCAACGAAGGAGGGCCGCGTTTCGGGCGTCAGCCGGATGACGGCCCAGACGACAAGCACGAGAGCGGCCAGGCCAAGAAACGTGGACAGGATGAGCCGGGTGATGCGCGTATCGGTGCGGTCCTGGCTGATGCCGAGCACGGCGGCGATGCCGCGCAGCTCCTGTTTCGGAGCCTCCGCCGGAGGCGAGGGCGGAGGCGCCAGCACGGGCGCGGGCATTTCCAGCACGGGCCTGCGCACCGGCCAGACCGTGCCCATGCGGTATTCCAGCTCCTGTTTCAGCCCGACGATCATCACCGGTTTGTCGGTTTCCGACACTTCGCCAAAGTAGCGGCGCGGGATGGCGACCTCGATGTCTTCGGCGGTATTGCGAACCACCATCTCGCTCCAGGTGGCTTCCTTCAGACGCCACTCGTTGTGCCCGACGCCATGGATCGGCGGATAGAACGAGAAAGGACGGTCGAACAGCTCGGCCTGGGGCGGCGCCGGAGGCGTGCTCATGGTTCCTACCACAGGATACTCCGTGCGCCGGCCGGGATCAGCGGAGGTGAAAATCCCGCGACATTGCTCTCCTTCAGTGTCAGAATGAAGGGGAAAGGAGACCGGCCATGTCGATCCGGGACCAGGAAGCACTGGAATATCATTCGACCCCCCCTGCTGGCAAAGTCAGCGTCGTCCCCACCAAACCCTGCCGCACGCAGCGTGATCTCAGCCTCGCCTACACGCCGGGCGTCGCGGTGCCGTGCCGGGAGATTCACCGCGATCCGTCGCTCGTCTACAGGTACACGGCCAAGGGCAACCTGGTGGCGGTGATTTCGAACGGAACGGCCGTGCTCGGGCTGGGCAACATCGGGCCGCTGGCCGGCAAGCCGGTGATGGAGGGCAAGGGGGTCCTGTTCAAACGCTTCGCCGATATTGATGTCTTCGACATCGAGCTGGCGACCGAGGATCCAAAGGAAGTGATCCGTGTATGTCAGATCCTCGAGCCCACCTTCGGCGGCATCAATCTGGAAGACATCAAGGCGCCGGAATGTTTCGAAATCGAGGAAGAGCTGAAACGGACGCTCCAGATCCCCGTTTTTCATGACGACCAGCACGGAACGGCCATCATCAGCGGAGCGGCGCTGATCAACGCCCTGCTGCTGGTGGGCAAGAAAATCAACGAAGTAAAAATTGTTTTTTCCGGCGCGGGCGCCAGCGCCATTTCCTGCGCCCGGCACTACGTCCGGCTGGGCGCGCGTCCGGAAAACATCCTGATGTGCGACACCAAGGGCGTTCTGTACGAAGGCCGCACCGAAGGAATGAACAAATACAAGGCGGAATTCGCGCGGAAAACGGAGGCGCGCACGCTGGCGGACGCCATGAAGGGCGCTGACGTTTTTGTGGGCCTCTCGGTGGCGAACTGCGTCACGCCGGAGATGCTGCTTTCCATGGCGGACCGGCCGATTGTCTTCGCACTGGCCAACCCGGATCCGGAAATTCCCTACGACGTCGCCAGGGCGACGCGCAGCGACCTGATCATGGCCACCGGCCGCAGCGATTATCCCAACCAGGTGAACAACGTCCTCGGATTCCCGTTCATCTTCCGCGGGGCGCTTGACGTCGGAGCGAAGGCCATCAATGACGAAATGAAGCTTGCCGCCACGTACGCGCTGGCGGAGCTGGCGCGCATGGACGTGCCGGACTCGGTGCGCCGCGCCTATGGCGTGGAGACGCTCGAGTTCGGCCCCGACTACATCATCCCGAAGCCCTTCGACCCGCGCGTGCTCACCTATGTGGCGCCGGCGGTGGCCCGGGCCGCGATGGAAACCGGCGTGGCGCGCAAACACATTGATCTGAAGATTTACCGGGACGAACTGGAGAAGCGCCTCGGCAAGAGCCAGGAAGTGATGCGGATGATCATCCACAAGGCGCAGCGCAGCCCGAAGCGGGTGGTCTTCCCGGAGGGGACGCAGGACAAGATCCTGCGCGCCGCGCAGATCCTGATCGACGAGGCCATTGCCCACCCGATCCTGATCGGCAACCGCGAGCTCATCCTTTCGCGCGCGCGCCAGCTTCACCTGCACATCGAGAAGGACGTGGAAATTGTCGACCCCGCGACCGATCCGCGCTTCGACTCCTACACGATGGGGTATCTGCGGCTGCGGCAGCGCAAGGGCGTCACCCACACGGAAGCGCCCGTCCTGATGCGCAATCCGACGCGCTTCGCGGCCATGATGGTGCATGCCGGCGACGCCGACGGAATGATTGCGGGACTCACGCAGCACTATGCGGACACGATCCGGCCCGCGCTGGAAGTGATCCCGAAAAAAGAGGGCATCCAGAAAGTGGCTGGCATGTACATGCTGATCACGCAGAAAGGCCAGCTCTATTTCATCGCCGATACGACGGTAAATATCGAGCCGACGGCGGAAGACCTGGCCGAAATCGCCATACTCAGCGCCGACACGGTGCGGAGCTTCGACATCGAGCCGCGCATTGCCATGCTTTCTTTCTCGACGTTCGGCTCCTCGCGCCACCCGCTGGCGGCCAAGGTGGCGCAGGCCACCGAGCTGGTGCGGCAGCGGCGGCCCGACCTGGTGGTCGAGGGCGAGATGATGGCCGACGCCGCGGTGACGCCGGAGATGCTCGGCGACTATCCCTTCTGCCGCCTCACCGGGCCGGCAAATGTGCTCATTGCGCCGAGCCTCGAGGCGGGCAACATCGCTTACAAGCTGTTGTGGCGGCTGGGCAACTGCGAGGTGATCGGACCCATCCTGATGGGCTTCGCCAAACCGGTGCACGTGCTTCAGCGCGGCTGCGAGGTGAACGACATCGTCCACATGGCCGCGCTGGCGGTGGTGGAGGCGCAGGGACTCGAGTCGCAACAGCCGGAGCCGGCGCGGGCGGAGGCGTAACCGGCGGCCTAGGCGTCGATGCCGAGCCGCGCCAGCAGGCGCTCGGCCGCGGCAGCATCCACGCGCACCGGCGCCTGCATGCCGTCCGGACGAGGGCGTTCGTCAAAGGCCTCAAACAGCGCCATCTTGGCGATGGCGTAGCGCTCATTGTCCGCCAGGGGGCGGCCGTGACGGGCCGCCCAGGCCTCGATGGCGCGGTCCTCAACGGCCACTTCCAGCTCGAACCAGGTCTTGCGGTCGGCGCTGACGGTGAAATAGTGCCGCCGGCAGCCGCCTTCGTCGCGGAAACCCTCGTAGAAATATTCATAGGCATAGCCGGTGGCCGCGCTGTAATTCTTCTGCCGGCGCACGGTCGGCGTGCCGCGCAGCGGCGCCGGGGCGGCGCGTCGAAACAGCCGGCGCCACCAGCTCATTTCCCGGCGCTCCGCGGCAGCGGGTGCAGCTCGATCTTCCGCACGAAGATCTCGGCGCCCTCGCTCTGAATCTGGATCTTGCCCTGGCGGCGGTTGGAATCGAGCGCCTGATTGACGATCCGGCCATTCAGACGGAAGGTAAGCTCGCCGTCACGGGCGATGATCTCGCTGCGGTTCCACTGGCCCACGGGCTTTTCCAGATCCGCCACGCCGCGGAAGCCCTTGCGGTCCTGCCACGCCATGTCGCGCCCGTACCAGTTGATGCGGCCTCGGTCGCGCGTCACGCGGGGCGCGCCGGGCTTCCAGTAGAACTGGCCGTCGGAGCGCTGCTCCGCTTCGACGGTCACCTGCGGGCGGCCGGCGCCGGCCACCAGGATCAGATCTCCGGTGCCGCCTTCGATGATCTGATATTCGATCGATTCCAGCCAGCCGTTGCCGCCGGCTCCGTCGGCCCCGGTGCCGTGGATGAGGATGCCGCTGTCGCGGGCGTTGTTCTCGCGCGGCGGCCAGGTCTTTTCACCCCATTTCCATTCGACCACGAGGCGGTAGTCGGCATACTCCTGCTCCGTCGTCAGCCCGCCCCAGGCTTCGCCCGAAATGCGGATCACCCCGTTCTGCACCGTGAAGACGCCGCGGGGATCGTCCCGGCCGGTGTCTTTCATCGACACATAGAAGCCGGACAGGTCGCGCCCGTTGAACAGCGCAATCTTCTTCGACGGGCGCACGGGCCCGTCGCCGGCCGCCAGCAGCGCCGGCAGGAACAGCCACCAGGGGATACATCGCGTCACACTCTTATCATGGTGGATCCGGAGCGGCATCTGGAGCGGGGCATCGCGCTGTTCCACGCGGGGAGGTTCCACGAGGCGCATGAAGAGTTCGAAGCCGCCTGGAGGGCAGCGCCGCGATGCGAGCGATTCTTTCTCCAGGCGCTGGTTCATTGCGCTGCGGCGCATCACCACGCCTCGCGCCGGAATTTTGCCGGGGCCATGGCGCAGGCGCGGCGCGCGGCGCGCAAACTGGCCGGGTACCTGCCGGAGCACGGCGGCATCGACACGCGCCGCCTGATCGGGGACCTCGAGGCGTGGAACCGCGCCTGGCAGCGCGGCCTTGCGGCGGGGCAGGCTACAATCGGCGTGAGGCGATGAGGCTTTGGCTCGCATGGCTGTTCTGGCAGGCCGTGGTTTCGCAACCACCGTCGGAAATCCAGCCGCCGGCCTGCGGCGATGCCGAGATCACTGAGTTCGGCCTTGACTGCACCGTCAAGGACTCCTGCTCGCTGTTTCTGGAACTGGCCGGTGTGGAGCAGGCCGGCGGTCGGCTGTTCCTCACTGGCAACTTTCACACCGGCACGGCCACTCTGTGGTCGCTGCTGCTCGTGAGCGACGACGAGGGGCGCACCTGGACGGAGCCTCATGCGCGGATCCGCGGGGCGGCGCTGGACGACATCCAGTTTGTGGACGCGGAGGCGGGCTGGGCAAGCGGACACATCGCCGGCGCGCTCCCCCGCGACCCCTTCCTGCTGAAGACCACCGACGGGGGCCGCACGTGGCGCCGCGTGCCGGTCTTCGAAGAGTCCGGCTACGGGGTCATCGACGCTTTCCGCTTCGAAAGCCGCACGCAGGGCGTGCTCCTGCTTCAGCGGCGCGGCGAGCCGCGCCAGCGCTACCAGCGCTGGGAGACGAGCGACGGCGGTGACACCTGGACGCTGCGCGAGGCTGGCGCGAAGCCGTTCCCGCCGCTGCGGCCGCGCGCCACCGGGTGGCGGATCCGCACCGACGCCCGCGCGCGGAGCTACGTCCTCGAACGCCAGGGTGAGAAGGGCTGGACCGCCGCGGCGCGCTTCCCCGTCCGCTTTGGCGAGTGCAAACCGGCGCCGGAGCCCACGGAACCGCCCGAGGCCGCGCCGCCGAAGGAGCCGCCGCCCCGATGACCCAGCCGAGGTCTGACGCTGTTGAGCTCGAATTCTTCCGCCAGCTCCTCGTGTCCATCCCCGAGGAGATGGGCGCGGTGCTCCGCCGCACCGCCTTTTCGGCCAACATCAAGGAGCGCCGCGACTACTCCTGCGCCATCTATGACGCCCGCGGCGAAACCATCGCCATGGGCGACCACATGCCGGTGCACCTTGGCGCGATGCCGCTCAGCGTTCGCGGCGTGCTCGACTCGATCCGCCTCCGGCCCGGCGACGTCGCCATCGTCAACGACCCGTTCCGCGGCGGCACGCACCTGCCCGACATTACCGCAGTGGCGGGCGTGTGGCTGGACCGCGAAGAGCCGGATTTCTACGTCGCCGCACGCGCCCACCACGCCGACGTCGGCGGCATGAGTCCCGGTTCGATGCCGCTGGCCCGCGAGATCTATCAGGAGGGGCTGCGGATTCCGCCCGCGCTGCTGGTGCGCGAGGGGCAGATCAACGAAGAACTCCTCAGGCTGATCCTCGCCAACGTGCGCACGCCGGAAGAGCGCGAAGGCGACCTGCTGGCGCAATGGATGGCGATGCGGCGCGGCATCCAGCGGCTGGAGGAGGCCGTGGCCGCCTACGGACTCGAGCGGCTTCAGCGCAATATTGGCGCGCTGCGCGCCTACGCGGCCTCAATGATGCGCGCCTGTCTGGCCTCGCTGCCCGAGGGCCGTTACACGTTTGAGGATTCGCTCGACGAGGGGCAACGGATCTGCGTGTCAATCCGGCTGCGCGGACAGCGCGCGTCGATCGACTTCACCGGCACGTCGCCGCAGGCGGCCGCACCGGTGAACGCGAACTACGCCATCACGCTTGCCGCAGTGTTCTACGTGTTCCGCTGCCTGCTCGGCGAGGACGTGCCCGCCAATGCCGGGCTGCTGGAACCGATCGAGGTGATCGCGCCGCCGGGGACGCTGGTGCATGCGCTGCCGCCCGCGGCCATGGCGGCGGGCAATGTGGAGACGTCGCAGCGGATCACCGACGTGCTCCTTGGGGCGCTGGCGCAGGCGGCGCCGGAGCGCATCCCCGCCGCCAGCCAGGGCACGATGAACAACGTGAGCTTCGGCGGCGCGGGCTTTGCCTGGTATGAGACGATCGCCGGCGGCATGGGCGCCTCAGCCCGTGGCGACGGCCAGAGCGGCGTCCACACCCATATGACGAATTCGTGGAACACGCCGGTGGAGGCTTTCGAACACGCCTTCCCGGTGCTGGTGCGCAGCTACCGGATCCGCCGTGGATCCGGCGGCCGCGGCCGGTTTCGCGGCGGCGACGGCCTGGTGCGCGAGTTCGAATTCCGCGCGCCGGCCGAAGTGACCATCCTCTCAGACCGCCGCGTGCATCCGCCCTATGGGTTGGAAGGCGGCTTGCCCGGCAAGCCGGGCCGCAACACTCTCATTCGCGCCGGCAAGGCGCGTCGCCTGCCGGGCAAGGTTCGCTTCGATGCCGCACCGGGCGACCGCCTGCGCATTGAGACCCCTGGCGGAGGAGGATACGGAAAGCCCGGCGGCCGGAACACGTCGCAGTGACGCGCTGTGTGGCGGCAGCGCTCACACGCGCCTTTCAGACCGGCGACCGAAGAACATTCCCGTTGGAAGCAGGCCGTGGGCTCTCGTCTGGCGCTATTGGCCTGCCGGGCTCTTGCCGGCCGCCAGGGTCAGGACGAGACCGCCGCAATGGCTTTACGAGCCGGCGTTCGTGGCACGACGGACCGGCGGCGGCGCCAGAAAATCCATGCAAGCCCCGTGCCCACCAGGATGAGGGGAACGACTTCCGCATTCTCCGTCAGTTCCACCTCCCCTCCGTAGAGAAGCCCGAAGGGCCCCTTGCCCCGCTGGAAGACGTCAAAGCGAAGAACGGCCGGCCCGTGACGGCTGACGTAAAACTCAAGCCACAGGCTCTCGCCCGGCTCGCAACCGATGGGACCACGGGCACAGGCGCCGTCCTGCCGCCAGTTGGCCGGCGCCAGAAGAAGGCCCGAGGGGTGGTCGGCATCGATGAGGAAAACCGCCGCCGTGTCGTCGGCGAACACGGTCAACCGCACGAGCTGCGTGTTCGCCGGCAGCAGTTCGTAGAAAGAGGCCGTGGGCGTGCGGGAGGAATTCGCATTCGGCGGAGAGATGGCGCCGGGGCCTGCTCCCGTATTCGCGTAGGAGATCCATTGGAATGGCGCGAGCGCCGCCCAGGCGGAATGGGGCTGGATGGCCACGTTCGTGCCGGTGAGGCTGTTCCATTCATCGGCGAGGTCGGATCCGAACTGGATGGTTGCCGCTGGCAGGAGAGCCGAAAGGCAAAGCCAAGCCACCGCCAGACGAAAGAGAGTCTTCATGCCGCGTGCGCTCCTGTTCACTTGACAGGTGCGCCCAGGCGGCGAAGTTTCTCAGGTGAAGTCGTAGTCCAACTGAGTTGACAGCAGTAATACTGTTCTCGAAAGGGCTACTCCCCGGCGGTCTTAACGTCGTATAACGGCCCGCTACGCCATCTGCTGGATCAGACTGTAGACGGGCTTCAGCGTCGGATAGAGAATCGAAAAGACCTCGTAGCCGCGATCATAGGCGGCGGACTCGTGAACGTTCGGGATCAGCGACTCAACCTCGCGGATGGCCACGTCGCACAGCTCCTCGACGCTGGCGTATTCTCCGGTGCCGGCCACGGCCAACAGAGCCGCTCCATAGGCGGAGCCCTCGGTATTTTCCAGCGTGGCCACGCTGCGGCCGAAGACGTCGGCGAGCATCTGGCGCCAGAAGGGGCTGCGGGCGCCACCGCCACTGGCGCGGACGGAGTGGATCTCGACGCCCATGTGTTCGATGACGCTGAGGCAGTCCTTCAGGCTGTAGGTGACGCCTTCGACGATCGAACGGATCATTTCGGCGCGGCCGTGTTTGGCGGTGAGACCGATCCAGCCGCCGCGGGCGATGGGATCGAGGTGCGGGGTCCGCTCACCCATCAGGTAGGGCAGCCAGAACAGGCCGTGCGACAGCGGCGGCGCCTTTTTCGCCTCTTCCATCAGCGTGTCGTAGTCCGTGCCCGGGGCGAACTGGTTGCGGAACCATTGCAGGCTGAGCCCGGCGCCCTGGGTGACGCCCATCACGTGCCATTTGCCGCGCACCGCGTGGCAGAAGGTATGCACGCGGCCGTGCGAGTCGTAGTGCGGGCGGTCGAGGTAGGCGAAGACGACGCCCGAGGTGCCGATGGTGCACGAGGCGACGCCCGGGCGGACGATGCCGTTGCCGATGCCGCTCGCCGCCTGGTCGCCCGCGCCGCCGACGACGGGCGTGCCCTCCTTGAGGCCGGTGGCTTCGGCCGCCGCGCGGGTAATCGTTCCGGTGATGTCGGCCGACTCCCGGACCTCCGGCAGAAGCGACGCGTCCAGCCCGAGCCGTTCGATCATCGCCGACGACCAGCGCCGGGTGACGACGTCGAGCAGGCCGGTGCCGGAGGCGTCGCTCACCTCGGTCGCGTGGACGCCGGTAAGCATGAAGCGCACGTAGTCTTTCGGCAGGAGAATCCTGCGCGCCCGCTCGAAGTTCTGCGGCTCGTTGTCGCGCACCCAGAGCAGCTTGGGCAGCGTGAAGCCGGTCAGCATCGGGTTGGCGGTGTGGGCGACGACGTTGGCGCGGCCGATGGTCTGGTTGATCCAGTCCACCTGCGGCTGGCTGCGCTGGTCGCACCAGATCAGCGCCGGGCGGATGACCTGGTTGGCGCCATCGAGCAGCACCAGCCCGTGCATCTGCCCGCTGAGCCCCACGCCTTTTACCTGATCCCCGCTGGCGCCGGCCTCCTTCAGGACGCCGCGGATGGCTGCCTGCGCCGCGTCCCACCAGTTCTCGGGGCGCTGCTCGGCCCAAAGCGGCCGTTCCATGCGGATGTCCTCGTGCGGCGCGGTGAAGCCCGCCACCAGCCTGCCCTTCGCATCCACCAGCAGCGCGCGGCTGCCGCCCGTCCCGATGTCAATCCCAAGCCAGTACATGGTCGCTTGTCACTCCTCGGTATGCTTCCCCAGTTTGACAGACGCCTCCGGTGCAGGAAAACTCCCTCCCGCCGGTCACGGCCAGAGGCGCGGGCGCCCGGAACGGCCGCACCAGGGATGCCCGCACAGGCCAGGCGGCGGATCCGGACATCGCGCAGCATGATATCACACCGCGAAGTCCGATTTCGTCGGGCGGCCGCCTCCGGGGTGCGGAGCCGCTTCACGGCCGGCCGGCGAGCCGCGCCTTCAACCGGATCAGCAGATCCGGCGGACCAAACCCGCCGGCTTTGGTAATGAGCCAGCGCCGCCGCGGGCCGGCCTCAAACCAGCTCGCGACGACGCCGGGCGCAAGCTCGGCAGCCGGGTGCAGCGGCGGATCGCCGAAACCACGAAGGACCTCGCGCGCCGTGTCGCCGCCGAAGACGATGAGCGCGCCTGGCGCGGCGGCGGCATCGCGGATCTGGCCGGCGCGCCAGCGGCCGCAAAAGACGCCGGCGGCCTCGGCGGCGGCCATCTGCGCCTGCGAGGCCGGATGAAGGCTTCCGTTGATGACCAGGCATTCCGGCATGGGCGGCAACGGCGCGGGCTGGCGCGCGAGCCCCAGCCTGCGCACGAGAACGCCGAGAAACCCGGCCGGGCCGGCGGCGAGCCACGGTGGCGGTTCGGCCAGCAGCGCGTCGGCGGCCCGTTCCAGGTCCTCCTCGCAGGCGCCGTCGTGGATCACGATGCGTTCGAGCGGCGCGCCCTGAAGCTCAAGCATGCGGCGGAGGTCGCCATCCGTGACCGGCTCGCGGGGATCGCCCGCGAAGGCCGTCTGTTCCACCGGAACGCCATCGACGTAAAGGCGGCCGCCGCGGACGGTGCGGCCCAGGTGGGGATGGGCGGGAGCGTAGTGAATGCGGCCGGGCGGAAGGGCGGCCAGTTCGGCGCCAATGTTGCCGCGCAGGGTGGAGTCCGTTTTCTTGTAAATCATTTCCGCCGGGAATTGTTCTGTCAGCCGGCGGACGGTTTGCCGGGCCTGCGCGGGCGGGACGTGGCGGGTTTCGGTATCGGCGACGGCCACGCTGCCCTGCGCCGGGCTGAAAAGCGTGACCACGGCGCCTTCGATCAGCACGCCGCATTCAAGCGCGCCGGTGAGGTCGTCGGCCAGAACGAGGGTCTTCGGCATGGCGGCACCGTCGGCCCGCCGTGTGGGGCCGTTTTCAGCCTACGGCACGCGCGCGGGCTCAGGGAACCGCTCGCGTTGCAGGTCCGGCGGCGCCGGTCTGCACTGGCGGCGCCGGCGCGTGTATACTCCCTGCGAATGGCTGCTGAGGACAAAGGGCCGGGCCGGGCGTGGGCCGGGATGGCGATTCTGGCCGCCATCTTTCTGGGATTCGTCTTTCTGGCGCCGCGGCCGGAGCAGCTCACGCCGGGCGCCTGGCGCCTGGCCGGGCTGTTTCTGGCCACGGTGGCGGGGCTGATCCTCCAGCCGGTGCCCGGTGGCGCGGTGGTGCTGTTCGCCATCACGATTGCGCCGCTGTTGACGCCGCTGAAGCTGGCTGACGCACTCGGAGGCTATGCCGATCCGACGGTGTGGCTGGTGATGGCGGCGTTTTTCATCGCGCGGGCGTTGATCAACACGGGCCTGGCGCGGCGGATCGCGCTCGTCTTCGTGCGCGCCTTTGGCCGGAGCACGCTGGGCGTCTGCTATGCGCTGGGGCTATCGGACATGGTGCTGGCGGGGATCATTCCATCCAACGCGGCGCGCTCCGGCGGTGTCATCCTGCCGATTGCGCGCTCCATCGCCGGCATCTACGGCTCCGAGCCCGGGCCGACGGCCCGCCGCATGGGCGCCTATCTGATGGCCGCCGTCTACCAGTCGATCTGCGTCACCGCGGCGATGTTTTTCACCGGGCAGGCGAGCAACCCGCTGGCGGCGCAGATGGCGGGCACGTTCGGCTATCCGGTAACCTGGGCGAGCTGGCTGGTGGCGGCCTGCGTGCCGGGACTGTGCTCGCTGGCGCTTGTGCCCTGGGTCGTGTCCAGAATCTATCCGCCGGAGATCCGCCGGACGCCGGAGGCCGCCGAGTTTGCGCGTGCGGAACTCGAAAAGATGGGCTCGATGTCGCGCGACGAAAAGATCCTGCTGGCCGTGTTCGTCTCCGTCTGCGGCGCCTGGGCAACGTCGTCATGGACGGGGCTGGACATCACCGTGGCGGCGCTGGTCGGAAGCGCCGCGCTGCTGCTGGCGCGCATTCTGTCCTGGCAGGACGTCTGTGGCGAGCGCGCCGCCTGGGACATCTTCATCTGGTATGGCGGCCTGTTGCGGCTGGGCAAGGCGCTCCATGAGCAGCACGTGACGGAAGCGTTCGCCCGGAAATTCGGCGGAATGCTGGCGGCGCTGGACTGGTTCGCGTTGCTGGTGGCGGCGCTCGTCGTCTTCTATTACGCGCACTATCTGTTCGCGAGCATCACCGCGCATCTGCTGGCGCTGTATGCGCCGTTTCTGGCGCTGCTGGCGGCCAAGGGCGCGCCGCTGGGGCTGGTGGTTTTCTCGTTCGCGTGTTTTGCGAATCTGAGCGCGGGGCTCACCAACTACGGGACCACGCCCTCGCCGATGTACTTCGCGCAGGGTTATGTCCCGCTGAAGGACTGGTGGCGCGTGGGCTTCCTGGTCTCGCTGTGCCACCTCGCGGTGTGGGGCACGGTGGGCTTCGCCTGGTGGAGGCTGCTGGGGCTGTGGTAAGACGGCCTAGCTGACGGCCTCGACTTCCACTTTCCGCGCCGCGCGCTCGAAGCGCAGCCGCGCCTGATGTTCCTGCCAGAGCGTCGAAATGCCGGCCCAGAAATAGCCGGAGACAAAAATCATCAGGAACGGCAGGGCGAAGAAATTCATCACCTCAATGCAGTAGGCCACCATGCCGAGGAAGAAGAAGCCCATGGCGATCTCGGCAAACGGCAGCCACCCGGACTTGCGCCGGTAGACGACCGCCACCTGGCCGCCGCTGGCCTTCGGCGCGTATTTGGGGGTGCGCACGAAGCTCGACGGTTTGCCGAGCAGCGCCTCCAGCACGGCCTTCGTGTTCGAGATCGTCAGCGCCACGCCCATCGCCAGCAGGAAGGGCAGGATCAGGACGGCGCGCTTCCAGCGGTCCGGATAGAGCTCTTTTTCGGCCAGCAGGTAGAACGAAACGACGCTCCAGAAGGAGCAGATGATGAGCGGCACGTCCACCATCAGGAGCTGCTGCCAGCCGATGTAGAAGCGGACGATCATCACCGGCAGCATCAGCGCGGACACGCACACCATCATCGGGTAGCTGATGTTCGGCGTCAGGTGGAACCACGCCTCGAGCTTTTCGCGCCAGCCGATCTCCCTCGAGCGCAGGATGCGGGGCAGCAGCTTCACCGCCACCTGCGTCAGGCCCTTGGCCCAGCGCTGCTGCTGCACCTGGAACCCGTAGGTGTCCACCGGCAGCTCGGACGGGCATTCGATCCACGGCAGGTAGACGAATTTCCATCCCCTGAGCTGCGCGCGGTAGCTGAGGTCGCTGTCCTCGGTAAGCGTATCGTGCTCCCAGCCGCCGGCATCCTCGATCATCTGACGCCGCAGGATGCCGGCAGTGCCGTTGAAGTTGAAGAACAGCCCCGTGCCCCAGCGGGCGACATGCTCGAGGGCGAAATGGCCGTCAAGCATCAGCGCCTGCACTTCGGTGAGCAGGTTCTGGTGGCGGTTGATGTACGTCCAGCGCGTCTGCACGAGCCCGACCTGCGGGTCGGCGAAAAAGTGAATGGTTTTTTCGAGAAAATCCTCGGGCGGAATGAAATCGGCGTCGAAAATGGCAAGGAATTCGCCCTTCGCGCGTTTCATCCCTTCCTGAAGCGCGCCCGCCTTGAAGCCGGTGCGGTTGGTGCGGTGGATGTATTCGATCGGGTGGCCCTGGGCGCGCAGCCGGGCGACGAGCGCTTCCGTGTAGGGGTGAGTGTCGTCGGTGGAGTCGTCGAGAACCTGAATTTCGAGCAGCTCGCGCGGATAGCGGATCTTCAGCACGCTGTCGAGGAGCTGGTCGACGACGTTGCGTTCGTTGAACAGCGGAAGCTGGATGGTGACGCGAGGGAGCTCGGCGAAGCGCTGCCGGGGCTCGCGCGGGATGCGGTCGCGCACGCGGAGGTAGCGGATGATGGTGACGAAACGGTGCGCGCCGTAAATGGCGAGCGTGCCAAGCATCAGGAAGTAAGGGATGAGCAGCGCCCAGTCGAACCAGTCGAGCTGGTGGATGCCGGCGAAAGTGTCATCGGTGAGGATCCTCGCCCAGCGGCTCGCCGCCGACGGAGCCAGCAATAAGGCCAGCATGGTCATTCTCCTGCGTGCGAACGCGAACCAGAGCCCGTGCGGAAAGCGGCTGGCCTCCCCCGCGGCCGCTCGCCCCGATTCTCTCCTCCCAACCCGCCATCTCTCATCATACCCCGGCCGGACTCGGGCAGAGCGCAAATTTTGGGCGTAGAATACGGAAGTCGTCATGAGCATGGAAACTCACGTCCGCATTCTCGCCTGGTTCAATCTGGTGCTTGGAGGGCTGGGCGTGCTGCTGGCCGCCCTCACTTTCGCCACAGGTTCGCTGATTCCGGCCCTGATCTCCGCTGCCGCGGGCGAGGCGGGCGTGCTGCCGGCGTCGATTCTTCAGGCCGTGGTGACGGTGATCGTCGGGATCATTCTGGTGCTTTCGCTGCCGTCGCTGATTCTTGGCTACGGCCTGTATAATTTCCGCCCGTGGGCGCGGATCCTGGGCATTGTGCTGGCGGCCATCCATCTGCTGAACGTGCCGGTGGGGACGCTGATTTCCATTTACGCCTTCTGGGTTCTGTTGAAGCCGGAAACGGCAGCGCTGTTTGAGCGGCCGCAGGGCTGAGGCTGCACGCGCCCGCGGCGGCGTTCTTGAATCACCCGGCCCGCGTTCCCTATCATCGAAATTGGGGAGCAGACGGCTGCCCGTATCCTTTATGGAGCAGGTTCTCAGCCAGCGGTCGGTGGAAATCCTGCACGCCATCGTCCAGACGTATGTCGAGACGGGTGAGCCGGTGGCTTCGCGCACGATCGCGCGGCGGCGGAAGGACCAGCTCAGCCCGGCCACGATCCGCAACATCATGTCGGACCTGGCCGAAATGGGTTACCTCGAACAGCCCCACACTTCAGCGGGCCGCGTGCCGACGGCGAAAGCGTTTGAACACTATGCGGCCAGCGTGGCCGCGGCGTTGCGCCAGGTGCCGGCCAGCGAGCGGCTGCGCCAGGAGCTCGCCCCGTGCACAACGCCGGATGAATGCGTTCAACAGGCCTCACACCTGTTGACCTCGCTGACCCGCAACGTGGGCATCGCCGCGGCCATTCCCGCCTCGGCGCAGACGCTGGACCAGATCGACCTCATCCGGCTGCCGGACCGGCGCATTCTGATGATCGTGGTCACCCGCGACGGGCTGGTGCACAACCAGGTGGCCCAGCTTCCCGAGCCGGTCACACAGGACGAGCTCCAGTCCATCCGCAATTACGTCAACCAGCACTTCTCCGGCTGGGCGCTGCGCGACATCCGCGCCGAGCTCGACCGGCTGGTGCAGGAGGAGCGCACCGCCTACGACCTGCTGCTGCGGCGGCTGCAACTGCTGCACGCGCGCGGGTTGCTGTCGTTCGAGCTGCCTCCGCGGATCTACATGGAAGGCGCGTCGAACCTGCTCGGCCTGGACCTCCACATCACGCGGGAACGGCTGCGCGAGCTGTTCCGGGCGCTCGAGGAGAAGCAGAGGCTGATCGAGCTTCTCGATCAGTTCCTGGACGCGCGCCAGGCCGGGCTCCAGGTGCGGATCGGGCTGGGCGAGGCGCATGCCGCGCTACGCGATTTCGCGCTGATCGGAATGACCGTGGAAGGCCCCGGCGGCCTGGAAACGCGTCTGGCGGTTCTCGGCCCGATGCGGATGAATTATCCACGCGTGATGTCGGCCGTCGTGCAGCTGCGCTCGCTTCTCATGAGTCTGCCGCAACAATAGCGGCGCCGCCTGCTACCCTGAAATTAAAACAGGATCCGTCGAACCATGTCTGAGCAGGAACTGCCCAACGCCACATCGGACGTGGCCGCGCTCTCGCCCGAGGCGCAGGCCGCGCTGGAATCCGCCGCAGCTGAATCGAAGGAAGGCGAAGCGGCCGGAGCGCCGGCAGCGGAGTCCCTGGCCGCCGAGCGGGACCGGCTCGCCCAGGAGAAGGAGGAGTTGCAGGACCGCTACCTGCGGCTGGCGGCGGAGTTCGACAACTACCGCAAACGCAGCGAGCGGGAACGGCTCGAGACTCTCGAATTTGCAGCCATGGGCGCGGTCAAGGCGCTGCTGCCGGTGCTCGACGACTTCGAGCGCGCCCTGAAGGCCCGGTCCTCCGACGCCGAATTTGTCCGTGGCGTCGAGCTGATCTACCAGCGCATGTATGATGCCATGAAAAAGCTGGGACTTGAGCCGCTCGAAGCCGAGGGCAAGCCGTTCGACCCGAATGTTCACGAGGCCGTCGAGCGCGTGGTCGACCCGAACGTCGAGCAGGACACCGTGGTTGCCGAACTGCAACGCGGCTACCTGTTCAAGGGACGCCTGCTTCGGGCGGCGCTGGTCCGCGTCGCCGTCAAGGGCTGATCCGTGACCCAGCGCGACTACTACGAAATCCTCGGCGTTTCCCGCAACGCCACCGAGCAGGAGCTCAAAAGCGCCTACCGGAAACTCGCGCTGAAATACCATCCCGACCGCAACCCCGGCAACAAGGAGGCCGAGGAACGTTTTAAGGAAGCCGCGGAAGCTTACAGTGTTCTCTCGGATCCCGAAAAGCGGCGTATTTATGACGCCTACGGCCATCAGGGGCTTTCCGGCTCGGCAGCGCCGGGCTTCAACCCGGAGGCGTTTGCGGATTTCGCCGACATCTTCGGGGACTTCTTCGGATTCGGCGACCTGTTCGGCACGTCGTCGCGGCGAAGGAGCCGGCCGCAGCGGGGCGAGGACACGCGCTTCGACCTCGAGATCAACTTCGAAGATGCCATCTTCGGCAAGGAAGTCGAGATCCAGGTGCCGCGCCTGGAGGTCTGCCCGGCCTGCCAGGGCTCGGGCGCCGAGTCGCGCGATGACTGGGCCACATGCACCCACTGCCACGGCCGCGGCGAACAGTTCTACCGCCAGGGGTTCCTCACCATCCGCCGGACGTGCTCCTACTGCGGCGGCTCGGGGCGCGTGCTCCGCCGCCCGTGCCGGAACTGCCAGGGCGAAGGCCACGTCCAGACAACGCGCAAGCTGAAGCTCCAGATCCCGCCCGGCATCGACAGCGGCAACAAGATGCGCGTCGCCGGCGAGGGCCAGCCCGGCATCAACGGCGGCCCGCCGGGCGACCTTTACGTCTTCATCATCGTCAAGCCCCACCCGGTCTTTGAACGCCGTGAGGACGACCTGCACTGCACCGTGCCGCTGAACGTGGCCCAGGCCGCGCTGGGCACTGAACTCAACATTCTCACTTTCGACGGGCTGGAAACGGTGAAGGTCCCCGAGGGCGTGCAGAGCGGCGAGACCATCCG
Organism: Bryobacteraceae bacterium; assembly: GCA_049969655.1. Taxonomy (GTDB): domain Bacteria; phylum Acidobacteriota; class Terriglobia; order Bryobacterales; family Bryobacteraceae; genus JANWVO01. The sequence goes on from JBMFOK010000018.1 coordinate 50,860, forward strand.
GCTCAAGGGCAAGGGCGTGCCCCATCTGCATGGCAAGGGCCGCGGCGACCTGGTCATCCACCTCGACGTCCGCATCCCACGCAAGCTCACCCGCGAGCAGCGCCGGCTCTTCGAACAGCTTCGTGAGACGCTGCCCGACGAAAGCGAACCGCAGCAGAAATCGCTGCTCGAAAAACTGAAAGACTATCTGGTCTGATCCGCGCCCGGCTTCCGGCCGACGGCGATCAGCGAGACGCCGGCCCACGGCAGCCACCCATCGATCCGCTTCCACAGCCACACCAGGCGGTCAAACACCCAGAGCTGAATGCGGCTGAACTTGCGCCGGCGGAGCAGGCGGCCATTCCACCACCAGCCCGGGCGGGTGACGCGGTTGAAGCCGAACAGCCGCTCCAGCTCGAAGCCGGCCTCTTCCATCCGGAGCCGCAGTTCCTCGGCCGAATAGCGCCGCCAGTGGCCAAGCACGCGGTCCAGCTCTCCGTAAATCCCCTGGCCTTCCGGCACCAGAATGATGGCGCGTCCTCCGGGCGCCAAAACGCCGAAGATGTTGCGCAGCGCCTGGCGGTCGTCCTCGACGTGCTCCACCACATTGAGGCAGACCACCGTGTCCACCTGCCCGGCCCAGGGCGCGAAGTCCTCCGGCCGGCTCAGGTCGATGCGCGCCACGCGGACGCGCGGCCGGTGCGCCAGCCGCACTGCCAGGCGCGCCAGGTGTTCGGTGTCGATGTCCGAGGCGATATACAGCTCGCGCTTCGGCGCGAGCCTGCGCGTAAGATTGCCGATGCCTGCGCCGATTTCCAGCACGCGGCGGCCGACGAATGGCGCGATCGTCTCCGCCATCCAGGCGTTAAAGCGGCGCGCGCGGGCCAGCCGGTCCAGGATCTCGGCGCCCGAGTCGGCATAAATGTCCCGCTGGAAGAGAAAGCGCAGGATCACAAGCAGTCCCAGCAACGCGTCACGCCTGCGGATCTTTTTCCCTTCTTCGTAAGTGCGCCCGTGATATCGGATGGGGACCTCGTAGATCACCGCCTCGCGCTGCGCCAGCTTCAGCGTGATTTCCGGTTCAAAGCCGAAGCCAGGGCATCGCAGCGGCAGGCTGCGCACGAGATCCGTGCGGAAGGCCTTGTAGCCGGTCCAGACGTCGGTCAGATTGAGATCGCTGGCAAAGTTGGCCAGCGCGGTGAGCCAGCGGTTGGCCACCGCATGCCAGTAATAGAGCACGCGGCGTTCGGTGCCCACGGCGAAGCGCGTGCCGAAGACGGCGTCGGCGCGTCCCTCGACGAGAGGCTGAAGCAGCCTGGGATAGTCATGCGGGTCGTATTCGAGATCGGCATCCTGGATGATGGAGAACTCGCCGCGCGCCGCGGCGAGCGCGGTGCGGACGGCGGCGCCCTTGCCGCGGTTCCGTTCGTGGTGCAGAACGCGGACGCGGCCGGGGTGCTCGCGTTCGAGCTGCCGGGCGGCCTCTCCGGTGCCGTCCGTGGATCCATCGTTCACAACGATGACTTCCCGCTCGAGCCCGTCGGGCAGCGGCGCCGCGAGAGCGCGCTCGACGACCGCCGGGAGGAACTCCTCCTCGTTGTAGGCGGGTATCAGGATGCTGAGAAGCATGCTGTTTCGGCCGGATGTCCTTCCATGCTGCCACAGGAAGGCCGCGGGTTTCCGGCCAGCCGGGAGATCCCGAAATACGGGTTCAATCGGATGCAGGGGTGCGATATATTGTGGGCGGAGCCGAACCAATGGGGACCCTCAACCGCCGTGCGTTGCTCGCCTCACTGGCCGGAGCGCTGCCGCTTCCGATGCGCGCCGCCGACCCCTGGACGAAGCCGCCCAACACCTGGACCGAGAAAGACATTCAGCGAATCCTGACAGATTCTCCGTGGGCCCGGCAGGTCTCGATCACACTCAGCAGCGGCATGGCTCCGGGCGGGGGCGGACGCCGCGGCGGCCGCGGTGGAGGAGGACCGTCGGGAGGCGGCATGTCCGATGCGAGCATCGGCGCGGGCAGCGAAGGTGTCGGCGGCATGGGCGGAACCGGTGGAATGGGCGGCAGGCCCGGCATGGGCGAGGGCATGGGCGGAACGATGGCGCCATCCATCACCTTTCAGATCCGGTGGCAGTCTGCCAAGCCCATCAAGATCGCCACGGTCCGGGCGCGGATGGGCGCTGAGGCGGAGACATCGCCGCAGGCGCGGGAATTCATCGAGCGGGAAGAGCCGGACTATGTAATCGCCGTCATCGGCCCGCCCATCGGCTCTGCCGAGGAAGGCGGGATGCGTCCGGGCAGACCCGGAGCCGGAGGACAGCCCTCGACGGAGCGCGGGCCGGTGGGCGCCGGTCGCAGCGGCAATTCCGCTCAGTGGATGGCCGCGCTCAAGGAGAACACCTGGCTCGTCTGGAAGGAGCATGAGAAGCTCCATCCCTCCTCGGTCACCCTGCCGCCGGATGGACAGCGCGGCGTGCTGATTTTCCACTTCCCGAAAGATCATCCGATCGAACTCGAGGACAAGGAAGTGGAGTTCTGCATGCGCCGCGGCCCGATTGAGGTGAAAAAGAAATTCCGCCTCAAGGACATGGTCTACGAGGGCAGGCTCTCCTTGTGAGGAGCGCGGTCGCCACGGCCTGATCTGGCGGCTTGACAGCAGGAAGCGCGTCCCGCTCCTCACCCCCTGCTTTCTGCTCGCATCCAGAGCCGCGAGTGGGGCCCGCCGATCAGCGCGGGCGGAACAAGCCCCCGTGACCCCGCCCGCCATCAGCCGGGACGAAAATCGCTGCGCGCGAGCGTTGCCGTGCCATGACCGCTCGTTGCCGCGGCCGGCGGCCGCTTCCCTCGCGGCTCTGAAGTCTGAAGGCCGTGATTTCCGACCGGGCAGACATGGGCCCGGCGCAATGCGCGTTCCGTCCGCGGCCGCAATCCGTCCGTTCCTGCACCGCTCGCGCGCTGTTCCAGCCGCGGCCCGGAAGGAGTGATGTTCAGGGGGCCGGCCACGGCGAGGTCCGGGCTCGAACGAAGCCCGCCCTCCGCGCTCCCGGCGCGTCAACTCCCTGTTATCCATGCCGTGCGGGGAGGCGCCTTCCATGCTGTGTCCGCAACTCCCGCCGGAGAGACGTTCTGTGCCTCCACCTTCTGGGGCGCAGGCGCGGCGGGCCGGCCGTCTCCGTTTCGTGTCCTCAGCTCGTTGCCAGGTTTGCTGTCAGTCGAGCAGTTTCTCAGCACGCCCGCAGCAGACGCCGGTATGGAGCGTCACCACTACCTGCTGCACCACGGCGGCGGGAGTCGCCAGCACGTTGAGGACCCAGGCTGTCCCGCAGTGTTCTTCCGCCGGCACGGCTTCGAATTCCCAGACCGTGGCGCCGTTGACCTCGATGCCCCAGCCGACAGGCAGCACCCGGCAGCCAGCAGGGGGCGTTTCCGCGTGCACTTCGACCGTGAGCGGGAAATCCGTCTTCTGAACGGAAAACGACAGGTCAACATTTTGTCTGGGCAGGCGTTCCACCGCAAGGATGCGTTCCCTGGCCTGGACGATCGCCCTCAAAAGAGCGACCGGCGCCGGACTCGCCTTGCGCATCTCAGCGAGCACCGGAAGGAAGCGGGGGTCGCCGGTGCGGCCCATGGCCCAGGCGCCGGCGGCGCGAAAGCGCGATTCGGGATGATGGCTCAGGGCCTTGAGTTCGCGCAAAGCTTCGGTGCGGCCGGCCAGATAGAGGCCGACGCAGGCGTTAGCCACCGTTCTCGGGTACGGCTCCTGAAGGGCCCTGCCATAGCGGGCCACCGCTTCCTCATCGTCCCGGCCCCAAAGCGACTCGATGGCGTTGGCGCGCACGCGCGGGTCGGGGTCCTCGAAAAATCGCTCGGCAAGCCGGGCCCCCATGGCCAGTCGTCCCCACACCAACGCCAGGCGGGAACGCAGGCGGGCATCCTGCACCGCGCCTCCGGTTTGCCACGCCAGTTGCTCCAGCAGCAGCGCCGCTTCGGCCAGCGGCTCCATTTGATCTGTAGTCAGGGGAGGTACAGGGACATGGTCGTCCGACTCCAGAATGTGCTCTGTCCTGGAATTCAGCCTTGCGGCCAGCAGAAACAGCCCGGCGGCTGCCCCCGGGTCAGTGTGCGCGATCTGGCGGCACACGGGCGCGAGCAATCCCCGGGAAAGGAGCGCAGCGATCAGCCGTCGCGTCTTTGGCGTATCCTTCCCATCCCGTAACAAAGCCGTCCCTTTCAGGGCGAGCAGGCCATCCGCGGCTTCGGCCGACTCTCCAGGGAACGGAGCCTGGGCGATACGGGCAGGGGAATGGTTCCGACGTGCAAGAGACGCGTTTTCGGCGGGATGCGCCATCACGACCCTTATCGGCCGGAGGGCCCAAGTCTTGCGGGCGCCCGCAAGCCGTTTTCATCGCCAGCCAACGGGCGAATGCCGCAGCAGCCAGGTCCAACCCGGCCAGGCGGAGACAGGCATGCCGCCCGCATCGTATGCCTTGCGGGGGGTGCGGACCGGTAAAGCCTCTGCCGGGACTTCCGAAGCCCGCTAGATAAACAGTTCGTCCTCGTTGGTGGCCCGGTCAACCGTCGGCCGCCGGGCCATCAGCAGCGTCTGGAGCGCTGCCTTCACGCCAGCCACCATGCCGCTGACTTCGCGCACCGGGCGCATCACCGTTCCATGCAGGACGGCGACGACGTCCTGGACGCGGCTCAGGATGTCCTCGATCACCAGCTCCAGCCGCTCGCTCTGCATGCGCCACTGAGCGGCGAGCTCGCGCCGGGCCTGGTCAATGCCTTCCACCTGCTGCTGCGCGGCCTGGAGAAGCCGCTTGGTCATCTGAGCGGACTCCTCGATCCGCGCCGCGGCGAGCCTGACCGCCTCCTGGGCTTCGCGCAGCGTCTCTTTGGCCTGCGGAATCAACGGCAGGATCTCCGCCTTGAGCTGCTCGACCGAGCGCAGGATCCGCACGGCCACGATCGCCTGGGCCAGCAGCGCCAGGCTGGAGACCGCGACAGCAACTGCCAGAAGAACGAGGGCTGCCTCCGACTGCATCACGCCCCCGCCTTAGATTCCCTGCGCCACATCATCGGCCGGAGGCGCCGCCGCGCCGGCCTCCGTTTTCTCCCGGTAAGCGGCCTTGCCGGCCTCCACTGCCGCGGCGAGGACTTCTTTCTGGCGCACAACGGCCTGCTTGCCGCGCTCAATGGCTTCGACCGCGCTGTCGCGCAGCTCCTGGCTGCGGCGTTTCAGGTATTCCTTGCCCTCGTCCGCCTTTTCTTTCAGCAGCTCGCGGGTTTCGGCTCCAGACTTGGGAGCAAACAGGATGCCCACGGCTACTCCGATGCCCAAGCCAAGGAAGAAATACGAAAACTTTTTGTCAGTCTCCATGACTGCTCCTTGCTGACTCCAGTGTACTCCACTCACAATAAAAGCGAGCCATGCGAAAACGGGGCGGGCTACTTCTGGAAGAGACCGAGCTTCGCGACTACGCTCTGCGCCTTCTGGCGGCGCGCGCGCTGACGGTGGCGCAACTCAAACAGCGCCTGCGGCCGCGGGCCGCCGACCCGGCCAGCGTCGAACGCATCGTGGCCCAGCTCAAGGAATATGGCGCGCTCGACGACCGCCGCTTCGCGGAGAGTTTCTCGGCTGCCCGCGCCGCCTCCGGCCAGTATGGAAGGACACGCGTGCTGGCGGAGCTCCTCACCCGGAAAGTGGCGCCGAAGGTGGCCGAGCAGGCGGTGCGGCGAGCCTTTGAAGGGCTGGACGAAGACCGCATGGCGGCGGAATGGCTCGAGCGGAAATACCGCAACCAGGACCTTGTCACGTTGCTCGCGCAGCCCGCAAGGCTGGCGGCCACTTACCGCCGCCTGCGCCACGCCGGGTTCAGTTCCGGCGCGGCCATCCGCGCTCTGAAGCGCTATTCCGGACAGGCGGACCAGCTCGACGGGCTGGAAGAGGCGCCGCCGGCCGAGTGACGGCGGCGGCAGGCCGGCCTGCCGCAATGGCGCCGGGTCAGGATCTTGCCTTCCTGCCACGGATCAGGAGCAGGCGGACGTCCATCACGTTGGTTCCAGTGGGGCCGGTCACGACAAGATCGCCGAGCGGCTCGAAGAAATGATACGAGTCGTTGGCGGCAAGCATCCTGCGTGCGTCCAGCCCCAGGGCTGCGGCGCGGCCGGCGGTGGCGCCGTCGGCCATCGCGCCCGCGGCGGGCGTCGGGCCGTCGGTCCCATCGGTGCCGGCGCTGAAGGCGAGCACCCCGGGCACGCCGTCGAGGGCGATGGCGGCAGCCAGGGCAAATTCCTGATTCCGTCCGCCCAAGCCCTGCCCGCGCAGCGTCACCGTCGTTTCGCCGCCGCTGATGACGCACGCGGGCGGGCGCGCCGGCCGGCCCGCTTCGACGATCTCCCGCGCGATGGCGGCGTGCATCAGCGCAATGTCGCGCGTCTCGCCTTCAATGGTCGTCGAGAGTACAAGCGGGCGGTAGCCGAGCGCGCGCGCCTTGCGGGCGGCGGCATCCACCGCCAGGCGGTTCGACCCGACAATGCGATTCTGCGTGCGGGCGAAGCAGGCGTCGCCGGGCTTGGGCGTTTCTTCGATCCTGCCGGCCAGTCCGTCTTCGAGCAGCCGGCGTGCGGTGGCGGGAATTTTCTCCTCAAGGCCGTACTTCTCGATCACGTCCCAGGCGGTGCGGAACGTCGTCGGGTCCGGCGCCGTGGGGCCGGAGGCGATGACGTCCAGCGGGTCGCCGATCACGTCGGACAGCAGCAGCGAAAGCACGTGCGCCGGAGCGGCCAGCCGTGCCAGCCGCCCGCCCTTGATGGCCGAAAGATGCTTGCGCACCGCGTTGATCTCGTGAATCGTCGCGCCGCAGGCCAGCAGCAGCCGCGTCGTCTCCTGCTTCTCGGCGAGCGTCAGCGGCTCCATCGGCAGCGGCAGCAGCGCCGAACCGCCGCCGCTGATCAGGCACAGCAGCAGGTCCCCTTCGCCGGCCTGGCCGGCGATTTCGGCGATGCGGCGCGCGCCTTCCACGCCCCGCTCGTCGGGCACCGGATGGCTGGCCTCGTGCAGGTGCACTCGCCGCAGCGGCGCCAGGTGGCCGTCCTTCGTGTTGATCCAGCCGCCGTGAATGCGGCGTCCAAGCACCTGCTCGGCGGCCTGCGCCATTGCCGCCGAGGCCTTGCCCGCGCCAACAACGAAGATGCGCCGGTAGCGCGATAGGTCCATCCCGCCGAGCGTCGCCCGCACCGTGCGGCGCGGGTCGGCGGCGGCCACGGCGGCGCGGAAGATCGCCATGGCGTGGCGGCGCAGGAGTTTCTCGCTCTGCATGGCCTCGCTCATCAAAAGATCGGAAGCTGAAGGATCCGTTCCACCGCCTCGGCCGAGCCGCCCGGCCCGATCTCAATGCGGTAGTCCGCCTTTTCGTACGACGCCCGCCGCGCGTGGTACAGCTCCTCAAATTTCACCGGATCGCGCGCCAGCGGGCGCGTGGCGGACTGCGCCACGCGGGCGCGCATCATCTCCAGTGGCGCGTCCAGCCAGATCGAAATTCCGTTATTCGAGATCAGCTCGTAATTGCGCGGCTGGGCGAAACAGCCGCCGCCGACGGCCACCACCCAGGGCACGCCGCGGGCGATGTCGGCCACGCGCCGCCGCAGGGCCTCGTGTTCGAGTTGACGGAAATGCTCTTCGCCAAAGCGGTCGAAAATGTCGCTGATCGACATCTGCGCGTGCGCCTCGATGTCTTCGTCGAGATCCGCGAAGCGCCAGCCAAGCCGCCGCGCCAGCATGCGGCCGACGGTCGTCTTGCCGGAACCCATGAAACCGACCAGATAAATTCCCGGCGTGCGCTTCAGTTTGAGAATCATCGGGCACGCTTCCTTGCCCGCGGCGGCGCCTTCGCCGACGGGCCCGCTTTGCCGCGCATCTCATGCATGGGCTGGTTCAACAATCCGTATGAGCCATAATACAAGCATGCAGGAGGAGATGCTGCCGCTGTTCCCGCTGGAGACCGTCCTCCTGCCACACTGCGAGCTGCGCCTGCACATCTTCGAGGACCGCTACAGGGAGATGATCGGTGACTGCCTCCAGAGCGGCCAGGAGTTCGGCGTGGTGCAGGCGCGCGGCGGCGGCCTGCTGCGCATCGGCTGCACCGCCTCCATCGAAGAGGTGCTCCGCCGTTATGAAGACGGGCGCATGGACATCCTCACCGTCGGCCGCCGCCGCTTCGCCCTCCAGGAAGTCTTCCCCGGCAAGAGCTACCTCCGCGGCAAGGCCGTCATCTTTGGCGACCGGGACGAGCCGCCGCCGGACCGCAGGCTCGTGCGCGAGGCGCTGGCCGCCTGGCTGGAAGTGGTGAAGGCGAAAGACGCAGGCCTCGAGGCGCCAGACATCCACCACCCCCAGCTCAGCTTCCTGCTGTGCGACATCTCGCCCGACCTGCACTTCCGCCAGCGGCTGCTCGAAATGCAGAGCGAGCGCGAGCGGCTGGAAGCGGCCATCGCCCACCTGAAACGGCTGGCGGAAAAAGAAAGGATCCGGCAGGCGATGGAGAAGGTCGTGCGCTCCAACGGCCACGGCCGCCATCTCTATCAGCAGCCGGAATGACCCGCCCCCGATGCACGCCCGCCAGCATCTGCTCATCGACGCCGACGATACGCTCTGGGAAAACAACATCTACTTCGAGCAGGCCTTCCAGCAGTTCGTCGAGTATCTGGATCACTCCAGCCTCAGCCCGGCGGAGATCCGCGCCGTGCTCGACGAAATCGAGCTGGCCAACATCCGCATCCACGGCTACGGCTCGCTGAACTTCGCGCGCAACCTCGAGCAGTGCTACCAGCGCCTGGCCGAGCGCGAGATCCGTCCCGAAGATCTCGAAACGGTGAAAGGATTCGCGCTGCGGATCCTCGAACAGCCGCTCCTGCTCATCGAGGGCGTCGAAGAAACGCTTGACGTCCTGCACCGCCGGCACGAGCTGACGCTGTTCACCAAAGGACACCCCGACGAGCAGCGCATGAAAATCGACCGCTCCGGGCTGGGCCGCTACTTTCATCACACGGCCATCGTCAGGGAGAAGGACCGCGCCTCCTATGAAGCGCTGGTCCGTGAACGCAGCCTGGACCCGGCGCGCACCTGGATGATTGGCAACTCGCCGAAGTCCGACATCAACCCCGCACTGGAGGCCGGCCTCAACGCCGTCTTCGTCCCTCACGCCCGCACCTGGGCGCTCGAGCGCACCGAGCTGCGCCGCCCCGGCCCCGGACGGCTGATTGTCGTCGACCGCTTCGCCGACCTCGCCGAGATCTTTTGACCGCGTCCCCGCGGGCGCGCATCACGGATACCCGCCGGGGGTGGGCCAACCGATGCATCACCGCCTCGCCGCCACGGCTGATCTCTCTGGGCGGTTTTCCTTTCGGGCCGCGCCGGCGCCAGGCTCACCGCCCGGTCCGCCGCATCACCTGCCTCACCGCGTCCTGGATGCGCGCCTCCACCTCTTCCGTGAACGGCCCGGGCTGCCCGTAATAGATCATCGAGTCCACCGCCTCATAGCCGCCCTCGCGCAACACCCGCGCGCTCGGGATGTAGCAGGCCACGTCGTTCGAGTATCCGGCCACGATCAGAGGCTCCCGCGGCCAGGTCCGGTAAGCCCACAGCGCGTAGTCGACCACCACCTCGCCGCCCAGCGCGATCAGCGTGAACCCGTTCTCCAGCCGCACCGCCTGCACCGGATAGCGCAGCAGCCGCGGCTCACGCCGTTCGTCGTACAGCTTCAGCATCAGCGTTGCGCGGCGCTGGCGGAAGACGTTCGGGTCTTTCAGCTCCTGCTCGAACTGCTCGCGGGTGTGCGGCGCGAACGGCAGCGCAGCCACCTGATAGGCGGCGCGGATCCGCCCCGCGGCGGGCTGCATGGGCGTGCGGGTCACGCGGGCCACTTCCGCCGCCAGCGTGCGGCCGTGCTGCTCGGCGTATTCCAGCCGGCTGCGCGGGTTTGGGTTCTGGTCGCCGCCGCACAGTTGCAGGAACAGCGCCACCGCCCCCGGGAATTCCCTTTCGATCTCCGCCTGCGCGTAGCCGGCATAGTCGCCGCTCAGCTGGTAAAACTCCGCCGTCAGCGTCGTGTTGTGGCAGGCATAGCCGAACAGGAGCGCGCGCACCTTGCCGGAAGGAGAGGTCACCCGCACCACCGGCACGCGCGGATCGGTCGGCCCGTCCGGGTTGACGCCAATGATGACGCCCTTATCGGTGAACTGGCGGCGGTTGACGCCAAAGCGCGCCTCGCCGGAGCCGAAAGCAATTTCGGCGGGCGCCAGGTCGGCCAGCGCCGCGCCGATCACCTGAAACAGCTTCTCCTGCAACTGCCGCCGGTAGGCCTCGATCGCCTGCCGGTGCGGCGCCTGCCGCGGATCCATCACGCTCAGGTTGCCGCGCACCACCGGGCCCGTGTGCGTGTGCGAGGAATTGAACACAAGCGATGCCCGCTCCAGCCCGTACCTCTCCATCGCGCGCGCCGCCACCAGATCCGTGACTTCCATCGGCAGGCCGATCAGGTCCGTGGTCACGATGACGGCGCGGTGTCCGCGCGCGTCCTCGAGCGCCAGCGCCTTGGCCCACAACGGCATCAGCACGCCCTCGCTCGGCCGGTTGCGCGCGGCGTAACCGGACATCCAGATGGGGCCTTCGGGCGTGATGTCGATCCGCGCCGCGCCGGCCTTCATGCGGGGCGCCGCGGCGGCCGCCCCGGCCAGCATCCACCATGCAGCCGCAAAAAAGACTGGTACTCTCATGACTGCTTCCTGTTACAATCCGGAGAGTCTCTCTGTCAGAGGGACGCTTGGGAGTTGCGCGATGAAGTCGATAGCGATCCTTGTGGCCATGGCGGCCGTTTCCTGCCTTCCAGCATATCCCCAGGCGCAGAGCAACGCCGGGGAAATCCGCGGCACGGTGCTTGATGCCAGCGGCTCGGCGATTCGCGGGGCCAGGCTCCAGGCCGTCGATCCCGACCGCGCCATCCAGCGTTCGGCCGAAACGGGCGAGGAGGGCGGGTTTGTTTTCCCGCTGCTGCCGCCGGGCCGCTACCGCGTGCGCGTCGAGGCGAAGGGATTCGCGCCCCAGGTGTTTGAAGGCGTCGAGGTGCGCGTGGGCGACGTCTACACGCTGCCGGTGCGGATGGAGGTGGGCGAGTTGCAGCAGGTTGTCGAAGTGCTGGCCGAAGCGCCGGTCATCGACAGCGAACGCGCACAGCAGGCCACGACCATCGACCGCGCGCGCATCGCCGAGCTCCCCATCAACCGCCGCAACTACCTCGATTTCGCACTCCTGTCCCCAGCCACTGCTTCCACGCAGGACCTCGCCGACGGCACCGACTACCGCGTGGCCCAGACGCCTCAGTCCGGCATCAGCTTCGGCGGCGGCAACGGCCGCGGCAACGGCTTCTTCGTCGACGGCGTGGAGAACTACATCAATTCCGGCGGCGTGCGGCTCAGCGTCAGCCAGGAGGCGGTGCAGGAGTTCCAGATCAACCGCAACACCGCCTCGGCCGAGTTCGGCTGGTCGAGCGGCGGCACGGTGAACATCGTCACCCGCAGCGGCGGAAATCAATTTCACGGGAATCTGTTTGGATTCCTGCGCCACCGCGACATCCAGGCCCGGAACTACTTCGATCCGCAGAAATCCGCCTACACGCGCTCCCAGGCAGGCGCCACCGCCGGAGGGCCGCTGCGCCGCGACCGCACCTTCTTCTTCGGCGCCTACGAGCGGCTGGACCGGCACGAGTCCACTTTCGTGCCGATCCTTGAAGACCGCAGCGCCTTCAACGCGCCCACGCCGCCGCAGCAGGCGCTGCTCGGCGCCCTCCGCGCAAGCGGCGTCCCGCAACTGGCCGGGCTCGCACAGGCCCTGGCCGGCGCGCTGACGCCCGCCTCGAATCCCTTCGTCACCGGCGTCTTTCAGGCCAATAGCGGCGTGTTCCCCTTCAGCGAGGCGAGCAACCTGTTCTCCACCCGCATCGACCACCGCTTCGGCGACCGCCACAGTATCTACTGGCGCGGCAGCCTGGGTACGCTCGACAACCAGAACAACCAGTTCGGCGCGCTGGTCGCCTACAACCGCGGTCGCAATTTCGACATCTGGGACGGCACGTCGATGCTGAGCGATTCAATCATCCTCAGCTCGAACTGGGTGGTCGAAACCCGGCTGATGTTCAACTATAACCGCATCGCCGTCCGCACCGTCGATCCCTACGGGCCCGAACTGAACGTGACCGGCTTCGGCTTCTTCGGCCGCGAGATCTTCCTGCCCTCCCGTACCGAGGAGCGCCACTATCAGATCCTTCAGAACTGGAGCCGCCATTCGGGCGCACACGACCTGAAGTTCGGCTTCGACGTCAACCCGGTGCGCGACTTCGCCAATACCGAGACCTTCTTCAGCGGCCGCTTCAGCTTCGGCGAGGCCGTGCCCCTGCAAAACGTGATCGCCGGCGCCGCCGGCGCGGCCGCGGTCCAGCAGATCAGCCAGTATCTTCAGGCCAGCGGCCAGGCCTCGCTCGTGCCGGTGCTGGCGCAGCCGGTGAGCGCGCTTCAGGCCTTCGCGCTCGGCCTGCCCACCTTCTACCAGCAGGGCTTCGGCGATCCGCGCTGGACCGGCTGGTCCAGGCGCTTCGGCCTCTACGTGCAGGACGCCTGGCGCGCGCGGCGCAACCTGACGCTGCACTTCGGGCTCCGCTACGACCTCGAAGGCAACGAGCCGGTGCTCGGCACGGACAAAAACAACTTCGGCCCGCGCTTCGCCTTCGCCTGGTCGCCCGGCCAGAGCGGCCGCACCGCCATCCGTGGCGGCTATGGGATCTACTACGCGCCAACAAACCTCCAGATCGCCAACGTGGCCGACGCCCTCAGCGGACGCTTCATCAATCAGGTGTTTGTCCCGCTCACCGGCATTCCGCTCATCATCAACCCGGCCACCGGCCGCCCGACGACCTCGGCTGACATCTATCAGGGGCTGCTCCGCCTGGGCATCATCGGGCGGCGCAGCATCACCGCCGGCGACCTGAAACAGTTCGGCATCCCGGTGGGGCCGGGACTGCCGTTGCGCGTCGAGTTCGGCTCGGATCCCCTGCGGCAGGGCTACGCCCAGCAGGCGAGTTTCGAAATCGAGCGCGCCTTCGGCGAGTGGGCGGTCTCGGCGGCCTGGAACTATAACCACGGCCTCGGCTTTGCGCGCATCAGCGGCCGTAACCTCGTCTACACCGGCCAGCGCAACCCAAACGGCACTCCGCAGTATGCCCGCATCGACCCGACGCTGCTTCAGAAGAACGTCTTCACCTACGACGGCAACACGCTCTACCATGCGGGCATCGTTCAGCTGCAGCGCCGCCTGCGCCGCAACTTCGCGCTCACCGGCCACTACACCTGGTCGAAGGCGATCGACGACTTCACCGATTTCAACTCGGACTTTTCGCCGATGGACCAGCTCTGCAAGCGATGCGAGCGGTCGCTTTCGGCCTTCCACCATGCGCACCGGCTGGTCCTCCACGCTCTCTATGAGTCGCCCGCTCAGAACGCCCTGCTGCGCGGCTGGACCGTGGCCCCGATCTTCATGGCCAACTCGTGGCGGCCGTTCAACGTGTTGGCCGGACTCGACGTCAACGGCGACAACTACACCACAAACGACCGGCCCTACCCCGCCGGACGCAACATCGGCCGCGGGCCCAATTTCTTCACCTGGGACATGCGCCTCTCGCGCCGCTTCCGCCTGCCGCGCGAGGGCGCCGCGCTCGAGCTGATCGCCGAGGGCTTCAATCTGGCCAACCGCACGAATTTCCGCACCGTGAACAACACCGTCGGCGCCGTGCCCCTCAGCGCGCTGCCCCAGCCGGTGCGCGCCTTCCGCGGCCCTTCGGCCACCAAGCCGCTGGCCTATACCTCAGCGCATGACGCCCGCCAGTTCCAGTTCGCCATGAAAATCTTCTGGTGAACGGAGCCGGGGCGGCAGTCTGACACGGCGCCCTTGCAGCCACCCCAATGGAGCCGCGACTGAAGCCCGCCCGCAAGCGTGGACGCAAGGACCGCACCGCCGCCCGCCCGTTTTCACGGCGCCTCGCGCTGATCTCCTTCCAGCCCGGATGCGGGTGACGCGGGCCGCGGTGCAGAATGAGGGCATGCGATTCGCGCTTGCTCTGGCTGCCGCCCTGACGCTGACAGGCTCGGCCCCATGCCAGCCGTTGCCCGGCGCCGAACCGCTCGAATTCCGCGGAGATCCGGCGGCGGCAATGATCGAGGGCATCGGCCGCTACCTCGAACGGATCCGGCCCTGGTACGCGGAGCGCCGCAACCCGGATCCGCACGAGCTGCGGCGGCTGATCGGCGCCATCGACCCGCGGGCGGATCCGGTGCGCATCGAGCTGGTGGCGACGCCGGACCAGTCCGCCGTGCTCGCCTCGGGCGACACCTTCGACGTCCTCGCCGTCCGTTGGAGCGCGCTGGACGGTGTCGACGGCGAAGGGCTGTATCTGCGGCAGCGGGAGACGCCGCGCCACCTGGTGATCTACCTGCCGGAGACGGACCGCGAGCCGGAGGACTGCACGGAAATTTTCGAATTCGCCGCCGCTGGAGCGGATGTCTTTGTCCCCGTCCTGCTGAGCAGCACGGCGCCCCCGCCCCCGGCGCCGGGCGGCTGGGCAAAGCAGCAGACGGAACGCGAATGGATCCTGCGGATGGGCTTCCCCGTGGGCCGGCATCCGCTCGGGCTGGAGGTCCAGAAAGTGCTCGCGCTGGTGGACTGGTGGAAACAGCGCCACCGCGAGCAGCTCGTCGAGGTGGCCGGGGCGGGCGACGGCGGCTGGATTGCCGTCTTTGCCGCCGTTCTCGACCCGCGCATCGCGCTCGTCGAAACCGGCTCGCTCGGCATCGAGCCGCCGAGCTACCGCAGCCAGCCGCTGTACCGGAACATTTTCGGGTTGGCGCGTTTTTTTGCCGAAGAGGACCTGCGCGCGCTGCTCCGCTGGCGGCTGGGCAATGCTCCACGCGGCCTGGCTGCCCCGCTGCGTCTTCCGCGCCGGGACACGGAGGCCCGCCGCGCGCGGCAGGTGCGCCAGATGGAGGACTTCCTTCAGCGCCTCGCGCGCCGTTCGCGCCGCGTGCGCGACGAGCTGTGGGCGAACATCCGCGGCGCGACGCCGGAGCAATGGCGCCGGGCCGCAGCGCCGCTCGAGCGGCGCATCCGCGAGGAGATGCTCGGCGAGCTGCCCCCAGAAACCGTGCCGCCCCGGCCGCGCACGCGCCCGCTGCCGCCGGCGGCGGACTGGCGCGGCTGGGAGGTCATGCTCGATGTGCGCCCGGAGTTCTTCGCCTATGGCGTGCTGCTCGTGCCGGCGCGCCTGCCGGAAGGCCGCGTCCCGCTCATCGTCGTCCAGCACGGCCTTCAGGGCCGGCCCCAGGATCTCTTCAGCCAGAAGCCGGACTCGCGCGCCTTTGCCGTCTACCGCAACTTCGCCGAAACGCTGCTGCGCGAGGGCTGGGCCGTTTATCTTCCGCAGAACCCGTACACGGGCGACTTCCGCCCCCTGGTGCGGATGGCGCATCCGCTCGGCCTCACGCAGTATTCCTTCATCCGCGAGCAGTACCGCGTGGCGCTGGACTGGCTGGTGACGCTGCCGTTTGTGGACGCGGACCGCATCGGTTTCTACGGCCTGTCGTATGGCGGCAAGACGGCCCTGCGCGTTCCCCCCTTCGAGCCGCGCTTCCGCGCCGCCGTCTGCGCGGGCGACTTCAACGAATGGGTCGGCAAGATGACGAGCATCGAGGAGCCGTGGAGCTACATGTTCAGCGAGGAATACGACATGCTCGAATGGAACCTGGCTCACATCGCGAGCCACGCCGAGCTGGCCATGCTGATGGCGCCGCGGCCCTTCCTCGTCGAGCGCGGCCACCGCGACGCGGTGGGGATCGACGAATGGGTGCTGGCCGAATACGCGCGCGTGCGGCGCTTTTATGACGGAATGGGGATCGGCGAACGCACGGCCATTGCGCTGTTCAACGGGCCGCACCGCGTGGACGGCGCCGAGGCGGTGCCCTTTCTGCGCCGGTGGGTGGCGGAGAAATGAAGGCGCTCAGGCGCCCAGCTCCGCCGCCCAGCGCAGAAAGCGCCACAGGTCGCGGCGGTGCTCGAAAACAAAACGCCAGAATTCGCGCGGGCCGATGAGGGCGGCCTCCGTGCCCCAGTAGGTCTCGATGCGCCAGCGCAGGTACGGGCTGCGCCATGGAGCGAGGCGGTAACCCCGGCTGGCCGTCCACAGAAAGCGCAGGATCCGCCAGAGCATGGCCGGTCAGCGGCTGGCCCGTTTGGCGGGCTCGGGCGTCGCGTAGTAGCCGCTGCGGGTGCGCACCGTGTAGCGCCCATTGGCGGCGACCACGCGGATCGAGCGGAAGGAGCCGTCCAGGTTCTGGTTCAGCGGCGAGTAGGCGATGACGTACTGGTTGCGGATGTCGTGCGCCACCTGGCGGGCGATCTGCGTCACTTCCGAGACCTCGCCCGGGTAGTAGCTGACGCCGCCGGAGGCGCGCGTCATCGCGTCGATCGTGCGGATGGCGCGCTTGCGGTCGCGCGCGTCGTCCTTGCCGAGGATGCCGATGCCGTAGACGAGCACCTCGCTGCGGTGGATCTTTTCGATCAGCTTTTCCAGCGTAATGCCGGAGGAGGCCGTGTCGTTGCCGTCGGTGATCACCAGCAGCACCTTCTTGTCCTTCTTGCCTTCCTGTTTCAGGTAGTCAATGGACATCGACACCGCGTCGCGCAGCGCCGTGCCGCCGCGCGAATCGATGCGCGCCACGCCCTCCTCCAGCTTCTTGATGTCGTTGGTGAAGGGGACGTCAAGATAGGCCTCGTCGTTGAAGTTGACCACGAACACCTCGTCCTGCGGGTTGGACGCCTTCACCAGCTCGATGGCCGCCGCCTCCACGCGCTGCCGCTTGTCGCGCATCGAGCCGCTGTTGTCGATGACGATGCCGAGGCTTACGGGCACGTCCTCGCGCCGGAAGACACGGATCGGCTGCTCGACGTTGTTCTCGTAAACCTTGAAGGCGCTCATCGGCAGGTTGGTCACCAGCCCGCCCTTCTTGTCCACGACGGCGCAGTGCAGCACCACCAGCCGCGTCTCCACGCGGATGGTTCCGCCCTCGTCGGGAACCTGCGGCTGCGGCGGCTGGCCGAAAAGAGCGAATCCAGAAAGGAACAGCGACGCTGCGGCTTTACTGAGTCGGCGCATAGTAGCCCTGCCGGTGCAGCGCCCGAAGTGGCGGGAGACCGCGCGGCTGATTCAATTTTACCGTGATCCGGCGGTATTTCCCGTCGCGGTTCTGGTTCTTCGACACATAGCCGAGCACATACTGATTGCGCAGCTCAAGCCCGATCTTGGCGGCGATGTCCGGCAGGTCGTTCAGGTTGTCCACCGGGAAGTGCCGCCCGCCGGTCATCTCGGCCAGGTCGCTCAGCAGCCCCGGCCCAGCCAGCTCCTCGGCGGTGCGGCCGCGCGAGCCGATCGGCTCGAAGATGCCGATGGCGTAGACCTGCGCATCGGCCTCCTTGAGCAGATTGCGGATCTCGGTCTCGGTATAGCGGCTGGAGTTGTCGCCGCCGTCGGAGATCACCAGCACCGCCCTGCGCGGGTTGCGCCCCTTGCGGAGCGTCTGCATGGCCAGATAAAAGGCGTCGAGCAGCGCCGTGCGCCCTTTGGCCTGGGTGAACGTCAGCCGGCTGAGAATCTCTTCGGGATCGCGCGTGAAGGGCACGACCAGCTGCGGCCGGTCGTTGAACTGGATGAGGAAGAATTCGTCCTCGGGGTTGGCCGTCTTCAGGAATGCGGCCGCGGCCTGCCGGCTCTTGTTCAGCTTGTTGCCCATCGAGCCGCTGGCATCAAAGACCAATCCGACGGAAATGGGCGCGTCAAAACTGGCAAAATAGGCGATTTCCTGCTCGACCTTGTCTTCAAAAATCCGGAAATTCTCCTTCTCCATTCCGGTGACGATCTGGTTCATGGGCGTGGTCACCGTGATGGGAACCAGCACCAGATTGGTGTCAATGCGCAGGTTGGGCTTGATGCGCTCGCTGTCGGCTTCCTCCGCCCGCGGCCTGACGCGGGGAGTGATGCTCGGCCTTGCTTCCTGAGCCCAGAGCCCCTCTGCCGCCCCGCAGGCGAGCCAAACCAGACATGGCAGGATCCATCCCCTCATGGCCGGTCTCCAATGCCCGCACCTTAAGTATAAAGCTGTGCTATGCTCGATTGTGCCCCCATTGGTTCTGGGCGTCATTCCCGCTCGTTTTGCTTCCAGCCGGTTTCCGGGCAAACCTCTCGTCCCCATTGACGGCAGGCCGATGATCCAGCACGTCTGGGAACGGGCGAGGCTTGCGCGTCATCTGAGCCGCGTCCTGGTGGCCACCGATGACGAACGCATCGCCACCGCCGCGCGGAGCTTCGGCGCCGAGGTGACCATGACCAGCCCGGCCCACGTCTCCGGCACCGACCGCGTGGCCGAGGCAGCCGCCACGACGGACGCCGGCATCATCGTCAACATCCAGGGCGATGAACCGTTGATCGAGCCGGACGCCATCGACCTGGCTGTCTCCACTCTTTTAGACGACCCGCGCTGCCAGATGGCGACATTGAAACGGAAGATCGAGCGGGCCGAAGACGTCTTCAACCCGAACGTCGTCAAGGTCGTCACCAGCCTGGACGGCTGGGCGCTGTACTTTTCCCGTTCGCCGGTCCCCTACGGACGCGACGGCGCCCCCGTCTGCTGGAAGCACATCGGCCTCTACGTCTATCGCCGCGGCCTGCTGCTCAGCTACGGCGCCCTGCGGCGCGGCCCGCTCGAAGAGGCGGAGAAGCTCGAGCAGCTCCGGGCGCTCGAAAACGGCATCGGCATCCGCGTGGCGGAAACGGAATACGATACCATCGGCGTCGACACGCCCGAGGACCTGGAAGCTGTGCTCAAATTGTGGAGATCCCGGCGCGTGCCGGATTTGGATCATGGCTAAGTTCATCTTCGTCACCGGCGGCGTCGTCAGCAGCCTGGGCAAGGGCATCGCCGCCGCCTCCATCGGGTGCCTGCTCGAGTCGCGCGGGCTGAAGATCACCTTGCAGAAGTTCGACCCCTATCTCAACGTCGATCCGGGCACGATGAGCCCGTTCCAGCACGGCGAGGTGTTCGTCACCGACGACGGCGCCGAGACCGACCTCGACCTCGGCCACTACGAGCGGTTCACCCACGCGCGCCTCACCCAGAACAACAACCTTACCTCAGGCCGCATCTATGAGCGCATCATCACCCGCGAGCGCCGCGGCGACTACCTGGGCAAGACCGTTCAGGTGATCCCGCACGTCACCAACGAGATCAAGGCCGCCGCCCACAAGGTGGCCGACGGCGTTGACGTCGTCATCTGCGAGATCGGCGGCACCGTCGGCGACATCGAGAGCCAGCCCTTCATCGAGGCCATCCGTCAGATGCGGCATGAGCTGGGCCGCCGCAACACGCTCTTCGTCCACGTCTCCTACGTACCCTTCATCGCCGCCGCCCAGGAGCTGAAGACCAAGCCGACGCAGCACTCGGTCAAGGAGCTGCGTTCGATGGGCGTGCAGCCGGACATCCTCATCTGCCGGTCCGAGCGGCCGCTGCCGGAAGACCAGCGCGACAAGATTGCGCTGTTCTGCGACGTCGACCGCAACGCCGTCATCAGCGCCTACGACGTCGACACCGTCTACCAGGTGCCGGTCATGTTCGCCGAGCAGAGGGTGGACGAGCTGGTCGTCGAGGCGCTCCAGCTTCACGGGGCCGGCCCGCGCGACCTGTCGCGCTGGCAGGCGATGCTCGACCGGATGCGCTCGCCGGTGGACGAAGTCGACATCGCCCTCGTCGGCAAGTACGTCGAATATGAGGACTCCTACAAGTCCCTCAAGGAGGCGCTGCTGCATGCGGGCATCCACCACCGGCTGAAGGTCAACATGCGCTGGATCGAGGCCGAGCCGCTCGCCTGGCCCGAGTGCTCCGCACATCTGGCCCACTACGACGGCGTGCTGGTGCCCGGCGGCTTCGGCAAGCGCGGCGTGGAAGGGATGCTGGCGGCCATCCGCTTCGCCCGCCAGCACCGCGTCCCGTATTTCGGCATCTGCCTGGGCATGCAGACGGCCGTGATCGAATTTGCACGCAACGCCTGCGGCCTGGCCGGCGCCGACTCGACCGAGTTCGAGCCCGCCACGCCGTACCCGGTCATCTACAAGCTGCGCGACCTGCTGGGCGTCGAGGAGCTCGGCGGCACCATGCGCCTCGGCGCCTACGAATGTCTGCTCGAGGAGGGCTCGCTCGCGCGCGCCGCCTACGGCCAGGAGGTCATCAGCGAACGCCACCGCCACCGCTACGAATTCAACCGCGCCTTCGAGGACCGCCTCACCTCGGCCGGGCTGCGCATCACCGGCCGCTCGCGCGACGCCAAATTTGTCGAGATCATCGAGCTGCCCGGCCACCCGTGGTTCCTCGGCTGCCAGTTCCACCCCGAGTTCAAGTCCAAGCCGCTCGAGCCCCACCCGCTGTTCAAGGCCTTCATCGGCGCGGCCTATGAGTACCGGCAGAAGCGGCTCGCCGAAGAGACCAGCCCGCTGTTCGCCGATGAGACCCGTTGAGATCCGGCCCGGCCTCGTCTTTGGCGGCGGACAGCTCGTCTTCGTCTGCGGCCCGTGCGTCATCGAGAGCGAACAGCACTGCCTCATGCTCGCCCGTGCCCTCCAGCAGGCGCTGGGGCGCACGTTCCTTTTCAAGGCGTCGTTCGACAAGGCCAACCGCTCGAGCATCCACTCCTGCCGCGGCCCGGGCCTGCGCGAGGGGCTGCGCATTCTCGGCGAGGTCAAGCGCCAGACCGGCCTGCCGGTGCTCACCGACATCCACACGCCGGACCAGGCCGCGCCTGCCTCGGAAGTGGCCGACGTGCTCCAGATCCCGGCCTTCCTCTGCCGGCAGACAGACCTGCTCGTGGAAGCGGGCCGCACCGGCCGCGCGGTGAACATCAAGAAGGGGCAGTTCGTGGCGCCGGCCGACATGCGGCACGCCGTCGAAAAGGTCCTCTCCACCGGCAACCCGCGCGTGCTGCTCACCGAGCGCGGCGCCTGCTTCGGATACAACAATCTCGTGGTGGACATGCGCGCCATTCCGATCATGCGCTCGCTGGGCGTGCCGGTGATCTTTGACGCCACGCACTCGGTCCAGTTGCCGGGCGCCGCGGGCGACCGCAGCGGCGGCGCGCCGGAGTTCATCCCGGTGCTGGCCCAGGCGGCGGTGGCTGCCGGAGCCGATGGCGTCTTCTTCGAAGTGCATGAGGCGCCGGAGCGGGCGCTCTCCGACGGACCCAACGCGCTCCGGCTGGACCAGGTGGCCGGGCTGGCCGGGCGCCTCCTGCGGCTTCACGCGCTTCTCAACGACTCCGGCGCCGCAGGCGTCTAACATAGAGGGTAGGAATCCGCCAGCGAAGAAAGGACGTCCCATGCCTGCCGGCACGAAGCGCCGCAACGGTCGCGGCTTCTCGCTCATCGAGCTCCTCATCGTCATCGCCATCATCCTCGTCATTGCCGCCATCGCCGTGCCCAAACTGAACAGCGCGCGGATGCAGGCGCAGGAGATGGCCGCCATCCGCCAGATCAACACCATTCACACGGCGCAGACGCAGTACATGAGCCAGTTCCAGAAGTACGCCGAGAGCCTCCAGCAGCTTGGGCCGCCCGCCTCCGGCGCGCCCGGCCCCGCCGCAGCCGACCTGATTCCGGGCGATCTCGCCGCCGGCGAAAAGACCGGGTATGTGTTCACGATGACGCCGACCAAGGAGGGCTACGCCATCACCGCCGTGCCCAAGATCTTCGGCAGCACCGGCCGGCGCACGTTCTACTCCGACCAGACGCTGGTGATCCGCGAAAACTGGGGGCCCGAGCCGGCCACCGCCCAGAGCCCGGAAATCAAATAGCCAGACTCGCGCCGCGCGGCCTCAGGCCGCGTGTCAGCGCCTTTCAAGCAGCGGCCTGAGGAACTGCCCCGTGTAAGACTGTTGGCACGCCGCCACCGCCTCGGGCGGTCCGGCCACGACAACGCGCCCGCCACGGTCGCCGCCTTCCGGACCAAGGTCGATGATCCAGTCCGCGTGCCGGATCACTTCCAGGTTGTGTTCGATCACCAGGACGCTCGCCCCCCGGTGCAGCAGCCGCTCAAAGGCGTCCAGCAGTTTGGCGATGTCGTCGAAGTGCAGGCCCGTGGTCGGCTCGTCGAACAGGAACAGGCAGCCGCTGACGTCGGCCAGCGCCAGATGGCTGGCCAGCTTCACCCGCTGCGCCTCGCCGCCGGAAAGTGTCGTCGCCGATTGACCCAGCCGCAGATAGCCGAGGCCGACGTCGGCCAGCGGCTGGAGCCGCGAGGTGACCTTTGGATGTCCGGCAAAAAACTGAAGCGCTTCGCGCACGGTGAGCTGAAGCACCTCGTGGATGTTCAGCCCCTGGTAGCGGACTTCGAGGATCTGCGGCTTGAAGCGCGTGCCGCGGCAGTCCTCGCAGACCAGCTCCACGTCGGCCAGGAATTGCATCTCCACGGTCACCGTCCCGTCGCCCTGGCAGGTCTCGCAACGGCCGCCACTGACGTTGAACGAAAAGTAGCCCGGCGGGTAGCCGCGCCGCTGCGCCTCCGGAGTGGAGGCGAACAGCTCGCGGATCGGATCAAAGGCCTTCGAGTAAGTGACCGGATTCGACCGCGGCGTCCTGCCGATGGGCGACTGGTCCACCAGCACCAGCCCCTTCACCAGGTGGGCGCCCTCCACGCGCCGGCAGGTCTGCCTGCCGAGCGAAGCGTCCTGTTCGGCGTCTTCAACCGGCGCGGCCAGGTTCCGCTGGTAGCGCGACTGAAGCGTGCGGTAGATCACATCGTGGACGAGCGTTGACTTGCCGGAGCCCGACACGCCGGTCACCACCGTCATCACGCCCAGTGGCAGCTCCACGTCGATGTCCTTCAGATTGTGCGCCCGGCAGCCGAGAAACCGCACCCAGGCGCCCGGCGCCGGCTGCCGGCGCGACGTCTTGTGGGACGTGCGCGCCTCGCCGCGCAGGTAGCGCGCGGTGAGCGTGTCCACCTTCTTCCGCCCGTTGGTCTCCAGCATCTGACGGAGCGTTCCCTGGAAGACCACTTCGCCGCCCAGCTCGCCCGCGCCGGGGCCGAGATCGACAATGTGATCGGCGGCCCGCATGACGTCGGCGTCGTGCTCCACCACGAGCACCGTATTGCCCAGGTCGCGCAGCTCTTCCAGAATCCGGATCAGCCGTGCCGTGTCGCGCGGGTGCAGCCCAATGGAAGGTTCGTCCAGAACATAGATCGTACCTACCAGCCGCGATCCCAGGCAGGTGGCTAGCTGGATCCGTTGCGCTTCCCCGCCGGAAAGGGTCATCGTCAGACGGTCCAGCGTCAGATAGTCCAGGCCGACGTTTTCCAGAAATCCGAGCCGCTGCCGGACCTCTTCCAGCACGCGCCCGGCCACCGCCGCCTGCTCGCCGCGCAGCTCCAGCCCGTCGAAGAACGCCCTGGCTTCGGCGATGTTCATCCGCACGACGTCCGCAATGGAGCGGCCCTCCAGGCGCACGTTCAACGCCTCTTCCCGCAGCCGCGCGCCCCGGCAGGCCGGACAGGTGGCGTAGCCCCGGTAACGGCTGAGGAATACGCGCACGTGGACCTTGTACTTCTTCCGCTCGACCTCCTGGAAGAACTCCCGCACCTCCTGGCGGACGATTTCCTTCTCTTCCGGCGTCAGCTCGGCCCAGGGCGTGCGCAGCCGCACATCGCGGCGGCGCCGGCGCGCGAAGTCTTCGAGGACCCACTCATACTGCGGGCGGTTCCAGGGCTCGATGGCGCCTTCCGCGATCGACAGCGACGGATCGGGCACCACCAGGTCCATGTCGTAGTCGATCGTGCGGCCAAAGCCCTGGCAGGTGGGACAGGCGCCCCACGGGTTGTTGAAGCTGAACAGCGACGGCTCCGGCGCGAGGAACTCGCGCCCACACGTCTTGCAGGCGAACTTCTCCGAAAACCGCAGCCGCGCGGGCTCGGCCTCGCCCGCCTGCTCGAAGATTACTTCGCCGGCCTCGCGATAGCAGAGCTCCACTGTATCCACAATGCGCTGCTTCTGGTCGGCGCGGACCACCAGCCGGTCGGCCAGGACGAAGAACGGCTGGCCGAAGTCCATTTCGAGCAGCGACTCCGGCGTCGAGAACTCATACACGCGCCCGTTCTGATACAGGCGGGTGAAGCCGCGCCGCCGCAGGTCCTCAAGCCGTTCCTTCAGCGCCTCCGGCTTTCCGCCGGCTGTCTGCACCGGGAACAGCGCATACCAGCGTGAGCCCTCCGGCTGCGCCAGCATCTTTTGCGCAACCGGATCCACCGTGTCCCGCTCCACACGCACGCCGCACTGCGGGCACCACGTCTCGCCCGCGCGCGCAAACAGCAGCCGCAGGTAGTCATAGATCTCGGTGGCCGTGGCCACCGTCGAGCGCGGGTTGCGCGTCGTGTTCTTCTGCCGGATGGCGATGGGCGGTGCGATCCCGTCGATTTCCTCAAGCGCGGGCTTCTCCATCCGCTCGAGAAACTGCCGCGCGTAGGCCGAAAGGCTTTCCACATAGCGGCGCTGGCCTTCGGCGTAGATCGTGTCAAAGACGAGCGAGGACTTGCCCGAACCCGACACGCCGGTCACCACGGTGAGCCGGTTGTGCGGCAGGTCGAGCGAGATGTTCTTCAGGTTGTGGACCCGCGCACCGCGGATCCGCAGAAAGTCGCCCGTCTCAGCCATGCGTGGGGATTTGATCGCGCGAGGGAGAATCCCTCATCATTGTAGCAACCGCATGGAAAATCCCCGCCAAGCCGCGCGTCTGCTGCTGAACTGGTACGCCCGCATGCGCCGAGACCTGCCCTGGCGCCGCACGCGCGACCCATGGCATGTGCTTGTGTCCGAGGTGATGCTTCAGCAGACGCGCGTCACCACGGTGATTCCTTACTACGAGCGTTTCCTCGCCCGCTTCCCGGCGCCGGAGGCGCTGGCCGCCGCGCCCGACGACGAGCTGCTGGCGCTGTGGGCCGGACTCGGCTACTACGGCCGCGCGCGCAACCTGAAGCGGGCCGCGGAGGCCATCGCCGCCCGCGGCGGCTTCCCGCGCTCTCTGGAGGGGTGGCGCGCTCTGCCCGGCGTCGGCGAATACACGGCCGCGGCCGTGGCTTCCATCTGCTTCCATCAGCCGGTGGCGGTGCTGGACGGCAACGTCGTTCGCGTGATGGCCCGGCTCAGCGCCGAGACGGGCAATCCGTCTTCGGCCCCGGTGCGCCTGCGGCTGAAGGAGCTGGCCCAGCGGATGCTCGATCCACGGCGCCCGGGCGACTTCAACCAGGCGCTGATGGAGCTTGGGGCCACCGTCTGCCTGCCCCGGCAGCCGAAATGTCTGCTGTGTCCTCTCCTCCAGCATTGCCAGGCGCGCGCCGCGGGCATCGAGCAGGAACTCCCCGCGCGCGGCCCGCGGCCGGAGACTCGGAAGCTGGAACTCGATCTCGCCGTCGTGGTCCACCGCGGGCGGCTGCTGCTGGGCCGGCGGTCTGAGACGGACGGCCAACTGGCCGGTTTCTGGGAACTTCCGCGGCTCGAGGCCCTGGCCGGCGCCGCCCGGCGCGAGTCTGCCGGCGCATTTCGCCATTCGATCACGCGGCACGGCTACACCGTTCGCGTCTGGCGCGTCAGTCTGACGCGCGCCCCGGCCGAGTTCCGCTGGCAGCCGCTGGACGCCCTGGATTCTTTGCCCCTGAGCTCCATGACCCGCAAAGCGCTGCGCCTGGCGGGGGTGTACGAGACAGAGACAGGCCGGACGCCGGGCCGCTCCGCCGCCGGACACAGCGCGGCCGCGGGCTCGTGAGCCGAGCGCCGCCCGAATAGCCCCTTTCGCCGTTTCGGGATATGGACGCGGCCGGCTGGCCGCCATAGGATGAAGGCGGATGCGGCGGCTCGTCTTCCGGGCCCTGCCGGCGCTGGCGGCATGCGTTGGCTTTGCCGCGGATCCACGCGCCAGTTGGGCGCCGGTCTACAGCCAGGCCACCGTGCTGAACCTGGGCAGCGGGAAGGCCGGGGAGCTCGCGCCGAACTGCCTGGCGGTGATCTACGGGGAGAACCTGAGCAGCGCCACGGTCTCCCGGCTGGAGGCCGCGCCTGCCTCGAAGCTGATGCCGACGTCGCTGCCCGGGGCGGGCGTCAGCGTGAAGGTGAATGGTCTGCTGGCTGGGCTGGAATACGCGTCGCCGAACGCCGTTGTCTTTGTCATTCCGCCGGAACTGGTTCCTGGCCCGGCGCGGATCGTTCTCACACGCAACTCCCTGAACGGACCTACAGTGCAGGTCCAGTTACGCGAAGCGGCCCCGTCGCTGTTGCCCCTGGATGCCGGCTGGGCCATGGCCCGCCGCGCCGATACGCTGGAGTGGCTGGCAGAAGGCCAGACAGCCCGGCCCGGCGAGGAAGTAATCCTGTACGGCACCGGCTGGGGGGCCCTGCTGCGGCAGCCGCTCAACCTGCTGATCCCGGACAGCCTGAACGAACTCAGGGCCCGCTCCGCCGTTCGTGTCGTATTGGAGGGCATGGAAGCGGAGCCGGACCGGATCCTCTATGCCGGAGCTGCTCCGGGGGCTCCGGGAATTTATCAGATCCGGTTTGTCCTGCCGGAATGGTCCGGGCCGGACCCGGAGATCCGGGTGGCCATTGGCGACCGGCTCACCCAGCCTGGCCTGCGCCTCCGGGTGGCCGCCGCGCCACCGCAACCCCCGGGCGAGCGGCTGCGTTTCACCCAGTGACGAACGCTTTGGGCTGTTCTTTCCCGCCCATCGGGTTTAGCCTGAAGAAGGGAGGCGCTGTGAAAGCCGGCATCATCTTTGGCGGATTGCTGTGGGCCGCTACGGCGGTCTTCGCCGCCCAATGGCCTGCGGCACAGGAGGAGAGCAAACCGCAGCCGGACTCCTCTGGCAAGCGCGTTTACACCGTACCTGAGGGAACGAAGATCCCGCTTCAGCTCATCAACAGCGTAAGCACGAAGACGGCCGCCGTGGGCGACCGCGTGTACCTTCAGACCGCGTTCCCCATTCTGTCCGGCGGGCGCATCGTCATCCCGCCCGGATCCTACGTCACCGGCACGGTCACGGAGGTGAAGCGCGGCGGCAAGGTGAAGGGCCGGGCGGAACTCTACATCCGCTTTGATTCGCTCACCCTGCCCAATGGGGTCACGCGGGACTTCCGTGCCAGCGTGCACTCGCTCGATGCCGCCAATCCGGGCCGCGTCGACCGCACCGAGGGTAAGGTGGAGGGCGAGTCGAACAAGACCGGAGACGCGGTGAAGGTCGGTGAGGCCGCCGGCTGGGGCACCATGATCGGCGGCGTGGCCACGCGCACGGGCAAGGGCGCGGGCATCGGCGCCGCCGCCGGGGCCGCCGCCGGCCTGGTGGGCGTGCTGCTGACCCGCGGCCCGGACGCGATGCTCGAACGCGGAACCACCGTCGAGATGGTGCTCGACCGCTCGCTGAAGTTTGACGAAGCCGAACTCGAAGGGCTGCCCGCAGCGGCCTCCGCGCCCGGCATCATTCCTCCGCGGGGCACGCAGCAGCAACAGGGCCCGCGCATCTCGCGCCGGCCCTTTCCGTAAGATCTCAGTGTTCCGCCGCACCGCCCGCGGCGGAGAGAAAACCTCACCTGGAAAACCTTACCAGGCTGCGTATGGGGGCGGGACAGAGCCGCCAAGGGTGCCCGCCCGGCAGGGGCGAGCCGAGGGAGCGCTCAACCGCGGCGCCGCGCTCGTCCGAGCCGCGCCCGGGCGCCGCT
>JBMFOK010000019.1:0-75994 GCA_049969655.1 Bryobacteraceae bacterium
CGGAACTGCACCCTCGGATTGTGCTTCGACAGCACCTTCGTGATCGCCGCCGTCAACGTCGTCTTGCCATGATCAATGTGGCCAATCGTCCCAATGTTGACGTGCGGCTTGCTGCGGTCAAATTTCTCTTTCGCCATGAGCTTTCCTGTCTCCTGTCCGAGTGATCGAACCTGTCAGTCCTGTATTCCTCTTGCCTGCTATCGGGAAACCTTGCCCTGCATCCGGCTGATCACCTCTTCGGTGACCGAGGCCGGCGCCTCCTCGTACCTGCCGAAGTGCATCGTGAAGCTGCCGCGGCCCTGCGTGCGCGAGCGCAGCTCGGTCGCGTAGCCGAACATCTCCGACAGCGGCACCATCGCGCGGATGATCTGCGTGCCGCCCTTCATCTCGACCCCTTCGAGCCTTCCGCGGCGGCTGATCAGGTCGCCATTGACGGCGCCCATGTATTCGTCGGGCACCACCACCTCGACCCGCATCACCGGCTCGAGCAGCACCGGCCGCGCCTTCTGCGCGGCGTCCTTCAGCGCCATCGAACCGGCGATCTTGAACGCCATTTCCGAAGAGTCCACCTCGTGGTAGCTGCCGTCGTACAGCGTCACCCGGATGCCGGTCATCGGATAGCCGGCCAGCACGCCGCCCTCCATCGCCTCGACGATGCCCTTTTCGGCCGCCGGGATGTACTCCTTCGGCACGACGCCGCCCACGATGGCGTTGACAAACTCGTAGTCCTTGTCGGCCAGCGGCTCCACCCGGATCTTCACGTGGCCGTACTGGCCGCGGCCGCCGGTCTGGCGCACAAAGCGGCCCTCACCCTCGGCCGGGCGCGTGATCGTCTCACGGTAAGCCACCTGCGGTTTGCCCACATTGGCGCCAACGCCAAACTCGCGCTGCAACCGGTCGACGATGATCTCCAGGTGCAGCTCGCCCATGCCGCTGAGGATCGTCTGGCCGGTTTCGGGATCCGTGTTGACGCGCAGCGTCGGATCCTCGGCCACCAGCTTGGCGATCGCCATGCCGAGCTTCTCCTGGTCGGCCTTGGTCTTCGGCTCAATGGCGAGCTGGATGACCGGGTTGGCGAACTCTATGGCCTCGAGCAGGATCGGATGCGCCTCGTCGCAGATGGTGTCGCTCGTGGTCACCGTCTTCAGGCCCACGCAGGCGGCGATGTCGCCGGCGCGGATCTCGGAGATCTCCTCGCGCTTGTTGGCGTGCATCCGCAGCAGACGCCCGATGCGCTCCTTCTTCCCCTTGCTGACGTTGAGCACCGTGTCGCCCGTCTTCACCACGCCGGAATAGACGCGGATGAAGGCAAGCTGGCCCACGTAGGGGTCAGTCATGATCTTGAAGACCAGCGCCGCAAAGGGCTCGTCGTCGCTCGCCTTGCGCTCGATCTCCCGCGAGGGATCCTGCGGATCCGTGCCGCGCACGCTGGCGATGTCGACCGGCGAGGGCAGCAGATCCACCACCGCGTCCAGCAGGTTCTGCACGCCCTTGTTCTTGAACGCCGAGCCGCAGATCACCGGGAAGATCTTCAGCGCGATCGTGCCCTTGCGCAGGCCGTGGATGATTTCTTCCTCGGTCAGCTCTTCGCCGTTGAGATACTTCTCCATCAGGTGGTCGTCGCACTCGGCCGCCGCCTCCACCATCTTTTCGCGGTATTCGCGCGCCTTCTCCACCAGATGGGCCGGGATGTCGACGTCGTCGTAGGCGGCGCCCAGCGTTTCATCGCGCCAGATCCGCGCCTTCATCCGGACGAGGTCCACCACGCCCTTGAACTGGTCCTCCGCGCCCACCGGGATCTGGATGGGCACCGGCCGCGCCTGGAGCTTTTCGACAATGGTCTGCACCGCGTGCTCGAAGTCGGCGCCGACGCGGTCCATCTTGTTGATGAAGCAGATGCGCGGAACCGAATACTTGTCCGCCTGCCGCCACACCGTCTCCGACTGCGGCTGCACGCCGGCCACGGCGTCAAACACCGCCACCGCACCGTCCAGCACGCGCAGCGAGCGCTCCACCTCGGCGGTAAAGTCGACGTGGCCCGGCGTGTCGATGATGTTGATCTGACAATCCCGCCACTGGCAGAAGGTGGCCGCCGAGGTGATGGTGATGCCGCGCTCCTGCTCCTGCACCATCCAGTCCATCGTCGCCGTGCCTTCGTGAACCTCGCCGATCTTGTAGGTCCGGCCCGTGTAATAAAGGATGCGTTCGGTGGTGGTGGTCTTACCGGCATCAATGTGGGCCATGATGCCGATGTTCCTCATCTTCTCGATTGGGATCGTGCGGGGCATATCAGTCGTCGCAGGCGCGGCGGCTCAGCTCGGATTCTCCTTTCACCAGCGGTAATGGGCGAACGCCTTGTTGGCTTCCGCCATGCGGTGGACGTCGTCCTTCTTCTTGATGGCCGCGCCGCGCAGGTTGGCGGCGTCCATCAGTTCGTTGGCCAGCTTCTCGGCCATGCTCTTTTCGGCGCGGGCGCGCGCGCTCTGGATCAGCCAGCGGATGGCCAGCGAAGTGCGCCGGTTGGCAGGCACCTCCACCGGCACCTGGTAGTTGGCGCCGCCCACGCGGCGGGTCTTCACTTCCACCAGCGGCTTGCAGTTCTCGACCGCTTTCTTGAACAGCTTCAGCGGGTCGTCGCCGGTGCGCTCGCGGATGGTGTCCATCGCCGTGTAGAAAATGCGCTGCGAGACGGTCTTCTTGCCGTCCCACATCATCGAGTTGATGAACTTCTCCGCCAGCGTCGAGTTGTAGACGCTGTCCGGCGGGATCTGACGGACTTCGGCGCGTCGTCTGCGGGCCATTCTCTACAAGCTCCTTTACTTCTTGGCGGGCGCGCCGGCCTTGGGCCGCTTCGCCCCGTACTTGGAACGCCCCTGCATGCGCCCCGCCACGCCGGCCGCATCCAGCGCGCCGC
Organism: Bryobacteraceae bacterium; assembly: GCA_049969655.1. GTDB lineage: Bacteria > Acidobacteriota > Terriglobia > Bryobacterales > Bryobacteraceae > JANWVO01. Next base: position 2,915 of record JBMFOK010000019.1, read on the forward strand.
GGATGACGTGATAGCGCACGCCGGGCAGGTCCTTCACACGGCCGCCGCGGATCAGCACGATCGAGTGCTCCTGGAGGTTGTGGCCGACACCCGGAATGTAGGTCGTCACCTCAATCCCGTTGGTCAGCCTCACGCGGGCCACCTTGCGCAGCGCCGAGTTCGGCTTCTTCGGCGTGGTCGTGTACACACGCGTGCATACGCCCCGCTTCTGGGGGCAGCCCTGCAAAGCCGGGCTCGCCGTCTTGTAGCGCGGCGGCTTTCTTCCCTTGCGAACGAGCTGATTGAATGTCGGCACGAACGTCCCTCAGAACAAACCTGTTTCCAAACCCAAACCTGCCGCCGGAGGCATCCGCGGCGAAGGCGTCGGCCCTGCCCGGGCCCGGACGCCCGCACGCAAGCCGCCTGCCGGCAGCCTGAATCCAGTGCTCTTCGAATGACTCGGAGCACGGCCGGACATCGTCCCGCCGTCGCTCGTCAGTGAGGGTCTACTTCGGACACGCCCATGCTCCGCTCAGCTCGGTGTCTGAGGGAACCTCGGGGCGGGCCCCCGGTCGGCTTCCTCCACGGCCGTTTTCACGGCCGATGGCACGGAAGGGTCACCGGGAGCGGTACAGAGAGCTCCTCGAACTCTTTCAGCGTAGCTCGACCCCGAGAAACTTGTCAACCACCTCCCCGTCGCCCGGAAATCGACCCCGCGCGCCGCGCCCCACCCCTCCCGCCTGCTATCCCCAGGGTACCAACGGTACTAGAACTTTTGCCGAGAAATTTGCGCCCGCTCCGCCACGAATCCATTGAAAGCGGAAACAAGCAAACCGATCGAAAGCCAGGGAGCGAATACCGCCGTGCCAGAAACCCTCTTTCGATCCACTCCCGGCCGGCGAACCGGGAGCCAGGGGTCAGCGTCCCGCCGCGGCGCCGTCGTCCTCGCAATCCTTTCATGGCTGCTCGGCCTCGGGGTGAGTCCGGCGTGGGCCAGCCGGCTCGAGTGGCGGCAGGAGCCCGATCCACTGATCGCGAAACCGGACGGCGCCGCCTACTTCGACGCACGCCTCCAGGCATGCACCCAGGACGGCGGCTGCCTGATCACGCTGCCTGACTCCCGTCTGCCCGAGGTCCTGTCCGCGCCCCTCCGCTCACAACTGCCTGTGGCGGCCGCGCGCATCCTTCTGCCGGCAGGCTCGCGCTGGATGCTCGTGTCACGGGGCGAGACCGGTCCGCTGGTTTCGCCCGAGGCATTCCTGCTGCGGGCGCCGCGCGTCGGCGACCGTCCGCAGGCCGTGTCGCTCCCCTTCGATCTGGTGGCTCGGGCCGACCGTCTCCACGTGGCCGGCATGTTCCTCATCGGCATTGTCCTGCTGCTCGGCAGCAGCGTACTGGGATTCCTCGTCCGTCATCCCGCCGAGCCGGTGATCCCCGGCAGCGAGGAGCCTTTCATCCCTGAAACCAAAATCCTGCCCCGGCTGCTGGCCTCCCCCGCGGCCCCGGGCAGGCCGCGGCCGTAGTAAGCTCGGCTGCATGAGATTCTGGCTTGCCGTTCTTGTGTCGGCGGCCGCCTTCGGCCAGCCGCCGCTTCAGTTTGCCGAACTGCGGGACCTGCGTCTGGCCAACGGCCGGACGGTGCCCTCGTGCCGGATCGGCTACCGGACGTATGGGACGCTCGACGCTGACAAATCAAACGCCGTCCTGTTCCCCACCTGGTTCACCGGCACGAGCGCGCAACTGGACGGGCTCGTCGGCCCCAACCGCCTGGCCGACCCCGCCCGTTTCTTCGTCATTACCGTGGACGCTCTCGGCAACGGCGTCACTTGCTCGCCCTCGAACACCGGCGACGCGCTGCGCGATCTCTCCATCGCCGACATGGTGGAGGCCGAGCGCCGCCTGGTCAGCGAACATTTCGGCCTGAAGCGCCTGCACGCCGTCATCGGCATCTCGATGGGCGGCATGCAGACGTTTGAATGGATCACCGCGCATCCGGAAATGATGCGCGCCGCCGTGCCCATTGTCGGCTCGCCGCGGCTGAGCGCCTCCGACATCCTGCTCTGGAGCGCCGAGCTGCGAGCCATCGAGGCCCTGGAACAGGCCGGACGCGATCCGCGCGAGGCCATGCCGGCCGTGCGCCTGATGCACGAATTCGCCCTCACCTCGCCCGCCTGGATCCACGCAAACCGCCCGCGAGAGGGCCTGGATGCGTTCCTCCGCCAACTGGAAGCCGACGCGCGCAAGGGCATGGATCCGCGCGACTATGCCGCCCAGTTGCGCGCGATGCTCGGCCACGACGTGACACGGCGCTTTGGCGGATCGCTTGAAAAGGCGGGCGCGGCCGTGCAGGCGCGGGTGCTGGTGGTGGCCTCGGCGCAGGACCACATGGTGAACCCGCTGCCGGCCCTTGAAATGGCCGCTCTGGCGGGCTTCGAGCTGCTGCGGCTTGACACCGACTGCGGCCATCTCGCCACGCGCTGCGCCGACGCGCGCATCGCCGCCGCCGTGCGCGAGTTCCTCGCCTCCGCCCATTGAAACGTTTCGCCCCTGGCGCGGGCCGGCTCGCTTACGATAGGATTTCAGGTCAGCCATGCAACAGGCAGCCAGCAGACTCATCAGCCTTGGCGGTGTCGACATTGCGATCATCGCCATCTACTTCGCGATGGTGCTGGGCATCGGCTTCTATCTGAAGGGCCGGTCCGGCACGGGCGAGGATTTCTTCCTCGCCGGGCGGGAAATGACGGCATGGATCGCCGGCCTCAGCTTCCTGGCCGCCAACCTGGGCTCGCTCGAACTCATGGGCTGGGCGGCGGCGGCCTATCAGTACGGCATTCTCGCCACGCACTGGTACTGGGTGGGCGCCATTCCGGCGATGCTCTTCCTTGGCGTCGTGATGATGCCGTTCTACTACATCTCGAAGACGCACTCCGTGCCCGGATATCTGAAGCTGCGCTTCGGCGAGCCGGCCCGCGCGCTGTCAGCCGTCACCTTCGGCTTCATGACCGTGCTCATGAGCGGCATCAACATGTACTCGATGGCCCTGGTGATGAAAGTCGTTCTCGGCTGGGACATCAACTTCTCCATCTGGGTGAGCTCGCTGACGGTGGCCATCTATGTGGCCCTCGGCGGCCTGCGCTCGGCCATCTTCAATGAGGTGCTCCAGTTCATTCTCATCTGGGCCGGCGCGCTGGTCATCCCGATCGTCGGCCTGATCGAAGCCGGGGGCTGGGACGGCATGGTGGCCCGCATCCAGGCGAACTTTCCGGGACAGGACTACACGCATCTGTGGCGCACCATGGGCAGCTTCACCGACAATCCGATGGGCATCCACTGGACAGGCATCGTCTTCGGGCTCGGCTGGGTGATCAGCTTCGGCTACTGGACCACGGATTTCCTCGTCGTCCAGCGCGTGCTGGCGGCCAGAGATCTGCGCGCGGCCAAACTGGCGCCGGTGATTGGCGCGGCGTTCAAGATGATGGTCCCGTTCATCGTGATCCTGCCCGGGCTGCTGGGGCTGGCCGTGCTGCCGTTCCGTCTCCAGCCGGAAGACGTCGCCGTCTCGGCCGGGGGACACAGCTACAACGAGGTGCTGCCGCTGATGCTGGCCCGCTACGCCGGTCCGGGGCTTCTCGGATTGGGCATCACCGCCCTGATCGCCGGCTTCATGAGCGGCATGGCCGGCAACGTGAGCGCCTTCGCCACCGTGTGGACCTACGACATCTACCGCGCCCTGTGGAAGAAGGAAGCGCCGGACGCACACTACGTGGCCATGGGCCGCTGGTGCACCATCCTCGGCGTGCTCGTCTCCATCGGCACGGCCTACCTGGTCATGCAGTTCAAGTCCATCATGGATTACGTCCAGGCGCTGTTCAGCTTCTTCATCGCCCCGCTGTTCGGCACGGTGCTGCTCGGCATGCTGTGGAAGCGCGCCACGCCGGCCGGCGGCTTCTGGGGGCTGCTGGCCGGAACGCTGTCGAGCATCGCCATGTGGGCCTGGGTCAAAATGGATCCTTCCGCTCTGCGCTACATCGCCCTCTCGCCGCACGCGAAAGACATGGCCGAAAACATGTACCGCGCCCTTTGGTCCTGGATCATCTGCGTCGTGGTGACCATCGCCGTCAGCTACGCCACCAAACCGCTCCCCGAGAGCGCGCTGCGCGGCCTGGTCTATGGCTGCACCGACGTGCCGCACGAACGGGACATGCCCCTCTGGCAGCGGCCCATCTTCTGGGCCTGCGTCGTCGGCGCCGTATTCCTGCTGCTCCAGATCATTTTCTGGTAGGCGCACCCAGTTGCCGCAGCGCCTCGGCCGCTTTCCGGCCTCCGTCGGAGGCGGCATCGGCGTCCATCGCGCGCCTCCAGTAGTTCCGCGCCAGATCCGTCCGGCCCTGATTCGCGTGGATCGCCCCCAGATTGTAAAGCGCTTCCGGATTGCCCGGCTCCAGCTCCAGAGCGCGGTGCGTGCTCCGGCTTGCGCACTCCGTATCTCCCGCTTCGTAGCAGGCCCGCCCCAGCTCCAGCAGCGCGGCGGCGTCACCCGGCGTCTTCTCCAGATACGCTTCCAGCCGCCTCCGCGCATCAGCCGGCTTGCCTTCGGCCAGATCCAGTTGCGCCAGACGAAGCAGGATCGGACCATGTCCCGGCTTCTTGCGCAGCAGCTCCTCAAGCGCCGCCCGCTCGTGCGCCGGGCTCTGCGGCGCCGTCATGGGCGCCGGCGCCGCCGTTCCGCCCGCCGCCCCGCCGTCTTTCCGCCGCAGCCCCAGCCAAGGCAGCACGCCCAACGCCAGCGCCACCACGGCTGCGATCCCCGCCGCTTTCGCCCGGCTCACGCCGCCACCTCCTTGCCGCTGACAGCACGCCCAGCAGCAGCCCCATGGTCCCAGAGAGCCTAAGTCGCGCATGCAGAGGATGGAACGGCCTCTCGCCGAGTGGCAACCGGTAGGAATCGTAGCCCCGCAAACCCATCCAGACGACAAACGCCACCGTCCCGCACACGATCGCCGTCAACGTCATCCGGTGCCGCCATTGGGCGACCCATCCCGCTGCCAGGGAATTCACTGCCTTACCCCCTGAATTTTCTGCTCGGTTTGCACCTCAAATTTCCGAAACCCAGAAAATATGTACGTGTTTCTCCACCTCTGATGCCGCGTCCGCGCCTCCACAGTCGCCTGCCTCGGCAGCCACAGCCTCTCCTCCACATCGGCTGGCGCATATTCCACTTCCCCCCGGAGCACCGTCAGTCCGATGTCGTCCAGCGTTCCCGCCAGGTTGGCTTCGATGCGCAAGACCGCACCTGATGCCGGACCCAGCCACGCCACTGCCCGCCACTCGAGGGCATGCTGCCTCCCTCCCACCTCCAGCACAGAAGGCAAGGGCATTCCGCGCACCGCTTCAAACACCACTTTCTCGGTCATCCTCCCTCCCAGCACCTCCGCTCCCGTGCGCCGGAACCGGTAGCTGTCCCGAAAGTTTTCGTGAAAAATCACCGACAGCACGGCAAATCCTGTCGTCACCAGCAGGGGCTTCTCCGCTGCTTTCCCGGCTTCCTTCTTTCTGAGACGCGACTCTTCAAACGACAGCCCGCTGCCATCATCGTGGATCAGAATCAGATAATCATAAGCCTCCTCGCGCCTTGTCTCCGTGCGCTCGCCCTGCCCGTATTTCACCTGCACCACTTTTTCGGCGCACACATAGGACGGAAATTCCGCTGCGAACCGCCGCCCGTGCGCCGCTGCTTTCTCCAGCAGCGCCACCAGCGTCGCGTCCTCCGGCGGGGCCTGTGCCCATGCCAGACACGCGCTCGCAGCCAGCAACATCGCCCGCATCAGAACCGGTACCCCAGCGTGAACAACATCTGCTCGTAATTCTGGATTTCGCCCCGGTAGCGCAGCCATCCTGAGGAAAGAAAGTAGTGCAGCCCCAGGTCCCAGTCCAGTTGTCCGCTCACGAACCGCGCCCGCCCCGACGGCGGCAGGACGCCTTGAAACGTCTGCCGCCCCGCCATGACCTCCAGCCTCAGCCCTTCTCCGATCTGCCTCGTGAGCGAAAACCACTCGTAGGCCCCCCCTTCCAAATGAACCTGAAAACTGCGTGTGGCGCGCGTCCGCCCGGACGCCCACCCACGGCAGCCGCCGCCAGCCCACCGCATACATCTGGTTCAGACTTCCGCACGCGTCCCCTTCCCGCTTGCTCCGGCCCCAGTTACCCGAAATCGAGAGCTGCTCGATCGGCAGCACCCGCACACCGCCGCTGAAGCCCTGGAACAGAAAACGACGCAGCAGTCCAGTCCCCAACAGCGTCGAGTCGAACGTAGGCAGCCCCCGGAAGTAGTTGTGGCTCAGGTCGAAGGAAATGCGCCTGTCCGGCTGATACCGCAGCGTAAGAAAACTGCGGCTCACCATTGCCCCGCTTTGTCCATTCATCAGGTGCGGATTCTTCCGGTCCGCTTCCAGGCTGTGGAGCAGGCTGAACCGCGTGCCCGCGAACACCGAATTCTCCAGGAACAGAAAATTCCGTTCTGGACGCCATCGAACCCGCGTCACCGCCGCGCCCACCGTTGCCATCCATCGGACTTTTTCATCAGAGCCCCGCTCCAGGCTCGTGAACACTCCCAGGATCTGCCGGTTCGGATCATGGTTCCACTGCGTCGGGTCCGGCGTGGATCCGGCAAATATGCCAGCCGTGACGTGCGCTGTCAGCCGCCGCGCGTAATAGCCTCCGTCCAGCGTGCTCAGGCTCGAGGCCCAGGGCAGCAGGATCCGGCCGAATCCAAGCCGGTTCTTCGATCTCGGATTGTTGTAATACAGCCCCAACGTATAGGTCCGGCTGACCAGATCCGTGATCGTCTGCGCCTGTCCGACGGCGGCCCGGCTATTCCACCGCCCGCGCCAGTACCCTTCCACGCTCCAGTAGCTGCCTTCGATCCGCGTCCAGTCCACCCTGAAGACCAGTCCCTCCTGATGCGGGGCGAGTCCCGTCGCCGCGTCCCTCAGATGGTTCCACTCGAATCCCAGCCGCCCCCGAAACCTTCCTTCTGCTTTCAACGGGGGCCGGGCACATACTCCCGCAGCTCCTCCTCCTGCGGGTCTCCGCTTGGAAAGCTCACCACCTGGGCATACCGTTTGCGCGTGCCCGCCGCAGCCGCGCGCGCCTGAGCCTCCGCATCGGCCGCCGACAACAGGGCCACGTCCCCCCACTGCGGGTTCCAGCCCCGCCCTCTCCACCACGAACTCTGCCAGCGCCGACTGCGACGCCACGGACACGATCCCCACTTCCCCAACGGGTCGCGCCGCCATCCGCACCTCTCCTGGCGGCCGCCGCTCTAGCCTCAGCCTTATGTCTTCTTTCAGGCCATGCACGGCCCCGCCATCCAGATACGCGAACTCCCCGGCCACCTGTTTGACGCGGAATTCGCCTCGCACCCTCTGCGCTTCCGGCACCTCCGCACGCAGTCCGGCCGCAGCCAGCACACAGCACAACCAGGAAAGCTCACGCATTTCCTTACCCCTTCCCCTGCGGATGGCACTGATGGCACGCCGGCGAGGCATACACATAATTCGACCGCCCCTTGTGCTTCTTGTCCATGTCCGTCTTGTTATGCGCGTGGCAGTTCAGGCAACTGAACGACGCGTAGTTCGACGGCACGGTATGGCAGTCTTTGCATGTGTTGCATTGACCCGCATGCTTGCCTGTGTAGATCGGGAACCGGTGGTCGAACCGCGCGCCGCTCCACTGCGTCGTCGTGTGGTACAGCGTGCAGTCCTTCGGGAATCCCGCCGCCAGATGGTTCGGGTTCGACACCCTCTCATACACGGCTCGGTGGCACGTGTAGCAGTCCGTCGGCGTTCCGCTGTAACGCCCGCCCGCATGGCAGTTGGCGCAGGCGACCCGCGTATGCGCCCCGGTGAGCGGAAACCGCGTCCGGTTATGATCAAACACCGCCCCCTGCCAGCGCGTCGTGTTGTGGCACACCGCGCAGTCTCTCGGAAACCCCGCCGCCGCGTGATTCGGATTCGTCGTCTGGTTGTACTGCGTCCAGTGGCAGCCCTCGCACGCCGCCGGCGTTCCTGCGCAGACCCCATTCTTGTCGCACGATGCGCACTGCGCCTGCATGTGCGCCCCGGTGAAGACGAACTTCGTCCGGTTGTGGTCAAAACGCGCCCTTTTCCACTGCACCGTCGTGTGGCACTGTGAGCACTCTCGCGGGAACCCGGAGGCGGCGTGGCTCGGGTTTCGAGACGCAGCATAGTCTTTCGCGTGGCAGGAGAAGCAATCCGCGGATGTGCCCTGGAAGCGGCCGCCCACGTGGCACGTCCGGCACTCGATGGCGGTGTGCGCCCCCGTCAGTGCGAAGCCCGTGAAAGCCTGATGGTCGAACTTGGCCCCGCGCCATGCGTTCATCGTGTGGCACTGCGTGCAGTCGAGCGGCAGGCGCGATGCGGCATGCGGTGGGGAGGCCGTACGGTCGTAGCTGGTCTGATGGCAGGCCGCGCACTCCGTGCTCAAGCCGGCGAAAATGCCGCCCGCCGCTCATCTTGTGGCAATCCGCTCAAGGCACCGCCGCGTGTTTGCCGCGCAGCGGGAAGTCCGTCCTGCTGTGATCGAATTGGCCCGCAATGCGCGTGCCCTTCCACCCCTCCGTCGTATGGCATCTCTCGCAGCCGCCCGCGAAAGAGCCTCCATGCGGGTCCGCGTGACAGGACCGGCATGCCTCGTACTGGACAAAGTTCCGATATTGCGCATGGCTGCCAAGCGCCGCGATCGGCTTGTGGCACTTCCCGCAGGCCACCTGTTGGTGCCGCCCCGTCAGCGGATACCGCGCCACGCTGTGAGAGAAGCCCGGCGCCGGCTTCCACGCCTCCGCCGTGTGGCACCGCTGACAGTCCTGCCCCAGGTCTCCCCGGTGCTCGTCCCGGTGGCACGCCGTGCACCTGCTCTCCAGCCCCGCATAGCTCTGCGACAGATTCGTCCGCCGCAGCACTGCCCGGTCGGCCTCCGTGATCCGCGCCTCCTGATGGCACTGCCGGCATTCCAGCCGCGCATGCCTGCCTTCCAGCGCCCAGCCCGCTTCCCGATGGTCAAACCTCTCCGGCGGCCTCGACCACCGGATCAGCGCGTGGTTGCTCCCATTGTGCTCCGAATGGCATCGGGCGCAATCGTTGCCGGCCGCCTTCCCCAGCCCCCGCACGACCCGCGCATGGTAGCCGTGCTTTTCCTCCAGCCGCCGCCGGATCTCCCCGTGGCAGTCCAGACAACGGAACTACGCCCGCCCCGCTCCGAACCCGTGACACGAGGCGCACCTCAACGGGTTGTCCAGATCCTTGTGCGCCTTGGACAATTCCCCAGGCGACATCTGCGCCCAGCCCGATGCCGTGCATGCAAGCGCGGCACTCATCGCCAGCCAGCCTCTCCGTGCCATGCGTGCTCGAAAGATCAACCCGGATGCCTGCATCCCCGCCTACGCTGGACGGGCCGCATGATTCCCACATTCGGAAGGTTGCCGCACGGAGATTTGCCCGTACGCCATTGGAAATCCTCTCAATTCCGTCCCGGAATATCACTCACTCCCCGGCTACGGCCTCGGCACCCACGGCAAATCCGGCACCTTCCGCTGTCCGCCAATCCACATGCGATCCGGCAAGATTTTCCGTACCGGCGCCGGCGTCGGCACATGATCCGGTAAATCTTACTCGTTCGACACGCTGCCGCGGACAGACTTAAGGCATCCCAGCAAGTGAGATGCCAGACCTGAATCCGCCCTCCCGCCGGGCGCCAGATCATTTTCCACCAATCCTGTTTCCGTCCGCCCCTCCACGCCCCCGTGGCTGCCTGATGAATCCCGGGTGCAGGCCGCGCCGCCCGCGGCAACATTTCCCGCCAGTTCTGTTTCAGCCCTGCCCGTAGCGCGCCTGCGGCCCGTGCTTGCGCAGGAAGTGCTCGTCGTGTAGCGGCCTCGGGATCGGCGCGGCGTCCGGCCGTAGCGCCAGCGTCAGCGCCGCCATCCGCGCGATCTCTTCGAGCAGCACCGCGTGCATCGCCGCCTGCGACGGACTCCGGCCCCAGGCAAACGGCCCGTGCGAAGCCACCAGCACGCCCGGCTGCGTCAGCGGATCCAGCGCCGCAAACCGCCGCACGATCGCGCGCCCGGTGTTGAGCTCGTATTCCCTGCGGATTTCCTCCTCGCTGAGCGGCTCGGTCACCGGCACCGGCCCGTGGAAATAGTCCGCGTGAGTAGTGCCCAGGCAGGGAATTTCGCGCCGTGCCTGCGCGAAGGCGGTGGCGTAGGTCGAATGCGTGTGCACGACGCCGCGCACGCCGCGGAAGTTGCGGTAGATCTCCAGATGCGTGTCGAGGTCGGAAGAGGGCCGCAGCGTGCCTTCCACGATCTTGCCCTCGAGGTCGGTCACCACCATGTCTTCCGGACGGAGCTTCTCAAACGGCACCCCGCTCGGCTTGATCGCCACCAGACCCTCGGCCGGGTCGTAGCCGCTGGCGTTGCCGAACGTATAAAGCACAAGCCCGCGCCGGACGATCTCAAGGTTGGCCTCCAGCACTTCCTCTCGCAGGGCAGGTAGCCGCATCCGCTTCCATTCACCTCCATACCGAGTGTATGCGATATCATGACAAGTCTCCCGAGGAGGTTCGAAAGGCGATGGCCATTGTCGCGGGCGTGGATTTCGGCACACAGAGCGTGCGGGTTTCCCTGTTTGACAGCAACAGCGGCAGGATCGGCGCCGCCGTGGCCGAATATCCGGTGCACCGCCGCCGCGAAGATCCCGATTACGCCACGCAGAGCCACGCCGACCACATGAACGCGCTCGCCGTGGCGACACGGGCGGCGCTGCAATCGGCGGGCATTCGCGGCGAGCAGGTGGAAGCCATCGCGCTCGACACCACCGGCTCCACCGTGCTCGTTCTCGATGAGAACCTCGAGCCGCTCGATGACTACTACCTCTGGTGCGACCACCGCGCCTGGCGGGAGGCGGCGGAAATCACCGCCAAAGCGCGCGAGATGAAGCTCGAAGCGATCGAATGGTGCGGCGGCGTCTACTCCTCCGAGTGGGGCTTCTCCAAGCTTCTCCATTGGCTGCGCCACAACCCCGAAAAGCGCGGCCGCTTCGCCACGGCCATCGAACACTGCGACTATGTGGCCGCGGTGCTTTGCGGCATCCGCTCGCTGGACGAGCTGCCGCGCTCGGTCTGCGCCATGGGCCACAAGTGGATGTGGAACGCCGCGCTCGGCGGGCTGCCGCCGGAGGAATTTCTCGCAGGCGTCGACCCGCTGCTCGCGGGAGTGCGCGCAAAGATGCGCGGCCGTTACCAGACATCGGACAAACTGGCCGGCCGCCTGTGTCCCGAATGGGCCGAAAGGCTCGGCCTCCGCGCCGGCATCCCGATCCCAACGGGCGCCTTCGACGCCCACTGGGACGCCATCGGAGCGGGCATCCGCGAGGGCGACGTGGTCAACGTCGTCGGCACCTCCACCTGCATGATGGCCATTGCGAAACAGGCGGGCCTGATCCCCGGCGTCTGCGGCGTGGTCCAGGGCTCCATCCATCCGCATTATTTCGGCATCGAGGCCGGCCTGTCCGCCGTGGGCGACATTTTCGAAGCGATCGCACGCCGCGCCGGCACAACCGTGGCTCAGCTTTCCCAGGGCCTCGAAAAGTACCGAGCGGGCTCCACCGGCCTGCTCCGCATGAGCTGGGACAACGGCGACCGCACCGTACTGGTCAACGCCGAGCTCGGCGGCGTCACCCTCGGCTGGACTTTGACATCGACGCCCGCCGACGAGCTGTTTGCGGCCATCGAGGGCACCGCCTTCCACACGCGCATCATTCTGGAACGCATGGCCGAATATGGCGTCCCCATCCGGCGCGTGATCAACGGCGGCGGCGTCCCGCAGCGCAATGAGGTGCTGAACCGCGTCTACTCGAACGTCTTCCGCATGCCCGTGCTCGTGCCCGCGCAGGAAGTCACCAGCCTCGGCTCGGCCATCTTTGCCTTCCTTGCCGCGGGAACATTCCGCACCATCGAAGAGGCACAGCAGCGGCTGTGCCCCACCTATCGAGTGGTGGAGCCGGACCCGCAGGAAGCGGACGTCTACGAACGGCTCTATCCGCTCTACCGCAGGCTCTACTTCGCCCTCGGCCGGCCCGGCTCAGACCCCGTGGCCATCGGCGACGTGTTGCCCCAGCTGCGGGCGGTCCGCGCCGGCCGGCCGCATTAGGCCCCCGGCGGCCCCTTGGACTTGCATACACTGAAACAGCGCGATGGATCTCTCCTCGCGGGCCGCTACGCTGGCCCGCTTCCTGAAAAAGAACCGCGAGGCGCCCCTCGCCATCCTCATCGGCATCGCCACCAGTCTTGTCATCGCCGCCTTCATCTGGACCACCGAGCTGGTCGGCGCGCGCCTTTATACCGCGGAGAGCCCCGCATGGATGCGCCTACTCTTCCCCGCTGCGGGCGCGCTATTCTCGGGCCTGCTCCTCTACCGCTTCTTCCCAGATGCGCGCGGCAGCGGCATTCCGCAGACCAAGGCCGCCCTGTTCACCGGCCGCACCGTGAGCCTGCGCACGATGCTCGGCAAGTTCGTCTGCTGCTCGGTCTCCCTCGGCAGCGGCATCTCGCTCGGGCGCGAAGGCCCTTCGGTGCAGATCGGCGCGGGCATCGCATCAGAAGCTGGCCGCCGGCTCGGCCTGAAAGAGCGCGAGACTTCGGCCCTCATTCCCATGGGCACCGCCGCTGCACTTGCCGCTGCGTTCAACACCCCCATCGCCGGCGTGCTGTTCACGCTGGAAGAGATTCTCGGCGACATGCACGCTCGCATCTTCGGGGGCGTGGTGCTCGCTTCCGCCTCCTCGTGGCTGGTGCTGCACCTGCTGCTCGGCGACGAGCCCCTGTTTCATGTCCCGGCCTACCGCCTGGGCTCGCCGGCCGAGCTGCTGGTCTACCCCCTGCTTGGACTGGCGGGCGGGCTCGTCTCGGCGCTCTTCCAATGGCTGCTCGTGAAGCTGCGGGAGCGTTTTCTGGCGCTGCCGGAGCACACGGTTCCCTGGCAGCCCGTGGCAGGCGGCCTCTTCGTCGGCCTGCTGGCGTGGTGGATCCCCGGACTGCTCGGCGTCGGCTATGGCGCGGTCGGCCAGGCGCTGAATGGCAGGATGATGTGGCACGTCATGCTGCTGCTGCTCCTGCTCAAGCTGCCCGCCACGGCGCTGTGCTACGCCTCCGGCAACCCGGGCGGCATCTTCGGCCCCAGCCTCTTTCTCGGCGCGATGCTCGGCGGCAGCATCGGCTCGCTCAGCCATTCGCTGTTTCCCGAGATGACCGGCCCGCCCGGCGCCTACGCGCTGGTGGGCATGGGCACCACCTTCGCCGGAATCATCCGCACGCCGATGACCTCCGTGCTGATGATCTTCGAGCTGACCCGTGACTATTCAATTATTGTTCCGCTGATGATCTCCAACCTGCTCAGCTTCTGGCTGGCGCGCCGCCTCGTCCGCATCCCCATCTACGAGCAGCTGGCCGCCCAGGACGGCGTCCACCTCCCCAAACCGCCCGACGAGCGCACCGAACATGAGCTCATGGTCCGCGACGCCATGCGCCCGGTGAGCCTGCTGCTCGATCCCGATACGGAAGTCGGCGAAGCGGCCCTGTATCCGGGCCGCCATTTCCTGGTCGGGCGCGACGGCGTCCTTTGGGGCATCGTCTCCTCCGAGGATCTGTTCCACGCGCCCGGCCACGCGCGCCTGGCCGAGCTTCTGCCTCTTCCGCCGGAGAAAATGGCCTCGCCGCCGTCGTCCGTGCTGCCCCACATGCACCCGGATCATCCGCTCGATCTCGCCCTGCACCGTTTCGGCGCCACCGGGCTCACCGTCCTGCCCGTCACGGACCGGATGAACTCCCGCCGTCTGCTCGGCGAACTCACTCTTCAGGATCTGCTCGACGCCTACCGGCGAAGCGCGGCGAAGTGACCCATCGGGACGCTTGCCCCCGCGGCTTCCCCGCTTATACTACGCCCCATGCCAAAGTTCCTCATTGAGCGGAACATTCCCAAAGCCGGGAGCCTGTCGGCAGAGGCGCTCCAGGCCATTGCGCGGAAGTCGTGCGCCGTCCTGCACAGCATGGGTCCGCAGATTCAGTGGGTCCACAGCTACGTGGCCGGCGACAAGGTCTACTGCGTCTATATTGCTCCCGACGAAGCCAGCATTCGCGAACACGCCCAGCGCGGCGGCTTCCCGGCGGACCGCATCAGCGAAGTGAAGCACATTATCGACCCTCCCACGGCGGACTAGCCCCTTTGGGTCGAGCAGTTCGTCTGCCTCATCTCTGCGCCTGGCCTGCTCGCCCGGCAGCCCATGCGGGCGCGCCGCGGGGCCGGCCAGACCTGTGAGTGATGTCCGACAATGCCACACGACCGCCCCGGAAGGGAACTTCCGGCAGGGCGTGGAGCCGCCCGTGCCAGTCATTGCCCGGAGACAGCGGGCTCCAGACACTCCGAACCTGGTCTCAGACATTTTTCCTGCAACCCGCGCCGGCGCAGCGTGCGTCTGTCGGGCAGGAGAAACGGGCCATGAGGAACATCGCACTGGCTGCCGCATGCGCGGCTTTCGCTCTCCCGCTCCTGGCGGACTGGAACGTGAACGTCAACATCGGCACGCCGCCATACTATGGATACGCTCCAGCCGAGGTGATTTATGTGGAGCGCTACGTGCCCGCCTACGACGTGCCGCTGGTCTTTGTCGCCGCGCGCCACGCGCGCGTCAGGCCCGTCGTGATCGTCGAAGCCTACAGGCACGGCGGATGGGGCCATGTCTGTTCGCGCTTCGGCGTTCCCCGCGAAGTGCTGTTCGCGCCCGGTCCTCCGCCTCCGCCCGTGGTCGTTTACGCGCCGTACGGGCCGCTCGGCGGCAAGCACGGCCGCCACGGCTTCAAGCCCTTCAAGCCGATGAAGCACGGCTGGCGCTGAGGGGCGCGCCCCGCGCAATCCCGCGAGAGGCAAGGCCCGCGCGGCTTAGTCCGAAGACCAGTCCAGCACCACCTTGGCGGCCTCGCCCGACAGGATCGCCTCAAAGCCCTTCTCAAACTCGGTGTAGTGAAAGCGGTGCGTGATCACCGGCGAAATGTCGAGCCCCGATTCGAGCATCACCGTCATCATGTACCAGGTCTCGTACATCTCGCGCCCGTAGATGCCCTTGATCGTGAGCATCGAGAAGATCACCGTGTTCCAGTCGATGGCCGCCTCGCCCGGCTGAATGCCCAGCAGCGCGATCCGCCCGCCGTGGCACATGTGGGCGATCATGTCGCGGAAGGCCTGCGGGCTGCCGGACATCTCCAGCCCCACGTCGAAGCCCTCCTTCATGCCCAGCTCCTGCATCACCTGTTTCAGGCTGGTCTGCCGCGGGTCGATGGCGCGCGTCACGCCGAATTTCTTCGCCAGCTCCAGCCGTTTCGGGTTCAGGTCGGTGATGACGACAAAGCGCGCGCCCGCATGGCGCACCACCGCCGCCGCCATCAGCCCGATGGGCCCCGCCCCGGTGATCAACACGTCTTCGCCGAGCACCGGAAAGCTGAGCGCCGTGTGAACGGCGTTGCCGAAGGGATCAAAGATGGATGCGATCTCCAGCGGCACGTGCGGCGCGTGCTTCCAGATGTTGGACATCGGAACCGAAATGTATTCGGCGAAGCACCCAGGGCGGTTCACGCCCACTCCCTGCGTGTGCGCGCAAAGGTGCCGCCGTCCGGCCAGACAGTTCCGGCAGCGCCCGCAGACCACATGGCCTTCGGCGCTGACGATGTCGCCGGGAAAAAAGTCGTTGACGTTGGCGCCGACGCGCACGATGCGGCCGACGAATTCATGTCCGATGACCATCGGAACGGGGATGGTCTTCTGCGCCCACTCGTCCCATTTCCAGATGTGGACGTCGGTGCCACAGATGGACGCCTTCTCGACGCGGATCAGAACGTCGTTGATGCCGATCTCCGGGACGGGCACTTCCTCAAGCCACAGGCCCGTCTCGGCCTTTTTCTTCACGAGAGCCTTCATGGTCGTGGGTATGTTCATACGTTCTCCCTAGAACGAAGCTTCTTTCAGTAAAGCAGCTTGGCGACGGGCATGGCGCGGCCGCCGCGGGGCTCTGGCGCGGCCGCCTGCGGTTGTGGCATATTGAGGGGTGAGCCACCCTAGCTCAGCTGGCAGAGCGGCTGATTCGTAATCAGCAGGTCGCCGGTTCGATCCCGGCGGGTGGCTCCACTCCAGGAAGTTTCCCCTCCACTTTCTCCCGCCCTCCCAAAGCACACGGAAACCCTCTGCGCGGCGACTGCCATCCGGATCCCGGTTCTTCCCCGGGAAAGGACATTGACTCCCCGGCAGGCTCTCATTAGAATCGTCACAGGCTGGAGAACGGCCTTTTGCCCATTGCCTCCCCGCGAGGCCGTTTTCCCCGCCAGAGGGGTTCAGATCACCGTTTCCTGTGAGGATGTCAGGCATGAGGTTTTCGCCATTGAGCCATCGTGGAGCCACACTGGGCCTGTTTTCCATGTTCCTCTGCCAGAGTCTTTTCGGACAGGCGGCCGCGATCAACGGCCAGATTGAGGGCACCGTCACCGACCCGGCCGGTGCCGTCGTGGCGCAGGCCGACGTTTCGCTGCGCAACGTGGACACCGGGCTCGTCCGCACGCAGAAGACCGATGCCGCGGGATTCTACCGCTTTCCGCTGCTGCCCCTGGGCAACTATGAGCTCACGGTGACCGCGGCCGGCTTCGCGCCGGCTCGCCGCAGTGGCATCGTGCTGAGCGCCGGATCCAACGCCGTCGTCGACATCACCCTCTCGCTCAGCGCCACGACCACCGAAATCGTCGTCACCGCCGCTCCGCCCGCAGCCGAGCCAGGACGCGTGGACATCGGCGGCACGCTTCCGGCCACCCAGGTAACGAATCTGCCCCTCGTCTCACGCAACACCTACAACTTCATCCTGCTCCAGCCCAATGTGAGCGGGCGCCCGAACACGGAACTCGGCGTGCCCCGCAAGGTGAACGCCAACGGCTTCGCCGGCCGGATCAATTATCAGTTCGACGGCTCCAACAACACCCAGGGCGACCGCGCCGGCATCCGCCTGATGCCGATCTCAAACACCTTCATCGCCGAAGTCCAGATGGTGAACAACGGCTTCGCGCCTGAGTTCGGCAACACCGTCGGAACCGTCTTCAACAGCATCTCCAAATCGGGCTCGAACGATTTCCACGGCGAGGCCGCCTACCTGTTCCGCCGGAAGGACTTCAGCGCTCATCCGGCGCTGCTGGCAGCCAACCGCCCGAAACCCGATCTGACGGTCAACAACTACTTCGGCAACGCCGGCGGACGCATCATCCGCGACCGCCTGTTCTTCTTCGGCGGCTGGGAATCGCTCGACCGCGACCTGCCCACGACCATCACCGCCAACCCGAATGCCATCTCCGCGCTCGGATTCCCCGCCACCGTGCTGAACGCGGCGCCCTTCTCGCAGAAGGCGCGCTTCGGCATCGCCCGCATCGACTGGCAGGTGAACAGCAACAACTCCGTCTTCGTGCGCTACAACTATTTCCGCAACAACTCGCCCTACAACAGCGTGGTCAGCCAGGGGCTGGCCGACACCAGCCACTGGTTCCGGGACCGTGTCCACGCCGTCGCCGCACAGTGGATCTCGACGCTCTCGCCCGGCCTGCTAACGAACTCCGCTTCCAGACGCCCCGCCGCCTGCAATGGCGCGAGGCCGGCGACTGGACCGGCCCCGGCCCGGTCATCCAGATCACCGGCCAGGTCACCTTCAACGGCTCGCCGGATGTCGGCTTCCGCGCCGTGGAAACCACGCCCGAAATCGTCAACAACTTCAGCATCCTCCGCGGCCGTCACCAGTTCCGCATGGGCGGCAGCCTCCGCTGGGTGCTGAATCAGAACCGGCAGGCCGTTTTCGCCCAGTACAATTTCGGCAGCGTACAGGCCTATCTCGACGCCAAAAACGGCGTCAATCCGCGCGGCTATGCCAGTTTCACGCAACGGATCGGCGACCCGAACCTGGAATACACCCACCGCTTCAACAGCCTGTACTGGCAGGACAACTGGAAAATGCGGCCGAATTTCACCGTCATTTACGGCGTCCGCTATGACCTGTACAGCCTGCCTGACCCCGCCGCCGACGCCGCCTATGAAATCTCCCGTTCCTTCCGCACGGACCGCAACAACTGGGCGCCCCGGCTCGGCTTCGCCTGGTCGCCGGACAGGGAACAGAAGTGGGTGATCCGCGCCAGCGGCGGCATCTTCTATGACGCTCCGCAGACCGACATCTACCGCCGCGCCATCGTCAACAGCGGCAACCCGCGCGTCTTCAATATTTCGGTCACTCCGGCGCAGAGCTTCGCGCCCGCTTTCCCGAACATTTTTTCCGGAGTTCCCTCCGGTTTCAGCCTGCCCATCCAGAGCATCGAAACGGTGGCCCCGGATTTCCGCACCCTCTATTCGGCCAACGCCAATCTCCAGATCACGCGCGAAATCACGAAGAATACGAGCCTCAGCGCCGGCTATTTCTTCACCAAGGGCACGGGAATTCCCGTCTATCGCAACATCAACGTGCAGCCCGGGCCAAACCGGCTGGCCGACGGCCGGCCCATTTTCCTCACTGCGCGCATCGATCCGCGCTTCAACAACATCGTCATGGCCGAGTCGGTGGGCAATTCCGGCTACAACGGGCTCAACCTCACGCTGAGCCGCCGCTACTCGTGCGCGCTGGACCTGTTCGCCAGCTACACCTGGTCGCACGCCATCGACGACGCGCCGGAGCAGAACAACATCGATTCCGGCACCAACGTGTTTCCGTCCGATCCGACCAACCGCCGCCGCGACCGCGGCAATTCACTCGCCGACCGCCGCCACGTTCTCAATCTCAGCGGTGTGCTGCGGCCTTCCTGGAGCGGCGGCAATGCGGCGCTCCGTGCGCTCATCAACAACAACCAGTTCGCTTTCATCCTCACCGCGATGAGCGGCGATATCTTCAACATCGGATCCAACCGGAACCTCAACAACGACGCCACCATCCCCAGCGCCTTCCAGCGCCCGCTCTTCATCGGCCGCAACACCTACCGGGGCCCGGCCACGAAACAGTTTGACCTGAGATACAGCCGCTATTTCCCGGTTCGCGAGCGCTGGCGGCCGGAGTTCTTCGCCGAATTCACCAATCTCTTCAATACCGTCAACGTCACCGGCGTCAACACGACCGCCACGGTGGATGCCGCCGGTAACATCCTGACGCCTCCGTCATTCGCATACACGGGCGCGCTCGATCAGCGCCTGCTTCAGCTCGGCCTCAGGCTGAATTTCTGAAAGGCCACACGCAACGAAATGTTCCCGCATCCCCTGTATGCGAAACATGTGCTCGCGCGCAATTTCCACGACTTCCAGCGTTATTTTCTCGATGACCTTCTCGACGTGCTCGGCGCCCACGCGCTGATGCTGCGGGAAGTCGGCCTTCTCGACCCCGCTAATCTTGCCCGCATCGCCGAAGCCCTGGTCAGGCTGGATCGGGAAAGGATCCGCGCAATGTCCTACGACGGCTCCACCGAGGACGTCTTCTTCCTCATCGACCGCGAACTGGAGACGCTGGCCGGCGCCGCCGCAGGACGCCTCCGCGCCGCACGTTCCCGCAATGATTTCGACGTCACGCTGTACCGCCTCCAGATCCGGCGCCGCCTGCTGGACCTGGCCGGACACACGCTGGAGCTGACACGGACGCTGCTCGCCACCGCGGCCGCCCACCGCGAAACCGTGTTTCCCGCCCACACGCATGCCCAGCCGGCGCAGCCCACGACGCTCGCTCACGTGCTGCTGGGCGTGACCGAATGCCTGCTGCGCGACACCGGCAGGCTGCGCGCGGCCTTTGCCACCGTAAACCGCTCTCCGCTCGGCTCCTGCGCCATCACGACGACCGGATTCCCCATCGACCGCCGCGCCACCATGCGCTGGCTCGGCTTCGATGGCTTGCAGGTGAACAGCTACGGCGCCATCGCCGCCGTCGACTACATCGGCGAGAGCCTTTCGGTCGTGGCCGTCGGCGCCC
This sequence comes from Bryobacteraceae bacterium, assembly GCA_049969655.1. GTDB lineage: Bacteria > Acidobacteriota > Terriglobia > Bryobacterales > Bryobacteraceae > JANWVO01. Next base: position 22,981 of record JBMFOK010000019.1, read on the forward strand.
TCACGCTCGGCCAGTTCCTCCAGCTTTTGCTGGACTGGGCGAAGCCCGAAGCCGGGTTCCTTCGCCTGGGCGACGCCTGGGTTCAGATCTCCAGCATCATGCCGCAGAAGCGCAATCCCGTGGCGCTCGAGCACGCCCGCGTGCTCGCCTCGCGCGCCTTCATGCAGGCCCACGCGTCCCTGGGCTGCTTGCACAATGCGCCGTTCGAGGACACCGTCGACCGCGAAGACGACCTGATGCCGCTCGTCTTCGACGCCATGGACTGCATGCAGCGGGCCCTCGCGGTCACGGGCGGCGCCATCGCGGATGCGGCCTTCGATGCCGGGCGCATGCTCGAGCTCTCCTCGCGCCGCTTCATCACCACAACGGAGCTGGCCGACACGCTCGTTCGCCGCGAAGGGCTCAGCTTCCGGGACGCTCATGAACTGGTGGCTGAGGCCGTCCGCCGGGCCGGCAGCGATGCCCCCTCCGCCATCGCCGCCTCCCTCGCGGCGGCCGCCGCCGCCCTCCTCGCGAGACCGCTTTCCCTTTCCGCGGAAGAAATCGCCGCGGCGCTCGACCCGTGGCATTTCGTTGAGATCCGCACGGTTGAGGGCGGCCCCGCGCCGTCAGCCGTGGACGCGCAGATTGCAGCACAGCAGTCAGCGCTCGACGAACATTCCGCGTGGCTGCGCGAGGCGCAGTCCACGCTCCAAACCGCGCGCACGCGCCTACACGCGGCCCTGCGCGAGGCGCAGGCCTGAGGTCTGAACTTCTGCCGCCGCAGGGCCGCCCGGCAACCGCATAGTACAATCGAATTTCATGCGAAAGCCCGCAATAGCTGCCGTTTTTGCGCTGCTTTGGGCGGGTGCGGCCGCCGCGCGCGAGCCGGTGCGGGCGCGCCACGCGATGGTGGTCGCTCAGGAGCCGCTGGCCGCTGACGTGGGCGTGGAAATCCTCAAAAAGGGCGGCAACGCCATCGACGCTGCCGTGGCCGTCGCCTTCGCCCTGGCAGTGACGCACCCTTCCGCCGGCAACCTCGGCGGCGGCGGATTCCTGCTGGCCCGCTTCGCCGACGGTCGCGCCACATTCATCGATTTCCGCGAAATGGCGCCGCTGTCCGCCTCGCGCGACATGTACCTCGGCCCGGACGGTAAGGCCACTGAAGACTCGCTCATCGGCTGGCGCGCCGCCGCCGTGCCTGGCACCGTCCGCGGGCTCGAACTCGCACACCAGAAATATGGCCGCAGACCGTGGACCGAACTCGTCGCGCCGGCCATCCGGCTCGCTGCCGAGGGCGTCACACTCTCCTACGCCGAGGCGCGATCGATCTGCGGCGCCCGCACGCGGCTGGGCCGCTTCGAAGCGTCCCGCCGCATCTTCCTCAACAACGGCGCCTGTTACGAACCCGGCGACCGGCTGCGGCAGCCGGAGCTGGCGCGCACGCTCGAACGCATCGCCCGTCACGGCGCGCGCGACTTCTACGAGGGCGAAACGGCGCGCATTCTCGCCGAAGAGATGAAGGCGCACGGCGGCCTCATCACGCTCGACGACCTGCGCGGCTATCGCGCCATCGAGCGCGAGCCGCTCCGCGGCAGCTACCGCGGCTACACGATCCTCACCGCGCCGCCGCCCAGCTCGGGCGGCATCGGTATCCTCCAGATGCTGGGCATGCTCGAAGGCACAGGCTACGAAAAGTCGGGCGCGGGCTCGGCCGCCTCGCTGCATTTTCTTGCGGAAGTCATGCGCCGTTATTTCGCTGACCGCGCCGCATTCCTGGGCGACACCGACTTCGCCCGCGTCCCCGTGCGCGGCCTGCTCGACCCCGCCTACATCGCCTCCCGCCGCGCCTCTATCCACCCGGACCGCGCCACGCCCAGCCGCGAACTCGGCGCGGGCCGGCCGCCGCAGGAATCCGAAGATACCACCCACTTCAACGTGATCGACGCCGAGGGCAACGCCGTCGCCCTGACATATACGATCAACAACTCCTACGGCAGCGCAGTGACGGTCCCGCGGCTCGGCTTTCTGCTGAACAACGAAATGGACGACTTCGCCGTGCAGCCCGGCAGGCCCAACATGTTCGGGCTCATCCAGGGCGAGGCGAACGCCATCGCCCCGCGCAAGCGGCCGCTGTCGGCGATGACGCCCACCATCGTCGAAAAGGACGGCCGGCTGGTGATGGCGCTGGGCGCGCCCGGCGGCCCGCGCATCATCAGCGGCGTGCTTCAGGTGCTCGTTCACGTCATCGACTTCCGCATGGACATCCAGCAGGCCGTCGACCAGCCACGCGTCCACCACCAGTGGATGCCGGACCGGCTCTACCACGAAGCCGGCCTCTCGCCCGACACGCTCGCGCTGCTCCGTCAGCGCGGCCACGAGCTCGAGCCGATTTACGCCGTCGGCTCGGTGGAGGCCATCATGGTGGAAGAGCCGCGCGTCCGCACCGTGGCCGACGCGACCACCGCCGGTTCGAACGTCACCGACCGCATCCGCTGGCTCGCCGCCGCGCAGAACGGCCGCAGCGCCGGCAAGGCGTCCGGATTCTGAAACCCATGCAGCGCGCCCTTTCCACGCACGTCATCGTCAATCACCGCCTCACCACCGTGTGGCTCGAGCGGATCCATGAGGCGGGCTTCCCTCTGGTCGAAATCTTCTGTGCCCGCCAGCACTTCGACTACCGCAACCGCTCCCAGGTGGCCGAGCTCGGCTACTGGTTCCGCGACTCGGAATTGAAGTGCCACTCGCTGCACTCGCCCATGTACAACGACGACTGCTGGGGACGCTCCGGACCCGGCGCCGTCGTCTCCATCACCGAGCTGTCCAAGCCGAAGCGCCTCGCCGCCGTGGACGAGATCAAGCGCGCTCTCGACGTGGCCGAGAAATTTCCGTTCCGCTACCTCATCCAGCACCTCGGCGTGGCCGACGAGGAATACGACGAGAAAAAGCTGGACGCCGCCTTCACCGCGCTCGAAGATATCTGCCTGTTTGCCAGGCACCGCGGGGTCGAGGTGCTGCTCGAAAACATCCCCAACCGCCTCGCCTCGGCCGAGCGGCTGCTTCACTTCAACGAGCTCACCCACCTGAACCTCAACTTCTGCTTCGACACCGGCCACGCGCACATCATGGAGGGCGTCGACAACGCCTTCCACCTGATGAAGGACCGCATCCGCTCCACGCACGTCCACGACAACGACGGCGAGCGCGACAGCCATCTGTTCCCGACGCTCGCCGCCGGCGGCACCATCCCGTGGAAAGACCTCGTGCCGCTGCTGCGCGAGCGCGCCGATCAGTTCCCGCTGCTGCTTGAACTGAAAGAGTCTCCCGAATTCCCCAATCCGCTGGAGGCGGCCCGCCGGGCCGCCGACAACCTGGAGTCCCTGTGATGTCCTCCTGGCAGAGAATCACCATCGAGACGGCGTCCCGCCACGAGGGACAGCCGGTCGAGATCGCCGGCTGGCTGTACAACCTGCGGCGCTCCGGAAAGATCATCTTTCCGCTTGTCCGCGACGGCACGGGCATCATCCAGTGCGTCGCCGCCAAAAACAACATCAGCGAGAAATGTTTCAACGACCTGCGCGACCTCACCCAGGAGTCGTCGCTCATCGTCCGCGGCCGCGTCCGCGCCGAACCGCGCGCCCCGGGCGGATACGAGCTCGACGTCGACGAGGCCGAAATCGTCCATCGCATCCCCGAATCGCAGCCCTATCCGATCACGCTGAAAGAGCACGGCGTCGATTTCCTCTTCGACCACCGCCACCTGCACCTGCGCTCGCGCCGCCCGCACGCCATCCTGCGTGTCCGCCACGAAATCATCCGCGCCATCCGCGACTACTTTGACTCGAACGGCTTCACGCTGGTCGACACGCCCATCTTCACGCCCGCCGCCTGCGAGGGAACGACCACGTTGTTCGAGGTGGACTACTTCGGCGACGAGAAGGTCTACCTCACCCAGTCCGGCCAGCTCTACAACGAAGCCACGGCGATGGCCTTCGGCAAGACGTACTGCTTCGGCCCGACCTTCCGCGCCGAAAAATCCAAGACGCGGCGCCACCTCACCGAGTTCTGGATGGTGGAGCCGGAGATGGCCTACGCGACCCTGGAAGACGTCAAGCGCGTGGCCGAGGAACTGATCTGCTTCGTCGTCGGCCGCGTGCTCGAGCGGCGCCGCCGCGAGCTGGAAACACTCGAGCGCGACATCAGCCGCCTGGAGGCGGTCAAGCCGCCCTTCCCGCGCATCTCGTACGACGAAGCCGTCGCCATCCTTCAGCGCAAGGGCTCGGAAATCCGCTGGGGCGGCGATTTCGGCGGCACCGACGAAACGCTGCTCTCGGAGGAGTTTGACCGCCCGGTGATGGTGGACCGCTTCCCCGCAGAAATCAAGGCGTTCTACTTCCAGCCCGACGAACAGCGGCCTGAAGTGGTGCTCGGCGTGGACGTGCTCGCCAGCGAAGGCTATGGCGAAATCGTCGGCGGCGGCCAGCGCATCCACGACTACGACCTGCTGCTCCAGCGCATCCGCGAGCACAACCTGCCGCAGGAGGCCTTCGAGTGGTACCTCGACCTGCGCCGCTATGGCACGGTGCCGCACGCGGGTTTCGGCATGGGCGTCGAGCGCGTCGTCGCCTGGATCTGCGGGCTCGACCACATCCGCGAAACCATCGCCTTCCCGCGCATGCTCTACAGGACGCGGCCATGAGGAAAATGCCCTCCGTCATCTCGATCCTCGGCGTCCCGCTCGACCTCGGCGCGGGGCGCCGCGGCGTTGACATGGGCCCTTCGGCGATCCGCGTCGCCGGCCTCAACGCGCGCCTGGAAGCGCTCGGCTACCGCGTGGAAGACCTCGGCAACATCGCCGTCGAACAGCCCGAGTCCTCCCGCATGGGCCCGCCCAACGCCCGCTACCTGAAGCCGATCGCCGCCACCTGCCGCGCGCTGGCCGACCGCGTGGAACGCGCCGCGCGGCAGGGCCGCTTCCCGCTCGTGCTCGGCGGCGACCATTCGGTGGCCGTGGGCAGCGTCAACGGCGTGGCCGCTCACTACCGGCGCGCCGGCCGCCGCATCGGCGTCATCTGGCTGGACGCCCACACCGACATGAACACGCCGGAAACATCTCCGTCCGGAAATGTTCACGGCATGCCGCTGGCCTGCCTCGTCGGCGCCGGCCCGCGCGAGCTGACGCACCTGCGCGGCGTCTCACCCGTGCTCGACCCGCGCCAGGTGGTCCTCGTCGGCATCCGCGACGTCGACCTCACCGAGCGGCCCGTGGTGCGCGACTCCGGCGTCACCGTCTTCACCATGCGTGACATCGACGAACGCGGCATGCGCGCGGTGATGACGGACGCCATCACCATCGCCTCGCGCGGCGCCGTCGGCATCCACCTCTCGCTCGACATGGACGGCGTCGATCCCAACGAGGCCCCCGGCGTCGGCACGCCCGTCCGCGGCGGCATCTCCTACCGCGAGGCCCATCTCGCCATGGAAATGCTGTGTGACTCGCGCCTGCTGCGCTCGATGGAGATCGTCGAAGTGAACCCGGTGCTCGACGTCGCCAACCGCACCGCGCAGCTCGCCGTCGAACTGGCCCTGTCGGCGATGGGCAAGAGGATCCTATGAACGGCCTGCGCGTCGCCGTGCTCTATGGCGGCCGCTCCGGCGAGCACGAGGTAAGCCTGCGCTCGGCCGAAGCGGTGATGGACGCGCTCCGCCGCAAAGGCTACCGCGTGGCGCCGTATTTCATCGGCAGGGACGGCCGCTGGCACCCCACTCCCATCCTCCCCGTGCCGGGCGCCAACCCGGACATCGACGTCGTCTTCCCCGTTCTGCACGGCACCTTCGGCGAGGATGGAACCGTGCAGGGCCTGCTGGAACTGGCCGCCCTGCCCTACGTCGGCGCCGGCGTGTTCGCCTCCGCCGCCGCCATGGACAAGGACCTGTTCAAGCGGCTCTGCCGCGAGCGCGGCCTTCCCGTGGTCGACTACGTGACGCTTTCCTCCCGCGCCCTGGACGCGGCCGCCCTGATGCGCCGCTTCCCGTTCCCGGTGTTCGTCAAACCGGCCAATCTCGGCTCCTCCGTCGGCATCCACAAGGCGCACAACGCGGCCGAGCTCGAAGCCGCCCTGGCCGACGCGGCCCGCTATGACACCAAGGTTCTCGTCGAGCGCGCCATCACCGGCCTGGAACTGGAATGCGCCGTGCTCGGCAACGACGACCCGGTCGCTTCCACGCCCTGCCAGATCATCCCCTCGCGCGAATTCTATGATTACGAGGACAAGTACATTCTCGACCGCGCCCGCGCGGTGATCCCGGCCGAAGCCCCGCCGGAGATCCTGCGCGAAGTGCAGCGGCTGGCGGTGGAGTGCTACCGCGCGGTGGGCTGCACGGGCATGGGACGCGTCGATTTTCTGGTGGAGTCCGCCACGGGAAAGGTCTTCATCAACGAGCTGAACACGATTCCCGGCTTCACCAGCATCAGCATGTACCCCAGGATGTGGGCCTACGACGGACTCCCGCTGCCCGAACTCGTCGCCCGGCTGGTCGAGCTGGCGCTCGAACGCTTCCACGAGCGCCAGTCGCTGCGCTACGAACGCTGATGCGGATCCTCGCGCCGCTCCTCGTCCTGCTCGTGCTGCCCGCAGCGTCACAGACGCCGCCGCCGTCCACGCAGGATCTCGAAGAGGCCGTGCACCGCTTCGTCGCCGTGCTGGCCACGGCGATGGACAACGCCGCCGAACGCCCGGATCTCGACGCGGCCATTTATCGCGGCGCCATCCCGGCCATGCTGCGCCCGCTCGATCCGCATTCGGTGTTTTTCGACCGCGAGCAGTTCGAGCAGCTCAAGGAGATGGAGCGCAGCGTCACCAAAGGTTTCGGCACCATCGTCAGCATCCTGCCCGGGCGCGTCATCATCCTTCAGACCATGCCCGGCTCCCCTTCGCAGAAGGCCGGCCTGGCGCCCGGCGACGAGATCCTCGCCATCAACAACATCCCGCTGGCCTTCCTGGATCTCGACCAGTTGCTCCAGCTCCTCTCCTATTCGCGGCAGCGGGAAGCGCAACTGCTGGTGCGCCGCCAGGGCGAGGCGCGACCGGTCCAGGTGACGCTCTCGCCGGCCGAGCTCGACTCGCCCAGCGTGGACCGAACTTTCCTGCTCGAGCCTGGAATCGGCTACATCCGCATCTCGAGCTTCGATGCAAAAACCGCCGATGCCTTGCGGGAAGCGGTCCAGAAGCTCGGCGGCGAACGGTTGCGCGGCCTTGTGCTCGATCTTCGCGACAACCAGGGCGGCGTCGTGCAGTCGGCCGTGGCCGCGGCGGCGCTGTTCCTTGAGCCGGGCTCGGTGCTGTTTTCCGCCCGCGGGCGCAACACGCCCCTCGAGGAAGTGAAAGTGCCCGAGGGCTTCACGCCGTTTCGCTTCAAGCTCGCCGTGCTGGTCAACGGCAGAACGGCCAGCGCCGCCGAGCTGTTTACCGGCGCCATCCAGGACAACGATCGCGGCGCCGTGCTCGGAGAGCCGACCTTCGGCAAGGGGCTGGTGCAGCGCGTCTACCCGCTCAGCGAGGGAACCGGTCTGGCCCTCACCACGGCTTTCTATTACACGCCGAGCGGGCGCTCCATCCAGAAGCCGCTCCACGGAACGGGCCTCGAGCGCGCTCTCGACCGGCAGCCGCGGGAGTTCCTCACGCGGCTCGGACGCAAGGTGCGCGGCGGCGGAGGAATCGAGCCGGATTTCATCGTTTACCGGCAGGCCTATTCCCCGTTTGGGAGGGTGCTCGAGGCTTCCGGCGCATATCCGAATTTCGCCACCGAGTGGCTGAAATCCCACGCCGGAAATGTTGATCCTTCGCTGGAAATTACGCCGGAAATTCTCGACGAATTTCAGCTCTGGCTATCGCGCCGCAACATCCGCCCCACCGTCGCCGAGTGGACCGCGGAGCGCGAAATCATGCGCCGGCGCCTCAAACAGGAGATCCTGAACCAGGCCGTCGGCGTCGCCGCCGGCGACGAGGTGGAGCTGAAGGCCGACCCGGTGGTCCGCCGCGCCGTGTCGCTGCTGACGGCGGACGCCGCGGCGCCGCAACGGACCCTGCCGTAAGCGTCGCCATCACCTGCGGCGGACGGAACCGGACAGACTCTCAGGCCGGCGCGGGGGATCTGCGGACCTCTGCCCGCTCGAGCGCCACAGCCAGACAAGACACACAAGCAGCAGCGCCGGCGCCGCATGGAACAGCCGCCACTCCGGCGGCGATGCAAGCTGACTCGATGCATCCCCGGACGATCCCCACATCAGTCCAAACTCGGCCAGCACCAGCAGCACGGGCGGGTACCAGATCCATCGCCGTGCGCCCGGCCTCTCCGGCCGGAAGGCGAAATACAATATCGCCAGCAGCAAGAGCGGATGGGCAGGCAGCTCTCCGAGCCTCCAGATTCCGGTCACCAGCGCGGCAAGCGCATCCACGAACTGGCTGAAGCCGGGCAGACCGGCCCAGGGAGAGCCTGCCGACGGAGGCGCAAGCAAAGAGTGGAACAGGCCTGTCAGCAGCAGTCCCGGGAAGGCGCCCGCCAGCCATGCCAGCACGCGCGTCCGCGCGGCCACCATCAGCGTCGCCCCCAGGGACAAGGCGAAGGCGATTCCCTCATTGCGCGTGAATGCGGCAAACGAAGCCAGCATTCCGCTCAGCGCCAGCCCGGCCATGCTCCACGCGGCCCTCTCCGCCGCCGCTGCCGTCACCATCGCCCCGAGAACGAACAGGGCCAGCGGCACATCGGGGTATTGTGACGGCGCGGCCCGCCAGAAAGGCCCCAGGCTCAGCAGGCACAGGAATCCCACGCAGGTCCAGGGCCAGTCCGTCTCCACAAGCAGCGCAGCGCCAAACAGACCCGCCAGGGCGAGACTCATGAAAAACGCTCCCGCCTGCGGCGCTGCCTGGCTCATCGCGCCGTTCTCGGCCCACACACGGGCAACGGCGGCAGGCCAGAGCAGGGGCGCCTCGGGATGGGATTCAACGATCTCAGGCGAAACCGCGTTGCGCCACAGGCCGGCGTGCGTCAGGAAGCGCGCGCGCGTGTTCCACGAGGACCAGGCATCGCCGTCGCCCTGAGGATTGGCGCGGAGATAAATGAGCGTCGCGGCAAAGAAGGCAGCCAGAGACGCGCCCGCGGCCACCGCAGCCAGCCACGCCATCGGATAATACCTCGCCGCTGGAGGCGCTTCTTCTTCCGGCGGGCGCCTCAGCAGAAACCAGAGCAGAACCCCGAAAGCAGTCAGCGCTCCGTCGGCCGCCCACGCCGCCGTTGCCGGTTTCACGCCGGCCCACAACAGCGCAAAGAACAGGGACGCCGTCGCGCCGGCGCCCCAGGCCAGCCCAAGCGAAGCCTCCAGCATGCCGTGAATCCACGCTGGCCGCGTGCGCCGCCGCGGCAGCAGGGCCCGCACCCAAAACCACCCGGCTGCGCCCGCAACCACCCACCCGAACACGCTCACTGCCCCGCCCCCTGCTTCCGGTACGCGACGACAAAACCGCCCAGGTCTTCCATCAATTCCAGCCCGCGCTCCCGGCCGCGCTGCGCAAAGTCCTCCTGCCGCACGAAAATCCCGATCCAGAACTTCGCCTCTCCGGCCGTCTTCGCCGTCTCCTTTACGACAATCCGCGGCGCAAGCGCATATTGGGTGGCGAAAAACGCGGCCTGACCGGCAGGATTCGTGAAGGGGACGTCGGAAAAATAGCCGACTCGTTCTTCCGCCGGAATCCGGTCCCGCACACGGCTGAGCCGCGCTTCCAGCTCCATGACATGGTAGGGATCCGGATATTGTGAAGTGAACTGATCCGTCAGGCCAAACTGGAGGATCGCGTTATAAGCGGCAAGCACGGCCACCACGACCACGGCCGCCCGCACGCGCCAGTCCGCTCTCGGTTCCACCGCCTGTTTCATTTGCAAGATCCAATGATAACAGGCGCTTTTCGGACGCCGCCAAAGGCAGCGCACCCGGCTTTCCCCGGCCTGAGGGCCACAGCCGGGCGGGCCGCCTCAAAAGGGCCGCCGCGGCGCAGGCTTCGGTTTCTCGCCCACGAAAACAAGCAGCACGTCCACGCTCTGGGACTTCTCGTCCACTTTCACTTCGGTCTTGATGTCGCTGAGAAAATCGAAGAGATCCATTGCGCGCACGCGCTGCACGAACGATTCGGCGTAACCGCCCGGATACGGTTCCCCCGGCTTCACCGCCCACAGCTTCCGGATCACCGGCTCGGACTCGAGATCGAGTCCCTTGATCTGGAGCCGCCCCATCGTGTAGACGGGCCCCGGATCGACGTCCACAAAGAGCTCCACCGTCTGGTTGGCGTCGTCGATTCGCCGCGTGGCCCGGTAGGATGCCTTCATGTGGCCCTTTTCGCGGAGACGGTCCAGAATCCGCTCAATGCCTTTCCCGATTTCCGAAATTCCGGCAGGCTCTCCCGGCTTGAATTGGCCAATTTCCTGGATCTCATCTTCCGAAAAGGGCGTGCCGCGAACCTGGATCTTTTCCAGACGATACACCGGGCCGTCCTCTACCTCCACGGTCACAATAACGCCATAAATTCCTTCCGCTTTTTCGGCGGTGATTTGCTTCCACGACGCCCGCAGCCGTCCGGCGGCATCGAAATACGGCCGCACCTGCGCATCCAGCAGGAAGCGGAAATTCGGCTCGAAAAATGGCGTGCCCATCGCCAGATCCAGCATCACTTTCCGCAGATAATCGGGCCGGAGAGCCTTTGTGCCGGTGAAGCGGACGTCAGCGATGTTCGGCGGCGGCGCCTTCGGCCCCAGCACGATCGTGAGCTGGTCTTTCCCCACCAGCATCAGCCGGCCCGCCATCGGTTCGCTCAAGCCCTTCTCCTGAGCCATCGTCTGGAGCACCGCCGCCAGTTTTTCGAGCACCGTCTCCGAAGGAGGCAACGTGTCCCGCAGCAGCGGAAATTCCTTCCCGGCCCTTGCCGCAAACTCCTCCCGCGTCACCGGCACGCGGTCCAGCATCCACGGGAAAAACTGGTGCGGTTCTCCGACCTCAAACGTCACCTCGACCCCGTCCGGCGGGATCCGTTCATGGCGCCAGCCCACGGTTTCAAAGCACCCGGTGGCCAGCAGCCGGTCGCGCGCCCGCTCGAGATCGGCCGTCCGTACCGGCCTGCCCGGCTCCAGTCCGATGAGGCGAAGCACCGTGGCCGGCGAGCCGTCCGAGTCGAGAAAGTGCTTCACCCCGCGAACCGCCAGGCCGCGCAGGATGCCCATGTCGCCCGCGGCCTGGGTCTGCGGCGTCTGCCGCGCGCCCGGCGCCGCGGGCTTCCGACCCGCCCTGGGCGCCTGCGCGGCGAGAACCGGCATCAGCAACAGCCCCAGCAAGGCGCGATATGACATTTGGTTTCATTATGTTCGAAAAATGCGGATGTTACACTGAGAACGATGTCCTACGATGTCGTCGTCATTGGCAGCGGCCCTGGCGGCTACTCCGCCGCCATTCGCGCCGGCCAGTATGGCCTGAAGACCGCACTCATCGAAAAGGATCCATATCTGGGCGGCACCTGCCTCCATGTGGGCTGCATTCCCACCAAGGCGCTCCTCCACACGGCCGAGGTGTGGGACTACTTCCGCAACCCGGCCGCGCAGGGCATCACTTGCGACAACCCCCGGCTGGACTACCCGAAAGTACTCGACCGCAAGAACAGGATCGTGATGACCCATGCCAGGGGCATCGAGTTCCTGATGAAGAAGAACAAGGTCGAGGTGATCCGTGGCTACGGGCGCCTGCTCGGGCGCGGGCGCGTCGAGGTCCTCTCCGGCAACGAGTCCCGCACGCTGGAGGCGAAAAACATCATCCTCGCCACCGGCAGCGAGGCGCGCATGCTGCCGGGTCTCGAGCCGGACCAGAAAACCATCGTCACCAACATCGAGATCCTGTCGCGCACCGAGATCCCGAAAAGCCTGCTGGTGATCGGCGCCGGCGCCGTCGGCGTCGAATTCGCTTCCATCTTCCGGCGCTTCGGCAGCGAGGTGACCATCTTCGAAATGCTGCCGCGGCTTGTGCCGGTGGAAGACGATGAGGTCAGCAAGGAACTCGAACGCCAGTTCCGCAAGCAGGGCATTGCCTGCGAAACCAGCGCGACGGTCCAGAAGGTGGAGCGCACCGCCGCCGGCGTGCGCGTGGACGTCCAGTTGGCCGGCGGCAAGGTGCGGCAGTACGAGGCCGAAATGCTGCTGGTGGCCGTGGGCCGCAAACCAAACACGGAAAATGTGGGCCTGGAAAACACTCGCGCCGAGCTCGACCGCGGCTATGTTAAGGTCGATGCCTGGCAGCGCACGGCCGAGCCCGGCCTCTACGCCATCGGCGACATCGTGGCGGGCACGCCGCAACTGGCACACGTGGCCACGATGGAAGGCCTGGTGGCGGTCGGCCACATCGCCGGGAAAAATCCGCGCCCCATTCACAAAAACCGCATCCCCGGCGCCACCTACACCGAGCCGGGCATCGGCAGCGTCGGACTCACCGAAAAACAGGCGCGCGAGCAGGGCTACGACGTGCGCATCGGCAAGTTCCCCTTCGCGGGCAACTCGAAGGCCTCCATCCTCGGCAGCCACGGCGGTTTTGTGAAGGTCGTCGCCGATGCACGCTACGGCGAAATTCTCGGCGTGCACATCATTGGCCCGCATGCCTACGAGCTGATCGCCGAAGCCGTCGCCGCCATGGAAGCCGAAGCCACGGTGGAGACGATGATGTCCACCATTCACGCTCACCCGACGCTGTACGAAGCGGTGGGCGAGGCGTTCAACAGCGTTTACGGCCTGGCCATCAATGCGTAGCTTCGAGGTCAGAGAGCTCGGGCGGGTTCCCTATGCGCAGGCCTGGGAACTGCAACGGGAACTCGAGCGCCGCCGCAAGGCCGGCGAGATTCCCGATCAGTTCCTCCTGCTCGAGCATCCGCATGTGTTGACTCTGGGCCGCAACGGCAGGCCGGAACACCTGCTGGTAAGCCGCCAGCGCCTGGCCGAACTCGGCATCGAATACTACGAAATCGACCGCGGCGGCGATATCACCTATCACGGCCCCGGCCAGATCGTCGGCTATCCAATCCTCGACCTCCGGGAGTGGAAGCGCGACGTGGTGGCCTATGTGCGCGGCCTTGAAGAGACTGTCATCCGCGCGCTCGCGCGCTTCGGCATCGAAAGCTGGCGCGAGCCCGGCGCCACCGGCGTGTGGACCCGCGCGGGCAAGATCTGCGCCATCGGCGTCCACATCTCGCGCTGGGTGACCACGCACGGCTTCGCCCTGAACTGGACGACGGATCTGAAATACTACCAGTACATCGTGCCCTGCGGCCTGCCGCGGCCGGTGACGTCAATGGAAGCGCTGGGCGCGCGCCCCGGACGGCGGGAGCTGCACCGCGCGCTCATCGAACATTTTGCCGAGGTTTTTGACTACGAAATGGCGCCCGTCGAAGCCGGCGCCTGAGGGGAAGAATCGAACTGAGGAGAACCAGACCATGGCCGATGTCGTGATGCCCCAGATGGGGGAAAGCATCGTCGAAGGCACGTTGACGAAGTGGCTCAAGAAAGTGGGCGACCGCGTGGAGCGCGACGAGCCTCTCTTTGAGATCTCCACGGACAAGGTCGATACTGAAATCCCGTCGCCGGCCTCCGGCGTCCTTACGGAAATCCTCGTCCAGGAGGGCGCCACCGTCGCCATCAACACGGTGGTCGCGCGGATCGCTGAAGAAGGCGCCGCTCCGGCTGGCGCTCCTGCCAGGGCCGCCGAAGCGCCGGCGGCAGCGCCCGCGGCGGCTGCGCCGACAGCGGCCGCGCCCGCCCCCGAGCCCGCACCGGTGGCTGAGCCGGCTCCTGCGCCGGCCGCTGCCGCCGAGGCCGAGGCCGCAACCGAGATCGGCCCCGTGTCTCCGCTCGTCCGCAAGCTCGCGCGCGAGCACAACATCGACCTGCGTCAGGTGACCGGCACCGGCGCCGGCGGCCGCATCACCAAACAGGACATCGAAAACTACCTCGCCGCCCGTCAGGCCGCCGCGGCGCCGCCGGCCGCCAAACCTGCGGCCGCGCCCGCTCCGGCCCCGGCGCCCACTCCCGCCCCTCAGTCGCCCGCGGCCGCGCCTCCGCTGCCGCGCGTCGAACCCGCCAAAGTCAGGGTGGAGCCCATGTCGATCATGCGGCAGAAGATCGCCGAGCACATGATCCACTCCAAGCACACCTCGGCCCATGTGACCACCGTGCACCGCGTCGACATGACCCGCATCGCGCGGCTGCGCGACCGGCTGAAGGGCGAGTTCCAGCAGCGCTATGGCTTCTCGCTCACCTACCTGCCCTTCATCGTCCGCGCCACCGCCGAGGCGCTGCGCGCCTTCCCCATCTTCAACTCGTCCATTGAAGGCACGAACATCCTCTACTACAACGAAATCAACATCGGCATCGCGGTCGCGCTCGACAACGGCCTCATCGTCCCGGTGATCCACAACGCTGACGAAAAGAACATCGTCGGCCTCCAGCGAGCCATCGTCGACCTCGCCGCCCGCGCCCGCTCCAAACAGCTCAAGCCCCAGGAGGTGCAGGGCGGCACGTTTTCCATCACCAACTTCGGCAGCTTCGGCTCGCTGTTCGCCACGCCGGTGATCAACCAGCCGCAGGTGGCCATCCTCGGCGTCGGCGCGGTGGAGAAGATGCCCGTCGTCGTCGAAGGCGACGCCATCGCCATCCGCCACATGGCCCATCTGGCGCTTACCTTCGACCACCGCCTCATCGACGGCGCGCTCGCCGATCAGTTCTGCCAGAAGGTCAAGTCGATTCTCGAAAACTGGAGCGAAGACGTCCTCTGACGTCCGCGCCGCGGCGTGTCCCTTCCCGGGCGCGCCGCGGCGCTACCCTGGGGCGAGACATCCCTCATGGCAAGCGTCGAACAGACCTTCCTCGACTTCTCCGCCGCCAAGCTCCGGCAGTACGTCTCCCGCATCCACGCCTGTCTGGAGCGTCTGGATGAAGAACAGGTGTGGCGCCGGGCCAACGAAGCCTCCAATTCAGTCGGTAACCTGTGCCTGCACCTGGCCGGCAACGTGCGGCAGTGGATTGTCCACGGCATCGCAGGCGAGCCGGACGTCCGCAACCGCGATGCCGAGTTCGCCGCCCGCGGCGGTTGGCAGAAACAGCAACTGCTCGCGCATCTCGACGACGCGGTGCAGCAGGCCTGCGAGGTCCTCGCCGCGCTGCCGCACGACGCGCTGCTGCGCCTCGTCCGCCCGCAGAACTACGAGGTCACGGTGCTCGAGGCCGTCTATCACGTGGTCGAGCATTTCTCCGGACACACGGGACAGATCATTGCCGCCACCAAGGCGATGACCGGCGCCGACCTCGGCTTCTACCGCCATCTCTCCGGCGCCGCTCCGCCTCCCCCTCCGCCGCCCGGTCACGAAATCCCCTGAATCAGTTCAGCGCCGCCTTCCCTCGGCGGGGAGGCGGCGCTGTCGGATGGCTGCCGTCGTCGCAGAGCTTTAGAAGAGACTCCAGAGGTACTGGTTGTAGACCTCGTGGTGGTACTGCACCTCAGGGGTCTTGACGAACGTACCCAGCAGCCGCGGGCAGCGGTCCGCGCTGGCCTGCTTCAGGTCCGCGAAGCGCGCCTTGACGCCCTCGCCCAGAAGCTTCGTCGTCCAGGAAGATTTGCGGAAATTCTCAATCGCGTCGTAGATGTTGTCCGGCAGATAGCGCTCCGCCTGACGCAGGTTTTCCATCTCCGCAATCTCGCCTTCCAGTCCGGTGCGAAACAGCGAGTACAGCACAAGATACGGGTTGGCGTCCGGCCCCACCGAACGGACCTCCACCCGCATGCTGCGCGCGTTGCCGATCGGAATGCGCACCATCGAGCCGCGGTCCACCGCCGAGGCCTTGATCTGGTTCGGCGCCTCAAAGTGCGGATCCAGCCGCCGATACGCGTTCACGCTGGAGTTCAGGATCAGGCAGATGTCATTGGCGTGGGTGAGGATGCGATCCACAAACTGCCAGCCGAAGGCGCTCAGCTGCTCCTCGCCGTTCTCGTCCCAGAACAGATTCATGCCGTTCTGGCTGATCGACACGTTCGTGTGCATGCCGCTGCCGTTGACGCCCACCACCGGCTTGGGCAGGAAGCAGGCGGTGAATCCCATCTTCGTCGCGATCTGGCGGCAGATCAGCTTGTAAAGCTGAATCTGGTCGGCGGCGGAGACCACGTCGGTGTAAGAGTAATTGATCTCAAACTGCGACGGCGCCACTTCCGGGTGGTCTTTCTCGTTCTCGAATCCCATCGCGCGCTGCGCTTCGGCGGTGGCGTCGATGAAGGCGCGCAGCGGGTCGCCGGGAAGGCTGTGATAGTAGCCGCCCGTGTTGACGTACTCGAATTTCTTCGTCTCGTGATAGGTCCGCTCCGCGTCCACGCCCTTGAACAGGAAGCCTTCGATCTCGTTGGCCGCGTTCAGCGTGAACTTCTTCTCCTGGTACAGCCTCTCGGCGTAGTTCTTCAGCACGCCGCGGATGTCGGCCGTATACTGCGAGCCGTCCTTGTCGCACACCAGCCCGAAGACCAGCACCTTGCCCGGACCGAAAATGTCGGCCGGCGCCCAGTAGAACGACGGCCAGTCCACCGCCAGCCGCAGGTCGCTCTCGCGTTGCGCGGTGAATCCGCGGATCGAGGAACCGTCAAACGTCAGGTTGTCCCAGTTCTTCACCAGGAATTTCTTGTCGTAGTCGAGCATGTGGAGGCGGCCTTCCAGGTCGCTGAAGAGCACCGTCACGGCCTTGATCCGGCGCTCGTCGGCCAGATACTTCAGCCGCTCCTCCTGGATCACGTGCACAGGGACACGGTTTTTCCTCTGCTCTTTGGCTTTCAGGTTCAGCTCCTCCAGCTCCGCATAGGAGAGCATCAGGAACTCACGCAACGAATCCGCCATGACTTCAACTCCTTGGATCAATCTTCGATTTCGGTCGGGAATTCCTCTCGTCGTGGAGAGCCGCAAACGGGGGACGCGCCGCTCGGCCGCCGGTGCTGTCGAAAACCTGGCGCCCGCCTCACGCTTATTGCCATTATGAGTTCACCGGCGCGGCCGCCCGCAACGCGGGAAGGCCGTTTCATCGATCGTATTTTTTTATGGGGCCGGTTGCAGGAATTGATCAAACCGGTTAACTGTCTGATTCACAAACCGCTTCCCCGCCCTGCCCGCAGCCGGGCGCAGAAGCGTTTCCAGGACGCCCTCCCGGCCGAACTCTGCTAGACTGGCTGCCGAAGCCGCTTCCGGCTCACCCTCACCCACGAAACGGACTCTCGCATGACACCCAGGGAAGTCATCGAATTCGCCCGCGCCCACGGCGCGCGTCAGGTGGACATCCGCTTCACCGACCTCCCCGGCCTGGCCCATCACATCTCTTACCCGGTCTCGCAGCTCACCGAGTCCAGCTTCGAAGAGGGCTTCGGCATTGACGGGTCCAGCATCCGCGGCTGGGCGGCCATCAACGAGAGCGACATGCTCCTGATCCCCGACCCCGCCACCGCCTACATGGATCCCTTCTTCGACGTGCCCACCCTGTGCATGGTCGGCGACATCCAGGATCCCATCACGCGGCAGCGCTACGACCGCGACCCGCGCTGGATCGCGCGCAAGGCCGAGCTCTACCTGCTCCAGACCGGCCTCGCCGACACCGCCTACTTCGGCGCCGAGGCCGAATTCTTCATCTTTGACAACATCCGCTTTGACCAGAACGCCCAGAGCGGCTTCTACTTCATCGACGCCGAGGAGGGCCGCTGGAACTCCGCCCGCGAACAGAACAACCTCGGCTACCGGCCCCGATACAAGGAAGGCTACTTCCCGCTGCCTCCCACCGATCACTACCAGAACCTGCGCGCCGAAATGGTGGAATGTCTCCAGTCCGTCGGGCTCGAGGTCGAGTGCCACCATCACGAGGTCGCCACCGGCGGCCAGGCCGAGATCGACATCCGCTACGACACCATCGTCCGCTCGGCCGACAACATGATGCTGTTCAAATACGTGGTCCGCAACGTCGCCTACCGCCGCAACAAGACCGTCACTTTCATGCCCAAGCCGCTGTTCGGCGACAACGGCAGCGGCATGCACTGCCATCAGAGCCTCTGGAAAAACGGCCAGCCCCTGTTCGCCGGCGACGGCTATGCGGGCCTCAGCCAGCTCGCCCTCTGGTACATCGGCGGACTCCTGCACCACGCTCGCGCCCTTTCGGCGATCATCGCCCCGACGACCAACTCCTACAAGCGGCTCGTCCCCGGCTACGAGGCGCCCGTCAACCTCGCCTACTCGCGGCGCAACCGCTCCGCCGCCATCCGCATCCCGATGTATTCGCCCAGCCCGAAGGCGCGCCGCATCGAGTTCCGCCCGCCGGACCCCTCGGCCAATCCCTACCTCGCCTTCGCCGCCATGCTCATGGCCGGCCTCGATGGCATCCTCAACCGCATTGATCCCGGCGAGCCGCTCGACAAGGACATCTACGACCTTTCGCCGGAGGAACTCCGCGGCGTCCCTGCCATGCCCGCCTCGCTCGACGAGGCCCTCCAATGCCTCGAACAGGACCACGACTTCCTGCTCAAGGGCGATGTCTTCACCGAGGAACTCATCGAGACCTGGATCAATTACAAGCAGAAAAACGAGGCCGACGCCGTGCGGCTGCGCCCGCATCCCTACGAGTTCGCCCTCTATTACGACATCTGATCCATGCGAGGCACGATTCTGGCCGTCTGCGTCTCCCCCGGCGGGCTGCCCAAGCTGGACGTGCGCGCCGCGCGCGCCACCGCCGCGGGCCTCACCGGCGATGGCCACAGCCATCCGCACATCCACGGCGGCCCGGACAGGGCGCTGCTGCTCATCGCCCGCGAATCGCTGGAGCCGTTGCGTCAGGAGGGCTTCCCCGTCGCGGCCGGCGTGCTGGGCGAAAACCTCACCACACAGGGCCTCGACTTCGCCCGGCTCGCCCCGGGCATGCGCTTCCGCGCCGGCGAGGCGCTGATCGAACTCACCCGCCTCCGCCGCCCCTGCGCCCAACTCGAGCCGCTCAACGCCGGCCGCGCAGGCCGCATCCAGCAACGGCTCACCGAGACGCCGCACCTGGCCGGCTGGTACGCCCGCGTGCTCCTTGGCGGCTGGATCCGCGCCGGGGATATCATCGAGCTGACGGAAATGGCCGTCTGAGCGCAACGTTGGCCCGCGACTTCGCAGCCTTGGAAGCGATCGTCCCGCCGGAGTTCCACTCGGGTCTCTCTCTGCTGCTCGAACAGTCCGCCGACCGCGCCTTCACCATTGACCGCCTGCGCGCCCTCCATGCGTCGCATCCGGCCGAGTTCCAGCAGATCCTCTACGCCCCCTTCGGCATGCAGGCGCTGGTCGCCGTCTTCTCCACCAGCCGCTTCCTGGCCCGCGAGGTGCAACAGCACCCCGATTGGCTCATCGGGATCCTCTCTTCCGGCGCACTGCACCGCACGCGCCTGCGCGAGGAGTTCGACGCCGAGCTCGATGACTGGCTCGCCGGCACGGGCGAGGTGCCCGATCCCCTGCGTCTGGCCGCCTTCCGCCGAAAACAGATCCTGCGGATCATGTTGCGGGACACGCTCGGCTTCGGCGGGCTGGCCGAGATCACCGAGGAGCTTTCGATCCTTGCCGAATCGATCCTCGACGCCGTCCAGGCGCGCCTGCGCCGCCGCCTCGAACGCCGGCACGGCCCGCCCCCGGCCGGGCCGCCGTGGCAGATGTGCATCCTCGCCGCAGGCAAGCTCGGCGGGCGCGAGCTGAACTATTCCTCGGACATCGACCTGATCTTCATCCACACCGGCCAGGGCGAGACGCTCGGCCCGGAACCATTGCCCGCGGCTGAGTTCTTCCGCCGCCTCGCGCTCGAACTCACGCAATGGCTGGGCCAGACCACCCCCGAAGGGCTCATCTACCGCATCGACCTGCGCCTGCGGCCGGAGGGCCGCCACGGCGCGCTCTGCCCGTCACTGGAGGCTGCTCGCCGCTACTACGAGACGCGCGCTCGCGACTGGGAGCTCCAGATGCTCATCAAGGTCCGCCCCGCCGCCGGCGACCTCCGCCCCGGGCACGACCTCCTCGAAGCGCTCCAGCCAAGGATCTATTCCACGTCGCTCGATTTCCGCGCCATCGACCAGATGGCCGAGACGCGCGAAAAAATCGACCGCAAGCTCCTCGGCCGACGCCGCGCCCCGGGCATCGATGTCAAGCTCGCCCCCGGCGGCATCCGCGACATCGAGTTCCTCGTCCAGTGTCTTCAGCGCCTCTACGGCGGCCGTGAGCTCTGGCTGCGCCACGCCTCCACGCTTCAGGCGCTGATGCGGCTGCGCGACAAGAACCTGCTCTCCGGCGCCGAGGCCTCCACTCTCGCCTCAGCCTACCGGTTCCTCCGCACGCTCGAACACCGGCTTCAACTCGAAGAGGACCGCCAGACGCACTGGCTGTCGGCCGATCCACAGGCGCTGGAACGCACCGCGCGCCGCATGCCGGCCGATCTGCTCGGCCAGCCCCCATCCGGCGAAACACTCTGGCGCCAGCTTCACGCCCACCTCGAGGCGGTCCGCGCCCTCTACGAACGGATCCTCTCCGCGCATCAGGCGCCTGCGGCGGCCTCGTTTTCCCCGCCTCCGGCCGCACCCGCGGTGGACCGCCCTCCCGCCCTGCGCGAGTCAAATCTTCTGCGATACCTGGATCAGCGCGCGCCACGCTTTGCCGCCGCCATCCGCCGCACTCCGCTGGAGGCCACGGCCGCCGTTTTTGACCATTTCCTCGAGCAGTTGATCCGGGACGAAGACCGGCTCCAGGCGGTGGAAACCGGCCGCGCGCTCGCCTCGCGGCTGCTCGACCTGGCCGCCTCGAGCCCGTACCTGGCCGAGCAGCTCGTCCGCCAGCCCGCTCTGCTGGATGAGCTCGGCCGGCTCGGCAGCGAAAGCCGCCAGGAGCCGGACGTCCACGAGGAATTCGGAACCCTTGCGGACGCCTCCGCCGTGCGGAAACATTTCCGGCGTATCATGTTCCGGCTTCAGGCCGAAAGCGTCTGCCTCCAGTGGCCCGTCTTTCACACCCTTCAGAAGGTCTCCCTGCTGGCGGACTCGGCCGTCGCCGCCTGTGCCCGCCTGGCGGCCGCCGCCGCCGGATTCCCCCGCTGCGAATTGATGACGGTGGCGCTGGGCCGTCTCGGCATGATGGAATTTGACCTCGGCTCGGACGCCGATCTTGTCTTCATCCTCCCGGACGAGCTCGCGCCCGACCTGCCGCGCTGGACCCGCGTGGCCGAATCAATCGTCGCCCTGCTCGCCTCGCACACCAGCGACGGCACGCTGTTCAGCGTCGACACCCGCCTCGCCCCCGAAGGCCGTTCCGGTCCGCTGGTGCAGACCGAGACCGCCTGCCGCGAATATTTCCGCTCGCGCGCCGAGGCCTGGGAAGGCCTGGCGTGGATGAAGGCCCGCGCCGTGGCCGGGCCCGTCGCACGCGCCACCGCGCTGCTCGAAGAGCTCCAGCAGATCGACTGGCGCCGCTACGGCCAGAGCGCCCGCTCCCGCGCACAGCTGCGCGAGATGCGCCTGCGGCTGGAGCGCGAGCTGGGCGCCGAACAGCCTCTCAAGGCAGGCCCCGGCGGCTGGTACGACATCGACTTCGCCCTCACCTGGCTCCGCCTCCGCGGCGCCGGCCTCTTCTTCCGCGTGCTCAACACCCCGGCTCGCATCTCGGTGCTCGAACAGATGGGCCACCTCGACTCGGCCCAGGCCCGTTTCCTTCTCGATGCGGCCACCTTTTACCGCGCGCTCGACCACGCGCTGCGCGTCATCACCGGCCAGGCGCCGGCGGCCCTGCCCCGCTCGCCGCGGCAGCTCCGGCTGCTCGAATCGCTCCTGCGCCGCTGGGCCCCGCCGCACCTGTGCGATCAGCCGCTCGAAGAGGAGCTCGCCCAGATCCGCGCGCGCACACGCGAGTTCTTCGACGAGCTCTTCACGAAACCGTCTTCCTGACCCCGGTCCGGCCTTGCGGCCATCGAACCGCGCGCTCAGCCGCCAGGCTGCGCCGCCGGATCGGCGGCCGCGCCCTCCGCTCCCCAGGATCCCTGAAGCCCCAGCTCGGCGGCGCGCGCCTGCATCGCGCGGATGCAGAAGTCGATATGGGCATCGAGATCCACGCCCAGCTCGGCCGCGCCCTGCACGATCTCGTCGCGGTTCACCGCGCGCGCGAATGCCTTGTCCTTAAGCTTCTTTCGCACGCTGCGCACGTCCACCTCGTGGATCGAGCGCGTCGGCTTCACATAGCTCACCGCCGTCAGAAACCCGGCCAGCTCGTCGCAGGCGAACAGCGTCTTTTCAAGCAGCGACTCGCGCGGCACGCCCGTATAAGACGCATGCGAAAGAATCGCGCGCCGGATCACCTCGGGCACGCCGCGTTCGCGCAGGATCAGCTCGCCCTTCACCGGATGGTCGGGCGCCTGCGGGTGGATCTCCCAGTCAAAATCGTGCAGCAGCGCCGTCACCGCCCACAGCTCGGCATCCACGTCGTGGCCTTCTTCGGCAAACTTGCGGGCGTAGGCCGAAACACAGGCCTCCACCGCAAGGCAGTGCCGCCGCAGCGCTTCGTTCTGAATAAATTCGCAGACAATCTGCCAGGCCTGTTCGCGCGTCATCATCGCCTTCCATGCTACCCGAGCGCCGCCCCGGCGCGCTCGCATGCTATATTGAAAGAGACCCGTGGGCCTGTGGCGCAGTTGGGAGCGCGCTTCCATGGCATGGAAGAGGTCGAGGGTTCGAATCCCTCCAGGTCCACCACCCCTTCCCGCACACCCCTCTCGCTCCGCCGCACTCAAACAGGCTCCTTGAGCCCACATGGGACGCACGGCCACGGCAACGCTGCGTTGTCGAAGGGAGGTCTCTGGAAGGCCTGGGAGTGGTGCCGGCGGTAGGATTCGAACCTACGACCTACGGATTATGAGACCGTCGCTCTAACCGCTGAGCTACGCCGGCGGCGTCCAATTCCTAGGCTATCGGGACACGGGAACCCCTGTCAACGCGCGCCCGGAAAGGGAGCGGAACCGGACCGGCGTTGCTCGGGCGAAGAAAAGGACTCTTGACTCCGCTGAAAAGCGGATGCATATTGTAGGCAGAGAATGGCTCCCGCGTGGGGCCGGACTCTCCCGGCAGGAACCGCCGCAAGGCGGGCACAGTCGGGATTTGCCTGGTCGTTCGACTGGGCTAACCGAGGAGGTCAACCCATCGAAGTAGACCACAAGACAGGGCGGCTACCAGCTAGCTGACCCGCCCGTGCGTGCGCCTCCTGCGTTATTGCGGCTCTCCGGTTTGGGAGCCCAGGCGCGCGGGACTTGCACCGCTCGACAACGAGGTTCAACACGCACGGCCGATTGGGTGACTGGATCGATTCCGGGAGCCTGCGGGAAAGGAGCTGGCGGCCGCCCTTCGTTTGTCTGCCACCGCGCGCTGCCGCGGCTCCAGGCGGGACTGGCACGGTCGGCCAGCCTGCCGCCGGGCGATTGCGTTACAGTCAAGTATTGGGCGCGCCCGGCTTCGCGGGCGGGCCTTCACATCGCAGTGAGCCTCATCTCGTTCCAGGGCGTCTCCAAGAGCTACCCGATCTATGCCTCGCCCCGCGACCGTCTGAAGGAACTGCTCACCTTCAACCGCCGCCGCTACCACGAGGACTTCTGGGCGCTCAAGGACATCACCTTCGAAGTCGAGCGCGGCGAGACCTTCTGCATCGTCGGCGAGAACGGCTCCGGCAAAAGCACGCTGTTGCAGATCGTCGCCGGCATCCTCGCGCCGACGGAAGGCAAAGTCGACGTGCGCGGGCGCGTCTCGGCGCTGCTCGAGCTCGGGTCCGGTTTCAACCCGGAGTTCACCGGGCGCGACAACGTGTATCTGAATGCGGCCATCCTCGGCTTCTCCACCGCCGAGATCGACCGGATGTTTCCCGAGATCGAGGCGTTCGCCGAAATCGGCAGCTTCATCGACCAGCCGGTGAAGACCTATTCGAGCGGCATGCTCGTGCGGCTGGCCTTCGCGGTGGCCATCCACACCGAGCCCGAGATCCTGATCGTGGATGAGGCCCTGGCGGTGGGCGACATCTACTTCCGCCAGCGCTGCATGCGCAAGGTGCACGAGCTGCGCAGCCGCGGCATCACCATCCTGTTCGTCTCGCACGCCGTCGGCGACGTCAAGGCGCTCGGCGACCGCACCCTGTGGCTGGACGGCGGGCGGATCCGCGCCCTCGGCGACACCGACCTCGTCGTCGCCCAGTACCTGGCTGCGATGGTCGAAAAAGACACCGCCTATTTACGCCTGCATCAGCGGGAAGCGCCAACGCGGAACCAGGCGGTCCATGCTCCGGAGATCGTCACCGAAATTCCAAACATCGACCACCGCTACGGCGACGGCCGCGCCGAGGTGCTGGGCATCGCCATCCTGGACCCGTATGGGCGCCGCCTGGCTCTGCTCCAGCCCGGCGAGACCATCGTCGTGCGCATCTCGGTGAAGGCGCGCGACCACCTGGCGCAACCCAACGTCGGCTTCATGTTCCGCAACCATCTCGGCATCGACTTCGCCGGAACCAACACCACCCGCGAAGGTCATCCGCTGCCACCGATGGTCCCGGGCGACATTTATACCGTCGACTTCCACGTCCAACTGCCGGTCCTGTATCCGGCCTCGTTCTCCTTCTCGCCGGCTATCGCCGACGGCGACCTCATCACCTATCGCATGTGCGACTGGATCGACAACGCGGTCACGCTCCAGATGGGCCACGCCGAAGGGCCCATCTACGGCTACATGCACCTGCCCTGCAAGGTGGAAGTCAACAGCCGCCTCGTCAGGCCCGCCCCCGAGGAGGCGCCCCGTGGCTGAGCCGCTGCCGCCTCGGATGGAATTCACGGGCGAGCGCATCGTCCCGGGACTTGTGGAGCCGGACCTGTTCCACGAGCACATGGCGCGTTATGCGTTCGCGCGCCGGCTGGCGCGGCGCAAGCGCGTGCTCGATGCCGGTTGCGGCGCCGGATATGGAAGCGCCGCGCTGGCCGGACAGGCCGCCTTTGTGGCGGCCGTCGACATCAGCCGCGAAGCGGTGGAAGAAGCCGCCCGGCAGTACCCGCTGCCAAACCTGGCGTTCCTTGTGGCGCGCGCCGAGCAGATGCCCTTCCGCAGCGGCTCGTTCGACCTGGTGGTCGCCTTCGAGGTGATCGAGCATCTGGAGGACTGGCGGGCGCTGCTGTCCGAAGCCCGGCGGCTGCTCGCCCCCGGCGGACAGTTCATCGTCTCCACGCCGAACCGGCTCTATTACGCCGAAAGCCGCGCGCAGTCCGGGCCCAATCCGTATCACGTTCACGAGTTCGACTACGGGGAGTTCCGCGCCGCCCTCAGCGAATTCTTCCCTTCCACCGCGATCTATCTGCAAAACCATTCCGGGGCGATTACGTTTTTGCCCGTCGTTGCCGGCGCGGCCGCGGCCGCCGAGCTGGCCCCGGACCATGCGCCGCCCGATCCGGCCTCGAGCCATTTCTTCCTCGCCGTCTGCGCCGCCGAACCGCAGACCGGCGCCCCGCTCTACGTGTACCTGCCCTCCACCGGCAATGTGCTGCGCGAGCGCGAAGAGCACATCCGCAAGCTCAAGAACGAGCTGCGACAGAAAGACCAGTGGCTCGAAGAACTGAAACAGGCTCACGCCACGCTGCATGCAGAGCATGAAAAGACGCTGGCGGAAATGAAGGCGCAGGCCGAAAAGGCGCTGGCCGAAATCGGGCGGCTCGAACGGGAGATTGAAACCCAGCGGCGCACCGCCGAGGCCGCCGTCGAGGCCTACGAAGCGCAGATCCGCGAACTCAACACCACCCTGGAGACGCTCGCCGCGCAGCACCGCGCAAAACTCGACGAGCTGGCCGAATGCGTCCGACTGCTCGATGACGCCGAGAGGCGCGTGGTGGAGCGCACCGAGTGGGCACAACGGCTGGATGCGCGGGCCCGGCAACTCGAACAGACCCTCGCCGCGGTGCGCGCCTCGCGCTGGGTGCGGTTGGGCCGGAAGCTCGGCGTGGGGCCGCAACTGGAGTAGGCGATGAAACCGACGCTTGCGCGCCTGCTGCGCCAGCTGCCTCTGGCACTGCTTTCCCTCATTGCCGTGCCGGTCGCCTGGGCGGCGCTGTGGGCGGCCGACGCGCTGTTCCTGCTGTTCGGCCGCCGCCAGCCGCGCGCGGATTCGTTGCCGCGCCGCCACGCCGCCAGCGTCGTGATCCCGAACTGGAACGGGCGCGATCTGCTCGAAAAGTACCTCCCGCCGCTCATCCGCGCCATGGCCGGGCATCCCGACAACGAAATCATTGTCGTCGACAACGGCTCCACCGACGGCAGCGCCGACTTTGTCCGCCGGCATTTTCCCGATGTGCGTCTGCTTGCGCTGCCGGAAAATCTCGGCTTCGGCGGCGGATCCAATGCCGGATTTCGCGCGGCAAAAAACGATATCGTGGTGCTGCTCAACAGCGACATGCGCGTCGCCGAGGATTTCCTCGCCCCGCTGCTGGAAGGGTTCTCAGACCCGCAGGTGTTCGCCGTCTCCTGCCAGATCTTTTTCAGCGATCCCGCCCGGCGCCGCGAGGAAACCGGACTCACCCAGGGCAGGTGGGCCAATGGCATGCTGCGCGTGCGGCACCGCGAAGACAGCGCGGTGGACCGGCTGTTTCCCTGCTTTTACGGCGGCGGCGGCTCGTGCGCCTTTGACCGGAGAAAATTCCTCGAGCTCGGCGGCTTTGATTCCCTCTTTCACCCGTTTTATCTGGAAGACACCGACCTCGGCTATCAGGCGTGGAAACGCGGCTGGAAGGTGCTCTATCAGCCGAAAAGTCGCGTCTGGCACGAGCATCGCGGCACCATCGGAAAGACATTTTCCCGTGATTTTATCGACAACGTCATCCGCCGCAATTTCCTGCTTTTCGCCTGGAAAAACATCCATGAACCGGGCCGGCTGGCGGGACATTTTCTGAACGCGTGGGCCGGCGCGCTCGTCAGCTGGCTGGGCGGCGAATCGCTGGAACGGGCCAGCCTGCCCGCCCTGTGGGGCGCATTCCTGCGCCTCCCGCAGGCGCTGTGCGCCCGCTGGCGGGCCCGCCGGCTCGCGGAGGTCAGCGACACCGAAGCCTTTCGCCGCCCGCTGGGCGGCTGGTTCCGCGACCGCTTCGAAACCGCCCCGCCGGCCGATCCGCCGCGCGTCCTCATGGTGGCGCCCTACGCCATCTGTCCTCCCGTCCACGGCGGCGGCGTCTTCATGTTTCACGCGGCGCGCGAGCTCGCCCGCCTCGCAGACCTTCACCTGCTGGTGATGGTCGATGCGGCGCACGAGATCGAAGCGCATGAGCCGCTGCGCGGACTCGTCCGCTCGATGGAGTTCGTCGTGCGCCGCCAGGGCCGGACGAAGGGAGCCGGATCGATTGTCCCGTATGCGGTGCGCGAGTTTTTTGACGCGGAGCTGGAATGGCTTCTGCACCGCCAGGCGTATCTGCACGGCATCGACGTCGTGCAGCTCGAATATACGCAGATGGCCCAGTATGCCGGTCCGGGCCGTCGCCTGGTGTGGGCGCTGTTCGAGCATGACATCTACTTCCAGTCCATCGCCCGCGCGATGACCGGCATGGGACTGATCGAACGGCTGAAGGCTGGGTTCGAATATCTCCGGGCCCTGCATTGGGAGCTGAAGACCCTGCCCACGCTGGACCTGATCCAGACCTGCACCGAAGAAAACACGCACTACCTGCTCTCGTTCCTGCCCGGACTCGACGGCCGCGTGCGCCACGACCTGCGCGCCGGCATCGACGTTTCACGCTACGATTTCCGCACCGCCGGGCGGGCGCCGCGCACCATCCTTTTCCTTGGCAGTTTCCGCCACCGGCCCAACCTGGAAGCGCTGGACTGGCTCATCCGCCGGGTGATGCCGCGCGTCCTCGAGCAGGAACCGGAGGCGAGCCTTTATGTGGCCGGCTCCGATCCGCCGCCCGACTACACGATTCCTGACCTTGGCGGCGCCGTCCGGGTGCTCGGCTTTGTGCCCGACGTGCGCGAGGCGCTCGGCCGCTACGCCGTGTTCGCCTGTCCCATCCTCAGCGGCTCCGGCGTACGGGTGAAGCTGCTGGAAGCGTTCGCTTCCGGCATTCCCTGCGTCTCCACCCGGCTGGGGGCGGAAGGACTGGCGCGGCAGGACGGAGACATCTGCCTGCTGGCGGATTCGCCGGCCGAGTTCGCACAAAAAATCGTGGAATTGTTCCGGCGCCCCGAGCTCGGCGAGGAGCTGGCCCGGCGCGCCCGCGCCTTCGTCGAACAGCGCCATGACGCGGCGTTCATGGCCCGGCGCCTGGTGGAAAGTTACCGCGGTGCGCTCGCGCGCAAGGCCGGCGCGACAGAACCCGTGGCGGAGGCGGCGCGATGAATCCGCGGGAGCGCATCCAGGCCGCGGACCGCACGCTCGTCCGCATCGTGGACCAGGCCATGGCGGAGGCGGTGCGCCGCAGCGGAGCGTGGATCGCCTGCCGCGTCGGCTGCACGGCGTGCTGTATCGGCCCATTCCCCATCACGCAGCTTGATGCGCTGCGGCTGCGCCACGGGCTCACCGAACTGCGAAAAGCAGATCCGGAGCGGGCGCAGCGCGTGCTCGAGCGGGCGCGCGCCTCCGTGAACCGGATGAAGCCGCTGTTTCCGGGCGACGCGGTCACGGGCGTCCTGTCAGGGGACGACCTGGCACAGGAAGAGTTCTTTGATCGCACCGAGCAGGAGCCCTGCCCGGCGCTCGATCCCTCCACCGGCGCCTGCGACCTGTACGCGTCGCGGCCGCTCACCTGCCGCACCTTCGGCCCCGCGGTCCGCGTCGCCGGAGAGGCCCTGGGCCACTGCGAGCTCTGCTATCAGGGCGCGGCCCCGGAACAGATCGCGGCCTGTCAGGTGGACTTCGACCCCGACGGCGTGGAGGCGGTTGTGCTCGAAGAGCTGGAAGCCGCCACGGGCCTGCGCGGAGAGACGCTGGTGGCCTTCGCACTGGCCGCCCCCGCGGCGGAGACTCCGGATGCCGACGCGCGCTGAGGCGCGCGTCTACGCACCTGCCGCCGGAGCGATCTCCACCTCCAGCGCTGCCGGCATCACGCGGATCCTGACTTCGACCACTGGCCCGAGCAGCTCCCCATCGATCATCAGCTCCAGCGGTTCGGCGGGCAGCAGGCGCGCACTCCGGATGCGGCGGATCCGCACGGGCGCATAGCAGTGCAGGCCGGTGATGACCGAGAGATTGTGCGCCATCTGGCGGAAGTAACCGGCGGTGAGTTCCAGGCACTCCGCGGCGCCGTCGCCTGAGCAGGCCCCGGGAAGCGCCTCAAAGCCGCCGGTGAAACGGGTGTTGTTGACCAGCACTCCGCGCAGCGCGGCATGGCGCGGCGGCTCCCCATCCAGCGAAATTGTGAAGCGATGCAGGCGCGGCCGCGTGAACAGCGCCGCAGCCGCGTAGCTCAACCGCCGCAGAAAGCGAAACGGACGCGAGCGCCGCGTCACCTCTGCCGGATAGCCGAGACCCACCGAGGAAAGGGAGATGCAGTCCAGCCCTTCGCCCGACGCACGCGCCGCCACAACGTGCAGCGCATCCACCCTCGCCGTGCGCCCGGCGCCCACATCCCGCGCCAGCGCGTTGCCACGGCCCTGCGGCACAATCCGGATGGGAGGCCACGGGCGTGGAAGACGCGCCAGCAGATGGAAGAGCGTTCCGTCTCCGCCGGCGACGACGATGGCGGAACGCGACTGCATGGCCGGCTCCTGCCGATCCGCGGCCGCGGGCGGATTCGCCCGCCGCCGTCAGCTCTGGCTCGAGTAGGCGGCCACAAGCCGCTTGATGTTGTCTTCGTAAACCTTGATCTTCTTTTTCCGCGTCAGCTCCTCCACGATGCCGGCGCGAAGCAGCTCGGCGCGGTCGCGCGCCCGCTGGCGTTTCAGCTCTTCGAGAATGCCGGCGCGCTGGGCGGCGAATTGCGTCATGTCCGGCGGGCGCTTTTCGAGCACTTTCAGGAAGAATCCACCGCCGCCGGAGACGCGTACGGGCCCGACAACCGCGCCCGGTTCTTTCGTGAACGCTTCTTCGGCCATCGCCGCCGGCCCCATCCCCTCAATGCTGGAGGCGCGGGTGATGAAGTCGGTCGTCTTCACCTCCAGGCCGAATTCCCGGGCCAGTTGCGCCAGATCCGTCTGGCCGGCCTTCACTTTCGCCTCCATTTGAGCCAGGATCTGGTTGGCCAGCTCGGTCGATTTCCGCAGCGTCACCGCCTCGCGCACCTGCGTGATGACATCTTTCAGCTCCGCCGGCCGCGCGGGCGTGACGGCGACCACCTGGGCCACCACCAGCTTGTTGGGCGCCACCTGCACCACCGGCGTCACGCCGTTGACGGGGAGGTCCTTTACCGCCGCGTTGAACTGCTCATTGACGCCGATTTCCTGCACCGGGTCGCCGGGGCCGACGTTCTCGGCCAGCACGGGCCGGATGCCGTTGGCCCGGGCGATCTTTTCCGCCTCCTCGCGCGACCGCACCAGCGCGGAACGGATCTGGTCAGAAATGTTCTGCATCCGCTCGTAGACCTGCGCGCGTTTGGCTTCCGCGGCCAGTTCGGCGCGCACTTCTTCGAAAGGCTTCACGCGCGCCGGCTGATGCTCGAGCACCTGGATGATATGGAACCCGTATTGCGTCTTGACGAGACCGCTGATCTCTTTCGGCTTGAGTGAGAAGGCAACTTTCTCGAATTCCGGCACGGTCTGGCCGCGCGTGATCCAGTCGAGGTCTCCGCCCTTGGCCGCCGAGCCCGGATCCTCGGAATTCTTCCGCGCCAGCTCGGCGAAATCCGCGCCGGAGCGCAACTGTTTCAGCAGGTCCTGGGCCTTCTTTTCCAGGGCGGGCAGCTCGCCGGCCGGGCGGTCGATCGTCTTGATCAGGATATGCCGGGCCCGCACGCGCTCTTCCGTGCGGAACCGGTCCTGCTGCTGCTGATACATCTGGCGGAGCCGTTCTTCGGGAACCTGAACGCTGGCGCCGACCTCTTCTTCGGAGATCGGGAAGATCAGATACGAACGCTTTTCGGGCACCCGGAAAGCGGCCTTGTTCTGCTCGAAATAGGCGGCCAGATCTTCGTCGCTCACCTTCACCCGATTCCGCGCCACACCGGCAGTGACGCCAATCGTCATCAGCTTGACGGCTTCGTTCTGCCGCCGGAAGGCTTCCTCCACTTCCTGCGGCGTGACGATGACGCCTTCCAGGGCGAGGATGTCGAGCCGCGCCTGGAGAGCCTGGGTGCGCAGGGCCTCTTCGAATTCGGGAATCGTCATGTTCTGCGAGGCGAGCACCTGCGCATACGCTTCCTTGCCTGCGAACGTGCCACCGGCCCAGAGTTGCGGGAACAGGCCCTTGACGATGTCGGCCAGCTCGGCATCGGTCACGCGGAAGCCGAGCCGTTCAGCCTCCAGGGCAGTGGCGCGGAGCGCGACGAGCTGCTGCACGACGCTGGGCACGTAGATGCTGGCCATCTCCGGCGGCACGTTGCCCTTCATCTCGCGCTGGATCACCTTGCGGACTTCCTGTACGGTGATGCGGTGGTCGCCGACTTCCGCCAGAATCGACGGATCCCGCGGGCTGGCCCATCCCGTGCCGTAGCCGGGCACCAGCGTGATCACCATCGAAGCGGCCACCAGAAGCAGCAGGGCCCCGAGCAGGTAGCGCACACTCCGCTCGCGGCTCCGGAACAGGTCAAACATGGGGAACTCCTGAAATTACGAGAAACCTACATTATACCGTTCGCGCCGGCTCACCGGCCCAGCGCACACTCGGAATGCACGGCCCGGACCGCCTTTTCCACGCCTTCCCGGCGGACGACGATGGCAATGGTCAGCTCGCTGGAGCCCTGCGCAATGGCGATGATGTTCACCATTTCGCCGGAAATTGCCGTAAAGATGCGCCCGGCCAGGCCAGGGTGGCCCCGCATGCCCTCGCCGACAATGGCGATGAGGCCGACGTCGAGGTCCACATCGATCGGGTGAAGATAGCCGTGGGCCAGTTCCAGCGAGAACGTCTCCTCAAGCTTTTCGATCACCGCCGGCAGTTCGGACTGGCGGATGAGAAAACAGAAGTTCTGCCGGTAGCTCGAGCTGGTCAGCGCCAGCACCTCGGCGTTGGCTGCGGCCAGCGCCTCCAGGCTCCGCGCCATGATGCGCGTGCCGCTCAGCACGGCGCTGGCCGGGTCCACGCTGACCAGCGCCACGTGCAGCATCGAAGTCACCGCGCGCGGGCCGATGGGGCCGTCTTTGGTCTCCGGCACGATCCGCGTGCCCGGAAACGACGGATTGAAGCTGTTGCGGCTCCACACCGGGATGCCCTTCTCCATCAGCGGCGCCAGCGTCCGCGGGTGCAGCACCTTGGCCCCGTTGTAGGCGAGCTCAGCCGCCTCGCGGTAGGTGATCTCTTCGAGCACCTTCGCGTCCGGCACCAGCCGCGGGTCGGCCGACATGATGCCATCGACGTCGCTCCAGATCCAGAGCTCGGCGGCATCGAGCACCGCCGCAAGAATCGACGCGGAGAAGTCGCTGCCGCCGCGCCCGAGCGTCGTCGGGCGTCCATCCAATGTGGCGCCATTGAAGCCCGTCACCACCGGCAGCCGTCGTTTCTCGAGCGCCGGCCGCAGCAGCGCATTCGCCTTCTCGCGGGTCTGCTCCATCAGCGGGCTGGCGTTGCCGAAGACGGCGTCGGTGACGATCACGTCCCAGCCATTGACGGCAAAGGCGTCCACGCCGCGGGACTCCAGATAGGCGGCCATCAGCGCCGCGCTCAACCGCTCCCCGGCCGCCACCGCCTCGTCCACCGAGCGCGGCGGGCGCTCGCCGAGCATCAGCACGCCGCGGGCGATGCGCGTGAAGTCTTCCAGGATTCCGTCCAGCACCCGCTGCGTGCGGTCGCGCGCTTCGCCCTCCAGCAGCTCGTTTGAGCACTGGCGGTGTTTGGCGTCGAGCTCGGCCAGCAGCCGGTTCAGGCCCGCCTCGTCTCCGCCTTCGGCGTGGCGCAGCGCCTCCAGCAACATGTCGGTGACCTTCGCCATGGCCGAGACCACGACGAGCAGAGGTCGCTGCCGCCATGCCTCCTCGCACAGGGCGGCTGCGGAGCGGATCCGTTCGGCGGACCCCATGCTGGTGCCGCCGAATTTCATCACCAGCAGATCGTTCAATTCGTGACTTCCTTTCCGTTGCTCGTGCGCTCGCGGACGATTTTCAGCAGCGCCTGCTCGACCTCGTCCTCGCTCATGCCGGTGGAATCGACGTAGATCGCGTCGGGCGCCTGCCGCAGCGGTGAGTCGGCGCGCGTCGAGTCGCGCTCATCGCGCCGCTTCATCTCCGCCAGTACCGCGGCAAAATCCGCTTCGATGCCGCGCGCCGCCAGGTCCTTCAGCCGCCGCCGCGCCCGCTCTTCCGGCGTGGCATCGAGAAAAATCTTCACCTCCGCTTCGGGAAAGACCACCGTGCCGATGTCGCGGCCTTCCATCACCACGGACGCCTCGCGGCCCATCTGCTGCTGCTTGGCCACCAGCGCGCGGCGGACGCCCGGAATGGCGGACACGCGCGAGGCGCCCTCGCTGATGTCGGGATCGCGGATCGCTTCGCTGACGTCCTCTCCGTTCAAAAACACCCGCCCGCCGGAGGCGAGTTCAATGCGGCTCTCGCGCGCCAGTTGTTCCAGCCGCGGCGCGTCGTCCCACGACACGCCGAGCCGCTTCGCCCACAGCGCAATGGCGCGGTACATGGCTCCCGTGTCGATATAAAGATACCCGAGCCGTTCGGCCAGACGGCGCGCCAGCGTGCTCTTGCCGGCGCCCGCGGGTCCATCAATGGCGATCGTGACAGTCTTGCCCAAAGCCGCTTTCCTATCAGTCTAGCAGGCCGGTGGAATGCGTCCGCCGCCTGTTATTGCGGCTCTCCAGCGCCCTGGCCGCCGGCATCCAGCGGGTCGCGCGTGATGACGAACTCCTCAACGATGCGCCCGCCCACCAGGTGCTCCTCGACGATCCGCTCCAGCACTTCCGCCGTGGCGCTGTGATACCAGACGCCTTCCGGATAAACCACCGCAATCGGGCCGCGCTCGCACAGGCGCAGACAGTTCGCCTTCGTGCGGTAAATGCCCGGCTCCGTGCGCAGCCGGTTCTTGAGATATTCCCAGGCGCGCAGCCCCTCTTCCCGCGAGCAGCACTTCGGGTTCGTCTGGTCAGCGCAAAGAAAAATGTGCCGCCGCAGCGACCCGATGCCCAGCGCCGCGGCCGTCCGTCGGAGCTTTGCTTCGTCCATCTTTTCCAAGTTAACTAAACAGAGGAGCGCCGATGTCGCCGCAGGAATTCGACCGGCTGGTGGATGAGTGCATGGACGTGATTCCCCCGCGCTTCCAGCGGCTGCTGCGCAACGTCGTCTTTGTCGTCGAGCCCGAGCCTCCGCGGCCCGGGCTGCTGGGCCTCTATATCGGCAGGCCGTTGACGGAGCGCTCCGTCTCCGAGCCGGTGCGCATGCCGGACCGCATCATCATCTATCAGGGCCCGCACGAACGCGCCGCCCGCGACGAGGCGGACCTGCGCCGCCTGGTTCGGGAAACCATCTGGCACGAAGTGGCCCACTACTTTGGCATGGACGAGCGCCAGGTGATGCGCGCCGAGCTGCGCCGCCGGCGGTTGCTCGACCGCCTCCGCCGCCGGTGACGGACTCCTGCGTCCTGCTCGCCCATTCTGGCATCCAACAAATGCGAAAAAATTCTTGCCGGGGTAGAATGGGACCATTGAACTCCCGCGTGAGGGGCGTTCACGGACTGGGATCAACCACCAGAAATTACGCGGCGATCACATGATTTCCACGGGAGTGCACTTTCTCACCGGACTCCTGCTGGCGGCCACGCTGCTGGCGCTTGGCGCCGGCCTGCCGCAGGCCGGAAGTCTTGCCTCGGCGGGCGTCGAGGTCGCCGGAGCCCTGGCCCTGTATCTGCAATTCGCCGCGCTCTCGCTCGTCTGGCTGGTGACGGCCCCCTTCTGGCGCCGCGAGCAGCCGCGCTTCCGCGATGGCGGCTGGCCCTCGCTGCGCTCGATGGCGCTGCTGGCGCCGGCGGCCACCTTCGCGCAGATCGCCCTCGGCGCACTGTACCGCTACGGCATGGCTGGCGTGATCCCGCACGTCACCTGGGCGTTCGCCGCCGCCATTCTGCTGTTGATGTTCGGCTCGTTCGTCCTTTCGCAGCAGGGCGCGGGCCGGCCGCTGCGGCGCCTGGCGGCGCTGCTGGTGACGGCGACCGGTCTCCAGGTAGTTCTTGGCGTCATGGCGCTGCTCAACCGGGTCGCGCAGGTGGGCGGAGGCTGGATCCGGTGGTCGGCCCAGGCGCATCTGGCTGCGGGCGCGGTGGTGCTGGGGCTGACCGTGGTCCTGGCCGCTTTCGTGCTGCGCTGCGCGGAACCGGCATCCGG
This sequence comes from Bryobacteraceae bacterium, assembly GCA_049969655.1. Classification (GTDB taxonomy): domain Bacteria; phylum Acidobacteriota; class Terriglobia; order Bryobacterales; family Bryobacteraceae; genus JANWVO01. Next base: position 58,519 of record JBMFOK010000019.1, read on the forward strand.
CGCCGAGCCGGTCACATCGAACGGAACGAACGCATGAGGGCCTATCTCGAGCTCACCAAGCCGCGCATCACCTGGCTCATCCTGATGAGCACGGGCATCGGCTTTTATTTCGGACATGCGGGCGCGCTGAACTGGGCCTTGCTGGCGCACTGTCTGCTCGGCACGGCGCTCATCGCCAGCGGCACGGCCACGCTCAACCAGTGGTATGAGCGCGACGCCGACGCCCGCATGCGCCGCACCGCCGCGCGGCCCATCCCCTCCGGCCGGGTCGCTCCGCGGCACGCGCTCCTGTTCGGCATCGCGCTGCTGGCCGCCGGCGAGCTGGTGCTGGCTCTCGGCGTGAATGCGCTCACCGCCTGGCTGGGGCTGTTCACGGTGGCCTCCTATCTGCTGCTCTACACGCCGCTCAAGCAGAAGACGTGGTGGTCGACCACCGTGGGCGCGTTTCCCGGGGCGATGCCGCCGCTGATCGGCTTCGCCGCCGCGCGCGGCGGGCTGACGCTGGAGTCCTGGGCCCTGTTCGCCATCATCTTCCTCTGGCAGTTCCCGCACTTCTACGCCATCGCCTGGATGTATCGCGAAGATTACGGCCGCGCCGGCATCCGCATGCTCCCGGTGGTCGAGCCGGACGGCCGCTCCACCGCGCGCCAGGTGCTCGCGTTTTCGCTGCTGCTGATTCCCGCGAGCCTCCTGCCCGGCTTTCTGGCGATGACCTCGCACTGGTATCTGGCCGCGGCGCTGCTGCTTGGCGCGCTCTTCCTTCGCGCGGCCGTGCGGCTCAGCCGCCAGCGCACGGCGCAGAACGCGCGCGGCGTCCTGAAGGCGAGCGTGCTGTATCTGCCTCTGCTGTATCTGGCGCTCCTGGCCGGCAGCCGGCCGGCCTTGTTCCAATAGAGACATGAACCGCCGCGCCTGGCTTGCCGCCTCGAGCGCCGCCCTGTTGTCCGGCTGCCTGAAGGCGCCGCTGCCGGAAATCAACCAGGTGCCGGACTTCGAGCTCATCGACCAGGACGGCCGCCCGTTTCGCAGCGCCGAACGGCTGCGTGGCATGGTGTGGGTGGCGGACTTTTTCTTCACCACCTGCAACGGCCCCTGCCCGCGCATGTCCGCGCTGATGCGCCGCGTGCAGGACTCGACCGTTGCCTTCGACGATGTCCGGCTGGTGAGTTTCACCGTGGATCCGAAGACCGACACGCCGCCCGTGCTCAAGGAATATGGCCGGCGGTTCCGGCAGAACCCGCAGCGGTGGTTCCTCCTGACCGGCGACCCCGAGACGCTGCGGCGGCTCGGGGCGGACGTCTTCTATCTGGGCGGCCTGGGACCGGAGCACGGCACGCGCTTCGCGCTCGTCGACCGGAAGATGCGCCTGCGCGCCTACTACGAGACCGCGGACTCTTCCTGCGTCGAGCAGGTGACGGCCGACATCCGCAAGCTCAGGAGAGAACTCCTGTAATGGACGTGCGCCACCTGCCCGCGCTCAACGCGCTGCTCAACACCGCCTCGGCGATCCTGCTCGTCACCGGCTACCGCCTCATCCGCCAGGGCCGGCGCGACGCGCACCGCGCGGCGATGACCGCCGCCCTCATCGTCAGCGCCGTCTTTCTGGCCAGCTACCTCGTCTACCATGCGCAGGTTGGCAGCGTGAAATTCCTGAAGACGGGCTGGATTCGCCCCGTCTATTTCACCATCCTGATTTCGCACACCGTTCTGGCCGCCTGCGTGGCGCCGATGGCGCTCGTCACCGTCTGGCGCGCCTGGAAAGGGCGCTTCGAGAAGCACCGGCGCCTGGCGCGCATTACGCTGCCTCTGTGGCTCTACGTGAGCGTCACCGGCGTGGCCGTGTACGTGATGCTGTACCGCCTGTGACCACCGCACCTGAAGGCGACGTCTGCGCCCTCATCGGGCTGCTCGATCCGCGGCCCGGCGAGCGGGTGCTCGACCTCGGCTGCGGCATCGGACTCGCGTCCCGCCGGCTGGTTTCGCTGGGCGCCCGTGTCACCGGCGTCGACTTCGACCGGACGTCGCTCGAACAGGCGCGGCTCCTTGTGCCCCAGGCCCGCTTCGTCTGCGCCGATCTCTTTGCCTGGATGCCGGAAGAGCCGTTCGATGCAGTCCTGGCCCACGCCGTGCTCGACTGGTTGCGGCCGCCCGGTGCAGCCGCGCGCCGCATCGCCGCCTGCCTCCGGCCCGGCGGGCGGCTGGCGGCCGACCTTGGCGGCGCCGCCCCGGCGCAGCGGCTTCTCACGGAGGCGGCCGCGGCGCTGGGTTCTGCACCGCCGGCATGGGCAGCGCCGGCTCCGGCAGAATGGGAGCAGGCGCTCCGAAGCGCCGGGTTCGATGTGGCCATCCGCACCGGTCCGGCCCAGGCGGCGCTTCAGCCCGGGAAAATCCGGCTGCTTGCGCGAAAAATCTGATCTCTCATGTTTCCGAAAATCATCTCAATTGGCTCCTTTTTCATTCCGGCTTACGGCCTTTTCGTCGCGGCCGGCTTTCTGGCCGGGATGGGGCTGACGCTGCGGCTGGCTCGCCGTGTCGGCCTCGAAGCGGACCGGATCGCAAACCTCGCCATTTACTGCGCGCTGGCCGGGCTGGCCGGAGCGAAGCTGCTGATGTTCGTCATGGATTTTTCCTATTATTCGGAAAATCCGGCACGCATTTTTAGCCTGGATACGCTTCTTTCGGCGGGCGTTTATTATGGCGGATTTCTCGGCGCGCTGCTGTTCGCCTGGTTCTACATCCGCCGCCACCGCCTCCCCTGGTGGAAAACGGCCGATGTCTTCGCGCCCGGCATCGCGCTCGGCCACGCCATCGGACGGCTGGGCTGTTTCGCCGCCGGCTGCTGCTGGGGCAGCGAATGTCACCGCCCCTGGGCGGTCACCTTCACCAACCCGGCGGCGCATGAACTCACCGGCGTGCCGCTGGGCGTTCCGCTACACCCGGCACAGCTTTACGAAGCCGCCGCCACCGCGCTGGTGGCCGCGTGGCTCTATGCGCGCAGCCGCCGCGCGCATGGCGAGGGCGAGATCCTCGGCTGGTATCTCGCCCTGTATTCGGCCGCGCGCTTCCTCGTCGAGTTCTTCCGCGAGCACCAGCAGCCCCCGCCGGTGGAGGCCGTCCCGCTTACCTGGACGCAGTGGATCGCGTTGGCCCTCTGCGCCGCCGGCATCCGGCTGTTGTTCCGGCGGAGAATTCAGCCGAGCGACGCCGCCAGCGCGTAAAGCCGCTCCGCCTCTTCCTGCGTCCGCGCCTCGACGGCGATGCGCACCAGAGGCTCGGTGTTCGAGGCGCGCACGTGGATCCAGCCCTCCGGAAGCGTCAGCTTCAGCCCGTCGGTGCGGTCGGCGCGTGCGCCCGCAAGCGCCGCCTCGAGCGCCTGCATCCACTGGCCGAGCCGGCCGTGCTCGAAGGGAAATTTGCCGCTGCGCCGCCAGTAGCGCGGCAGCGCCGCCGCCAGTTCATTCAGCGTTTGCCCCGTCCGGGCCATCCGCTCGAGCAGCAGCGCCATGCCGGTGTAGGAGTCCCGGCAGTAGTGCACCGCCGGCCAGATGATGCCGCCGTTGGCGCCCTCCCCTCCGATCACCGCCCGCACGGCGCGCATCCGCTCCACCACGTTGGCCTCACCCACGGCGGTACGGTAAACGGGGCAGCCGTGCCGCGCGGCGATGTCGTCAATCGCCGAGGTCGTGGTCAGGTTCACCGCCACCGGCCCCTTCTGTTTCCTCAGCACGCAATCCACCGCCAGCGCGAGCACGTCGTCATTGTCCAGTACGCGGCCCGTCTCGCCGGCCACGGCCAGGCGGTCGCCGTCCGGATCCTGCGCGAAGCCGATGTCGGCGCGAACGCGCACCACGAGATCGCTCAGCTCGCCCAGCACCTCGGGCCTGGGTTCGGGCTCCCGCGGGAAGGGCTGTGTGGGATCGGCGTGGATGGCGTGCAGCTCGCAGCCGAGGATGTCCCGCAGAAAGCGCACGCTCATCCGCGAGCCGGCGCCATTGACGGCGTCCAGCGCCACGCGGAATCGCCGCCGCCGGATGCTTTCCACGTCGATGTGCCGGAGGATGCGCGCGAAGTGCCGTTCCGGCGCGGTTTCGGCGTCCAGCACCACGCGGCGCATGTCTTCATTCAGCGCGTGGCGGAACTCGCTCTGGTGGTAGAGGTCGATCAGCTCGGCGCGCTCGTACTGGTTGAAGAACAGGCCCTCGCCGTTGAACAGTTTCAGCGCGTTGTATTCGGGCGGATTGTGCGAGGCGGTGATGGCGATGCCGCCGGCGGCGCGGATGTCGGCCACATAGATCTGCGCCGTCGGCGTGGGCGCGATGCCGATCTTGATCACTTCGCAGCCGGAGGCCAGCAGTCCGCAGGCGGCCGCGTGAACCAGCATTTCGCCCGAGGCGCGCGTGTCCCGCGCCAGCACCACCGGGCCCGGCCCGACGTAGGTCCCAAACGCCTGGGCGAAGGCGCAGGCCAGGTTCGGCGTCAGAAACTCGCCCACCACGCCACGCACGCCGGCAACGCTGATCTTGAGCTGATGCACGCGGCTCATGAGGAATAGCTCCGCACGAGGTCCATCACCTCGTCAAACAGCCGCCGCGGCGCCGCGCCGCGCTGTTCGCAGATGACGCGCACGACCGGTTCGGTCTGCGACACGCGCACATGCGCCCAGCGGCCGTCCCAGTCCAGCCGCAGCCCGTCGCGGCGGTCGGCGCGCGCGTCCGGATAGCGCCGTTCGAGCTCGTCGAACAGTTCCGGGATGAAATGCGTGCGGACCGGGATCCTGCCCTTGAGAATCGTGTACGGCGGATAGTCTCCAAGGAGCGCCGAAAGCGGCTCGCCGCGCCGCGCCATGCGTTCGAGGATCGTCAGCATGGAGGCGATGCCGTCGTAGACATAGGGAAACTGCGGCAGCATCACCGCGCCGGTGCCCTCGCCGGCCACGGCGATCTGTTCCAGCGGGCAGGCGGCCATCGCGTCCACCACCGCCTGCCGGCCCACCGGGAGCCGCACGACGCGCCCGCCGTGGCGCGCGGCCACTTCCTCGAGCAGCGCCGTCGTGGAGACGTTGGTGAGCACGATCCGCCCCGGGCCGCGTTCCAGCATCTCGTCGGCCAGCACGGCGATGACCATCTCCTCGCTCACCGCCTCGCCCTCTTCGGTGGCGAAGGCGACGCGGTCGCTGTCGATGTCGAACAGAAAGCCCGCATCCGCGCCCACGGTGCGCACCAGCGGCGCCAGTTGCAGCTCCACCATCTTCTTCGTCGTTGAGGGCTCGTGGACGAAGGCGCGGCCCTCGAGCGCTTCGTTGATCAGGATGAAGTTCATCCGGAAGCGCTCGATCATCCGCCGCAGCACGAGTCCCGAGGTGCCATTGGTGCAGTCGATGAGCACGCGGAAGCGCCGCAGCGCGTCGAGCGGGAAGGCCGCGGCCAGCGCATCGAGATAGGCGTCGATCGCCGTATCGTCTTCGCGGCTGCGGCCGAGCCCGGTCCAGTCCGCGAACCGGAATTTCTTCAGGTGATAGATGTCGAGCAGCTCCTCGCTTTCCGCGCTCGACAGGTAGCGCCCGCCGCGCCCGAGGAACTTCAGCGCGTTCCACTCGGCCGGATTGTGGCTGGCGCCGATGGAGACGCCGCCGGCGGCGCCGAGCCGCCGCATGGCGTGCTGGATGACGGGCGTGGAAACGATGCCGAGGTCGACGGTGTCATGCCCGGCGGCCAGCAGCGCGCCGAGCACGCCTTCGCGGATCATGAGGCTCGATACGCGCGGGTCGCGGCCCACCACCACCGGGCCGCCCGCTTCCAGGAACGTGCCGAAGGCGGCGGCGAAGTCGAGCACGTGCGTGGCGGTGAGGCCGTGACCGACTATGCCCCGCAATCCGGCGGGAGAAATCCGCAGGCTGCGTGCGGCTCGCAACATCATTCCTCCAGACGCAAGATGCCGAATGCTTCCGGAATGTGATGGTTGCCCGTCGGCCCGGTGGGCCGCCAGGCGATGCTTTTCCGCGGCGGCGGACCCTGAAGGCGGTAGAAATTCACCCGGAATTCGAACCCGGGTGCCACGCGTTTTTCCGTGATCGAGCGGATGGGAATTTTCATGGCGCCGTACCAGACCTTGCGCACGGGGTCGATTCGCGCCGCCACTTCAAAGCCGGAGTTCCACTGCCAGCCGCCCTCCGGTTTCGGCTCCCTGCGGTCGATGTCGAGGTCCACCCATTCGCCCTGCGGCGACACCTGGTACTCGCGGTATTGCCAGATCTTTTCGAAATCGGCGCCGATGAAAACTTCTGCCACATCGCGTTCCCACAGTCGGTTGGTCTCGCGGTCCGTCACCGGCTGCGGATTCAGGTACAGCTCTTCATAGGGGCAGATGAAAAGAAAGTACAGGTGCGTGTCCGTCCAGCGCGAACGGATCTCGGTGCGGTGGCCCGGCGTGGGCGTGCCGCGGGCGCTGTTTTCAGCGATCACCGCCGGCGCGCCAAACCAGAGGCCTGAATCCGGGTCCGTGTTGAGAACCACGTTGCCCTGAAGGCGGCTGCTGCGCGCCACTTCCTGCGTCCCGGCGGGCGCCGCCAGCATCAGAAGGAGAAGGCCGGCAATCCACGGCATGGCAGTTTTCATCATACCCGCCCATGAATCCACCCTCCGCATTCCACGATTTTCGCGATGAGCTCGAACGCCACGAGCTACAGATGGGCGTCGAAGCCGGCCGCCTCGCCGTCGCGCTCGACGTGCTCACCGACGCGCTCATCCTCGTCGGCCAGCACGGCGTCTACTGCCAGAGCGCGCGGCAGCCCGGCCGGCCCGCCATGGACGTGCAGATCATTTCGCAGAACATCGAGCAGGCGAAAGAACTGGTCTCCAGCGTGATGACTCTGCTGCGCGAACGGAAACGGGAAGAGCGCGGCTGAGCGCCGCGCCGCCCCGCTTACTGCAATTCGAGCCGCGCGGAGACCACCGGTTCGTCCACCGGGCGCTGGATGCGGAAGCCAAACTTCTCCGCCACCTTCTGCATGGCCACGTTTTCGGCGAGGATGTCGGCGACGATCGCCCTGACGCCCTCGCGGCGGCCGATGTCGATGAGCCGCCGCAGCAGCTCCGAGCCGAGGCCCATGTTCTGATAGTCGTCGGTGACGACGATGGAGAACTCGGCCTCGGGCTGGCCCAGTCCCTGGAGACGGCCGACGGCGATGATCTGCTTCTGTCCGGTGTGCGGGTCGGTGCGCTCGGCCACCAGCGCCATCTGGCGCGCATAGTCGATGAAGCAGATGCGGATCAGCCGTTCGTGCGCCACCCGCTGGCTCAGGTTCAGCACCTGAAGGTAGCGATGATAGACGGTGCGTTCGGACAGCGTTTCGTGGAAGCGGACCATCGCCGGCTCGTCCTCGGGGCGGATGGGCCGGATGAGCACCGTCTCGCCGTTCCGCATCGTCCATTCGCCGGCGTACTCGAGCGGATAGGGACGGATGGCCGGCCGCGGCAGGTCCTCTTCGCGCAGGGTTGGATCGTGCAGCACCACGCGGGCGTCGAGCGCCAGCAGCCGGTCCGGGGAGGCCAGCAGCGGGTTGATGTCGATCTCCCGAATCCACGGCTGCTCGACCACCAGCCGCGAAAAGCGCACCATCAACTGTTCGAGCGCGGCGATGTCCACCGGCCGCCGGCCGCGCACGCCTTTCAGCGCGGTGAAGATCTTCGTGCGTTCCAACATGCGCCGCGCCAGCGTGGTGTTCAGCGGTGGCAGCCCGAGCGCGCGGTCCTTGAAGACCTCGACGAGCTGTCCGCCCATGCCGAACAGGATCACCGGCCCGAATTGCGGGTCAATGGAGGAGCCGAGGATCACCTCGTAGCCATCGAGCTTCGCAAACGGCTGCACGTTGACGCCCTGGAAGTGTTCCGCGCCGGCTTTTTCGGCGACACTCGCCTGAATCGCGCGGAACGCCTGACGGACCGCTTCTTCGTCCTTCAGGTTGAGCTGCACGCCACCGACATCGGTCTTGTGCGTGATGGTGAGCGAGTGCAGCTTGAGCACCACCGGATAGCCGATTTCGGCCGCCGCGCGCACCGCTTCGTCTTCCGTGGCGGCGATGATCGACGGCAGCACCGGGATGCCATAGGCGGCCAGCACCTGTTTGGACTCGTGTTCGGTAAGGATGGTGCGGCCGCCGGCGCGGACGCGGTCGAGGACCTCGCGCGCCTTCTGCGCCGAGCCGCCTTCGTCGTCCCCGGCGTAGGCAGGCGTTTCATACAGCGCCTTCAGGTTGTACGAGTAGCGCCACATGTAATTGAACATCCGCGCCGCCGTGTCCGGGTACGGGAACGTGGGGATGCCGGCCTGGTTCAGGATGTGCTCGCCGGCGGCCACCTCCACCCCGCCCATCCACGAGGCGAGCACCGGCCGCTCGCCCAGACGCGCGAGCGGCTTCAGCAGTTGCGCGGTCTGCGTGGCGTCGGTCATCGCCTGCGGGGTGAGGATCACCAGCATGCCGTCGGTGTTCTCGTCGCGGGAGACCACTTCGAGCGCCTTGGCGTAGCGGTCCGGCCCGGCGTCGCCGATGATGTCGACCGGGTTGCGGTGGCTCCAGGTGGGCGGCAGGAACTGGTTGAGCTCTTCGATGGTCTTCGGCGAGAGCTCGGCCAGCTCGCCGCCGCCGAGCAGCAGCGCGTCCGCCGCCAGCACGCCGGGGCCGCCGGCATTGGTCAGGATGGTCAGCCGCGGGCCCTTCGGGCGCGGCTGTTTGGAGAGCACCTCCGCCATGTAGAACAGTTCGGCGATGCTGCTGACGCGCAGGACGCCGCTGCGGCGGAAGGCGGAGTCGAGCACATCGTCTGAACCGGTGAGCGCGCCCGTGTGGGAGGCCGCGGCGGCGGAACCGGCGGCCGTGCGGCCGGCCTTGATCACGATGATCGGCTTGGTGTAGGCCACCTCGCGCGCCGCCGAGAGGAAGCTGCGCGCATCGCCCACGCTCTCCATGTAGAGCAGGATGGCGCGCGTCTTCGGGTCATCGCCGAGATAGGTGATCAGGTCGCCCCAGCCGACGTCGGCCATGGCGCCGATCGACATGAACGCGCTGAAGCCGACGTTCTCCTTCAGGCTCCAGTCAAGCACCGCCGTGCACAGCGCGCCGCTCTGGCTGAGGAAGGCGATGTTGCCCGTGCGCGCCATCGCCGCGGCAAAGGTGGCGTTGACGCCCGTGGGCGGGATCATGATGCCAAGGCAGTTCGGCCCGATGACGCGCATGCCCGCGGCGCGCGCATTTTCCACAAGCTGCCGTTCGAGCTCCGCGCCCTCGGGGCCGGTCTCCTTGAAGCCCGCCGAGATGACGACCGCAGCCTTGATGCCGGCCTCGCCGCACTCCCGGATGATGCCGGGAATGGTCCGCGCCGGCGTGACGATCACCGCCAGGTCCACCTCCGCGGGGATCTCCTTCACGTTGCGGTAGGCCTTGATCCCCAGCACGCTGGCGCGGTTCGGGTTCACCGGAAAAACGGCGCCGCCGAAGGGCGAGCTGATCAGGTTCCACAGCGTGGTGCGCCCCACCGAACCGGGCGTTTCCGTGGCGCCAATGACGGCCACGTTTTTGGGCCTGAAAAATGGATCGAGCGGGTGTTCCTTTTCGCCGAAGATGTTGTGCGCCTTCTTGAGGGATTTGCCGCTGCCAGGTTTCATTGCAGTATTTCCGATCCGAAATGATAAAGTGCGAACGCACCTCCATCATCCCGCCCGGCCGGTGGCGGCGGCAAGGGGCTCCTGGCCGGCGCGCTACCAGTAACGGCCCTCGGTGTACGGAACTCCCGCCGCGTCCAGCGCCTGCTCGAACTTCTTCAGCTCTTCAAGCAGCGCCCTGAGCTTGGCCGACTCCCCGGCCAGCTCTTCGGCGGCGATGCGCAGGTTCAGCTCCATCGTCGCCGTCGGCGGCCCCGCCATGCCTCGAATCAATGCCACGGCGGCATTGGCGCGGGACTGGATGGTGGAGGGCGCGCCGGACTCCAGCCCCCGCAGCGTTTCGTCGCCGCGGATTTTTCTCAGGATGGCCGTCAGGCGCTCATCCAGCCTAGATGCCGTTTCCATCATCTGCGGCTGCGCCGGCCCGTCGATCAGCGCCCGGCGGATTGCGGACAGTCTCGCCCTGGCGCGGTTGGCCTCATCCAGCGCGCCAAGCACCTGGCGCTGGACGCGCAGTGCGCGCTCAATGAATTCGTCGCGCGCGCGGCGGCCGGCGTCGGTGAGCGTCAGGGCGGAGTCCGCCTCCACCGTGATGGTCGCCTCGGCGCCCAGCGGCGTCACCACGCCGGCGACTTTCTTGGCAAGCGACACCCGGTACGTGCCCGGCGGCACCAGCGCGCCGCCCGTCTGCTGCCGCCGCTGCATGTCTTCTTCGTCCGTGGCCCGCTGGCCCGTCTGCGCCGCGCTGATGGCGGGCCCGCGCAGGTTCCAGGTCACGCGGTGAATGCCACGGGTGACCGGTCCGGTGAGATGGCGCACGACGCGGCCGCGCGCATCGGTGATCGTCAGCAGGATCTGAGGGGGTTCTTCGTCGTCTTCGGCGGTCAGCTCCGCCTGAGACGGATAGAGCTTCGGGTCCTTCTTCGCCCGCTCCTGGCGGAGTTGCCGCTTCGTCTTCAACGCCTCCTTCAGCCAGTAGGTGATGACAGCCCCGTACGGGGGATTTTCGGCCATATAGAGCTGCTCGCCCTGCGACCCGCGGCTTTTGCCCGTGTCCTGGACGAAAAGCACGGCCTTCTTGACCGGAAAAATGTGCGCGGATTTTTCAAAGATTTCCTGCGATACATGCCGCAGCGGAGAATAATCGTCGAGAATATAAATGCCGCGGCCGAAGGTGCCGGCCACCAGATCCGATTCCCGAACCTGAATGGCGAGGTCGCGCACCGGAATGGTCGGCAGGTTGTTGCGCAGCCGGATCCACCGTTTGCCGCCATCGACGGTGAAATACAGTCCGAATTCCGTGCCGCAGAAAAGGAGGTTCGGATTTACCGGATCCTCGGCGAGCGAAAGCGCCGGGCCATTTTCCGGAAGATTTCCGGAAATGGACGTCCACGTGGCGCCGCGGTCGGTGGATTTCATCACATAGGGGCGGAAATCGCCGTTCTTGTGGTTGTCAAAGAGCGCATACACGGTGCCGGCGTCATGGCGCGAGGCTACCAGCCGCTGCACATAGACGCCAATCGGTCCGATGTGCGAAAGATCCGGCAGCCCGGGGATGCTGTCGATCCGCCGCCACGTCCTGCCGCCGTCTTCGGTCACGCTGATCAGCCCGTCGTCGCTGCCCGCATAGATGAGCCCCTCTTTGAGCGGCGATTCGCTCAACGCCGTCAGGTTGCCCCAGGTGCTGGTGGACTGGTGTTTGGCGATCGCCTCCGGCGGCCAGATCTTGCCCATCACCGGGAGCAGGTTGCGGTCCACCTGGCGGGTGAGGTCGCCGCTCACCGGCGTCCACGAGTTGCCGCGGTCGTCGGATCGGAACAGGCGGTTGGCGCCGAAGTAGAGCCGTTTCGGGTTGTGCGGGCTGATGATGTAGGGCGACTCCCAGTTGAAGCGCAGCGGCGGCTCGCCCTTGCCCTCCACCGGCCGGATGGGAACGCGTTCGCCGGTGCGCCGGTCGAGCCGCACGAGCCCGCCATATTGCGACTCGGCGTAGACGATGTTGGGGTCGGTGGGGTCGATCCGCACGACGAAGCCGTCGCCGCCGGTCACCACGAACCAGTCATTGTTGGTGGCGCCATCGACGCCGCGCGTCGCCGCCGGACCGCAGACGGTGTTGTTGTCCTGCGTGCCGCCGCAGACGTTGTAGACGGGCGAGGCGTTGTCCACGGCGATGTTGTAGAACTGCATCACCGGCAGGTTCGTGATGTGGCGCCAGATGCGCCCGCCGTCCCAGGTCTCGTAGATGCCGCCGTCGCAGCCGGCGAGGATGTGGCCTGAGTCCTTGGGATCGATCCACCAGGCGTGCGTGTCCACATGCTTGGCGCGCTCGCCCACCACGCGCCAGGTGGCGCCGCCGTCGTCGGAGACGCGCACGATGACGTCCATCATGTACACGCGTCCGGCGATCTGCGGATCGGCAACGATGTGCCCGTAATACATCGGCTGCCCGGCCACGTTGGACCGCCGCTCCCAGCTTTCGCCCGAATCGAGCGACCGGTAGGTGCCGGTGCCCTCGCGCGACGCCTCGACGACGGCGTAGACGAGCCCGCGCTGCGCGCGCGAAAATTCCAGCCCGATGCGGCCCAGCTCGCCGCCCGGCAGGCCGGTGGTGATTTTGCGCCACGTCCTGCCGCCGTCATTGGACTTGTAAAGGGCGGACTCCGGCCCGCCGTGGATCAGCGTCCAGACGTGGCGGCGCCGCTGATGCGCGGCGGCCAGCACGACGTCCGGGTTGAATGGATCCAGGGCCACGTCGGTGACGCCCGTGTCATCGCTGATTTTCAGGATCTGCGACCACGTCTGTCCGCCGTCGGTGGTCTTGTAGAGTCCGCGGTCGCCGCCCGACGACCAGAGCGGCCCCTGCGCGGCCACGTAAACCACGTTCGAGTCGCGGGGATCGACGACGATGCGCCCGATGTTGCCCGAGTTCTTCAGGCCCATGTTTTTCCAGGTGCGGCCGCCGTCGGCGGAGCGGTAGACGCCGTCGCCGTAGCCGACGCTGCGTTGTGCGTTGTGTTCGCCCGTGCCCACCCACAGGACATTCGGGTCGCGTGGATCAAGGGCCACGTCGCCGATCGAGTAGCTGCCTCCGTTCTGGAAAATCGGCGTCCAGGTTGTGCCCGCATTTGTGGTCTTCCAGACGCCGCCGGAGGCTACGCCCGCATACCAGGTGGCCGCGTGCGCAGGGTGAACCACGAGGACGTTGACGCGGCCGGACAGCAACGCCGGACCGATGGAGCGCAGCCGGAAGGAGCGGAAGGTGCTCTCCTGCCAGGGGTCGTTGGCGTCGGGCTTTGCCGGGGCGGGCTTCGGCGCCTCCTGCGCCCAGACGAGGCAGAGAGTGGCGAGACAGGCGAGGCGGTGTGCGGTCCGCATACGGGCCACAGTGTATCGCAGTGCGCGCCCGGTTTCGGCAATTGGGTGCACTTACCGGCCTGGAGCAGGCATCCTGAAGAGTGGTGCGGACCATCGCGCTCACCGGGGCGACCGGCTATATCGGCGGCAGACTGGCGCCATCGCTTCTCGCGGCCGGTTATCGCGTTCGTTGCCTCGTGCGGCATCCGATGAAACTGCGGGACCGCGGCTGGGCGGGCTCACCGCAGGTCGAGATCCGCGAAGTCAACCTGACCGACGAGGAGTCGGCGGCCCGTGCAATGCAGGGCTGCGAGGCCGCCTATTACCTGGTCCACTCGATGGTCTCCGCGGGCCGCGAGTACGCCGCGCGCGACCTGGAGCTGGCCCGCACCTTCGGCCGCGCGGCCCGGAAGGCGGGCGTGGCGCGAATGCTGTATCTGGGCGGGCTGGGCGAAACCGGGCCGGAACTCAGCGAACACCTGGCCTCCCGGCGCGCCGTCGAGCGCGCGCTGGCTGAGTCCGGCGTGCCGGTCACCGTCTTCCGCGCGGCGATGATCATCGGCAGCGGCTCGGCGTCCTTCGAAATTCTCCGGTATCTGGTGGAGCGCCTTCCGGTGATGGTGACGCCGCGCTGGGTGCACACGCCGTGCCAGCCCATTGCGGTGCGCAACGTGATTCACTATCTCGCCGCGGCGCTCGAAGTGGCGGAAACGGCTGGAGGGACGTTCGACATCGGCGGCCCGGAGATCCTCACATACCGCGAAATCATGGACATCATGGGCGAAGAGCTGGGCGTGGGCCGTCGCCTGGTGATCCCGGTGCCCGTGCTCACGCCGCGGCTCAGCTCCTACTGGATCCATCTGGTGACTCCCATTCACCACTCGATCGCGCGCCCGCTGGCGGAGGGGTTGCGCAACCCGGTCATCTGCCGCGACACACGAATCCGCGAGCTGATTCCGCAGCCCCTGCTGACGGTGCGCGAAGCCATTCGCGCCGCGCTGCGGAAAGAGGAAAGCGGCGAAGCGGAAACCACGTGGAGCATGGCCGGCCCCATTCCCGGCGACCCTGCCTGGGCGGGCGGCAAGGTCTTTACCGATGAGCGCTCGGCCGAGGTCGCCGCGCCGGCCGGTGCCGTTTACCGCACCGTGTGCCGCCTTGGCGGCCGTCACGGCTGGTATGCCCACTGGCTGTGGGTGCTGCGCGGCTGGCTGGACCGGCTGGCCGGCGGTCCGGGTCTGCGCCGCGGACGCCGCCACCCGGATTCCATCGCGCTGGGCGAGGCGCTCGATTTCTGGCGCGTCGTCGGGCTGGAGCCGGGCCGCCTTCTCCGCCTGCGGGCGGAGATGAAACTGCCGGGCGAAGCGTCGCTCGAATTCCGCATCGAGCCGCTGAATGGACAACGCTCGCGGCTGGTGCAGACGGCGCGTTTCCGCCCGCGCGGCCTGTTCGGGCTGCTGTACTGGTATTCGGTGCTGCCGCTTCACGCCATCGTCTTCGGCGGCATGCTTCGCAGCCTGAAGCGGCAGGCGGAGCGCGAATCGGCTACCGGACGTCGGTGAGCGCGTCGTCGAGGGTTTCGCGCACGTCGAACACGGTGTCGAGCCGGGTGATGCGTAGCAGCTCGCGGATCTTCGGAGGCAGCGAGGCCAGCCGCAGCGAGGCGCCGCGTTCGTTGGCCAGCGAGAGCGCGCCGACGAGCTCGCCGATGCCGGTGGAGTCAAGCTGCACGGCGCCGCGGAAGTCAACCACCACGACTTTCGCCCCGCTCTCGATGGCTTCGCGCAGCAGGTTGCGCAGGGTGTTCGTGGCCAGCCCGAGCGTGATACGGCCCTCGCAGGCAATGACGGTGGCGCCGCCTTCCTGCCGGCTTTCGATGCGATGCGCGGATTCGCGGCTCATGGGCGCTCCGGTTCCCGTATCGTACATCGCGGGCGCGGCTCAATGGGCGGAGAGCGCGGCGGCGATCTGCTCGAGCGCGCGCCGGCAGTCGGCGCGGCTCACGTCATAGTGAGTCACCGCCCGTAGCGCCGTCGGGCTGATCGGGTTGATGAGCACGCCGCGCTGTTTGAGGCGCGCGCTCAGTTCCGCGGCGGGCACGCCGGTGGCCGCGATGTCAAAGATGACGATGTTGGTCGGCGGTACGGCCGGCTCCACGCGCACGCCGCGCAGGTTGGCGAGCCCTTCGGCGAGCAGCCGTGCGTTGGCGTGGTCTTCGGCCAGTTTCGGCGGCGTCTGCTCGAGCGCCACCAGACCCGCGGCCGCCAGCACGCCCGCCTGGCGCATGCCGCCTCCCAGCCGTTTCCGGTACAGCCGCGCCTGCGCGATCAGGTCGCGCGGGCCGGCCAGCATCGAGCCTACGGGCGCGCCCAGCGCCTTCGACAGGCAGAACATCACCGTGTCGGCGGGCTCGCACAGCTCGCGCACGCTGTGCCCGCAGGCCACGGCGGCGTTGAAGATGCGCGCGCCGTCGAGATGCACGCGCAGGCCAAGGGCATGGGCCCGCGCGCAGACGTCTTTGAGCACTTCCGGCGGATACACGGTTCCGCCCGCCATGTTGTGCGTGTTTTCCAGCTCGATGCAGCCGGTGTCGGCGGCGTGCGGGCCCAGGGGGCGGATGGCGGGCGCGATGCGCTCCCAGGTGAGGATGCCGTCCGGCGTGTCCACCGGACGGATGAGACAGCCGGAAAACCAGGCCGTCATCGACAGCTCGTAGTTGAGCAGGTGGCCGCGCGAATCGCAGATCACTTCCTGTCCGTGACGCGTCAGGCACTTGATGGCGATCGTGTTGCCCATTGTGCCCGAGGGCACCAGCAGCGCCGCTTCCTTGCCGGTGATTTCGGCGGCGCGCTCTTCCAGGCGGATGACGGTGGGATCCTCGCCGTAGACGTCATCGCCCACTTCGGCCTCGGCCATGGCGCGCCGCATCTCCGGCGTGGGCCGGGTCACCGTGTCAGAACGCAGGTCAATCATCAGAGGAACGCCTCGAACACTTCATTGGACAACATCACGCCGCGCCGCGTCAGGCGGATGCGCGCGCCGATGCGCTCGAGCAGTCCGAGCGCGATGAAGCGCCGCACGGCCTCTCCAAAACACGCCTCATCTTCCGGCCGGAATTCGACGCCTTCCAAAAGCCGCAGACCGGTGAGGTAGCGCTCCCCCGGCAGCTCCGCCCGCGTCCGTTCCGGCATGGGCCCGCGCGCGGCGTAGGTCCGCACGTCCTCCGTGTTCGCCGTGCGCCACGTGCCGTCGAACGAGTGGGCGTCGGCGCCGAAGCCGACATAGGGCTCCAGCCGCCAGTATTTCAGGTTGTGGCAGGACTCAAAACCTGGGCGCGCAAAATTGGAAATTTCGTAGCGAATCCAGCCGTGATTTTCGAGAAACTCCACGGCCATTTCGTAGAAATCCGCAATGCGATCGTCCGGCGGCACCGCGCCGGCGCCGAAACGCGCCCCGCCTGAAAGCAGCTCGCGGCCCAGCCGCGAGTCCTCGTCGACTTCGAGCATGTAGACAGAGACATGCGGCGGTGCGAGCCGCGCCACCCATTCGAGCGATCTGCGCCAGCCCGCCTCCGTCTGCCCCGGCAGGCCGGCGATGAGATCGATGTTGATGTTGCCGATGCCCGCCTCGCGCAGGACGGCCACGTCGCGCGCGACGTCTTCGGCCGTGTGCCGCCGCCCGGTGCGGCGCAGCTCCGCGTCCACAAAGCTCTGCACGCCGAGGCTCACGCGGCCGATGCCGCAGCGGGCCCACTCGCGCGCGGCGTCAGCACGGATCAGGCCGGGCGCCGCCTCGATCGTCGCTTCTTTCCACGGCCGGCCGGGCACGAGGGCGAGAATTCGCGCGAGCGTCTCCGGCGGCATCGACCCTGGCGTGCCGCCGCCGAGATAGACGGTCTCCGGCGTCCACTGCCACGCGTGCCCGCCGATCTCTTCGCAAAGCCGCTCCAGATACTGCTGCTGCAACAGCGCCGGAAACACGCCGGAGGCGAAGTTACAGTAGGTGCATTTCTGCGGGCAGAAGGGCCAGGAGATGTAGACGCCGGCCACTTACAGAGAGAATTCGGGGATGCGGACGCGGATCGCGTCGGCGATGAGCTGTTCGAGCGTCCGCCCGTCATCGAGCACAAACGCCGATCCGTTCCAGTCCAGCTTGTAGCTTTTTACGTGCGCCGAGACCCAGACCTGGCGCACCGGCGCGTTCGGGCTGATCACAAAACGTTCGCGCGGGTCCTCGAATTCAATGGTCAGCGCGCCCTGGTTGAGGTCGACGTCGAATTCGTATTCATCGCTCAACCGCGCGAGTTTGCGGTACAGAGACTCGATCGCCTCCTCGGCGACACGCGAAAACTCCGTTTCGCTCAGCATCAATATCCAGTGTAGCCGGGAACGAAATGGGGCCGTTCTGGCGCAGAGACAGTGCGGCCTCGGGGAGAGTAGGACTGGTCTGGGAAAGCCCCGGGCCGAAG
>JBMFOK010000020.1:0-68714 GCA_049969655.1 Bryobacteraceae bacterium
TGGTGGAGATCCCGCCGGATTCGCCAAAGATGCGCCAGATCCGCGTGGCCGAGGTGCGCCTGGAACGCGTGCCCACGGATGAGTTCACCGCGCCGGCCAAGGTCGAGTTCAACCCGAACCGGATCTCGCGCGTGGTGTTGCCGGCGCCGGGGCGCGTGGCCGAAGTGTTCGTCGCCTTCGGCGACGCGGTGGAGCGGGGCGCGCCGCTTCTCAGCATCGAAAGTCCTGAGGCCGACCAGGCGGCGGCGGAATATGCGCGCGCGGAGCTGACGCTGACGGCGGCGCGGGCCGAGCTGGCCAAGGCGCAGCAGGATTACGAGCGCGTGCTCGACCTGTTCCGCGGCGACGCCATCGCGAAGAAGGAAGTGCTGGCGGCGGAGACGGCGCTCAGCCAGGCGAAGGCCGCCGTGGCGCAGGCGGAGACGTCGCGCCAGCAGGCGCTGGCGCGGCTGGAGCTGCTGGGGCTGAGGCCGGGCCAGGCGCGGCCGCGCATCACCGTGCGCGCGCCGCTGTCGGGCAAGGTGACCGAGTTCAACGTGGTGGCGGGCGAGTATCGCAACGATACGAGCCAGCCGGTGATGACCATCGCCGACCTGAGCACCGTGTGGGTGGCGGCCGACGTGCCGGAAAGCTACATCCGCCTGGTGAAGCTGGGCGAGGCGTTTGAAGTGAGGCTGAACGCGTATCCCGGCGAAGTGTTCCACAGCCGCGTGGCGCGCATCGCCGACAGCGTGGATCCGGCCAACCGCACGCTGAAAGTGTGGACGGAGCTGGACAACCGCGAAGGGCGGTTCCGCCCGGAGATGTTCGGCACGGTGCGCCATGTGGAATCCATCCGGGACACGCCCGTGGTTCCGGCCGGCGCGGTGGTTCAGATGGAGGGCCGGGAGGCCGTGTTTGTGGAAGAGGCGCCGGGCCGGTTCCGCCTTACGCCCGTGAAGACGGGCAAGCGCTCCGACGGGCGCGTGCCGATCGTGGAAGGCATCACGGCCGGCGCCCGGATCGTGGTCGATGGCGCCATGCTGCTGAGGGGGAACTAGACGATGGAATCGGCGCGGATGATGCTGGTTTTCTTCGATGAGAGCGACACGTGGGGCGACCCGCGGATCCCGCTCTATGAAGCCGTGGTGCGGGTGCTGCTGGAAGAGGGCATTGCCGGGGCGACGGTCATGCGCGGGCTGCTCGGCTACGGAGCGGCCCACCAGCTCACCCAGGACGCCCTCTCCGGCGCCAGCGCGGACCGGCCGGTGATGGTCGTCTGCATTGACCGCGAGGAGCGGCTGCGCGCGGCGCTGCCGCGGCTGCAACCAATGATCACGAAGGGCCTTGTCTTCCTCGTCTCCGGCGAAGTGCTGCACTGGGCGGGAGGAGACGCCCGGCAATGAGGGCGCTGCTGCGGTTCGCGCTGGAACAGCGCTTCTTCACGCTGGTGGGGGCAGTTCTGCTGATTGGCGCCGGGGTGTGGTCGTTCCGGCAGCTCAAGATCGAGGCCTACCCGGACATCTCTGATCCGGGCGTCGACGTCATCACGCTGGCGCCGGGCCTGGCGGCCGAGGAGGTGGAACAGCAGGTCACCATTCCGATCGAGCGCGCGCTGAACAACACGCCCGGCGTGCTGAACCGCCGTTCACGGACCATCTTCGGGCTTTCGCTCGTGCAGCTCACTTTCGAGCACACGATGGACACTTTCCGCGCCCGCCAGCTTGTGCTCGAACGGCTGCGTGAGGTGGAGCTGCCGGAAGGGCTCCAGCCGGTCCTTGGCCCGATGGCCACGCCCATCGGCGAGATGTTCCGCTACACGATCGAAGCGCCGCACCTCGACGACATGCAGTTGCGCGAATTGCAGGACTGGGTGATTGCGCCGCGGCTGTTGCAGGTGCCCGGCGTGGCCGACGTGGTGCCCTTTGGCGGGCTGGTGAAGCAGTACCAGATCCAGGTGGATCCGCTGCTGCTCGAAAAATACCGGCTCACGCTGGCCGACATCGCCGAGGCGGTTGGCGCGAGCAACCAGAACGCCGGCGGGGCGCTGCTCGACAACCGGCAGCAGTCGCTCGCGGTGCGCGGCGTCGGGCTGCTGCGCTCGGTCGAGGATCTGGAAAACAGCGTCGTGAGCGAAGCGCGCGGCGTGCCGATTTATGTGAAGGACCTGGGGCGCGTGACCATCGGCCCGGCGCCGCGCACCGGCATCTTTGGCCTGAACCAGCGCACCGGCGGCGTTGAGGGAATCGTGCTGATGCGCCGCGGCGAAAACCCGAGCGAGGTGCTCCGGCTGGTCCATCAGGCGGTGGAAGAACTCGAGCGCACGCGCCTGCCTGCCGGGGTGCGGATCCGGACGATCTACGACCGCACCGAGCTGGTGGACAACACGCTGAGGACGGTTTCGAGAACGCTGGCCGAAGGGCTGGTCGTCGTCACGCTGGTGCTGCTGTTCTTCCTGGGCAGCGCGCGGGCAGCGCTGCTGACGGCGGTCACGATTCCGCTGTCGCTTCTGTTTGCGTTCATCTGCATGAACGTGGCGGGAGTGCCGGCCAACCTCCTGTCGCTCGGCGCCATCGACTTCGGCATCATCGTCGACGGCTCGCTGGTGATGGTGGAGCACATCCTGCACCGGCTGAAGGAGCGGCGCGCGGCGGGCGAGCCGCTGCTCGCGATCCGCGACGCCGCCTTCGAAATGGAGTCGCCGATCTTTTTCTCGATGCTGATCATCGTCTCGGCCTATCTGCCGCTGTTCACGCTCGAGCGCGTGGAGCGGCGGCTGTTCACGCCGATGGCGTTCACCGTCTGCGCGGCGCTTGCGGGGGCGCTGATCCTGTCGATGACACTGGTGCCAACCCTTTCGACGTTCCTGTTCCGCCACGGCGCGAACAACTGGGACAATCCGCTCGTCGTCTGGCTGGCCGGCGCCTACCGGCGGACGCTGGAGGGCGCGCTGAGGAGGCCCGGGCTGGTGGTGGCGGCAACGGGCGCGGTGGTGGCGGCGTCGGTGGGCCTGGCTCTCCAGCTTGGCACCGAATTCCTGCCGCAGCTCGATGAGGGAACCGTCTGGGTGCGGATGAACCTGCCGCCGGGCACCTCGCTGGAAAAATCGGCGCGAGTGGCCGAGACGGTGCGCGCGGAAGTGCGCCGGCTGCCGGGCGTGCGCGACGTGGCCTCGCAGGCGGGGCGCAATGATTCGGGCACGGACCCTTTCGGCCCCAACCGGATCGAGTTTCTGGTCACGCTGAAACCTTACGAGGAGTGGCCTGCGGGACGGACAAAGGCGATGCTCGTCGAGGACCTGGCGCGTCTGTTCTCCGAGCAGGCGCCGGGAGCGAGCTACAACATCACCCAGCCGATCATTGATATGGTGACCGAGGCGGTGACGGGCTCGAGCGCCGACCTCGCGATCCTGTTCACCGGGCCGGACCTCGACACGCTGCGCGGCCTGGCGCGGAAGACGCTCGCGATTGTGCGGCAGGTGCGGGGCGCGGCCGACACCTCCATCGAGCAGGAAGACCGCCAGCCGCAGCTCATGATCGAGGTGAACCGCACCGCCATGGCGCGGTTCGGCGTGCGCGTGCGCGATCTTCAGGAGCTGATCGAGCTGGCCATCGGCGGGCGCACGGTGAGCACGCTTTATGACGGCGAGCGGCGCTTCGACATCACCGTGCGCTATCTGCCCGAGGCGCGTGCCGACGCGGGCGCCATCGCCGGCATGCTGGTGGCGACGCGCAGCGGGGCGCGCGTCCCGCTCTCGCAGCTCGCCAACGTGCGAATCGCCAACGGCGAATCGATCATCGCCCGCAGCGAAAACCGCCGCATGGTGAGCGTCCGCACCAACATCCGCGGGCGCGACCAGGGCGGCTTCGCCGCCGAGGTGCGGCGGCGCGTCGAGCGCGAAGTGCCGCTGCCGGAAGGCTACGCGGTGGAATGGGGCGGGCAGTTCGAAAACATGGCGCGGGCGCGGGCGCGGCTGAGCGTGGCGCTGCCGGTGACCGTGTTCATCATCTTCGTCCTGCTGTTTTTCGCCTTCCGCAACACGCGGGACTCGCTCATCGTGATGCTCACCGTTCCGTTCTCCTTTGTCGGCGGCATTGCGCTGCTGTGGCTGCGCGGCATCAACCTGAGCGTGTCGGCGGCGGTGGGCTTCGTGAGCCTGTTCGGCGTCGCGGTGATGAGCGGCGTGCTGATCCTGAGCGAAGTGAACCGGCGGCGGCGCCAGCCGGGCGCCGAGCTGCGGAGCACGCTGATCGACGCCTGCGTCGCGCAGATGCGCCCGGTGCTGATGATGGTGGTGGTGGCGATGCTCGGCATGATCCCCGCGGCGCGCGCCACCGGCATTGGCAGCGACGTCCAGCGGCCACTGGCCACAGTGGTTGTGGGCGGGCTGGCATCGACGCTTCTGCTCACCTTTGTCGGTCTGCCGGCGCTGTATTACGTGGCGGCGCGGCGGCGCGCGCCGCGCGTCTGAGGAGCCACAACCGGGCCTGCTATCATGGCCGACGTCCGATTTCCGCCCGGGGAGCAAGCAATGCCAGTCGAGCCGTACCTGTTTTTCAACGGCTGCTGCGAAGAAGCACTGCGGTTTTACGAGCGCGCCTTTGGGGCGCGCGTCGAGGGGATTTCGCATTTCCGCGACAATCCGAATCCGATGCCCGAAGGCATGCTGCCGCCGGGCTGGGCCGACAAGGTGATGCACGCGAGCTTCCTCATTGGCGGCGCGCGCGTCATGGTCTCGGACGGCCGGAGCGCGGAGCCTCCGCGGTTTGAAGGATTCGCCCTCTCGATGGTCATCGAGCCCGAGGCCGAGGCGCGCCGCGTCTTCGATGCGCTGGCCGACGGGGGCCGCATCGACATGCCAATGCAGCGCACCTTCTATTCGCCCTGGTTCGGCATGGTGCGCGACTGCTTCGGCGTGCAGTGGATGATCACCGGTCCCTACCACCAGGGCTGACCGCGCGGACCTGCCGGCGCGTTACTGGCCAGGGAGCTTGCCTGCGTCCAGGCGGCCCGCGCTGAGCTCGAGCGCGAGTTCCGCAATGAGAACCGAGCGCCGGGCCTGGCTGAGCAGGCTCTGATTCATCAACAGCGCGCTTTCCGCATCGAGGACAAAATTGATGACGCTGCGGCCGGCCTCGAATTTCAGCCTTTCATCGCGCAGCACGCGTTCGCTTTCGGCCACCGAATCGCGCAGCGCGGCGACGCGCGCGCTGGCGCTGGCCAGATTGGCGGCGGCGGTGCGGACCTCGCGCTGAATGCGGAGCTGGGTCTGCTGGCGCTCCAGCCGGGCCAGCTCCAGCGTGGACTGCGCCTCGCGGATCTGCGCGCGGCGCCGGCCGCCGTCGAACAGGGGGAAGGTGATCTGCGCGCCCAGGCTCCAGTCGGCGACGCCATTGCCCGGCGATGCCGGCGCGCCGGCCAGGGCGGGCATCACGCGCGCCAGCATCTGGCCGAACCCGAGCGGCGTGGCCGAGACCATGCCCGTGGCCGAGGCGCGCACGTCCACGCGCGGCAGCAGCGCCCGGCGCGCGGCCGTGGCGATCCGTTCGGCCGAGCGGATCTCATGGTCCAGGGCCCGCAGCTCGGGCCGGCCTTCGGCGGCCTGGCGGAGCACGTCTTCTTCCGGCTGTGCCGGTCCGGGCTCAGGCGTCTGCAAGGTGGGCGCGTCGGCCAGCGGGGGAAGCTGTTGGCCGTCGTAGCCCATCTCGGCCGCCAGCGCGGCCAGCGCCGTCTGCCGCGCGGCCTGGAGCGCGGCCAGGTCGCTTTCCATCTGGGCCAGGCGGGTGCGCACTTTCAGCGCGTCCGCCGGAACAGCGCGGCCGCCATCCACGAGCTTCTCCGTGCGGTCCAGCAGGGACTCGAGGCTGCGGATGCGGGCTTCGGCCGCGGCGGTCAAATCCTGATAGGCCAGGGCCTCCAGAAAGGCCTTCGCGGTGTCGAAGACGATCTCCTGCCTGCGGCGGTCCTCCAGCGCCCGCGCAGCCTCGATGCGCTCCCGCGCCGCGGCCAGTTCGAGCTGGGTCTTGCGGAAGTCCCAGACGAGCCAGCGCAGGTCGGCGCCGCCGGTGAACAGGCTCTGGTCGAAGCGGAGCAGCGAGGGCGGAGCGCCGGCCGGGTAACCGCGGTCGAAGCGGGACACCGTGGCCGAGCCGGCGAGGTCGGCCTGCGGCAGCAGCGGCGCCCGGGCCGCCGCGGCGAGCGCGTCCCGGCGCGCCGTTTCCGTCCGCGCCGCGGCCAGTTTTGGCGAGTGTTCCAGAGCGTAACGGACGGCGGCGGCCAGAGTCAGCGGCTGCTGGCCGGACAGCGCCGCCGCCGTGGCGGCGGTCATCACAATCAGACGAAAGGCGGCGCCGTTCAGATGCGGCATGGGAAACCTCCAGCTCATTCAGCGGCCGGTCCTTCTATCTGCGCGGCGAGCTTGCGCCGGATGTTGTCCGGCAGCCCGTGATCCGGCTTGTGCGCATAGAGGAGGTAGTAAACGACCGGCACGACAAACATGGAAAACACGGTTGAGACGACGAGGCCGAAGATGAGCGACCAGGCCATCCCGCCAAAGACCGTGTCAATGGTGATGGGCAACGCGCCGAGCACGGCCGCGCCCGAGGTGAGCAGGATGGGGCGCAGACGCACGGAGACGCTTTGAAGGATCGCCTCCGCCAGATCCAGGCCGCGGATCAGCCCGAGGTGTATGAAGTCGACGATGATGATGGAATTGCGCGTGACGATGCCGGCCAGCGCGATCATTCCCATGAACGCGGGGCCGGAGAAAAAGGCCGGGTTCAGGTATCCGCCCACCTGGCGCTGGCCGAACTGGTTCAGCAGCCAGAAGCCCGGCAGCACGCCGATGACCATCAGCGGGATGGCGAGCATGATGACCAGCGGCAGCTTGTAGGAGCCGGTCTGGTTCATCAGGATGATGTAGATGGCGGCCAGCGCGCCGAGCAGGGCGACGGCGAGATCGCGGAACAGGTTCACGGTGATGTACATCTCGCCTTCGTCCCACCAGCGGATGGTGACGCCTTTTGGCGCCTGCCACGCGACGCCGCCGCCCTTGCGGAACATGGTGCGGCCGGCGAGCGGGCGGGGTTTGGCGGAAAGGTCGACGAAGGGCGCCGGGCGGTCATGGACTTCATCGGCGCGGAGGTCGAGAATCGTCTCCACCGGCGGGCGTCCGGCCATCTCGGCCAGTACGTAGACGACGCGCTCCAGTTGGCGGTGATAAATGGTCCGGTCTTCCAGGTCCTGCTTCCACTGGCCGAGCTCGGACAGCGGCACCATCTTTCCGCCAAAACCCCGAACGTAGATCTGCGACAGGTCCGGCAGGCTGGACCGTTCGGCGCGCGGGAACCAGAGCTGGATGCGCACGGGTGTGCGCTCGGCCGGCGCTTCCAGGATGCCGGCGGGCTGGCCGCTGACGGCCAGGGCGACGGTGCGCGCCACTTCGTCTCCGGACACGCCGTTGAGAGCCGCCTTTTCGCGGTCGACCGCGTAGGTGTAGCGGACCTGGTCTTCGTCCACGGTGTCGTCGATGTCGACGACGCCCGGCTCCATGCGCAACCGCTGCTTCAGCAGCGCGGCGGTGCGCGCAAGGTCATCATGGGAATTCGTCGGGCCGGAGTAGATGGCGGCCACCAGGGTGGACATGGCCGGCGGGCCCGCGGGCAGCTCGACGATCTTGAGCTTGACGCCGTGCCGGCGCGCGATCTGCTCAAGCGGCGCGCGCAGACGCAGCGCCAGCGAGTGGCTCGCATGGACGCGTTCGGTCTTGTGCACCAGGTTGACGCGGATGTCGGCGCGGTTGGGCGCGCGGCGCAGGAAGTACTGCCGCATCATGCCGTTGAAGTCCACCGGAGAGGCCGTGCCGACGTAAGCTTCAAAGTCGGTCACCTCCGGCACGGTCAGCAGGAACTGCTCGAAGTCGCGCGCGGCGGCGTCGGTGCGTTCCAGCGTGGTGCCTCGCGGCATGTCGAGCACGAGCAGCAGCTCGTCCTTGTTGTCATAAGGAAGCTGCTTGACGCGCACCCGGCGGGTCAGCACCAGCAGGACGCTGCCGATGAACAGCACCACCACAAGCAGCAGGAACAGCCTTCCAAGCAGGGGGCGGCGGATCATGGGCATCAGCGTGTGCCGGAAAAATTTCCGGGGCAGAGCCGCGTGGCCGCCCGGCGTGACCGCATGGCCCCCCTGGCTGTGGCCGCGCAGCATGTGCCAGGCGAGCCAGGGGGTGATGGTGAAGCTGACCACCAGCGACATCAGCATCGTCACCGGGACGTTCACCGCCATCGGACGCAGATATTGGCCCATCATGTCGGTGACCAGCAGCAGCGGCAGGAACGAGAAGATGACGGCGAAGGTGGCGGCGACGAGCGGCGGCCGCACCTCATTCACCGCCTCAAGCACGATATCGGCCGTGGAGGCGCCGCGCAGCTCGAAGTGACGGTGGATGTTTTCGACGTCGACAATGGGGTCGTCCACCAGCAGGCCCAGGGCGATGGTGAGCGCAAACAGAGTGATGCGGTTGATCGAGAAGCCGAAGAAATAGTTCACGATCAGCGTGAGTCCAAAGACGCAGGGCACGGCGATGGCCACCACCAGCGCCTGCCGGAATCCGAGGCCGATGACCAGCAGCGCCATGACCACGGCGATGGCCACGAACAGGCCCTCTTCGAGCTCTTCCACCTTGCCGTTGGCGGTGAAGCCGTAGTTGCGCGTCACCGCTACTTCGACGTCGCCCGGAACCAGCTCCCTGCGGAGCTCCTGCATGCGGGCGATGAGATCATTGGCCACCCAGACGTTGTTCGAACCGCGCTGCTTGGCCACCGCAATGGTGACCGCGGGCAGGCCATCGGGCGGGGCCGGCGCTTCGCCGCCCAAAGAGACGCCCGCAGGGAAACCTTCGCGGAAGCGGTTCCAGGCCGGCCCGCGGTGGAACCGCACGTAATCGAGCGGTTCACCGGGGCCGTCGCTGACATCGGCCACGTCGCGCAGATAGACCGGCCGCCCGTTCCACACCCCGACGACGAGCTCGCCCAGCTCGCGCGCCGAGGAAAGGAACTCGCCCGCACGCACGCGCATGGCGGTATCGTTGCGGTCAAAACCGCCGGCGGCCATGCTCGCGTTGGCCGCCTGGATGGCGCGCTGGAGGTCGAGCACCGTCACCCCGTGCGAGGCCATGCGCACGGCGGAGGGCCGCACCAGCAGCTCGCGGGGGCGTCCGCCCACCACGTAGGCTACGCTTGCGTTCTTCACGTTCTGGAGCCGCACGGCCAGTTCTTCGGCAATGCGCCGCAGCTCGTAGTCGTCCCGCTGCGCGCTGGCGAGCGTGAAGGTGACAATGGGCACGTCGTCGACGTCAATGGGCTTTACCACCCAGGCCGTGCCCGGCGCCACGCGGTCCATGTTCTCGTTCAGTTTGCGGATCAGCTTCACGTAGCTCGGCTCGAGCGGCTGGCCGGAATAGAAGCGCACGGTGACGATGCCCTGGCCGGGCATCGAGCGCGAGTAGACGTACTGCACGCCGGGAATCTGATAAAGCATGCGCTCCACCGGCGTCACCGCCAGTTGTTCCACTTCTTCCGCGGTGCGGCCCGGGAAGGAGATCATGACGTTGGCCGCGGCAACGACGATCTGCGGCTCTTCCTCGCGCGGCGTCACCAGCAGCGCGATGATCCCGGCGGCCAGCGACAGGAGAATGAGGACGAGCGAGAGGTTCGACTCAAGAAATTTGCGGACGATACGGATGGTGACCGAATCGAGCCCTGCGCTCATTGCGCGCCTCCTGCCCGGACGCCGGCCGGGCGAACGGCAACACGTTCGCCCTCGGCCAGGCCGCTGAGCACCTCGTAGCGCGAGCCGATGCGGCGGCCCAACTGGACCGTGCGGCGCTGAATGCGCCCCTCGGCGGCCACATCGACCATCGTGAGCTGGCCGGCCCGGATCACCGCCGGCTCAGGCACCGTCAGCACCTTCTCCGGCGCCAGCGCAATGGCGAGCCGGCCAAACATCCCTGGCACGATGCCGGCGGTCTGCTCCAGCTTCACGCGGACGGCGACGGCGCGCGACTGCGGATCGGCCGACGGCACAATCTCGCTGACGCGCCCGGCAATCGTGCGGTTCACGGCCTCGATGCGCACGTCGCGCCGCTGCCCGACGCGGAAACCGGCCAGCAGATCCTCGGGAACGCTTGCCTCCAGCCAGAGGCGGCTCTCCTCATACATGGACAGCAGCGGCCGTCCTGGCGCGGCCAGGTCGCCCGGTTCGGCCAGACGGTCTACGATCACGCCCGCGGCGGGACTGCGGATCACGGCGTAAGAGAGGCTCACTTCGGCTTCTTCGGCGGCACGCTTCAGCCGCTCAAGGTTCGCCTCCGCCAGCCGCAGGTTCGTGCGCGTGTGCTCGAAATCGTAGGCCGGGATCACCTGCTGCTCGAAGAGGCGGCGGTCGCGCTCGAAGTCCGCCCGGGCCTGTGCGAGCGCGACCTCGGCGCCGCGCACGGCCTCCTGCGCCTGCTCCACCCGTTTCTTCAGGTCCCGGTCATCCAGCACCACCAGCACTTCCCCGGCCGCCACGCGCCGGCCGGCGGCGGCGCGCGTCTCCACCACATTGGCGGTCACACGCGAGGATACGGTGAAGACCTGCTCGGCGCGCACCGTGCCCGTCACCTCCTGCGTGGCCGGCAGCAGCATGGCTTCCACCGGAACCGTCGGGACATTTTCGGCGGCTTCCACCGGCGCGGGAAGCACCGACGGCTGGATCTGCCCGCGGCGGAACACGCCCAGCACCCACAGCATCAGCAGCACGATGGCGAGCGATGGGACAAAGATTCTCCCGGCCCGCCGCAGAGAGCCGCGGCGCGGCACGGCGTGAGTCTGTTCCGCCCGCAGGGGAGCGTCAGAGCCGGGATTCATGCGTACCTCCCCTTGCCTGCAAGAGTCGAAGTTCGCGAATTGCGCAGGAGCCCTGAGGCAGGCGGTTGCGGATCCGTCATGAGCGCCCTGCGCAGAGCCGGAAGAAAAATCCGGAGGGCTTCGTGGTCCGGGCGCAGCCGGTAGTTGACGCGCACGCCGTCGCGGACGCCTTCCACAAGACCGGCGGCGCGCAGGTAGGCGAGATGGCGGGAAAGCAGCGGTTGCGGCAGCGACAGCGCCTCCTCCATTTCGCAGACGCAGTGGGGCGCTTCCATCAGCAGGCGCAGGATGCGCAGCCGCGTCGGGTCCGAAAGGGCCCTGAAAAGCTGCGGAAGAGTGTCTTGCATGACTCTATTATACGGGTGCACGCATACAGGCA
The DNA here is from genome assembly GCA_049969655.1 of Bryobacteraceae bacterium. Classification (GTDB taxonomy): domain Bacteria; phylum Acidobacteriota; class Terriglobia; order Bryobacterales; family Bryobacteraceae; genus JANWVO01. The sequence continues at coordinate 11,266 of JBMFOK010000020.1, forward strand.
TCGGTGACATCCCTCCCGTGATATCGCGCGGATCGCACCCGCCGGCAGCCCGCCGGAGGAAAAGAAGGGGGGGTTTGTTTTTCTGCGCTATTTCTAATACCCTCGAAATATGGGCGCGGCAGGCCATTCACCCCGCACCCTGTCCGGCGCGCTGCCGGCGGTGATTTCGTTCAACGAACGCTGAAAGGGAGAAATCCTTTCCGATGGAACAGCACAAAGCGGGAGCGGCGAAACGGCTGGGGCTTTTTGAGCGCTACCTGAGCCTCTGGGTGGGCGTCTGCATGGTGGCGGGCGTCCTGTTGGGCAAGCTGATGCCGCAGGCGGTGGGGGCGCTGCGGGGACTCGAGTTCGGCCACGGGAGCCAGATCAACGCGCCGATTGCGGTGCTGATCTGGCTGATGATCATCCCGATGATGATGAAAGTGGACTTCGCCGCCATCCGCAACGTCGGGCGCCGGCCACGCGGACTGCTGGTGACGCTGTTTGTCAACTGGCTGGTGAAGCCGTTTTCCATGGCGCTGTTTGCGTGGTTCTTTTTCCGGATCGTGTTTTCGCCGTGGATCCCGCCCGCAGACGCCGACCAGTACATTGCCGGCTGCATCATTCTGGCGGCGGCGCCCTGCACGGCGATGGTGTTCGTGTGGAGCTACCTGAGCGACGGCGACCCGGCCTACACGCTGGTGCAGGTTTCGGTGAACGACCTGATCATGCTGTTCGCCTTCGCGCCGATCGTGCGCTTTCTGGTGAGCGGCGCCTCGAACCTGGAGGTGCCGTTCCGCGTCCTGCTGTATTCGGTGATCGTCTTCATCGTGATTCCGCTGGCGGCCGGCGTGCTCCTGCGGCGCCATTTCATCCGCAGCCGCGGCGCCGCCTGGTTCGAGCAGCAGTTGCTGCCGCGCTTCGCCCCGGTCAGCATGACGGCCCTGCTGGTGACGCTGGTGCTGATCTTCGCCTTCCAGGCGGACAACATTACGGGCAAGTTCCTGCACGTGGCACTGATTGCCGTCCCCATCCTGATCCAGGTCTACTTCAACTCCTCGCTGACTTACCTGCTGATGCGGCTGCTGAAGGTGAACTACGAGGTGGCGGCGCCGGGCGCGCTGATCGGCGCGAGCAACTTTTTCGAACTGGCCGTCGCCACCGCCATCGCGCTCTTCGGGCCGGAGTCCGGGGCGGCGCTGGCCACGGTGGTCGGCGTGCTGATCGAGGTTCCGGTGATGCTGTCGGTGTGCGCCGTTTGCGTCCGCACCCGGCACTGGTTCGCGCCCGCATCAGCGCCGCACTAAGGAGGGAGGTCTCCATGTTTTCGACGATTCTCGTGGCCTCGGACGGATCCGAAGCGAGCGACCGCATCGTGGAATGCGTGCGGCCGCTCAGGATCATTGGCGTCCGCCGTGCGGTGCTGGTGCACGTTTTCCATGTCCGGGACGTGGGCGGACTGTACGAAACGCTGCGCAGTGAGATGCAGCCGCGGCTGGAGAGACAGGCCGGCGTCCTGCGTGAAGCGGGACTGGAAACCACCATCGAAATGCCACTGGGATTTCCGGCGGACGAGCTGCAACGCATCGCCCGGGAGCGCGGCGCGGAGCTCATTGTGGCGGGCTCGCGCGGCGCCTCGCTGGCGCGGGAGCGCGTGCTCGGCTCCACCGCTGCCGACCTGCTCCACCGGCTGGAGTTTCCTCTGCTGCTGATCCGGATCGAACTGGCCGGTGAAGAGGGCGCCCGCTGCCGGGCCGTTTGTGAAGGGCTGTTCCGCAACATCCTGTTCCCGACGGATTTTTCCGAGAACGCATCGCACGCGTTCCTTCACCTGGAGCACATCGTGCGGGAGGCCAGCTCCCGTGTCACGCTTCTCCACGTGCAGGACCGCAGCCGGGTCGAAAGACACCTGAAGCACCGTCTGGAAGAGTTCAATCAGATCGATGCGGAGCGCCTGGCGGGCATGAAGTTGCGGCTGGAGCAATGCGGAGCGGAGGCCGTTTCGGTGGAGATTCCCTACGGGCTGCCCGTGGAAGAAATCCTGAAGCTCGCCCGCAGCGGCGACTTCTCCCTGATCGTGATGGGAGCGCAGGGGCGCGGCTTTTTCTCCGAGATCTTTCTTGGCAGCGTGGCAAACCAGGTGGCGCGGCTGGCGCCGTTGCCCGTGCTTCTGGTGCCGGCGTTACGCTGAAAGACGGAGGCGGCGATGCCGGTCTACGAATACCGGCGCCGCTGCTGCGGCAGGCAATTTGAGATCCGCGCCACCATCAGCGAGTACTCGAAGGGGCTAAAAGCGGTGTGTCCCTCGTGCGGCTCAGAGGACATCGAGAGGATCATCTCCATGGCCGCGATCCTCGGCGGATCGGCCGGGCACGGCGAGGGCGGGCGCGGGAGGTCCGGCCAACGCGGTGGCTGAGTCCTGTGGACTAGCCGGATTGGCCCGGCTGCCACGCGGCGCCGAGCTTCGCAACGCTGGTCTTGAGCCTCGAAAAGGCCGACTCAAACGCCTCGCGGAAGAGTTCGCGCGCCGGATCCTCGGCCAGCGTGCGGGTGCCGATCATCTGCTTCAATTCTTCCGGCGGGCGGCCCGTTTCCAGCACCAGCCGCGCCGCGCCGGCCACGGTCTGCGCCGCGGCGCGCTGCGCCGTTTCGCGATCAAGCCCCGCCGCTACGGCCGCGTCCCGCAACGCTTCCATCACCGGGAAGACATACGTAGGCCCCACCGCGGTGAGCGCGGTGATGGTCTCCATTTGATCCTCGCCGAGACGCACCGTGTCGCCGAAGACCGCCAGCAAAGCGTCAACCAGCGGCAGGTCCGCTTCAGTGACGTGTCTGCCCAGGCAGTGCGGGTTCATGCCCGCGCCGACCAGCGATGGCGTGTTCGGAATGACGCGCACCACCTTGCACGCGCCGCCGGCGCTCTGTTCGATCCACTCCGTGCGCACCGCCGCAGCCAGCGAGACGATCAGCCCGCCGGGGCGGAGCGCGTCGCGGACCTCTTCGAGAACGCCCTTCACGGCATTCGGCGGCACCGCCAGGAACACGATCCCGCCACCCGCGGCGGCCTCGCGGTTGTCGCGTGCGGCGCGGATGCCGAGCCGTTCAGCCAACGCCTGAGCCTTCTCCGGCAAGGCGTCGGAGGCGATGATCTTTCCAGGCGGGACGCCAAAGGAGATCAAGCGCTCGATGAAGACACCCGCGATGATGCCGGCGCCCAGGAATGCAAAGTCCCGTTCCCTCAGAGCAAAGGTGCTCATGGCGTCCTCCTTTCTGGAGCCGTTTCCACCTGGGACGGCGCCCCTGCGCCAGGCGCCGCGTGGCGCGCCGGCATCACCAGCACCGGCACCGGCGCGTGGCGCAGCACTTCATGACTGACGCTGCCCAGAAACACTTCGCGCATCAGCCCGTGGCCCTGAGCCCCCATAACGATCAGCGTGGCGCCTTCCTCTCCTGCGGCGCGCAGAATCTCCTCCGCGGGCTTGCCTTCCCGCAGCAGAGCCTCGACGCGCGCCGCGCCCGAGCGGCGGAGCTCTTCGGCGAGCCGCGCGAGCCGCGGGGCGTCGATCCGCGCCGACTCCGCGCGCCACCCGGCGGCGTGGCCGCGCTCCGGCGCCTGCACATGCACCAGCGTCACGCGCGAGGCGCCCGCGGAAACGAGCTGGCGGACGTATTCGAAGGCCAGTTCGGCAGCATCAGAGAAATCCGTGGCGTGGAGAATGTGATCGCCGATCCAGGCGCCGGTCTGTTTGCAGCACGTCCAGTGCGGGTCTTCCTCGCGCGCCTGCAAGACCAGCACGGGCTTGCCGGCGCGGCCGAGCACGCGGAGCACCGTGTTCCCCACCAGCAGGTCGTGGGCGAGCGATCCGCTCCGCGTGGCCATGACGATGGCGCCGGCCTCGAAGCGGGCCGCAGCGCGGAGGATCTCCTCGCATGCCTGCCCAGGCAGCACTTCCGTGGCGGCGCGGAAGCCGGCGCGCTCGAGCATCTCCGCCTGCGCGCGCAGGCGCGGCTCGATCATCGGCTCCACCACCGCCCGCATGTCCCGGTAGTGGCGCATGCACAGCGCATGAACAAGCAGCGCCTCGCGGCTGCCCAGCCGCTTGAGGCCCGCCGCGCATCGGACGAGCGAATCCGACGCGGCCGAAAGGTCCGAGGCGATGAGGATCTTCTCGAACACCGCATGCCTCCCTGGGCCGGGCCTCAAACCTGAACGCCGTAGATGTGCACGAGCGACAGGTAGAGCCCGGCGGCGATGAACACGACACCCGTGACGGGGCGGGCGTAACGCTCGAGCAGCGACAGCCGGTCGAAGGCCGCACCGACCGAACGCGCACCCGCCGCCAGCAGCCACGCAAAGATCAGGACGGGCAGTCCCGTTCCCATCCCATACAACGCCGGCAGCCCCAGCGAGGACTTCTGCTGCAAAGCCAGCGGCAGCAGGCTGCCAAAGTACAGGGCCGCCGAAACCGGGCAGAAAGAGAGCGCAAAGAGAATGCCGAGAAAGCCCGCGCCCCACACGCCGCGCTCCTGGAGTTGCTGTTCCAGCTTCCCGCTGGACAGGCGGGTCGAAAAGCGGAAGTCGACCAGCCCTGTCAGGAACATCCCCACCAGGATCAGGATGGGGCCGAGCCACCGGTTGATGTGCGTCTGAAGCCACTCCGACAATTGCGGCGCCGACAGCAGGCTCGACACCAGGACAAAGGCGAGCGCCACGTATGTCGCGGCGCGGCCCAGTGTGTACAGGGCGCCGGCTGCGAACACGAGGCGCGGAGACCGGACCCCCTTCGCCAGCCAGGAGATGGCCGCGATATTGGTGGCCAGCGGGCAGGGGCTGACCGACGTGAGCACGCCCAGCCAGAGCGCTGTTCCGGCAGCCAGCAGCACTCCGTCCGTCATAGCTTCCTCAGCCAGGCCCGGATCTCATCCTGCACATAGCGGGAGAACGCCTTGGTGTCGGAGACCAGCTCCCACACCTTCTCCAGCTTCTTCCACTCCACCTGCTGGCCGTCCTTCAGCCGCACGATGACGAGCGACTTCGTGAACAGTTCATAGTCGCGGACAAAGTGGCGGTTCTGCGGCAACTGCACGTTGGTCGGGAGCCATTCGATCAGGCCTTTGCCCAGTGCGTCGCCGAAGGCGGATTTCAGCACCGCTTCCGATTGCGCTTCGATCTGCCGGCAAGTGGGACAGCGGACGGAAGTGTAGAAATAGTAAACCAGGATTTTGTTCTCGCCAGGCCGCGCCGGGACCGTCGCCGCGGCCGGCCCCGCCACGGCCGCCGCCGGGACGGAGGCCGCTTCCGCCTCGGCGGATCCGCTCCGGGACTGCTGCCAGAAAATCGTCCCCACGCTCGCGGCCACGAAGGCGAGCAGCGCATACTTCAATGGCGTCTTCCAGTTCATCTGCGGCTTCTCCCCTCAGGCGATCTGTTGCGCCAGGATCGACATCAGCTCCTGAGGGGGCGGCACGCGCCCCTCCACGGCGACCTTGCCGTTGACCACGAGGGTCGGCGTGCGGCGGATGCCGTAGCTCATCATCTCCTGGATGTCGGTCACCTTTTCCATCCGGAAGGCGAGATCCAACTCGCGGGCGGCGGCTTCCGCATTCTCGGCCAGTTTCCTGCAATTCATGCAACCCGGTCCCAATATCTTTAATTCAAGCGCTGGCTTCTCCATCTCGTCTCCTTCCCTTCAGAGTTTCAACAGACGCCGAGCCATTCTGCACGCACCGGTTCGGATGTGCCCGCCGCAGCGTTTTGCGCAGCCTCCAGCAATTGCCGCACAGCAGGTCCCGACAGGCGGCAGAAGACCTGCATGCCGCGCCGCTCATCGGTGACGAGTCCGGCTACGCGCAACTGCGTCAGATGCCGCGACATCGTGGAATCGTCGGCGCCGCTCAAGCGGGCCAGTTCGCAGACGCACCTTTCGCCGGAGCGGGCCAGCTCCTCGACGATCCAGATCCGCATCGGGTGGGACAGCGCCTTCAGCATCCGCGCCATCCGCATGCGGTGCGGCCGCGTTTCAGACATGCTACTCCTGAATGATACCCCGCTTCCTGCAAGATTGCAAGACTATGCAAATCGTCTCATGCATGAAGCACTTACAGGGGTCAATCGCCACGCCGGCGCGGAGGTCCTTGACAACGGGGCCCAGCAGCTTTATAGTTTTATATGGATATACGGATAGACTATTCAACTTATGGAGCCGCTGCACCGAATCCTGAAGGCGATCGCCGAGCCGAACCGGCTGCGGATTCTGAACCTGCTGCTGGAGGCGCCGCTGTGCGTCTGTGAAATGGAGTCTCTGCTGGATCTGCCGCAGCCGCTGTTGTCCAGGCACCTGGCTTATCTGCGCAGCGCGGGCCTGGCGATGGACCGCCGCATCGGCACAAGGGTGCAGTATGCCATCCCGGAGGGCAACCCGGTGATCGACCGGCTGCGGGAGTGTCTCAGAGGGTTGCTCCAGTCGGAGGAGGTCTATCGCCGGGATCGGGAGCGGCTGCATGAGTGGCGCGGTGGCTGCTGTGGCGCAGGAGAGAGAGTTTCCGCCGGAGTGAATTCATCGCAAGGAGCGTGGTCATGAAAATCAAGGTTCTAATGTGCAACTGCAAGGGCCTGTGCGATTCCTTCAAGAACACGGACTTCAACACCCTTCCCTTTCAGGTGGAGAGCGAGCTGGACGTCACCTTCGTGGCGCTGCACCCGCAGACCTGTGGGCAGGGCGGCAACGCGTTCCTGGCCGACATCATGAAGAGCGCCGACGGCGAGACTTACATCGTCAGCGCCGCCTGCGCGCCCGCGGCGCAGGACAAGCTCTTCCGCCGCCTCATGCGCCAGACCGGTTTTCCGCCTGAGCGGTTCATCCCCGTCGACATCCGCATGACCGACAACGAAGGCGTGCTCCAGCGGATCCGCGAGAAGGTGGAGGAACTGTTGAAGCGCGAGGCCGGCAGAGACCTCCAGCCGGAAGACCTGATGGGCGCCTGCGAGTGCTCGCAACTGCCCACCGAAGAGAAGCACTGAGGTGCAGCCATGGCGCAGATGAAAGTTCCCCGCGAGAAGATCCCCTGGTATCCAACGATTGACGCCGACCGCTGCATCCACGACCGGGAGTGCATCGACTTCTGCAAGAACAATGTCTTCGACTGGGACGAAGCACTGGCCGTGCCGGTGGTGGCGCGGCCTTACAACTGCGTTGTCGGCTGCGACGCCTGCGCGAAGATCTGTCCGTCGGAGGCGATTTCCTTTCCGCCGATGGACGAGTTCAAGGCGACCCTGCGGCGCCTGATCGCGGAAGCACAGCAGGAAGCGCAGGCCACGGAAGCCGCACGGCGATAAGGGCCGCGGACGGGCCGCGCCGGAACGCCTTGCAGGCGAACAGCAAGGTTGTGAATCGCCCGGATCTCTCCTTGTCAGCGGGACGTTTGCCGTCGCGCGGGGAGCGGGCCAGGAGAGTCAGGTCTCGTTGCGCCGATGCCTGGCCCAAAAGTCACCTGGATTGCTGAGAGCACCTCGCGAAGACCAAAACGATCAGCCGAGAGCCCCGGAGAGAAAGGTACGGACAGACGCGGGAGGGGAATGGTCGGGGCGAGTGGATTTGAACCACCGACCTCCTGGTCCCGAACCAGGCGCTCTAACCAGGCTGAGCCACGCCCCGAGCCAACCTCTATTGTAAGCGGCGCAGGCACCGAACGGCAAATCCCCAAGGCGCCGTGGGCGGCAGGCTCGAGACCGGGAGCGCCGTCGCGCCTCCCTGGAAGATTCCGATCCTCAGAGCCAGGCGTGAAGCAGCGCGAGACGCTGCGAGAACGAGCGGCCACGGCGCGACGTGCCGCGGTCGGCGATTTTCATCCCTGCGGATATCCCGCTGGATCGCCGAGGCTCGCTTTCGGGGCTCCGAAGGACGTGGTTTCCCTGGGTGCGAGGCCGCGGTCTGGAGCGGGAGGACTCCGCCTCGGCGCCACCGCTCCGGAGAGAGGCAAATCGCAGGCTTGTCAAAAACGTCCCGTTTATCCGTACTATGAAATGAAAGGGGATGCAGAGAATGAGAAGCATATTTTCCTTTGTTTGTTTCTGCCTGACTGTTGCCGCAGCGCAGGAGCCCGGCATGCGGCGTCCTGCCACGGGCGGGTTGCCGCCCGCGGGCAGCGCCCCCGGCCAGGAGGCGAGGGGCATTGAGAAAAAAGATATCCGCGCGATCATCGTCTACCCGGACGGCGTCTACGGGCCGGGCGAAGTGCAGCGCTTTGAGGCCGCAGTCAGCGGCGTGGTGGATGCCATTGCGTCCGGCGCCAAGCTGACCAAGGCCGACGCAGCGCGAAGCGCCAATCCGGGCGCCGGGGATGCGCTCGAGCAGCAGATCTCGCAACAATTGAGGGCCGGCCATCGCATCATCTATCTGAAGCTCACGGCGCTGCCCGCCTCGGCCGGATACAAACCGATCCCGTGCCCACCAGAGAATTGCGGATGTGGTCCGAATACCAGTAACATCCAGGGATGCTCCTGCTCCCTGTGGCGCGAATTCTGCTATTGCCTGCTCTGCTATACCCCGACTGTTTTAACCCCATTCAAAGAAGAAGATCCGGTGCTGGACACACTCATCATCAAGGGCAGGATGCAGGGACCAGCCGGCGCCAGCAGGCCGGACGGGCTGTTGGTCGTTGTTGTCACCCCGCCGGAGGCGGGGCGTGAGACGGTATTTCGCCTGGCACAATCGGCCATCGAATCCGTCAAGTCAGAGCCCTGGCCGGCGAGAGTAACCATAAAGGTCAAAAGTTCACCGCGATAACCGGCCTCAGGAATCGTCATGGAGGGGCCGCCTCAATGGCGGCCCTTTTTCCTGCGTCTGAACCGAATGCAAGCGGCCGCCGGGCCAGGCGGCCTGCGGGCGGCGGGGGTGGAGAAACCGATTGCAGAGCGGCTGGCTGGCCGGGCGGGCTCGGATCGGGCCGCAGCAGGCGTTGTACGTCCTCTGACTTCTGCATTCTGGGCAGCTGGCAAACCAGCGCGCGGCGTTGCGGGGACAGGACTCCGCATCCACGCCGCCCCGCCTGCCCCTTGACGGGGCTTGCCTGGCGCCTACGGAAGGGGCTAACATGAAACCACGCAGGGATTGAAGGAGTTTTCGAGGGGTCTTGCCATGGAGTCTGCCTTCGACCAATCAAACGAAGCAGAAGGCGAGTATTTCCGTGCCTCCGCTCTCGCGGGAGACCGCCGAAAAACCCTGCCCCATGCGCCACAGGTGGTGGCGGAGCCGCCCCGGTTTGTGACGGCTCATGAAACCACCCGGCGGGCTGGAAGTCACGAGGCCCGGATTCCGGCCAGAAGCCGGGAAACATCGAAACACGATCGCATCCTCATGCCAGCAGTAGCCTGCCCGGCCCGAAAACGGCGGGCCGGCATCCATTTCTGTCCGCTGGAGAATTCAACCGAAGGATCCAAACCATTCAAGGAGGCATCCGTGAAAAAAAACTGGTTGGCAAACTTTGTCGCGGGCTGCGCCGCACTCGCGCTGCTCGTCGCTATCACCGGCGTCCCCACAGCGGCGCAGACAGAAACTGGTCAAATCACCGGCACGGTCGTCGACCCTTCGGGCGCGGTCGTGCCGAACGCGAAGGTCACCCTGACGGCAGTGGCCACCGGTGTCAAGCGAACCGCTGAAACGAACACCGCCGGCCTGTATGTGTTCCCAAGCCTTGTTCCAGGCGAGTATGAGGTGAAGGTCGAGGCTCAGGGCTTCACTGCCGTAGTCAAGCGCACCGTCCTGCCGGTCGGCGGCCGCGTGGCGGTCGACTTCAGGCTCGAGGTGGGCCAGACGTCCACCGTCGTCACCGTCGCCGAGCAGGTGGTGCAGGTCAACACCGAGTCGCAGACGCTCGGCATCAACATCACTTCCAAGCAGGTGCTCGAACTGCCGACGCTGACCCGCAACCCCTATGCGCTCGTGGCCATCAGCGGCAACATCTCTCCCGCCGACCCCAGCGGCCGCGGCGTGGGATACGCCATCAACGGCCTGCGGGCCGCCGGCACGAACGTACTGCTCGACGGCGCGGCCAACAATGACGAATTCACCGCCACCGTCGGTCAGAATGTGCCGCTGGATGCCGTGCAGGAGTTCAGCGTTCTCACCAATAATTTCACCGCTGAATTCGGGCGCGCCTCGGCTGGTGTCGTCAATGCGACCACCAAGAGCGGCACCAACGAATTCCACGGCACCGCGTACTGGTTTAACCGCGTTTCCAAACTCGCTTCCAACGGCTTCGACAACAACGCCAACGCCGTGCCGAAGCCCGTCTACACGAGAAATCAGCCCGGTTATTCAATCGGCGGGCCCGTGATCAGGAACAAGCTGTTCTTCTTCCAGTCCACCGAATGGATCCGTGTCCGCAGCCAGGCGATCTCGACGGTCTACGTGCCGACGCCGGAGCTCATCGCCCGCGCGCCGGCCAACGTCCAGTCGTTTTTCCAGGCCTTCGGCAAGCTCCGTTCCGGCCTGGCGCCGCTGGGAACTTTCAGCAAGAGCCAGCTCGCGGCCCTCGGACAGAACATCTGCGCCGGCGCGGCCCCCAACGGCCCCTGCAACCAGCTTCCCGCCGATCTGCCCGTCTTCAGCCGCTATGCTTACACTTACCCGAGCAATTCCGGCGGCGGCGATCCGCAGAACACCCATTTCGGCGTGGCCCGCGTCGACTACAACCTGAGCGAGCGCACCCAGATGTACGGGCGCTACGCCTGGGAGTACGGAGACCTGCTTCGCGGCACCGTGTCCAACAGTCCCTGGGCCGGGTTCGACACCGGCCAGAAGACGCGCAACCACAGCGCCCTGTTCTCACTGGTGAAGACGGTTTCTGCTTCCACCGTGAGCCAGTCCAAGGTGGTCTTCAACCGGCTCGGCAACTACCAGCCGCTTGGCGACTATCCGCCGACGCCGACGCTCTATCTGGCCAGCGGCGCCACCGCCACCCGTTTGCTCGGCACCCGCGTGGCCCTGCCCGGCTACCTGCCGTACAGCCCCGGCAGCGGCATTCCCTTCGGTGGACCCCAGAACTTCGTCCAGCTCTATCAGGATATCTCCCACATCCGCGGCAAGCATCAACTCCGTTTCGGCGCCAGCTACAACTACCTGCGGGACAACCGCACCTTCGGCGCCTACATGAATCCGGTCCAGCAGGTCGGCAGCAACTTCGGCACCGGAATGGACAACTTCCTCAACGGCGTCAATCGCTCCTTCCAGAGCGCCATCGACCCGCAGGGCAAGTATCCGTGCAACGGCCCGGCCACGCCGCAGTGCAGCGTCACGCTGCCCGTGCGCCAGCCCAATTTCAGCCGATCCAACCGCTACCACGAGTGGGCCGCGTACTTCCAGGACTCCTGGAAGGTCACGCCGCGCCTCACGCTGAACCTCGGCGTTCGCTATGAGTACTTCGGCGTCCAGCACAACAAGAACCCCTACCTCGATTCGAACTTCTATCCCACCCAGGGAGGAACGGAGTTCCAGCAGCTCCGCAACGGCGACGTCGCCCTGGCCCCGAACAGCTACGCTCATGGCCTCTGGCGGCCCGATTACAACAATTTCGGCCCCCGCCTCGGCTTCGCCTGGGACGTCTTCGGCGACGGCAAGACCAGCTTCCGCGGCGGCTACAGCATCTCCTATGAACGCAACTTCGGCAACGTGACCTTCAACGTCATCCAGAACCCGCCCAACTACGCGGTGATCTCGCTCATCGCCGGAGCCGACGTGCCGACGATCCCCATCACCACCGATCTGGCCGGCCCGCTGGCCGGAACCAGCGGCACCAAGGCGCTGCCGCGCGTCTCTCTCCGCGCCGTCAACCCGGAGATCCGCACGGCCTACGCCCACCTCTGGAGCTTCTCGCTCGACCGCCAGATCACCCGCAATCTGCTGGCAGCCCTCGAATATAGCGGCTCGGCCGGGCGGAACCTCTACTCGCTGGAAAACCCCAACCGGGTTGGCGCCGGCAACGTCTACCTCGGCATCCCCTGCACCAGCTCACCCGGCAACCAGGGCACCTGCACGGCGCGGTTGCTGGCCAACCAGGGCTACAGCAACATCAACATGAGAAACGGGAAGGGCTTCTCCCACTATCACGCGATGAACTTCCGCGTCCAGATGCAGGACATCGCCCGCACCGGCCTCACGCTCACTTCCAACTACACCTGGAGCCACGCCATCGATAACCTCTCGTCCACCTTCTCCGAGTCGGCCAACAACTACAACCTCGGCCTGCTCGATCCGTTCAACCCGAAGCTCGACAAGGGCGACGCCGACTTCGACATCCACAACCGCTGGGCGATGAGCGCCATCTGGAGCCTGCCCTTCGCCAGGTCGCTCAAGGGCCCCGCAAAACACATCCTCGATGGCTGGCAGGTGGCTCCGATCGTCACCGTCCGGAGCGGCGCCCCCTACTCCATCTTCGACGTATTCAACTCGCCCAACGGCATCTACCCACGGCTCATGCTGCTCGGTCCATCGTCCAGAATGGGCAACGCCGGCAACATCCCCACGGGCACGCCGAACGTCAACATCTATCACGACCTGACCAAGCTGAACATCTACACCGATTACGCCCACCCGATCACCGGCACCGCCGAGTTCGGCCCCTACCCGGCGATGATGACCGGCCGGAACGTCTTCCGAACGCCGGGCGCCTGGAACATCGACCTCGGCGTCTACAAGAACAACAGGTGGACCGAGCGGCTCAGCACGCAGCTCCGCTTCGAGATGTACAATGCCATGAACCACGCGAACCTCTACGTCGATACCGGCAACGCGGACGACTCGCTTGACTACATCTCGTCCTACCGGAGCGGCAACCGCAACGTCCAGCTCGCGCTGAAGTTCATCTTCTGACGAGCTTCTCTGCCGCCGGGCCCTCGCGCCCGGCGCGCCGGAGCTCCCGGCCGGCAGGTCGCCCAAACGGCGGCCTGCCGGCCTTTTCCCTTTCCCTTCTCCAGCCTCTTCCTGCCGCGGGAACGAGCCTTGATGACGGTTCGGCACGTCAATCCGGGTGAAAGGCGTCGTGGGCCCTGCCGGTACTGAGTCGTAGCCCATATCAGCGCTTGCCCGCGTAGCCCGGTACAGCCCCGGGCACGGGTCATTCTTGGGGCGGCGAGACCGCTCCCTGGAAATCCACCGCCCTCAGACTTCAGAGCCGCAAGTAAGACAGTGCGAAGCACTGCGAGAACCAGCGGCGATTTTCACCCTTGCTGATCTCCCACAGGGTCATGGAGACTCCTTCCGCCCGCCCTGCGGGTGAGGCCCACTCGCGGCTCAGTGGCCGCATCGATCATCAAAGGTCGAGCGCGAGCACGTCGTAGAGCGCGATGGGCGGTGTCTGCGTCTCCACAACACCGTCGCGGCAGGTGACGCGCGCCTCCTGTCCGCACCAGAGCCAGCGGGCGCGCCTGGGCCGCTGCGTGCAGCGCAGCCGCAGGCGCTGCGGCGGCAGCGGAATATGTTCGCGGATGGGACCCTTCATCGCATAGGGGTTCGTCAGGTTCACCAGGTGCACGGTGATCGAAGAGGCCTGCCGCCAGACCGCCACGTCCACCAGCCCAGAGCCTTCCAGCGCGAGCACCGGCGGCTCGTTCAGCGCCCAGCGCACCGCGTTGGCAAGCAGGCGCCCGTGATCCGGGCAAAGCACTTCCCAGAAGGTGCGGTCGATGTCCCACGGGAAGTAGACGACACGGCCCTGGCCGTGGGGGCGGCACACCACGGCAGGAATCGACGTGGGCGGCTGGCGCACGTAGACCTCTTCCATCGGGAGGTCTGGATACGACGGCATCGTCGTCAGCGGCGGGAGCTCGCGGCCGTGCGGAGTGATTTCCACCCGGCGCACGCCATGAATGAAGCGGCCCGCATCCCGGAGGCCGTCAAGCAGCGGGTGCTCGCGGTCGCGGATGTCGATGTAGGCGTTCTGCTGGCGCCAGATGGTGCGGCCGGCGAACGAACAGCCGAACAGGTCGGCCAGGCCAAAGTCCGGCCGGCGGCGCCCGCTGCTATCGTACAGTGACGTCTCGTGCGTGGCCACCAGGCCGCCGCCGCGGGAAGTGAAGGCGCGCAGTTGCCCACACTGTATGTCGGAGAGCACGGCGAGGTTGGGCAGGATCAGCGTGCGGAAGCGCCGCAGATGCTCTTCGTCGAGCAGCCCGTCGTGAACCATTTCGAACGGGATGCGCGCCTCGACCAGCGCGTGGCAGACGCCGCGGATGAAATCGTCCGCGTCAGGCGCGGCCAGCCGCGCGGTGGCCTGCGAATAGACGAGGCCCACGCGGGCGAGGTTGGCCTCGTTGCGGAAGTAGCGCTCGTGGGCGGCGTGCCAGGCGAACAGCTCTTCCACGGGCCGCAGCCAGCGGTGATCGAGGGGCTTTGCGTTGAATTTGGTGATCCACGGCCGCATCCCGTGGGCCATTCCATCGGCCGTCCAAAGCTGGATCTCGGCAGGCTGCTGCACGGAATCTTTCCAACGGTACGGAGCCTCAAGGCCCACGGAGATGATGCCGGCCACGGGCTTGTCGCCAAGTGTGGCGCGGTACTCTCTGGCGTTCTTGCCATTGGCCCAGGCGGGCTGCACGCCGTAGCGCGCCTGCCGGTCGGCCACGAGAAAGGGGGCGCGGTCGCCGGCGCGCTTCATGTCGATTTCGGTGTTGGCGCCGCCGCCGGTATTGGGAATGAAGGCCGCCTGCGGACGCACGCTGCGCACGGCGGCGTCGAGCGTGTCCCACAACTGGAACAGGCGCTCGTTCAGAAACTCGCGCCACAGGGACCAGAGCGGGTCATTGCGGTCGGCCGTGCGCGGCAGATCGTGGCCGCAGAAGGCGCGGAAGTTCCGGCGGCAGTGGATGCACCAGCACATGCCGGAGCCGGACCAGCGGTTGGCGAAGATGCCATCCACGTCATAGCGTTCGGCGATCTCGCGCACGACGTCGCGCAGGAACTCGAAGTTGTAGGGGCCCAGGCCACAGGTGACCCAGTAGTCCGGCATCGCCCAGTGGCGGCGCGGGCGTCCTTCGGCGTCGCGGGCGATCCAGTCCGGGTGCGCCTGGAAGACGTCGTCGTGCGCGGCGTGAGGATCGACCCGCGCGAGGATGACGAGCCCCATGCGGCGGCACTCGCGGACGAGCTCGCCGAACGGGTCATCGCCCTCCTTCATGAAGCGCGAGCGGTAGTGCAGCGGGATGCGCGTGGGGTAGAAGGCGACACAGCCGCCGGCGGAAAGGCAGACGCCCTGGGCGCGGACGCGGCGGATGTAGTCCAGCCAGAACTTCATGTCGTAGCGGCCGGGGTCGTCTTCCACGAAAGCCAGTTGCAGCCAGCGCATCGGCTGCGCGAGCCGCGAGCCGGCCGCGGGCGTCTGCCAGACGGCCGAGGCCAGGGGCGATGCGGCGAATTCCCTGCGGGTCATGGTCTCCTCGCACTCGGGCATGAAGGTTCACCGGGAAGCATACACTGGTTCGAGGGAGCGGACACATGGCCCGTACAACGCTCGTCGTCATCCTGGTGCTGATCCTTGTCAGCGCCCGCTGGATTGCCGGTCTGGCCATCGAATATCAGTGGTGGAAAGAGATGCGCCAGGTGGAGACCTGGCTGCAAATGCTCTCCTACAATCTGGTCCCGGCCGCGCTGGCGGCTCTGGCCGCATTTCTCGCCCTCTGGGTGGCGCACGCGCGCGGGATGAAGCATGCCGGCACGGGGCTGCGGCATCATCCCGTGTACGCGGGCATCTCCACGGTGGTGCTTCTCCTGCTGGGCGCCTTCGTGGCCGCCGCCACCGTGGATGGCTGGACGATTGTGCGCTGGGCGGGCAGCCGAGGCGCCCCAGGCGGCTGGCAGGATCCGGTGTTCGGCCATCCGCTCAGCTTCTATTTCTTCGACGTGCCGTTTTACCGGGTGCTGCTCCGCTTCGTGCTGGGCACGTCGCTGGCCGCCGCACTCGTCTTCTGGGCAGCGGCGCGGTTCTGGGACCTGCGCAGCCGCACATGGTTCGCCGGCGAGATGGGCGGGCCGGTGGAGTTTGATTTCGGCGACCTGCGCGGCTCATTTGAGGCGCGGTTTCTGCGCGCGGCCGCCGCGCTGTTTTTCGTGGCGTGGGCGGTCTCCATTCTGCTGGGCCGTTACGACCTGCTGTTGGAGGACCACGGGTCGCTGGTGGGCGTGGACTGGACGGCGGAAAACGTCAGCCTGCCGCTGGCGTGGCTGAAGTTCGCCGCGGCGCTTGCCGCGGCGGCCGCGTTTCTGGCCGGGCGCTTCCGCTGGGCGCTCGTGTTTCCGGCGGTGCTGATCGTGGGCGCGCTGCTGCCGCCGCTGTTCACCGCCCTGTATGTCCGGCCCAGCGAGATCACCATCCAGCGGCCTTATATTGAACGCCACATCGCGGCAACGCGCGCCGCCTACCGGCTGGACCGCCAGACGGTGGAGACCGACTTCCCGGCCCAACTGGAGGCGCCGATCGACCGCAACAAACACCGCGCGCTGTTCGACAACGTGCGGCTCTGGGACTGGCGGGCCTTCCACGATACGGTGACGCAGATCCAGGCCCTGCGGCCGTATTACGTGTTCCACGACACCGACGTCGACCGCTATCAGATCGATGGGCAGTTGCGCCAGATCCTGGTGACGCCGCGCGAAATCGACGTGGCGCAACTGCCCGCCGACGCGCGCGCCCGCTGGATCAACCCGCACTTCGTCTACACGCATGGCTACGGAATGGTGGCGGCCGAGGCTTCCCGGATCACCAGCGACGGGCTCCCATACCTGCTGATCCAGGACGCCCCGCCGGTGGTGCGCACGAAATCGCTCCGGCTGACGCGGCCGGAGATCTACTTCGGCGAAGTTTCGCACGAACCCGTCTTCGTGCACACGAAGCAGCCGGAGTTCGATTATCCATCCGGCTCCGGCAACGTGGAGACGCGCTACGCGGGCAAGGGCGGATTTCCGATCTCTTCCATGCCGCTGCGGCTGGCCGCGGCGCTGCGCTACGGCGACTGGAACATCGTGCTGACGTCCTATCTGACGCCGGAAAGCCGCATGATCATCCGCCGCAAGGTGCGCGAACGGCTGGAGGCGCTGGCCGAGTTCATCCTCTGGGACCAGGACCCGTATCTCGTCATCACCCGCGACGGGCGGCTCGTGTGGATGGTGGACGGCTACACGGCCAGCGCGTCTCACCCATATTCGCGGGCCCTGCGCATTTCCGACGCCGGCGTCATCAACTACATCCGCAACTCGGTCAAGGCCACCGTGGACGCTTACGACGGCGAGGTGCGGATCTACGTGTTCGACGAGGAGGACCCGATTCTGGCCTCCTATCGCAGGCTCTTCCCGAAACTGTTCACGCCTGTCAACGCCATGTCCGCCGACCTGCGCGCCCATGCGCGCTACCCCGAGACGATTTTCCGCATCCAGGCCGAAATCTACCGCACGTATCACATGACCGACCCGGAGGCTTTCTACAACAAGGAGGACGTGTGGGACCTGGCGCGGAACCTGAACAGCGCCGGCGGGCGCCCACAGCCGGTGACGCCGACTTACATCGTGGCGGCGCTACCCGGCAGCGACACGCCGGAGTTCCTGCTGATGACCACCTTCACGCCCCGCAACAAGGACAACCTGATCGGGCTGATGGTGGCCCGTTGCGATGGCGACGCACTGGGCGAACTGCACTTCCTCCAGCTCTCCAAGCAGCAGCTCATCTTCGGGCCGATGCAGATCGAGGCGCGCATCAACCAGGACCAGATCATCAGCAAGGATCTGACGCTGTGGAACCAGCAGGGCTCGCAGGTGCTGCGCGGGCAGATGCTGGTGCTGCCGGTGGAGAACACGCTCGTCTACGTGGAGCCGATCTACATTCAGGCCGCCGAGGCGCGGATGCCCCAGCTCAAGAAAGTGGTGGTGGCGATGGGCAACCGGCTGATCTATGCCGACACGTATGAGGATGCGCTCGCGCAGCTCACCGGCCAGCAGGCCCCGCCGGCGCGCACCGCCGAAGCGCCGGCCGCGGCTCCGGCGCCCCAGCCACCGACCGCCGATGAGAACCGCAAACTGCTTGAAGAGATTTCCCGCCGGCTCCAACGCTACAGGGAACTGATGGGACAGGGCCGTTTCGCCGACGCCGGCCGGGAGATCGAGGCGGTGGAACGGCTGGCTGCGGGACAAAAGCCGCGGTAGCGCCTCGCGCCGCCCCTATACGTTTTTGGTTCCCTTCTCAGCGTCGAATTATTACACTGTGGGAGGCAGTCTCATGGAGGAGCGAGCCGGCAAGCGGATTCTCGTCGTCGATGATGACCCGGGTGTGCGCGAAGTCATCCGCAGCATGCTCGAATCGGCAGGTTACACGGTGCTTGCCGCCGAAAACGGCCGGGAGGCGATGAAAGTTCTCCGAAGCGCAACTGTCGATCTGATCCTCACCGACCTGGTGATGCCCGAGCAGGAGGGGATCGAAACGATCAAGACGCTGCGCCGCGATTATCCGGACCTGAAGGTGATCGCGATGAGCGGGGCCTTCGGCGGAGACTACCTCAGGATTGCGTCTTACCTGGGGGCGCATGGCACGCTGCCAAAGCCGATCCAGATGCCAGCCCTCCTGAAGCTGATCGCCGAGATCCTGCGCGAAGAGCCTCCCGGTTAGGCGCCGCCGCCCCACCCGCGTTCGGCCAACATTTGAGCCGCAACCGGAGACTTCGCAGTCCACCGCTTCTCCATGGCGCCTGCCCGCCCGATAAGGGCGGGCGAGAGGCACTGACGTCGACCCCGCGGGCACGCCTCCAGACCGTTCCGCGGCCGCTCGCTCCCGCATCGCTCGGGCGCTTTTCCCTTGCGGCGCCGAAAGGTGGAGAGCGTGATTTTCGAGAGAGCGGACAGGGTGGGGCCGCGGCCCCCTGAAAGCGCCAGGCCGGCTGATGGTTCGCATGGAGGTCCTCAATATGAACAACGCCGGGACAGAAGTCTTCCGGCCACGCCCTTCGAATTCGATCTGCCTCCCTGGGCTGCGCGCTGTTGCCTGCCAGCGCCTTTGCGGACAGATTCGATAGCATGGATGGCGCCTTCACGGCACGGGGAGAATCTCCATGCGGGGCCGCCTGTCCTGTTCACTGCTGCTGATGCCATTCCTGCTGCCCGCGCAGGAGGTGTCCGGCGAGCTCAGACAATGGCATCGCGTCACCGTCACCTTCCACGGTCCCGAGACGGCCGAAGACGCCACCCCGAATCCTTTCACCGACCACCGCCTCACCGTCGGGTTCCGCCATGGGCCCAGCGGACGCGTCGTCCGCGTCCCGGGTTTCTACGCGGCCGATGGCAATGCCGCCGAAACCTCTGCCACACGGGGGCGGGTCTGGCAGGTTCACTTCATGCCGGATGAGACAGGAGAATGGACCTTCCGCGCCGCCTTCCGCACCGGTCCGTGGATCGCCATCGACCCGGATCCTGACGCCGGTGTACCCGTGGCGTTCGACGGCGTCCAGGGCCGCTTCAACATCGGTCCCACGGACAAAAAAGCGCCCGATTTCCGCGCCCGCGGGCTGTTGAAATACATTGGCGGCCACTACCTGCAATTCGCCGGATCCGGCGAGTATTTCCTGAAAGGGGGCGCCGACAGCCCGGAAAATTTCCTCGCTTATGAGGAGTTCGACGGCACATTCGACCTGGACGCCCGCTTCAATGAAGGCGAAAACACCACCGGAAAGCCTTTCGTCCACCGCTATGGGCCGCATGTCCGCGACTGGAGGCCAGGCGATCCCGTCTGGCAGAAATCGAAGGGGAAAGGAATTATTGGCGCGCTGAATTACCTCGCCTCAAAGGGAATGAACAGCGTTTATTTCCTTACCTATAACATCGATGGCGGCGACGGAAAAGACGTCTGGCCCTGGACCGCGCCGGACGTCCGCGACCGGTTCGACGTAAGCAGACTGGCCCAGTGGGAGATCGTCTTCTCCCACATGGACCGGCTGGGACTCCTGCTCCACGTGGTGACGCAGGAGACGGAGAACGACCGCCGGCTGGGCGGCAGCGCCGGCCTGAACAACATCCGCAGGCTCTACCTGCGGGAGCTCGTCGCCCGCTTCGCTCACCACCCCGCGCTCATCTGGAACCTCGGCGAGGAGAACAACACGCCGGACCCGGACCGCAAGGCGATTGCCGCCTGGATCCGCGAGCTCGATCCTTACGATCACCCCATCGGCGTGCACACGTACCTGAACGCGGCCCGGCGCTTTTACGACGGCATTCTCGGCGATCCTCACTTTGAGGTGAGTTCCATCCAGGCCGACATGGCGTATTACCACGAGGAAGCCGCGCAGCTTCGCCGCCGCAGCGCGGAGGCCGGACGCCGGTGGGTCATCTTTCACGACGAGCAGTCCCCGGCCGACATGGGCGTGCTGCCCGACAGCGAAGATCCCGACCACGACATTCCCCGCATCGAAGCGCTATGGGGCAACCTCATGGGCGGCGGCTCAGGCGTCGAGTGGTATTTCGGCTACCGCTTCCCGCACATGGATCTCAACTGTGAAGACTGGCGTTCGCGGGAGCGCATGTGGGAACAGACACGCGTTGCGCTGGATTTCTTCCATCGCGAGCTGCCTTTTTGGGAGATGGAGCCGGTGACGCCGCCTTTTCGCGTGGCGGAAGGGTCGCCGATGCGCGTCTTCGCCAAGATCGGCGAGATCTACGTCATTCAGTTCCCGCGCGGCGGATCGGCGCAGGTCGCGCTGCCGGAAGGCGAATACACGGTTCAATGGTTCAATCCACGCACGGGCGGCGGCCTTCAGCAGGGGGAAGTTCGTGAACTGCGCGGCGGGAAAGGGCGTCGATGGCTGGGACTGCCCCCGGCGGAGCGCTCGCGCGACTGGGTGGCGCTGATCCGCAGGAAGCGTTAGCATAAGGGCCGTGCGGATGACCAGACGCGGCCTGCTGGCCGCGCCGGCGGCGTTGCTGGCGCGCGGCGCGCACCTGCGCATCGGTGTGGTGGACGGAGTGGCGCATGCGCCATCGGATCCTGAGTCGGTGGCCGTGGCGGCCCGCGCCGGCTGCGAAGGCATTCAGGTCACGCTCGGCCGCCGGACTACCGCCGGCCATATGGTAATGGCCTCGCCCGAGCGGCAGCGCGCTTTTCTGGCGGCTTCGAAGTTCCATCGCGTGCCCATCATTTCCACCTACCTTGACATCCTCCACGTTCACTGCCTGAAGAACGACCGCGAAGCGCTGCGCTGGGCGATGGAGGGCATCGAAATCACGCGCCGGCTGGAGGCGCGCATTCTGATGCTGGTTTTCTTTGGCAAATGTGCACTTGAGACGCCTGAAGAGATGGACGCGGTGGTCGGGCCACTGAAGGAGCTGGCGCGCGAAGCCGAGCGCGCGAAGGTAATCCTGGGGTTCGAAAACACGATCCGCGCCGAAGACGATATCCGCATTCTTGATGCCGTTGGGTCCAGTGCGCTCCAGGTTTACTACGACATCGGCAACGCCACCCACCTCTACCATGTGAATCCGCTCGAAGAGCTGCGCCGGCTCGGCCGCCGGCGCATCTGCCAGGTGCATGTGAAGGACAAGGGCTATCTCGGCGAGGGCGCGGTGGACGTGGCGGGCGCGGTGAGGACGCTCGAGGAGATCGGCTGGCGCGGCCATCTGGTGCTGGAAACCAGCACGCCGTCAGGAAACAGGGAGGAAGACCTCCGGCGCAACGTGGCCTATCTGCGGCGGCTGCTGCGGTGAACTCCCGCCGATGCGCGCCACGCTGGCGCGCCACTCAGGGGCTGGACAATTCACCGGATCAGCGCGCTGATGACCAGGAAGGCGCCGACGGCCCCGGCGGCGATCTGGAAGTACTGCGCCTGCCGGCGCAGCCTCTGATTCGTCTCAGCCAGCGCCTCCTCCAGCCGGGCAAGGCGGCGCACGAGCTCCTCGTTCTGGCTGCTCTGACTGTTGAGTTCGCCGGAAATCCTCTCCAGCAGGTCCCGCATGCGCGCGGACTGCTCTTGCAGCGAGCGCACGGACTGCGGAATCCCGCTCCAGGCAGACAGCCATTCGGCGGATCTCCGGTCCTCCTCGCCGTCGGAGGAATCAGGTCTTCCATCCCGGACGCCCGCAGCGCGGAAAACCTCCTTCTTGACGCGCACAGGCAGCCTGAGAACCGGCGCCAGCTCCTTGAGGCTGTGGAGGGCGCCAACCATCTGTTTCAGCATGGCGGTATAAGCGATGGAAACCATTCTGGTAGTCGGCAGAAAGGCGCGCAATTTTTCGCGGAAATTCTGGACCAAAAGTGTGTCGTATTTCTGCTGTCAACGGCTGTCTTGTCGCCGCTCTCACTTCCCGAAAGCCGCCCGCGGGTTGTCCATCACAAGCTGTCTGCGGATTTCCGCGGGAAATGCCGGCAGGAAATCCGTGTAAATGAACGTATATCCCCGGTATTTGCCGCCGCCGGGGATTTCGGCGTGGTACCAGCCTGCGTCCTGGGAAACGAGGGTCCGTCCGAGCAGCCCCTGCCGTTGCATGAAGCGCACGCACTCGATGTGCCAGTCCAGCGTCCCGGGGCCGATGCCGTCGAATTCGACCCACGCCCCGGCGCGCGCCACCCGTTCGTGCCAGGCATGGTCCTTTTCGTTCTGCGCATGGACCCAGACGAAGCGCTCGAGCGGACAGCGGCACCGGTCGAGAATCGCAAGCTGCGCGTCGGCGGCGCGGCCGCCGCCGTTGGTGTGCGAGGCGATTGTCATGCCGGTCTCCAGCGACGTGATGGCGGCGGCCTCGATGAGCCTCCGGTCGAGCTCCTCGAGCGGGAACCCGTTCACCGCCGTCTTGATGAAGCGCGGGCGGACTCCATCGACGCCCTTCCTCCACTCGGCGATCCACCGCTTTGCCAGTTGCTTGGGGTTCTCCTGCCAGGCCCATTCGGGGACGCCGGAGCGGTTGGCGGCGCCGTAGACGCCGGTATTGGTCCAGATCTCCAGCCCGGTGAGCCGGGCAAGCATCTGCATGAGCAGCGGGTCGCGGCCCAGCCCCTGCGGCGTGCACTCGAGCAGCCGCACGCAGCCGTATCTTTTCAGTTCCTCCAGGTGCGGGCGCGCCGCGCGCACCACTTCTCCACGGTCGTATTTCGACGGGCTCTTCACGCCGCCGAAGTCGACCAGGATGTGTTCATGGACAAGCACTGAACCGGGCGCCGCGTGCTCGTCCGGGCCTGCCGCCGCGGCCAGCGCCCACAGGAATTGACGCCTTTCCATCATCGCCTGCAATATATACCGGACCCGGCTGGCGCGGCCTTCGGGTATGATGACAGCGTGCCGGCCGAGCCCCTGCCTCTCGGTTACAACACGTATTGTCTGCGCGCACTGCGGTGGAACGACGCGCAACTCGTCGAGTTCGCGGCCCGGCACAGGCTGGACGCGATCTTCCTTCAGGACTCGCCCGATCCGCGCGCGATGGAGCCGGAGCACTGGAAGGAAGTCCGCGAGATGGCGCGGCGCCTGGAGCTTCATCTCGAGACCGGCGGAGGCGGCATCCTTCCAAAGCGGGCTGACGACATCCCGCAAAGCATCGCGACGCTGCGCCGCCACATCGAGCGCGCCGCCGCGATGGGCTCGCCCTTTGTGCGATGCGTACTTGCGGCCGACCGCGCCTCGCTGCCGGGACCGGTGGAGCAGGCGATGGAGTGGGCGGTGAAGATCCTGCGCTCGGTGCGGGCCGAGCTTTCGGGCCACGGGCTCAAGGCGATCATCGAACTGCACAAGGACCTTCAGGCCTGGGAGCTGCGGGAGGTGATCGAGGCGGCCGGCAGGGACCTGACAGGCGTCTATCTCGACACGGGCAATCCGGTCTTCGTGCTCGAACATCCGATGACGGCGCTGGAAACGCTGGCGCCTTACGTCGAGTCGGCCCACCTGCGGGACTCGGTCATTTACGAGCACCCGCGCGGCGTCGCCGTGCAGTGGGTGCCGCTCGGGGAGGGCGTCATCGACTTCCGGGCTTTCGTCAGGCGGCTGGCTGAACTGTGCCCGCGCGTTCACGTCTACAACAAGCCGATCACCGGACGGCCGCCGGCGGTGATTCCGTATCTCGAACAGGACTTCTGGAAAATGTTTCCGCGGGCGCGCGCCGCCGAGCTGGCCGCGTTTCTCGACCTGGCCCGCCGCGGCCGCCCGTATGAAGGTCACATGGTGGTGGAGGACATCCCTGGAAGGCCGCTGCCGGAAGCCTTCCGCGCCGCCATCCAGCACCAGCAGCTCGATCACATGGAGCGCGGACTCGAATACGCGAAGAAAGAGCTGGACCTCGGCCGGAAGTGGCGCCAGGCCGCCTGACGCGGGTCAGAACGGCCGCGGCGGATGGCCCTTCTCACGGAGCCGCATTCCCAGCGCCGCCCGCTTGCCTTCCGGCACGAGCGGCGCCCAGGATCTCAGGACCGGCGGCGGTTCTATGGCGTCTCGAAGTTCAAAGCGCAGCGTGACGACTTCCTGCGGCATGACGGCGAAGCGGTAGCGCCGCCCGCGGCCGAGCGGCTGCGGCTCCTCGCCCAGGAAGTTCGTGCGCCGCGCGCTGCGGTGAGGCGCGAGACATTCGACCCACGCCATGCCGGCCTCGCCCCGCCATTCGGTCAGACGGACTTCCAGGTCCCGCCCATCGCGCCGCACAGCCTCCAGGACGAGGTTTGGCGACGTGCGGATCACCTCTGCGAGGGGCGCGCCGCGCTCCATCAACAGCGGCGGCTCCTGGAACTCCCGCGCCCGCAGCGGCGCTTCCGCTTCGCGCCATTCCCCTTCGTGCGGCAGCAGGGCGAAGCGGAAGCGGTGGCGGCCCAGGCCGCGGAGCTCTTCGTTCGGCAACCCGCGATACTGGCTGACGGCGTTGATCAGCCCGAGCGTCAGGCGGTCCGGCGCGAACTCGTGCATCGGGAGGCCGTCGTCGATCAGCGTCAGTCCGCCGCCTCCGGCCAGACGGTAGTCGGACCAGCCAAGCGCGGGCATCACCGCGGCGCTGTAGCCGAGCTGCTGATGTTCGGCCGCCCGCGCGAGAAAGTACGGCTGGGGCTGAAGCCAGTCCTCCCGGGGCGTCCCCTCGGAGAAGCCGAACGGGATGCCGCGCGTGCGGCGGTTCACCGGCCCGGCAAACGGAAAATCGACGGTGACAAGCGCATCGCTGCGTTTCAGGTCCAGCACAATGTCGAAATCAATTCGGGGAAAATTCTGATAAAACCAGATACGCTTTTCCACCGAATATTCCGGACAATCCAGCGCGGAGACCACCACGATGGCCGGCGCCGAAGTCCAGGCGCGGACGCGGACCGGCGCTCCGCAGGACGGCAGCACCTTTCGCTGCTTCCTCGGAGCCATGAAGTCCGCCGCCACTTTTGCGAATTGGGCCGGGGGCTCTTCGAGCTGCACGCGTCCGGCGCCGCGGGCCAGAATCGGTCTGCCGCTTGCGGAGTTGAGTGCGGCGATCTCGCCGCTGGCGGGGTCGAGGCGAACGCGATAGAAGCCGGTCGCGATCTCCTCCGGCGCCTCGGCGGGCTCCGGCGTCAGGGGTCGTTCCGGCGCCAGGCGCACGGGTGCCGACCGTGCCGGCGGCACATTCATCTGGCAGCGCGACTCCTGCCGTTCCAGGGGATCACTCACACAGATGGCGCCGGCGGGCGTCCTGCCCGGCGGAAGGCGCAGAGGAAACGGGTCGCGCCGCGGCCAGTTCAGCGGATTGAGCAGCACCGGACCGCCTGCCGTGGAGCCTGCCGCTTCATCGATGACTTTTCCCAGCCGCTCCTGCGCCCCGTGGAAGCGGTCCCGGACATCCCAGTGTTCGGGGGAACGGAACGCTGCGCCTGCGCCCGCGCCCCAGATGGCGTTGCGGTCCGCGTTGACGAGCAGAAGCAGCCAGGCTTCATGCAGCAGCCGCGACGGATAGGCCGCGCCGCGCTGAAGGCTGGCCGCCGTGGCGGCCAGTTCGGCGGCGCGCAGGAGCGATTCGGTGCGGCGGAAGGCGCGCTTCACTTCCGGCATGTCCGCCCAGAATCCGTTGAAGCAGAAAGCGACATCGCCCGCGTATTCCGGCAGGGGAATTCCTTTCTCCATTTCGCTCCGGAGCGCGTGGAAATAGTCCGAAAACGTGCTGAAACGAAATTCCATTTCAGGGTTTCCGGCGTGCCATCCTGCCAGAAAGTCCTGAATGCGTTCACCCATTGCCGGGGGCAGGCTGTAGTCGCTCGCGCCGGCCAGAAACAGCGCGAGCCGCGGCGACGGGCTGAAGGCGAGCCGTTCCCGGACGGTGCGGCGCAACGTTTCAAACAGCTTCGGATCCTTCGGATCCGTGCCCTGAAACAGCTCGCGCAGCTCCATGTAGTGGGGCGCCGTGACGGCCAGCGCGCGCGATCCGTCCGGGGCTCGCCACCAGAAGGCGGTCCGGCCCGCCGGGTTGTTGCGGGTAAAGACGATGGCCTCGAGGCCCAGCCGCCGTGCGATCTGGGGCAGTTGCCGGTGCGCGCCGGTGATGTCAATGGCCCAGGCGAAGCGGGGCCGCACGCCAAAGACCGCCTCCTGCCAGCGGATGCCCTCCACGCCGAGGCGCGTCAGCGTCTCTCCGCCGGGCAGCGTCATGTCGGACTCGAGAAAGAACGCGTTGACCAGTTCGGCGCGGCCGTCGCGGAGGCGCGCGCGGAGCTCGGCCTCACGCGCCGGCTCGAGTTCGAGCAGGCTGATCAGGTTCGGCGCCTCGGACCACACGAAGCGGTAGGCGGAGCTGCGCGAGGCGAGCGTCAGGTGCTCCAGATAATTGTTGAGCACGTAGTTGCGTTCCGTGTCGAAATCCACGAGCCAGCCGGCGATGGTTCCGTGGGTATTGGGGACGACATACACGACGGCGGGCTGGGCGGACAGGGCGCCCGGAAAGCAGGCGAGACACAGGGCCAGGGCCGGCAGGAAACGCATGATGAAGGAGACTGTATCGCCGCCGCGCCGGGCCGTGCAACGGCGTGGCGTGCGGGTGGGTCAGGCTTCGGGGAAGGAGAGCGTGAACGTCGAGCCTTCGCCCAGGCGGCTCTTTACGCGGACGCTGCCCCCATAGAGTTCGGCGATGTGTTTGACGATCGACAGCCCGAGCCCGGTGCCGCCGGCTTCGCGCGAGCGCGCCTTGTCGACGCGGTAGAAACGTTCGAAGATGCGCGGCAGATCGGCTTCGGGGATCCCGATCCCGTTGTCGATGACGTGAATCTCCACCATGCCATCCGCCGCGCGGTGGCACTCAATGCGCACCGTGCCGCCTGGCGGGCTGAATTTGACGGCGTTGTCCACCAGGTTGACGAGCGCCTGCTCCAGCCGGAAGCGCAGGCCGCGCACGGCGAGTTCGGCCGGTTCAGCCTGAATGGCGATCTGGCGGATGCGCGCCGCGGACTCCACCGTGCGGATGACGGACTCGATGACCGGTTGCAGCGGCACGCGTTCGGTCGGCTCCTGGGTGGTGCGGTGCTGTTCGAGCTCGCTAAGCACGAGCAGATCGCTGGCGATGTTGGTCAGCCGGATGGCGTTCGAGCGGATGACTTCGAGGAACCTGCGGTTGTGTTCGGCATCGTCGATGGCGCCGTCGAGCAGGGTTTCGGCGTAACCGCGGATGGCGGTGAGCGGCGTGCGCAGCTCGTGGCTGACGTTGGCGACGAAATCGCGCCGCACGCGCTCAAGCCGTTCGATTTCGGTGACGTCATGCAGGATGGCGAGCGCGCCTTTCTGCCGGTTGAGCTCGAGCGGCTTGGCGTAGAGCTCGTAGCTGCGACTGGGGGTTGAGGGGAAGGAGATCTTGCCGCGGACGGTCTCGCCCCGTTCAAGCACCTGCCAGAGCGGTTCGAGCAATGCCGGGTCCGGAGAGACCTGTTCAAGGGGAGTGCCCTCTTCAGGCGGCTGTTTCACCGCCACCGCCTGGAGGAAGGCCTCGTTGCAGAACGTGATGCGAAGGGAGGAATCGACGGCCAGCACGCCCTCGCGCATGCTGGAAAGGATGGCTTCGCGGCGTGCGGACTCGGCGCGCACGAGCTCGACCATTTCCAGCAGGTTGCCCGCCATGCGGTGCAGGGAGGCGGCCAGCGCGCCCAGTTCGTCCCTGCCGGTGTCGAGCAGCGGCGGCGGATTTCCGGTGAAGCGTCCCTCGGCCAGGTCTTCAGCCGCCTGCTGGATGCGGTGAATGCGGCGAGTGAGCGAGCGCGTGAACAGATAGGCGCCCACCAGCACCGCGAAGGCCACCAGCAGCGTGGCGCGCAGGATGCGCCAGCGGTTGGCGTGGACGGCGCTCTCGATGGTTTCCAGCGGCGCCGCGACGCGGAGGATCACCGGCTCGCCCGTGCCGAGCCGGGCGGGCAGGGCGAGGTAGAGAAAATCCATGTTCACGCTGCTGCTGTGGCGCTTGGATACGCCAATTCCCGTGCGCAGCGCCGCCTGGATCTCGGGCCGGCGGGCGTGGTTCTCCATCGACTCGGGCTGGCGGCGGGACTCGGCCAGCACGCTGCCATCGTGCGCCACCACGGTGACGCGCACGCCCAGCAGAGCATCGGTCTGATGAACCCACGCGGCGAGCCGGTCCGGTCCTGTTGCCGCAAGCTCTCGCGCCAGCACGCGCGCGCCGGCCTCGAGAGACCGGCGCACCGCGGATTCCTCGCTTTCCTGCGTGTAGCGGGACAGAAGGATGTCCGAGATGCCGCTCATGACGAGGACCAGCAGCGCCGCCGCAATCAGGATCTTGCGAAACAGCGGGCTGCGGACCGTGCGCGGCCGCGCGGACATCGGATCAGACCCTCCCGGTCGACCAGTGAATGACGGCGAAGCTGAATGCGCCCACCAGAGCCGACATCGGAATCGTCAGCACCCAGGCCCACAGAATGTTCGTGGCCAGGCCCCAGCGCACCGCCTTCAGCCGCTGAATGGAGCCGACGCCGGCGATCGCGCCGGTGATCACATGGGTGGTGGAGACGGGGACTTTCAGATACGTGGGAAACAGGATGGCGATGGCGCCCGCGGTCTCCGCGCAGAAGCCGCCACGCGGTTTCAGCCGCGTGAGCCTGGCGCCCATCGTGTGCACGATGCGCCAGCCGCCGCTCAGGGTGCCGAGGGCAATGGCGGCATGGGCGGACAGCACCACCCACCATTGCACGTCAAACGCCTCCAGAAAGCCGCCGGCCACCAGCACGCTGGTGATAATGCCCATGGTCTTCTGCGCATCGTTGGCGCCGTGCGAATAACTGAACAGGCCGGAGGAAACGAGCTGAAGGCGGCGGAACCAGCGGTCCATGCGGCGGGGCGAGGAGTTGCGAAACATCCAGTAGACAAGCACCATCAGCACATAACCGAGGACGAGGCCGATCATGGGCGCCAGGAAAATGAAGAGAACCGTTGACACCCAGCCCGCCGGCACGATCGCTTCCAGCGTGGAGCCAGGACCGCGCGTCAGGGCCACCTTGGCCATGGCGGCGCCGGCGTAGCCGCCGATCAGCGCGTGGGACGAGCTCGAAGGCAGTCCGTAGTACCACGTCAGCAGGTTCCAGAAAATCGCCCCAATCAGCCCGGCCAGCACCACCATCTCGGTGACCAGCTTCAGGTCCACCATGCCCGCGCCCACGGTCTTGGCCACGCCGGCTTCGTGGAAAAACAGGAGCGGGATGGCGGCGATGAAGTTCCAGAAGGCGGCCCACAGCACGGCCTGAAACGGCGTCAGCACGCGCGTCGCCACGATGGTGGCCACGGAGTTGGCCGCGTCGTGGAAACCGTTAATGAAGTCAAAGATGAGCGCGACGAGAACGATGAAAGCGACCAGCAGGAGGGTGGAGTCCATGGTCCGGTGCGTCAGCCGTTCTTCACGATGACGTTCTGTAGCGCGTCGGCGACGTCTTCACAGTAGTCCGTGGTCGACTCGAGGTATTCGTAGATCTCCTTCAGCTTGATCAGCGAGATCGGATCCTTCTCCTGGTCAAAGAGCTCGGCGACGGCAGCGCGGATCAGATGATCGGCCCTGTCCTCCAGCCGGTTGATCTCGATGGCGTGCTCAAGCAGCGGCGCGTCTTCGGCCAGGGCCTGGAAGGCCTTGCGGAGAACCGTGGCGCATTCCTCGATGATGCGGCTGACCTCGATGATCGGCGCCGGGATCCGCGTGATCCGGTAGGCGACGATGCGGTGCACGGCCTCCTCCAGCGCGTCGAGCACATCATCCATGTGCGAGGCCAGCGAGTGGATGTCTTCCGGATCCAGAGGCGTGATGAATGTCTGGTTGAGGCGGGTGAAGATCTCGTGGATGATTTCGTCGCCCTTCTGTTCCAGCCTCGCGATGGCGATTTCGGCTTCGTGCATCGACGCGGCCCCGTTCTCCGCCGCCTTGCGGAAGGTCTGGGCCGCCTCGTGGATCAGGCCCGCCTGTTCGATGAAAAAGTGAAAGAACTTTTCGGTGCGTGGGAGCAGCCTCATAGGGCCTTCCATTCTCGTGCCGCGCCGCACGGACTGCGGCGGCAGGACACCGGAAACTGAATTATCGCAAACGGCCTTGCGCCCGGGTCAACGCCGCCTTGATTACAAATCGGTGAATGCGGGCTCATCAAGCAGCGGCAAGGGCG
This sequence comes from Bryobacteraceae bacterium, assembly GCA_049969655.1. Lineage (GTDB taxonomy): Bacteria > Acidobacteriota > Terriglobia > Bryobacterales > Bryobacteraceae > JANWVO01. The sequence goes on from JBMFOK010000020.1 coordinate 41,824, forward strand.
CGCCGGCGGCGCCCTCCTCCCGGGCCGGATCAAAATAGCGTGGATCGAGCAGCCGGCTGGTGTCGAGGTTGCCCATGGCGTTCAGCAGCGCTGATTTTACGTGCGGGTGGTCCTTTTCGAGGTCGGCCAGGAAGTCCCGCAGCGAACGCCGGACGGTGCCGGTTTTCTGCGAGCAGCCGCAGGGGATGACCGGCGCGCCCGACGATTCCGCCCAGGCGCGTGTCAGGTCCTCGGTCACGTAGACCAGCGGACGGATGAGGCGGAACTCGCGCCGGCGCGACCAGGCCACCGGGGGCAGCGCCGCCAGCCGGCCCGTGAACAGGGCGTTGCGCAGCAGCGCCTCGCAGAAATCGTCCGCCGTGTGGCCCAGGGCGATGACATTGACACCCAGCTCGCGCGCCAGCTCGTAGACGGCGCGGCGCCGGAACCGGCTGCACATGTCGCATCCATGGCCGGGCTGCTCTTCGATCAGCCGCAGCGAGGGCTGGTCGGCGCGGCAGGTCCAGTCCACGCCGTGCTCCTTCATCCATTGGCGGAAGGGTTCGATGGGGGCGAGGAATTTGCCCTGGTCGATGGTGAAGGCGCGGATCTCAAAGCGGACGGGAGCGCGCTTCTGAAGCAGCAGCAGGGAGGAAAGAAGCGTGAAAGAGTCCTTCCCGCCGGAGAAGCCGACAGCGATGCGGTCGCCGTCGCGGATCATGTCGAACCGCGCCACGGCTTGTCCCACCCGGCGCAGGATGGCTTTTTCGAGCTCCAAATTCTTATTGTAGTGACTGTGAGCCCCGCGCGCCGGACAGCCTTCGAAGTGCTTGCCATGGTGGAGCGCGGCGCGAAGTCCGACGCGGCGCTGATCGTGAAAACAAAAGAGCTGGAGGCGCGCGACGCGGGCCTGGCCACGCAGATCGTCTATGGCGTCTTGCGGCGGCGTGCGCAACTGGACTGGCTGATCGGGCAGGCATCGGCGCGGCCGCCGGAAAAGCTGGACGCGGCCGTGTTGCGCGCGCTGCGCATGGGCGCGTTCCAGTTGCGCTTTCTGGACCGCGTGCCGGCGCATGCGGCCGTGGCCGAAAGCGTCGAGCTGGTGCGCCGCGCCGGCCTTGGATGGGCGGCCGGGTTCGTCAACGCCGTGCTCCGCCGCCTGCCTTCGTTGCCTGCAAAGTGGCCGTCCGAAGAGATCGAGTACTCGACGCCCGCATGGCTGCTGGAGCGGTGGAAGCGCCGTCTGGGCCCTGAACTGGCGTTGGCCGCGGCGCGATACGGCCTGGAGGAGCCGCCCGCGGCGGAGCGGGGCGGGCGTCCGATGGACGAAGGCTCGCAGGCCATTGTCCCGCTGCTCGAACTCCGGCCCGGCGAGCTGTTCCTCGACGTCTGCGCCGCGCCTGGCAACAAGACGTTGCAGGCCCTGGAGGCGCGGGTGCGCGCGGTGGCCTGCGACGTGAGCCTGAAGCGGCTGCGGAATTTCCTGGCCCCGTGTCCCCGCGTGGCCGCCGATGCTGCCACGGGGTTGCCCTTCGGCGCGGTCTTTGACAGGATCCTCGTGGACGCCCCGTGCACGGGCACCGGGACGCTGGCCCGCAATCCGGAGATCCGCTGGCGCGTCACGCCCGAAGAGATCCTGCGGCAGGCGGCGCGGCAGGAAGCGATCCTGCGGGAGGCGCTGCGGTGCCTGAAACCGGGCGGGCGGCTCGTTTACTCGACCTGTTCGCTCGAAGCGGAAGAAAACGAAGACGTGGTGGCGCGCGTCTGCCCGGATCGCGTGCGCTCCACGCTGCTGCGCGTCCCCGGGCGCGACCCCGGAGATGGATTCTTCGCCGCCGTGATAGAGTGAAAGTGCCTGCCGATGATCGAGATCCTCCCCTCCCTGCTGGCTGGCGATTTCACCCGGCTTGGCGAGCAGATCGAACAGGTAACCGCCGCCGGCGCCCGGATGCTCCACTTCGACGTGATGGACGGCCACTTTGTGCCGAACATCTCCTTTGGGCTGCCGGTGCTTGAGTCGCTGCGGAAGAAGACACGGCTCCAGTTTGACGTCCACCTGATGATTGCCGACGCGGATTCCTACGCGGCGCGCTTTGTCGAGGCGGGCGCGGACCTGGTTTCCGTCCATGTCGAGGCCTGCCCGCACATCGACCGGACGATCCGCGTCATCCAGAGCGAGGGCGCGCGCGCCGGCGCGGTGCTCAACCCGGCCACGCCGCTGGCGGCGCTGGAGCACATCCTGCCGATGGTGGATTACGTCCTGCTGATGAGCGTCAATCCCGGCTACGGCGGACAGAAGTTCATTCCGTATGTGCTCGACAAGGTGCGGCGGCTGCGCGAGTGGCGCTCGCGGCTGGGGCTGGACTTCGCCATCGAGATTGACGGCGGCGTGACGGTGGATAATGTAGGTGTAGTGGCAGAGGCCGGCGTGGACTGGGTGGTTGCCGGCACAAGCGTGCTGGGCGCTCCGGATCCCGGCCAGGCCCTGGCCGCGATGCGGCAGGCCGCGGAGGCCGCGCTCGCGCGGCGGGCCTGAGGGCCCGAACAAGGCACGCAGGAATCTGAACCGACGAGGTGATCGCAAACATGACCGGATGGCGCATGCGGCAGGCGGGGTGCTTGGCCGCGGTTCTCGCCGCCCTGCTCCTGGCGGCCGGCTGCCGGGGCAAGAAGTACGAGAACCCGATCACGAAGGACACGCAGCAGCCCGACAAGATCCTGTTCGACAAGGCCATCAAGGACATTGAGAAGGGCCGCTATGAAGTGGCGCGGCTCACGCTCAACACCCTGATGAACACATACGACACCAGCGAGTATCTGGCAAAGGCCAAACTCGCCATCGCCGACTCCTGGATGCGGGAAGGCGGCTCGCATGCGCTGGCCCAGGCCGAGGCCGAATACAAGGATTTCATCCTCTTCTACCCCACGCTGGAAGAGTCGGCCGAAGCCCAGATGAAGATCTGCGAGATCCATTACAAGCAGATGGAGAAGCCGGACCGCGACTCCACCCACGCCCTGCGCGCCGAAGAGGAGTGCCGCCAGGTGCTCACCCAGTTCCCCAACTCGCGCTTCGCGCCGATCGCCGCCCAGAAACTGCGCGAGATTCAGGAAGTGCTCAGCGAGGGCGAGTACCGCGTGGGGGCTTTTTATCACCAGAAAGGTTCGCTGGGCGCGGCGTCGAATCGCCTCCAGGCGTTGACGGATCACTACCCGCTCTACAGCGGCGCCGACCAGGCGCTGTGGCGGCTCGGCGACAGCTATATGCGCATGGGGCCCCGCTTCCGGCAGAAGAGCATTGCCGCTTACCAGCGCATCGTCCGCGAGTATCCGCTCAGCCCGCTGGTCGAGCAGGCGAAGAAGAAGCTGGAGGAAATGGAAGCGGAGATCCCCGAGCCGGACCCGGTGGCCTACGCGCGCCAGAAATATGAGATCGAGAACGCCACGAAGAAGAGCCTGTGGGCGAAGATGTGGGGCCCCTTTTCCAAGTCGCCGGACGTGAGCCGCGCGGCCAAGTCCGGCCAGCCGGCGATGGAACGTCTCCGGCCCACGATTCCGCCCACCGTGCCGGTGCCCGCCGGCGGCGAAAGCGGCGTGACTGACGTGACGATCTCGACGCAGACGCCAGGCTCGAACACGGCCCTCGATACTCTGCCCGACGCCCGCCAGAGCTCGCAGCAGGGCAATGCGCCTGCGGCCGCGGCGGCCAAGCCGGAAACGGCCCCTGCCCAGCCCGAGGCCCGGCCGGCGGCAAAGAAGGGCGGGAAGAACGCAAAGAACGGCAGGAACAAAAAGCAGTCCGGACAGAACGGCAAGGAGAAGCAGTAGCCAGGTGCAGGTTCCGGTCCGCGTCCTGCTTGCCGACGACAGCCCGCACGCGCAGCGGATGGGCGAACGCATCCTTCGCGAAGAGGGCTATGAGGTCGTCACCGTCACCGACGGCGAGGCCGCCGTGGCGAGGCTCGATGAAGTGCAGCCGGATCTCGTGTTGGCCGATGTGTTCCTTCCGCAGCGCAACGGTTATGAGCTGTGCCGCTACATCAAGCGCCACGAGATGCACCGCCATGCGGGCGTGGTGCTGATCGCCGGGCTGCTGGAGCCAGTGGACGAAGAGGAAGCGCGCCGGGCCGGCTGCGACGCGGTGCTGAAAAAGCCCTTCGAGGCTTCGGTGGTGCTGGAAACCATCCGTCCTCTGATCGACCGGGCCCGTTTCGCGCGCGGACTCTTCGCTGAAAGCGTCCCCGCGCCGCCGCCGCCCGAAGCCCCGCGTCCCGGGGCTGCGGCGCCGCAGAAGCCGGAGATCGATCCCGAAGCCGTCCGCGCGGCGGTGACGCTGGCGCTGGACCGCTCGCTGCCGACGCTCGTGGAAGAGATCAGCGAGAAGATCCTGATCGCTCTCGGGCATTGAACGCCGCCTCCCGCGCGCGGCCACGCAGGAGTCCTCATGCCAGACAACAGCTTTGACATCGTCTCGAAAGTCGAAATGCCGGAGGTCGTCAACGCCATTCAGCAGGCGGCCAAAGAGATCAGCCAGCGCTACGACCTGAAGGGCACAAAGAGCCACATCGAGCTGAACGAGAAAGAGCGCACCATCGTCCTGACTTCGTCGGATGACTTCCACCTGAGGGCGGTGCTCGAAATTCTTCAGTCGAAGCTCGTCAAGCGCGGAGTGCCATTGAAGGCGCTCTCTTATGGCAGCATCCAGCCCGCCGCGGGCAGCACGGTGCGGCAGGAGATCACGCTCCAGAACGGCATCCCCATTGAGAAGGCGCGTGAGATCGTCAAAGCCATCAAGGAGACGAAGAAGAAGGTGCAGGCCTCCATCCAGGGCGATCTGGTCCGCGTCTCGGGCAAGGACCGGGACACGCTTCAGGAGATCATTGCCATGCTCCGGCAGCGCGACTTCGGCATTGACATGCAGTTCACCAACTACCGCTCGAACTGACCGCCGTGGCGCGCCGCATCGAAACGCTGTTTCTCGCCGGGCCCGCGGGCCGTCTGGAAGCGCTGCTGGAAGAGCCCGGCGGCGGGCCGCGCTTTGCCGCGCTTGTTCTCCATCCGCACCCCCTTGGCGGAGGCACCATGCACAACAAGGTGGTCTACCGCATGGCGCGCGGCCTGCGCACGGAAGGCGCGGTGACGCTGCGATTCAATTTCCGTGGCGTCCACCTGAGCGAGGGCGTTCATGACAACGGCCGCGGCGAAGTCGACGACGCCCGCGCGGCGAAGGAGTTTCTGACGGGCCGATACCCGCGCCTGCCGCTGGTCGTGGCCGGCTTCAGCTTCGGCTCGCGCATCGCGCTTCAGGTGTGGGAAGGCGCGCGCCGCGTGATCCTTGCCGGATACCCCACGGTGTACCGCCAAAATTCGCTGCTCGACCGCTGCCCGCTGCTGCGCATTTTCATTCACTCGACGCAGGACGAATTCGGCCCGCGCGAAGAGCTCGAGCGCCTTTACCGGCGGCTGTGGGGGCCAAAGCAGCTCCACTGGATCGAGGCGCGCGACCACTTCTTCGCCGGTGCGCTGGACGAGTTCGAGCAGGCGGTCCGCCGCGCCGCTCCGCCCGCGTGAGCGCGGCGCGCGTCTGCTAGACTCGGCGTCATGAACGATGCGGACCGGATGGCGCTTCTGTCCCGGCGGGCGCTGATCGGCGCCGCCGCCGCAGTTCCCGCTTTCCCGATGCCGCCGCGCCCGGCGCGGCTGGCCGGCTCGGGCGTGCGCGTCGGGTTGAACGTCTACTCTTTCAATGAACCGCTCCGGAAAGGCCAGATGACGCTGTTCGATGCGGTGCGCTTCTGCGCCGAGCACCGCATCGCGGGCATCGATGCAACCGGCTATTACTTCCCCGGCTATCCCGCAAGGCCGCCGGAGGACTTCGTCCATCGGCTGAAACGCGAGGCGTTCCTGCACGGCGTGGCCATCTTCGGCACCGGCGTGCGAAACGATTTCACGCTCCCGGACGCCGGCGCGCGGCGGCGCGAGGCGCAGCTTGTCAGGGACTGGATCGATGTGGCCGCGGCGCTCGGCGCCGGCATCCTCCGCATCTTCAGCGGGCGCGGTACGCCGGAAGGCGCGAGCTTTGAGGAGGTGCTCGGCTGGATGGCGCCGCTCATGCGCGAGTGCGCCGACTACGGCGCAAGCCGCGGCGTGATGATCGGCATCCAGAACCATGACGACTTCCTGAAGACCGCGGCGCAGACCATCCAGCTGCTGGACGCCGTCCATCACGAATGGTGCGGCGTGATCCTTGATGTCGGCAGCCTCCGCCAGGGCGACCCCTACGAGGAGATCGCGCGGCTCATTCCGTATGCCGTTTCCTGGCAGCTCAAGGAAAACGTCGCGCCCGCCGGCCGGGAGCAGCCCACGGACATGCAGCGCATCCGCGCACTGATTGAAGAGCACGGCTACCGCGGCTGGCTGCCCATCGAGACGCTGGGCTCAGGCGACCCGCGGGAAAAGATCGTGCGGCTGCTCGGACGCGTGCGGGAGGCGTTCGGCCCATGCTGAGCCTTGAGAAGCTGCTGGATGGCCTGCGCGGGGCCCGTCTCGTCGACCTCGCGCAGCCGTATTTCGCCGGCATGCCTCACTGGCCGACGCATCCGCCGTTCGCGATGGCGGCCACGAAACAGCACGGCGACTTCGTGCTGCCCAACGGGGCTTCCAGTTCGGCGGAGCTGATTGCGCTCGGCACGCACGTCGGCACGCACATCGACGCGCTGTGCCACTTCTCCTTGGGCGGCCGCCTCCATCAGGGCATGGATGCGCGCAGCCTGGCCGTGGACACGGTGGCGCCGATGCTCGTGCGCGGGCTGCTCTACGACGCCGCCCCCGGCAGCGAGCTCGACGAGGACGCGGAGGTCACGCCGCCGCAGTTGGAAAAGGCGTTGGACCCTCGCCCGGGCGACGTGGTCCTTCTGCGCACCGGCTGGGGCCGCCGCTGGCGCGACGCCCGCCGTTTTCTCAACGGGCAGCGCCAGCCGGGGCTTTCGCTCGAAGCGGCACAGTGGCTCTCGGCGCGGGGCGTGCGGGCCATCGGCGCCGACAACGTGGCGCTGGAGCGCATCCCTTCCGCGGAGATGCCCGTGCATGTGCACCTGCTGGTGGAAGCGGGCGTCCACATCATCGAATGCCTCCACCTGGAGTCGCTGGCCGAGGCCGGCGTGCGCGAGTTTCTCTTCCTTGCCGCGCCGCTGCGGATTGAAGGGGCCACCGGCGCGCCGGTGCGGCCGCTGGCGCTCATCCCCTGAACGGCCGCTTACGGCGCGGCGCGCTTCGACGGAGCCCGCAGGGCCCATGCAAGAACGATCGCGTAGACAAACGAGTCCGCGCCGATTTCCAGCGAGTGGGCCAACCGCAACGAGGCAGGCATCCACAGGCCCGTCAGCATGCCGTAGAGTCCGGTGAACACCCAGAACGCCCAGCCAAGCCGCAGCGCAAGTCTCCTCCAGCCGCCGGCCCAGCCAAGCAGGATAGGAAGCGCGGAACCGAGATAGAGCAGGCTGCGCAGGAGCTGCGTGGGCAGGATTACCTGCATCGGCGGCAGCACCAGCTCCGCCGCCCGCTGCTCATAGGCCGGCAGGACGATGGGCGCCACCGTCGCACCGAACAGCAGATAGACCGTGGGGAAGGCGAGCCAGGCCAGCACAAGCCGCGCCGCCCAGGCCGCCGGAGGCCGCTCCGGCAGCGGGCCGCGCCGGACATCTCGAGCCGGGAATGCGGCCGCAACGGCGAGCGCAAGCGCGGCGCAGGGCAGAATGTAGAACACGCACATCCCGGCGAAGGCGCCCGGCTGGACGAGCGTCGTGAAAATGCGCGCCTCGATCATCGTGTTCAGGCCGAAGGAGACGTAAGTGAACAGCGCCAGCCGGAGAGTTCTTGCCAGCAGCGCGCCCGGCAGGCGTGCGGCGAGCGGCGCCAGCGCCAGCGGCAGCAGCGGGGAGGCGAGTAACGCCGCCAGGGCGAGTTGCGCGGAGCCCGTTCCGGCCGGCGGCGCGAGCATCCGCATTCCGAGCGCCTGGACCAGCGCGGCGGAGATCGATTGTGCCGCGGCAAACACGAGTCCGCAGAGGATGACGCGCGCGGCTGGGGCTACCTTGGGCGAATTGTCAGACATGGCCTGTGTTCCTCAGCAGCGCCATCCGGCTCTGGCCTGACGGGCCCGCCACTGGCGTGGCGGGTCTTCGGGCGCATTGGGCCATGAAAGTATGTTCCGCTACGCATCATACGGCGGATGCACACCCAATGCTTCCGGCCGGTGCAGGCGGCGCCGCGCCCCGGTCTCGCGGTGCCAGAATGGTGGCCATGCAGAACGGGATTTCCGGCAAAACGGCGCTGGTGACGGGCGCTTCGCGCGGCATTGGCGCGGCCACGGCGGTGGCGCTGGCGCGCGCCGGGTGCGCGAAGGTGCTCCTGCATTACGCCTCGTCGGCGGAGGCGGCCGGGCAGACCGCGCGGCGCGTGCGCGAAGCGGGCGCGGAAGCGGAGCTCCTTTGCGGAGACCTGTCCACGGAAGCGGGCATCCGCGCCTTCGTGGGAGCGCTGGGCGAGCGGGCGCGCACGGTGGACATCCTTGTCAACAACGCCGGCTCGCTTATTCAGCGCGCCAGGCTCGCTGAAATGACCTACGACCTGTACAACCGCGTGATGGACCTCAACGCCAAGAGCGCATGGTTCATTACGCAGGCGGTGGCGCCGCACATGGCGGCGCGCGGGCATGGCGTCATTGTCCATGTCAGTTCGATTGCCGCGCGCACGGGCGGCGGCGTGGGGGCCACGGTGTACGCAGCGGCCAAGGCGGCCGTGTCCGCGTTCGCCAAAGGCATGGCGCGCGAGCTGGCGCCCTGCGGGGTGCGGGTCAATGCGGTGAGCCCGGGCACGGTGGACAACGATTTTCACGCGCGGTTTTCGACGCGCGAGATGCTGGAGGCGGTGATCCGGCAGACGCCGCAGGGGCGGCTGTCGACCAATGAAGACATCGCCGACGTCATCGTGTTTCTGTGTTCGGACGCGGCCAGGAACGTGATCGGGCAGACGATTGAAGTCAACGGCGGGATGTACATGATCTGATCCGTTCAAAGGCTGCGGCGGGCGCGCCGATAAGGCAGGCGTGGCCTGGCGTGTTGCTTTTTCCACCCTCCTCATGTCTCTCCTGGCGGCCCAGGAGCTGCCGCCGCTGCGGCTGAAGGCGGGCCGGCTGCCGCCGAACCGCATTGGCGCGACGGAGTCGAAAAGCCCGGCCGGGAGCCGGGCCGCGGCCACTGGCGAGAGGCTCCACTGGCTGGTGCAATTCGCGGAGGAGCCGGACGAGGCGCTCATCGAACGGCTTGGATGGCTCGACGTGCGGGTGCTTCAGTATGTGCCGGATCAGGCGTTGCTGGTGAGCGCGCCGGCGGAGACGGACTGGAAGGCCGCGGGCGCGGCCTATGCTGCGCTGCTCGCCGCGGAGGAGAAGCTGAGCCCGGCGCTGCCGCCGGAAGGCGATGTGGCTGCGGTGGCCGAATTGCACCTGGACGTGGGCCGCGGCGAGGGCGCGCGGCTTGCGGCGGAGGCGGGTCTTGAGGTGCGGGAACACCCGGACCTGGCGCCCAATGCCTTGCTCGTCCGTGGACCCGTGGAAGCGCTGCGGACACTGGCCGGGGCCGACGCGGTGGCCTACGTCTATCCGGCGGCCAGCGCCCTGCTGCAAGGCGAGCCGGTGGCGGCCTGCGTGGGCGGCGTGATGGGACCGGCGTCTCTCACAGGCGCGAATCTGGCCGCCACGTTTGGCGAAGGCTGGGACGGCCCTGGGCTGGGCCCGGCGTCCCTGGCCGTCTACTTCGGGACGCTGCCTGCATGGCTCGACCGCAGCCAGGCCGTGGCCGAGCTGCGGCGCGCGCTTGACGAGTGGGCTTCGGTCGTGCAGCTTTCTTTCAGTGACTCGAGCGTGCCGCGTCTGCGGCGCCAGATTGAAATCCTCGCAGCGGCGCGCGAACACGGCGACGGCTTTGCCTTTGACGGCCGCGGCGGCGTGCTGGCGCATACCTTCTATCCGCCGCCGAATCCGGAGACGATCGCCGGCGACCTGCACCTCGACCTGGACGAGCCGTGGAAGATCGGCGCTGACATCGACCTGTTCAGCGTGGCGTTGCACGAGCTGGGGCACGCCCTCGGCCTCGGGCACAACGACGATCCGGCGTCGGTGATGTATCCCTACTACCGGCGCCACAACGGCCTCACACCGGCCGACATCGCCGAGATCCGCCGGCTGTATGCGGCCCGGACCACGACAACCGGTTCGCCGGGCACGCCTTCGTCGCCTTCCAGTCCCACGAATCCTTCGACTCCGTCGAATCCATCGAACCCGACGACGCCTTCCACGCCGACGCCGCCGCCTTCACCGCCGGCAACGCCGCCCGGCGGCGACACCGCCCCCCCGCAGCTTGTCATCACGTTCCCCTATTCTCCGATCTACGCAACCTCAGCGGACCACATCACCGTGCGCGGCGCGGCGTCCGACAACGTGGCCGTGCGTGAGATCACCTGGCGGACGCGGCAGACCGCCGGCACGGCCACCGGGCCCTTCTCCGGTTTCACGTGCGGTCCGATCCCGCTGGTCAAGGGATTCAATCCGGTAGTCATCACCGCCGTGGACGCTGCGGGCAACGCAACGACCCGCACACTGAGCATCACCCGTTACTGAGATTGCCGAACCAGGCGCGCCACTCCGTCACAATGGAAACATGCGCGCATGGTTGATGGACGGCTATGAGGGAATCGAGCGGCTCCGGCTGGCCGAAGTCCCCGATCCGCATCCCGGCGAAGGCGAAGTGCTGCTCCGCCTCCGCTACGCCGCGTTGAATCCGGCGGATGCGTTTCTGGCACAGGCGCAATATCCGGCACGGCCGCCGCTGCCCCACATTCTGGGCCGCGACGGCGCCGGCGAGGTGATCGCCGTCGGGCCGGGCGTCGAACGCGTGAAGCCGGGCGACCGGGTCGGCATCCTGCGCTGCGAGGCGGGCGTCGAGCGCTGGGGCACGTTCGCGGAAAAGACCGTTGTGCCGGCATCGAGCGTTGCGCCAGTGCCCGAGGGCTGGTCCCTGGAAGAGATGGCCGCGGCGCCGCTCGTCTACCTCACGGCGTGGCAGGCGCTGGTGCAATGGGGCGGGCTCCCTTCGCCGGGACAGGTGCTGCTGGTGACCGGCGCCAGCGGCGGCGTGGGCGTCGCCAGCGTGATGCTGGGCCGCTCAATGGACATGACGGTGGTGGCGCTGTCGCGCAGCGCGGAGAAGGGCCGCCGGCTGCGCGAGCTGGGCGCGGATCATGTCTTCGACCCGTCGGCGCCGGACCTCAAACAGCAGGTGCTCGGCGCGCTGGGAGGCAAACGCGTGGATCTGATCATCGACCTGGTGGCCGGGCCGCTGTTCAATACCGTTCTTCAGCTCCTCGGCTATGGCGGCAGGATCAGCGTGGCCGGACGCAGCGGCGGCGTGGTGCCGGAGTTCAATACCGCGGCGCTGTTCTTCCGCCGCATCCGCATCGGCGGTGTGTCGGTGGGCGACTACACGCCGGACGGCGCGCAGGCGGCCTGGAAAGAGATCGTGCGCCGGCTGGCCCAGCTCGGTCAGAAGCCGGTGATCGACCGCGTGTATGGCTTTGAAGAGCTGAAAGAGGCCTTCCGCCGCCTCGCTGAAGGCCCGATGGGCAAGGTGCTTGTCAAGGTGGCCTGAACCAGGAAGAGCTCAGCAGCCTCCGGCAGTGGCCGTCGAACGGCGCGCCGCGGCCTTCGTGGAATTGGAAAAGCTCAGGTAGCGCGCGACGTTCTCCCGCAGCAGTTGCGGGAACGTCTTGTCCAGGTTCGAGCGGATGGCGACATAGCATTCGTCGCACCGGTTGTTCATGGTGAACTCGCGCACCATGCGCGCCTGCTCGTGCAGCTCGTAACGGTGGAACTGCATCGAGCAAGGCTGGAGCTTGCCGTCGGCGGTCACCACCAGGAAGCGCAGCCCCGCCTTGCAGCCCGGGGCGCCGCCGGTTTCAAAGTATCGGCGCGTGGCCTCGATGGTGGTGGGGGCGCTGACGATCCAGTTGGTGTCGTCGCGGCGGGACTCGAGCCGGTCGAGCTCGCGGTTCAGGATCGCAAGCAGTTCGGGCGTGCCCGGGAAGAGCTCGCGGCAGCCGGTGCGACGCGCCGAATAGGCGCTGATGCAGATGTTGACGCCCCACTCGCGCGCCTTGTCGGCGACGGCGTTGATCTCGGCCACGTTGGCGGCGGTGATGCAGGTGTTCAGCACGATGTCGTCAAAGCCGTAGGCGGCGCACTTCGGCACCACTTCGTTCAGGTGCGCGAACAGGCCGGGATACATGCGGAACTCGTCGTGGCGCGCGTCGGGGAAATCCAGCGACACGTTGAACTGGTCGACGCCCGCCTCGCGCAGCTCGAGGTAGCGCTCCGGCGTCATCAGCGACCACGAGGAGACGAGCAGGATGTAGGGCAGGCCGTCCGGGCGCTTGATGTTGCGCACCACTTCGGGCAGGTCGTCGCGCAGCAGCGGTTCGCCGCCCGAGACCTGCACGACGCAGGGCTTCAGCGTTTCCGTGTACTTGCGGTACTCTTCCGGGCGGAGATTGCGGGAGTCGTCTTTCGGGCCGCCGTGGTCGCAGTGGCGGCAGTAGCAGGTGCAGGAGTCGGTGACCTCGAAAGAGACGACGATGGGACGCCCGGCGAGCCAGTTGGCCGAGCCCTGGGCGATGATCCGCAACGACTGGCTCAGGGGGACTTTCCGCATTCCCCCAAATCATACCAATTTGCCCGATAAGGCGGCAAGGCCTGTGCGGATGGTAAGCTGTCGGCGCAATGCGGGTGCTCGTATTGAACGCAGGCAGCTCTTCGCTGAAGTATCAGGTCATTCGCCTGGAGGACGGCGCTGAAGAGGTGCTGGTGAGGGGCGTGGTGGAGCGGATTGGGGCGCCGGGCGGGCCGGCCGACCACTGGGCGGCGGTCCGGGAGGCCCTGGAGCGGGCCGGTGAAGTGGATGCGGTGGGCCACCGCGTGGTGCATGGAGGCGAGAAGTACCGCGAGGCGGTGCTGATCGATCCGGAGGTCGAGCGGGTGATCGAGGAATGCTGTGCCCTGGCCCCGCTGCACAACCCGCCCAACCTGGCCTGCTACCGCGCGGCGAAGTTGCTGCTGAACCAGGCGCCGCACGTGGCCGTGTTCGACACGGCCTTCTTCCACACGCTGGAGCCGCGCGTGTTTCTCTACGGGCTGCCGCTCGAATATTACGAGCGCGATCACATCCGGCGCTACGGTTTCCATGGCACCTCGCACCGCTATGTGAGTGGGCGCGCCGCTGAGCTGCTGGGGCTGCCGCCGGAGCGGTGCCGGCTGATCACGTGTCATCTGGGCAACGGCTGTTCGATCTGCGCCGTCGATGGCGGCCGCGCGGTGGACGTCTCGCTCGGGTTTACGCCGATCGAAGGGCTCATCATGGGCACGCGCTGCGGCGACATCGACCCGGGCGTCGTCTTCCACCTGATGCGCGCGAAAGGCATGAGCGTGGACGAGGTGGAGGAGCTGTTCATCCGGCGCAGCGGCCTGCTGGGCCTTTCGGGGCGCTCGAATGACATGCGCGATCTCGTCGAGGCGGCGGCCGCGGGCGACGCGCGCGCCCGGCTGGCCATCGACGTCTTCTGCTACCGCGCGAAGAAGTACATCGGGGCCTATTGGGCGGTGCTGGGCGGCGCCGACGCGATCGTGTTCACCGGGGGCATTGGCGAGAACCGGCCGGAGATCCGTGCGGGCATCCTGGAAGGGCTGGAGCGGCTGGGGCGGTTCGAAGTGCTGGTGGTGCCCACCCACGAGGAGCTGCTGATTGCGCGCGACACGGCGCGGGTGGTCAGCGGAACAGGAACCAGGTGGACAGGGCAGTGAGAGCGACCACGAGCCATTCAAACATGTTTGGGGAAATATGTTCGACCACGCGGCGCCCGCCGAGCGCGCCCGCAAAGACCGCCGGAATCATCAGCAGGTCAAAGACGAGCGACTGCCGGCTGAACAGCCCGTGGGCGGCATAGATGGGGATCTTCGTCAGGTTGATGACGAAGAAGAACCATGCGCCGGTCGCGATGAATTCCTCCTTCGGGAGCCGTTTCGACAGCAGGTACAGGTTCATGACCGGTCCGGCGGCGTTGGCCACGGTGGTGGCGAACCCGGCGGCGACGCCGTACAGCGCGGGGTGCGGCGCGATGGCGGCGGGGTTCCGGGCCCGACGCCGGATGAGATACGCGGCGAGCATGATGAGCACGATCGCGCCGACCATCGGCCGCAGAATGCGCTCCTGAAGCGAGAGCGCCGCGGCCCCGCCCGCCATGCCGGCCAGCGCCCACGGGGCGAGGCTCCACAGACGGCCAATGGCCGCGTGGCGGCGCCAGTACACGACGGCAAAGACGTCCGCCGTGCAAAGGATGGGCAGCAGCCACGCGGCCGCCCTGCGGGCGTCGCCGACGGTGAGCACGATCATCGGGACAACCAGAATGCCGAGGCCGGGCAGGCCGGTCTTGGCCAGCCCGACGCAGAACGCGCAAAGGGCGCCAAGCGCCCACTGCCAGGGTTCCAGTTGGGGCATGGGGAAGCGCGGACGACGCTCAAACCAGCATACGCGAAGGGAAGGAAGGGGTCGCCAGGCCTGGCGTTATCGCCTGTGGCTGCGGCTCCACTGGCGCTTCGGAGCCGCAAGTGGGGCAACGGCCGGCGCTGCGAAAACGAGCTGACAACCGCGCGGCCGCCGGCGCGGGGCGATTTTCACCTGCTGGTGTCCGGCAGAGTCCTGGCCGCTCCCTCACCCCCTGAGGCTCTTTTCAGGCGGCCACCGGCCGGCCCCGCCCAAACCGTTCAGACTTGGCTCGCCGGGCCGGACTCCAGCCGTTCCTTTTCCACCGCCCGCGCGCGCCGCTCCAGCCGCATTCGCCGGCGCTCGCCCGCCTCGTGCCAGCGCCGTTTTTCCGTCTCTGTCTCCGGAATGACGGGCGGGATCTCGCGCGGCCTGCCGTCCGGAGACAGCGCCACGAACGTCAGATAGGAAGAGTTCGTGTGGCGCACGACGCCCGTCTCCAGGTCCTCGACAAAAACCTTCGCGCCAACCTCCATCGAAGTCCGGAACACGCGGTTCACGCTCGCCTTCACGATGACGAGCTGGCCGATGTGGATCGGGTGGAGGAACGTCATGTGGTCGACCGAGGCGGTCACCACCGGGCAGCGCGCATGGCGCATGGCGGCGGTGGCGGCGGCCAGGTCCACCAGGTGCATGATGCGGCCGCCCAAAAGATTGCCGAGCGTATTGGCGTAAATGGGCAGGGCAAATTCGCTGAGTTCGCTTGCCGATTCGCGCACCGGACGGCCTTCCATGAGAAAGAAGGTACCATGAAGGGCATGGGGCGCCTGGAACAGTTGCAGCAACTCGTGGAGCAGGATCCGGCCAACAGCCGTTTCCGTTACATGCTGGGCATGGAACTGCTGGGCCAGGGCCGCGCCGCCGAGGCTGCCGCCGCGCTGCGCGAGCTGATCGAGCGCGATCCGGGCTACGTGCCCGCCTACTACCAGGCGGGCCGCGCCTTCGAACAGGCCGGCGACATCGAGTCAGCGCGGGAATTCTACCGCCGCGGCATCGACGCCGCCCGCCGCGCCGGCGACGCGCACACCGCCAGCGAACTACAGGCCGCGCTCGACATCCTCGGCTGAGGCCGCGCGCAGCCGTTCCCACTCGTCGCGCAACAGGCCGTAGATGCGCAGGTCGACCCTCGCCCCGTTCAGCCACTGCGCGCGGCGGAGCGTTCCTTCGAACGTAAAGCCCAGCCGCTTCGGGATCGCCTGCGAGCGCTGATTGCCCGCGGCGCAGCGGATCTCGATCCGTTCGAGTCCCAGCGCCCCGAAGGCCAGTTCGAGCAGCGCTCGCACGGCCCGCGTGATCATGCCCTGCCCTTCGAAGCGCGTCGCGATCCAGTAACCGACCTGCGCCGAGCCGTTCGGGGAGTCTATGTCGTGGAGTCCGATGAGTCCGGCGAGCTCGTCCTGGACCCAGATGCCGTAGGCCGCCGTCCGCCCGTGGGCGCGATTTTCCGCCACCTGTTCGAGAAACGCCCGCGTGTCGGCCGGCTCGCGGGTCGAGCTGACCCAGGGCAGCCACCGGCCCAGGTGATCGCGGTTCACCATGACCACCGCAAAAATGACCTCTGCCTGCTCCGGCTCGAGCGCACGAAGTTCGAGCGCTCCTCCCAGGGGGATGCGCGAAGGAAACGGCCCGGCGCTTCTGGCCATGGGATCGATGCCCTCAGCATAACGCAGCGGCCCGGGGACGCGGTCTGTCCATCAAAAAGCCCGATATCATTTCCGTGTTGCACGGCCCGCTCTGAAGGTAAGCCCCGGAATTAACGGGGCAGTTTGCACAAAGCTGCACGCTTTTTCGCGTTCTTGCGTCATTATTCATTCCCGGGAAAGCCGCAGATTCTGCGAAGATGGGGCCGTCTGTTTGGTTGGCAACACCAAAAATTTCGATCTGGAGGTGCAGCGGGATGACCCGATTGATCTTTGTCATTCTGCCCGTTTTCTTTCTTTTCGCCGTCCATCCACCGGCAATTTCGGCCCAGACGGCCCCACAACTGACGGTGGTCTCCGCGGCAAGCCGGCTACCCGAGGTGGCCCCAGGCTCGCTCGTGTTCATCGAAGGCAAAGGGTTCACGGGAGATGCGGTCTCCATTGAGCAATGGCAGACGTCCTCGCCGCCCACCGTCCTGGCAGGGCTGAGCGTGCTCGTTGGCGAGCTTCCCGCGCGGATCATTTATGTGACCCCGGAAGAAATTTACTGTGTCCTGCCAGATGGGCTTCAGCCAGGAGAGGTCCCCGTGAAGGTCGTCCGAAACGGGAACGAACTGGTCGCCTCAGGCCGG
Source organism: Bryobacteraceae bacterium (assembly GCA_049969655.1). Taxonomy (GTDB): domain Bacteria; phylum Acidobacteriota; class Terriglobia; order Bryobacterales; family Bryobacteraceae; genus JANWVO01. The sequence continues at coordinate 58,720 of JBMFOK010000020.1, forward strand.
GCCGTCCTTGTCTCGGCCGCCCCTGGCCTGTTTTCAGAGGACAACAGCGGCCGCGGGCCGGGCAGGATCTATGACGCCGCCACTGGCGCTCCAGGGCCGTTCCGTGTCCACACCAATACGCCCGGCGGCATGAGGCCGACTCGGTTGCTGATGGCGGCCACCGGGCTGAGGCAGGCCCTGGCAGCCGGACAGACCATCACCGTGGCGTTCATGGCGCTTGGGAAAGACACGAGCATTCGCGAGTGGCCCATGCGGCCGGTGTTCGTGGAACCGGCGCCGGATTATGCCGGATTGGACCACGTCACCGTCGAGCTTCCCGAGGAGCTGAATGCATTGGACAACGCATGGGACGAAGTGTTCGTGGCCGTGCGGGCGGCTGACAGGCAGTCCAATACGGTGAGCCTGAAGGTGCTCATGGAGGAGCCCCCATCGCTGCTTTCCTTCGAGCCGAAAGAGGTGAGCCCGGGGCAGGTGCTCCGCATTTCGGGCCAGGGCTTCGCCATGTCAGTCGACGGGCGGGACCGTGTGCTGCTCTCCGCAGGGAATCAATTGCGGGCGCTGGCCATTCCGTTCCGGACGTCCACGGTGGGCACCGGAACCTCGGCGCGACAGGTGCTGGAAATCTTCACGCCTCCTCTGGCGGAATCCCCGCAGGCGGCCTGGTATGCGGGGCCGGTGCAGGTCTGTGTGGCGACGGATGGCGTGCCGGCCTGCGCGGCTGAAACGTTGCGCATGGTTCAGCCACCGCCGCCGGCGACGCCGCCGGGCGACGTGCTTCTTTCGCGGCTTGAAAAGACCTACGATGGTCTCGCTCAAAGGGCGTCCCAGTTCGACCCGGCCCTCGCGAAAAACATCCAGGCCGCCAAAGAGCGGGCCCGCGCCGATCTGCGGGCCAGGATCGATGCCGCTCTGGCAGGCACCCCGGAGCGGATCGAAATCCGGCTGCCTGATGGAACCAGGGTCGAAACCGTGTTTGACCTGGCGGCGATCCAGAAGCTGGAGGCGCTGACTGCCGCCGCGGCGGACGTTCTCGACTCAACCCTGACAGCAGAGCCGACAAGGGAGGAGCGAAGCGCCGTCGATTCGGGCATCGAAGAGGAGATCCGTCAGGCGGCATGGGCTTACCAGGACTTCGAGCGCACCTCCCGGAACATCGCCAGGGTGCAGCTGGGATTCGCCGCAGGCGCGATGCTGAGCTGTCTTACCAGCGGGATCTCCTGTCCTCTCGCGGTGTCGGCTGCAAATCTCGCCGCACCGGCGTTTGCCGCCGGCGCGCTTGCGTCGATCGCCGGCCAGACGGCCATCCTGCTCTGGCCGAACACCCTGCAACAGCTCCGCGTTACCCCGTCCCAGATCGTCCTGAAACCCGGAGAAAAGTCTGAGTTCGACGTTCGGGGGCACTTCGTCTCTGCACTGGATCCCGCCATGGGGATTGCGTGGGCGGCGAAAGAGATGGTCTCAGCGACAGTGGCCGGCGCCTTTGGCAGCGGTGCTTCCTTCGTGGTCAAGAGCGCCCTCTCGCCGGTGTTGGATTGGATCGTGAACAGGATGGTGGATCTGGGATTCCTGGACATGGTTTCCCTGCCATCCGTCAGCAGCCGCGATGTGGGCCTTTCCTGGCAAACGGTGAACAGCACCTGCATCCGCGGATCGAGCCCTTCGCCCGGCGCGGCCTTTTTCCTGGGTTCGTGGAGCGTGGAAGCCTTCCGCGGGATGACGGCGCCCGAGTACTGTCAGTTCGCTCCGAAGGAGGGATCCATTCTGACGCTCCCGGAGGCGAGGGCGCCGGTGGGCGCGACGATCTTCGTCTCTGGCCCGACAAACTGTTACCCATTGCCCGCGAATGCCCCCGCGCCCATTTTCAACAAGATCTATCAGGTCCTGGGGCCGAACCCGGCCGGCGACCGGCTGATTGTTGGAGAAGTGTCCAGCATGGCCGCATTCGAGTTCCTGAAGAGCACGCTGCCGCTTCCCTCTTTCCCCAATGAGATGGTCTGCGGCGCCTGGACCGTGGCGCCGGGCTGCACAGTGGAAGCCTACCTGCCCACACAAAAGGAGCGACGCGGCGATTACAGCGATTGGGCGGAACCCATCCGGGATCCATTGGGGCTCCTTTTCCCGGGGAATGTCATTCCGCTGAGCAGGCAGGGGCCCGGAGGGCCGTTGGGTCTGCGCGTGAAGTCGATGCAGGGCTGCCGGCCGTAAGAGCTGAAGCTGCGTTTGTTTTGAGTGGCGCGAGGCCGTCGTTCGTCTGAAGGAGGCCTCGCGCGCCTTGCTCTTTCCGGGCCGGAACGCGCCACTGTGAATCAGGACGGCCAGGACAGTCCTGCCCTTTTGCTTATTCCACCCATAGGTCACACTCCGCCCGCGGCCGCATCCCTGAGTCAGGAGGTTCATCTATCCCATGACCGATACTGCCACTGTCAACCGTCTGCCCCTGATTGGCGAACCCGCGCCGGAATTTCACGCGGAAACCACCCAGGGGCCCGTCCATTTTCCGCATGATTACAAGGGGAAATGGGTGATCTTTTTCAGCCACCCGGCCGATTTCACGCCGGTCTGCACCACCGAATTCATCACGTTTGCGTCGATGCAGGAGGAGTTCCGCGCGCTGAACTGCGAGCTGCTCGGCCTGTCCATCGACAGCACCTACAGCCACATCGCCTGGCTGCGCACGATCAAGGAGAAGATCGAGTTCCGCGGGATGAAAGACGTCGAGGTCACCTTCCCGGTGATCTCCGACCTGACGATGGAGGTGTCGCGCCTCTACGGCATGCTCCAGCCTTCGGCCAGCACGACGCAGGCGGTGCGCGCCGTGTTCTTCATCGACCCCGAGTCGAAGATCCGCGCCATTCTGTACTATCCCCTCAGCGCCGGCCGGAATTTCCAGGAGCTGAAACGCCTGCTGATTTCCCTTCAGACCACCGACAAGCATGGCGTGGCCACGCCGGCCGACTGGCAGCCGGGCGAGGAGGTCATCGTTCCGCCGCCGGGCTCCTGCGGCGCCGCCAGGGAGCGCATGGAGTCGAAGGACCCGAACATCCGCTGCGTGGACTGGTTCCTCTGCTTCAGGAAACTGTCCTGACTCCGGGCAACACTCAGGTGGGGCGGCGCAACGGCCGCCCCGCTTCTTTGCGCCAGAGCCGGGAAAAAGCGACCAGATTTCCGGTCCTCTTCTGCGTTTTTTATTCGGGATTTCCGGTACGGCGCGCGCCGGCCCTCATCCGGTCCAGGCAGGGATCATTGAAGCCGGCGCGGCGGCGGGCCCGGGCCCCCGTCAGACGTCCCGGCGCGGCAGCGTGTCCACGCTCAGGAACCGTCCCCAGCCGTGCGCGTATTCGGCGCCGTCTGCGCCGGTGATGCTCGCTTCGGCCTCCACCAGCCGCTTCGCCCGTTCCACCACCCATCCCTTCACCGTCACTTCGAGCCCCGGCGGCACGGCGTTGCGAAAGCGCACGCGGAGTTCGGCGGTCATCGCTCTCAGCCCTGCGGCCAGCAGCGCGTGAGACATCGCTTCATCGAGCACGGTGCTCACCAGGCCGCCGTGGACCACGCCCGGCCAACCCTCATGCTCGGCGGCGGGCGTCCATCGCGCCAGCGCTTCTCCGTCGGGGCGATGTGCGAAGACAAGCTTCAATCCGATGGAGTTGTCGCTGCCGCAGGCGAAGCAGCGGTTTGGGAGTCGTGTTTGCCCCGCCGGCCCGGAACGTCCCTCGGTTTGGCTCATCTTCGTCCCGCTGAGTCTAGCTCATTCGCAGACGCCTTTGGAAGACATGAATGCGGCAAGGTTTTGTAGGTGCGATATCCGCCGGAAAGCAGCCTCGCACGGAAGCCGTACTGGCGAAGGATGCGGCAGGCGTAGTAAGCCCGCTGGCCGACGGCGCAGGTCACCTGGATCTCGCGGTCGCGGGGCAACTCCTCCAGCCGGTCTCGCAACTGGCCGAGCGGAATGTTGACGGCGCAGGGGGTCGTTCCCGCATTGTGCTCGCCCGGTTCGCGCACGTCGAGAATCATCGCGCCGCCGGCGCCCAGGGCGGACCAGGGAGCGATCTCGATGTCGCCGCGCATCGCATTGGCGGCGATCATGCCGGCCATGTTCACCGCGTCTTTGGCTGAGCCATACTGGGGGGCGTAGCAGAGCTCGGCCTCCTCGAGATCAAACACCGTGGCACCCTTCTGGATCGCCATCGAGATGACGTCGATGCGCCGGGCGACGCCGGCCTCGCCCACCGCCTGCGCGCCAAGCACCAGCCCGTCGGAACGGCGATAGAGCAGCTTCATATGAATCGGCTTCGCGCCCGGATAGTAACCGGCGTGGTGGCCGGGGTGCAGATAGACGGCCTCGTAGTCCGTGATGCCGGCGCGGCGCAGCGACTTTTCATTCTCGCCGGTCACCGCCGCCGTCAACCCGAAGACACCCACAACGGCCGTGCCCTGCACTCCGCGGAACTCGGCCGGGCGGCCGCAGATGGAGGCCGAGGCCACGCGTGCCTGCCGCTGGGCCGGGCCGGCCAGCGGGCACAGGTGCCACTCGCCGGTAATGGCGTTGCGGACCTCCACCGCGTCGCCGACGGCCCAGATATGTGGATCCGAAGTGCGCATCTGGCCGTCGACGCGGATGCCGCCGCGGGCGCCGATTTCGAGGCCTGCCTCGCGCGCCAGCCGCGTCTCCGGGCGCACGCCGATGGAAAGGATCACGATGTCGGCGCCAAATTGCAGCCCGCTTTTCGTTTTCACCAGCAGCCGGCCGTGCGAGTCCTTCTGGAAGCCGGCCACGGGATCGCCCAGCCGCACGTTGGCGATATGCGCGCTGACGCGCTGGCGCACGTATTCGGCCATTTCGGGATCCAGCGGCGGCAGCAATTGATCGGCGGCCTCAATCAGCGTTACTTCCAGTCCGCGGTGGGCGAGGTTTTCCACCATCTCAAGCCCGATGAAGCCGCCGCCGATGACTGCCGCCCGCTTTGCGCCATGCCGTTCGATCCATTCGCGGATCTCGGCGCTGTCCGGCACCGTGCGGACGGTGAAAATGCCGGGAAGCTGAATGCCTTCAAGCGGCGGCACGACAGGCGAGGCGCCCGGCGAGAGCACCAGCGCGTCATAGGATTCGCGGTACTCAAGGCCGCTGACCAGATCCCGCACCACCACCTCCCGTGCGTTCCGGTCGATCCGCACGGCCTCATGCTGCGTGCGCACGTCGATACGGAAGCGCTGCCGGAACAGCTCAGGGCTCGCCTGAAGCAGCTTCGCCTCTTCGCGAATGACGTCGCCAATGTAGTACGGCAAGCCGCAATTGGCGAACGAGACGAAGGGCCCGCGCTCGAGAATGATGATCTCGGCCTCCTCATCCAGCCGGCGCAGGCGGGCCGCACAGGTGGCGCCTCCAGCGACACCACCAACGATGATGACTTTTCGCATGACTCTCCTCAGGGCAGAATGCTGTTGCCAGCCTGGCGCTCACCGGCTGGCTGCGGAGGATGGGCGACGAGGCCCGCTCAGGGGCACTCGAACCTACCACTCCTGCGGCTCACCCGTATTTCTTTGGATGCGTTCCCCGCCGCTGGGGTGACGCGCCCCCGATTCGGCGGGCGAGTCACCACGGCATGCGTGCCCGTGGCCGCTGCTGCCAGCATGATTGCAATGGTTTTGGCCGCCTCTCAGCGATCCTGCCAAATATTGCTCCACCAGCGTCTGCGCGGCCATGACCGGGGCGCCGGGGATGACCTCCATGGCGTTGGCCTCGAGCAGGCTGACCGCTCGGGGCCCCATTCCGCCGGCGATGACGACATGAACATCGAGTTCCTTCAACCACGCCGGCAAAAGGCCTGGCGCGTGGGGCGGCGCGGACAACACCTGAGCCGAGAGAACCCTGTTGGATTCAGGATCCACGTCAAAGAGGGCAAAATGAGAGGCGTGGCCAAAGTGCTGGGCCAGCCGTCCGTTTTCTACCGGGATTGCAATTCGCATCCTTTTCTGTCCGTCTTGAAATTCTGGGATTCCGTTTGCCGCGCGTCCGAATAGGAGCGCAGGCCGCGCCGCCCGGTGTGCCTGTTCCGCTTCCTGCCTGGACGCCGCCGCCGAATAGGGTGGCGCGGGCTCGCGAAGCTTTCGCCGGCCGGCTAGCCCTGAGGGCCCGGGTCTGTTGTGCCGGAATTCTCCCCCAGAGAGCGCAGACGCTGCCGGATCCGTTCAAGCTTCCATTCGAGAAGCGCTGCCTGGGCCTCGAGTCCGTTGGGACCGCCCTCAGCCCACTGTCTCCAGCCCCGGCGGCCCGGTGTGAGTCCCACATCGGCCCCAGAACCGCGTCCTCGCGTGCACCTGCCCATTCCCCGGCCCGTTCCGGGTCCAACCCCAAACGGTCCTTTACCATTCCTCATAGGCATTTTTACGTCTCCTTTCCGGAGTCGCTCATTGCAGCGGCCTCCTACGAGCAATTCGCTCCATCAGCACCGCGCGTATGGTCGTGCCTACACCGGTCTTCGGGAGCGACTACAAGATCGTCCAGCTCCCCCCGCAGATATCGTTCGAGCGCTTCCTCCACCGTGACGCCGGAGGCCCGCTTCACCTGGATCCCGGCAGCTTCCAACATGGCGCCCGGATGAGGGCCCATGCGTACGGTGACGAGAGCCTGCACGCCAAGCTCCCGAACTTTCTCTGCCGCTGCCATTCCCGCACCGTGACCGCCTGGTGGAACCGATCCATTGGCGAGGACTGTCCAGCTCCCGGAAGCGGTATCGTATATCAGGAAATAGCGGGCATGGCCGAAGTGCGGCTCGATGGCCGAAGCGGGATCAGGCCCGCGGGAGGAAAAGGCGATTTTCATGAGCCGTGTCCTCTGCTAATAGATGTAACTCACATCTAGGATAAAATGCAAGCAGGACTGTGGGCGTGACCTTGCGGTCGCTTTGAACGCATGCGCGGTGCGGAGCTGTTCTGATTTGAGCTGAGGACGATGGCGGACCACTTGCGAATCACGGTGCTTTGCGACGATCGCGCCGCAGATGCGCGTTTGCAGCCCGAGCATGGTCTTTCCTTGCTGGTCGAGGCCGACGGGGCGCGGGTTCTGTTTCACACCGGTCAGGAAGGCGCGCTGGAGCTGAATGCTTGGGCGCTGGGAGTGCGGCTGGCGGACCTCGACGCGATCGTGCTCAGCCATGGCACTACGACCACATGGGCGGCCTCCCTTTGGTGCTTCGGCACAGCCAGAAGGCGCCGGTGTTCCTTCATCCCGGGGCGGTGCGGCCAAGATACGCCTGAAACCCTGAGCCTCCGCACCGGGCCTTCGGCGTGCCCCAAGCGTCGCTGGAGGCGCTGGAGCAGAACGCGGCGAGAGTCCGCTTTTACCGTGGTCCGCTGGAGGTGGCGCCGGGGGTGGTGGCGACGGGAGAGATTCCGCAACCTCGGCCCGGCGCGCCGGAGGGCGCGGACTTCTGCGTGGATGGGGCCTGCCGCGAGCCGGACCCTTTTGTTGATGAACAGGCGCTTCTGATCCGGACCGGGCGCGGGCTGGTTGTCCTGACGGGCTGCGCCCATGCGGGGCTGCCAGCGACGCTCGAGCACTGCCGCCGGCTGGGGGGCGCAGGCGTCTTTGCGGTCTTTGTCGGCTTCCATCTGGCTAAGGCTATTCCGGCCGTGCTGGAGGCTGCCGTGGCTGCCTTGGCGGCGGCGGGAGTGGCACTCATCGGGCCTTGCCATTGCACCGGGCAAAGGGGTCGTGAAGTTCTGGAAGCGCGCCTCCCTGGCCGGGTGCGCGACGTGGGTTGCGGCTTCCTTTGGCGTCTGTAGACGCCTGGCTGCCTGTCACACCGCAGGCAGAGCGTGCGTCAGCATGGAGTGAGCATGACGGACCTGATCCTGACCTCATTGATGATCACCGGCTTTGTCGCCGCGATGATGCTGCTGATCGAGTATCTACATGTGCTCACCGGCGGACGCCTGGAATCCCTGCTCACCGGGGCGGGGCCGGTTCGTTACCTGCTGGCGGCGGCGCTGGGCGCGTTGCCTGGGTGTCTGGGCGCATTCACCGCCGTCTCGCTGTACTCTCACGGGCTGCTGACCCTTGGAGCGCTGGTGACGACGATGATCGCCTCGAGCGGAGACGAGGCGTTTGTAATGCTGGCGCTGATTCCCGCGGCCGCCCTGCGGCTGATGGGTCTGCTGGCGGTCATTGGGATTGTTGCAGGCGTGCTGACAGACTGGATCGCCGGGGCGAGAGCGGCTCGCTGGCTGCGGTGCGAGGCGCTGATCATGCATCCTGAGGAAGGGCTTCAACTCTTTTCCCCTTCGGGGACTCTGGCCCAGTGGAAGGATTGTTCGGCGGTGAGAGGCGTGCTGATGGCTGCGCTGGCCGGCTTCGCTGTGGCGGTGGCGGCAGGCCGCATTGGCCCCCATCATTGGGACTGGGTTCGCTTCAGCCTGCTTGGTGTAGCATTGCTGGCGCTGTGGGTGGCGGCGACGGCGCCGGATCACTTCCTGGAGGAACATCTGTGGAAACATGTTCTGAGGAAGCACTCGCCGCGCGTGTTTCTCTGGACGCTGGGCGCGCTGGCGGTGAGCGAGCCGCTGTCGCGGCGATTGTCGCTTCACGGCGGCGACCCGTGGATGCTGCTGCTGGCGGCGGGGCTTATCGGCCTGATTCCCGAGTCGGGTCCGCACCTGATTTTCGTCTCGCTCTACGCGCGGGGAGCGGCGCCGTTCGCCGTCCTGCTGACCAGTTCCATCGTCCAGGACGGCCATGGCATGCTGCCTCTGCTCGCGCATTCGCGCCGGGCCTTCATCGCGGTGAAAGCCATCAATCTTGTCGCTGGATTGGCGGTGGGCGCAGCCGCGTTGGTGCTGTCGCATTGAGCAACGACCTGCGTGTTAGCATGCTGAGTGAAACTGTCATCCATTTCGCATGGAAGTGACCATCTGAGGTGGGAAGGAGGTGTGCTGTGCGCAGAAGGATGTGCCGCCGGCACGGGGATCGCCAGCCCTGCACATGCGCCATGGGGAACCTGTCGCGTTTTGTCGAGCCGGTGGTGCTGCTGTTGCTCAGAAAGAAAGGGAAGTCTTACGGTTACGACTTGTCCCAGGAGATGCCCGCTTTCGCCATGACAGACGCTGAGGTCGAGCGTGGCGCCCTCTATCGTACTCTCCGCCAGTTGGAGGCGAATGGTCACGTTGTCTCTGAGTGGGAGATCGAAGAAAGCGGCCCGGCGCGGCGCGTTTACCGGCTGACGCCAGACGGCGAAAAACACCTGGAAGAGTGGACGCAGGTGCTGGACCATGTGGCGCAGGCGATGAGCCGATTCGTCCAGGAGGCGAAGAAGGAGCTGGACAAGGCACAGAAGACCTGACCGCGCCAGGCACGACGGGCAGGAAGCAGAACCCATGGATCCCACCAGGCGTGGAGGGCGTGAAGCCACTGCCGATCCGCACCAGTCAACCCCGGCAGCCGACTGAGACGCCGCGCGTGACACAGGCTGCCAAAGGCGAGCCGAAACTGGAAGGCCATCCAGACCGCCTACGCCCGCAGAAGAGCGATGAGACCGCAACAATCGGCCATCTGCCGGAAGATTCCAACCGCCTTCTCCTTTGCCCGACATGGATGCCAGCCGATGTGAGGACGTCTCTATCCGGGAGGAACGCAGACCCCATCGAAACACACGACAAGGCGCGGCCGCCCTCCGATTGAGGCCGGCGTGGCGCGGGCGGCCTTTTCATGGGCTTCCGTGTCCTCGCCTGCGCGCATGCGGCGGCATGAGCCAGGGGGCCATGGACGGTTCCGCATGGCGCATCCCACCGCGGCCAAAACAAGAACGATCAAAAACGTTGTATTTGCGCCTCCGCACTGCGGCGCCAGCGCTCCTCGTGTTGAGACACGCCGCCCGGCGAAGGACAGAAAAGTCGGCATCTGGCGGCGGGCGCGCGCGGGAACCATTCGAGGCATCCCGCCCGCGCCCTGTTGCCGCCCACGTCAACCGGAACGCGCCCTCCTGGCGCAGCCCGGCCTC
>JBMFOK010000021.1:0-5564 GCA_049969655.1 Bryobacteraceae bacterium
GGGCCGGGTGAGGGGCCGCGGGCGGGCGGCGTGCGCCGGGGCGCTGACGGCGCTGGTGGGCGAGGGCGAGATCGTGGTGTTCGGCGAGGCGGGGGAGGCGTGGCGGGGGTCGACGGAAAGAATGGACGCGCCGGTGGCGGTAGCCTTGCAGCAGGGAGAGATCGTGGCGGCCTATGGTGGGGAGAAGCCGGAGCTGGTGTGGTGGAAGGCCGAGGGCGGCGAGGCGCGGCGCGTGGAGCTGGAAGCCGTGCCAGAGCGGGCCGAGCCGCTTGCCGGCAGCAACGGGCTGTTGCTGAAGCAGAGGGCGCGGGAGGGGGATGAGATCTGGGTGGCGGTGCGGCGCGGGGGCGTGTGGGCGGTGTTTTTTGTGCCGGCGGGAGAGTAGTCGATGAAGGAAGGGAAACTGCGGACTGGCGTCCTGTGGGCGGTGCTGGTGTTGACGTCCGGGGCTGTCGCGCGCGGGCAGGGGAGTTTTCTGATTACGGTGCGGGACGCGGAGACGGCGCGGCAGGCGCCGAATGGGGCGACGGTGGAGGTGGCGGGCCGGCTGGGCGAGGCTAAGGACATATATGTGGAGATCCTGTATGCGGGATCGAACCGGGGCGAGCTGGGGGTGACGTCGCTGACGGGGTCGGCGGATTTTCAGTTTGCGGCCGCGTTGCCGACGCCGACGGTGCTGACGCCTGGACAACGCGCGATTTTTCAGTTGCGGTTTCAGCCTTCGACGAGCACGCGGACGCTGGCCCAGCTTGGGGTGACGGCGCGGGAGCTGCCGCCGGAAGGGTCGAATCAGCAGCCGGGCAGTTTTGGGCTGCTGCTGGTGGGGCTGAGCGGGACGGCGCCGGAGCTGAAATACGCCTATGCGCTGGGGACAGACGGCAATGTGCAGGCGCTGGCCGATGGCGGCGTGATCCGGATCACGAAGGCGCCGGTGAATGCGGCCTCGGTGGCGACGGTGATCGTTTATAACGCAGGGACGGCGCCGGCGAAATTTGAGGCGGCGAGCCTGGAAGGGGCGGCGGAACTGGATCTGATCCAGGTGCCGCTGCTGCCGGTGACGCTGGCGGCGGGGCAGAGCGTACAGTTCCGCATCCGGTATCAACCGAAAGAGCTGGCGGTGCACGAGGCCACGCTGCGGATGACGGGCGAAGGGCAGACGGTGACGGCGAAGGTGGAGGGCGTGGCCCAGGGGCCGAAGTGGGTGTACACGCTGATGCCGGATCCCGGGGCGGACAGCGGCGTGGCGTTTGTTCCGGACGGGGTGGTGGACCTGGGCGAAGTGGAGCTCGGCCGGCGCAAGAGGGCGTGGATCCGGGTGAAAAACGAGGGCAACGATGATGGCGTGATTGCGGGGGTGGCGATCAGCGGAGACGGGTATGGGCTGGTGGATCCGCCGCTGGTGCAGACGCCGGTGAAGGTGGGCGCGGAGATCTGGTTTGGGGTGAGTCTGCTGGCGGTGCAGCCGGGGCGGCAGACGGGGCGACTGAGGATTGGCGCGGACACGTTTGTGCTGTCGGCGTCGGTGGTGGGGGCGCTGCTTGAGTACTCTTACAAGGCGGGCTCCACGACGCTGGTGCAGACGGGCGGGATGGTCATGCTGCCAGCGGCGGCGGTGGGGCAGACGACGGCGGTGGTGTTTTCGGTGGAGAACAAGGGCAACCGGACGGCGGTGATCCAGACGCTGGCGGTGAGCGGGGCGGGCAAGGCGTTTCAACTGGCGGGCGTGCCGCCGCTGCCCATACAACTGGCTCCGGACAACCGGATGGAGTTTCAGATCCGCTTCACGCCGGTATTGGCGGGTGCGAGCACGGATGTCCTGGTGGTGGGGGACGCGATCTTCAATCTGAATGGCATGGCGGCGGCGTTGCCGGAGCTGCCGGGATACCGGTTCGAAGGGCCGAGCGGCACGGTGGCGCCGATGACGCAGCCAGCGGTGGGATTGACGTTGCAGACCGCGTATCCGGTCGCGTTGCGGGGAACGCTGACGATGACGGTGGACTCGGCAAGTTTCGGTGCGGATCCGGCGGTGCAGTTTTCCACTGGCGGACGGGTGGTGAGCTTCACGATTCCGGCGGGGCAGACGCAGGCGGTGTTCGCCAATGGATCGACACGGGTGAAGCTCCAGACGGGGACGGCGGCGGGGCGGATTGTGCTGACGCCCGCATTTGTCGCCGAAGGAGGGATTGACCGGACGCCGGCCAGTCCGGCGCTGCTCGAGCTGACGGTGCCGGAGCAGGCGCCGGTGGTGCTGGCGGCGCGGATGGAGGCGAGCCTGACGGCCGTGAATGTGGTGGTGACCGGCTACACGACGACGCGCACGCTGACGAAGCTGGAAGTGACGGTGAAGCGGCGCAGCGGGAAGGCGGAGACGTTCACGTTTGATGTCGCGGCGGCGGCGGCGCTGTGGTTTGGCAGCGCCGGGTCGCTGAATTATGGGGGGCTGTTTTCGGCGACGGCGCCGTTTGCGGTGGCAGGCAGCACGAGCGACCGGAACAAGCTGCTGGAAGAGCTGGAGAGCGTGACGGTGAAGGTATCGAATGAGAAGGGGACTTCGGAGGCCTTTACATCGCCGTAGCAGGGCCCCTGAACCGGCAGGGAGTACTAGACCGATGCGCCCGCCGATTTCTCTTTGCGAGAAAACAGCATGGGCAGTAAACTGAGGCAAGAATCGAGTGGAGGCTGGAGTTAAATCATGCGGATTTTCAGAACGTTTGTGGCCGCGCTGGCGGCGACGGCGAGCCTGCCGGCGGCGGTGTTTTCTTTTTCGAGCAGTTTTGAGTCGGGGACGGAGGGTTGGACAGTAACCACATATGGCTTTTCCTTTACCGGAGGAACGGGCCCGGTCCAGGTGGCGACGGGAGGCTTTAGCGGCGGATATCTGGAGACGGAAGACAAGGCCAACGGCTTCCTGTTTTTCATCGCGCCGTCTTCCTGGAGCGGCGATTTGAGGGGAGGCACGCTGTCTTTTTATTTGCGGAATCAGAACCCGGCGAATTATGGCTCAGGCAGTTCGCCGCAGCCGCTCGTCTGGGTGACCGATGGTTCGACGAATCTGTTCATTCTTCGCGGCGGTTCTGCTCCGGGGGTGGTCGGAACGGACTGGACTTTCAACACGCTGGTCCTGGGCAGCACGAATCCGCTCTGGAGCACTAACCCCAGCAGCCTGGTTACGCCCGGCGCGGGCGTGGTAGACGGCGTTCTGGCCAATGTCACCCAGATCGGGATTCTTGGCGACTGGGTGAGCCGCTTTTATGGTCACCCGCTCGGGTGCAACATTCCAGGAAATGATTGCACGGACATCACCGGCCTCGATGAGGTGCGCCTCTACAGCGATGAAATGGTGATTCCCGAACCAGGCACGGCGGCGTTGATGGGACTCGGGCTGGCGTTGGCCGGGCTGCATGTCCGCCGGAAGCGGTAACTGCCTGGCCGACCGGTAGAATCCGCCCCAGAGAGGGCCGCAATTCAGCAGCCCGCACCCGTTTCCCGCTCCTTCCCAATTCGATGGCGATTGACGCCTGGTTGTCTCTATATCACCGGATGCCTGCCTGGATGCGGGACGCCGTGGCTTCCGCGCGCGGCTGGCAATTGGAGCGGTGGCGCTATGGGCCCGAAACCGAGCGTCTGGTAGAAGAGGCCCACGAGCGCGAGCACTGGACGGCGGTGCAATGGCGGACATGGCAGGAGGAGCGGCTGGCGCGGCTTCTGTACCGGGCGGCGAAACTGGTTCCCTACTACCGCTCGATGTGGGCGGAGCGGCGGGTGCGCGGCGACCACCGCAGTTGGGAGCGGCTGGAGAACTGGCCGGTGCTGGACAAGGAGACCGTGCGGCGGAACCCGGAGGCCTTTCTTGCGGAGGACTGCGATCCGCGGCGGATGTTCGCCACTCACACCAGCGGCACCAGCGGCACGCCGCTGAAGCTCTGGCAGAGCCGGCGCATGTTGCGGGCCTGGTATGCAGTGTTCGAGGCGCGGTGGAGGCGCTGGCACGGCGTGAGCCGCCGCGACCGCTGGGCCATTCTCGGCGGGCAGCTCGTGGCGCCGGTTGAGCGGCGCAGGCCGCCCTTCTGGGTTCACAACTGGCCGATGCGGCAATTGTATCTCTCCAGTTACCACCTAGCGCCGGAATTCACGCCACGCTATGTGGATGAGCTGCGCCGCTTCCGGCCCGCGTATCTGTGGGGCTACAGTTCGGCGCTCCACACGCTGGCGCAGGAGTGCGCGCGGCTGGGCGTGCGCGACCTGCGCTTCCGCGTGGTGCTCACCAACGCTGAGCCGCTGTATGAGCACCAGCGCGCGCTGATCGCCGAGGTCTTCCAGTCGCCGGTGCGGGAGACCTACGGGATGACGGAGCTGGCCGCGGCCGCCGGCGAGTGCGAGCATGGGCGGATGCACTGGTTTCCGGAGGCGGGCGTGGTGGAGGTGCTCGAGACGGGCGAAGACGGCGCGGGCGAGCTGGTTGTGACGGGGCTGATGAACGAGGACATGCCGCTCATCCGCTACCGCGTGGGCGACCGTGTGACGCCGGCGCCGCCCGAAGCGCACTGCGCCTGCGGGCGCACGCTGCCGCTGCTTGAACGGATTGAAGGGCGGCTGGATGACGTCATCGTGACTCCGGACGGGCGGCGCGTGGGGCGGCTGGATCCGGTGTTCAAGGCGGATCTGCCGGTGCGCGAGGCGCAGATCGTGCAGGAGGAGTTAGGCCGGGTGCGCGTGCGGGTGGCGCCGGCCGGCGAGTTTGGCCCGCGGGACGAGGAACGCCTCAGGGAGCTGCTGGCGCTGCGGCTCGGCCAAGAAATGCGCGTGGAGGTGGAACGGGTACAGGAAATTGAGCGCGGACCAAACGGGAAATTCCGGGCGGTGGTGAGCCGCCTGGGCGGGCAATGAGGATCCTCTATTTTTATCAGTATTTCACCACTCCCAAAGGCGCCTGGAGCACGCGCGCCTATGAATTTGCGCGGCGGTGGGTGGCGGCCGGCGATGAAGTGACGGTGGTGACTTCGGTATATTACAAGTCCGACCTTCAGCCGGACCGCTTCATCACCGAGCGCGAGGTGGAGGGAATCCGGGTCAAAATCCTGAACATCGGGGTTTCCAATACGCAGCCGCTCTGGCAGCAGGCGTGGACGTTCCTGCAATATGCGGCGGTGTCCACGTGGTTTGCGCTGACCGAAAAAGCGGACGTCATTCTGGCCTCGAGCGGGCCGATTACGGTGGCGATTCCCGCCCTGGTGGCACGATATCTGCGGCGGCGCCCGTTTGTTTTCGAGGTGCGGGATCTGTGGCCGGAAGGGGCCATTCAGCTCGGGCTGCTGCGGAACCGGCTGCTGATCTGGGTGCTGCGGGCGCTGGAGCGCTTCTGTTACCGCAGCGCGGCGGTGACGGTGGCGCTGTCGCCGGGGATGGCGGAGTGGATCCGGGGCCGGTATGGATGTACCAACGTGGAGGTCGTCACGAACGCAAGCGACTGCGAGCTGGCGGAGGCGGCGGCAAGGAACGGCTTTGAGCTGCCCGACTGGGCGCGGGGCAAGAAGCTGGCGCTGTATGCGGGGTCGCTGGGGAGG
>JBMFOK010000021.1:5663-63052 GCA_049969655.1 Bryobacteraceae bacterium
TCCTCCCCGAATAAACTCTTCGACGCCCTGGCGGCTGGCGTGCCGCTGGTGCAGGACACGCAGGGCTGGATCAAAGAGCTGCTCGAGCAGGAACAGTGCGGCATCACCGTGCCGCGCGGCGACACCCGCGCGATGGCGGATGCGGTGCTGCGCCTGGCGCGGGATGAAGCGCTGCGGCGGCGGATGGGCGACAATGCGAGGCGGCTCGGGCGGGAGCGCTTCGAGCGCGGGCTGCTGGCGGCGAAGATGCGCGAGATCCTTCAGCGGGCGGCGAAGCGCGGATGAGGTGTCTGCTGACGGGCGGCGCGGGCTTCCTGGGACGGATGCTGGCGGCGGGACTGCGCGAGTCCGGGGCGGAAGTTCTGGTAGCCGACCTGAGCGAGCCGGCCGGGTTCGCCTGGCAGCGGGTTGACATCACGCGGCCCGAGACGCTGCGGTGGACGGGGCCGGAATTCGACCTGCTGGTTCATGCCGCCGGGCTGGCGCATTTCAGGCCGCGCACGCCCACCGAGCAGCAGCGGTTGTTTGAAGTCAATGCGGACGGGACGCGGAACCTGCTGGCTTCGCTCGGCGGCCCACACCGGCCGGCGCGGGCGGTGCTGGTGAGCACAGTGGCCGTTTATGGCCGCGAAGAGGGCGAAGGGCTTGATGAAAACACCCCCCTGGCAGCCACGGATCCTTACGGGGAGAGCAAGAGACTGGCGGAGGGGATCTTCCGCGCGTGGTCCGAGGAGAATGGTGTTGGGTGGACGGTTCTGCGGCTGCCGCTGGTGTACGGGCTGGATCCACCGGGCAATCTGGGAGCGATGGCGGCGGCGCTGCGCGCCGGCCGCTATGTAGGCGTCGGGCGCGGCCAGGCGCGGCGCAGCCTTGTCTGGGGCGTGGACGTGGGACGGGCGTTACTGGCGGCGGCGCGGGAAGGCGGCGTCTTTCATCTCACCGACGGGCGCCACCCGACATTCCGGGAGATTGAGGAGGCGATGGCCGAGGCGCTGGGGCGGGCGGCGCCCCCGCGGCTGCCGGCGGGAGCGGCCTGGATGCTGGCGTCGGCGGGAAGTGCGCTGACAAAGCTGGGCTTGCGGCCGCCGTTCGATCTGGACCGCTACCGGAAGATGACGAGGTCGTTGACGTTCAATGACGCCCGGGCCCGGGCAGCTTTTGGGTGGAACCCCTCGCCGGTGACGGAACGGATACGACGAGAGGGGCTCTTTTCGGTGCCCAGTTCGCCAGGGCCCGCAAAAAGATGCTCAGGCGCGGAGGAATGATGCAAGCCGTGGATACAGGAAGCGGCTTTCGGCTGAGTGAGGTGGGCGGACGCAGGTCAGCAAACGAGATGCCAGATCACTCATTTCCGGAGCGAAGAAACGGCGGTAAATGGTACTTCTGGCGCGTTTCTGTACATTTGTCTAACGCCGTGAAAATGAATCGTTTTTTCGCAAAAAACTCTTGTCAGACGGTACGGTTTTCCGTATACTGAAGGGCGAACCCCGGCGGAGGCAAGAATCGTATCCAGCCGACGGAGGAAATTGTGACGGAGGGTGTGACGATGGTGAAAAGGGTTTTTGGCCTGGTGGCGCTGCTGGTGCTTGGCACGGTGGCGGGGTGGGGGTACACGATCGACCTTCTCGATCCCAGTTACAGCGGCAGGATTTGGAACACGGGCTGGACCACTGATGGCACGTGGGGCTCGAATGATCAGCCAGACGGTCACTATACGTGGGTTCAATGGACGAATGCGACAAGAACCACCCAGTATGCAAGCGGGACTGCATACATCATCAATGATTCCAGCTTTCCATTTCCTTACTGGCGATCAAACATCACGAACGTCGCCGCCTGGGTTTCAACGGGGATCAACGCGCCGAACATTGGCGGAGAGGGTTATTTTAGCTACTACACGACCTTTATGCTCCCGACATCGTACCCGGGATGGAATATCACTTTGAACGTCTCCTTCTGGGCGGACAACAGGCCTGAGGCCATCAAGATTTACAGCGGTTCCACCGAGCTTGCGAGTGTCTCGACGAATTACACAGGAATACTGGGGCATAGATCAACCTATGGAGGCGGACCGCACACCTTAAGTGTGTTGGGTTTGGCGCCTGGCACGTACACGATCTGCTTCGACACTTACAATGCGAAAGGCAGCCGCAGAAATCCAACGGGACTGCTCGTGCGTTTTAATGAAGCGACCGCCCTCGGGGTTCCCGAACCCTCCACCTACGCCCTGATGGGCACGGTGGGTCTGGCGCTGTACCTGTTCCGCCGCAGGAAGAAGGCAACACACACCCAAGTGTAAAACTGCGGAATCTTGGGGTTTGACCGGCCGGGATGCGCCCAAGGCTCATCCCGGCATCGTCTTTCAGGGCGGGTTCCCTCATACTGGACCTGGAGCTACGGGAGAGACACCTGTCTGCGCACGGCAGAAATTCGAGCCGCGTTCCGTGCCGCGAGCGGAAAGCGCGGTGAAGCGAATGGAGTTCGCCCGCAGGGAGGACGGAATGAGGGGTTTCGGAGAATCACCCAACGCGATGAAAAGGCGCGCGGCGCGCCGCTCGTTTCCGCGGGCCTGTGGTCGCTTCGCCCGCGCCGCAGACATCCGAATTGCCGACGACACCGTGCCTTTCGAAGGCCCTTACGGGCTTCCTCCCGCCGTGGCCAAGAAAGACAGCGCTTCGTGGGGCTGCGAAGGAAAAACGATGCGCGGTTCGTCTCGTGCCGGCCGTGCATAGCCTGATGGATTCTGAAGGTATCCATGTGGTGTATTACCGTGACTCGCTTTGGACATGTGCCATGACTGCCGAGAATTCTTCCCTGCATCCCGCCCAAACCCGGCGGCATTTCGGAAAAATCCAGGCCGCCGCGATGGCGGGCCTGTTCGTCCTGCTTTTCCTGCTCGTCGGCTGCTCGACCGCCCGGCACATGGTGGCGGAGCGGTATTACCGGCAGGGACTGGAGCTGTATGAAAAGAAAAAATACGACGAAGCGGCTCTGGCCTTCCGCAAGGCGATTCAGAAAAGTCCGCAGTGGGGCGAGCCCTATTACCGGTTGGCCCTTTGCGATCTGGAGACGGGCAAGGACCTGACGCGCGCGCTTCAGGCGCTGCGGCAGGCGATGGCGCTGATGCCGCAGAACGAGGACGTCAAGGTCCGTCTGGCGGGGCTGTACATTATCGGTTATCTTCAGCACGGGGCCATTGAGGATTTCCCGCTGAAGCAGGCCCACGACATCGCCGAGAGCCTGCTGAAGCAGAAGCCGGACTCCTTTGAAGGCCTGATGCTGGCCGGGCAGGTGGCGCTGCTCGAAAAGAAGCCCAAGGACGCGCTCGGGTGGTTCGAAAAGGCGCGGCACCGGAAGCCGGACTCGGCGCTGGCCCTGGCGAGCCTCGGCATCACCCAGGTCGCCCTCGGCCAGGACGCCGACGGCGAGCAGAACGTGAAGAATGCGCTCGAAAGGGACCCGCGCCTGGGGCCCGGCTGGGATGCGCTCTACAACATGCACATGCGCAAGGGGCGGCCGCAGGAGGCCGAGAACGTTTGCCGGGCGCGGATCGAAAAGAACCCCAAAGATCCGGTGGCGCGGCTGATGCTGGCCAACCACTTTTTCCGCATGCAGAAGCCCAGGGAGATGGAAGCGGCGCTCGAGCCGCTGTCGCGTCCCGACGGCGGGTACGAAAACGGCCGGATGGCGGCGGGCGACTTTTACCGCAGCATCGGCCGTCTGGCCGAGGCGCGCGCCCTGTATGAAGCCGGGCTGAAGGAGGCGGCAAAAGACGGCGCTCAGCGAACCGAATACCGCAAGCGCCTGGCCAGCCTGCTGCTGCTCGAAGGCAAACGGGACGAGGCAGAAAAGGCCTATGCCGACGTGCTGGAAGACGCGCCCAAGGACCCGGAAAGCCGCGCCCGACGGGCGCTGCTGCTGCTCGACAAAGACGCCGCCAGGGCGCTCGAGGAATTCCGGCGGCTGGTCAAGGACGTGCCGGGCAACCCGGTGATCCGCTACAACCTGGGGCTGGCGCTGCTGGCCAACCGGAAGATGGACGAGGCGCGGACGGCGTTTCTGGAAGCGGCACGCATGCAGCGCAACTTCCTGGAGCCGCGGCTGGCGCTGGCGCAGATGGCCCTGGACCGCGAGCAGTGGCGCGAATTGCAGCAGACGGCCGCCGACATTCTGACCATCAATCCGCGCCATCCCGAGGGCCGTTATTACCGCGCCGCCGCCTATACGGGGCTTGGAAATTATGAAGAATCGCGGAAAATCCTGCTCGAACTGCTGAAGGAATTTCCGAATTATCGCGAGGCGCACCTCCAGATGGCCTACCTTGACCTCGCCGAGCGGCGTTACTCCGCGGCCGAGGCGCGGCTGAAAGAGCTCTACGAAAAGACGAAGGACGTGCGCGCGCTGAACGGGCGGGTGGAGGTGGAGCTCGCGCAGAACCGGCAGAAGGAAGCGCTCAGGCTGGCGCAGGGCGAGCTCGACCGGAACCCGGACGATGCGCGCATCCGCCTGCTGGTGGCGCGCACGGCGCTGCGCGTGGCCGATTATCCGCTGGCGGTGCGCGAACTGGTCCGGCTGGCCGAGCGCGACCCGAACTGGGACTATCTGTATCTGCTGCTCGGGCAGGCGCACCAGTTGAACGGCGACCTGGCGCGCGCCATTCTTGCCTTCCAGCGCGCGCTTCAGGTGACGCCGAACCATCTGGAGGCGACCCTGCGGCTGGCTTACGCCTATGAATCGGCGGGCCAGGTGAAGGAGGCGATGGCCGCCTACCGCAAGGCGCTGGAGATCCAGCCGAACACGCCGATCGCGATGAACAACCTCGCCTATCTGCTCAGCGAGCACGGCGGCGACCTGGATGAGGCGCTCAAACTGGCGCAGCTCGCCCTGCAACGTGTGCCGCAGCAGCCCTACATCGCCGACACGGTGGGATGGGTTTTCTACAGGAAAAACGATATCGAGGCGGCGATGCAGATTTTTCAGGGGCTGGTGAGAAAATATCCTGACGAGCCGGCGTTCCGCTACCATCTGGGGGCGACGCTGCTCAGGAAGGGCGACAAGGCGAGGGCGAAGGCGGAGCTTCAGGCGGCATTGAACAACAATCCGCCGGCGGACATGGAGAAGAAGATTCGCGAGCTGCTGGCGCAGGCAGGTTGAACTGATGCGCACCGTGGGCAGGCTGGAGCCGCGGCGGTCGGGCCCCGCGGCCGCGCGGGAGGCGCCGCTTCTGGCCTCGTGCGAGCAATTGCAGGAACGGCAAACCGGCCTGTGGTGGAGCTCGCATCTGTTCTCGGTGGTGCTGCACGCTCTGGTGGCGGCCTGGATCGCGCACACGGGCGTGATCGTACTCGACTACACCTCGCGCTTCGGCTACGGCGCCCAGTTCGGGCAGGCGGTGCTGCTGGCGTCGCCGCTGTTTGAGCTTGGGCAACGCGACCCGCTGCGGGGCAGGCAGAAAAGCATCCCGCTTTCGGCGCTTTTGCCACAGGAAAAGCTCTATGCCCCGGATCTGCGCCGGCTCACTGCCGCGCGGGAGGTTCCGCCCGCCGGTTCGACCGTCCAGCTAGGGACCGAGGAAAAACTTGCGTTCAGCGAGCCCAGTGCTTCGGTCATTTCGGTCCCTTTTGCGGGAGGCGGTGGGGCGCTGCCGGGCGGCACGCTGCCGGAACGGGTTTCGGCCGGGCCAGCGACGCCGTTTGACCTGGTGCCGCCGAGCAACACGCGGGCGCGCCGTCCGGGCGCGGCGCGCACGGTGAGGGTGCGCGTGGGTGATGCCGCGGCGCCGGGAGGCGGAGTCCGGGAAGGGTTGCGGCTTCCGGCCACGCCCGTGCGGGTCGGCATCAGCGTGGAGGTGGTGGTGGACGCGCGGGTCGAAAATGCGATGCAGGAGTGGCTCCGGGTGCTGCTTGCGCGCCTGCGCCGCGCCAGCTTTGAACTGCTGCCGGACCGGCGCGATCTGGGCCCGCCCGGACAGGCGACGCTGGCGGTGGAGGCGGACGCTGCGGGGCGGATTCTGCGGCCGCGGGTGCAGGCGGGCTCCGGCAATGCGGCGCTGGATGGTCTGGCGCTGGCGCTGGTCCAAAAGATCCCTGCATACCATCCTCTTCCGCCGGGCGTTCTGGATGAGACGGTGACCGTAGTCATCCAGGTCCGTTACTTCCCGCCGCAATAGGAAGCCCTGCGTTCGGCCCTCTATCCCAGCTGGGACCTTCGGGGCGGGAGTGTGTCCGAGGCAGCGGCGCGCGAGAAATTCAGGCTTCCTACCGACGGCAGTGCGCCCTACAATGAAATCGGCATATGGCGACGACGCTGGAGCAGGAGCTGGCGCGGCATGTGCGCGAGTCGCCGCTCGTGGAGCCGCTTGGCGATGGGCGCATCCGCTGTCTGGCGTGCGGCCACCGCTGCCCCATTTTTCCCGGCCTTCCGGGCGTGTGCAAGGTGCGCTTCAACGACAACGGGCGGCTGATGGCGCCCTACGGCTACGTCAATGCGCTGCATGTCGACCCGATCGAGAAGAAACCGTTTTTCCACGCCCTGCCCGGGGCGCGGGCGCTGAGCTTCGGCATGCTCGGCTGCGACCTGCACTGCGCCTATTGCCAGAACTGGCTCAGCTCGCAGGCGCTGCGCGATCCGCGCGCGGACCTCTACTTCCATCCCATCCGGCCCGAAGAGATTGTCGAACAGGCGCTCGCCACGGGCTCGGAGTGCATCGTCAGTACGTATAACGAGCCGCTGATTACCGCCGAATGGGCGGTGGAGGTGTTTCGTTTGGCGCGCCGCCACGGGCTGGCCACCGGGTTCGTCTCCAACGGCAATGCCACGCCGGAGGTGCTCGAATTCCTGCGGCCGTGGCTAGACCTGTTCAAGGTGGACCTGAAATCGTTCCGCGACGAAAACTACCGCAAGCTGGGTGGGCGGCTGGAGCCGGTGCTGGACTCGATCCGGCGCATCCACGAGATGGGGTTCTGGCTGGAGGTGGTGACACTGGTGGTGCCGGGATTCAATGACTCGGACGAGGAGCTCGGCCAGATTGCGCGCTTTCTGGCTTCCATTTCGGTGGACATTCCCTGGCATGTGACCGCTTTCCATCCCGACTACAAGATGGACGACGTGCGGCCGACGTCGGCCTCCGACCTGCTGCGGGCGGTGCGGGCCGGGCGGGAAGCCGGGCTGCGCTACGTTTATGCGGGCAACCTGCCCGGGCTGGGCGAGCTGGAAAACACGCGCTGCTGGCGGTGCGGCGCGACGCTGATCGAGCGCTACGGCTTCCGCGTGCTGAAAAACCGGATTGGCGCGGACGGGCATTGCCCGTCGTGTTCGGCCGAAATTGCAGGCTTCTGGCGGGTCCCGGCGCGGACCGCCACCTGAGGAGGAGCCATGATGACGACATTCGCCACTCCGTATGCCGGCGCGTGGTATCCGGCGGCGCCGGCCGAGCTCGAAGAGCTGTTGGAAGAGCTGCTGGAGACTTCGGAGGAGAGAACCGGGGCCGCCCTGTGGCCCGACGTGCTGGCGGCGGTCGTGCCGCACGCAGGGTTGGTCTATTCGGGCTCGGTGGCGGCCGCTTCATGGAGGCATGTGGCGGCGGCGCGTCCGGCGCGGGTCGTGATGCTGGGCTTCCTGCATTCGGGCGGGCCGGCCGAGGTGATCATGCCGCGCATCGGGGCCTATTCGACGCCGCTGGGCCGCGTCCCGGTGGATCTGTCCGGCTTTGACTTCCCGGCAATGTCGCCGGCGCAGGCCTGTGATCATTCCCTGGAAATCCAGCTTCCGTTCGTCCAGCGGCTGCTGCCGGGCGTGCCGGTGGCGCCGTTGTATGTCGGATCCGCGCATGAGCGCATCCGACGCGAGGCGGCTCAGCGAATCGCCGCCGCCCTGCGGCCGGGCGACGTGCTGGTGGCCAGCACCGACCTCACCCATTACGGGCACCGCTTCGGATTTACGCCGTTCCCGCTGGACAGTGGAACCGGAGCGAATCTCCATGCGCTGGATCGTGAAGTGATCGATGCCGCTTCCAGCCTTGACCCGGCGTTCTTCCTTGCCGAGCTGCGCCGCAACGGATCGACCACGTGCGGGGTGGCGCCGGTGAGCCTGCTGCTGGAGATCCTGGCGCTGCTGCCGGGCGAGGAAGAGATCTTTCAGGCGACACTCGACTACATGACCAGCGGGGATCTGAACGGGGACTATTCGCTTTCGGTCGGCTATGCCGCGCTCGGCTACTTCCGTGAGAGCAGCTTTCATCTGAGTGAGGCGGCGCGGCAGGCGCTGCTGGACAGCGCCGAGGCGACGCTTGCGCAGCTCCGCGAGCGCGGCATCGAGCGTCCGGTGGAGAGCGATGCGCCGCTGGAGGAGCTGGACCGCCGCGGCGGCGTCTTCGTCAGCCTGCACGAGCGCGGCGAACTGTTTGGCTGCATCGGCCGGCTTGGCGACGAGGACACCTACCGCGCCGCCGTGCCCGAGCTGACGCTTTCGGCGCTGCACGACCCGCGCTTTCCGACACGGGCCACGGCGCCGCCGGATCTGGAGATCGAAATTTCGATTCTCACGCCCTTCAAGCGCCTGCCCGATCCGCGCCGCTTCCGGCTGGGCGAACACGGCGCCTATATCGAATGCTGGGGCCGCCGCGGGTTGCTGCTGCCGCAGGTGGGCCGCGAGCGCCGGGTCAACGCGGAGTGGTTTCTGGATGCGCTGGCCCACAAGGCGGGCCTTCCCGCGGGCGCATGGAGGGACCGGGAGGCCAGGCTCTGGGTGTTTCGTGCGCAGATCTTCCACCGCGCTCTCGAAGCAACGCCCAAAGCGTGAGGATTCCCCACACCGGACGCTTTCCGTGGGAGTTATTTTGTACTGCTTACACGACAATCCCGCCTTTCAGGGCGGGGAGCCGCAGGCGATGCGGCCGGAGCCTGAGGGAACGAGCGCATAACGACGCGGCCCGGGGCGCGGCGCCGAAAGGAATGCCCCTTTCGCCCGGCCTTACCGGCCGTGCTGGAGTCGAGGCTCTGTTGGCGATTCTCCGGTGCTTCGGAGCGGCGAGCGAAGCGGCGCGTGAGCGCTGCGAAAACAAGCGGCCACCGCGCAGCCCAATAGCGAACGGTCAACCTGGATTTTCGGGGGCAACGGTGATGATCCTGCGGGATGGGGCCAGGCGAGCGGGAGGCAGCACTCGCGGAACAGCGGCCGGTTTTCAGTTGTGGCCTGGCGAGCCCGCAAGTGATTTTCCGCAGCGGCATCGCCGGGGTCTCGCTTTCCGCCGACCCGGAAGCTGGCTCGAGACTGCCTGGGCCCCTCAGCAGCCTGATGGTTCGGGACGCGTTACTGCCGCTGACAGACCCCGTTTGTTGATGACAACGAAATGGGATTCGCCGTGTTCAGTTTCTGCGCCGCAGCAGCAGCGCCATCCCGGCTGCCATCAGCACTACGGTTCCAGGCTCGGGAATCTCTGCTGCTGCCGGCGCCGCCTCAAAATTGAACGTCGAGGTCTGGCCGTTGATCGTCCACGAAATCGCGTCCACTGCGCCGGCGAATGTTCCGTTCCAGCCGCTGCCCACGCCCGCGCTGAAACCCAGAATCACGGCATTGGGCAAATACGCCTGCCACTCGGTCAGGGTTGCGTCATAGGCGTACGGGGTTGCATTAATATTGGCGGCGAACCCGAGGCCCAGCCCAAAATTCCACAAGTTCGTCGACGGGCCGATTGTCGCGGAAACCCATGTGTTTGTCGGGGCCGTCAACACGCCGTTGTAGATGCCCTCAAACACCAGCCCGCCACGGTCGCCTACGGTCATGAGGTTGCCGTCCGCATCCAGCAGAACGCGCAGCACCGGGTGCAGATGTCCAGCCACCGTGCTCGAGCCGTCCCGGTACCAGGAGTAGGAAAAACCCTCCAGAGCCGCAAAGCTGCCCAGTGTCCCGGCGGCCAGGTAATTGCCCCCGACATTCACCCCGTTCTCCAGGTATTCCACGTCCGCCTTGGCGCTTCCTGATGGACTCTGAAAGTAAATTGACCCGTTGCCGGCATAGGGCAGGGGCGACTGGATTCCCACTGCCCCGCCGTTGCGGACATTGTTGTAATACCAGCCGCTGGATCCGATCGGCTGACCTTGATTGGCGGAACCCGGATTCGAGAAGGTGTCGCCCGGCGTGCCATTGTTGGAATAGACGATCACGGCGCCCGATGCGGGGAAAGACGACAGAACAGCGGCCACAATCGCGTAGACAAAGCAAACCCTGCGCAACCCCAACCTCCAGTCTCCATATTCTGACACACGGATTCGTCTGGTTTGCTGCGGCGGGCTGTTTTCAACCTTCAGCACTGAGAACACTGCCGCCGTCGCCGGAGGGGTACTACCAGGCCAGAAACAAAACATTTCCATCCCATTCTTGTTGCCTGCGATCCGCCCACTCCCGGCCAGGCCCGCGAGGTGCGCCTGGCGGCTGATTGGAAGGCCTGGGCCTTCGTTGGCGGGCATGCCGGCCGTCATGAGCTGCTGAAAAGACCACACGAAGGGTCTTCTGCCGCCCGGAGATTGAAAAAGCGTCGAGCCCATGGCGGCGCGGCTGCATCCGGACCGTGGGCAGCTTCACGCTTCTGTCGATGCGCACCCAGTTGGCCAGGGCACTTTGGAGGGACGGGGTCCTGCCGGTCCAGGTGCGCTGACAGGCGCCGGCGGCGATGCTGAGGCGCAGTCCCCAGGTTGGAAGTTCGATTCCTCCCGCGCACACCACCCGCATTCCTGCCCGTCTCCGCTGCCCTGATCGCATACCAACTGCCATAATGAAGTTGGTGATTCAGCGGCCCTCGGCAGTTGATGAGCTGGTTTTACGGGCCGGACGCAGGCAGCTTGCCGCACTGATCGTGGATGAGGCCTGCCGGGCCGCGGCCGCCGTGTTCCTCTTCCTCGCGCTTCTCCTGGTGACCGGTGTCGGCATATTCCATCCCGGCTGGGTTGCTGTGCCTGTGGCGCTGGCGGCGGCGTGGACCGGCTGGAGGGTCTGGCGCCGCCGGCCGGATCCTTATTGCATCGCTCAGGCGGCGGACCGGGCTCTGGGGATGCGCGACCTGCTGGCGACAGCATGGTATCTGCGACGGCAAGGCGTCCCGCCGGCTCCATTGGTTCCAATCATCGTAGAGCGGGCCGAGAGCGCCTGCGCGGGCGCCGACGTCCGCCGCGCCGTGCCCCTTTGGCGTTGGAGCCGCCCGGCGACGGCCGCGGTGGCGGCGTTCGCCCTGGCGGCCGCGCTGTTCGTGCTTCGCGTGGGCATTCTGCGGCGTTTCGAGCTGAGGGCGCCGCTGGTGGCCGTCCAATTCGACCCGCTCACTGGCGCTCCGGCGCCGCCGAGGCCGCAGCCGCGCGCTCCGGCGAAGAAGCTCGACTTGCCTGGTTTCCACGCCGGGGAAAATGCTTTGGCGTTCGAAGAGGATCCTTTCCCGGCCGAAGCCTTGCGGACAATGGATGCGCAGAATGTGGCGGCCCCGGCGCCTGAGGGGCTGCGGCAGACGGCCTCTGGCCGCGCCCGGACGCAGGGCGACACGAATGCAGAGCGCGAGAATGCGGCGCCCGATGCCGACAGCGCGGAGCCGGAGGACGCATCTGACAACCCGGGCGACTCCGGGGCCGCGCAGGAGAGGACCTCACCCCCGCCGAAATCAGACTCGCTGCTCGACAGGATGCGCGACGCCCTGGCCAACCTGATGGACAAGTTCAAACTGGAGCTGCCGCCGGGCGACGGCTCGCGCACGACGGCGCAAAACCAGGCCCGGAAGGAGTCCGCGCAACGCGAGAGGGGCCAGCCGCAGCCTGGCAGGAAAGGCGAGCCGGGCCGCGAAGGCGAGATGCAGACCGGCCAGCAGCAGGCGGCGGACTCTTCGCAACAGGCGAAAAGCGAGCAGGCCGGCCGGCCCGATGCGTCATCGCCGAACGAGAAAAGCGGCGTGGGGCGGGAGGAGGGCCGGAAGGAGCTGGAGCTGGCCGAGCAACTGGAAGCGATGGGCAAGCTCGATGAGCTGATCGGCAAGCGGGCGCAGAACGTGCAGGGCGAGGTGATGGTGGAGGTGACCCATTCGAAGAATCAGTCGCTGCGGACGCCGTTCGTCGATCGCAGCGGCAACCGGACCGACGCCGGCACGGAGCTGGGGCGGGACGAGGTCCCCCTGCGTCTTCAGCCCTATGTCCAGCGCTATTACGAGCAGGTGCGCCGGGGCGGGGCGGGTGGAAAGGGGCGTTGAGCCGGGGGGACCGTTTCCATGATGAAGGGGCGGCGGATTCGGAAGCCGCTCATGGAGCCGGTGGAGGGCCGGCGTATTGTTCGACGCAGGCGTAGAGATCGGCGGGTTCGACGGGTTTGGCGAGGTAGCCGTTCATGCCGGCCTCGAGGCAGCGCCGCGGTTCGTTATTCAGCGCGTGAGCGGAGACGGCGACGATGGGGACGTTTGAGATCTCGGGCAGGGAGCGGATGAGGCGGGTGGCTTCGAAGCCGTCGAGCACGGGCATCTGGAGATCCATGAGCACGAGGCTGTAGCGTTTCAGGGCCAATCGCTGCACGGCTTCGGCGCCGTCGTTGGCGACGTCGACGGCGTATCCCCGCTTGCGGAGGAAGGCCACGAGAATCCGCTGGTTGATGGAGTTATCTTCGACGACGAGCACGCTGGGGGCGGCCTGGTTCCGCTCGTGCCGGTCCGTCGCTGGAGATGCCTTGCGGTGCGGCTCGTCTGTCTTCGCTGTGGAAGCCCGCGTCAGGCTGGCATCCTCGATCGCCCACGCTCGACTCATGGCGCAGGCGGCTCCGCTGTAGGCGCTCATGCAGACACCCCCATCGATTCCCTGACTGCACACACGGGCTGCCGGCCGGTGTGTGGGCGGCACGGGCCGCCTAAGAGTTCTATCGGCGCATATCCCGCCGATTTGAGCAAAAAAATCGGACTGTTTTCACCAGCGTAGGGGCAAGGAACGCGGGCGGGCGCCGGTGGCGTCATAGACGGCGTTGGCCATGGCCGGCGCGACCGCGACGATGGGCGTTTCGCCGGCGCCGGCGCTGGGCAGGTCCTTGCGGTCGATGAGGATCACCTCGAGTTTCTCCGGCAGGTCGCGGAAGCGCGGGACGCGATACTGCGAGAATCGTCCGTTGGTCACCCGGCCATTTTCAAACAGGATCTCCTCACGCAGGACGGCGCCGAGACCCATCAGGATGCAGCCCTCCACCTGCGACCGCGTGTTCCAGGGGTTCAGGATCGCGCCGCATTCAAAAGCCTCGACGATCTCGACCAGCCGCACGGTGCGCGTCTTCGGCTCGACTTCCACCTCGACACAGGCGGCCACGACGGAGTTCTTTTCCGTCCCGCAGGCGAGGCCGATGCCGCGATGGGGCGGACGCTTTGCGGCGCGGCGCTGCCGCCAGCCGAATTTCTCGCACGCGGCCATCAGGACGGCGCGGATGCGGTCATTTTCGAGATGCGCGAGGCGGAAATCGAGCGGGTCGGCGCCGGCCGCGGCGGCGAGCTCGTCCATGAACGCTTCGCGGGCAAAGTGATTCGCGGTGGCGGCCAGCGTGCGGTAGCTGCCCTGGCGGAGAGGCGAGTCGCAGGCAACGTACTTTTCGCGGCGCTCGGAGATCGAGTAAGGCGATTGCAGACCCGCAGCGCCCGAGTTGTAGTTGGTGAACTGCCAGGCGCGGATCCGGCCGGAGTCGAGCACGGCTTCGACGTCGATGAGCGCGGCGGGGCGGAAGTAGGCCCACTGGAACTCCTCTTCGCGGGTCCAGCGGACCTTG
Source organism: Bryobacteraceae bacterium (assembly GCA_049969655.1). Taxonomy (GTDB): domain Bacteria; phylum Acidobacteriota; class Terriglobia; order Bryobacterales; family Bryobacteraceae; genus JANWVO01. Next base: position 19,428 of record JBMFOK010000021.1, read on the forward strand.
ACGGGACGGCCGGCCTCGCGGGCCAGTCGCGCGGCTTCCAGTGCCGCCTCGCCGGTATGTTTGCCGCCGAAGCCGCCGCCGAAATCAGGCACGATGACGCGGACCTGCTCCGGCGCGAGAGAGAAGGCGCGGGCCAGATCGGCGCGGACGCCGAAGGGGTTGCTGGTGCCGGTCCAGACGGTGAGGCGGCCGCCGTTCCATTCGGCGACGGCGGCGCGCGGCTCGAGCGGCGCGTGCTGGATGTAGGCGGTGTGGTAGGAAGCCTGGTGGGTGCGGCCTGCGAGCGGCGGAACTTTTTCTTTCGCGGTGGCGCGGAGGTGATCAAACAATTCCGCCTGAGAATGTTTCTGCCCGCCGGACCAGCGCGCGGAGGCGGCCATCGCCTCCAGCGCCCGGCGTGCTTCGAATGAGGTGCGTGCGGCGCAGCCGGCGAAATCTCCGTCGCGCACGGCGGCGACCGCGCCTGCCTTTCTGGCTGCTTCCAGATCCACGGACTCGAGCCGCGCCCCCCAGGCGGGCGGCCGGAGGACGCAGCCGTAGAGCATGCCCTCGCGCACGATGTCGGAAGGATAGCGGTGGGCGCCGGTGACGATTTCGCGGGCGTCGGTGCGCCAGTGGCCGTGGCCGAGGATCTTCCATTCGCCGGGCTCGCGCAGGCGCGGATTGTCGAGCGGCCGCCTTTCAGCCGTCAGCCAGCCGCGGGCCGCGGCGGCGGCGCGGCGCACGGCGGGGACGGTCTGCGGAGTGGTGCGGCTGCCGGCGGTGAGCCAGTCGTCGGGCGTGCGGTCGGTGTCGGCCAGCACGACGCGCACGCGTTCGAGCGGGACGCCGAGCTCTTCGGCGGCGGCCATGGCCAGCTCGGTCCGCGGCCCCTGCCCCTCCTCCACCTTGCCGCTGAAGACGGTGAAGATGCCGTCGTCTCCCAGGTGGATGCGCGTTTCGACGCTCTCCGCCGGTTGCTGGCTGCTGGCGTTGCGCACCCACACGGTGAGCAGCCAGCCCGCGCCGAGCGTGCCAAACCATTGCCGCCGGGTGATTTCGAAGCGGTACCGTGGCGGCTCGAAGAGCTCGAAGCGGTCCGGCTCGGCCGTTTCAGTCCACGGCATGGATCACCTCCTGTGGCGCAGCGCTGCCCGCGCGGCGCAGCCGCGCGGCCAGTTCGACGGCGGCGACGATGCGCGGATAGCCGCAGCAGCGGCAGAGGCTGCCCTGGAGCGCGTCGAGGATCCGGGCGCGGGTGGGAGCCGGAGTCTTTTCGAGCAGCGCCACCGTGCGCAGCACCATGCCGGCGGTGCAATAGCCGCACTGCATGGCGCCTTCGCGCAGGAAGGCCTCCTGCACCGGGTGGAGCTCTCCGTTGCGGGCCAGCCCCTCGATGGTGGTGATCCGGCGGCCGGCGGCGGCGCGTACCGGCGTGATGCAGGAGAGCACGGGTGCGCCGTCCAGCAGCACGGTGCAGGCGCGGCACTGGCCCTCGCCGCATCCGTACTTCGTTCCCGTGAGTCCAAAATCCTCGCGCAGCACCTCGAGCAGCGGACGGTCTGGATACGTGTCCACTTCCCTCGGCTCGCCGTTGACGGTGAAACGGAAGACAGCCATGGCGCGATTCCCTGTGTCCATGCTATGTAAAAAACGGCGCCGGCGCGAGATCGCACCGATGGGCGCCGCAGGGAGCGCGCCGCGCAGCGAAGCCCCAGCTGCGCGTAAGATCCGCCATTGACATGGGCATGAGGCCGGACGTATCGTAGCCCCGTAACTGTTCTTCCGCCCTCTGTGTATTCCCGGCCAGAATTCCTGCGCGACCGCGGCGGATATCTGGTTGCGCGGAGAGAATGAATGCCGGCGACGCCGCCGTTGACGGAGACCGGATGGAGTTCAGGAGCAGCGCCGTGAAGCCTTTCCTCGGTTCGATATGCACTTCATTTTTCCTGGTTGTGGCGGCGCAAATCCCCGCCGGTGAGTGCAGCGCCGGAATCGAAACCGTGGCCGGCCGGAGCGGGCTTGGCGACGGCGGGCCCGCGGTGGATGCGCTGCTGCGGGAGCCGGCGGCGGTTCTATTCGACCGCGAGGGCAACCTTTACATCTCCGACACGTTCCATCACCGGATCCGCAAGGTGGCTCCCAACGGCATGGTGAGCACTGTGGCGGGCACAGGGAACCCGGGGTGGGGCGGCGACGGCGGGCCTGCGATTTATGGCAGCCTTTCGTACCCGTCGGCCCTTGCCATCGATCCGGCGGGCAATCTCTATGTCGTCGAACCTTTCGCCCAAAGAATCCGAAAAGTCTCTGCCGACGGAAAGCTGACGACATTGGCGGGCACCGGACAGTTCGGCTTCGAAGGCGATGGCGGGCCGGCGTTGAAGGCCCGGTTCAACGGCCCGGACGGGATCGCCGCCGACCGGGAGGGCAACGTGTACGTCAGCGATTCGTACAACCACCGCATCCGGAGAATTGATCCGGATGGACGCATCACGACGATTGCGGGAACTGGCGATGGCGGCTATGGTGGCGATGGCGGGCCTGCCACAGCCGCAATGCTGAACTACCCCGGGGCGCTTGCCGTGGACAACGCCGGCAACCTGTTTGTTGCCGATACCCTGAACCAGCGGGTCCGGCGGATCGACCGGTCGGGAATCATTGAGACCGTCGTCGGCAACGGTTCGTTTGGCTATCCCCGGAACGGCGAGCTCGCGCTGGAGGCTGCCATTCCGTATGTCAAGGGGCTGGCCTTTGACGGAGCGGGCAACCTGTATCTGTCCTTCCCTTCGGACGGCCGGATCCGGATGGTGAACCGGGACGGTCAGATGTGGACCCTGGCGGGGGATGGCAGCTTCGGTTTCAACGGGGATGGAATGTTGCCACTGGCGACGCAACTGGCCCTGCCTGGTGGCATTGCCGTCGACCGGATGGGCTCGCTCTACGTTGCGGATCGGCTGAATGACCGGGTGCGCAAGATCGTCCCGTATCGGAGTGTGACCACGGTGGCCGGCCGGGGCGCGGCCGGGTTTGCGGGGGACGGAGGACCCGCTGCGGAAGCAAAGTTATCCAGCCCCGAAGCCCTCGCGCTCGGCCCGGACGGGACGCTCCACGTGTCGGACAGAGACAACCATCGTCTGCGGGCCATACTGCCGGACGGGAGAATTCAGACCGAAGCCGGCAACGGCCAGATGTTCCCGAGAATGGAAACGGCGCCCGCGCGCCTGGCGCCCCTTGCCTATCCGACCGGGCTGGTGGTGGACGCGCGGGGCAATGCGCTGATCGCCTCCAGACTCTACCATGCAATTTTCCAGTTGACGCCGACGGGGTCGCTCCTTCAGATTGCCGGAAATTCTTCATTGCCGTTCTATGCCGGGGACGGCGGCGATGCTCGGCAGGCCTCTTTCGCCGCGCCCCTGGGCATGACGATGGACAGGGAGGGGAACCTCTACGTCGCGGATTCAATGAATCATGCCGTGCGCCGCATCACGCCCGCGGGGATCATTTCGACCGTTGCCGGGACGGGAGAGGCCGGTTTTAGCGGAGACAATGGCCCGGCGACGGCGGCCCGACTGAGTCACCCTTCGTCAGTCGCAGTGGACCGCCACGGGAACCTGTATGTGGCGGACACATACAACAGCGTCATCCGCCGGATTGACCCGACGGGTACGATCTCCACCGTGCTGGGCGGAGGTTTTCTCCCGTGGCCGCTGGGCGTTCCGGGAGGCCGCACGCAGCTCGCGTTCCCTCGGGGTGTGGCCGTGGACCCGGAGAACAATCTCTATGTCTCCGACACCGGCCATCACCGCGTGCTGAGGATGACGACCGAAGGGATGATCACGCTGGTGGCAGGAGGTCAATCCGGCTTGAGTGGGGGTGATGGCGGTGACGGGGACTCTGCGGTCGGCTCCCTTCTCCATGGGCCGGCGGGCCTCGCATGGGGCCCGTCCGGTGTGCTGTATGTCGCTGATCAGGGCAACCACCGCGTCCGCCGCATCGACCTGCGGTGCGAACCGGCGCCAGCGGCCATCGTACGGGACGCCTCATCGGGATTGCAGCTCTGGCTGGCATCGGGCTCTGGCGCGATTTCGATCCCGGGCGCCTACTCTGACGATGTGAGCATGGCCGCCGACCCCTGGGGCCGGCTTGTTTTTGCGGCGAGAGAGTCTACCGGCGCTCTGCGGGTGGGAGTCCTTGCGCCGCGTGAAATGCGCGTATTGGGATCGGCCAGCTCTGAGGGAGATTGGGCCGGGTCTCCGGCGATCGGAATCGGCCGGACGCTTTCCGGGCAGGTGTTGGCGCTCGTGTCCGGGCGAACGGCTTCAGGTGCGTATCGCCTCCTGAAGTTCGACGTCCGGCGGAACGAAACCCAGTCCGCAGAGGACCTGGGTGGCCCGTTCCAGTCTGACCCGGCGGTTGCGGGGTGCGGAGACGGGTCCGTCTACGTTGTGGGACGGGATTTTTCCGGCCTCTTGTGGAGCCGTAGATGGTTGCCGGACGGGCGTTGGGAGGACTGGGTGCGAGGCCCGGCGGGGATTGCCGGACAGCCAGCCGTGGCCTGCGGCGGAGACCAGGCCCTGCTCGTGGCTGCCCGGAACCAGAGGGGGCATCTGGTCTGGTGTCATCTTACCGGCAACCGCTGGACGGAGCCGGAGCTGCTGCCTGGCGCCGGGGAGGGAGAGGCGAGGCTTGCCGCAGGTTATCAGGTGGTCTGGCTTTCGATCCTGAGCCCGGAAGGAGTTCTCCGGTGGGCTCCGTATCCGTTGGCGATGATGAAATGGGGAGATTGGCAGGAGGCCGACCGGAAATTGCGACTGGCGGCGCCGGCGATCCGGGGCGGAGGGCTGGAAATCTTCGTTGTGGACGAAGTCGGTCAGATGTGGCTGTTCACGCCGGGCATGCAGCGGTGGACCCGGCTGGGTCAGGCGGGCGAGGTTCGCGGGCATCTGGCATCCGCACCGAAGTAGAGCCCGGGTGTCACGCGCCCCGGCGGAGCACGGCGCGCAGGGCGATGGCGGTCTTTTGGAGAGCCGACAGGCGGATGCGCGCGGCCAGCACCTCATAGCCGCGCTCTTCGATGCGGCCGAGCAGCCGGCGGTAGATTTCGATGAGCGCCCAGAGCGCGTGCCGGCTGTCGGGATCGACCATGCCGACCAGCGGCTCGGCTTCCTGATAGTAGGCGCGGGCGCGCGCGGCCTCAAAGGCGAGCAGGCGCTGCAACTCCGGGGTGACGGCGGAAGCGCTGAGCATGGCCGGCGTGACGCCGAAGCGGGCCATGTCCTCGCGCGGCAGATAGACGCGCCCGTTCAGCGCGTCCTCGCCGACGTCGCGCAGGATGTTGGTGAGCTGGAAGGCGATGCCGCAGCGTTCGGCCAGTTGCGGGGCGCGCGGATCGGCAAAGCCGAACACATGGATGGTGGCGATGCCGACGACGCTGGCCACCAGATAGCAGTAGCGGTAGAGCTCGTCGAAGGTTTCAAACCGGCGCGGTTCCAGATCGGAGGCGACGCCGTCGATCATCCCATAGAGGCATTCCGGCGGGATGCGGTAGCGGCGCACCGTGTCGATGAAGGCGGGCCAGAGCGGGTGCGGCGGCGTGCGTCCGGCGAGCGCGCCGTCCAGATGCGACCGCCACTGCCGCAGCGCGTCCAGGCTGGCGCGGTCGCCGTCGCTCAGGTCGTCGCACTCGCGCATGAACGCATACAGCGCGCACATGGCGCGGCGCTTGGGTGGGGGAAGCGCGAGGAAGGAGTAGTAGAAGTTGCGGGCGCGGCGGCGCGCCACCCGCGCGCAGTATTGATAGGAGGATTCGAGCGTCGTCATGCCGCCCGCCGCCGCGCCAGCCGCGCCAGGCCCCCCAGCAGAAGAAGGGCGCGTTCGGTCTTCGAAATGGCCGGGCGCGCGCTGAGCACGTCGTAGTTCTGCGCGCGGATTTTTTCGAGGACTTTCATCCCGCCACGGCTGAAGAGGTCGATGTCGAGCGACAACCGGCGGCTGACCATCGCGGCCAGCGGCAAACCCTGTTCGAAAAGAGCCTGGGCGTAGTCGACGGCCTCTGCCATCGCCGCGCGGAAGGCGGGCGTGCAGCGGCGCGCGAAGAGGTCCTCCTCGCGGCAGCCGTGCCGCCCGAGCAGTTCCTGCGGCAGGTAGACGCGGTTTTTTTCGAGATCGACGGCGACGTCCTGCCAGAAATTGGCCAGTTGCAGCGCGCTACAGGTGGCGTCGGAGAGGCGGAAACGCTCCTCGTCGCGGTAGCCGCACAGCATCAGCACCAGCCGCCCCACGGGGTTGGCCGAGCAGCGGCAGTAGCCGAGGACTTCTTCCCAGTTGCGGTAGCGGTTGACGGTCTGGTCCTGGACGAAGGCGTCGATGAGGTCCTCGAACGGCTGGCGGGGCAGATCGTGGCGGGCGATGGTGTCGGCCAGGGCGACGAAAACAGGGTGGGAGGCGGGCTGGCCGTCATAGAGCGAGCGGAGTTCGCTGCGCCACCAGTCGAGCAGACGGAGGCTCTCCTGCGGGTCGCCGGTCTCGTCGCCGAGATCGTCAGCCCAGCGGCAGAAGGCGTAGACGTTGTAAAAGTCCTGGTGGAGCTGCCTGGGCAGCAGAAGCGAGACGACATGGAAGTTCTCGTAGTGATGCGTGGCCAGCCAGCGCGTGTAGAGGCGGGAGTCGTCAAGGTTCCAGCGCCGGCCGGCAGCCTGCGGCGAACGGAGGAACGGGATCGGTTCCAGCAGCTCCACGCCTGCCATTGGAGGACGGTCAGGGGATGATGGCCGTCTTCATGTGGCCGTTGTGGCTCATGAGGTGGCGCAGCACGTCGAGCAGGTTCTGCAAGGGCTCCTCGCGGTTGACGAAATCGCGCGCGGCGATGTCGCCGCGGCTGACCACGTCGAGCGCCTTGCGGATGTAAGCGGGCGTGTGGTGGAAGCTGGCGATGCAGCGGATCTCGGAGTAGTGCAGCAACTGGGTGTCGAGGGTGATCTTCGTGTCCGAGGGGCAGCCGCCGAAGAACTGGGCGGTGCCGCCGCGGCGCAGCAGTCTGGTAGCCAGCTCCCAGGTCTCCGGGTTGCCGACGGCTTCGATGACGGCGTCGGCGCCGTAGCCGCCGGTGAGCCGGCGGACTTCGTTCACCACCGCGTCGGGGTTCGAGTTGATGAGCGCATCATGGGCGCCCATGCGCAGGGCGCGCTCGAGCTGGGACTCCCGCCGGCCGAGCGCGATGACCCGCGCGCCGTACACCTTGGCGAGGCGGACGAACATCAGGCCGATGGGCCCCTGGCCGATGACGACGACGTGATCGCCCGGCCGGACGTTGGTCTCTTCCAGACCCTTCAGCACGCAGGCCAGCGGCTCGATCAGCGCCGCATCCTGATAGCTGAGGTGCGGCGGAATCTCGTACATGTTGCGCTGGACGATGCGCGCCGGAATGCGGATGTATTCGGCGTAGGCGCCGTTGTTGAACAGCAGGTCCTCGCAGTGGTTTTCCAGGCCTTTGCGGCAGTAGAAGCAGTTGAGGCAAGGGGCGGAGTTGGCGGCGACCACGCGCTGGCCGACGCGGAAATTCTCCACGTGGGAGCCTACCTTGACGATATCGCCCGCCAGTTCATGACCGAACAGCGCAGGGGGCACGATCATCCGGGCGTGGTAGCCCCTGCGGAAGACCTTGACGTCCGTGCCGCAGGTCAGGGCGGCGCGCACGCGCACAAGGACGTCGCCTTTTTCGATGGAAGGAACGGCCACCTCCTCCACGCGCACCTGCTCGCGTCCGTAGAGTACGGCAGCCTTCATTTTTTTCATAGCTTCAACTCAACCTCTGTGGCTGAACGATGATCTTCAGGGACTCGCCGTCGGGATGCATCGCTTTCCGGATCCCATCCCGGATGGCGGTCAGAGGCATGCGATGCGAGATCAGATCCTGCACGGGTAGTTCCCCGCTCATCACCAGGCGCGCCGATTCGGACTGGAGATCGATGGAGGCGCTGTAGACACCAAACAAAGTTCTCTCGTACTTGCAGATGTCGGCGCCTGACAACTCGATTCGTTCCGTTTCGGAGGTCTGGGCGAAAAACAATATTTTACTACCCGGACGCGAGGCGGCGATAGCCTGTTCGACGATTCCCGGGGCCGAAGCAGCCACAAAGACCTGGTCGACGCCACGGCCGGAGGTCCACTGGCGGCAGCGGGCGGCGACGTCGGTCTCCCTGGGATTCCAGGCTTCGGCGGCGCCGAAGCGGCGGGCCAGTTCCAGCCGCCGCGGGATGGTGTCAGTGGCGAGGATCGTGCAGCCGGTGCGCTTCAGCAGCATGGTGAACATCAGCCCGATGGGGCCCTGGCCCTGCACAAGGACCACGTCGTCCGGCCGCGGCGCGGCTTCCACCACGGCTTTCAGCACGGTGTTGACCGGCTCGACGAGGCTCGCCACCTCGAAGGGCACGCCGTCCGGGATCTTCTCGACCCCGTCGCGGACGATCCAGTCCATCACGCGGACATACTGGCCGAAGCCGCCGCCGGCCGGCTCGAAGCCCGCGGTGATGCCCACTTTTTTGTACGTCTCGCACTGGGCGTAAAGCTTCCGTTCGCAATAAAAACAATTTCGGCATGGAATGTGGTGGAAGGCCACCACGCGGTCGCCGGGCTGGAATCTTGTCACTCCCTCGCCGACTTTCACCACCACGCCGGCGGTTTCGTGGCCGTAGATGCGCGGTGGCGGCAGCAGGTCGTAGGCGACCTTTTTGAGGTCCGTGTGGCAGATGCCGCACGCCTCCACGCGAACGAGAATCTCGCCGGGGCCGATCTCGGGCACGGGCACGGGCTGCACCTCGATGCGCCCGTTGCCGGTATACACGGCGGCCATCATCTCCCGGCCAATGTCAAAAGCGGCAGTGGACAAGGAAGTCTCCCAGGCATGCTGCGGCCCGTTGGCATGCGCTTCGAAACCGCAGCAGGGCTGTCAATTTACTAGGATGCAACAGAACCGCCCGGGTGATGCGCCATCTGCAAAATCGTCCCTCGGCGTCCCGGAAGCGGTTGAAGTCGAGGGGCAGGGGCCGGCCGGCGCCATCGCTCACCACGCGGATGCAGTAGAACAGCGCGCCGTGCCGCGAGGCTTCTTCGGCCACCGCGGCGGCCTCCATATCAACGGCGTCCGCGCCGAGAGCGGCGATCCGGGCCTTCTCTTCCGCCGAGGCGGCCACGCGGTCCTGCGACCACAGCGTTCCGGAATGAAACGGAGCGTGGCAGGCGGGCGGGAGCGCCGGGTAGCGGCGCCCGGAAGCGGCATCGGCCACTTCCCGGGCGATGAAGATGTCGCCTGGAGCGAGGCCACTACGCACGCCCCCGCAGAAGCCGGTGCTCAACAGCGCGCCACGGCCGCCGCAACGCTCCAGCGCCGTCTGCGCCGCCTGTCGGGCCAGCCGCGGCCCCGGCCCGTGGGCGGCGAGGATCCAGCGGCGCGCTCCGACCCGCGCCTCGCAGGCGAATTGCAGCGGCCACCGGAGCCTGCGCACGCTGCGGGCGTGGCGCAGCAGGCCGCCGAATTCCAGCGGCTCGGCGGCGATGGCGATCACCGGATCGGGGTCAACAGTATCCATGGTCGCGAAACCACTCGACGGCATGGCGCAGTGCCGTCTCGGCGGGCGCCGGGTGGTAGCCCAGCTCGCGCTCGGCCCTGGCGTGCGTCACCCACATCTTCTTCCGCGCCATGCGCACGGCATCGAGCGGGGCGCGCGGCGGCCGCCCGGTGAGCCCGGCCCAGGCGGTATTGACGAGCGCGGCGGCGAAGGCCACGCTCCAGGGCAGCCGCAGGCGCGGCGCCGGCAGTCCGGTGAGCCGCGACAAAATGTCGAAGATCTGTTTTAACGTGAGATTCTCGCCGCCCAGGATGTAGCGCTCGCCAGTGCGGCCCCGTTCGCAGGCGAGCCAGTGGCCTTCGGCCGCGTCAGCCGCATCGACGATGTTGAGCCCCGTGTCCACGTAGGCGGGCATGCGGCCGCGAAGAAAGTCAAGGATCGTCTGCCCGGTGGGCGTGGGCTTGACGTCGTGCGCACCCACCGGCGCCGTCGGGTTGACGATGACCACCGGCAGACCTTCCCGCGCGGCGGCCAGCGCCTCCTGTTCGGCCAGCCACTTGGAACGCTTGTAATGGCCGGTCATGTCGTGGATCGAGACGGGCGTGGTCTCATCGCCGAGGCCGCCTTTCACGAAGCCAATGCAGCCGACGGTGCTCGTATACACAATGCGCTCTGCGCCCGCCTGCCGGGCGGCCTCGAGCACGTTGCGGGTGCCGCCGACATTGGACTCGTACATCTCGCGGGGCCGGGGCGTCCAGAGCCGGTAGTCGGCGGCGACATGAAAAACGAGGCCGCAACCTTCGGCGGCGCGGCGGACGGCGGCAGCATCTCGCAGGTCGCCGGCAACCAGCTCGGCGTCGAGGTCTGTCACCGCCTTCGGGTTGCGCACCAGCGCGCGCACCGGAATGCCGCGGCGCAGCAATACCTGCGCCACGTGCCAGCCCAGGAATCCGGACGCGCCGGTGACGAGGGCGGGCTTCATTGGAGAACTCCTGATTGGAGTGTCACGCGGGGCGACATATCAGTCAGAGGCTCGATCCAGCCGTTCCCGCAGGGCCAGCAGCGGCCAGAGGGTGGCGCCGAGCGGATCCACCAGACAGGGAGCATACGCCACGCCGGGCAACGTCGGGGCAGAGGCGTTCCAGCCGCCCTCCGGGCGCTGGTTTGCCTTGAGCCAGGCAAAGCCGCGGCGGACGCTTTCGCTGTCCGTGTCGCCGCCGGCCAGCAGGCCGAGCAGCGCCCAGGCGGTCTGCGCCGGTGTGCTTGCCGCGGCCCGGAATTCGCCCGAAGGGCAGGATTCGGGATCCTCGCCCCAGCCGCCGTCGGCGTTCTGAATGGAGCGGATCCACTCGCCGGCGCGGAGCACTGGCGCCTCGCGGTCATCGTAGCCGGCGGCACGGAGACCGCGCAGGGCCATCGCGGTGCCGTAGAGGCGGCAGATGCCGCGCGCGGCGGGCCACCAGGCCTCGGCATGCTGCGATTCTTCCAGAAACTTCACCGCGCGGTGCACCGGCGGCGAGCCACGCTCCTGACCGCAGGCGACCAGGGCTTCCACCACCGTGCCGGTGATGTCCGGGCTGGAGGGGTCACTGCCCGATGCGCTCCAGCCGCCGTCGTCGCGCTGCACGGCCACAAGCCCGGCGACGGCCTTCTGCATGATGTCATTCTCCAGCGTGCCTGTAGAGCGCAGCCCCAGCAGCGCCCAGGCGGTCGTCTCGACGTCCGGCTCTGTGTGGAGGTCTCCGAGAGGCCAGCCGGCGCCGAGCCCCTTCGCACCGGACATGCCAGTTGGCTGCCGGAAACGGCTCTTGAGCGCAGCGGCGGTTCTGATGGCGCCGTCCCGCGCTCCCCAGAAGGCGAGCGCCAGGGCGGCAATTGCGGTCGTGCGGACGCCGAAATCCACGGGCCGCGGCTCGCCGTCCGGCTCTGCGGGGCCGAGTAGGGAGATGACGCGCTCGAATCGATCCAAAGCGTGCGACCCCCGGCCTTTGGCGGCCCGCACGGCCAGCGCTGCGTGCAGCGCCACCGGAAGCGTGGGCCACCGCAGGGCCTCGCCGATCATGGCGTCGTATGTGCGAAAGACGATCGGGTCGCGCAGCGCGCGTGGCGCGATGCGGGCCCACTGGGTGATGAGACCGGCAGCCCGGCTGCCCGATCGCGGGGGCGCCCCCTGCCCTGTCAGCGGAGGGAATTCGCTCTCCAGTGCGGGCATCGCCGTTTCGCCCTGGCGCGCGCCGTCACGCAGATACGCGGCGACGGCGAGGGCGGCGGCGCAAACGTCCTGCTGGCGCTCGAGCGCGGGCGAGCGGCCGTAGTCAAGGAAGAAGTAGTGCTCGGGCGCCGCCGCGGGCACGGGGCGGTTGCCGGCCGCGCCGGCCCAGCAATACTTCAGCAGGGTCACCGGGCCACAGGCTTCCATGCCGCCCTTGCGTGCCAGCCACTCTGCCGCACGGCGCATGCGGTTCTCGCGCGGATCCACGCCGGCGAGCCGCAGGGCGAGATAGGCCTCGAAGGTGGCGTCCGCGCGCGAGCGGCCCTGCGGAGAGGCGGCGAATCCCCCGTCTGTGTTCTGGCGGGCGAGCAGCCGCTGTGCCCAGGCTTCCCGATGCGGTGGGCGAAACGGATGCTGCTTCCGATCAAGGAACCAGGTGAGCAGCGCGTAAAGGACGTCCAGGTGTGGTCCCGCCTCCAACAGATTGGGCCAGAGGCCTTCGGAGGACTGCATGGAAGCCAGCCACGAAGCTGCCTGCGCGGCTGCGCCAGGCAACCAGTCTTCCGCGCCGGTGGCTGGCTGGGCCGTGCTCATGCGCTTGCGGGAGGCTGCGCGACCGTTCCCGCCAGTCGCGACAGCGGAACCTGAACCTCCGGCGGCAGGCTGAAGCGGACGTCCTCTTCGACAATGTCAACTTCTTCCACCTGAGTGAAGCCCTTTTCGCGGAGGGCGTCGATCAGTTCCTGCACCAGATGCTCCGGAGCCGAGGCGCCGGCCGTTACCGAGACGGTTCTGACGCCCTCCAGCCACTCGTCGCGAAGGAAGCGCCTGTCGTCGATCAGATGGCTGGGCACGCCGGCGCGCTGGCAGACTTCCACAAGACGTTTCGAGTTCGAGCTGTTCTGGCTGCCAACAACAAGCAGGAGCTCGCACAATGGAGCGACGGCCTTGACGGCGGTCTGGCGGTTCTGCGTCGCATAGCAGATGTCCTGCGACTTCGGACCGACGATCTTTGGGAAGCGCCGGTGAAGGATTTCGATGATGCCGCGGGTCTCGTCGAGGCTGAGCGTCGTCTGAGTCAGGTAGCAGACCTTTTCCGGATACGGAGGCGCCACCTGCTCGGCGTCCTGCTCCGATTCGACGATGATCGTGCTATTCGGGGCCTCGCCGTAAGTGCCTTCGATCTCCTCGTGATCCCTGTGGCCGATGAGCAGGATCGTGTAACCCTGCTGCGCGAAGCGCACGGCCTCCAGATGCACCTTGGTGACCAGCGGACAGGTGGCATCGATCACGGACAGGCGCCGCCGCTTCGCCTCCTCGCGCACCGCAGGCGACACGCCATGGGCGCTGAAGATGACCCGCGCGCCATCGGGCACTTCGTCCAGTTCGTTGACGAAGATCGCGCCCAGCCCGCGCAGTTCATCCACCACGTGGCGATTGTGCACGATCTCCTTGCGCACATATATGGGCGCGCCGTAAATTTCGAGTGCGATCTTGACGATGTCGATGGCACGGACCACTCCCGCGCAGAAACCCCTCGGCCGCAGCAGCAGCACTTTTTTCCCAGCAGAATGTGGCGATTGCATGGTGGACGGGTGCTCTCATTATAGCAGCCGCCGGCAAGATTCGCCTTTGGCCGGATCAGCGGCGGCGGCGGAAGAAATCTTCCAGCAGCGCCGCACATTCGGCGCCCAGCACGCCCTCGGTGATCTCCACCTGATGGTTCAGCAGCTCGGAGTCAGCCAGGCGGAACTTTGAGCGCACGCCGCCGAAGCGGATGTCGCGCGCGCCGAAGACCAGCCGGGCGATGCGCGCATGGACGATGGCGCCGGCGCACATGACGCACGGCTCGAGCGTCACGTAGAGCGTGGCTCCGCTCAGGCGGTAGTTGCCCGTGCGCCGCGCCGCTTCGCGCAGGGCCACGATTTCGGCATGGGCGGTGGGATCGACCGACGTGACGGGACAGTTGAAGCCAGCGCCGATCTCCTCGTTGTTCCGCACGACGACGGCGCCCACGGGAACTTCGTCACCGCTTTCAGCCTGGCGGGCGAGTTCGAGGGCGCGCCTCATCCACCGCTCGTCGCCGGGATCGATCTCCTGGGCCTGCATCTTTTACAAACATTACCCCGGGGCGAGGCGGGACGCCCGGGCGCGGGTTCCCTAGAATGAAAATGACTCCGGTGCGATTTTTGCCGCTCATCTGGAAAAACGTCTGGCGGAACCGGCGGCGGACGCTGCTTACCCTGTCGAGCCTCGCCATTTCGCTCTGCCTGCTGGGCGTGATGATGGCGCTCTACTACGCGTTGTTTGTTTCGGCCCGGCCGACAACGTCCCAGACGCGGCGCGTGGTGGTCCGTCACCGGGTCTCGATCACGTTCCCGATGCCGCTCTACTACCGCGAAAAGATTGCTCAGGTGCCGGGCGTGGAAGAGGTGATGGTGATGCAGTGGTTCGGCGGCGTCTACAAGGACAGCCGGGACCAGCGCAATTTCTTCCCGCGCATGGCGGCGGAGGCGGATAAACTCTTCCGCGTTTATCTCGATTACCGGATCAGCGAAGAAGAGAAGCAGGCCTTCATCCGCGACCCGGCCGGCTGCGTGGTCAACCGGGTGCTGGCCCAGCGGCACGGTTTCCGCGTCGGCGACCGCATTCTGATCCAGGGCGACATTTTTCCCTTCGATCTCGACCTGACGGTGAGGGGCATCTATTCGTCGGACGAGCTCGACGATGAGACGCTGTGGTTCCACTGGAAATACCTGGAAAACATGTTGAGAAATTCACGCCGCCTGGCGGCGGGGACGTTCCTCGTGCTCGTGCGTTCCGAACAGGACGTGCCGGCCGTGTGCCGCTCAATCGACGCGATGTTCGCCAACAGCGAGGCGCCGACGAAATCGGAGGGCGAATTCACCTTCGGCATGTCCTTTCTCTCGTTTCTGGGCAACGTGAAAGTGATCCTGATGAGCATCTGCTTTGCGGTGACATTCACGGTGCTGCTGATCACCGCCAACACGATGGCAATGAGCGTGCGCGAACGGGTGCGCGAGGTGGGCGTGCTGCGCACGCTGGGCTACGAGCAGCCGGTGATCGTCTGGCTGATCCTTGCTGAAAGCGCGCTGATCTCGCTGGCCGGAGGGCTGGCCGGGGCGCTGATGGCGCAGGCGCTGTGCTACGCCATCCGGCAGGCGCCGCTGATGGTGCAGCAGACCCGGACGCTGGCGATTGAACCGCCGGTGTTCGCGGCGCTGCTGGCGGTGAGCCTGGCGGTGAGCGTCGCCAGCTCGATTGTGCCCGCCATCTCGGCGGCGCGCCAGAACATTGTGGATGCGTTGCGTTTTACGGATTGAGGAGCGCCGGCGATGATCCTGCCGCTTTCCTACAACCTGCGCAACCTGGCCCAGCGGCGCACAACGACGCTGATGACCGCGCTCGCCATCGGGCTGACCGTGGCGGTGCTGGCGGCCTCTTTCGCCCTGGTGGACGGGTTGCGGCTGGCGCTGGAGGCTTCGGGGCATCCGCTCCATGTGCTGGTGACGCGCAAGGGCTCCGAGAGCGAACTCGCCTCCAACTTCGAACGCCGCGTGTTCAACGATCTGAAGTTCAAGCCGGGCATCGCCCGCAACGCGCAGGGCGAGCCGCTGGCATCGCTTGAGATGGTGACCGTGATCAACCTGGCGAGCATTGAATTCCCGGAGGGCGCCAACGTTGCCGTGCGCGGCGTGACGCCGATTGGCATCGAGATCCGCAATGATGCGCGGCTGGTGCAGGGCCGCTGGTTCACGCCGGGCCGGCGCGAATTGACCGTGGGCAGCCTGATCGCCAGGCGTTACCCGGAAGTGCGTCCCGGCGGAAAACTCCGCTTTGGCCGGGGGGAGTGGGAGGTGGTGGGCGTCTACGACAGCGATCAGATGGCGAGGAATTCCGAGATTCTGGGCGACCTGAATCAGCTTGCCGCGGACTTTAACCGCGCCGATGTGCTCAGCTCGGCGCTGCTGCGGGCCACGGACGCGGCAGCGCAGCAGGCGCTGATCAATGATCTGGAGACGGACACCCG
This sequence comes from Bryobacteraceae bacterium, assembly GCA_049969655.1. Taxonomy (GTDB): domain Bacteria; phylum Acidobacteriota; class Terriglobia; order Bryobacterales; family Bryobacteraceae; genus JANWVO01. The sequence goes on from JBMFOK010000021.1 coordinate 35,236, forward strand.
GCTGAACGTGAAGGCGAGACCGGAGAAGGAATACTACGCGCAGCAGACTTCGAGCGGCGACCTGATCCGCTACCTGGGCACGGCCGTGGCGCTGATCATGGCCGTGGGCTCCTGCTTTGCGGCGATGAACACGATGTATGCGGCGGTGGCGCGCCGCTCGCGCGAGATCGGCACGCTTCGGGTGCTGGGTTTTTCGCGCGTGTCGATCCTGATGAGCTTTCTGGCGGAGGCGCTGCTGCTGGCGCTGCTGGGCGGCGCGCTGGGACTGCTGCTCGTGTTGCCGGTCAACGGGCTCACCACCGGCATTGGCAGTTTTACCACCTTCGCGGAGATCGCCTTCCAGCTCCGGATCACGCCCCAGACGATGGCAGCGTCGCTCGGCTTCGCGCTGCTCCTGGGCGCCGCGGGCGGGCTGCTGCCGGCCTGGCAGGCTGCGAGGAAAGAGATCCTCGCCGCGCTCAGGGAGGAATGAGGCGTCATGGAAGCCGACATCCGTCAGTTGCGGATCGACCGGAAGGCCGACAGGCCATCCGGTTCCTGGCGCCGGAGGAAATGGCTCCTCGCAGCTGCCGTGCTGATTGTCTTCGCCGGTCTCGGCGCAGTCGTGCTGCGCCGGTGGAACGGCGCGCCGGAGGTGGAAACCATTCGCGTCCAGGCGCGGCAGCCATCGGGCGCGGCAGGCGCCTCCGTCGTGCTGAACGCGACCGGCTACGTCGTGGCCGCGCACAAGATCCAGGTGGCGTCGAAGGTGATGGGCAAGGTGGCCTGGATTGGCGTGGAAAAGGGCGACCAGGTCCGCGCCGGCCAGGTGATTGTGCGGCTGGAAGACGACGAATACCGCGCGCAGGTGCGGCAGGCGCGGGGTCAGCTGGCATCGCTGGAGGCCAGGCTGGCCGAGCTCGAGCGCGGCTCGCGCCCCGAGGAAATCGACGCGGCCCGGGCGCAGGTGGACCAGGCGCGGGCCGAACTCGACAACGCGCGCCTGCAACTGGAGCGCATCCGGAAACTGGCGGAGGAGAAGGTGATGTCAAGGTCGGCGCTGGACGATGCGCAGGCGCGGTATGACACGGCGGCGGCCCGGCTGGAGGCGGCTCAGAAGAATTACGAGGTCGTCCGGCAGGGACCGCGGCGGGAGGCGATCGAGTCCATGCGCGGCCAGGTGGAGGCGGCCCGCGGCGCGCTGGCGCTGGCCGAAACGCAGCTCGCCAACACGCTGATCCGCGCGCCGGTCAGCGGCACGATCCTCGAGCGCGCGGTCGAAAAGGGCGAATTTGTCACCACGAGCTTTGCCGGCGAACGCGGCGCCAAGGGTTATGTGGTGACGCTGGCCGACCTCAATGATCTGCGCGTGGAGCTGGACATCTCGCAAAACGATTTCGCGCGGCTGAAGCCGGGCCAGCGGGGGATCATCACCGTGGACGCCTGGCCGGGCGCCGAATGGCAGGGCGTGCTGGATGAGATCGCCCCGGAAGCCAACCGCCAGAAGGCGGCGGTGCCGGTGAAGGTGAAGGTCCTGAATCCGGACGCGCGGCTGCGGCCGGAGATGAACGCGGCGGTGGCGTTTCTCTCCGACGAGCCGGCCGCGGCGGCTCCGGGCCGGCCGGTCGTTTACATTCCGCCCGCGGCGGTGCGCAACGACCGCGTCTATGTTGTGTTCCGGGACCGGCTGATGGAGCGGACCATCCGTACCAGCGGGAACACGCCGCTGGGTCTGCGTGTCGAAGAAGGGCTCGCCGGTGGAGAAGACGTCGTGCTGAATCCGGGACCGCATCTGCGGGACGGGATGAAAGTAAAGGTGAAGCGCCCATGAACGGCGAGGTCGTGATCCGTACGCGGCGACTCAGCAAGGAGTACGTCCGCGATGAGTTCCGCATCGTGGCGCTTCGCGATGTGGACCTCGACGTCCGCCGCGGCGAGTATCTGGCGCTGATGGGGCCTTCCGGCTCGGGCAAGTCCACGCTGCTGCACCTGATTGCCGCCATGGACCGGCCTACATCGGGCGAGATTGAAGTGCTGGGCGCAAACGTCGCGGCGATGCCGGACGCCGAGATGGCGCGCTGGCGCAACCGCCACATCGGTTTCGTCTTCCAGAGCTTCAACCTGATCCCGGTGCTGACGGCGCTGGAAAACGTCGAGCTGCCGCTGCAACTCACGCATCTCAAGAAGGGCGAGCGGATCGAGCACGCCATCACCGCGCTGAAACTGGTGGGACTGGGCGACCGGCTGCACCACTATCCGCGGCAGCTTTCCGGCGGGCAGGAGCAGCGGGTGGCGATCGCCCGCGCCATCGTCACCGACCCCGACATCATTCTCTGCGACGAGCCCACCGGCAACCTGGATGCCCGCAGCGCCAACGAGGTGCTCGAGCTGCTCCGGCAACTCAACCGCGACTTCGGCAAGACGATCGTGATGGTGACGCACGACCCGCACGCGGCTCGCTTCGCATCGCACATCCGCTACATTGACAAGGGAGAACTGCTGCCTGAGGGCCGCAGGCCCGAAGACTGGAGCTGAGCGAGCGTGGCCCGGCTGGCGATCCTGTACGAACATCCGCAGTGGTTCCGCCCGCTGTTCGAGGCGCTGCGGCGGGCCGGCATCGCGTTTGATGAGTGGCGCGCCGAAGCGCTCGGGTGGGCGATGGAACAGACAGAATGGCCGGATCTTGTTTTCAACCGCATGAGCGCCTCAGCCGCCTGGCGCGGGCACGGGCGGGCGCAGTTTGCCGTGCGCGAGCTGCTCGGCGTGCTGGAGGCGCGGCGTGTGGCGGTGGTGAACGGAGCGGCGGCTTACGAACTGGAAATCAGCAAGGTGCGCCAGCTCGAACTGTTCCGCCGGGCCGGCGCGCGCGTGCCGCGGACCGGCGTGGCCAACTGCCCGGAAGGACTCCTGCGGGCGGCGCGCGGGCTCACGTTTCCGGTGATCGTCAAGCCCAACTGCGGTGGCGCGGGAGCCGGCGTCCGCCGCTTCGACACGCCGTCCGAGCTTGAGGCGAGCGCGGACGCGGCGGAGTTCGGCTGCGACCAGGTGGCGCTTGTGCAGGAGTTCATCCCCTCGCGCGACGGCGCCTGCTATCGGATCGAGATCCTCGACGGGCAGATGCTGTATTGCCTGAAAGTGCAGCGGGACGGCGCGGTCTACAACCTCTGTCCGGCCGACGCCTGCGCTGCGGAATCGAGGGCCGTGTTCACGCGGTGCGAGCCGCTGCCCGAGGCTCTCGCCATCGCCCTCAACGCCGCGCGGCTTGGACGGATCGATCTCTGCGGGATTGAGTACATCATCGACCACCGCACCGGCGAGCCGGTCTTCTACGACCTTAACGTGCTGTCGAACTTCGTGGCCAACGCAGCGGAGATCGTCGGTTTCGACCCCTACGAGCAGCTCGTGGATTACCTCGGGCGAAGGTTGCAGGCGCTGTCCCGGGTCTATTGACTTCGCCCTGGGGGCATGCCCCCATTCCTTTCCTGTGACAATTGAACCCGTCCGCAAAAGCAGCCAGCCCGGGGGCGGAGGCAAGCGGCCTCGGCGGACATCAAGGTTCGCAATCTTCCTGACTGGCTGGTGGAGTGGCACAGGCAGCGTGAAGCCAGCGAGGGCATCAGCCTGGAACAGCGAATCCGGATGGTAATCGAAGATGCGTACAAGGCCGGGAAGCGGCGCCTTCGCCGCCGCCTGGATCAGCTTGCGGAAGAAACCCGGCGCAAGTGCGGCGAACTGCCGGGCAGCGTTCCTCTCATCCGGGCCATCCGCAGGGAAATGGAGGGCCACTGACGTTGGTCCTGGACGCGAGCGTGGCGATCAAGTGGTATGTGGTGGAGGAGAGCCACGAAGAGGGCCTCAGCCTGTTGGACGCCGATGCGCCCCTGCTGGCTCCGAGGATCATTGAAGTCGAAGTCGCCTCTGCGATCATGGCGCGGTCCCGAAGTGGAGAGATTCCCCCGATCACGCGGAGAAGCTGGTAAGAAGCTGGATGACTGGGCCGATCGATTCAATGCTCATCCATCTCGTCGAAAATCGCCAGCTTCTGGAAGACGTCGCGCGCCTGGCGGTGAGTCTGGAACACAAACGGATCGACTGCCTCTACATCGCCCTGGCCAGGGACTGGGAAGCCATGCTGGTGACGGCGGATGTCCAGATGGCCAAAAAAGCTTCCAGCCTTTCCGGCTTGACCGCCCGCCTTCTGGGACAGGCCTGAGCCTCAGTGGCGGAAGTGGCGGATGCCGGTGAACACCATCGCCACGCCCAGCCGGTTGGCCGCGGCGATCACCTCTTCATCCTTCACGGATCCGCCGGGCTGAATGACTGCGGTGGCGCCATGTGAGGCAACCACTTCCAGCCCGTCGGGGAAGGGAAAGAACGCATCGGAGGCGGCCACGCAGCCCTCCAGCGGCAGCACGGATTTCCGGGCGCCGATCTCGGCGGAGAAGACGCGGCTCATCTGGCCCGCACCGGCGCTGAGCAGTTGTCCGCGGCGCGCGTAGACGATGGCGTTGGACTTGACGTGCTTGCACACCTTCCAGGCGAATTCAAGCGCGGCCATTTCCTCTTCGGTGGGTCTGCGTTCGGTCACCACGCGCAGCGCGGCGCGGTCGAGCGTGAGCAGGTCCGGCGTCTGCGCCAGGACGCCTCCGGTGATCGAGCGCAGTACCAGAGCGTTGCTGACGCCCCCCTGCACCATGACGAGGCGCAGGTTCTTCTTTGCGCGCAACACGTCGAGCGCCTCCGGGGAATACGCAGGCGCGGCGATGGCCTCGACAAACAGCTTTGAGACCTCGTGGGCGGTTTCGGCGTCCACCTCGCGGTTGAAGGCGAGCACGCCTCCGAAGGCGGAGACGGGGTCCGCTTCATAGGCGCGGCGGTAGGCCTCGGCCAGCGTCTCCTGCTCGGCGCAACCGCACGGGTTGGTGTGCTTGATGATGACCGCCGCCGGACGTTCAAATTCGCAGACGAGCTGCCAGGCGGCGTCCAGGTCCACCAGATTGTTGAAGCTGAGCTCCTTGCCGTGGAGCTGCGCGGCGTTGGCCACGCCCTCGGCGCCGCGTGCATAGAGCGCCGCCTTCTGATGCGGGTTCTCGCCGTATCGCAGTTGCTGGCGGCGCGGCAGCAGAATGTGCAGCGCTGCCGGCAGTTCGGAGGGGCGGTTCACCAGGCCGGTTTCTTCGACTTCGATGGAGGCCAGCCGCGCGGTGATGGCCGCATCATACTCTGCCGTTCGCGCGAAGGCCTTGCGCGCCAGGCGCCAGTGGGTGCGCAGGCTCAGCGAGCCGCCGCTCGACTGCATCTCTTCGAGGACGGAATCATAGTCATCGGGTGAAGTGACCACGGCGACGTCCTGGAAATTCTTGGCTGCCGCGCGGATCAGCGTCGGCCCGCCGATGTCAATGTTCTCGATGAGTTCTTCGATGGACGCGTCCTGCCGGGCGGCGGCCTTCTCAAAGGCATAGAGGTTGACCACCACCATGTCGATGGGCGCGATGCCGTGCTCGGCGAGCGCGGCGCCATGGCTGGGGACGCTGCGGCGGGCGAGAATGCCGGCGGCGATCACCGGATGGATCGTCTTCACCCGGCCGTCGAGGATCTCCGGGAATCCGGTCACCTCGCTCACATCCCGCACGGCAAGGCCCGCTTCCCGCAGCAGGCGGGCGGTGCCGCCGGTGGAGATCAGTTCGCAGCCGAACGCGGCCAGGCCGCGGGCGAAGCCGGCGAGTCCGGTCTTGTCGGTCACACTGAGGAGGGCGCGCTGAATCTTGGCCATGAACCTCCATTCTGCCATTCACGCCTCCCCTGTTACCATGAGAGCGTGGCGCACAAGGTGACTCTCATTCCAGGGGACGGCATCGGTCCCGAAGTGGCGGCGGCGACGGTGGAGGCCGTCAACGCCACCGGCGTGAAAATCGACTGGGAGACGGTGGAGCTGAGCGCGGAAATCATCGAAAGAACCGGCTCCAGCCTGCCGCAGTATGTTCTGGATTCGCTCGAAAGGACCGGCGTGGGGCTGAAGGGCCCGGTGACGACGCCCGTGGCCGGCGGCTTCCGCAGCGTCAACGTGGAGCTGCGGAAGCGCCTGGACCTGTTTGCCAACGTGCGGCCCGTGTTCACGCTGCCTGGCCTGAAGACGCGCTTCCAGGACGTCAACATCGACATGGTGATCTTCCGCGAAAACACCGAGGACCTGTATTCGGGCCTCGAGCACGAGGTGGTGAAGGACGTCGTCGAAAGCCTGAAGATCATCACCCGTTACGCGTCGCTGCGGATCGCCCACTATGCCTTTACCTATGCGCGGAAGAACCGGCGCAAGAAGGTGACCGCGGTGCACAAGGCGAACATCATGAAGCTGAGCGACGGGCTCTTCATCCGCTGCTGCCGCGAAGTGGCCACCGAGTATCCCGACATCGCCTACAACGAGCTGATCGTCGACAACGCGGCCATGCAGCTGGTGATGCGTCCGGAGACGTTCGACATTCTGCTGCTGCCGAACCTGTACGGCGACATTGTCAGCGACCTGGCTGCGGGACTGGTGGGCGGGCTGGGCGTGGTTCCGGGCGCAAATATGGGCGAGAAGTGCGCGGTGTTTGAGGCGGTGCACGGATCGGCGCCAGACATCGCCGGCCACGGCGTCGCCAATCCGACAGCGCTGATGTCTTCAGCGATCCTGATGCTGCGCCACCTGGGCGAGAGCGAAGCGGCCGACCGGTTGCAGCGGGCCATCATGGCCACTTACGCCGAAGGCCAGCACCTGACGCGTGATGTCGGCGGCGCCGCCACCACGCGGGAATTTACTGACGCGGTGATCCGCCACCTCGGCTGAGGCGGCGGATTGCCGCGCGTCGATGAGAAATGCAGACTACTTCACCTTGACGGTGAACGGGGCCTTCAACTGGAAGGTAAGCACCGTTTCGGCGGGGATGGTGGCCGGCTCGCCACGCGTCGCCATGGCCGTTGCCGTGCCCGCGCCGGCGCCGACGCCCGCGCCCACGGCTGCACCCTTTCCGCCGCCGGCGATGGCGCCGATGGCCGCGCCGACGCCCGTCATGATGGCGCCGCGCGTCACGTCTTTTTTCACGCTGCTCTTCGCCTCGGTGGCGTAAGAGCTGGTCTGAATCTCCACCTCGCCATCAGCGGTGTGGATGCGGCGCAGCGTGACCGAGAGCTGTGCCACGCCTTTGACTCGGCCGCCGGGGTCGCTTTCCACAATGACGCCCTCGACGTCGGCTCCTCTCGGTGCGATGGTGACGCCATCGATCACGAGCGGCTCGGCCAGGGTGGCCCGGAAGGGATCGCCGCTTTTGGCGTCCTTCGTGGAAAGCGTCGCGAGGGTACGGATCACGATGGGGGTCCCAGCCGGAACGGTGATCGGCTTCGGAGCGGGCGGCGCCGGTGCAACCGTTGCCGTGGCCGGCGAGCTGCCGCCAGAAGACTGCACGAGGCCCTGGCCGGCCGAAGGCGTCTGGGCAGAAGGCTGAGACTGCGCCTGCTGCGTCTGGGCCGCCTTCTGCTGGGCTTCGGCGAGCTTCTTCCGCGCCGCGTCCGCCTGGCGCTGGGCCTGATCGAGTTTCCTGCGCGCTTCTTCGAGTTCCTGTTGCTGGCGTGCCTGCTCGGCCTGCCGCTGCGCCTCCTCCAGTTGCCGGCGGGCCTCCTCAGCCTGCCGTTCCGCTTCCTGCACGCGCTGCTGCGCTTCAGCCAACTGTTGCTGGGTCTGTGCTTCGCTGGAGGTGTCCTTCTTGCAGCCGGCGAAGCCCAGCATGGCGGCTGCAGCCAGAATGCAAAGAGTCTTTTTCGTCATCGAATTTCCTCTCCTTCCCCGAGGCTCTTCAGGGCTCCTCCCACTTCAGTGTATCAGGCGCCCAAAAGGACTCCGTCTGGAAATGCGTTCACCCTGAGAGGATAAATCGGCCGCAGCGGCGGCGTAAAATAGAGCGCACGGGAGGACAAGACCCTGGCCGGGCAGACAGAGGGGCGCAGCAAGGGATGGACGCGCCGGCAGTGGGTTGCTGCGGCGTCACTATGGATGCGCCGCGCCGCCGGGCTGCGGGCGGCCGTGTTTCATTGCGACGTCACGCCGCCGTTGGGCCAGCCGAACATCTGGGTGGAGCCGGTGCGGGAGGTGCTGGATCCGCTTCACCTGAAGGGCCTGCTGCTGGAAGGCAACGGGCAGCGGCTGGTGCTGGCAGCGATGGACTGGTGCGGCGTGGGCGGCGCCACCTGGGACAGGCTGTGCTCGGCGCTTGCCCACGGGGCCAGCACGTCACGGCGCAACATCTGGCTACACACGGTACACCAGCACACCGCGCCATATGTGGTGGAGGACGCCTATCCGGTTCTGCTTAAAGCGCGCCCCCAGGCATTGCGGATGTCGGCGCGCTATCTGGGTTTGCTGGCAGACAGGCTGGCCGAAGCGGCCGCCCGCGCGGTAAACGAGCTCGAGCCGGTGGAGCGGGTCGGCGTCGGTCTGGCTCCGGTGGAACGGGTGGCCAGTGCGCGGCGGCTGCTGGTGGATGGGCGCGTTGTCACACGGTTTAGCAGTACGGCGAAGGCGCCCGAGCTCTCCGCATTGGCGGAAGGGGACGTGGACCGCGACCTGCGCTGCATCACACTCGCGGGGCCACGCGGTCCCATCGCGCACCTCATGTTCTATGCGACCCATCCGCAGACATTCTGCTGCGACGGACGCGTGTCGGCTGATTTTGTGGGAGCCGCGCGCGCCGCCCTGGAAAAGGAGACAGGGTGTCCGGTCCTTTACTTCACCGGCTGCGCCGGCGACGTGACCGTGGGCAAGTACAACCAGGGCAGGGAAGAACAGCGTCGCGGGCTCGCCGACCGGCTGGCTGACGGGATGCGGCGGGCGATCCGGGCGGTGGCCTTCGAACCGGTCGCGGGGCCCGCGTGGCGCACCGAAGAGCTGCGGCTGGAGCCGCGGCGGGACGCGCCTCCGGTGGAGACGGCCGCGAACGACACCGAGGCCTACCGCCGCGCCATTACCGCGGCCTTCGCGCGGCGTAGCCGGCCGTTGGCCGTGGCGGCGCTTGGTATCGGCCCGGCGCTTCTCTTTCTTCTGCCGGGCGAACCGCTGCTTGCCTTCCAGCGCGAAGCGCAGGCAGCGCGGCCGGACCGGTTTGTGTGCGCCGCGGGCTATGGCGACATCAGCCCCGGCTATCTGTGCCGGGACGAGGACTACCGTCTCGGCGGGTACGAACCCAGCGCGTCCAACGTGCAGCCGGGCAGCGAGGCAAGGATTCGCCAGGCGATCCGCCTGCTGGCCGGACTCCAGGGAACCTGAGGAGGATTGCGATGGAAAAGAAAGAGAATCTTTCCGGCGAAACGCGCCGGAATTTCGTGCTGAAAAGCGCGGCCGCAGCCGGAGCGGCCGGGCTCGTCTTCCCGCGTGCCGGGCTGGCCGCGCTGGGCGGCCCGCCCAGCGTCACTTACCCGCCCGAAAAGATCAAAGAGCTGACGCGCTGGCCGCGCTATGGCCCGGCCGAGCGCCAGGCGCTGCATGAGCTGATCGACGCAAATACCTACTACGACGCGCTGCCCGCCTTTGAAAACGAGTGGAAACAGTACACGAAATCGCCGTTCGTCAAGGCGCACATGAACGGATCGAGCGCGCTGACGTCAATGTATTTCGCGCTGGATTTGCCGCCTGGCAGTGAAATCATGGTGCCGTCGTACACCTTTTTCTCCACCTGCCTGGCGATGCGTTTTTTCGGGCTGGTGCCGATTTTTGTCGACATCGACCCGAAGACCGCGTGCTTCGATCTCGAAGATGCGAAGCGGAAGCTCACGGCGCGCACCCGCGCCGTCGTGGTCATGCATTCCTGGGGGCTGCCCTGCGAGATGGACCACATCGCCGCCTGGTGCCGCGAAAAGGGGCTGATTTTGCTCGAAGACGCCGCTCACGCCCATGGGGCCTGGATGCAGGGCAGGGCGATGGGAACCTGGGGCGCGATGGGGATCTACTCCTTCCAGGCGTCCAAGGTGCTGCCCACGGTGGAGGGCGGCATGGGGATGTATCAGACGCGCGCCTATTTTGAGCGCGCCGCCGCCTTCGGCCACTATGAGGACCCGGTGAAGTTCCCCAAAGACAGCCCCGTGCGCGCCTATGAGGGCACGGGATTCGGTCAGAAGTACCGGATGCATCCGTTCGCCGCGGCAGTGGCCCGCGTGCAGTTGCGCGGGCTGGAGGAGCGCAATGAGATCGTGCGCCGCAACGTGCGGAAGCTGAACGACCGCCTGGTCCAGCTGCCGGGCCTGAGCGAGCCGCGCTGCCGGCCGGACCAGAAGCGTGTCTATTACCACGCCAACATGCTGCTGCTGGATTCCTCCCGGGCAGGATTCTCGCGGGACCAGCTCGTGCGGGCGCTGAAAGCGGAAGGCGTCGGCGTCAGCGTGTGGGATTACCCGGAACAGCACAAAATGAAGATCTACTCCGAGGCGAAGTGGTGGCACCATCCGCCGGCAATTCCCGAGAAAATGCCTGGCAATGCGCAGGTGAATGCGACCCACATTTTCCTGCCGCTGATGCACGGTGAGGCGGACGAGCTCATCGAGCAGTATGTGAAGGCGTTCGAGAAAATCTGGTCGCGGCGGACCGAAGTCAGCAAGCTGTAGGCGAACAGCGGCTAAAGTGACTGTCCGTTTCCGCCGATATCAGGGCGGAAACGGAGGTGACCAGAGGGATGAGTCTGTATGTAATCCGTCTTGCAGGCGGGAAGGAACTGGAGGCCGACGATCTGATTATTGACCCGAAGAATCAGTGGATGCAGTACATCGTCCCATATCAGCACAACCGCGCGATGCTGCGGATGGAGCAGGTCCAGGGCATCAGCGAAAAGACCTCAGGCATCGGCGACCCGCAGCAGTTTTCGCCAGGAGAAATCCCGCGCGGCTGGAAGAGGCCGTTCGCGCGCCGAAAACCCCGTTGAGGGGTTGGGTGCGCCCTGCCGGCCGGGGTCTGTCTACACGCTGGCCATGGCCGCCTGAAGCATGGCGCGCGCGTAGCCGACGTTGTAGGCGTATCCGCCGTAGCTGCCGCCGCCGGGATAGAACGGCCGGAAGTCCGGCCGTTCGCGGTCGATGTCGAGAGCGCGCGGGTGTTCGGGATAAATAATGCCCGTGTAGCCGAGGCGCACCACTTCCTTCATCACGGCGAACATGTCGACCTCGCCCTCGTCGGGGAAGACCTCGGTGTAGTCCACGTACGGCCTGCGCACGCGCACGTTGCGGTAGTGCATGTGGTTGATGGCCTTCCGCTGCATAAAGTAGCGGAACACCTCCACCGGATCCTCGCCGAGCTCTTTCGTCACTCCGCAGTCATACGTGATGCCGTTGGAGGGGCTGGGAACGATGCTGATCAGTCTCTTCCAACCCTCCAGCGTCGCCATGATCTGGCCGGAGCCGCGGCTCAGGGGCACGGGCGGGTCGTTGGGATGCAGCGCCATGCGCACGCCGGCCTTTTCGGCCTCCGGGATCACGGCCTTCAGGAAATACGTGATGTTTTTCCACATCTCGTCCAGTGAATGAACACCAATTTCGGGCTTTGGCGGCAGGTCTTTCACCTTGTCATACGTGTAGGCCGTCATGCCCGCGCCGCCGCGGCCCGTCTCTTCGTAATAGCCCTCCACCAGACGGTATGCGTAGAAGTTGTACTCCACCACGGGCAGACCGCAGCGTCCGGCCACGCGGATGGACTGGATGACCTTTTCGATCTCCTCGTCGCGCCCCGGCCGGCCGTAAATGGTGTTGGGAAATCCGCTGATCATCATGTTGTACAGCGTCATGCCCGCCTGGCGGATGCGGTCCATCTTGGAGCGCAACTCGGCCTCGTCCCATGGGATGCGTCCCCATCCGCTGAGCAGATGGGTGATGCCAAGCTGGCGGATCCGGCGGAGGTCGCGTTCGGTGAACGTGTTCCAGGCGATCTCGAGGCAGAGCTTTGGCGTATCGGGCCCCTCTTCGAATGGCCAGGCGCGTTTGCGTCCCTGCACGGCGATGGAGATGTGCGGCGTGGCGGCCAGCATTCCGGCCGTCTGCATGGCGCGGCGCCTCGAGAAGCTGCTGTTCATCCTGAGTCCTCCTGGATGGGTGGTTGCCCGCGCGCGCGGGCGCGGATCAGAGGCATCATATCGTGCCCGCAGACGCGGCTCAATCGGCGCTGTCGAGCAGCGAAGCCAGCCACTCGGCGGTGTGGCGGACGCTGACGGGCGAGCCCGCGGCGGCGCATCCGCCGCGGATCTGCATCAGGCATCCCGGGCAATCCATGGCGACGCCCTGGGCCTCCGACGCGGCGATCATGCGGAGCTTGCGCGCGAGCATGGCGGAGGAGACCTCCGGCATCTTGAGCGAATACGAGCCGCCCATGCCGCAGCAGACATCAGACTCCGGCATCTCGCGCAGCTCGTAGCCGGCTGAACCCAGCAGCTCGCGCGGAGGCTGATCGGCGTGCAGCGTCCGCTTCAGATGGCAGGAGTCGTGGTAGGTCAGGGGCGGCAGCCCGGAGATTGACGGCAAGCGGAGCGACCCGTCTTCTACGAGGCGGCGGACATAGGTAGCGAAGTCGACCGTCCTCGCCGCGAGCCGCTCCGCGTGCGCGGCGAGTTCCGGCTTGCCGCTTTCCCGCAGCACACGCGGCGAGTCGGCCTGGAGCGCCACGGTGCAGGTGGGGCAGGCGGAGATGACAGCCTCGCAGTTGTTGTCAAAGAACGCTTCGACGTTGTCTCGCGCGTTCGCCGCAGCGGCTTCCGGGACGCCGCTGAAGTGCGCGGGCGCTCCGCAACAGGTCTGTTTCTCCGGGAAGACAACCTCGATGCCGGCGCGGTTCAGGACCCGCACGACGGCCTCTCCGATCTCGGGGTAGACAAAGTCGATGAGGCAGCCGGCGAAGAACGCCACACGCCGTTCCAGGCGCGGCTGCCGGAGTTTCGGGAAGCGGCTGCGCAACGGCTCCGCGGCGAGGGCAGGAAGGCGGCGGCCCTTGCCCGCATCGGTGAGCCAGAGCGGCAAGTGGCGCAGGTAGGGTCCGTCCGCAATCGGCTTCTGCACGAGCGAGGCGGCGCGCAGCAGCGCGTGGAACGCCTTTCTGTTGGAGACAATCGAAAACGCAGCGCGGGAAGCCAGCGGCTGGGGCGCAACGGCCGCCGCACGCCGGCGTACTGCAAGAATCAGCTCGGGCAGGTCGATCTTCCCCGGACAGACATCGCGGCAGGCGCCGCACTGGATGCAGAGCTGCTCAAGGCCGCGCGAGGCGTCCCATCCTTCGATGCAGGCGGTGAGCACCGTGCCGATGGCGCCCGTATACACCTTGCCGAACACATGCCCGCCCACGAGCCGGTACACCGGGCACACATTCAGGCAGGAGGCGCAGCGGATGCATTGCAGCGCCTGGCAGAAGAGCGGATCCTCCGACATCTCGAGGCGGCGGTGATCGTAGAGGATGATGTGCATCTCCTTGGGGCCGCCATCGGCGGCTTCCGCGGGGCCGGTGAGGATGGAGACGTAGCTGGTGATCTGCTGGGCGGTGGCGCTGCGCGGGAGCGCGGCGAGGATGGGCTCGATGTCGTCGAAGCGTTCGACAAGTTTTTCGATGCCAACTACGGCGATGTGAACCGGCGGCAGCGTGGCGACGAGCCGGGCGTTGCCCTCGTTGGTGAACAGCACGAGGCTGCCTGTTTCAGCGACGGCGATGTTGGCGCCGGTGATGCCAATGTCGGCGCGGAGGAACTTCTCGCGGAGCTGTTCGCGGGCGACTCGGACGAGTTGCGGGATCTCAGCCTCGAGCCGTTGGCCCACCTCGCGGCTGAAGAGCCCGGCGACGTCGCCGCGTGTGAGGTGGATGGCGGGCAGCACCATGTGGGAGGGGCGCTGGCGGGCCAGTTGGACGATCCACTCGCCAAGGTCGGTCTCCCTGACCTCGACGCCCGCCTGCTCAAGCGCGGCGTTCAGGTGGATCTCCTCCGTGGCCATCGATTTCGACTTGACAACGAGACGGGCGCCGCGGCGCCTCGCGATATCGAGAACGTACTCCCTGACGTCAGCGGGCGTGTGAAGGCGGACAACCCGCGCACCGCGGTCCGTGGCGGTCCTCATGAAACGCTCCGCGAGCTCATTCAGCCGGCCGGCGGCATGCGCCTTTCGTTCGGCGATCCGCGCGCGCAACGCCTCGAAGTCGATGCCCTCGTAAGCTCGGGCGCGGCTCGCGCGGTAGTCCTCGCTGAAGCGGGTGAGCGCGGCGGAGAGATTCGGATGCTGGAGGGCCTGGCGAACCTGTTCGCGAAGGTCAGCGGGCATGGCCGGTCTCCGTTTCGTAGATCACGATCACGAGCCGTTTCGGCCCGTGCACTCCGATGGTGAGGACGCGTTCGATGTCGGCGGTGCGGCTCGGGCCGGTGACCAGCGCCAGGAAGGGGACGCGCGCGGGATCAAAGCGGCGCAGCGCGGCGCCCGTGTCGGCCACGATGGCGCCGGCGGGGAGCAGGGCGATATGCACGGGAGGCAGAGTGGAGGCCAGCCGGAGCGCAGCGGAGGAGGCGTCCTGCACCAGCGTCCCCATTGCGGCGACGCCGCAATCAAACTCGGTGATGCCGGCATGGGCCGCTGCCGCAGTCTCGCGCGTGACGTCGAGCACAAGGCCCGGCAGCATCTGCGCAAGCAGCTCGGGATGGAACCGGGAGCGCAGCGGCCCGTCCGGCCAGACTGCGGAACGGCCCTCCCGGCCGACGCCCTCTTCCTTCAAAAGCCTTGCGATGGCGGCCAGGGCTGCGTCCGGGGAACGGGCCTCGACGACTTCGGCGCCTGCGGCTGCGGCGCTCCGCCGGAATTTTTCGATCATCGGACCTGAAACCAGAGTATTCGATCCTGCACCTTAGCTGGATGAGCCCCGGCGCTCCACAGGCCGGGTGTATTGCATGTAGGATGATTGCGGGAGTCTACGACATTGGGCTTTGAAACGAACAGACGCCATTTCTTCCTGGGCTCGCTCCTGGCTGGAGCGGTGCCCGCTGCCGGCTTCGGCAGCGCCCCGTCCCTGAAACTCGCCGGATACAAGTCTCCGAACGAGAAACTGAACATCGCCTCCATCGGCGCCGGCGGCAAGGCCAACAGCGACATCGCCGCCTGCGCGCAGACGGAGAACATCGTCGCGCTGTGCGACGTCGATGACCGCCAGGCGGCGGCCACGTTCAAGCGGTTTGAGAACGTCCCCAAGTACAGGGACTTCCGCCGCATGCTCGACAAGGAAGACAGGAACATCGACGCCGTCATCGTGTGCGTGCCCGACCACATGCACGGGACCTGCGCGATGTGGGCGATGGAACGCGGCAAGCATGTCTATGTGCAGAAGCCGCTGACGCGCACCGTCTGGGAGGCGCGCCAACTGCTGGAAGCCGCGCGCAAGTACAAAGTGGCCACCCAGATGGGCAATCAGGGCTACTCGAACGAGGGCACGCGCCAGGTGGCCGAGATGATCTGGGCGGGGGAGATCGGCGACGTGCGCGAGGTGCACGCCTGGACGGACCGCCCGATCTGGCCGCAGGGGCTCACCGAGATTCCGCCGGAGGAACCGGTGCCTGAAACGCTCGACTGGGATCTGTGGCTCGGCATTGCCGAAATGCGGCCCTTCACGTCGGGCAAGGATACGGGGCGGTATCCGAACCGCTTCGGCGGCTATTTTTACCAGCCCTTCAACTGGCGCGGCTTCTATGACTTCGGCTGCGGCGCCCTCGGCGACATGGCCTGCCACATCCTCGGCGCGCCCAATCTGGCGCTGCGGCTCGGCGCGCCCACCAGCGTCGAATGCATCAAAAAGGAAGGCGTGTCGCCGTTCATGTTCCCCGAGCGGTCGGTCATCAAGTTCGAATTTCCGGCGCGCGGCAACATGCCCCCCGTGACCCTGTACTGGTACGACGGCTGCAAGGAGACGCCAAAGATTCCCGGCGTACCCGAAGGCGAATGGCTGGGCGACCTGCCATACCCCGCCATGGCCAGAACACAGGGCGCGCAGGGCGGCCCGCCGCGGCAGGGACCTCCGCCGCAGCGCACGGGCTACGTTGGCCGCGTCTTCGACTATGAGCAGTACGAGGCGATGCGCAAGGAGCCGGACAAGGTGCGCATGCCTCCGCCGGACGGCTCGCTCTTCATCGGCGACAAGGGCATGATCACTACCGGAACCTACGGCGAGCAAACGCGGCTGGTGCCGGCGGAAAAGATGAAAGATTATCGCTTCCCGCCGCCGCTGCTCACCCGTTCGCCCGGCCACTACCGCGACTGGATCCGCGCCTGCAAGGGCGGCGATCCGGCTTGCTCGAACTTCGAAGTGGCGGCGCCCTTCACCGAGTGGATGCTGCTCGGCGTGATCGCGCTCCGGGTGGAAGGCAGGCTCGAGTACGACCCGGTGAAGATGCGCTTCACGAACAACAACGAGGCGAACAGGTATCTGAAGCCCACGTTCCGCAAGGGCTGGTCTTTCACCTGATCCGGGCCTCCTTTTCGGAGGAGCAGTAGAGCCGGCGCGGCAGGGCCCCACCCGGGAAGGCCGCGCCGGCATCTCTGTTTTTGGGTGCTGTAAAATGATGGCTGCCGGAAGGGTGGCCGAGCGGTTGATGGCAGCGGTCTTGAAAACCGCCAACGGCGAAAGCCGTTCGTGGGTTCGAATCCCACCCCTTCCGCCAGCGGCTTTGGCCGGCGATATCCCACCGAAAAGGAACGGTTCCTCTTGCCGCAGCGGCTGATTGTGGCGATCACCGGCGCCTCCGGCGTCATTTACGGCATCCGGGCGCTCGAGCTGCTGCGGCAGCAGACCGACCTGGAGACTCATCTGATCCTGAGCCCGGCGGCGCGCGCCACCATCAGCGCGGAGACATCATATACGCCGCGGCAGGTGGAGGGGCTGGCCTCGGTGGTGCACCCCAATGCCAATATCGGCGCGACCATCGCTTCGGGGTCTTTCGAGACGCGCGGCATGATCGTGGCGCCGTGTTCGATCAAGACGCTTTCGGCCATCGCCAACTGTTACACCGCGGATCTGATCTCGCGCGCCGCCGACGTCCAGCTCAAGGAGGGACGCCCGGTGCTGCTGCTGGTAAGGGAGACGCCGCTGCACAAGGGGCATCTTCGGCTGATGCAGATGGCCGCCGACCAGGGCGCGGTGATCATGCCGCCCGTGCCGGCCTTTTACGGCCGCCCGCAGACGGTGGACGACATCATCAACGCCACCGTGGGGCGCGCGCTGGCGCGCCTCGGGATCCACACCGGGCTGGTCAAAGCGTGGGGCGGGCTGTAGGCCCTGCCGCGCCCCTTCCCGCTGTGTCAGACTGTTCCCCATGAACCGCTGGACACCGTTCCTGGGGCTTGCCTGCCTCCCCCTCCTCGCCTTTCAGGATGCCGAACCGTCCCCGCGCCAGGCGGCGCCTCCGCCGCCGTATGAACAGGCGCGTCCGCTGGTGGTGTCGAAATATGGCATCGTGGCGGCCTCGAATTTCCTCGCCTCGCAGGCGGCGGCGAAAATTCTCGAGCAGGGCGGCAACGCCGTGGACGCGGCCATCGCCGCCAACGCCGTCACCGGGCTGGTGCAGCCGTTTGTCAACGGGATCGGCGGCGACCTGTTTGCGATTTATTACGAGGCAAGAACCGGAAAAATCTACGGATTGAATGCCAGCGGCTGGACGCCGAAGGCGCTCACGCTCGACTGGATCCGCGAGAAAAAGGTCGCCCTGAACGAGCGAACGAAAAAATTCGACGAGCTGAGCGTGCACACGATCACCGTGCCCGGATGCGTGGCCGGATGGCACGCGCTGCGCGAAAGATTTGGCTCAAAACCGTTCGCTGAGATTCTCGCGCCGGCCATCTATTTTGCAGAAAATGGATTCGCCCTTTCGCCGGTGAGCGCGCGTTCGCTCGCGCAGCGGCGCTATTTCCGCCAGCCGGGTTTCCGGGAAACGTATCTGACGCTTGGCGAGCGGCCGCAGGCGGGCGACGTGTTCCGCAACCCGGCGCTGGCCTCATCGCTGCGGCTCATTGCCGCAAAAGGCAGGGATGGTTTTTACAAAGGAGAGCTGGCCGAGCGGATGGTCGCATTTCTGCGCGCGCAGGGCGGCGCGCATACGCTTGAGGATTTCGCCGAATTTCAGCCCGAATGGGTGGAGCCGATCTCGACCACCTACCGCGGCTGGACCGTCCATGAGCTGCCGCCCAACGGACAGGGCATTGCGGCGCTGGCGATGCTGAACATCATGGAACGTTTTCCGCTGGCCGACTACGGGCAGAATTCAGCCGCCGCGCTGCACGTGATGATCGAAGCGAAAAAGCTCGCCTACGCCGACATGGAGCGTTATGTGGGCGACCCGCGTTTCACGCCGGTGCCGGTGCGCGAAATGCTTTCCAAAGAGCTGGCGGCGCGGCGCGCATCGCAGATCGACATGCGCAGGGCCGCCTGCCGCGTGTTGCCAAGCGACCTGAAGGAATCCCTGGCCGCCAAAGGCAGTGACACGATTTACCTGTCGGTCGTCGACCGCGAGGGCAACATCGTCAGCCTGATTCAGTCCAACTATGGCGGCTACGGCACCGGCATGGTGGCGCCCGGGGCGGGTTTCACGTTCCACAACCGCGGCGCGGGCTTCGACCTCGAACCGGGCAGGCCGAATTCGCTCGAAGGGCGGAAACGGCCGCTGCACACGATCATTCCGGCCCTGATGCGCAAGGACGATGTCGTGATTGGCTTCGGCATCATGGGCGGCTGGAACCAGAGCCAGGCGCACGCGCAGTTCGTGTCCAACATTGCCGACTTCGGCATGAACGTGCAGCAGGCGCTGGAGGCGCCGCGGTTCACGAAGACAACCTTTGACGGCTGCGACGTGCAGATCGAAAGCCGTATCCCGGAAAACATCCGGACTGAGCTTCAGCGGCGCGGCCACCTCGTGCTGCCCACGCCGCCCTACTCCTCCGTGTTCGGCTTCGGCAGCGCGGTGGTGCATGACCTGAAGCGCAAGGTGCAGATGGCCGGGACGGACCCGCGCGTGGACGGAGCGGCGGTGCTCGAGATGCCGCAGTTCGGGCCAGTGCGGTAGGTGAACGGCAATCAGGGCCTGCGGGGATCCGCTCCTCCTCACTGCACGGATCCCCGCCTCTGCCCCGCCGCCAACCCCCCCGCCGGGGACAGGGCTGCTCCTCCCACAGCGCCTGCCCCGGCCCGCCCATCCGGCAACGGCGCTCACTTCGCGCGCGTTCCCGGAAGCCTTACCCGGTTGAGGCTGCCCCCGGGCCGGGCGGCCACCGCCTCATTGGGCGCCGGGCCTTTCGGTTGGGCTGCCTCTCTGGGGGCTTCACCCTAGTAACGGAATCAGGGCGGGATTTTGCACGCCGGAGGCGAACCGCCGCAGGATTTGGCCGGGCGTTCAGCCGCAGGCGGGGGCAGAAGACCTTGCCGCGTGGCTTGGGGCGGCCGGCGGGCCGCCCCGGTCTCTCGTGTGGAAGCTAGCGCCGCGGAGCGCGGCGCCGGGATGGACGGGCCTATTTGAGCGTCACGGCGCGGCCGGTGCGGATGCTCTCCCTGGCGGCGTCGATGATCTCCATCACGCCGACGTTGAGGTCCAGGGAAGTCATTCCTTCAGGCTCGGTTTTCGTCTCGATGCAATGGATCATGTAGGCGATCGGCTCGGCCCGTTCCGGGGGCAGGGGTTTCGGCGTCACTTCGCGGGTCTCCCGGCCCTGGCGCAACTCCACCTGGCGGCTGGTCATGTAGACGCTGCCCTTGCGGCCGAAGATTTCGAGGTCCTGGAAGCTCCGGGGCAGATCCCAACTGGCCTCAAGCAGCGCCACGGCTTTCGGGTAAGAAAGCACCAGCAGGGCGGTGTCCTCCACTTTGGGGAATTCCTCCGGGCGCAGGCGATGGGAGACGGCGTACACGGTCTGGGGACGGCCCAGGTACATCAGGCTCCACAGTGCGTTGTAGCAGCCGAAGTCGACCAGCGCGCCGCCGCCATTTTTCACCGGATCCGTGAGCCATTCGAAGAAGTATTTGTTGAGCCCCGTCGGGCCGCCGGGCCCGCCATGGCCGACGATGCCGCGGATGCGCCACACATCGCCCACGTCGCCGGCGGTGACGGCCTCGCGGGCCGCGTAACTGGTGGGCCACCATGCCATCTGGTAGTTGCACATGACGAAGATGCCGTGCTTCCGCGCCAGGTCGCGGATGGTGACGGAGTCCCTGTAAGTGGACGCGAGCGGCTTTTCGAAAATGACGTGAATTTTTCGCGGGGCGCAATACTGGACGATCTCCAGATGGCGGTTGTTTTCGACGAACGCCCAGACGATCTCCGGTTTCACGGTGTCGATCATCCGGCGCCAGTCGGAATGAAAGAGCTCGTCGGCGACGCCGCGTTTCTTCGCTTCGGCCACCAGCTCGGGCGCGGTTTCTGCGACGCCCACCAGCCGCGCCGGCTTGCCCTGGACCATCTTGCCGAGGTGGCCCCACACATGGGAGTGAACCAGACCGACGACGGCGATGGTGTGTTCGGCCCCGGAAGCGGCGAACGGAACGAGGAAAGGAATCAGGCAAAGCGCTCTTCGCATGAGAACGGTACAGACCTCCTTGTGACAGCATACGCCGCCCGTCCCCCTTGCATCCGGCCGCGGCTTGCGGCATGTGTGAATGAATGACGGCCGCCCGGTGAAAGGGGAGGGACGGATGTTTGAAGCTTTGCCGGGCGGCGCCGGATCTGTGATACAGTAAACGACCAATCCAGCAGAGCGGCACCGGGCTGGGAACCAAGCGAGGTGGGCCATGAGGCTGAAAGGGATTGTCTGGGGTATTCTCATCGGGGCCGGCATCACCGCGCAGGCTGCCGACGATCTGGCCAGGCAGGTGCGCGACCTTGAGCTTCGCGGCCAGGTTCAGGAGGCGCGGCAGGCGCTGGAGGCAGCGGCGAAGGCGCAGCCGGGCAACGTGGAGACGCTGGGTCTCTACGCGGCGTTTCTCGACGAGCGCCGCGATCCGCAGGCGCTCTCCGTCTATGAAAAGATCGCCGCCCTGGCGCCGGAGGGCAGCGCCGGGCGCACGCGCGCGCTGGCGCGCATCACCGTGCTCAACCTGATCCACGGCCGTCAGGCCGAGGCTCGCCGCAGTCTCGAGGCCTGGCGGCGTGCCGGCGGCTCCGGCTGGGAGCTGCGCGACGCGGCGCAGGCGCAGGCGCTGCCCATGGGCACGGTGACGGTGCCCGGGCCTTTGGCCAGCTTCGCCCGCATGGCCGCCTTTTCGCCGGAGATGCCGCCGCAGGAGATCCTGCTGGCGCTGGCGCGAAACGTGATCACCAACGGCTACCAGGCGCTGAGCGGCAACGAAGGGATGGAGCAGACCGAGTATCTGAAGCTGGTCATCCGTTACCTTTCGCAGGCGCGGGAGCTCGAGCGGCTGGCAGGGCCGGACCGGGTGATCCGCATCGAGCAGTGCGAGTCGCCGCAGACGGCCGAACTGCTCCGCGTGCTGGGCCTGCGCATGCGCGGCGGCTGCGGCAGCGACGTGGTGCTGGAGACGGTGAACGCCACCCGGGCCTTCCTGTCGATGGACTCGGGCTTTCCGCTGGCCGAGCTGGAACAGGCTTTGCGGACGAACCGCCCGTTCGTTTATGACTACAAACCGGCGGAAATTCCGGTGCTGTATTCGGCCGAGTACTGGCTCAGCGCCCGCGAGAAGCAGTCCGGCGAATTCATCGACATGTTCCTGAACGATCCGTCCCTTTGCCGGCTGTATCTCGGGCTGGCCAAGCTCGACCCGGAGACGGCCGAAGAGATCCGCAAGACGCTGCCCGCGGCGCGCGTCCGCGCCTTCGCCCACGTCTTTGATTTCTTCGGCGGCATGTTCCAGATCCGCAATGGCCGCGTCGCCGTGCCCGGCGGCAGCCGCGCGGCGGCGGCCTGGGCTGACCTCGTCGGGGCGCCGCCGGAAAAGGGAGTCGAATTCCTGGACAAGCTGGTGGCCAAGGATGACGGGTGGCTGGCGAGCTACTTCGATGCGCTGTCACGCATCGAAGGGCCGACGCTTGAATATCTCACCGAGCCGTCGCGCCTGAAGCGCTTCTATGCGGCGCTGCGCGGCCGCGTGACGTCTCCGGGCCCGGCGAGGCCCGTCTTCCGCTCCAACACCGACCTGATGTTGCTCACCACCAGGCTGCGCGTCGAAAACGGGCGGCCGGTGATCCCTGGCGGTCTCGACGTATGGAAGCGGCTGTTCACGGAACATCCGAACGGAAAGTACGACGGCAAACTGACGCGCGCCGCCGCCACCTGGAAGGAGCCCGACGACCTGATCGAAGCGCTGTTCGGGCTTTCGCGCAAGGCGGTGGAAAACGAGCCGCTGCGCATTTTCCTGGCCATCAGCGATCTGGAACGGCGGCGCACGAAACCGCTCGAGCCGGCCACCGTGCAGCAGCTCGCCTTCCGCTGGAAGACTTACGGGGCGCAGTACCCGCTGTTCAGCGAGACCGGCGCGCTGAGCGACGCGACCATCCTGCTGTTTCTCGACACCGCCGACAGGATCTCCCGCACTGGCAGCAACGAGCTGAAAGCCAACGTCGCCGGAACCATGCAGGCGCTGGCCGGGCTGTGGCAGGTGCTGGTGCGGCAGAAGCTGATCCCCGAGGAACGCGCCGACCTGACGCTGGCCTCCATCCTGAAGCCCTTCGCCGCGGTCAACAACAACGAGACGCTGTTTGATGCAGGCCGGGCCGGCGTGGAGCAACTGTTGCGCGCGGCGGGTGTCGAAGACCTCTCCAACCCCCAGGAGCGGATGCTCGATCTGCTGGCCGGGGCGCTGAAGCCCTCCGACGAGGAGACCCACCAGGCGCTGCTCGCCGACATGTTGCGCGCCTTCGAGGCGCAGCGGCTGGTTTCGCTGAAGCTCCTGTTCGATCTCGACGACCACCTCGAGGCGATGTCGAAGGGCGAGCCGATGAACGCGCAACTGCTCGCGCGGCTGGCGGCGCGTGTCAGCGATCTGAACCTCCCCAAGGCGTCCCTGACCACGGCCGAGCGCAACGCGATGGCCTTCGGCTATTATGCCGAGCGCCACATCGACCAGCAGCGCAAACTGAACCTGCGAGCCGTGGTGAACCGGGCCGCCGGCCAGGCGGACAGGCTGAAGGAGGCGCGCGGGCTGCTGGCGCCGCTGCTCCGCGACACGCTGGTCGGCCTGCTGTACATTCACTACGCGCCGCCAGGCGCACAACTGATCTACACGAACCCGCTGTTTGCGCGCAGCCACGATTTTATCGGCATCCAGGGCACCAACCAGACCTGGAAGCCGACCGAGGTGCTCGGCTTCGGGTGGCCATCGAGCGCGGGCGGCCGTCTGGTGGGTTCGCTGGCGAACCTGCCCTATGCGCTGGCCGAAGCCGAGCAGAATTTCCTGATTCCATCGCGCGAGCAGGCGCTGATCTGGGGCGACCTGGTGCCGCAACTGCTGGTGAGTTCGCGGCTGCCGCGCTTCTGGCGCGTCACGCCGCTGCAACTGCACTATGTGGGCCTGCATCTGCGGCTGGGCGAGACCGTGCTGGCGGAAGCGGCGCTTCAGCCCGGCCTGCGCGAACAGGCCCTGCGGGAGCTCGAAAGGCTGGCGCCGCCGGCGAGGGTGGAAATGGTGAACCGGCTGCTTGCGGCGGGCCGCGTGACGGAGGTCTTTGACATGGTGACACCGGCCGAGATGCATTTCCTCGGCGCGCGGGCCGTGGCCGAGCGCTGGTCGACCAGCTCCGGCTTCGCCGAAAAAATCCGGCTGCTGGCGGCCAGCGCGCCAGAGCAGTGCAACCCGAAGGTCATCTCCGAACTGTTTGGCACGCCCAAGCCGACGCTGGCCAATTCGCACCATCCGGAGCTGTTGCAGTTGCGCACGTTTCCGACGCTGATGGGCTATTCCAGCCGGATCCTCGCCGAGAGCTGGGAGTCCCACAACCTGTATTTCGCCGCGCTCGCCGATGAGCTGGGGCTGCGGCCGTCGCAGCTCAACGTCGTGCTGCCCGAGTGGACGGTGAAGACCGTGGAAGCGATCTTCGCCACCCATCTGGAGGACTGGCCGGCGGTGCTCCGCGCCATGCGCCGCGTGGCCGAGCAGGTGCGGGCCGAGGCGCGGCGTGCGCAGGCGGTCGAGGCGGGTGGAGGTTTCTAGCAGACAGTGATGGAAATGAGGGAGGGGGTCATGAACAGGGACCGCAGGGAATTCCTTCTGAAGGGGCTTGTGCCGGCGCCGCTGCTCGTGGGGTCGGGGCTGTTTGCCCAGAGCCAGGACCGGCCGGTCTTCCGCGTGAAGGTCGACATGGTCGTGTTGAGCTTCACCGTGACAGATTCGAAGGGCCGCTACGTCAACGGGCTCAAGCCGCAGGATTTCCGCATCCTCGAAGACGGCATTCCGCAAAAGATCAACACCTTTGCCGAAGGCAGCAAGCCGCCGCTTCAGGTGCTGGACGATGGTTCCACGCGCCCGATCATCACCGCCCAGGCCGACCCGGAACGGGGCGGCATCGCCACCGACGCCTTCGTCGGCACCAACGTGTTCGTGCTGTTCGACACTTCCAATTACATGTACCGCGGCTTTGTCTACGCCTCCGACGCGATCGCCGATTTTCTGCGCGGCCTGGACCGCGCCGACTCGGTGGCCGTTTACACGTTTTCGCGAAACCTGACGCGCGCGGCGCCCCTGTCGCGCGACCGCAATGTGGCGCTCGAAGGCTTGCGCAAGGCGGTGGCCGGCGATGAGGCGGCACTGTACAACTCGCTGTTGCTGACGCTGCGCGACGCGGCCAAGGTGCCCGGACGCAAGGTCGTGATCGTCTTCTCCAATGGCCCCGATTCGGCCTCGATGGTGGCTCCGGACGATGTACGGGCCGTGGCTGAAGACGAAGGGATCCCGATCTATGTGATCTCGACCAGCGATGCCAGCAAGGATCCGATCTCGGCCGGCGTTTTCCGGCGCCTGGCGTCGCGGACCGGCGGCAAGAGCTTCTTCGCCCGCACCTGGCAGAAGCAGGTGGAGGCGTTCGAAGCCATCCGCGAAGACCTGGGCAATTCCTACACGGTGACCTACTATCCGGCCCCGAACCCGAATGAAGGGTTCCGGCGCATCACGGTGGAAATTGTCAGCGACGTCGCCAGGCGCTACCGCGTCAGCGCCCGGCCCGGATATCGGCCGCGCGCAACTGGAACGTAGCACCACGGCCGCCACACGCATTCACGTCTCACCACGGCAGATTGGCCTCCAATCGTTGCCCCGCGCGCCCGGCAAAAGAAGGGACAAGAGCGGCTCCCGGCAGACATGGCCGACCCCCGCTTGCTGCTGATGAGCTGAACGTTGCGCCCGCCGAGACGGGCGCGGGATCGGCCATGCACCGGGGTAAAATGCCCGGAGTCGGCTGCCCGCCAATAATCTACCTTGACGCGCCGAGCAGCATCTCGAAGACCGGCTCGGCCTCCCCAATCACTTTCGTCGCCAGGGCGAAGCGGACGATGTGCAGCGTCTCAAGCATCTTGGCCGCAGGGATGCCCTGCACCCTGGCCTTGTTCGCCATCGCCTGAATGCAGGCGGCGCTGCCGGCGGCGAGCGCCGAGGCCAGATAGATCAGGGTCCGCGTCTCTTCATCCAGCGCGCCTGCCGGGGGCATGGCGTACTGTCGGGAGCGGAGGTGCTCATCCAAAAGGCTCTCGTCCACCCTGGCGGCCTTCTCAATCGCGGAAGGCACCGATCCCATGCTCTTCCGCATCATCTCGAAAACCTCTTCCACCGTCGGCTTCCGTGTCTCATTCATCTTTCCTGTTCCTTTCGTTCTGAAATGGTCCTTTCGCGGCCGGAATCCTCCGGCGCCGGATGCATCCGCGGACGCTCCCGCCGGTCGCCTGCCGGACGGCGGACAGCGAGTCATGATTGCCCGGGCCGCTCTTCCGGCCGCATCAGCCATCCCTGGTTTCAACGGTTGGCCGCCCGCCCGGAAAACAACCAGCGCAGGAGTCAAACGCTTATGCTTCTCTGGCCTGGGCGCGCCGGCCAGAGGATGAAATACTTCCATTTATGCGGATGCACAAATACAGCATGAGGTGACTGGCTCCACCCGGGTGTTGAAATACGCGCAGTGCCGGGAACGGAGGCGGCCGGCTCCACCCATCCAGACGTCATCCCGGGCGGCGGTCATTTCGATTGGCGGCACAGCCAGCCGGCGGATCGCGGACAAGGCGTGTCACCCCGAAACGCCGGTTCGCTCTCCCGGCACTCTTGGCCGAGGCGGAAATACAACTCTCCATGCGCCAGAATCGTGAATCAGAGAACCTCTCTGCCGCCACGTTTCGTGGGAGAATGACTTACCAACGCCGGGACGAGTTTCGAAAGGGCTCCATGACCCTGCGGGACGTCAGCAGGGATGTAAATCGACGGGGGCGGTGGGGTCGCGCCGTTCCGCTCGGTTCTCGGGCGCTCCGCGCCCTTCACTCGCGGCTCTGAAGAGCGGAATCTTCGAGGATGCGGCCGCGTCTGACGCTCTCGTATCGTCTCCCGGGCCCTGGCCATGACCAGGACTTCTCCGTGCATACCGGCTCTGGCCTCCAATGCGGCTTTGCTATCATATTGGCATCACGCCTGAGGCCCCTGAGCAGAAGCGCCAGCTAACTGCTCGTGACCTGCCGATGCCGCACCAGCACTCGCATTCCGGACCTGGACAGCTTGACCGGCGTCTTTGGGCCAGCGCAGCACTGAACCTCGTCATCACGATCATCGAGTTCGCCGGAGGACTCTGGGCGGGCAGCCTGGCGCTGCTGGCCGACGCCGCACACAATCTGGCCGATGTCGGCGCGCTGGGGCTGGCGATCTTCGCCCGTCACCTCGGCCGGCGCCCGCCGACGCTGCGGCACACCTACGGGTTCAGGCGGGCCGAGGTGGTGGCCGCGCTGGCCAACGCCGCGGTGCTGATCGCCATTTCAGCCCTGATCGGGCGCGAAGCGGTGGCAAGGCTCATCGAGCCCGAACCCGTCCATGCATCCGTGATGCTGGTAGCGGCGGCGGTGGCTTTTGTGGCCAACCTGGTCTCGGTCGCGCTGTTGCACCGCCACCAGGCCGAGGACATCAATGTGCGAAGCGCCTTCCTGCACCTGGCCCAGGACGCGCTCGCCTCGCTGGCCGTGCTGGTGGCGGCGCTGCTGGCGCGGACGGCCATCGGCCCGTATGTCGATCCCCTGGCCGCGGTGCTGATCGGCATCGTCGTGCTGCGCAGCGCCTTCGGCATTGTGTGGGAATCGCTGAACACGCTGCTGGAAGCAGCGCCGGCCGACATTGACATCGAGCGGCTGGCAGACGAGGTGGCGCAACGATTCTCCGGCGCACGGCTGCACCATGTGCATGTCTGGGAGGTGGGGCCGGGCCAGCGTGCCCTGACCGCGCACATGAAGGTGAGCGTGACCGGGCTGGCCGACGCCGAGAACCTGGCCGCCGAAGTGCGTGAATTCCTCCACGAGCGCTGGGGCATTGTCCACGCGACGCTGGAGACCGAGGTCAACGGATGCGGCAAGGAAGGCCTGCTCGGGGACTGGCATTGAGCCCGCATCGCGGAGCCAGTGAATGTTCTGCGGCGTCGCTATCTGAATCCGGCGCCGGTCTGACTGCATGACGGTGAAGGCCTGATGAGCGAATCACGAAAGAATTCAAAGGCCGCTGTCCGCTGGTCTGGCTTTGCCTGGGCGAGTCCTCTGAGTGGACATTTCCATACGCGCGTTGTCCTGAGACAGGGCCGTCGGTCGGCCCTTCAATTGCGCGAGGTCAACCACCGCTGGAGCGCGGATGACTCCAGGCCTCAAAGATCCGGCC
>JBMFOK010000022.1:0-45876 GCA_049969655.1 Bryobacteraceae bacterium
GCTTCATGGGAGCCAGCTCTTGGTGTCGGTTTTCGCAAATTTACCGACACCAAGAGCATAGCTCACTCAGAAAGTCATTGCAATAGAATAATTTAGCGTTGGCGTGGCGGTGAGGGTGGGATTCGAACCCACGGTACCCTTACGGGTACAACGGTTTTCGAGACCGCCCGATTAAACCACTCTCGCACCTCACCGTACACCAATGTAACTGATCGATCCGTGCATTCGCAATGCGCTTGCGCCTGTTCGTCGATTCAGCAAATGCGTTGTAGGATGGCAGAATCATGCGGAGGCGAAGCATGCTCACCTGGACGGCCGCCGCGGCCGCCCGTGTGGCCGGAGCCAACGAACGCGTCTCTCTGGGCGTCATCGGGTGCGGCGCCCGCGGCCGCTATGTGGCCCGCTGGATGCGCGAGGCCGGCGCGGAGGTCGTCGCTGCTGCCGACGTGTACCTGCCCAACGCGGAGCGGCTCCGCCAGGAGAGTGGCGGGCCCACCGTGGTCTTCCAGGACTTCCGCCGGCTGCTCGAGCGCACGGACATTGACGCGGTCCTTGTTGCGACGCCAGACCACTGGCACGCCGGCGCCGCGGTGACCGCCTGCGCAGCCGGCAAACATGCGTATGTCGAAAAACCGTTCGCTTACTCGATCCGCGAAGGCCGCGCCATCGTGCAGGCCGCCAGGCGCTGGAGGCGCATCGTCCAGCCCGGCACCCAACACCGTTCTGCCGAGCATTTTCAACAGTGCGCGGCGATGTTGCGGGAGGGCCGGATCGGCCGCGTTCACTTCGTGCGCGTCTGGAACTGCGTCAACATGACTCCGCATGGCATTGGTCCCGCCGAGCCCGGCGAACCGCCGCCCGGGCTGGACTGGGACATGTACTGCGGGCCCGCGCCGCTCGTGCCGTTCGACCGGCGACGCTTCCTCGGCACCTACCGCTGGTTCTGGGACTACTCCGGCGGCTACATCACGGATTTCGGCACACACCGCTTTGACACCGTGCACCAGATCCTGGGCGTCGACGCTCCTGTTGCGATCACGGCAGGCGGCGGGCGGTTCGCTCTCCAGCATGGAATGGACTCCGGCCAGATGCCCGACGTGCTCATTGTGACCTATGAATATCCCGGCTTCATCCTCCAATACGAATGTCTGCTGCTGAACGGGCTGGGACTGGGATTGCGTTCGCCGGGCATGCGCTATTACAATGCCCGCGGCCCCTACGACCGTCCCAATGGCATGGCCTTTTACGGGACCGACGGCACGCTGCTGGCCGACCGGGTGGGCTTTGAGATCATCCCCGAGCTCCTCCCACAGACCAACGCGCCCGAAATTGCGGCGCCACGCCTCCGCACGCAAGCCCGGCACACCAGCGCCCGTGATGCCACGCCCGAGCATGCGCGCGCGTTTCTCGACGCCGTGCGCGGCCTGCGCCCCCCGCCCGCCGACGCCGAGGCAGGGCAGCGTGCGACGACCGTGGCTCACCTCGGCAACATCAGCCTGCGAACCGGCCTCAAGCTGCGCTGGGACGCGAGCCGGGAGGATTTCGAAAACCAGCCGGAGGCCTCCCGGTGTCTGGCGCGCACGCCGAGAACCGGCTGGGAGTGGGCGACAGGCGAGGCCGCGTTCCTGTAACCCTCAATATCGGGGAAGCGTTCGAAGCGCTGCTGCGGTAGAATTGCGACCGCAACAGGAGGCCTCATGAAGGACACCCGTATCGAGGGCGCCACCCGGCGCTCATTCCTCGCTTCCTCGGCCGCGTGGCTCCCCGCCGGCCTCAGCCTGCACGTCCAGGGAAGCGGAGTGATCCGCGTGGGCGTCATCGGCTGTGGCGGGCGCGGCGAGGCGGCGGCGATGAATGCCATGCGCGCCGGCAGGGACGTCCGCATCGTCGCCCTCGCCGACATCCTCCGCGACCGCTGCGAAGAAAAGCGCACGTCGCTGAGGCTCAAATTCCCGGATCAGGTCGATGTGCCCGACGACCGCATCTTCACCGGCTTTCAGGCGTACCGGCATGTGATCGACGCCTGTGACGTCGTCATCATCGCCAATGCGGCGAAGTTTCATCCGCTCCATCTAAAAGCCGCGATTGAGGCGGGCAGGCACGTCTTCGTCGAAAAGCCCCACGCCATCGACCCCGCCGGCGTGAAAGCCGTGGAAGAGGCCTGCGAGCTCGCCCGGACGAAGAGTCTCTGCGTGGTGAGCGGGCTTCAGTCGCGGTATCACCCCGGATATATCGAGACCATCGAAAAAGTGCACGCCGGAATGATCGGCGAAATCGTCGCCATTCAGGAAACCTGGCTGCGGCCGCCCTACGTCGTCCGGCAGCGCCGGCCGAAGCAGAAAGAGCTGGAATTTCAGGCGTCAAATCAATATCATTTTCACTGGCTTTCCGGCGACGACGTGCCCCAGACGCTGATCCATAACCTGGACCGCGCCTCCTGGGCTTTGGGAAATGCCGCGCCGCTGCGGTGCTGGGGCATGGGCGGCCGATCCACCCTCCGGGGAGAAGAATTCGGATCCGTTTTCGACCATCATGCCGTCGTATATGAATTTCCAAAAGGCGTCCGCGTTTATGCGTATTGCCGGACAATTGACAACTGCTACAACGAAAATTCATCGCTGATTCTCGGAGCCAGGGGCCGCTGCGACCTGCTGAACCTGCGCATCACCGGAGAGACGAACTGGTCCAGCGCCCAGCCGCCATCGAAAAACAATGCCTACGATCTGGAACATGTGGCGCTGTTCCAGGCCATCCGCACGGGGAAACCGCTCAACAATGGCGACTACATGGCCCGGTCGACAACGATCGCCATAATGGGCCAACTGGCCTGCTACACCGGACAGGAGCTTACCTGGGAACGCGTGCGGAGTTCGAACTTCTACTACCCGCCGCGGCCGGAAGACGTGCACGAGAACACCGAACCTCCGGTCTGGCCGCAGGCTGACGGCACCTATCCCGTGTACACGCCCGGCGTGACGCGGCTGCTTTGAGCGAAGCCGCGCCACGGGCAGGCGGCCGCCGTTGCAGCCCGTCGCGTTGCGAACAAAATAGAGAAATGACGCGCCGAGTTCTGCTTGTTTTCCTTTGGTTCGCCGTCTCTGTCTGGGCGCAGCGATTCGCGATCACCGGAGCGGTGGTGGTTGATGGCCGCGGGGCGGCGGCCCGGCCGGCCACGGTGCTCGTCGAAGACGGCCGCATCGCGGCCGTGGGAGAAAGCGTGCCGGTTCCGGCCGGCACGCCCGTCGTCCAGGCGGACGGTGGCGCCCTGCTACCGGGCCTCTTCGACCTGCACACACATCTGCTGGCTGCCGGCGGCGGCAAGGATCTCGACTGGGCCAAGGTCCTGAAGTTGTACCTCGCGCACGGCGTCACCACCGTGGTCGATCTGAGCACCTATCCGGAGCAGTTCGAACCAATGCGCCGGCTGCTGGCCGCGGGCCTGGAGGCTCCGCGCGTGCTCATGGCGGCCCGCTTCACCACGCCGCTCGGCCATGGGATGGAGGGCGGCCGCGGGGATTTCCACACGCAGATGGTGCTCACGCCTCGCGAGGCGCGCAACGCCGTCCGCCGGATCGCCCCCTATCGGCCGGACCTGCTCAAGGTGTTCACCGACGGCTGGCGCTACGGCGTGGATCCGGACATGACGTCGATGGACGAGGAGACGCTGCGGGCGCTGGTCGAGGAGGCGCACGGGAACGGGCTGAAGGTGGTCACGCACACGGTGACGGTGCGGCGCGCCCGCGAAGCCGCGCGCGCGGGTGTCGACATCATCAACCACGGCATTGGGGACGGAGTGCTCGACGCGGAAACGGTGGGCCTGATGCTGGCCAACCGCATCGGCTATGTGCAGACGCTCGCCGTCTATGAGCCGAAGGGCGCGAAGGTTCATCCGGCACGGCAGCGGCGCTGGGCGCACCTCATGGCTAACTGTGCGCTGGCGCGCCAGTCGGGCCTGCTCGCTGGCGCGGGCACTGACGCCGGCATGCCGGGCACGCCGCATGGCGAATCCACGCTGCGCGAGCTGGAGCTGATGGTGAACTGTGGATTCACGCCGCTGGAGGCGATTGCCGCAGCCACATCGCAGAGCGCGGCGCTGCTCGGGCTCGAAGACCGCGGCGTCATCGAACCGGGCCGCCTGGCCGACCTCGTTCTCGTCGAGGGCAGGCCGCACGAGCGCATTGCCGAAATCCGCCGCGTGCGCCGCGTGTGGCTGGGGGGCAGGGAAGTGGATCCGGCGCAACTGATGGCCGCCGTGCAGCGGCCCGGTCCTTCGCCCCTCCCGCTGACCGGCGGCACGGCGCCGGAGCTGCTCGATGACTTCGACTCCGCCGACGGCCGCTCCCGGCTCGGCACGCTTTGGGTGAACCGCACCGACTCCGGGCTCGACTCTTCGCGCATGTCCTACCATTTTCCCGAGCGCGCGCCCGGCAACCGCTGCCTCACCGTATTGGCCGAGATGAGCGACAAGGACCGCCCCCTGGCGGCGATGGTGCTTCCGCTGTCGAAGGGCGCCGTCCTGCCGGTGGACCTGAGCGGCTGGCAGGGAGTGGAATTCGACGCGCGCGGCGATGGCCCCTACCAGCTCCTGCTGCGCTGGCGGGGCGGGGAAGCGCAGACGCCGTTTGAAGCCGGGCCCGAATGGCGGCGCGTCCGCCTGCCCTTCGCCGCGCTGGGCAGGCCGGAGCTGACAGAAACAATTTCGCTCGAATTTGTCATCGCCCGTCCGGCCCGCCGGAAGGCGCTGCTTGAGATCGACAACGTGAGGCTCTACCGGTGAGAACCCGCCGGGATCTCCTTCGCGCCCTGCGCGCGCACCGGCCGTGGAACGAACGCGAGGCGGCGATGCTTGCGCGTATCGTCGCCTTTGTCGAAGCTCATGAGGACTGCTTCGAACGTACGCTGGCTGAAGGTCACGTCACCGGCTCGGCGTGGGTGGTGAACCCGGAGCGAACGCATGCGCTGCTGGTGCATCACCGCCGTCTGAATCGCTGGCTCCAGCCCGGCGGACACTGCGACGGCGACCCGGACGTCGCCGCCACCGCCCTGCGCGAAGTGCTGGAAGAAACGGGGATCCGCGCCCGGCTCGTATCGACGGCCGTATTTGATGTAGATGCGCACGACATCCCCGCGCGCGGCGCTGAGCCCGCGCACGTCCACTATGACATCCGCTACCTGGCCGAAGCGCCGCTCGAGTGCCGGCCCGTCGTCAGCCCGGAGTCGCGCGACGTGCGCTGGATCCGGCTCGATGAGGTCGCTCAGTGGGACACCGACGACTCCGTGCTGCGGCTGGTGGAAAAGACCCGAGCGATGCGCGGTTGACGGCAGGGCCGGCCAGGCCTACCATGGAACCGTAAAGTTCTATAGCGGTGGAGTCCGCTTCCCGCCGTTGCCACCAACGGCCAATGACTCCTGCACGGGGCTGCGGGGTCGTTGGCCGGCCCGGCAGAATCCCCCAGACCGTCTCACTGGAGGCAGAACCGCACCATGGGGACTCGGCTGCGCCGCGATGCGCCAGGGGCGAGCGCGAAGCGCAATCGGGTCCGCGCTGACGAGCCGATCGTGGTCGTCGTCGTGGACAACGCAGATGCCGGGGACCGGCTGATCGACGCCGTGGAGCCGATGATCGACACCGGAATGATCGCAGTCTCCGCAGTGGGTATCATCCGCGCGCGGAAACGGCCCCATGCCGGCAATCCTCCCGGATCCTGAGGCTCGCTGCGCAATGAGCCACGCCCTGCCGCTCCTTGGACGCCGCAAAGAGCTGCACGCTCTGGCCGCGCTCTTCCGCCAGGGAGACAGGGCGCTGGTGCTGGGGCCGCGGGGCATGGGCAAGACCCGCCTGGTCGCTGAGGCGGCGCAGGCTGCGGGCGTCGAGCCCCTGGTCCTGTCTTCGCCGGGACCGCTCAGGGAACTGGCGTGGCAACTCCTCCAACAGATGTCTGGCGCCCGGCCGCCGGCCCCCTCGCCGCGGCGGCTCACGAGCCAGCTGTTGCAGTCGCGGGTTCTGCGTGCGCTTGAGGCGCGGCCGCGCTGGATATGGATTGACAATCCCACCCCGGCTGGGGCTCGCGTGGCCCGCTTTTTCGAACGAGTCCTGTGGATCGACGGCTGCGGACTCGTGGTCAGCGCCGAAGATCGCACGCATCTGGGGCGTCTGGCCAGCCTGCTTTGGGATCCGCGCACGCACATCATGCTGCGGCCGCTGGCGCGGGCCGACTCTGAAGCGCTGCTGGACGAGGCCATCCGCGCTTTCTCACTCGAGGCCCTTGGATCCCTGGCGGTTTTTCGCGCGCAGGCGCTCGAGGCCGCCGCAGGCAGTCCCGGCCGGATCGTCACGCTGTGCCGGCTCGCCGCGCAGCCGCAATACTGGCATCAGGGGCATCTCCTGTTCGCGCCGCTGTGGATCGACACGCTCACGCACCTGGCGTAGGCTTCTCCTCAACGGAACCCGGCGCGTCTCCCGTGCCCGCCCGCTCCAGCTCGGCCAGCAGTTGCTCGATTCGCGGCCGCCGGCCAGCCTCGGCCTCGGCGGCCGAAAAGAGCCTCGCAATTTCGGCCCGGTAGACGCCCGCCTCAGCGTCAAACTGCTGCTGCAAAGTTTGGAGACGTCCCAACGCCCACGACTCGAGACTGCGCGCGTAAGTCTCCATTGTCTTTGCCACCGCCCGCCCGGCCTGTCTCCGCAGTGAGGCGGCCGTCAGCCAGCGGCCCACCACGGGTAGTGCCGCAATGGCAGGCAACCGCAGATTCGCCGGAAGCCCATCCCCGCCTGGCACGGGCAGCCCCCGCAGGTCCTCACAGTTCACACCCGGCGCTTCCGCCTCCGAGCCGGGCCGCAGCACGCTGCGTGCCGTCTCCACCGCCGCGGAGAGCTCGGAACAGCATTCCTCCAGCCGCCGTTGGATGGCCTTGGCCGCAGCGTCGCAGACGCGCAACGCTGCTGTGCGGAGCGCCCCGATGGCATGCTGCGGCCCCTGGGCCTGAATGCTTTCCAGCGCGAGCGCCAACGCCTGTGTCGCCTGGCTCCGCAGTGCGTCCGCCGTGTCCAGTACCTCGCGTCGGGCCGTCTCCAGGCCGGCGGCCGCCCGGCGCAGACTGTGTTCGGCCCGTTCCAGCGCTGGGCGCGGAGCTTTTGCTGTGCCTTGCAGGCGCGCGCGCAGCACTGCCGTCACCGACTCGCGCAGCGCCAGCGCTTTGCGCCGCAGCGACTGCGCCGCCAACTCCCGGTGCCGCTCAAGCAGCGCCTGGAGCTTTTCGGCCTTCCAGCGCTCGATGAGGTCGCGGTGGCCGGGCGCCACGCTGACCGCCGCCACTGGCGGCGCCTCTCCTGTTTCACGCGCCAGCACGGAGACTGTGTAATGCAACGCCCGCTCGAGGTCGCCGGCCGCGATGAGGTCCGCCTTGCTCACCAGCACCATGGCCGGCGTGCCGGCGCGGGTAAGCAGGTGCAGGGTCGCCAGGTCTTCCTCATTGATCGGCGTCACTGCGCTCACCAGCAGCAGGCCGAGGTCGCAGTGCGGCAGATAGGATAGTGTCTCCGCCGCACCGGCCGTCGCCAGCGAGCCGAGCCCAGGCGTGTCCACAAAGACAACGCCGTCGCCGAGAATCGCGCTGGGCAGCTCCAGTAACAACTGGAGCACTTCGCGGCAATTGCCCGGGTTGTGTTCTTCGGAAGCATACAGGTCGATCTGGTCCACGCCCGTACGCTCCACGCGGTTGCCCGCAAAACGCACGGTCAACGCGGGCTGCTCCCCGTAACGGATGCGCACCGGCACTGCCGTCACCGGCGTCACGCCCACCGGAAGAACAGCCGCGCCGAGCAGGTAATTCAGCAGGGAAGACTTGCCGCTGCTCACCCGCCCGAAGACGGCGACTTCATAAGAAGGCGACTCAAGCTTTTCGAGCAGCCGTTCAAGCGGTTGCCGGAACTCGGGCAGCTCTTCCTCTGCTATGATCCGCCCGATCGTCTGAAGCAGGCCTGCCAGCGAGGCATCGGAAATGCGCCCGAGCCGCGACTCCAGGTCTGCGCCCGCGCGCCGCGACAGTTCGCCTTCCAGCGCCGTGACCAGCCCCTCCAGCTCGTTGCAGAGACCGCGCAACGCCGTTTCGCTCTCCGCCGACAACGTACCGTAGCCACGCAGATGCTCCGGCGAGATCTCTTCCACCGCCACACGGACGAAGGCGAGAGTCGTCAGGAAGGAGTGCAGCGCTCCAAAGCGCGCCCGGCGGCTGTCGCCGCCAATGCGCGCCGCTTCCAGAAAGCGTCCCAACTGACGGCGGAACAACGCAATCGAGGAACGGATCAAACGCGCCTGCTGCGGGGTGAAATCGGGCTCGTGCCGCGGAAACAGCCGGCCCGCCTCGGCGCCGGCGAGGATGCCCTCGATGTCCGCCAGCAGCCGGTCAGCGTATTCGGCGTTGGCGAGAATGCGCCGCCGCTGCGCTTCATTGAACTGGACCGCCCCGTCCATTCGTTCTCCCTGGCGGCTGGCCCGGGCCCCCTCGGCGCAGGGAATTGCCGGCGAGGCAACCGCGGTAGGAGTCATCTGCCCGGCCAGTAGGGCGGTTTGCGGCGGACTCCAACGCCGTTGTTAACATTTTCCTGCAAAATGCGGATGCTGTCAGGCGCCTAACGGATTTGCACTATTGACGCCGCGCGGCAGGCTGTGACGGAATGGTCAAGATGACACTGAGGGGTCTTGCCGCCGCCGCTGCCTGCGCGCTCTTTGCATGGCTTCTTGCCACTTCCGCCCAGCCTGGCGATGCGCAGCGCCAGGAACGGCTCCAGCGCCTGCGCACGCTCGGCAAGGCGTATTACGAAAATCCGACCACACAGAACGAGGCCGTGGACGTGTTCCGCCAGGTGGTGGAAATGAATCCGGCTTCGGTGGTCGACCAGCTCAATTACGGACTGTCGCTGCTGCGCGCGGGAAAGGTGCAGGACGGAATCCACATTCTCGAGGAGGTCCAGAAGAAGGACCCCTCCATTCCGCACACGTGGTTCAACCTGGGCATCGAGTACAAACGCCTGGGAGAATCGCAGAAGGCCATCCAACAACTGGAGCAGATGGCGCGGCTCGTGCCGGACGAGCCGATCACCCATTACAACCTCGGCGTCCTGTACAAGGCGGAAGGGCGCATTGACGAGGCCAACGCCAAATTCGAACTCGCGGCGAAACTCGATCCGAATTTTGCCGCGCCGCATTTCCAGCTTTTTAATTATTACCGCCAGCGCGGAGACCAGGAAAAAGCAAAGGAACAACTGGCCATATTCCAGGATTTAAAGCGCCGCCATGAGGAGGTAGGCACCGGAAATGAGGACGTGGAATGGAGCCTGTACTCGGAAATTTACGAGACCATCCAGCCTGAGCCGCCGGCCGCGCCTCCGGCCGGGCTGCGCTTCGCCGCCGAGCCGTTGCCGGCCTCGGCCGGCGGTCACCCGCAGCTCCTGGTGCTGGACTTCGACGGATCCGGCCAGGCCGATCTGCTGGTGGTCTCCTCCGCAGGGCCCCAGCTTTTCCGTCAGGGAGCGCAGCCGGCTCCCGCCGGCTTTTTCCCGCCTTTGAAGGGCGCGTTTTCGGCGGCGGTGGGCGACTACGACAACGACGGCCGGCCCGACCTTTGCGTGCTCGCCGCTGAAGCGCCGGTCGTCCTGCACAACACGCCGAACGGCTATGAGCGTGCGCAATTTGCGCTCCCCCAGGGCCGCTTTGAGGCTGCGCTCTGGGTGGATTACGACCACGATTATGACCAGGATCTGATCCTGTTTGGCGAAAAAACCGTGCTTCTGCGGAACCAGCTCCCCGCAGGTTTCGCCGACCGGACATCCGATATTCCTTTCGTCACGGGCCGGGCGGTTTCCGCCGTGGTCACGCGGCTCATCCCGGACACGAAATCGCACGACATTGTGGTCAGCTATGCGGATCGACCGGCCATGGTTTACCGCGACCGTCTTGGAGGCTTTTTCGATGCGGCCGAAATTCGGGCCGTGCCCGCGGGCGCGCGCGAGCTCCAGACGGCCGACCTCGACAACGACTCGGCGTTCGACCTGGTATGGGACGGCGGGGCGGCGCTGAACCGCAACGGGCGATTCGAAACAATGGCCTGGACCGCCCGCGGCCCGGCTGCGCTTGCTGATGTTGAAAACCGCGGCGTGCTCGACGTGCTGGCCGGCGGACGTCAACACCGCAACGCCGGCCGCGGCCGGTTCGATGAACCGCGGGAAGCGCCCGGCCTGTCCGCCGACGCGGTTGCGCTCGCCGCTGCGGACTTCGACGGCGATGGCCGCGTCGATCTCGCCGCCGCTGGCCCTGACGGCCGGCTGTGGCGCCTGCGCAACGAAACGAAGACGGCCCACCGCTGGGCGCGGGTTCACCTTGTCGGCGTCAAGAACCTGAAACTCGCCTTCAATTCCGAGGTGGAGATCAAGTCCGGGCCCTTTTATCAGAAATTGCTGTACCGCGGCGTGCCGCTGACGTTCGGGCTGCGGGACTTTGACACGATCGACACCGTGCGCATCACCTGGCCGAATGGGCTGATCCAGAACGAAGTGAAACAGAAAGGCGGCGCCACGCTGAAATTCCAGGAGGCGCAGCGGCTGTCGGGCTCCTGCCCGATGATCTGGACCTGGAACGGACAGGGCTTCGAGTTCATCACCGACGTGCTCGGCGTGGCCCCGCTTGGCGCCTCGGCCGGCGATGGCAAATACTTCCCCGTCGACCACGACGAGTATGTGTGGATCGGCGGAGAACGCCTTCAACCCCGGAACGGCACACTGGACGTGCGCATCACCGAAGAGCTCGCCGAGGTCACCTACCTGGACCAGGTGGAATTGATCGCCGTGGATCATCCGGCGAACGTCGAGATTTTCACGAATGACAAGTGGAAATCGCCGCCCTATCCCGAATTCCGTCTGTACGGCGCCACGCGGCGCGTGTATCCGAAGCGTGCCCTGCTCGACGGGCGACAGGACGTCACCGAGCGCGTACTGCGGCGCGACCGCCGCTACATCGACAGTTTTGCCCGCGATTTCCGCGGCGTCGCGCGGAAGTATGCGGTCGAACTCGACTTCGGCGGCGCCGCGCCGGACAACCGCGCCGTGCTCGTGTTGAACGGATGGGTGGACTGGGCCGACGGTTCGACGTTCCTTCAGCAGGCGCAGTCGACGCCTGAGGGCCTGGTGCCTCCGGTGCTCCAGGCGAAAGACGACCGCGGCCAGTGGGTCACCATTCTCGATGACATGGGCATGCCAGCGGGAAAACCCAAGACCATTGCCGTCGACCTCACCGGAAAATTCCCTGGCAATTCCCGCCGGCTCCGCATCGTCACCAACTTGGCCCTGTACTGGGATGAGATCTTTCTCATCGAAAATTCGGCCGCCCCCGAAGCGCGGCTCGCCACCGCGCGGCCGCTCGCTGCGGATCTGCATTTCCGCGGATTTTCGAAGCATGTCGTTCACCCGCTGCGCCGTCAGCCGGAGCAGTTCTTTTACGAGCCCGTTTCGCTGCGCGCCCCGTGGAACCCCACGCCGGGCCGCTACACCCGTTTCGGCGACGTGCTGGAGCTCCTCATGGAAATTGACGACCGCCTCGTCATCATGGGGTCGGGCGACGAGCTGAGACTGGAGTTTGATGCGCGGTCCCTGCCGCCGCTGCCTGCCGGCTGGAAGCGGGACTGGCTGCTGAAGGTGGACGGCTGGGCCAAGGACCGCGACGCCAATACGGCTTTCTCGCAAAGCGTGGAACCGCTGCCGTTCCACGCCATGAGCGGCTATCCCTACGGCCCGGGCGAGGCGTTCCCGTCGACGCCCGCCCACCGGGAATGGATGGCGAAGTATAACACGCGTCCGGCGCTGCGCATTCTGCGCGCGCTGCGCTGAACGCCGGCTTTCGGGCAGATTCGGGCAGAGCTGGGCATAGTTGGAAGCTGGGCAATATGAGGCAAGCACTGTCGAAAGGCTGGATCCGCTGGACTCTTGCCGCAGCGGCCGCCCTTGTACTATTTCCACTTTCGATCCGCGTGGCCTGGCCGCGCGGCGAGCGGGAAATCCGCAACCCGGCCGTCGTGCCGCTCTCAATGGAGGAAGAAGGGGCGGGACCAAAGAGCCCGTTCTGGCCCTCGGCGGCCCGGACCAATACGGGCGGCTTCATCCCCGCCTCGTACTTCATGGACTCGAAGCGCTGCGGCGAATGCCACCGGGAAATCTACGAGCAGTGGCAGTCCTCAATGCATCGCTGGTCGAGCTTCAACAACCGTTTTTATGCGCGCTCCATCGAGCACATGCAGGAAATCAGCGGCACACAGGGCTCAAAATGGTGCGCCGGCTGCCACGACCATGCGATGTTTTTTTCCGGCATGTTCGAGCGCCCCGTCGCCGGACAGATGGACCGCCCCGAAGCCCACGCCGGCCTCGGCTGTGTCTCCTGCCACTCGATTGTCCATGTGGATTCCACCGCCGGCAACGGGGCGTTCGTCATCGAATATCCACGCCTGCATGAAGTCGCCGTCAGCCCGAATCCACTCGTCCGCAATGCCCATGACCTCTTCACCCGGCTCGAGCCGACGCCCCACGCCCGCACCTTCATGAAGCCCTTCATGCGCTCCAGCGAATTCTGCTCTGCCTGCCACAAGGTGCATCTCGACGCGCCGGTGAACAATTACCGCTGGCTGCGCGGCTTCAACGAATATGACAACTGGCAGGCCTCCGGCGTCAGCGGCCAGGGCGCCCGCAGCTTCTACTACCCCGAAAAACCCATGGGTTGTGCCGACTGCCACATGCCGCTCGTTCCGGCCCGCGACCCCGCCGCCCGCAGTGGCCGCGTTCACGACCATCGTTTCGCCGCCGCCAACACGGCAGTGCCGGCGGTGAACGGGGATGAAACGCAGCTGGCCGCCGTTCGCGGGTTTCTGCAATCCGGATTCATCTCCGTCGACATCTTCGCCGCCAGCCCCGCCGGCCGCAGCCACGGCGCCGGCATGATCCGCCGCTCGAGCAACGAGCCGCAACTGATGACCACGTTCGCCATTGGCGAAGAAGCCGAGCGCAGCGGCGGCGCGTTCCTCATCCGCGACATCTCTCAGATCGCCGCCCCGCTGGACGCCGTTCAGCCCGCGCTCGAGCCCGGAAGCGAAATCCGGCTCGACGTGGTCGTGCGCACGCGAAAAATCGGCCACTTTTTCCCGGGCGGCACCGTCGACGCTTTCGAGGTCTGGCTGGAGCTGGAAGGGCTGGACGCCCGGGGACGCACGTTCTTCCATTCGGGCGCCGTCGATGAAGAGGGCACCGTGGATCCCGGCGCGCACTTCTACCGCTCCTATATGCTCGACGGCGACGGCAACCCCATCAACAAGCGGAACGCATGGCAGGCGCGCAGCGTGCTCTATGTGCGCCTGATTCCGCCGGGAGCGGCGGACACGGTTCATTACCGGGTACGG
The DNA here is from genome assembly GCA_049969655.1 of Bryobacteraceae bacterium. Taxonomy (GTDB): domain Bacteria; phylum Acidobacteriota; class Terriglobia; order Bryobacterales; family Bryobacteraceae; genus JANWVO01. Next base: position 13,435 of record JBMFOK010000022.1, read on the forward strand.
ATTCCCGGGGATGCCCGCGGCCCCGTGGTGTTTCGCGCGAAGCTCAATTACCGGAAATTCTCGAAATATTACACGGCATTTTCCTATGCCCTGCGGCCGAAATCGGGCCAGGATTCACGCCTCATCAGCCTGCATTATGACTCGCGGGAATACGTCCCCGCGCCGGGAATGAAAATTCCGGAAATTCCCGTCGTCACGCTGGCCCGCGCCGGGGTCAGCGTGCCCGTCGCCCCGCCCGGAAGGAAGACGGAATGGCGCATTTCGACTGACCGGCAGCACTGGGAGCGCTGGAACGACTGGGGCATCGGCCATCTTCTCCAGGGCGACCTGAAAGCCGCCGAGTTCGGCTTCCTCCGCGTGACCGAGGCGCGCCCCGAATACGCCGACGGCTGGCTCAACGTCGCCCGCGCTCTCATCCAGGAGGGAGAGATCGAACGGGCGAAACTTTTTGTGGAAAAGGCCATGAAACTGGATTCCTCGCTCGGCCGCGTCTGGTTCTTCAAGGCGATGGCGGAGAAGGCCGAAGGCGACTATGATGCCGCGCTCGCCTCGCTGCGCGAAGTCGAAAAGCTCTACCCCCGCGACCGCGTGGTGCAGAACCAGATTGGCCGCGTTCTGTTCCTGAAACGCGATTTCCGGGGCGCGGTGGCCGCCCTGCGCCGGGCGCTCGAGGTCGACACCGAAGACGTCCAGGCCCACTACAACCTGATGCTTGCCTGCCGCGGCCTCGGCGACGAGGCCTGCGCCGCGCGGCACGAACGGCTCTTCCGGCGCTTCAAGGCCGATGAGGCCGCACAGGCGCTCACCGCGCGGGTGCGGCTGCTGAGCCCCGAAGACAACAACGAGCGCCAGCAGATCCACGAACACGAATCCGCCCCGCCGGCCGGGAGGGGCCGGTGAGCCGCCGCCTTCGCCCGCTGCTGCTCGCGCCGGCGCTGGCGGCCGCGCTGGCGGCGCAAGGGCGTTTCACGGACGTCACAAAACAGGCGGGAATTGTTTTCCGCCATGACGCGCAGAAAAGCGGCCGGAAATATCTCCCCGAGACCATGGGCGCCGGATGCGCCTTCGCCGACCTCGACGGCGACGGTTATCCCGAGATCCTGCTGATGAACCCGCAGCCCGCGCTCTACCGCAACAACCGGAACGGCACGTTCGCCAACGTCACCGCATCGAGCGGCATCCCGCGCCTGCCGCGCTGGCCCGTGGGCGTCGCCGTCGGCGACTATGACAACGACGGCCGCCCCGATCTCTACCTCACCGCCCTCAGCGGCGACCGTCTGCTGCACAACGAGGGCGGGCTGCGCTTCCGCGACGTGACGGCTCAGGCGGGCATCGCCAATGCCAGTTTCGGCACCTCGGCCGCCTTCTTCGACTACGACCTGGACGGCCGGCTCGATCTGTTCGTCGCCAACTACGTCACCTGGTCGCCCGAAGGCGATCTGTTCTGCTCGCTCGATGGCGTCAACAAGAGCTACTGCACGCCCGAGTCCTACCGCGGCGTCAGCTCGCGCCTGTTCCACAACCTCGGCCAGGGCCGCTTCGAGGACGCAACGAAGCGGGCCGGACTGTACGATCCCACCTCCAAGTCGCTCGGCGTGGCCGTGCTCGACTACAACGGCGACGGCTGGCCGGACCTGTTTGTCGCCAATGACACCCAGCCCAACAAGCTCTACCGCAACCTCAAAAACGGACGGTTCCTCGAAGAGGGCGTCGCCGCGGGGGTGGCCTTCGGCGAAGATGGCGTCGCCCGCGGTGCAATGGGCGTGGACGCGGCCGACTATGACCGCAGCGGCCGGGCACACCTGCTGGTGGGCAACTTCTCCAACCAGATGCTCGGCCTGTATCACAACGAAGGCAACGGCCTGTTCGTGGATGAGGCGCCGCGCTCCAGCGTTGGCCGCGCTTCGCTGCTCCGGCTCGCTTTCGGCGTTTTCTTCTTTGACTTTGACCTCGACGGCTGGCCGGACCTGTTTGCCGCCAACGGGCACATCGAAGAGGAAATCAACCGCGTGCAGCCGAAGGTCACTTACGCGCAGCCGCCGCTCGTGTTCCGCAACCTCGGCCACGGCCGCTTCGACGACGTCACCCTGAAGCTCGGCCCGGACATCCGGAAGCCGCTGGTCGCCCGCGGCGCTGCCTGGGCCGACTTCGACCTGGACGGCGATCCCGACATCCTGTTGACATCCAACGGCGGCCCCGCCGTGCTCTATCGCAACGACGCCGCGCCCCCCGCTCATCGCTGGATCGGCTTCCGGCTCCACGGCCGCCGCGCCAACCGCTCCGCCATCGGCGCCATCGTCCGCATCGAAACGCCTTCCGGCAGGCAGTGGGGCACGGTGAAGTCCGGCTCCAGCTACTGCTCGGCTTCAGACCTCGTGGTGCTGTTCGGCCTCGGCCGCGACCAGGGGATTCGTTCGGTTGAAATAGAATGGCCGGGAGGGGCGCGCCAGCGCCTCACGGGCCTTGCGCCCGGCCGTTATCATCACATCGAGGAACCTCCGTCATCATGACTCCCAAGCTGGAACTGGCCGCCATCACCGACGAGTTCTCCCCTGATCTGAACCCCGCCGCCACCGCCATGGCCGCCATCGGCATGACCGCCTGCGAGCTGCGCGTCGTCTGGGGCAAGAACATCATGAATCTCACCGACGACGAGGTGAAACGCGCGCTCGAGGTGCTCGGCGCCAAAGGCATCCGCGTGCTCGGCCTCTCGTCGCCCATCCTGAAATGCACGCTCCCCGAGGGCGGGGAAGTGGACTCGCGCTTCCAGCAGGACATCTTCGGGGCCACCTTCACCATGGAGGACCAGCCGCGGCTGGTCGAGCGCGCCATCCAGCTTTGCGAAATGACCGGCGCGCGAATCGTCCGCGTGTTCTCGTTCTGGCGCAGCGTCGATCCCGACCGCTGCTTCGAACCCGCCTGCCGCGCCATCGAAAAAATCGCCGACCAGTTCAAGGCGCACGACATCATCTGCGGCATTGAAAACGAGCACGCCTGCAACATCGGCACCGCGTCGGAAGCCGCCAGATTTCTCGCCGCCATGCCGCACACCCATGTGAAGCTGGTCTGGGATCCGGCCAACGCGCTCGTCGCCGGCGAGGAACCCTACCCCTACGGCTACAGCCTGCTGCCGAAGGACCGCATCGCGCACGTCCACGCCAAGGACTGCGCCATGGAAGGCCACAAGCCGGTCTGGGGCCCGCTGGGCACGCGTCACGTCGACTGGAAGGGCCAGATCGCCGCCCTGTTGCGCGACGGCTACCGCGGCGCCGTCAGCCTGGAAACCCACTGGCCCGGGCCCGCCGGCAACAAGTTCGAAGCCAGCATCATCTGCGGCTGGAACCTGCGTGGCCTTCTCGCCGGTTGAAGCATCTACGGCGACAGGCCCGGCATCTGTAGCTGAAGACGCCGCCATCAGGCTGCGGCGGTCCGAACCCGCTTATGGCATGGAGCCAGTCGACCTGGAATCTGCTGGAACAGCGCATCAGCCGCGACGCCGGCCGCGCCCCTTCCGAGCCGGCGGCCTGGCAACGGCTGGTGCGCGCCTCCCGGAAAGTATTGCGGGACTTCAGCACCAATTTCTTCCTGGTGACCCGGTTTCTGCCCCCGAGGGAGCGTGCCGACGTCGAGGTGATCTACGCCGCCGTCCGGTATCCGGACGAGGTCGTGGACAGTTTCCCGATCCCCGTCGAGGAGAAACTCGCTCTGCTGGATTCGTGGGAGGAAGCATATCGTGGGGCCCTCGCGTGCGAGGGGCTCCGCCCGTCCGTCCGCGCCGGCGTCCCATGGATCCTCGCCGGCTTTGCGGACGTCGTACGCCGTCACGCCATTCCCCATGAACACTACCTGAGTTTTCTCGCCGCCATGCGCCGCGACGCGCGGCCCGCCTGCTTCCCCACGCTGGAAGCGCTGATCGACGACTACGTGTACGGCAGCGCCATCGTCGTGGGCTACTTTCTGGCTTACGTCTACGGCACCGCGCGGGGCGCACGCATGGAGGACGCGCTCGCCTGCTCGCGCGAGCTGGGCATCGCGCTCCAGCTCACAAATTTCGCCAGGGATGTTTTTGAAGACCGCGGCCGCGGCCGCCTCTACCTTCCTCTGGACATGCTCGCCGCCGAGGGCCTCGATCCGGACAACTACCTCGACCCGCGCCGCGAAGACCGCCTCCGGCGCGTAATTCGCAGGCTCGCCCTTCAGGCCGAGGCCGGCTACGACTTCGCCCGCCGCAACCTCGGTGTCTTCTCCCCCGGTTGCCGCTCCGCCGTGGGAGCCTGCGTCGAGGTTTACGGAAGACTGAACCGGCGCTTCCTTGAGGCCGGCGCCCCGGTGCGCGTGCGCGTGTCGGTGAATGCCGTGGAGAAGTTCCGCGCCCTGCCTCCCCAGAAGTATTGGCGCGTGCCGCTCGCCTACGCCGGCCTGTTATGACCCACCGCCTTCCGGGCCGCGCGGGAAGCCGCCGCAGACCGCCAAACGGGCGCAACCCGGAACAGCAGGAACGCACTCGGCACCGCGCAGGCCGTGGCGCCATCCTCCGATTTTCTGGATTTGGCCCGGCATGCTCCGCATCGAAAAATTGGTACATAAGGCGATATGGCACTCCCAGGTCAGGAGGACGTCCTCGTCATTGGCGCCGGACTCGGCGGCCTCAGCGCCGCCATCCACCTGCGTCTGGCAGGAAGGCGCGTCAGGGTTGTCGAGGCTGGGCCCTCCGCCGGCGGACGGGCCAACCGGATCTCGGTGGGCGGGCTGCCGTTCGACACCGGCCCCACGCTGCTGAATTATCCGTGGGTCTTCGAAGAGCTGTTCCGCTCTGCCGGCCGGGACATGGGCGACTACGTGAAACTGCTCAAGGTCGACCCCTCCATCACCTACTATTGGCCCGACGGACAGCATCTCACCCTTTCCTCGGATCGCGAAAGACTCCGCGCCGAACTGGAACGCTTCGCCCCGGCCTCTTCGCGCGGGCTGGACCTGTTTCTGGAAGACTGCGCCGCCAAGTTCGAAATCACTTTCCGGAAGCTGGTCCTGCGCAACGACGGCAATCCGCTCCGCTACTTCTCGGTTCTCACCGCCGGCGAGTTGCGCCGCACTGCCCTGTGGCGGTCCATGTACCGTGAGCTGGGCCGGTTCTTCGCCTCACCGCGGCTGCGTGAGGCGCTCGGCTCCTACGCCATGTACCTGGGAGGCTCACCCTTCGAGCTGCCCGGTCTGTTCACGATCCTCCCTTATGGCGAGCTCGCCGGCGGGCTGTGGCTGCCGGAGGGCGGCATTTACGCGCTCGTACAGGCCGTCGAACGCCTGGCCCGCGAGCTTGGCGTGGAAATTCATTATCACAGTCGTGTCCAGCGCATCCTGCACCGCAACGGCCGGGTCACTGGCGTGCGCCTGCATGACGGCAGCGAAATCGCCAGTCCCGTCGTCGTCTCCAATGTCGATGTCCCTTCCACCCTGGCCGACCTCGCCGCAATGCCCGCTCCGAAGCTGCGGATGTCGCCCTCGGTGATGACGTTTTACTGGGCCGTTGCCGGCCGTCCGCCGGGGCTCGGCCACCACACCATCTTCTTGCCGGACGACTACGCGGCGGCTTTCCGCGCCCTGATTTATGGACGTAGGATTCCCGCCGACCCCGCGTTTTACGTCGCCGCACCGGGAGTCAGTGACCCGACTCTGGCTGACGATGCCCGCCTCGGCGTCTTCGTGCTGGTCCCGGTGCCTCTGCTGAGCCGCCTCGGCAAGGTCGACTGGGCCGCCGAATCCGGCCGCCTGCGCGAGTCCGTTCTCCGCCGTCTCCGGGCCGCCGGCGTCGCCCTGTCGCAGTCGGATCTGCTGGCGGAAACGGTCTGGACGCCGGAAGTCTGGAAACAACGCTTCGGGCTGTTTGAGGGTTCCGCCTTCGGCGCTGCGCACACGCTGACCCAGATGGGGCCGTTCCGTCCGCCGAATTTCAGCCGCCGGCTGCGGGGACTGTATTTCACCGGGGCCAGCACCACGCCCGGCACCGGCATGCCGATGGTGGTGCTCAGCGGACGGCTCACCGCCTGGAGGATCCAGCAGCATGCATGTTGAGCGCTACGGCAGCGGATCCATTTGCGTGCTCGGCCTTCATGGCTGGAGCGGCAGCCATCAGACCTTCGCGCCTCTGGAACCGTGGCTGCCCCCGGACGTCTCCCTCTATGCGCCCGACCTGCCAGGATACGGCCGCAGTCCCGCCCCCCGCGCCTGGCGCCTGGAGCTGGTGGCGGCCGAGATCGCCAGCCTGATCCGGCAGCTGGCTCAGCCCAGCCTGACCCTGCTGGGCAACTGTAGCGGTGGCCTGCTCGGCCTGTCTGCCGTCCTGCGTCTCCGGCAGGAGGGGCTGGAGCATCTCGTTCATTCGATCCTGCTCATCGATCCGTTCGCTTACTGGCCCTGGTATTTCCGCGTCTTCAGCTCACCTGCCATCGGGCGCTACGCCTACTCGTGTTCCTTCCGCAATCCCATCGGGCGCTGGCTGGTGAACCGGTCCCTCGCCCGCCGCCGGCGCGAGGACACCGACCTGACCGATGGCCTGGACTCCATCCCATCCGACCTGGCCGTTCAAAGCCTTGGACTGCTCCGGCAGATTCCCGGACCGGAAGCCTTCGCTGGCATCCACCTGCCCATCACCATCCTTCACGGTGAGAAAACATTCCGGTCCGTGCGGCGGTCCGCTGTGCTCTACCAGCGGGTGTGGCCCCAGGCGCAGGTCGTCGAAATTGCCGGTGCCGGACACGTCCCCCTGCGCGAGGCGCCCGCGGATGTGGCGCGCGTGCTGCTGGAGAAGTTGCCATGTCAGAAACGCTGACGGCCTACACCGCCCGCTACCGGCCGATGATTGAGCGGCGGCTCGGGCAGCTCTGTCCGCGCTCTTCGCTGGAGGGAACGGCCGGCCTCAACGAAGCGCTGCGCTGTGCCGTTTCGGGCGCTGGCAAACGCATCCGCCCCCTTCTCACGATGCTCGCGGCGGGCGCGGTGCGCGTTCCGCCAGAGGAAGCGCTCGATCTTGCCTGCGGCATCGAATTCCTTCACATCAGTTCCGTGATCCTGGACGACCTGCCGGCGATGGACGACGCCCGCGTACGCCATCACCGTCCGGCCCTGCATATCCTGTATGGGGAGGCGACGGCCCTGCTGGCGGCGCTGGCCCTGTATGCGGAAGCGTTCCGCATCTTTTCCCGTTATCCGGGTCTTGTGGAAGAAGCCGTGCGAGCCGTGGGATGCGACGGCATGATCGGCGGCCAACAGGCCGATCTCCTCGGCGTGCGTCCAAGCCTTCTGGCCAAAACGACGTCCCTCATTCGATTCGCCCTCAGCGCCGGCGCCATCGCAGCGCGCGCCCCGGATGCTCAAACGCTCGCCCTGGCGCGGTTCGGCGTGCTCGTCGGCGAGGCCTATCAGATCTGCGACGACCTCGTCGACGAGCTGGCCAGCGAGAGCGTGGCCGGCAAAACCGTCGGTCAGGACCGCCGCCATGGCCGTCCCGGATTCGCCGCCGGCAGCGGCCTGCCCGCAGCCTGCCGCCGCGCGCGTCAACTGGTGGAGGCCGCGGTGGCGGCCCTCGAGCAGGCGCTCCCCGTCTGCGGCGAGCGTGAGGCCCTCGGCGACTTCGCCCGGACCATTCTGCGACGAATCAACGATCTTGTGGAGAAAAAGCATGCTGATGCTGACGGCAGCGGCCCTGTTGCTCCTCCTGGCGGCCGTAAACGTGGTCTTCTGGCCGCGGATCCGGGCCGGTGACGCGAATCCTCCCGGCAAAGTCTCCATCCTGATACCCGCCCGGAACGAAGAAGCGCGCCTCCCCGCCACGCTGGAAGCCGCGCTCGACCAGCCCGGCGTCAGCGAGATCCTGGTCTACGACGACCACTCGACCGATTCGACCGCCGCCGTCATCCACCGGTTTGCATCACTCGACCCGCGGGTGCGCCGCATCGAGCCGCTGCCCCTTCCCGAAGGCTGGTGCGGCAAAACGTTCGCCTGCCATACGCTGGCCCAGCAGGCCTCGTCGCCGTGGCTCCTGTTTCTCGACGCGGACTCCATCCTTGCGCCCGCCGCCGTGCCCGCCATCGTCGCGGAAGCGCACCGCCGCCAGGTCACGCTCCTTTCCTGCTGGCCGCGGCAGGAAATGGAGAGCTTCTGGGAAAAGCTGCTGATGCCCATGCTGAACTTCGTCGTCTTTTCCCTCTACCCGGCCCCGCTCGCACTGCTGCGCCGCACGGACCCCTCGCTCGGACTGGCTCACGGGGCCCTCATGCTGGCCCGCCGGGACGCATACTGGCGCGTCGGCGGCCATGAAAGCGTCCGTGGCGAACTCTTCGAGGACACCGTCCTGGCCCGCCTGTGGCGGCGCAGGGGCGAGTTTTCTTTGTGCCTGGACGGGCAGGAAGTCGTCCGGACCCGCATGTATGACGGGCTCCGCCAGCTCTGGCGTGGGTTCCAGAAAAACTTCCGCCCGGCCTTCCACCTCCAGCTGACCTTCTGGCTGTTCCTGACCCTGCATGCATTCCTGTTTCTCGGCCCCTTTGTCGCCCTGAATCTGCCCGCGGCGGCCTGCGTGCTGGGCATCCGTCTGCTGTTGGCCTGGCGCTTCCGCCATCCCGTCTGGAGCTGCTTTCTCCACCCTGCGGCCGAGATCTTTCTGCTCGCGCTCGGCCTGTCGAGCTGGTGGCGCTTCGGCCACGGCGGCGTGGAATGGAAAGGCAGGAGGTACGCAAGCGCGTGAGGGCCGTCATCGTCGGAGCGGGCCTCGGCGGACTGGCGCTTGCCCTGCGCCTGCGCGCCGCCGGCTGGGACGTTACCGTCTGCGAACACGGACCGGCGCCGGGCGGCAAAATGAACCGCTTCCGGGCCGGAGGCTTCACCTTCGACACCGGACCCACGCTGCTCACCATGCCGCACGTGCTCGAGCGGCTGTTCACCTTCCTCGGCGAGCGGATGGAAGACCATCTCTCGCTGGAGTGCCTGGACCCGCACGCGGAATACGTTTTCGCCGACGGTAGCCGCCTGCGCGTGCCCGCCCGTGCCTCCGAATGGCTGGAAATGGTGGGAGAATTTGCGCCACGGGACGTGGCCGGAGTCCGCAAAATCCACGAAATTGGCGAGCGCATTTTCCGTCTCTCCGAAGGCACTTTTTTCAGAAATCATCCGTTGCTGCCGGTCGGACCTCCGCCGCTTGCCGCATTCCGCCACCTGCCGCTGCGCCACGCCTGGGGCAACTACGCACGCACCGTCGCGCGGCTGGTCAGCGACCCGCGGCTCCGCTTCATCTACAACCGCTATCCCACCTATGTCGGCTCGTCGCCGTATCAGACCCCGGCCACGATGCTCGTCATTCCCTACATCGAACACCGCTTTGGCGCCTGGCGAGTGCGGGGAGGCATGTACCGCATCGTCGAAACGCTCGAGCGGCTCGCCACCGGCCTCGGCGTCGAGATCCGCACCGGCGCCACGGCGGTCCGGTTGCTGCTGGAAGGCGGGCGTGCGGCCGGCGTGGAGTTGCAAAGCGGGGAGAGGATCGCCGCACCGCTCGTCGTCTTCAATGGCGACTCGGACCGTCTGCCCGTGCTGCTCGGCCGCCCGGCCCGGCCAAGGCCCGACTCGCGCTCCCTCTCCGGCGTCATCCTGCTGGCCGGAATCCGGCGGATCACGCAGCTCGAAACGCACACCGTGCTGTTTTCCGAAAGCTACGAAAAAGAATTTGGGGAGCTGTTCGAGCACTGCGTCTTCCCCTCCGACCCCACCGTGTACATCTATGCTCCCAGAGATCCGGAGCTGGCCCCGGAGGGCGGCCAAAGCCTCTTCCTGATGGCGAACGCGCCCGGCGACGGACGTAGCCGCTGGGACGAAACGGCTGCGGCCGAAGCCGTGCGGCGGATGCTCGAAAGACTGCGACGCAGCGGACTGGCCGACGTGGCCAACGAGGCTGGCATCTTCCACGTCCGCCACCCCGGTCTGTTCGAACAGCGGTTCCTTGCGCCCGGCGGCGCCATCTACGGGCAGAACTCCCACGGCTGGCGCCGCGCCTTCTTCCGGCCGCCGAACCGTGTCGCCGGCGTCCCCGGCCTCTACTGCACCGGCGGCAGCTATCATCCTGGCGGCGGCGTGCCGATGGTGTTGATGTCAGCGGAGATCACCGCGGCCCTCATCGCCCGCCACCGGAGCGCGATCTCATGAGAATCCGCTGGGTGGTTGGCGCGCTCGCTGGTCTTTATCTGTTGCTTTGGGCTGGCGGCGTCGTGGCCCACTTCGTCTGGCGGCGGACGCCAGCCGGCGCTGAATGGGCCGCGCCCGCATTCCTGGCCTGCGCGGCGGCGCTCGTCTTCCTCAGCCAACGCCCGGGGCGCGGCTGGCTGGCGGCCGCGGGCGCGGGCGGCTTCCTTTCCGAGCTCATCGGCGTCCGCGTCCCGGCCCTCTACGGCAGCTACTCCTACACCGGCGTGCTCCAGCCGCAGGTGGCGGGCGTGCCAGTGGTGATGGCCTGCGCGTGGGTGATCCTCATCGGTTATGTGAAGAACCGGGCACGGCGGCTCCGGCTGAAGCCCTGGGCGGAAGTCCTTGCCGGCGCCCTATGGATGACGGCCATCGACCTGGCCATCGACCCGGTGGCCACTCTGGCTGTTCAATACTGGGTGTGGCATCAGCCCGGACCCTATTATGGAGTCCCGCTGGAAAACTTCCTCGGCTGGATGTTGGTGAGCGCCGCTTTGTTGGCTGCTGGCCGTCATGTCCCTTTGGGCGAAGGGAAGCCACGCGGGCCGTTGGGAGATGCCTCCCACTGGGTCGGCCTGAGCGTCATCGTGTTCTTCGGCCTGCTGGCCCTGGCGCACCGTCTCTGGTGGCCTTTTGCCGTGGGTGTTGTGTTGACGGGCTGGGACGTCTGGCTCTCCCGGTTGGCGGCAACGAGCTCTGGACATCCAGCCGTGCCGGAGACACAGACCTCTGACGTGTTGCAAAAATAAGGCGAATATCGAACCGCCCGGCGCAACAGGGCTTGACACATCCCCCATCCTGGGATAGGCTTGTAACTTCAGCCAGATGATTTTCTGTTTATCATCTGGCCCGGCAGCCAGGAAGTCACGCCTGGCCTTTGCGCAGACACTCCTCCGAACTGCGCGAGTGCCGCAATGAACCATCAGTCGTACTTCATCGTAGTCCTGGCTCATTCGCTGCACGGGCGTCTGCGGCGTTTTCATATCGATCAAAAGGTCGTCTTCGCCGTGCTCGCCCTGGCGCTGCTGGGCTGCTTCACGCTGTTCGGCATGGTGTCAAGCTATGTGCGGATGGCGTGGAAGGTTTCCAACTACAACAGCCTCCGCCAGGAAGCCGAGCTGCTGAGGGCCCGCTACCAGCGGTTGCTGAACGAGGCGCAGGAGGCCAACGAGGAGGTGGCGAAACTGTCGATGTTCGCCGCCGAAGTCTCCATCGCCTACGGCATTCACCGTCAGCCCGCCTACCCCGGAGAGTCCGAGCTGGCGCTCACGTCGGCCCGGCTGGCGCCGACGCTGGCCGAAACCCTGGAGACTTACAACAAGCTCCGCACCGCATCCCTCACGGCCAGCACCAGATTATCCGCACGCCGCTGGCTGGTGAACACGACGCCGAGCCTGTGGCCCGTCACCGGACGGCTGTTGAGCAACTTCGGCAACCGCGAGGATCCCTTCCACGGACACATGGCCTTCCACACGGGCGTCGACATCAGCGCCCCGGTTGGCACGCCTGTCAAGGCGGCCGCCGACGGCATCGTAATCGAGGCCGACTGGATGGGCAATTACGGCAAGCTGATCGTGCTTGACCACGGCAAGGGCCTCCAGACCTGGTATGCGCATCTTTCCCGCATCGACGTGATTCCTGGCCAGGAGGTCCGGCTGGGCCAGATCATCGGCGCAACCGGCGCCACCGGCCGCGCCACTTCCCCGCATCTGCATTATGAAGTGCGCCGCAATGGCGTGGCGGTGAACCCTTACGGATACCTGGCCCGCTCGGCGCTGTCCACTCCGGACCCCAGAATGGGCTTCCCCTTCTGAGATCCGCTTTCCTGGAACCTCCGGTTGCCGGGAAGACATCCATCGAATGTGAGACTCCCGGAGCGGCAAAGGCCACTGATCGAACAGGCTTCTGCCAGCCTGCCAATCCACCCTCCAGTCCCCTGTCCCCGGGGAACTCCCTCCATTTCCCGCCGTCTGTTTCTGGCCGCCGCCCTGGCCACCGGCGTCCAGGCCGACCCGTGGCGCCGCTATCTCGACCCGGTCACCGAATTTGAAGTCTTTCTGCTCACCGATCCCCAGTTCGAAAGCTTCTATCCGTCGCCGCCGGCTCTGGCCGTGGATCGCCGCAGCCGGCTGCTGGTCTTTTCCAGCTTCCGCGAAGGCATCTGGCAGCCATGGAGCCTGGATCTTGCGGCCAGGGCCAGCCGCCCGCTGGGCTCTTTGCCCGGCATGCAGCCGCACACACTCACCTTGAGTGCGAGCGGGCGGGAAGTGTTCTTTGCCGACGAAACGCACCTGAGGGCAGTCACGCTGAACAACCTGAGGCCGCGCGAGCTGGCCGCGATCTCACCCGGCGCTGAAGTGCCCGGTCCGCTGGCGCCCTCGCCCGATGGAACCGCACTCTACTTCGCCGAAAAGGCTCCGCCGGGCTGGCGGCTGCGGCGTCTGGCGCTCCCCAGGGGCGCGCCCGCCACCGTGCTGGAATCCTCCGAGCCGATCCTTTCCCCGTCGCCCAACCCGAGGCGTGCGATGCTGTTGTGGCGCACCCCGAAGGGAACACTGGAAGTGGCCGCGCAGGACGGAGGCCTGCGTCGCCGGGTCGAGACCCCGCCCGGCCGCGTCCTCGAGGCGGCCTGGTCTCCAGATGGCCAGGCACTCATCTACCTGCACGAGCCCGAAGGCCCGAATCCGCGCATCGCGATCCGCGAGCAGATGCTCGACTCGCGAGAGGACCGCTTCGTGGCGCCGACCACCCAGTTCGGCCGCTTCTCGCCCAACGCCAACACAAGTGTCTTCGTCGGCGCCAGCCGCAGCGCGGCCTCGCCGCTGATCCTCCTTCTGCTCCGCATCAACCGCCGCGAGCTGCCGCTGTGCGAGCACAAGGCCTCGGACCCGGCAATCACCAGCCCGATCTTCACCCCCGACAGCCAGCGCATCCTGTTTGTCAGCGACCGCCTGGGCAAACCGGCCATCTTCCTGGTCAACGTCGAAAAGCTGATCGAAAAGACCAGCACCTGAGGTTTCTCACCGCGGGCGCAGCTTCGGCCAGGCAATCTCGACGCCCTGCTCGACAAGGGAATCCTGAAACTCGCGAAGCAGCTTCGCCGTGTTGCGCACCTGCCGCGGGCGCAGCCCGCGCAGGACGCAGTGCGCCGCCAGCGCGCCGGCGCTTTCCCCGACGTTCCACTCCACCGGATGCAGTCGGTAGCAGCCGTTGGTGATGTGCGTCACGCCAAGGTTCTTGGCGGCCGGCAGCAGGTTCTCCATCCTCTTCGGAATCAGCGCGCCGAGCGGAATCTGGAACGGCAGGCTGCTGACGTCGATGTAGTTGTCGCCCCCGCTCGACGGGTGCAGGTCGATGCGGTAGCTGCCGACGCCCACCGAGTCGGCAAACGGCTCGGCGGTGAGCTCCTCCGGCGGCTTTCCAGTCATCTTCTGGCGCGCCTCCGCGCCCACGTGCTGTTCAAGCACCGTGAATTCGGCCTGGATGCGGCGCGACTCGCGGATGTAGGGATACATCGCCAACCCGTCGGCCGTGCCGGTGATGTCCGGCCGCAGATGCAGACCACGCCAGCCGGCGCCGCCGTCCGGCCGCGGCGCCTCCGTCTGCATCCAGTACAGCAGCGATAGGCTGAGCTGCCGCGCGCGCTCAAGGTGCCGCGCCGCCTCCTGTTCCGGCACGCCGTACAGGTTGCCGAGCCAATAGTCGTTCTGCGGCCAGTTGACCAGTGTGACATCCGTGCGGCAGAAGCCCGGCTCGTAGAGGTCTTTCCGCACGATGCGGCGGTAGAGCCAGAGGTTGAGGCCTGGCTGGCGGGCCTGGAGCGTGGGATCGAAGAAGACGTTGCGGGGCTTCAGGGTCACCGGGTCTGACATCGACCAGCTCAGCAGCCGGCCCGGCCACGGCGGCCGCAGCTCGGGCACGTAGTCGCGCCAGAACGCATATTCGGCGGGCCGGTCGATGGTGTGGTCGGCCTCGGCGTCGTAGCCGAGCGCAAAGCAGACGGTGAAGGCCTGATGGTTGTCCGGTTGGGCAGTCTCCGGCGCATGGAGCTCGCCGGTCTGGGCGCGAGATTCGGCCCCGGTGACGAATTCCGTGCCGGTCATCGGCAGCAGCTCGCCCGTTTCCGTGGCGTCGAGGAAATAGGCGGCACGGACGATGCGCTCGGCCCCGGAGGAGTCGCGGAACGCCACCGCCCGCACCCGGTCGCCCTCCGTGTCGGCCCGCAGCGGCCGGGCTTCGGTGAACAGGGCCAGCCGTCCGGAGGCGAGATAAGGCTGAAGCATCGCATGGAGCACCGCGAGGGCGACGCGCGGCTCGTGCGTCAGCACGGAGACCAAACCCCCTCCCGGGTTGAGCCGCGCATTGGCGCGGTGCGCCGCCGGCAGCGGGTAGTGGTCGCGATAATACTGCCGGACGCCATTGCGAAAGGCGCGGTAGCTGGCCGTGCAGCCGAACATCTCGATCCAGGGATGTTCGTCGGGCGGCACCGCCTGTGATGTCAGCTGGCCGCCGATCCAGCGCGTCTCTTCCGTCATCACCACGCGCAGGCCGGCGCGGCAGGCGGCCAGCGCCGCGGCGCAGCCGCCCACGCCGCCGCCAAGCACGGCCACGTCGCAGGCGATCTCGCGGCCCGCCGCCCAGGCGGGCGCCGAAAAAACAGGAAGCGAGGAAATTGTTGCAAGGAACTGCCGCCGTGTCGGCTTCATCGCGGATCCTTCCTACGCTATCATGGGCTTGAGCCGGCACGCCGGCCCGCATTCATGGCGGTTGTCACCGTTTCCGGGCAGCCCGGATGCCGCACGGGCGAGGTGGCTCGCCTCGCCGCCCAGCGGCTTTCCTTCACACACCTGAGTGCTGAGCGGCTGGATGCGCTGCTTGGCGAAGAGTTTGGCCCGGTCATCGAGAGCGCCTCCCGCGCCTGGCCGGATATGGCCGCTTCCATCCTGCTCCGCCTGGCCACCAGCGAGCACCTGGTGGTGGGCGTCGACGGCGCCGAAGAGCTGTTCCGCGGATTTCCCGCGCTGCTGCGCGTGCGCGTCGTGGCCCCGGCGGCCCGCCGCACCGGAAACATCATGCTCGACAACGGACTCGACCGGGCCGCGGCGCGGCGCGCACTGGCCGAAAGGGACCGCGAGGCGGCCCGCCTCCGCAAGGCGCGCTTTGGCCGGGCGCAGGCCGCCGCGGAAGCCTTCGATCTGGTGCTGAATGCGGCCACACTGGACAGCGCGCACATGGCGGATCTGATCGCGCGCGCCGTCGAGCAGCAGGGCCTGCTTGAGCACGGGTTCCTTTCCCCGGCCGCCGAGGCGCAGCTTCAGTTCCAGATCCGGCTCCGGCTGGCGCGCCACGGCATCCAGCCACGCGGCCGCGCCTCGCTCGCCCGGGCGCAGTTCGGCCATCCCTCGGAGGAGATCTTCGCCAACCTGCTCGATTTCTACCGCATCCCGTGGGAATATGAACCCAGGTCTTTCCCCATCGCCTGGGACGAAAACGGAAACGTGATCGAGTCCTTCACGCCGGATTTTTACCTCCCGGAATCGAATCTGTATGTCGAACTCACGACCATGAAACAGTCCCTGGTGACGAAAAAAAACAGGAAAATCCGGCTCTTGCGCGAGATTTATCCCCACATCAACATTCAGGTCTTTTACCAGAAGGACATCATGGACCTGGTGATGAAATACGGCCTGGCGCCGCAGGCGCAGCCGCAGCCGTGAGCAGGCTCCGATGAAGGTCCCGGCGCTTCCGGTCATCGACAGGGTGCTGTTCACCGAGGAAGAGGTGCAGCGCCGCATCCGCGAGGTGGCCGCCGAGATTTCCGCCCGCTACCGCGACGGAAACCTGAAAATGATCGGCGTGCTGAAGGGTTCCGTATTTTTTCTCACCGCGCTGGCGCGCGAGCTGACCATTCCGGTGAAAATCGACTTCCTTTCAATTTCGCCGTTTTCCAACCATACGCGCGCGCCGGGCGTCGTCCGCATCGCCAAGGATCTCGACGACTCCATCGAAGGCGAAGACGTGCTGCTGGTCGAAGACATCGTCGACACCGGCTTCACCGCCCGCTATCTTCTCCAGACGCTCGCCGGCCGCGGACCCAACTCGATCGCGCTGTGCACCATGCTCGACCGGCCCGCGCGGCGCATCGTGCCCCTGAAGATCGACTTCCGCTGTTTCGAAATCCCGGATCGCTTCGTCATCGGCTGCGGCCTCGACTACCGGCAGCTCTACCGCAACCTGAACTTCATCGCCGTGCTCAAGCCGGATTGAGCCCCCCGGGACCGGCCCCTCCCTGGCCGGATTCGCGCCTCCGCTGTTCGTCCTTCCAGCGGCGGATCGCCTCAAGCCGCTCGCGGATTTTCTGCTCGACGCCGCGGTCCGTGGGTTCATAGAAGCGCCGTCCGCGCAGCCATTCCGGCAGGCACTCCATCGCCGTCAGCCCCTCCGGCTGCGTATGTGCGTGCTCGTAGCCCTCGCCGTAGCCCCACTCCTGCATGGCGCGCGTGGGCGCGTTGCGCAACTGCATCGGCACCGGGTCCACCGGCTTCTCGCGCGCCGCCTCGCGCGCCTCGTTCAGGGCGCGGTAGGCGGCGTCGGACTTCGGCGCCAGGGCCAGATAGATGGCCGCCTGCGCCAGCGCCTGGTCGCCCTCGGGCTCGCCGAGGAAATGCACCGCCTGCCAGCAGGCCACCGCCTGCTCGACGGCGCGCGGATCGGCCAGGCCGATGTCCTCGATCGCCATGCGCACCAGGCGGCGCGCGATGTAAAGACGGTCCTCGCCGCCCTCGAGCATCCGCGCCAGCCAGTACAGCGCCGCATCGGGGTCGGACGAGCGCACGCTCTTGTGCAGCGCCGAGATCAGGTTGAAGTGCTCCTCGCCGCTCTTGTCATACAGCAGCGTCTTGCGCTGGATGGCGTCCTCCACCGCCTCGCGCCGCAACTGCGGCCCTTCGCTGGCGGTGGCGGCGATCTCGAGGATATTGTAGGCGCGCCGCGCATCGCCGCCGGCGTAGACGGCGATCTGCTCCAGCAGATCGCGCGGAGCCTCCTTGCCAACCACCGGCAGCGCCCGCTCAAGCAGCGTCACCGTCTCCTCCACCGTGAGCGGGCGCAGCGCGTAGACCTTGGATCGCGATAGCAGCGCCGGCACCACCTCGAACGAGGGGTTCTCCGTGGTCGCGCCGATCAGGATGATGTCGCCACGTTCGACGTAGGGCAGAAAGGCGTCCTGCTGCGCTTTGTTGAAGCGGTGGATCTCGTCGACAAACAGCACCGTGCGCAGCCCCTGCCGCCGGTGCTTTTCGGCCGCCGCCATCACTTCCTTGATCTCGCGGATCCCGCTCAGCACCGCGCTGAAGGGAACGAAGGCGCAGCGGGTGGTGCGCGCGATCAGCCGCGCCAGCGTCGTCTTGCCCGTGCCTGGCGGCCCCCACAGGATGATCGAGGTCAAACGGTCGCTCTCGATCTGCACGCGCAGCGGCTTGCCCGGCCCGAGCAGGTGCTCCTGGCCGACGAAGTCCTCCAGCCGCTCCGGCCGCATCCGCTCGGCCAGCGGCCGGCCGGCATCCAGCTTCGCCTCCTCCGGCTCCGGCGGCATTTCGAATTCAAACAGGCTCATCGCTCACCCCGCTGCCGCATCGCCTCATACAACAGCACCGCCGCCGCAACGGCCGCGTTCAGGCTCTCGACCCCGTTGGTGGGCACGTGCACCGGCGAGCCGGGCGAGACGAACTCCTCGCCCGCGCCCCGCGCTTCATTGCCGATGATCAGCGCGCAGCGGGCGCGCCAGTCCACCTCCCACGGCACGGCGCCCGAATGCGCCGCCGCCACCAGCATCCTGCGCCCGTTGCGTTGCAACAGCGCCACCGCCTCCCGCGCCTCCACGCCCTCCAGGCACGGCAGCCGGAACAGCGAGCCTGCGCTTGCGCGCAGCGTCTTCGGATTCCAGCGCGAGACCGTGCCCTTCACCATGACGATTCCCGCCGCGCCGAACGCCTCGGCCGCCCGCGCAATGGCGCCCGCGTTGCCGGGGTCCTGGACGCGGTCCAGCACCACCACCGGCCCGCTGCCGCGGAAAACCTCCTCCGCGCGGAAAGTGGGCGGCTCAGCCAGCGCGATGACCCCCTGCGGCGTCTCGGCCGCCGAGATGCGGTCCAGCAGTTCGCGCCGCACCCGTACCCTCCGGGTGTTCACGCGCCCTTCCAGCACCGCCTCAACGCGCGCTTCCGCGTCCCCGCCGTACAGCACCGCCGGCACGCGCAGGCCGCTGCGCTGCGCCTCCGCAAGCAGATGAAACCCCTCGGCCACGCACAGCCCCTGCGCGGTGAGCGAGCCGCGCTCCAGCGCCCGCCGCACCTGCTTGAGCAGCGGGTTCTGCGCGCTCTGGATCTCCGCCTGCCGCTGCATTCCCGATACAATCATCTCAGACGATGCGGAGGACCTTCGCCATCCTCGGCACTGGCGGAGCCGCCGCACTGCTTTGTTATCTGCTGCTCGTCGCGCACCGCATCGCCCGCCAGTCGGCGGTGGACGAGGCGCGGCCGGCAGATATCATTGTCGTGCTCGGGGCAGCCGAATACAACGGACGCCCGTCTCCGGTGCTGAAGGCGCGGCTCGACCACGCCCTGGCCCTTTACCGGCGCGGCCTCGCCCCGCTGATTTTCACCACCGGCGGCGCGGGCGGAGATCCGCAGTTCACCGAAGGCCAGGTGGGACGGGATTACCTCGTTCAGCACGGCGTGCCCAGCGAGCAGATCGTCTTCGAGGGCGAAGGCGACACGACCGTGGAAACCCTGGTGGCCGTCGGCGAAGTGATGCGCCGCATGGGGCTGCGTTCGGCGATCCTCGTCAGCGACGGCTACCACATCTACCGCGCCAAAAGCATTCTTCAGAGCCAGGGCGTCACCGTGTACGGCTCGCCGCGCCCGCACACGCCGCGGGGCTCCTGGCGCGAGCGCTGGCTCTACTGGCGGCAGGCCGTCGGCTACCTGCTCTGGCGCCTGCACATCGCCATCTGAAGCCGGCCGGCTTCACAGACGGAACAGTTCCTTCAGGCGGCGCGTCTGCACACGGCTGACCGGAATCACCGTGCCCTTGCGGTCGTCCATGCGGATCTGATAGCTCGAGCGGAACCACGGGATCACCTCGCGGATCCGGTGGATGTTGACGAGATAGCTGCGGTGCGGCCGCCAGAACACCGCCGGATCGAGCGTCGCCTGCAGCTCTTCGAGCGTCTTGAAATGGCTCTCGCCTTCGACCTGCGTGGCCGCCACCGTGATCAGCCCGTCCTCGATGCGCGCATAGATCACGTCGGCGGCGTCGACGATCAGATTCTTCCCGCCCGCCTTCACCAGCACCTTGCGCAGCGGGGGCGGCTGCGGCGCGGGCGCCGGCTCGGGCTCGAGCATCGTGCGCTTCACGCGCTCGATGGTCAGCGCAAGACGCTCGCGCGTCACCGGTTTGAGCAGATAGTCGAGCGCCTCCATCCGGAAGGCCTCCAGCGCGTATTGCTCATAGGCGGTGCAGAGGACAAAGGCCGGCACCGGCGCGCCGTGCTCGTGCAGCTTCTGGATCAGCCTGAGCCCGTCAAGCCCGGGCATCTGGACGTCGATGAAGACCAGATCCGGCCCGAGCTCCTCGATCCGCTCGAGCGCCTCCAGGCCGTTGGTCGCCGTGCCGACGACCTCGATTTCGGGGAAACCCTTCAGCAGGTACAGCAGCTCGTCGAGCGCCGGCGCCTCGTCGTCGGCCACTAGCGTTGGTATCGTTGCCGCGCCACGGCCGCTCATCGGCCACAGTATAACAGCGGCGGCCGCGCTGCATGCGCCCTCCGCCGGGCACTGCTAATATGGAACTTGGCCCGCGTTTTCCATCGCGAAAGTCTGACCCACCAGAGGAGTTTCCGGAATTGCCCTCCCAACCGAATGTTCAGATCCGCCCGGCCGAGGGAAAGCTCGGCGTACTCATCCCTGGCATCGGCGCTGTCTCCACGACCTTCATGGCCGGCGTCGAGGCGATCAAGCGCGGCCTGGGCGAGCCGGTCGGCTCGCTGACCCAGCTGGCCACCATCCGCCTCGGCAAGCGCACCGAGAACCGCACGCCAAAAATCAGGGATTTTGTTCCGCTGGCCCGTCTGGAAGACCTGGTCTTCGGCGGCTGGGACATCTTCGAAGACAGCGCCTATGAGGCGGCGCTGAAGGCGCAGGTGCTCGAACGCTCGCTGCTCGAGCAGGTCCGCCAGCCGCTCGAGGCGATCCGGCCGATGAAGGCCGTCTTCGAACAGGAATATGTGCGCCGCCTCCACGGCACGCACGTCAAGACCGAAGGCACCAAGTACGACAAGGCACTGGCGCTGATGGACGACATCCGCCAGTTCCGCCAGCGCACCGGCGTCACCCGCTGCGTGATGATCTGGTGCGGCTCCACCGAGGTCTACCACAAGCCCACGGCCGTCCACCAGACGCTGGCCGCCTTCGAGCAGGGGCTGAAGAACAACGACCCCGATATCGCGCCCAGCCAGATCTACGCCTACGCCGCGCTGATGTCGGACATCCCGTTCGCCAACGGCGCGCCCAACCTCACCCACGACATCCCGGCCCTGCTCGACCTGGCGCGCGAGCGCAATATTCCGGTCTGCGGCAAGGATTTCAAGACCGGCCAGACGTTCATGAAGACGCTGATCGCCCCGGGCCTGAAGGCGCGCATGCTCGGCGTGCACGGCTGGTTCTCCACCAACATCCTCGGCAACCGCGACGGCGAAGTGCTGGACGACCCCGGCTCGTTCAAGTCCAAGGAAGAAACCAAGCTCAGCGTTCTCGACACGATCCTCCAGCCGCACCTCTACCCGATGCTTTACAGCAACATCCACCATGTGGTGCGGATCAACTACTACCCGCCGCGCGGCGACGCCAAGGAAGGCTGGGACAACATCGACATCTTCGGCTGGCTCGGCTATCCGATGCAGATCAAGATCGACTTCCTGTGCCGGGACTCGATCCTCGCCGCTCCGCTCGTGCTCGACCTCGTGCTGTTCCTCGACCTCGCCCGGCGCGCCGGCATGCGCGGCATCCAGGAGTGGTTGAGCTTTTATTTCAAGGCGCCAATGACGGCGCCCGGGCTGTATCCCGAGCACGATATTTTCATCCAGCTCATGAAGCTCAAAAACACCCTGCGCTGGATGCAGGGCGAGGACCTGATCACGCATCTCGGCCTCGAGTATTACGACTAGGCGCTGGCAGCAGGAGCAGGAATCATCCATGAAGGCTCTCGTCATTGGCGGCACCCAGTTCATTGGCAGGCACCTGGTGCAGACGCTGCTCAAGGGCGGCCACGAGGTCGCCATCCTGCACCGCAGGCCCGAACACGACCTCGGCAGGCGCGTGGCCAACTTCCAGGCCGACCGCAATGATCCCCGCCAGGTGCGCGCCGCGCTGAATGGCCACACCTTCGACGCCGTCTTCGACCTCGCCTATGACTGGGAGCGCGGCACGCCGGCCTCGGCCGTCGCGGAAACAGCCCACTTCCTCACCGGCAGCATCGGCCGCTACGTGTTCGTCTCCTCCGTGGCGGCCTATGGCGACGGGCTCAACCACCACGAGGGCGACGCGCTGGCGCCGGATGACCATCCCGATTCCTACGTCCGCAACAAGGCGCAGAGCGAGCGCGCGCTGTTCCGCCTCTTTCACCGCTACGGCACGCCAATCACCACCATCCGCCCGCCGTTCGTCTACGGACCCGGCAACCCGATCTACCGTGAACAGTTCTTCTGGGACCGCATCCGCGACAAGCGGCCCATCATCCTGCCTGGCGACGGGCGCCGCCTGATGCAGTTTGTTTATGTGAAAGACCTCGTCGGCGCAATGATCCGCGCGGTGGAGACGCCCGCCGCCCTCGGCCACGCCTTCAACGTCGCCAACGCGCGCCCGCTCACCCAGGCCGAGCTCATTGAGGCCTACTTCGAGGCCTGCGGCAAACAGACCACCGTGGCGCGCGTGCCGCGCGAACGCATCCTGCGCGCCGGCGGCCATCCCATGGGACCGAAGCTCTATTTCGGCGTCTACTTCGACCTGCCGCCGGTCACCATGGTCATCAGCAAGGCGCAGCGCGTGCTGCGCTTCAAGCCGACGCCCTTCATCGACGGCCTGAAAGAGACCTACCGCTGGTACCTGCGCCACCATCCGAAGCAGACCATCGACTACTCGTTCGAGGACCTGCTGCTCCAGCGGCAGCGCGCTCAACTGGCCTCCTGAGCCGCCGCGGGCACGTCGGCTCAAGACGGCGCAAGGGCTGCCGATATGGGCAACAGGCGCGGTCCCGCGGCTGCGCCTCCGTATCGAGCCATGCCAACGTTAACGATGCCGTCCGCCGATGCCGCCCACATGCCCTGGGTGGTTGCACGCGTCCACCACCAGATGGCGGCGCTGCACAGTTCCGTGGTCCGGGAACTGGTCATCCAGCCCGAGGTCACGCCCGTGCCCCGGATGCCGGACTATTTCCGCGGCGTGATGAACTGGCGCGGCAAGATCATCCCCTGCATCGACCTGCGCAAGCGGCTCGGAATGCCCGGCGCCAAAGAGGAGCTCGATGAGCTCGCCGCGCTGATCACCGCCCGCGCCGCCGACCACATGGCGTGGATCGAAGAGCTGCAACGCTCGGTGGAGCAGCGGCGGCCCTTCACCCTCGCCACCGACCCGCACGCCTGCGCCTTCGGCCAGTGGTACGACAACTTCCGCACAAACAACCTCACCGTGTCCGCCCTGCTGCGCAAGATGGACGCGCCGCATAAGGCCATCCACGCCATCGCCCTCCGGGTGGAAGACCTGAAAAAGGCAGGGAGGTTCGATGAGGCGGCAAGAATCATCGCCTCCACCCGCGAAACGACGCTGGCGCGGCTGCTGGACCTGTTCTCCAACTTCGAGACGGTGCTGGAAGAAAACTACCGCCCCGTGGCCATCATCGTCCATACCGCCGGCACGCTGGCCGCCCTCACCGTCGACAGCGTCGAGGCCGTCGAGCACATCGACCCAACCAGCGTGGAGCGGCTCGAGGACAAGGGCGTCGAATCCTGCTCGAACCTCATCCACCGCGTTGGGCAGCGCCCGAAAGGAGCAGGACTCACTGGCCTCATTGACGAAGCGCAGATCCTCGAAATCACGGCCGCTGCCGAATTGCCCCAGGCCGCCTGACCACCATTCCTGTAGCCGGCAGCCGCCCCTTTTCACGCCGCCAGTACCATGACTGCCAGACCTTGACGGCCTATTCCCTCTCCGCTCCTGCTGGTCGAAACTGAAAGGGATGAACTCCCGAATCCCGCTCACCGTGTCTCTGACCGTCGCCGCGGTGGTCTGTCTGGCGGGCGCAGCACCGGCGCAACAGGAGCGGCCTGTCCTTGGGCGCCAACCCCGGGTCCTCCCCGAGCCGCCGCAGGCCGTGCGCCTGGCCATCGTCCCCCTCGACCAAGGGGCCGCGCCGCTGCGGGACCTCATCGGCACGCTGGCCGCTTCCGAGGGCTACGAGGTCCTTCCGCCGGACCGCCTCCCGGAGGCCGGGGTGGTGCTGTATCTGCGCGCCTCCGGGCAGCAGTCCCCGGCCATTCAGGCCAACGGCGCCGCCCTGCGCGCGGCAGCGCGGCTGGAGCGTTCGCTCGCCGGCATGCGCGCCGTCGCCTGCGATGCCTGTTTTCCCATCGCCGTGGCCGGACTCGTCCTCGACGCAGGCCGGGCCGCGGCCACGCCGGCGCAACAGATGGAGACGGCGCTCGCCGTCCGGGACGCGCTGCAAACGCTGGCCGACGCTGGCCCGCGCACGGCACAGAAAGGGGAGATCCTCTCGCCCGCGCCGGGCTCGACCTTGCCCGGCAGCGCGGTCACCTTCCAATGGTCGCCCGGTGAAGGCGTGCAGCAGTTCTGGCTCATGGTGGGACTCTGGCCGGGCGGCAACACCCTATACTCGGCCGACCAGGGGCTGCTGACGTCCGCGCCGGTGAGCGGACTTCCCGTGGACGGGCGCACCATCTATGTGCGGCTGTGGTCCTACATCGACAATCAGTGGGTCTACAACGATTACCAGTACAGGGCCGCGGGCGTCGTCTCGCCGGAAAAGGCCCAGATCACCGACCCCGCGCCCGGCTCCACGCTGGCCGGTTCCACGGCCACCTTCCGCTGGAGCGCGGGCGTGGCCGTCAGCCGCTATTACCTCTTCATCGGGCTCTGGCAGGGAGGCAACACGATCTTCAGCCAGGACATGAACACGGCTCAGCAGGCCACGGTCACCAACCTGCCGGTGGATGGATCCACCCTGTACGTGCGTCTGTGGTCGTATATCGACGGCGCCTGGCAGTTCAACGATTACACCTACCGGGCGGCCGGATCCGTCACGCCGGCTAAAGCCGAGATCCTGTCCCCGGCTCCGGGCTCCGTGCTGGCGGGAACCACCGCCACGTTTCAGTGGAGCGCCGGGCAGGCGGCGACCCGTTATTATCTGTTTGTGGGGCGGTGGCCCGGTGGCAACACCGTTTTCAGCCAGGACATGGGGACCTCCCTGAGCGCGACGGTGACCAACCTGCCCGCCGACGGACTGCCGGTGTACGTGCGCCTCTGGTCCTACATCCAGGGCGCATGGCAGTACAACGACTACACATACACGGCCTCGGGCGTGCGCCCGCCGGGCGAAAAGGGGCAGATTGTCTCGCCCGCGCCCGGCTCGACGCTGCCCGGTTCCGCCGTCACCTTCACCTGGACGCCGGGCTCGCGGGTGGAAAAGTTCTGGCTTTTCATTGGAACCAGCGCCGGAAATAATAATATTTATGGGTCGGATCAGGGGACAAATACATCAGCGACAGTGAGCAATCTGCCCGTGAATGGGCAGGTGATTTACGTGCGCCTCTGGTCTTATGTTGACGGGGCCTGGCAATTCTCGGATGCCACATACCGGGCTGCGGGCCCGTGAGCCCTGCACGATCCGGAGGAACGTGGAAAGCCGCAGCGGACGCTCCGCCATTTGTGTCTAAATCAGCCGTGGCGGCCGCGGAATGGACGTCTTGTTTCGCAGCCTGATCACGCGTTTTTCCAGATCTTTTGATGGGGAAATGGCCTGTGCCGCCAGAGCCATTTCGAGCGCCATGGCGGGATTTTTCTCGTGATGCTCGTAATAAATGGCGAGTTTTTCGAGCGCCTGCGCCTGGAACGGGTTCGCCATGGCCGACAGCTCGGTCCAGCGGGCCACGGCCGCCTCCGTCCGGCCGAGCCTGCGCTCGATTTCGGCCGCCTCCCAAAGGGCGCCCCAGAGCAGCTCCTCCCGCAGCGGGCGGCGCAGCGCCGCGTCGAGCAGCCGTAGCGCCTCCTCCAGCATCCCCTCCCGGTGGAACCAGCGGGCCAGCGCGGCCATCTCGGCCGGGTGGGACAGCCGCCCCGGGTCGCGGAACGCCGCCGGCACGATGGCCGTCAGGCATGCCAGCGAGAGAATGTCGTAGGCATTGTGCGTGAAAACCGGAACCAGCGGGCGGAAATTCCCGGTGCGGAGAAATTCCAGATACAGCCTCGGTATCAGCGCGCCGCCCGGATCGCCCTGCCGCTCGAAGCCGAGAATGCGCGCTTCGAGATCCATCAGCCGGCACGACTCGAGTGCCAGCCGCCACAGCCGCCGCGCCGCATGCAGCAGATCCACGTGCACGAGATGGGCGAACGGCGGCCGCCGGCGCGCCAGCCGGTAGCGCGTCTCGAGCAGCGGCAGGTCAAACGCCTTTCCGTTGTAAGTCACCACCAGGCGGAACCGGGCCAGATGCCCTGCCAGGGCCTCAAGCATCGAAGGCTCTTCGCCGGGCTCGCGCATGAAGAACTGGCGGACGACGAAGCCTGCCGGCGTGATGTGGCCCGTGCCGGCCAGAAAGGCGAACGTGCCGCTTCCGCCGCTGGTGCCGCTGGTCTCGGTGTCAAGAAAGACCCATTCCTGGGGCGCGCAACCGGCGGCTTCCTCGCACAGCGCGGCCAGCAGATCCGGCGGGAGGTCTGCGAGCGCGCCCACGTCGGCCGAGCCGTGCCGGTGATGGGCCGGCCAGCGCCGCTCGATCTCCCAGTGGCGGCCGAGCGGAGTCTCCACTTCCCGGCCCAGGTCTGCGGGCAGAGACGCCGGCTGCGCCGGCCGCGGCGCGCGGGCCTCAATCCGGGCAATGCGGCGGCGCAGCAGCTCCAGTTGTTTTCGCAGCGTCTCGTTCATTGCACATCGCGCCAGTTCGGGCCGGCCGCCGTTTCCACGACGAGCGGCACGGCGAGCCTTTCGACTCCTTCCATCGCCTGCCGCACCAGCGAGCGCGCCTCTTCCAGTTCTTCGGGCGGGCATTCCAGCACGAGTTCGTCATGCACCTGAAGCAGCATCCGCGAGCGCAGCCTGCGGCGCCGGATCTCGGCATCGGCAACGATCATCGCCTTCCGCATCAGGTCCGCCGCGGTGCCCTGGAGCGGCGTGTTCACCGCGGTGCGCTCCGCGAAGGCCCGCGCATTGGGGTTTTTTGACTGGATGTCCGGAATCGGGCGCCGCCGCCCCCAAAGCGTCAGCGTGTAGCCGCGCTCGCGCACCTCGGCGATGGTGCGCTCGATCCAGAGCCGCACGCCGGGATAACGCTCGAAATAGCGCTGGATATAGAGCTTCGCCTCCTCCTGCGGAATGCCAAGCTGCTGCGCCAGCCCGAAGGGCGTCTGCCCGTAGACGATGCCGAAGTTCACCGCCTTGGCCGCGCGCCGCATCTCCGGCGTGACCATCAGCGGTGGCACGCCGTGAATTTCGCTCGCCGTGCGGGTGTGGATGTCCTCGCCGCGGCGGAAGGCCTCGAGCAGGGCCGTGTCGGAGGAAAAATGGGCCAGCAGCCGCAGCTCGATCTGCGAGTAGTCGGCCGACAGCAGCACCCACCCGGGCTCGGGAACGAAGCAGGAACGGATCTCGCGGCCGACTTCGGTGCGCACGGGAATGTTCTGGAGGTTCGGCTCGGTGGAGCTCAGCCGTCCGGTGGCCGCGCCGGCAGGGTTGTAGGTGGTGTGGAGGCGGCCGTCTTCGGGCGAAATCAGCTGCGGCAGGGCGTCGACGTACGTTCCTTTCAGCTTGGCCAGCTGCCGGTAGTCGAGAATCTTGCGGACCACCGGGTGCTCGCCGGCCAGCGCCTCGAGCACGTCGGCGGAGGTCGAATACGCCTTCGTTTTCGTCGTCTTGCCCTGCGGCTGGAGTTTCAGTCGTTCAAACAAAATCTCGCCCAATTGTTTCGGCGAGTTGATGTTGAACGGCCCGCCGGCCAGCGCGTAAATTTCGTCGGTGAGCCGCGCCAGGTCGTGCTCGAGCCGCGCCGAAAGTTCGCCGAGGCGCGCCGTGTCAATGCGCACGCCGGTGCGCTCCATGCGGAGAAGGACGGGCATCAGCGGCAGGTCGACCTCGTCATACAGGCGCCGCAGATCACCGGTGACGAGCGGGCGGAGGCGGCGCGCCAGCGCGCGCAGCGCCTCCTCGCGGCTGGCCGGCGGCCGCTCCAGATAGCGGGCGATGAGCGAGTCAAGCGCGCAGGCCGATGGGTCGGCGAGAACGAGAAACGCATACAGCAGGATGTCCTCAACCGGTTTGCCGGGGTCCGGGCAGCCGGCCGCCTTCCAGTCATAGAAGATGGCCGTGTCGGGCTCGGGCTCGGCGGGCGCCTCCCCGGCCGTGGCCCCGTCGCCGGCCGCGGGGAGCTGGAGCTCCTTGAGGAAACTGATGAACTCGTACTCTCGATAGAATGCGGCCAGCGCTTCGAGGTCCGGCGGCTGCGCGGCCAGATCGTCGAGCCTCACGTCAATGGGCGCGTCGGTGCGGATGGTGGCGAGCTGGCGCGACAGTTCGATCTGGTCGCGGTGATTCAGCAGGCTCTCGCGGTACGTCTTGCGCTGCACCTCGCCGGCGCGGCGCAGCAGCTCGTCGAGGCTGCCAAATTCCCTGAGCAGTTGCACCGCGCCCTTTTCGCCGATGCCCGGCGCGCCGGGGATGTTGTCAGAGGCATCGCCCACCAGCGCCAGCAGATCGACGATCCGCTCCGGAGGCACGCCCTTGAACTCTTCCACCCGGGCCGCGTCGTAGAGCGTGTCGTTCTTCATCGGATCCATCATGTAGATGCCGTCGCCGACGAGCTGGAGCAGGTCCTTGTCGGAGCTGATCATCCACACTTCGATGCCCTGCGCGGCGGCGC
The DNA here is from genome assembly GCA_049969655.1 of Bryobacteraceae bacterium. Classification (GTDB taxonomy): domain Bacteria; phylum Acidobacteriota; class Terriglobia; order Bryobacterales; family Bryobacteraceae; genus JANWVO01. The sequence continues at coordinate 41,858 of JBMFOK010000022.1, forward strand.
GCCGCGCCAGCGTGCCGATGACGTCGTCGGCCTCGTAGCCCGCGGCCTTGAGCACGGGCACGCGCATCGCATGCAGCATCCGCTCGATGGCGGGGATCTGTTCCAGCAGTTCCGGGGGCGTCTCGGCGCGGTTGGCCTTGTATTCGGCGAACGCCTGGTCGCGGAAGGTGGGCTCCTCGCTTTCAAACACGGCCGCCATGTATTCGGGCGCGTACTGCTTCTGGAGCCGCCGGACCATGTTGTGGAAAATGTAGATCGCTTCGGTGGAGCTGCCCCGCGATGTCCGCATCGGCGGCGCGCCGGTGCGCTGGCGCGCGTGGTAGGCGCGGAAGATCAGATTGAACGCGTCAATGAGGAACAGCCGCGGCATGATTCGATTGTCCCGCAAGCGGGGCGCGGTGTCGGCGGGAGTCTGTCAGAATAGGCTCGTGGCCTCCTTTCGGGACCGCCTCGATCCGGAGCTGCTGCATTTTCCCGGCCGGTGGCGGACGCGGATCCTGATCGGCGCCGGATTGCTGGTGAATGCGCTGACGGCGCTGCTGTGCTGGTGGTTTGAATCGCCGGCGCCTCGGCCGCTGGAGGCGGAGCTCGGTCTGCTCGCGGCGCTCTCGCTCTGGATGGCCGCCTGCTGGCCACGGGAAATTCTCTGCGGGCCGGCGGGCGTCGGGCAGCGGCAGTGGCTGGGCCTGCGCCGGGTGCGCATCCCCTGGGACGAGGTCCTGGCGGTCGAGCCCTATGAGGAGTTCGGCGGGGCAGGAAAGAGGTTCGGGATCGAATGCTCGGCCCTGCGGGTCGTTTCCAACCGCCATGAGATCCGTCACACGCCGCGGCATCCCGACCCGGACCGCTTCCTGCGCGAGTGCCGGATGAGAATGAAGGAGCGGGCCTTGCGGCAGGCGCGGATGCAACAGCGGGGCGAGATCGTCCGTCCACAGCAGGAGAAGGCAGGATGAAAAACCGGATTCTTGCGGCGTGGCTGGGCGCGGCGGCGGCCGTCCTGGCGAACCAGCCGGTGAAGGTGAAACTGGACGGACAGCAGACGTGGGTGGACACGGGAGTGGATGTGCAGGCAGGCGACATGGTGCGCATCAGCGCCGAAGGCACGCTCAAATACGCCGATGCCCGCCAGGATGCGACGCCCGACGGGCTGCCCCGGGGCTGGCTGGACCTGATCCGCGCCTACCCGCTCAACGACGCCGGCCGCGGCGCCCTGATCGGCCGCGTGGGCGAGGGCCCGGCGGCGCGGCCGTTCCTCGTCGGCAGCCGCCGCGAGAGCCGGATGACCGTGAGCGGCCGGCTCTTCGTGGGCGTGAACCAGAATGCCCCGCCCGTCCGGGGCGAGTATGTCGTGACGGTCGAAATTCTGGAAAAAGCAAAAGAGCAGCCGGAAAAATTCGAGGGAGAATTACCGGCAATCACCGAGGAAATTCTGGATAAAATCCCGCGCCGGGTGGTGGACAAAGAAGGCAACGAAGGCGACCGCATCAACTTTTTGATCCTTGGCACGGAAGAGCAGGTCAAGCAGGCGCTGCTCAGCGTGGGCTGGGTGGCGGTGGACCGCTCGGTGAAGGAATCGGTCCTCCGCGGCGCGCTCGGAACCCTCTCCCGCCAGGCGTATCTGACCATGCCGATGAGCGAGCTCTACGTGTTCGGGCGGCCGCAGGATTACGGCTTCGCGATGAGCGACCCGGTGATGACCGTGGCCGAGCGCCACCATTTCCGCATCTGGAAGGCCCCTTTCGACGTCGGCGGACTGACGCTGTGGGTGGGCGCCGGCACGCATGACGTAGGCTTCGACCGCGACCAGCGCACCGGCGGCATCACCCACCGCATCGATCCCGACACCGACAGGGAGCGCGATTTCATCGGCGAAACGCTGAAGCGCAGCGGCATGGTGGTGAAAACCGTGTATGTCACTCCGAAAAACACCGTGACAAAGGCGAAAACCGCCCACGGACAGGAATACTTTTCCGATGGCCGGATCCTGGTGATTTATCTGCGGCCCGATCGTGGCGACCGCGCTCAGGATTTTGCCGACCTCTTCTGTTCCGTGCTGAAGCAGAACAACCCGGACGGCGGGGACCTCCTGCCCTGCGCGCAATGGATCGAGAAGAAGGGGAGGGAAGACCTGCCGCCCGGCGAAGTCCCGCGCGGCTACCGCCTTCTGGTGGTCCCGGGCATCTTCAACACCTGCGTCTCCGACAACCCCGCCTATGCGCTCGGCCGGAAAGTGCTGGCGGAAAAATACGGGGTTGCCGCCGATCTGCTTGCGGTGCCGAATGATTCCAGCGAGGACAACGCCCGGCTGATCGCCGGCTATCTGGAGGAGCAGTGGCTGGTGGATCAGCGGCCGTTCATTCTGGTCGGCTACAGCAAGGGCACGCCGGACATCCAGACCGCACTGGCCCTGTACCCGCACATCCGCGCCAAAGTGGCGGCTTTCGTCAGCACCGCCGGCGCGAGCGGCGGCTCGCCGATCGCCGATTCGCTGCCCATGCAACTGGACGCCTGGATGGGCAAGGTGAAAGACCGCGCCGGCTGCAAGGGCAATGCCGCCGAGGGGTTCAAAAGCCTCCGCCAGGACGCGCGGCGGCGTTTCCTGTCCCAGCATCCGCACCCCTACGTGCCGGCGTACTCGCTGGCGGCGGTGATCCCGCCGGACCGCGTGCCCAAAAACGCGGCCCAGACCTGGCGCATGCTTTCGGCGTGGGACCCGAAAAACGACGGCCAACTGCTGCACATCGACCAGATCGTGCCTGAGTCTGTCAATCTGGGCGTCGTCTGGAGCGACCACCTGAACGTTGCGCTTCAAATGGGCGAGCCGTTTCCGCGGGCGGCGCTGCTCGAGGCCCTGTACCGCTTTGTGACCGAGGACCTCGAAAAACGGGGCCTCAGCAAGCCTGCGGTTGCGCCGCGGCAGAGGCAGGAGAAAAAGAGCTGGGCCGAAGGCTGGAACCAGAAATAGGGGAGCCGCTCAACGGCGGATTTCGTGCAGCCCTCGCTCGGATTCGCTCCCACGAAAATCGCGCCCGTCAGACTTCAGGGCCAGGGGGGAAGCAGGGCCCGAGCGCAGCGAGAGTGGCCGGCCACGACGCGACCATGCCGCCCGCGGCGATTTTCGTCCGTGCTGCTGTCCCACAGGGTGACGGGGCGCCCTGACCGCCGTGGCTCGGGCCGTCTCGCCCCCGCCTGAAGACGCCAGAAGCGCAGCCGCGCCTCACGGTGTGGTATCTGTGCTGGCAGGATTGTCGCCATGCATGACCCGCGCCTGTTGGATCACTTTCAGAACCCGCGTCACGCCGGCGTTCTCGATCCGCCGGCCCTGGTGGTCGATGTGGAGAACCCGGCCTGCGGCGACTGGCTGCGGCTGAGTGCGCGGATTGCCGATGGCGTGATTGCTGCCGCGGCCTTTCAGGTGAAAGGCTGCACGGCCTCGATCGCCTGCGGTTCGGCGCTTGCCGAATGGCTTCAGGGAAAGCCCGTTCAGGAGCTTCGCAACGGGGGCAGGGAAGCGGTCCGCGCCGCCATCCGGGAAGCGGTCGGCGAGCTGCCTGCTGCTTCGCGCCACGCTGCCGAGCTCTGTGCTGAGGGCGTGGAAGGACTGCTTCGCGCCGCCTCGGCTGCGGTTTTGCCGATTCGCGAATGAAGCGTCAACGGGAGTGCAGCCGATGCGCGACGGGCGCCTGATCAGGGCGAACGAAAGCAGCGCCCATCGGCGCGGCTGGCGCGCGCTCCGGCTGCGCCGCGGCCCTCCCCTGTCACGGCCCGGGGCAGCCAGACTTGCGGCGGTGAAGGCAGAACACACTTCCGCCCCTTGGCTGGAATCCGGCTGAAGGCGCCGCGTCGCACGGGTGGCTTCGTTGTCTTCGTCTTGGTGGGATTGGCGGCGGGCGCGCGCGGGAACCATTCGAGGCATCCCGCCCGCGCCGTGTTGCCGCCCGGGTCAACCGGAACGCGCCCTCCTGGCGCAGCCCGGCCTCGCTGCCGCGCCCGCCGGGGGCCGCGGCGCCGAATGGGCC
>JBMFOK010000023.1:0-41990 GCA_049969655.1 Bryobacteraceae bacterium
TGCGGATCTTCCCGAAGAAGGGAACCTGCCTCTGAAAGCCCTTGGTGACGAAGCCAATGGCCTCATCAGCCGATGGCACAACCTGGCCGCGCCTTCGAAGGCGACGGACTCGTCACCGGTCTTGACGTGGGCGAGTCGATGATTCCCAGACGGTGCGCGTTTCTGCCGGCCAGCCCTGGCCGGGTCTCACTGGCCGTGTTGGAGCGCAGGCCCAGGGCCCGAACCCGGCCTGCTCTCATCTGTCGCCATCACGGGCCGTCACCAGCTTGAGCCGCATGTCCAGCGCCCTGTGGCCGCACGAGCCGCGGATCTCAAGACAGAGCCGCGACGGAAGCTCGCCCGATCAGGGCGATCACAAGCAGCGGTCAGCGGCCCGCGGGGCGCGTTCAGAATGCGCCGTTGGCCGCTCGTTCTCGAGGTCTTTGGCTGCTTGACTCGCAGGTCTGAAGGGTACGCTTTTCCCGAGGGACTCGCGAGGCGCCCACCGCCTGTGTGAGTTTCGTTCAGGACTGGTCAGCATGGGGGCCACCGGCCCGGCATGGGGCGTGAGTCTGGCACAATGGCCATGCCATGGAGCTCGGCCTTGGGTTGATCGAGATCGGCAGGCCCTGGGGCGCAGGGTGGAACGGACTGCCTTCGGACGAGGATGTCGAAGAGCTTCTCGAAGCCGCTTTGGAGGAGGGCATCCTGTTCTGGGACACGGCCTCCTCGTACGGTTCGAGCGAAGAGCGCGTTGGGCGATTTCTGCGGGCGCAGCCGGAAGCCGCCTCCCGGATCCGGGTAGCGACGAAGTTCGGCGACGTGTGGGCGCCGGGCATGGAGGAGTCTTACGCCGACCACTCCTACGACTCGCTCCTGCGGAGCCTGGACCGCTCGATCGAGCGGCTCGGGCGCATTGACCTGTTGCAGGTGCACCGGGCCACGGAGGAGGCGCTGCGGCGGGCTGACGTGTACCGCGCGCTGGACGAAGCGGAGCGCCGCGGCGTGCGCGAATTCGGCGCCAGCGTCAAGACGATGGAGGCGGCGCGGCTGGCCATCGCCACGGGGCGCTTCCAGTGGCTCCAGGTTCCCTATAATCCGCTGCGCCGCGAGATGGAGCCGGTGTTTGCGCTGGCGCGCGAACACGGCCTGCGGCTGCTGGTGAACCGGCCCTTTGCCGAGGGCCGGCTCCTGCTGGACGAAAGCGGCCGGCCGCTGGCCGGCGAAGAGGCCCGGCGTAGCGCGCTGGCCTTTCAGCGCCGCCAGGCCTTTGACGGATATGTCCTGATCGGCACAAAATCCGCCGCCCACCTGCGGGACAACGCGCGGCTGTGGCGTGAGACGGCCGCGGGTTGAAGCAACGCTAGAGGGCCGCGCGGAAGCGCGCCGCTTCGCGGGCGATCGCCTCGGCCATCTCCATGGTGGTGGAAGAGCCGCCCATGTCGTAGGTGCGGACTTCGCCGCGGCGGACGACTTCTTCCACGGCCCTGTGGATGGCCGCCTCCACGGGCTTCTCGCCCAGCCAGCCGGCCATCATTGCCGCGGCCAGAATGGCGGCGATCGGGTTCACCCTGTTGAGGCCCGCGTATTTCGGCGCGGAGCCGTGCGTCGGCTCAAAGACCGCGTAGCGGTCGCCGATGTTGCCGCTGTAGGCGAAGCCCATGCCGCCGACGAGCTGGGCGCAGAGATCGGAGAGGATGTCGCCGAAGAGATTGGTGGTGACGATGACGTCGTAGTTGAGCGGGTTCTTGAGCAGCCACATGCAGATGGCGTCGACATTGGCGGTGTCGAACTCGATGTCCGGATAGAGGGCCGCCACTTCGGTGGCCTGTTCGAGGAACAGCCCGCAGGTGGCGCGCAGCACGTTCGCCTTGTGCACCGCGGTGACCTTGCGGCGGCCGTTGCGGCGGGCGAATTCAAATGCCGCCTGGACGATGCGGCGCGAGGCGCGGGCGGTGATGGAGCGAATCGAGATGGCGGCGTCGCGCGGGATGCGGGACATGGCCTTCTCGGCATAGAAGGCTTCCGGCACCTGCGGGAACTCGACACCGATGTACATGCCCTCGGTGTTTTCGCGGAAGACGACGATGTCGATGCCGTCGCGGTAGTTGAGCGGGTTGCCGGGGATGGCGCGGCAGGGGCGCTGGCAGATATAGAGATCGAGCAGTTGCCGCATGCGGACGATGGGACTGCGATAGGTGAGGCCGCGACCCTGAAGTTCCGGGGCGAGTTCGCGGGCCGCTTCGGCGGCGGGCTTGGAGGTGATGGCGCCGAAGAAGGCGCACTCCGTGCGCGCCAGCAGGTCGAGGGTGCGCTGCGGCAGCGCGTCTCCTTCGGTCACCCAGAAGTGCCAACCGATGTCGCCATGATGGTAGTCGGCTTGAAAGCCGGCGGCGTCGAGCACGATGCGGGCGGCGGCAGAGACTTCCACGCCGATGCCGTCGCCGGGCAGCCATGCAATCTGGTGTTTCGCCATGGCGAGCCTCCCTGCGGATCAGCCGGCCGCCGGCGCGGCGGCGTATTTCGCCTTGAGGTAGGGGATGAGACCGCCGGCGCGGATCAGTTCGATGGCGCGCGGGTCGAGCGGGGCGGCGGCGAGGGTGACGCGCCGCGAGAGGTTGCGGATCTCGCCGGCGGCGAGGTCGATTTCCAGCTCGTCGCCTTCGCGGCACCCGGCCGCCGCCTGGCCGCTGACGATGGCGGGCAGGCCGAGGTTGATCGCGTTGCGGTAGAAGATGCGCGCGAAGCTCGAGGCGATGACGGCGCCGCAGCCGGCGTATCGGAGCGCGGCGGCCGCCTGTTCGCGGCTTGAGCCGCAGCCGAAGTTGGGCCCGGCGACGATGAAATCGCCGGGGCGCAGCTTCTGGCGGATGTCCGGGTAGGCGAGTTCGAACAGGTGCTCGGCGGTCTTTTCGCGGTCGGTGATGTTCAGATAGCGGCCGGGGTAGATGACATCGGTGTCGATGTTGGCCCCGAGCACGGCGGCGACGCGGCCGCGGAGTACGAAGGGGACGTCAGACATGGGCGTTCTCCTTTGCCACTACGGCTTCAGGGTGGACGATGCGGCCGGCCACGGCCGAAGCGGCGACGACGGCCGGGCTGGCCAGGTAGACGAACGAATCTTTGCTGCCCATGCGGCCGATGAAGTTGCGGTTCGTCGAGGAGACGCAGACCTCGCCAGCAGCGAGGATGCCCTGGTGGACGCCGACGCACGGGCCGCAGCCGGGCGGGTTGATGATGGCTCCCGCTTCCACAAACGTCTGCACGTAGCCGAGCTGGATGGCCTCGAGATAGATGCGCTGGGAGGCGGGGATGATGATGAGGCGCGTCTTCGGGTGGACGCGGCGGCCGGCGAGGATGCGCGCCGCCACTTCCAGGTCTTCGAGGCGCCCGTTGGTGCAGGAGCCCAGCACCGCCTGGTCCACCGGCACTTCGCCCAGCGCCGACAGCGGCCGAACGTTGTCCACGGAGTGCGGGCAGGCGATCTGCGGCTCGCGGATGTCACAGTCGAGGTTCACGTGGAGGACCCGCTCGTAGGCGGCCTCTGGATCCGGCCCGATTTCAACCACGGGGGTGAAGGCGGCCTTCGCGCCCATCTCCATGGAGAGGTTGCAGAGCACCATCCGGGAGGCCACGCTCATGCGGCGCACGGCGGAGCCGTCGAATTCCACGGCGCGGTAGTCGGCGCCCGCCGCCCCCAGCCTGCCGATGATCCAGAGGATCAGGTCCTTGGCGGAGACCCACGGAGCGAACTCGCCATCGACCTCGATGCGGAGGGTGGAAGGCACCTTGAACCACAGCCGGCCCTCCACCCACACGCCGGCCATCTCGGTGGCGCCGATGCCGGTCGCGAAGGCGCCGAAGGCGCCGTGCGTGGTGGTGTGCGAGTCCGTGCCCACCACCACCATGCCCGGCCGGACATGACCGTTTTCCGCGAGAACCTGGTGGCAGATGCCGCCACGGCCCACGTCGTAGAAGTGGCGGATGCCCTGCTGGCGCACGAACTCGCGGACGGCCTTGTGCGTGGCCGCGGTCTTTTCGCTTTCGGCCGGAATGCGGTGGTCGAAGATGATGACGATCTTTTCGGGATCCCAGACACGGGGGACGCCGATTTCCAGGAACGCTTTGCGGACAAGGTCGGCGTTCTCGTGGCTCATGGCGAGGTCAACGTCGGCCACGACGATCTCGTCCGGGGCGACGCGCGAGCGCCCGGAAGCGCGGGCGAGAATCTTTTCGGCCAGGGTCATGCTCATGGCGGCCTCCTCAGCAGACACCGCTGCGCGGCGGCAGATATCTGTTCTCCATCTCGCGGTATTGGGGCAATCCGACGAAGTTCGTGTAATCGCGGAAGGAGGTGAGGCGGTGGACTTCGCCGGCGAGGATGCCGGTGGGCGAGCTGCGCAGGTCACAGAAAAAGTCCGTGAGCGCGCGGTGCATCACCATGATGGAGGCGACCGGGATGGAGACGCGGGCCACGCCCATGGCGGCCAGTTCCGGGATGGGGATGAGTTCTGTCTTGACTCCGGTGACGGCGTCCATGAGGTTGACCGACAGCAGGCCGCGGATTTCCCGCACGGCGCGTTCGATGTCGGCGCGGGTGCCGATGCCGTCGATGAAGGCCATGTCGGCGCCGGCGTCCAGGTAAAGGTTGGCGCGGCGAATGGCCTCGTCCAGGCCGAGCACGGCGTAGGCATCGGTGCGGGCATTGATGACGATGTCGCGCCCCAGACGCCTGCGGACGTCGGCCATGGCGCGGACCTTGCCGGCCATCTCTTCGGCGCTGATCACCTGCTTGCCTTCCATGTGGCCGCAGCGCTTGGGGAAGACCTGGTCTTCAATGTTCACGCCGGCCACCCCCATTTCGATCAGCCGTTCGGTGATGCGGGCAGCGTTGAGCGCATTGCCGCCGCCGGTGTCGATGTCCGCCATGACCGGAATGTTCACGGCGCGGGTGATGTTGCCGGTGATGTCGAGGATGTCCTTCATCTCGACAAGGCCGACATCCGGGAGGGCCAGGAGGGAGCCGGCGAGACCGAAGCCCGAAACCTGGACGGCCTCGAAGCCGGCGGATTCGATGATCCGGGCGCTCAGGGCGTCGTGACAGCCGGGAACAACAAGGGCCTGGCGGCGCTCGAGAGCGGCGCGGAGACGGGACGCGCGATCAGACATGGATATTTCGCTCCTTCCCTCCAGAGTACCGCTTCGAGCGTAAAAATTCAGATGGATTACTCTGAAACGCAGGATTCAGCCCGTCTGGCTGGCAGCGCCGGGAGGCTCGGCGGACTCGGCGCGGAGCTGCTCAAGCAGCAGCGCCGCAGCCTTCTGCGATGCCGCCTTCTTGGACGTGGCCTGTGCGGCGGCGCTTCGGCCCGGGCCGAGGCGGGCTTCGACGGTGAACAGGCGGGCATGCTCGGGGCCGGACTGGGCGATGAGGGCGTAGCGGGGCATGGGCAGGCGGCGGGCCTGCGCCAGCTCCTGAAGGGCGTTCTTGGGATCGATGGGAATTTCGGAGGCGCTGGCGGCGGCGTTTTCGACGGCGGGCCAGAGATAGCGTTCGAGGAGCCGGCGGCAGATGTCGAGTCCTTCGCGGGGGCCGGCGTCGAGGTAGATGGCGGCCAGCAGGGCCTCGAAGGCATCGGCCAGCAGGGTCTTTTTCCTCCTTCCGCCGCTCTGTTCCTCCCCTTTGCCGAGCCGGAGGTAGCTGCCGAGGTCGAGCGCGAGCGCCACCTCGTGAAGGCGCGAGGAGCTCACCAGGTGGGCCTTCAGGCGGGACAGACCGCCTTCGCTCGCGCCGGGCACCAGCCGGAAGACGAACTCCGAGGCGAGAAAGCCGAGGATCGAGTCGCCGAGAAACTCGAGCAGCTCATTGTGCTGGATCTCGGCGGCCGATTCGGCGCGCAGAGACTTGTGCGTGAGCGCGCGGAGGAGCAGGTCCCGGTTGCGGAACTGATAGCCGATGCGGGATTCCAGCTCCTCCGGCGGAGACGGCATGGAGCTACTTGGCGGCTTCCGCCTTCTTCCTGTTGGCGTCGACCTTGAGCTGCGCGGCCACGTTCTTCACCTGGGCCACGGCGTTGGGGTCATTGAGCACCTTGTCGAGCACGGCGAGCGCGTCATCGGGCTTGCCGGACTGGATCTGGCAGTTGGCCAGGCGAACCAGCAACGTGGGGTCCTGCTGCTGCGCCAGCGAGGCGGCGGTGGAAAGCTCCGACGCGCAGGCGGCGTAGTTTTTGCGGACCAGGGCGGCGAGGCCGAGTGCTTCATGCGCCTGGGCGAGGAAGTCCTTTTTGGCCGCCTCCCACTGCTCGTCGCTGATGTCGGGGCGCGGCTTGGGCGAGGAGTTGATGAGCTCCATCGCCTGTTTGGCGAGCTTTTCCGCGCGGCCGAGCTTCTCTTCGCGGTCGAGGTCGAACTCCTTCGTGCGGAGAGCGAGTGCGTTGGCGATCATGAGCATCGCTCCATAGAACTTCGGATCGGCCTCAAGGGCCTGCTCGGCCCAGACGATGGCGTTTTCCAGATCGCCTTTCTGCTGGTAGGAGAAGGCGCCGATGTAGAAGGCCGTGGCCCGGAAGTCCGTATCGGCGAATTTGGTGACGAAGTCCTTGGCGGCCGTAATGCGGTCGTCAGGGTTCTGGGCGTTGAAGATGGCCTGGAGCGCCTCGACTTCTTTCTGGCTCTTTGGCTGCGGCTGTTTGGGGTTGGCGGTTTGAGCGGGGACGACACACGCCGCCAGGGCGGCAAACAGGAGGGTGCGAATCAGGGGACGAATCATTGTGCGGTTTCCTTTTACCTAAGAGAAAATCACGGCGCCTCGCGCAGTTTCAACTGCTCGGTCACCTGGGCGAGTTCGGAGCGGGCAGCGTTACGGGCCGCCTCGCTGGCGCCTTCTACCGCGAGGGCGGCCTGATAGTGGCGGACGGCCGTTTCGGGATCGTGGGCGGCGCGGGCCAGCCGGCCGAGGTAGACGAGCGCCCAGGCGCGCTCGAAGGGTTCCGGGTCGAGTTCGAGCGTGCGCTCGAACCATTGCTGGGAAAGATCGAACTGTTTCCGCTGGGCGGCGATGCGGCCGAGTCCGTACGCGGCGCGGGCCTTGAGCGGGCTCGCAGCTTCTGACGAGTACACGCGCCGGAAGAGTTCACTGGCGGCGTCGAGATCGCGAGCTTCGTAAAGCTTTTCGGCCTGCTCCAGGTCCTTCTCCTCCTGCGGCGCGGCGGGCTGAGCGGGCGCGGCGGCCTTGCGCGGCGCCGGCGCGGAGGCGAACTCGATCTTCTCGATGCGCTTGTCCTCGCGCGCGAGATCGATGGACTCGATCATCCGCCGGAAATACAGGTTGAAGGACTCCTCCTGTTTCTCGTAGGCCGGGAGGGCTTCGTAGAAGGCGGCCGTGAGGATGTAGCCTTCGCGCATGGCCTGGTCGACGATGGCCTGACCCTGAGCCCGGTCGAGCCGCGCCTCGATGGCATAGACGGCGCTCTTGGCGGCGAGGCGGGAGAAATCGTTCTTGTACTCTTCGGGCAGCAGCGGTGCGGCAAGAGCGAGATCGGCGAGAGGCTTCTTGGCATCGAGCGAAGGGCCGTAACGGATGACAAGGGGATCGATCAGATGATCGAGATAGGCGTGGCGGATGTCGCGGACGCGGGGCCGGGCCGACGGCGTGACGACGACGAAGAAATCATCGCCGAGCATCCGCGAGATGACGTAGTTGGGCGGCGCGAGAAGCTCGACGAAGATCTGGAAGCGGCGTCCCCGCAGGCCGGAGGTCGGGTTGCGGAGGTAGACGTTGGCTTCGAGGATGGCCTGCGTGACCGGCTCGTGGTACTGGGCAATGATCTGGTCGATGTAGGGCTGGGCGCGGCGGAACGCCTCTTCGAGTTCGGCTTCCTGATAGAATCGCGCCAGCAGGGGGACGAGCCCTTCGAGCGGCACCGTCTCCGGAGGCATCATCTGCGGGTGGAAGCGGGGCTTGAAGCTGGGCGGTCCGCCCAGGCAGAGGGCGAGGGTGACGTAGCGGCTGAGCTCGACGGCGGGCGAGTCGGCGCGGCGGTCCAGGATGAAGTCGCGGATTTTCTCAAGCGAGGGTGGGTTGCGCCGGGCGATCCATTCCAGCACCTGCCGGCGCAGCGGATGGCTGTTCGGCGACTGCATGCCCTCATCGAAGCCCGATGCATTGAGGGCGGCCATGACGGTGAATAGCGTCGGGGAGGCATCGAGCTGGCCGGAGGGTTCCTGACCGCACAGGAGCGGAAGCAGAAAAAGGGTGGCGGCGAGCAGGGATCGAGCAGGCAGGTTGGCCATCCGGGGCATCGCCGTCTGCTCCCAGTGTAGCGGATTGGACTCAACGGCCACGATACCAGTAATGAGTACCGGATCCGGTCTTTGCTGGTACCGGAACCGCGATGGCGCCAGGGCCAAACCGGGTAGAATTGGGGATGCCCATTGGGAAGATGGGATTCGTGCGGGCTGACTCCGCCCGGCAGAGGAGGGATCCGTGATGACAGCAGTGGCGCGAAGCGCCGCGGGGAAGGCCGCTCTGGCGGCTCTGGTTTGCTGGGGAGCCGCATGCGGGCAGTGGGGTGTGGGCGGAGCGGTCGGCGGCGTGCCGGGCACTGGCGATCCGGGACAGATGGATCCGTCGAGGTTTGCGTTCCGGCCCTGGATCTCCGCCAATGGCACATATTCCCAGGTGCTGGGAGCGGACCAGATTCCAGCCGGCCCCAGGAGAAATTTTTACGGCTATGGAGGGGCGGCGGGACTCAGTGGCGGTAGAAGCTGGGAGCGGACCTCGGTGGGGCTTTTCTACACGGCCAACTACCAGCGTTACAGCGGGAGATCTTTCGCCGAAGGAATGAGCCAGGTAGGCGGCATCTCGGTGTCGCACCAGATGAGCCAGACGGTCAGCGTGTTTGCGACCCAAATGGCAGGTTCGAGCCTGGGCGGGTTCGGCTATGGAGCACCCGCGGGAGTTTTCGGCGGGTGGGGGCTGGCCGGAACGGGTCTGCTGAGCGACGCGGGCCTGTTTGCAGCGCCACTGGGGGACCTGGCAGGCAACGGCCTGGTGGACAATGAGCTTTTTAACACGAGAGTGAACTTCTATGGGACTTCGGGCGGCCTGAGTTATCAGCCCAATCTGCGATGGGCCTTCAGCGGCGGCGGCCAGGCGGGGTATGTGCGCCGCAAGGGACGCGGACTGAGAGACCTGAACTCGGCCGGAGCCTTCGGCAACGCTTCATACCGCATCAGCCGCCAGACGACGGTAGGCGCGGTCTACGGCTTCAGCACTTTCTCCTACCCGAAGCTGTTCGGGGGCAACCGGGCGCACTTCGCCGGGCTGACGTTGAGCCATGAGCTCTCGCCCCAGACGCGCCTGACACTCAGATTCGGCGGCTACCGGATGGATACGACATTTCTGGGTAGCGTCGCCGTGGATCCGGAAATCGCGGCATTGCTGGGGGTGAGCACGCAAATCGAAGTACAGAACAGGCGGTTTTATGGGTGGCAGGGGACGGCCACCTTGAGCCGGAGCTGGCGGGCGTGGGGGGCCAGCGTGGGCTACACGCACGGGCTGAATCCTGGCAACGGGGTGATGCTGGCATCGAGACGGGACTCCGTCTACGGATCGGCCGGTCGAACCATTGGCCGATTCAGCCTTGGCCTCTATGGAGGCTATTACCGGTGGAGCGGATTGCTCCAGCGGTCGGAACTCAAAAGCGGGAACTTCGGGGCGAGCACGGGGCTGCGGCTGGTGAAGGACCTGTATTTCGGCCTGAACGGCGGGTACTCGTTTTACGACACGGCGGCGCAGCCGCGGCGCTGGCAGCGTTTCGCCAGCGCGCATCTGACCTGGAGCCCGAGCGCGGCCGCGTTCCGGTTTTAGGGGCGGCCAGCGCGGGCGTGAAGGAGAGGATAGGCGCCCTGGGGTGGGCAAACGGCCCCGAGCGGCCCGAAGGGAAATTCGCTCAGCAGGCGGGCCAGCTTGGGCCCCATGGTTCGAAGACCGAGGTAGGTGCGAAGCCGGGCCACCAGGCCCGAGGCGAGCCGCGGCTGGGCCGGGTCGAACTCCCAGGGGTGAACGTAGAGACAGGCGGGCGCGCGGTGGACGTGGTTCAGCAGGCGGATGCTGGATGCCATGTAGGAGTAGGGCAGGAGACGGAGATAGGCGCCTCCGCCGGCGGGCGCATTCCGGCCCGCATGGAGCGGGACCGCGGCAGGGGGCACCTCGAGGATCGTTCCGGAAGGCGTCTGGAGCAGGTGCGGGGAGAAGGGGTGGTCCGGAACGCCGTAGCGGTCGTGGCGGACCGGGTAGATGCTCGAATCCGTGTGAACGCCGCATTCGGCCAGCACTTCCAGAGCCCAGAACGAGCGGGCAGTGATCGAGAAGCTGGGGGCGCGGTAGGCGCGGGGCCGGATGCCGGACGCCTGGGCGATGGCATCGATGGCCATTTCCGTATCGTGGCGGAATTCCTGCGGCGTCAGCGAAAAGACCAGCGCATGGGAGAAGCTGTGGCAGCCGAGCTCGTGGCCGGCCTCGGCGATGCGGCGCACCAGCGCCGGCCGTCGCGCGGCGACCCAGCCGAGGATGAAGAACGTCGCGCGGACGCCCGCGGCGTCGAGCAGATCAAGCACGATGGCAGTGGCCTCTTCGACGCGGGAGGGGAAAGAGTCCCACCGGGCCGGATCCACGGTGCGCTGGACCTCGGTGGGGTGGAAGTAGTCCTCGACGTCGATGGTGAGGATGTTGGTCATCCCTGTCAGAGGCGCAGGATGTGGGGTTCCGGCCGGCCCTTGAGCGCGTTGCGCGTGTCGAGGATGAGCGGGGCAAGGCGGACAATGGCGTCGTAGTCGAAGACGCGGTGGTCGGTGACGATGACGGCGCAATCGCAGGATGCGAGCGAGTCCAGCGGCTGCGAGTGCAACGTCACGTGATCCAGCCGCAGCACCGGCACATAGGGATCGGTGTAGGAGACGACAGCCCCGCGCTGCTGAAGCAGGTGGATGATGTCGAGCGCCGGAGACTCGCGGACGTCATCAATGTCCCGCTTGTAGGCGGCGCCGAGGATGTGGATGCGCGAGTTGCGCAGCGGCTTGCACTGGTCGTTGAGGGCGTCCTGAATGCGTGAGACGACCCAGCGCGGCATATCGCCGTTGATGTGGCCGGCGAGCTCGATGAAGCGCGCTTCGATGCCCGCCTGCTTTGACTTCCACGAGAGGTAGAAGGGATCAATGGGAATGCAATGGCCGCCGAGGCCGGGGCCGGGGTAGAAGGGCATGAAGCCGAAGGGCTTGGTGGCGGCGGCGTCGATCACCTCCCACACGTTGATGTTCATGCGGTGGCACATGATGGCGAGCTCGTTCACGAGGCCGATGTTGATCATGCGGAACGTGTTTTCGAGCAGCTTCACCATTTCGGCAACGACGGTGTTGCTGACGGGCACAACCGTGTCCAGCGCCATGCCATAAAACGCCGCACCGATGGAAGTGCAGGCAGGCGTGATGCCGCCAACGACCTTGGGAATGTTCTTCGTCTGGTATTTCGGGTTACCGGGATCGACGCGCTCGGGCGAAAAGCACAGGAAGAAATCCTGGCCCGCCTTGAGCCCTGCGCCCTCGAACATCGGCAACAGCAATTCTTCGGTCGTGCCCGGGTAGGTGGTAGATTCGAGAATCACGAGCATGCCCGGGTGGACGTGGCGGGCAATGGACTGCGCGGCGTTCACCACGTAGCTCATGTCCGGGTCCTTGGTCTTGCGCAGGGGCGTGGGCACGGCGATGTTGATGGTGTCCAGCTCCGCGACGGCGGCGAAATCGGTAGTGGCACGGAGCAGGCCCCGGGAGACGAGATCGCGCACGGCTTCGGAAGAAACATCCTGGACGTAACTCGAGCCCGAGTTGATCTGCTCGACCTTCTGCGGCGATACGTCGATGCCGGTAACGTGGAAGCCGGCCCGGGCGAACTCGACCGCCAGCGGCAGGCCGACGTAGCCGAGACCAACGACGCCGACACGGGCCGAGCGGGAGCGGATCTTTTCAAGCAGGGCGGCGCCCTCGCCCGAGAGGGCGGGCTGGGAATGGGTGGACATGGCCATGGAAGTGGAAACTCTCAGTCTATTGCATCGGCTGGAGGCGCTTCCGGGAAGAGGCGTTCGCGGAGGATCCGGGCGTATTCGGCCACCAGACGCGGGCGCTCATAGCGGGCGACGATGTCGCGGCGGGTGCGGAAGGCAACGGTGCCCTGGAGGGCGTGACGGACCGCCTCCTCGAGGACGCGCCGGACGGCCTGAGGATCGTCGTGAGGAACGCACCATCCGGCGTTGGTTTCGGCGATCAGCCGGTCCACTTCACCGCCGCAGGGCGACAGGGCGATGATGGGCTTGCCCGAAGCGAGGTATTCAAACAGCTTCCCTGGCAGGCTGAATTCGTTGGTCATGGTCAACAGCAGATAGTCTGTATCGGCAATGTGGCGCAGCGCCTCGGCCTGGGGAAGGAAGCCGAGCAGGCGGACCGATTCGCCGCGCCGGGCGAGCAGCCGCTGTTCGGTCTCCGAGATGCGGCCAATGAAGCGGGTCTCAATGCGGGAGCGGATGGCATCGGGAAGCCCGTCGAGCGCCTGGAAATAGAAGGCGGGAGAGGCGGTGCTGTAGGCGGTGCCAATGTGGGTGATGACGACCTTCTCGCGCTTCGGCCGCGGGGCGTCTTCGCGCTGGGCGAAGAGGGGCTTCAGGGCATCGGGGTCGTAGCCATTGTGGACGAGCGCGAATTTGGAGTCGGGTTCGGCGGGGTAGCGGGAACGGATCTCGCGCAGGGAGGAGGCGGTGACGGCGACGACGAGATCCGACAGCCGGACCGTTTCGCGCTCGATCTGTTCGGCGCGGCGGCGTATGGCATCGCTGCGGAGGAATTCGAAGTCGGTGAGGTAGAAGCGGAGCCACTCGTCGCGGAAGTCGCTGATCAGCCGGAGGTGCGGAAACGCCCGCTTGAGCGCGTTGCCGATCAGGAACACCGAGAACGGGGGGGCCGTGACGAGCACAGCGTCGATCTGGTGGCGGCGAATGATGCGGCGGGCAGCGGCGACGGCGAAAGGCGTCCAGACGACCTGGGGGTCGGGACAGAAGATGCGGCGCGCCGCCTCGGCGAGAGCGGATTTCCAACGGGGCGGCGGAGGCGCGGTGGAATCGGTCTCCGGGCTGGAACCTCCGCCCGCAACCCGCTCCCAAAGGCGCTTGCGCAGATAGAAGGGAAGCTCCGGTGTGAAGGTCCGGTGGATGGAGACCGAAGGGGGCACATGGGCCAGCAGCCCCGGATCCCGCACGGGCACGGCCGGGTTGCGGGCGGCGAGCACATGGACGTCAATGCCACAGGCCGGGAAGTACTTGGCCAGGCTGAGAGCCCGCATGACGGTGATTCCGCCTGCGGGCGGGAAGGCATAGGCAACGATGAGGAGCCGCGGACGGCGCCGCGGCGGTGCGGCAGGCGCATCCTGCTCTGCGGCACCCTCCAGGGGCGTGGACATCACTGGGCGCTCCTCCTCATCCCGCGACCGGGGTGTCAGCGGCGCGGAACCCGCTGATTGTGAGCATAACACAGGGGGTGCGGGGGATCCGGTCACAAGACATGAGGAAAATGTTTCCACTTCATTTTGTGTGTTTTATGTCGCAGGGCGCGCGCCGGCGGAAACACCGGGGCTCACGATGGCGGCGAAGCTGGCCGGGCACGCCCGGCGGCGAGAGCAGGAGGTGAGAGCGTGCGAACGAGGGCATGCAGGAGCGTCGCCCTGTGGGCGATCTGGTTGGCCGCTGCCTGGGGGCAAACGAGCGTGCACCTGCCCAGCCAGGGCCGGACGGCGGATTTTAGCGGATATCCGCAGACGAAACCGGCGCGGGTTGTGGCTTCGCTGCCGGCCAGTTGCACACCTGGGGAGGCAGTGGTGGTGAGCGGAAGCGGCGCGGCGGGATTTTATGTCTGCAATGGAACCGGGGCCTGGGTGGCGGCCGCGCCACACGGACATTCCCTGGCGGACATCACCGGCGTGGCCGGCAAACAGGGTACGGGGACGCTGCTCCAGGCGTTCGGCGGCGGACCGGTCCAGACGGGCGACTGCGCCGAGTTTGACTCGAACGGGAACCTGATCTCGGCGGGCAGGCCCTGCGGGGGCGAGCCGAACTTCAGTTACTCCTTTGCGGGCCAGACCGTGGTGGTGCTGAACCACGGGCTGGGCACACGGAGCGTGCTGGCGGGCTGCGTGGACGAGAACGACCAGACGGTGATCCCGAACCGGATGCAGGTGCTCGACGAGAACCGCGTGCAGGTGGAGTTCAGCCAGCCGCAAAGCGGCCGCTGCGTGGTGAACGCGAGTGGAGGCGCTGGAGGCGGCAGCGGGGCGGTGAGCTCGGTGTTCGGACGCACGGGGGCGGTGACGGCGCAGGCGGGTGACTACAGCTTCAGCCAGATTGGCGGGTTTCTTGCGCTCAGCCAGATTTCGCCCTCCGCGCTTCAGGGGAACGGATCGAAGATCCAGCTTTTCAGCGGGACCGCGGCGGCCAACGATTGCGCGAAGTTCGACGCGAACGGCAACCTCGTCTCGGCCGGTGCGGCCTGTGGCACCGGCAACGGCGACGTCGTCGGGCCGGCAGGGTCGGCCGATGGCGAACTGACGCTATTTTCCGGCACGAGCGGCAAGGTGCTGAAGCGGGCGACCGGGAGCGGGGTGGCCAGACTGGTCAATGGCGTGTTGGGTCTGGTGAGCGGGACGTCGGCCGATTGTGTGCGGGCGGATG
This sequence comes from Bryobacteraceae bacterium, assembly GCA_049969655.1. GTDB lineage: Bacteria > Acidobacteriota > Terriglobia > Bryobacterales > Bryobacteraceae > JANWVO01. Next base: position 14,751 of record JBMFOK010000023.1, read on the forward strand.
GGACGGCCGGCCCCTGCGGCGGCACGATCTATTTCGGCGCAGGACTCGAGGGCAACGGCACGGCGGCCGATCCGGTTCGCCTGGCCAGCGGCGGCAGCGTGGCGAGCCAGACGTACTATTCGGCCAGCCTGACGTTCGGGACCCTGGGAGCGGCAAGCTGCGCTGAGGCCAGCGTGGACGCGGCCGGCGTGACCCCCGGCGAAACGGTGGCAGCAGGACTGCCGGGCGCTCTGCCGGCGGGGATCGTCGGGATGATTTACAGCGGCGCGGATGTCATCGTCGTCAGACTTTGCAACGTCACGGCGGCAGACATCGCGGTGCCCGACGGGCTGACCTACAGCGCTCGCGTGGTGCGCGGTTTCTGAGGAGGACGAATCGTGAGACGATGGAGCATGATCCTGGTTGCCGCGGCGGCAACCGCCGTCCTGCTGTATGCGGTGACGGTCAACGGCAGTCTGGATGTCCTGGGCCGGCTGAGCGCGAGAGTGGTTGACTTCTCGGCCGCCGAGTCCACTGCGCCGATGAGAACGGGGGCAGTTTTGCCGGGGAGCTGCACGGTGGGGCAGATGTTGTTCAAGACGGACGCCCCAGCCGGTCAGAATCTGTACCTGTGCACCGCCGCAGACACCTGGACGCAGGTGCAGGGCGGCGGAGGAGGCGGCAGCGTGTTCGATTGGCGGCCGAACTCGAGGTATGTATTGTTCCGGTCGGAGATGGGAGCTTTTTATAATCAAAGCTCGCCGGCGTATTTGGGCGACATCATCCTCAGCCGGAGCGCCGGATCGACAACTCTGAATAACCCGAGTCCGCCGCTCGATATCAATCACCCCGGCATCATGAGCATTGCCACGACCGCCACGTCCGGGAACCGGACATCCTGGTCGGCTTCGATCGGCGGGCCGGCCAGCAGCGACGCCGGTTCGCTGTATGCCCTCTCCAACACTCCGTGGGAGTTCCGGGTTGTGTTTCGCTTCCCCAACGCCACCGATTATGCCAACAGCAGCTTCTGGATCGGCATGATGGACTCCACGACAGAAAACCCGCCGCGGGGCGTCGTGATCCGGTATCTGGCAGGCACGGACACGCAGTTCATGTTCGCCTACGCCAACCAGAACTCATGGGGCGCCACGGTCAGCACGGGCGCGGCCCCGGACACGAACTGGCACACCTTCCGTATCCGGTCCGACGGCAGCGTGGCGAACAAGATCTGGCTCCGTTTCGACAGCGGCGCGGAGATCAGCGGCTGTCCGTCCGGTTGTGATCTGGCCGTGCCGGTCTACCTGAGCAAGGCCTGGTCAGGCATATTCACGGTGAACATCATCACGAATGAAGCGGCCGCGAAGTACGCCAATGTGGACTATGTTCACTTCTGGCAAGATCTCGGAACAGAGAGGTGAGCGATGAAGAAACTGCCGGCGCTGCTCGTGTTCTGCCTGGCCTGCTCCGGGCTGGACAATTCCATCCGCATTTACGAGGCAGGCGGCTCGGCCCAGACGGACAGGCCGTTCACGGTGATGATGCTGTTCATGAAGGGCGAGTTTCCGGCTGGCACATACCCGAAGCCGCGCATCAATGGCGTCGTGCCGGGCGTCTGGCAGGCTGATGCGAAGAGCCGGTGGCCGGACGGCAGCCTGCTGTCTGCATTCGTGTCGTTCCGGGTGAGCCTGCCGGCCAATGGCAGCGTGAAGGTGGATTTTGTTCCTGATCAGAACGCCTGCCATCTGGGCAGCCAGGCCGTTTGTGAGGCCGCGGCGCTCGACCAGGCGGGGATGCTGAATTTCCTGAGCGGGGCCTGGAGCGCCCAGATCCGCGGGACGGCCAATTCGATCAGTTACACCGTGGACGCCAGGACCATGCTTGGGGCCGGTGCGTGGCGTTACTGGCTGCGGGGGCCGGTGGTCACGCGCGTCATTGTGGAGGACATGACGCCGGCGCTGGCTTACGATTTCGGCTGGCAGTGGGACGGGTCTGCATGGCAGGCGCCCTCCGGCGAGCAGTACAAGGGCATTCACCCGATGTTTGAGCTCTCGTTTTACCCGGGGTGGAGCGGGGTGGAAGTCGGCTACAAGCTGGAAGCGCCATGGAGGACCCGGTTCATTCAGACATCGAGCGGCGGTCTGGCGGCGTTCCAGTTCAAGCTGGAGTTTCTGGCCGGCGGAAGCACGGTGTACTCCAAGACCGGCTACACGCTGACGAACAAGGGCGCGGTTTCATATCTGGCCTGGAGCGGGAACGCCCCGGCCGAGGTGTTCGTGGACCGCAACCTGGCCTACCTGGTGGCGACGCATATCCTGCCGCCTTACGACCTGGGCATCCGGATTGACTCCAGCCTGCCATCCAATTATCTGTCGAAGTGGCCTGCCAACGTCGGCACGGACGACCAGGGCAGGCCGGACCCGCGAAGCTGCACGACGCAGAACCCGTGCGCCTACATCAAGACGGACTGGCCCGGCACGGGCGACCATGCAAACTTCGGAATCGTTCCCGCCTGGCAGATCGCCTATCTCTATGCGATGGGCGACAGCCGATTCAGCGTCTCCACCCGCAAGGAAATGTTCGACAAGCTGATGGTGGGAAGTGCGGAGGCTGCACTCACTGCGCCGGTTCACACCCGGGAAAGCCGCACGGGCATGAGTCCGGCGTTGCGGAACTATCTGAACTGGCCCACGGACCAGACCACACCGTCATTTGGCCGTATCTTCTCGATCACGGCCCAGTATGACGGCCGGTCCTTTTACTACGAAAACACCGGGGCCTATCCGGCGGTGGCTGTTTGCACGAACTGCCCGGCCACGGACAAGCCGTGGGTGTTGAGCGTCTCCCACTATCCCTCGCTGCTGCCGGTTCCGTACCTTTTGACCGGGCGTTACGTTTATCTTTCCTCGTTGCAGCAATGGGGGGCGACAATCCTGGGATCGGCGCATCCCCAGTATGACCGGCACTACGACTGGGGCATTCATTACAACAGCGGGGAGCCGAGGCTGGCGGCGCGGCCCATCAAGGCGATCATCTGGGCCTGGCTTCTCAGCCCCGATTCCCCCGAACGGGACTACTTTGCCGAGAAACTGAAGAACATTGACGCCGCCTACGAGGGCGCCTTCGATGTCCGGGATGGGCTGTACGCCAGCCAGGTAGCCACCAACTGCAATGGAGCGGCCAGTGGCAGCACGTCGCAGATCTTCAATTCTTCCCACCCGATCTCGCGCCCGAATGGCCAGCGGCGGGTTTTTGCCCTGAATGGATGGGAGACGATCAACAGTGTCAGTTCGATCACGGTGAATGGCCTGTCGCAGACGTTTGGCATTTACGGTCAGGATAGCGGCAAACAGTGGTATTACATCCCGGGGCTTTCGCTCATCATTCAGGATGCGGGCGCGCCGCCGCTCACCCAGTCCGACACGCTCCAGGTCAACTTCACCGCCGGGAGGAGCGCCACACCCTGGTGCAAAGGGTTCGCGATGATGAGGGGGCTGGGCAATCCGCTGCCGATGATCGGTCTCGGGCAATACTACCCCGACATGGAGGGTGCCGCGGAAAGCGCAGGCGTGGGCACGAGTCCGTGGATGGTGAGCTACCTGGCGATCACGTTGGGATGGGCCCGGCAGACCCGGGCGCTGGCGGTTGGCAGCGGCTATCTGTTTGAGCGGAGTGCGGCCAGGCTGGGCCAGTACTACATCGACGGGATGCTGCATCCGCGCAAACCGGTTTTGTACTCTGGCGCCTACCGCACCCCCACGGCCGACGCCTTGGGCCTGATCACGAGCTGGGAGCGGTACATCACGGTCCGCAATCCCCCCGTGGCGCTTGCGGCCGATATCAGCGCCAACGCCAGTTCCTTCACCATCAACTGCAAGGCGGGCGCGCTGGGCTGCATTCAGGTGCCGACCAATGAGGCTGTGTTCCGGATTGACGAAGAGTTCATCCGCACGTGCAACAAGAGCGTGGGGGCGACAACGACGACTTTTACGGTATGCGCCGGCGGCCGGGGCTACTGGGGCACGAAGGCGGCGCCGCACACGACTCAGTCGGTGGTGAACGCTGAGTGGAGGGTCCTGGGCGACAAGCTGGCCGGGCACACCTATCCGAACCTCTGGGTGAACGCTCTGGCGCTGTACTACGACGTCAGGGGCACACTGGGCTCGGGGCTGGAGGCCTATCGGCGGGCGGTGGGAATGGGCAGCGGCCTCGAGCAGCGCGCTTTTGATCAGCGTTATGCCTTCATTCCGCGCTTCGAACCTTACAATCTGAAGGTGATCGCCGCGCCCGGCAAGGCGGAGATCCACTATGACGCGCCGACGCTGGCGGCCTGCCGTTACGCCGTCACGGCCACTGAGTTCACCAGCCCGGACGATGCGGGTGACACGCCGGACCAGGGCGGGCTGAGAACACGGCGGATCGTGCTGCCCCTGGCTCCTGGTACATACCGCTACCGTGTGACCTGCGGCAATGGACGCATCATGGGCTCTTTCACGGTGCCGGAGTGAGCCGGACCGGCCGGTTCACTTCTTCGGAGGAATGATCCACAGATAGAACTTGTGGCTCAGGTAGGAGTCCTCGCTGTTGTCATCCAGCGTGAACTCCCTGTCCGGCTTCCAGTCGCCCATGTCGAAGGTGTTGGAGACGACGCGCGTGCCGGGCCGGAGCTCGGCCAGCAGCTTCGGGCGCAGCTTCAGGTTGACGCTGGACAGCAGGAAGAGCGTCACCACCGTGGCCTCGTGAATGTCTGCCTCGAACAGGTCGCCTTCAATGAACTTCACCAGGTGCTCGACGCCGTTCTTCTTCGCGTTCTCGCGGGCCTCGGCGATACGCTCAGGGTTGATGTCGATGCCGACACCGCGGGCGCCGTACTTTTTCGCCGCGGTGACGACGATGCGCCCGTCGCCACAGCCCAGGTCGTAGACGATGTCGTTCTTCGTCACCCGGGCCAGCTCGAGCATCGCTTCCACCGCCCGTTCGGTGGTAGGCACGTAGGGAACGTCCGGCGCGCGCTTCGGTTTGGGCGTCTGCGCTGCGGCGGGAAGGAAGGCGCACAGGGCGAGCATCGCGGTGCGCCGCGTGATGTGGGTGGATGGCTGCATGGCGTTATTTCCGTCACCGAAGAATAGCGCATTCAACGCCAGGCCGGTTACGGAACATTCACAGCAATCCGCGTTCGCGCGCCACCCGCAGCGCCTCAATGGCCGCGCCGCGCGCCCCGGCCGTGTCGCCGTTCGGCATGATGTGGATCGGAATGTCAGCCTGCTCCTCGCGCTGCTCCGGCATGCCGGCGCGGATCTCGGCCAGGAACCACTGCTGGAACTCGGGGCCGGTTTCGATGGCCCCGCCGCCGACGATGAGCGCGTCCGGGTCAAAGGTGTTGATCATCTCATCGAAGAACAACCCGAGCGCGTGCGCCTGCCCGCGGAAGATTTCGCGGCACAGCGGGTCGCCTTTCTCGGCCATCCCGCGAACCAGCTTCGCCGCCTGGTGCAGGTCGCCCATGCGGTACAGCTCATGGTCCGGATACTTTGCCCGGAAGTACGGCAGGTAATTCACCTCGATGGCCGTCAGCGAGCACAGTGACTCCAGGTCGCCCACGCGGCCGCAGTTGCACCGCGGCCGGATCCCCTCCAGAAATGGAATGCTCTGATAGGGAATCAACACGTGGCCCAGCTCGCCGCCGAACCCCTTGCGGCCCTTCACCACCAGTTGGCCGATGATGACCCCGCCGCCGAGACCCGTGCCAATAATCGCCGAAATCGAGGTCGCGTTCGAATGCGCGCCGAACAGGTTGAAGTGCCCCCACAACGCGCCCGCGTTGCCGTCGTTGAGATAGATCACCGGTTTGCCGGTCTTTGATTCCAGCCCCGCGCGAATGTCATAGCCCGCCCAGTCCGGGTGGACGAAATTGGTGGACCCGCGCGCGCTGAGCACCCCATCGGCACTGGCCGGCCCGGGCGTGTCCAGCCCCACCACAGCGATGTCGTCCATCAACACTCCGGCCTGCCGCATCGCCACCTGCAAGCCATCCAGAATCTGCTGAAGGCAGACCGCCGGCCCCTCCTTCGACCTCGACGGATACTCGCACAGCGACTCGATCAGGAACGTTTCGTCCGCTGTCAGAAACGTGTAATTGACGGCATTGCCGCCCAGATCAACTCCCGCGACGACGCGCATCGGCTTCAGAATGCTCCTTCCCGAAGACGTGAACTTCTCACAATAGCAGGGCGGCCGTGCGGAGAGAAAGGGGAGGGGAAAACAGAAAAATACCCTCGCGGCCGGCCTCGTCGAGGCCGGCGACGAGCGTGCGTTTTACAGGGCCTTGGCGAGCTCTTCGGCGAAAGCGCTGGGCGGACCGCTCGGCTTGCGGTGCTTCTTGCCGCCGCGCTGCCGGCGCTCGGGCGCACCCTGCGCGCCCTGTGCCGGCTGGCCGCTCTGCTGGGCTCGGCCCGCGCCGCTGCGCGCGGCCTTCGAACGCGGCGGCTGCGCGGGATTGGCCCGCAGCAGCCGGTCTTCGAGCGGGGCGCGGTCAAAACGCTTGATGATCGCCATCATCTCTTCTTCATTGGGCGCTTCGATGAAGGCGAAACCTTTCGATTCCTGCGTTTCGGGATTGCGGATGACTTTGACTGAATCGGCCACCAGGTTTTCCGCCACGAGCCACGCCTTGATGTCATCGGCAGTGACCCACGGCGGAAGATTACCGAGGAAAACGGTTGAACTCATCGAGATGGGAAGCTAGCTCCGTCGGGGATTCGGACTGATTCATTCGAGAAGCGCAGTCCTTGAGGCACCTCCATAGTACCACGGGCCCCAAAAGGGCGGCAACGGGGCCGCCCGAAGATGAACGGAAAAAAACTCGCCCGCGCCCCCTCAGCCGCCCGGCTCCACCGTCACCGCCAGCCGCACCGCCGGATGACTGCGCAGCTCGGCGAGAATCGGCTCGCTGGCCGGCGTGTCCACCTCGACCAGCGCCACCGCCTCCAGCGGCTGGCCCGGCCCGACGGGCCTGTCCTGCCGGCCAAGTGAAAAGTTCGCGATGTTGATCTGGTTGCGCCCCAACACGCTGCCGACGTGGCCGATGACGCCAGGCACGTCGATGTTCCGCATGTAGATCAGATGCCCGGCCAGCGTGATCTCCACCGGGATGCCGTCGATCGACAGCAGGCGCGGCTTGTCCATCACCACGCCGCCGGTGACCGACGTGGCCGCCGACGGTGCGATGATCTCGACCTGGATGGAGTCCGTCGCCCCGCCCCGCGGCTGGTGCGCCTCGGTGACGGCCAGGTTCCGCTGCGAGGCAAGCTGCATCGCGTTGACCAGGTTGGCCCGGCCGGCCAGGCTCCGGCTCAGCACTCCCGCCAGCGCCGCATTGCGCAGCAGGTTCGTGTTCAGTTCGGCGATCCGCCCACGGTAGGTGATGCGCACCGCCTGCGCGTTCTCCGGCCCGATGAAGGCCGCAAAGCGGCCCAGCCGCTCGGCCAGCTCGATGTAGGGGCTGATGGCGCGGTACTGCTCCGGCGCCACCGCCGGCATGTTCACCGCGTTGATGGCGACGCCGTGCAGCAGGTACTCGACCAGTTGCTCGACAATGCGGATGCCGACGATCTCCTGCGCCTCCTCGGTCGAGCCGGCAATGTGCGGCGTGGCGATCAGGTTGGGCGCCGACAGCAGCGGATGGCCCTCGGGCAGCGGCTCCGGAGAAAAAACGTCCAGCCCCGCGCCGGCCACCCGGCCCGAGCGCAACGCCTCGTTCAGTGCGTCCTGGTCGATAAGCTCGCCTCGCGCGCAGTTGATGATGCGGACGCCCGGCTTCATCCGCGCGATCGTTTCGGCGTTGATCATGTTGCGCGTCTCGGGCGTCAGCGCCACGTGCAGGCTGATGTAGTCGGCCTCGGCCGCCAGCCGCTCGAACGGCACTAGCTCGACGCCCAGATCGGCCGCGGTCACCGGATTCACATAAGGGTCGGAGGCGATGATGCGCATCTCAAAGGCGCGCGCGCGGCGTACCACCTCCTGCCCGATGTTGCCCAGACCGACGATGCCCAGCGTCTTGCCCCGCAGCTCGTTGCCGAGGAACTTCTTCTTCTCCCATTTGCCGGCGCGCGTGGACGCGTTGGCTTCGGGGATCATCCGCGCCAGCGCCAGCATCAGCGCCAGCGTGTGCTCGGCCACGCTGACCGCGTTGCCGCCCGGCGTGTTCATCACCAGCACGCCCGCGGCGGTGGCTGCGGCCAGATCGACGTTGTCCACGCCCACGCCCGCGCGCCCGATCACGCGCAGCTTCGGCGCCCTGGCCAGCGTGTCCGCCTTCACCTTCACCGCGCTGCGCACCAGCAGCGCTTCGCAGTCGGCCAGGTGCTGCTCGTACTCCTTCGGGTTGGATTCGATCACCTCAAAGTCCGGCTGGCGGCGCAGCAGCTCAATCGCCGCCGGCGACATCGGTTCTGCGACCAGGATCTTCATGACTGCTTCCCGCCTGCGGCCTCCAGATACACCTTCTGCACCGCGGCCACGCCACGGCCGAAGGAGACGGGGATCCCTTTCTGATGCAGGATCAGCTCCAGCTCGGCGATCACCGCAAACAGATCGGCGAAGTCGAAGTAGCCCAGATGCGCAATGCGGAAGATCCGGCCCTTCATCGACCCCTGCCCGTTGGCGATGATCGAGCCAAACTGGTTGCGGAAGGCCTTGACGATCTCGCCCGAATCCATGCCGGCCGGCGCCTTGATGGCGGTCACCGAGCTCGATGGGGAATCCGGCGCAAACAGTTCGAGCCCGAGCTCGACAGCGGCCGCACGCGTGGCGCGCGCCAGCAGTTGCGCGTTCTCCACCAGCTTCGCCATGCCGATCTGCTTGATGTAGGCGAGCGCCTCGGCCAGCGCCAGAATGTGGCTGACGTTCGGCGTCCAGGCGCTCTCGCCCCGGTCGGCCATCTTCTTCTCGCGGCGCAGGTCGAAGTAAAGCCGCGGCAGCCGCGCCGTCTCGTTCTGCGCCCACGCCTTCGGACTCACGCTGATGAAGGCCAGCCCGGGCGGGATCATGAACGCCTTCTGCGAGCCGCCGATGACGATATCCAGACCCCAGCCGTCAATGTCGAGCGGCATGGTGCCAAGGCCGGTGATGGCGTCCACGATGCACAGCGCCGGCGTCGCCTTCACCAGCTCGCCGATGGCGCGCACGTCGTGCGCCACGCCCGTGGAGGTTTCCGAGGCCTGGAAAAAGACGCCTTTCGCGTCGGGGTTCTCCTTCAGCGCCTGGGCGACGCGCTCGGGCGCGACCGCCTGACCGTATTCAGCGGTGAGGACGACCGCGTTCAGCCGGAAGGCCCGGGCCAGCTCCACCCAGCGCTCGCCGAACTTGCCGGCCGAAAGAACAATCACCTTGTCGCCGTCGCTGAAAAAGTTCGACACCGCGGCTTCCATTGCGCCGGTGCCGGAACTGACGGTGATGAGAACATCGTTCTGCGTGCCGTAGACCTCTTTCAGGTCGCTGAGCACGCGCGGATACAACTGGATGAAGTCCTGCGTCCGGTGATGAATGTCGGACGCCATCATGGCGTGCAGGGCCCGAGGCAGAAGAGGCGTCGGCCCTGGCGTCAGGAGTCGCTGCTTCTTGACATGCATGGCTGTGGGAAAATCAGAGGGAAATAGGACTACAGGATACCAAACATGGCACTGCTCGATCAGGTGCAGAAGGACATGGCCGCGGCGATGAAGACCCGCGACGAGGCCCGTCTGTCGGCGCTGCGGATGATCAAGACGGCACTCATGAAGGAGAAGGTGGACTCGATGAAGGAGCTCGACGAGGCCGCCGAGTTGAAGGTCCTGAACTCCCTCATCAAGCAGCGCCGTGACGCCGCCGAAATGTACCGCCAGGGCGGCCGCCCCGAGCTGGCCGAAAAAGAGGAAGCCGAGATCCGTCTCATCGAGTCCTACATGCCCGCCGCCGCCACCGAAGACGAGATGCAGGCCGCCGTCGATGCGGCGCTGGCCGAGACCGGCATCACCAGCGCGAAACAGATGGGCCAGGTGATGAGCGCCGCGCGGGCCAAGCTCGCCGGCAAACGCATCGACGGCAAACGCCTGAGCGAACTCGTGCGGGCCCGGCTCGCCTGAGCCCGATGGAACTTCTCCTTTCGATCCGCGCCCGCCTCGAGCGGCCGGGCGCCGCCGGCCTGTGCCGGCTGCTCGAGACGGCCGCCGGCGAGCATGCCGCCCTGCTTGGCGTCGGCGTCGCCGATCTGCGCCGCCAGGGAAGGGCCTGGATGCTCGCGCGGCTCGGACTGCGCGCCCGGCGCTGGCCCGAAGCGGGCGAGCAACTGGAAGTCCACACCTGGCCATCGCGCCGCAGCGCCGGCGCGCGCGCCTGGCGCGAGTTCGAAGTCCTCTCCCGGGGTGCCTCCATCGCCGAAGCGGCCACCGTGTGGCTGATCGTCGATCTGGAACGCCGCCGCCCGCTGCGCCTGCCGCAGTTCCTGCTCGAGCTGCCCTTCCCGGCGCGCGATACGGGAGTCGAATTCATTGACGCGCCCGCGCCCGGCGGTGCGCCCTCCCTGGCCGCGCAATGGCGAGTCCAATCGGCGCATCTGGACGTGAATGACCACGTCAACAACGTGACCTACATCGAATGGGGCGAGCAGCAGGCCGGTGGTTCTCCCGGCACTGTCCTACAGGCGGACTATCTCGGCGAAGCGCGGCTCGGAGACCCGATCCTCTGCCTGAGCTGGCGCCAATGGCAGGAAAGACGCTGGGTTCAGGTGATCCGGAGCGGCGACAGAACCTGCGCGACCCTTCAGTGGTGGTAGCCAGCCGACCTTGAAAATCGCCCGCTTCGGAGCCGCAACGGAAGCGGGCAGACCACGACGCAGCCCAAACGCGCGCCTCGGCGGAAAACCGCGTGAGCCATGAGCCATTCCGTACCGGGATTGCGGTTCCTGTATGAGGGGCAATTCGATGGGCGACGGAAGTGCGGGGATGAGCCCGTTCCGGGTTGCTCCGGGAAAGACGGGAGGATGAGATGGTCGTCAACAGAGTGCTTGCAATGGGCTGTCTGCTCTGCGCGTTCGCGGGCGCACAGACGTTTCCGCCTGAGTTCCGGACGGACGACGGCACGGTCCGGTCCCGGATCCTGTATCTCGCCGATCGAATGGGCAGCGGCAACGAGACAACTCTCTCGCGTGAGTTCGAGCGGCTGCTGGCCGTGCCGGCCAACCGCGTGTACCGGCAGATGGATGAGCAGGCGAGGGCGGCGGCACTGCGCACGGCGCTGCCGCTGGTAAAGCAGTTCGTCATGTCGGCCGCCATCCGGGAGAAACAGGATGAGAACATCGCCCGACAGTTCGGCGCCGTCAATCACGGACTGAAGCTCCCGCCCGCCAGCCCGGACCCGCGCAGGCGGATGCAGGCAATGTCGGAGCAGTTGCAGAAGAACCCGGCCCTGGTGCGCGATCCGAAGTTCATGCAGGAGTATGCAGCGTTGCAGAAGACGTACGTGGCGCATGCCACGGAAGGCGTTCACGACTACCTGCTGACGATCTTCACCGAATCGATTGGGGAGGCGAAGCGCCGCGCGGCAAACGACAGGGAATCGGCCGGAGGCGACCCCAAACTGGCCAAATGCTACGACGACGCCATGGCGCTGGCCGCAGCAGAAGAGCAGCGGTTCCGGCTTCAGCTTTTTCGTTGCTCCCTGATGGCCCAGGGCAGGGAAATCCCGGAGGGGGAGGCAGACAGTTTCCGGAAACTGAGGGCGCAGCGGCTCTACGACGAGAAAAGCATGGAAGGGGTCGTGCGGCGTACTCTCGAGGAGTTCCTCCAGACGGCCTCCACCGTGGATTTCACGGCGCAAACCGTGGACAAGGCCGGACGCCGGGTGTTCGTGAGACCCGAATACGAGAAAAAAGACGGGCTGTGGAAGATGATCTACCGCAACGGCAGCGAGCCGACGGCGGTGGCGGTGCAGTTCGCGAAGGCCTGGCTGGCGGAGCTGACGCCGCCCGCGCCCGCCCCAGCGGGGGCGAAGTCATCCGCAACGCCGGCAGCAAAGCCTTCCACGGCGGCAAAGGTCGCGCCCGCGAAAGCCGCTCCGAAAAAATAGGCTTCACGGACCGCTGGAGCGGCCTTGCATGGCGCCCCTGCGGCCGCGCGCTCAACTGCGGGCGAAATACAGGTGCACGGCCCGCTCGAGTTCCGCCTTGGTGATTTGCACCGGGCGGTTTTCGTACTGGCAGATGGACGTGATGATGTTGACAATGTCCAGCGGGTAGCAGGCGCGCAGTTGCGTGCGGCCCTCGGAAAGGCACAGCTTGCGCAGGTATTCGGCGCTGTCGTACTCGGCGGGTACGTTGCGCGTGCTCACCACGCGCTGGAAGATCATGTCGAAGACCTGCGGCTGCACCGGCTCGATCTCAATCTTGTTCTGGATGCGGCGCAGGAACGCCTCGTCGGCCAGGTCGGATGGATCCAGGTTGGTCGAAAAGACCACCATCAGTTCGAAAGGGATCTGGAACTTCACGCCGTAGCGCAGCGTGAGGTAGTCCACGCGGCGGTCGAGCGGCACGATCCAGCGGTTCAGCAGGTCGCGCGGGCTCATGAGCTGCCGGCCGAAGTCGTCGATGATGAAGATGCCGTTGTTGGCCTTCATCTGCAACGGTGCGGCGTAGATGCCCGAGGTCTCGTCGAGCCGCAGCTCGAGCATCGAAGGAATCAGCTCGCCGCCAACGACAATGCAGGGGCGCTTGCAGAGAACCCACCGCGGGTCGACGTCCGGGTCATCGATGTCGATGCGGTGGTGTACCACCGGATCGTACAGGCTGATGATCTGGTTGTCGACCTCCACCGCATAGGGAATGTAGACGGCGTCCTGATAGACGCGCAGCATGCGCTCGGCGATCGACGTCTTGCCGTTGCCCGACGGGCCGTAGAGGAAGATCGAGTTCTGCGAGATCAGCGCCGGGCCGAGCTGATCGAGCAGCCGGTCCGGCACCACCAGGTCGGAAAAGGCGGCGCGCAGCGAGCGCCGGTCGATGTGGACCTTGGCCGCCTGCCGCTTCGTCGCCGCGGTGTAGTCTTTCAGCGACACCGGACAGGCGCCCGCGTACTGCGAGATCTGGAAGCGGTCGGCCGCCATCTGTTTGCCCGCCTGGGTCAGGACAAACTGATAGTCGTTGCCGATCATCCCCTTCACTTCCACGATCTGCTGCTGGCGCAACTGGCGGAAGACCTGGTCGATGATGGCCACCGAGACCCGCAGCGCCTTGCTCAGGCTTTCCAGCGTGGAGAAGCCCTCGATCATCGTCCGACGAAGGAACAGGTCGATGACCAGCGACTGGGGCACGCCCAGTTCTTCAAATGTCTGCGGAATCGGCGGACCGAACGTCGTGCGCGGTGCGGCGAGGGTCGACATCACTCCTGTCATCGGCTGAGCCGGCCCGGGAGTTTAGCCCGGCGGTCGGGTCACGGTCCTGCACGCCGCGGCGCCTTCCAGCGTCATTGTCAGTGACAGCGTGTCCCGGAAATTTGCAGCAGGCCTGATGGGTGTGCTTCTGGCCGGCGCGCTCTGCGCGGCGGCCGCGGACCGGGCCTCTGCCCTGTTCCGCGCGGCGCGGCGTGCCGAGCGTCGGGGCGACCATGCCGGCGCCTACCTGAAAGCCTCCGAAGCCGCGGCCCTGGCCCCCACCGTCAGCCAGTACTGGAACTACTCGCAGGCCCTGCGTACGCGCGCCCTCGCCGTTCTTCAGCCTGCTCCTGCCGACCGCGGCCGGGACCTGGAGCCCGAGCCGGCGCTTCCGTCCGAGCTCCGGATCACGGCGGAAGATCTCGCCTCGCTGCGCGAGCTGGCTCCTCCGCCGGTGCTGGAAGGCGCCGCCGTGCGCCGCGGTTTCCACCTGAATGAACCGCCGAAAGTTCTCTTCCAGAAAGTGGCCGGGGCCTACGGGATCGAGATCGTCTTTGATCGCGACTATCCCGAGGGGCCGCCGGTTGCGTTCCGCCTGGAGGACGCCGGCTGGCGCCAGGCGCTCACGGCCCTCGAAAACGTCACCAGCTCGTTCGTCATCCCGCTGGCGGCGCGGCGCGCGATGGTGGCCAAGGACACGCCGGCGAAACGGGCGGAGCTGGAACCGGTCATGAATGTCCTGGTGCCGCTGCCAGAGTCGCTGAAGACGCAGGACGTGCAGGAAATGGCCCGCGCCGTGCAGTCCGCGTTTGACATCGCCCGCGTGGGCTTCGACCTCAACCGCCGCCTCGTGCTGTTCCGCGACCGCGTGTCGAAGCTGAAGCCGGCCCTGCTTGTGTTCGACCAGCTCCTCACCCAGCGCGGCCAGGTCACGGTGGAAGTGGAGCTGCTGGCGCTCCAGGAGAGCTCCACACTGAATCTCGGCCTGCTGCTGAGGTCCTCCTATCCCGTGGCCTTCGCGGCGAATCCGACTCCGTTCACGTTCACACCCCAGCCCGACCCGAAAACCATGGCCGCCTTCGGCGGCGGCAAGACCACGATGGCGGTGACCGTGATCGACGGACAACTGTTTGCGGCGCTGACCCGCGGCCGCACGACCTCGCTCGTGCGCAGCGAGATCCGCTCCCTGGACGGCGAAACCGCCACCGTGCACATTGGAGACCGCTACCCGGTGATCACCCAGGGCTTCTTCGGCCGCATTGATCCGCAGGCCCAGGGCCAGCTCTACCGTCCTCCGCCGACGGTGCAGTTCGAAGACCTGGGCATCGTGCTCAAAATGACGCCGCGCGTGCATGATGCCCGCGAACTGACGCTCGATCTCGATGCCGAATTCAAGGCGCTGGCGGGCGACGCGCTGAACGGCATCCCGGTGATCTCCAACCGCAAATTCGTGTCGCGGCTGCGCACGCGGTTCGGCGAGGTGGCCGTGGTGACCGGCGTGGTGAACGAATCCATCAACCAGAGCTGGAGCGGACTGCCGCTCGTGTCTCTTGTGCCGGGCCTGCAAGGCCGGACCCGGACGCTCGACCGCACCGCGCTGCTGCTGACGGTGACGCCGCGGCTGGAGGCGCTGCCCCCGGCGGAAATGCCCTCCTTTCCGATCCGCACCGGCAGCGAGACGCGGCCGCTGACGCCTTACTACTGAACGCGCCCGCGCCCATGTGGGATCATGGGAACGATTCCCGGCCGCCGGTGGCGCGGCCCCTGAATAAGGATCGGTGCTCATGTCGAAGATGCTCGCAGAGATCCGCCAGCAGCCGGCGGCACTGGCCAAAACGCTGCGCTCGGGCCTGCGCCAGGCCCAGGTATTGCGCCGAAAATTCGCGTCCAGTCCGCCCCGTCTGGTCGTGCTTGCCGCGCGCGGCACGTCCGACAACGCCGCCCAATTCGGCCGTTATCTGATCGAAATCACCACCGGGATTCCCGTCTCGCTGGCCGCGCCTTCGGTCTCCACGCTGTATCACGCCCCGCTGCGGCTGGAGGGCGCGCTGCTGGTGGGCATCTCGCAGTCCGGCGAATCCACCGACACCAACATGGTGCTTGAAGAGGGCCGCAAACATGGCGCCGCCACGCTCGGCATCACCAACGTGGCCGACAGCACGCTGGCACGCCTGGCCGACTTCACGCTCCTCGTGCGCGCCGGCGAAGAGAAGAGCGTCGCCGCCACGAAGACCTACACGGGCCAGCTCCTCACGTTGTATCTCCTGGCCTGGGCCCTGGGCGCATCCATCGATGCATCGGACCTGGAACGCCTGCCAGAAGCCGCCGCCGAGGCGCTGAAGCTGGAGCGCGAAGTGGCCCGCCGCGCCGAGCGCTACCGTTTCATGGATCACGCCGTGGTCATCGGCCGCGGGCTCAATTACGCCAATGCATTTGAATGGGCGCTGAAGATGATGGAGACCTGCTACATCGTGGCGGAGCGCTTTTCCCAGGCCGACATCCTCCATGGCCCCATCGCCATGGTTGACCGTGCGTTTCCCGCCTTCGTCTTCGCGCCTGCCGGCGTCACCTGGCCGGAGATGAAATCCCTGCTGGCGAGGCTCGAAAAGATCCAGGCCGAGACGCTGGTGGTGACGGACCGCTCCAACCGCGAGGCGCCCGCCGGATCGCTGGTGGTGCCCGCCGCGCTCAGCACGCTACGGCGCAGGTCTTCTCCATCTCTGCCCGAAGATCTGTTCACGCCGATCCCCTACATCATCCCGGCCCAGATCTTCGCCGCATCGCTGGCGGCGGTGAAAGGCCTGGATCCGGACAGACCACGGGGTCTGTCGAAAGTTACGCGCACGGTGTGAACGCGCCTCACGCCGGGCCTGCCGGTCGAGCCTGTTGCGGGGCAGCGCTTTGGCTGAAGCGTTCAGGCGCGGCGAATCGGAGCGTCCGCCAGGCAGTTCCCGGCCGGCTGCCGGATGTGGTTCCCGGTTGCAGCTTCCCGCTACACGAGCGGCCCCTTCCTCGCCGCCAGGCAAGCAGCGTCCGGGCACTTTGAATGACGGGTGGGTCCGGGCGCAGCCGGAAGGCGTGTTGCGGCGGGCCGATGACCGCTCCTTGCGCCCGCATGGCGGTCGAGGTTTGCTCGCGGCTCCGATTTCGGACTGCGAGTGAAGGAGCGCGAAGCGCCCGGTAGCGCCCCCCATGACCCAGGGAAACCGGCCACGATCCTGGAGGCCCATCCCGGGGACTTGGGATGCGTTTCTGCGGGCTGGGCGTTCGGCACAGAGGCACAGAGGCACAGAGAAGGAAGAGGCTGGCCTCGGCGGCCAGCCTCCAGAAAAAATCGGGTGGGTCTTTCTTTTGTTGAGGACGGATTTTCAGCGCCGCGCGCGCCGCAGTCCAAGAGCCGCCAGGCCGAGCCCCAACAGCGTAAGCGTGCCGGGCTCGGGAATCTCGGGCGGGATGTGCGCGTCCGTGTCGGGCCGCGGGACGTAGTAGAGCGTGTTTTCCAGATAGGCAGAGTCCCCGGTGAGCCCAAGGTTCCACATGCCGTCCTGCCCCTTCTTGGCGTAAAAGTTGCCCCACACCGGCAGGCGGCTGGAAATGAAGGTGTATGACGACAGCGGGTCGTCGAATTTCACGCCGTAAATCGGCGCGGGCATGCCGGGATTCGAATTGCCGATGGAGTTGTCCCATTGGGAATTGAACGCCAGGTCCCCCTGGTAGCCACTCACGCAATTCGACTGGCCCTCCACAATGCAGCCCTGGCTGAGCTCCAGGATGAAGTGGGAGAGTTCGAGCGGGTCACGCGCGGCTCCGAAGAAGCTGTAACTGTAGGTGAGCGTCCCGTTGCCGTTGTCCGTGATGACCCACGAGATGCCTGACCCCGTCGGGAACTTCGAGCCGTTCAGGCTGGCCAGCCCGGAGCCCACCGTCCGGGAACCGGTCCAGGCGGACACATCCACCGGTGTGTTGTAGACGGGCGTGCCCAGCACGGTGGCGGCAAACATCACATTCAGCGCCAGCACCCCTCGCCTCAGAATTTTTGCCACCATTTTCCCTCCCTCAGACAATTACGCCTCATTTTTTCCCGCTGCCTTGCTCTGATCAACGGAACAAAGTTCTAGAACCATTAGCGCGGATTTTTCACCCGCCGGCGGCGATCCGTGGTGGTACTAGAACCGCGGAGGCCACTTCCTCGCCATTGCAGTGATTCCTGCAAGTCGCGCACAAAAAAGGCTCTTATGGCAGATACACCGCGCGCCGCCCGGCCACGTCCGGGGCTCTGGAGGCGAGACAGGATTCGTGGTACCAGAACTATTTCCCGAAATGCGCCTGGAATACCCGGTACAATTTGATCTCAGTTTATGCAAGAAAAGGCTGGTTGTATTTCGCATTTCCGGTTACTGTGGAGGTGCACTTCATCAGTCCTCTGCGTCACGCCCCTGCGGCGGAGCCGGGAACTGCGAAGGGAAGGAGGGGAGAAAAGAGATGAGACTCGTCGCAATCACCGCTCTGCTGGCTGTCGCGGTTCTGACCGCCTCCGCCACTCCGGTCACTCTAACGCTTAGCCCAGTCACTGCCGCGCCGTTCTAGCCGTTATATCAGCAGACCACCAATAACCCGTGCGTCCTGGGCGACCCATCCTGCAAGGGGCCGTCCGGCTGGACCTGGACAGTCTTTGACGCCAATCCGTCCGGCAATGCATATACCAACGTCATGTCGCCCACATACTCGGTGAACCAGATTGTTGGCGTTGTGGGGAGTTCCGCGTTTCTGATTGGCGTCGATATCAATCAGACCAACGTCGTTCAGACCCTGGGCTACTTCGCCATGCTTGTCAACGGCAACGTTGTCGCAGAGTTTGCCCCAACGAATCCGGTAAATGTGCCTCCCACCTCGGGCGGCGGCAACGGCAACGGCTGGGCGGACTATGTCCTGAGCGGCTTTAACCTTTCCGGGTTCGCGGGCACGGACTCGGTCCAGTTCAAGGTGACCATGCCCCTCGTCAATGACGGGCGGGAAGAGTTCTTTCTCATCAGCAATCCCAGCCAGGAACCACCGCCGATTCCCGAGCCGACCACGTCCGCGCTGATTGGCGGAGGCCTCGTCGGCCTTGGGCTGCTGTTCCGGCGCCGGGTCCAGAAGCAGTTGTAGCCAGCCGGTGAGCCGGCTGATGTTCAAACCGGCAGACCGCGTGAAGCGCCCGCCCACCTGGGGCGGGCGTTTCTCTTTTTAAAGATCCGCGTTCCATGTGTGGACACTGAGGGCCGTTTCACCGGAGAATAGGGGCGTTTCACGAGGCGCTCATGATCCAACTGTCTCGCCGCTCTTTCTTCGCTGCCTTCCCGGCGGCGGCCCTTGCTTCCGAAGCCTCCGTGGCCTGGCATCAGCGCGTGCGCCGTGTCGGCCAGGTCAACTTCAGCGAGAAGGACGTCGCCGAGGCCGACGTGGAGGCCTGGGCGGACTTCTGGGCCGATGCCCGCGTCGATGCCGTGCAGATCAACGTCACCGGCATCATCGCCTTCTATCCTTCCGACGTCCCCTTCCACCGGCGCAGCCGGTGGCTGGCCGGCCGCGACTTCTTCGGAGAATGCGTCCGCGCCGCGAAGAAGCGCGGCCTGCGCGTCATCGGCCGCCTGAGTCCGGATCTTCAGTGGGAGGACGCGCTCGACGCGCATCCGGAATGGTTCATGCGCGACCGCGATGGCCGTCCCGTGCCACCCTTCAGCCGCACGCCGGGACTCTACCAGACATGTACCTTCTCCAGCTATTTCACGGAACAGATTCCCGCCATTCTCCGCGAGCTCAACGCGCGCTATGACGTCGACGCGTTTTATGCCAATGGCTGGCCCAACTGGAACCTGCCCGAATGCTGGTGCGACGCCTGCCAGCGCCTTCCGCCGCGCGGCACGCCGGAGTTCCGCGACCGCTTCATGGAGCGCGTGATCGAGATCTGGACGCTGTACGACCGCATCGCCAGGGAGAAGAGTCCGGACAATCTTTTCTTCGGCAACCTCGGCGGCGGCTTCCGCACCGGAGTGGACCTCCACCGCCTGGCGCCTCACTGTTTCTGGTTCAACGCCGACAACCAGGGGCGCACGAGTCCGGCGCCGGTGTGGGGCGCGGCGCAGCAGGGCCGCGTGGCGTGGTCAGTGATGAAGGGGCGCACCATCACCAACGTCACCGGCAGTTGGTCCACCGGTTCGCCGCTCTGGCGCAACGCCGCCAAGAGCCCGGCGGAAGCGGAAATCTGGATGGCGCAGACGGCGGCAAGCGGCATGGCCATCTGGTACCACTGGCTGGGCGCGCAGACCGGCCTGGGCGAGGACCGCCGCTGGCAGGAACACGGCCGCCGCTTCCTCCAATGGCATGCGCGCCACAATGCCCACTTCCTCAACCGGCGGCCCATCGCCAACATTGGAGTGCTGCTACCGCAACGGACCCAGACGTTTTACAGCAACGCCGGCGAGGGCGATGCGGGCGAACACATCCAGGGCTG
This sequence comes from Bryobacteraceae bacterium, assembly GCA_049969655.1. Classification (GTDB taxonomy): domain Bacteria; phylum Acidobacteriota; class Terriglobia; order Bryobacterales; family Bryobacteraceae; genus JANWVO01. The sequence continues at coordinate 34,621 of JBMFOK010000023.1, forward strand.
GTACGCCGCGCTGCTCGAAGGCCGGCACCTGTTCGCGTTCATCCATGAAGACGATCTCTCGCAGGAAACGCTGGCGCCATTGGATCTGCTCATCCTGCCCAACGCAGCATGGCTCAGCGATCTTCAGTGCCGCCGGATTGCGGAGTTTGCCGCGCGGGGCGGGTCCGTGATCGCCGACTTTGAAACGTCTCTTTATGACGAGCGGGGCGCGGAGCGCGCCGAATTCGGGCTGGCGCGTCTGTTCGCAATCCGCAGAACCGGCGGCCGCACGGGCTCGGGCGGCTTTTCCAACTCCTTCTATGCGCGGATCGAACAGCCCGGCCACGAGCTGCTGCGCGGCTTTGCCAACACGCGCTGGCTGGCAGGCGCCGAGTGGCGCGTGCCCGCGCGCACCGACGGGCCGCTGATTCTCTCCGTGGTGCCGCCCTATCCGGCCTACCCCACCGAGACCGTATTCACGGAAACGCCGCGCACGGAGGACGCCGCCATTGCGGTGCGCGAGCAGGGCAACAGCCGCTGCGTGTACTTCGCCGGAGACGTGGGCCGCACGTTCTGGCGCTGCTTCCATCCAGACCCGCTGCGGCTGATGCTGAATGCCGTGGACTGGGCGCTGCGCGGACGCCGCCCGGTGCGAGTCGAGGGAGAGGGACTCCTGGAGCTGTTCGCCTGGCAGACCGAGGCGGGCTTCGCCGTCCATCTCCTGAACTACAACAACCCCAATGCGCACCGTGGCGTCTACCTGCGCCACTCGCCCGTGGGCGCGCAGCGCGTGCGGGTGGAGCTTCCGCAGGAAAGGCGCATTCGCCGGGTGACTGCCCTGCGCGCCGGGCGTCCGCTTCGCTTCGCGCAGCGGGGCCGCGTGGTGGAATTCACCGTGCCCGGGGTGACGGACTACGAAGTGGCGGCGCTCGAGTAGCTACAGCGAGCGGACCAGGTCGACGACGAACTCAGCGCAGTACTGGCCGGCGATGCGCTCAAAGTGCGGGTGCTCCCACTCGGTATCGGAGACCATGCGGATGGCGAGGAAAGGAACCCCAAAGGCCATCGCCGCGCCGTGCGCGAAGGCGCTCTCCATGTCTTCGGTGTCGGTTCCGAAGGTGCGGTGCAGCCAGTCAATGTGATCGAGCTGGCGGTTGTACTGGAAGGCGGAGCCGATATTGCCGCGCAGTAGGCGCCCACGGGGGTTGCGGATCTTTTCGGCGGCGGCCAGCAGGGCGGGGTCGCCGGGGAAGCTCGGGTAGGTGCGCGGCTCGCCCTGCGGCGTGCGGAGCACGTGCGGCTTCGGCCTCCAGGCGCGCGTGTCGACGCCCGCGCCGGCGTCGCCGTGTGGCGCTTCAAAGGCCGAAAAGTCCGTGGTCTTTTCGCCGAGCACGATGTCCCACAGCCGCAGGGCGCGGTTGTGACCGCCGGCCGTGCCCTGGTTGATCACAGCCCACGGGCGGAACTCGCGGATGGCGAGCGTGGTGGAGGCGGCTGCATTGATGGGCCCGACGCCGGTGCGGCAGACGATGACGTCGTGGCGGCCGATGCGCCCCCGCCAGAAGCTCCAGGCGGCGATGCGGCGTTCGCGTCCGCGCGCCGGCGGCGCCAGCGCATCGAGCAGCGGACCCAGTTCGGCGTCCAGAGCGCCCTCGACGAGGAGCGGGCCGCGGCGGGGCCGGGCCGCGGCCGCAAAAACAGGAATCGTCAGAAATGTTCTGCGTCGCATGGATCCTTCAGCCCTGGCCCAGCCAGAAGAAGCGCAGCAGGAACAGCGCCGTGAGCAGGTACACCATCCAGTGCACGCGCCGCCACTGGCCGGCCAGCACCCGCAGCAGCGTGTGGGCGGTGAAGCCGAACGCGAGCCCGTTGGCGATGCTGAACGTCATCGGGATGGCCGCCAGGGTGAGGAAGGCGGGGATGGAGGCGGCCGGATTGGTCCACTCGATCTCCTCGGTGTGGACGAGCATCAGCGCGCCGACGACGATCAGCGCGGGCGCGGTGGCCTGGGCGGGAATCGCGCCGAACAGCGGCGCGACGATGAGCGCGGCCAGAAACAGGAGTCCGCAGACGATGGCGGTGACGCCGCTGCGGCCGCCGGCCACGACGCCGGCGGCGCTCTCAATGTAGCTGACCACGGTGGAGGTGCCGCAGACGGCGCCCAGCGACGACGCCGTGGCGGCCGAGGCGAGAATGCGGTTGACGCGCGGGATGCGTCCCTGCGCGTCGATCAGCCCGGCGCGCGTGCCGACGGCTACCAGCGTGCCGACGTTGTCAAAGACATCGACGAAGAGGAAGACGAAGATGATTTCGACGAGGCCCAGGTTCAGCGCGCCGCGCACGTCGAGCTTCATCCAGGTGCCGGCCAGCGCTTTCGGCGAGTAGGCGTGCGGGGTCCAGTCGAAAAACCCCAGCGCCGCCCCGGCCGCCGCCGTCGAGAGGATCCCGATGAGCATCGCCCCGCGCACGCCTCGCACCAGCAGCGCGCAGATCAGCAGCAGCCCGCCGAGGGCGAGCAGCGTCTTCGGGTCGCGCAGGTTGCCGAGCGTGACCATGGTGGCCTGGCTGGCGGTGATGATGCCCGCGTTGCGCAGGCCGATCATCGCGATGAACAGCCCGATGCCGACGGCCACGGCGCTGTACAGTTCGCGGGGGATCGACTCGAGGATCAGTTGCCGGATGCCGGCGGCGATCAGCGCCAGGAAGATGAGGCCGCTCACGAAGACGGCGCCCAGCGCAGTCTGCCAGGGGACGCCGAGGCCCTGGCAGACGGTGTAGGTGAAGTAGGCGTTCAGACCCATGCCGGGCGCGAGCGCGATGGGGTAGCGCGCCAGTCCGCCCATAAGGAAGCAGCCGATGGCGGAGGCGAGGCAGGTGGCGGCGGTGACGGCCTCGGGCGGCATGCCCGCCTGGGCGAGGATCGAGGGATTGACGAAGATGATGTAGGCCATGGTCACGAACGTGGTGCAACCGGCCAGCGCCTCGGTGCGCCAGTTCGTGCCTAACTCCCTGAACTGAAAGTAGGATTCAAGTGCCGCGCGCATCACCCTGCCAGCATACAGAACGCCTGCGGGCGGGCGCGCGGGCCGGCGTCGATTCGCGCCGCTACTGCTCTCCGCGGTATTTTCGGATCTCCGCCTCCAGGTACGCCAGCTCCGCTTCCAACAACGCCCGGAAGCGCTGGTTCGTGCAACGGTTCAACTCTCCGAGCGCGCGCAGCCGGCTCAGCTCGAGCGAGCGGAGCCTTGCCTGTTTCTGAACCTCGTCCTGCCCCCGCGGCACGTTCCGGCGAGTCGTGCGCGGCAGGGCGGCGTCTTCCATCTGAGAAGCCACTGCTTTGCTTTCCCAGCCACGTGCCATACTTTTATTTTAGGATTCCCGCCTCTGCTGCTTCACTGCGGCGGCCAGCGCTCCATCCGCCAGGCCATGTCCCAGAACATCCACTCGTAGCGGGCGCTGCGCTCGAAAATGGTCCGGGCGCGGGCGCGCTCCGCCGCGCCGGCCTGTGCCGCAACGGCGTTGAAAATCGCCAGGGCTTCTTTTACGCTTTTTTCGTAATCCGGGCCGGAATATTGGCGGATCCATTGCTGATATTCCGGCACGGGCGGGTTCTTTTTCGCGAGCCTTTTTCCCGCCTCAAGGTAATACCAGTAGCAGGGCAGCACGGCGGCCATGCCTTCCAGGAATGATCCGCGCCAGACGCTGGCGCGCAGGTGGTTGATATAGGCAAGGTTGGTGGGAGCCATTTCCAGGGACGCACCCGGAGCGCCGTGGCGTCCCACGATTTCCCGGTGAAGGGCTGCTTCTTCGGCGATGGCTTCCAGCGCGTGGCGGCCGAGCGTCTGCGCATGTTCCTGCGGCGCGCGGGCCGCCAATTCAAGGAGGAGCCGGGAAAATTCGCGCAGATAAAGCAGATCCTGTTCCATATAAAAAACGAATTTCCGGCGTTCGAGCGATCCATCCGCCAGTCCACGAAGAAACGGATGGACGAGCGCGCTGCGGAAGACCGGCTCGGCCTGGCGCCAGCATTCATCCGCAAAACCTCCGGTCTGGGCCCGCGCCGCGGCGCAGGCAAGCATTGCGAGAACGGCGAAGCGTTTCATTCGAGGATCCTCCCTGCGCGTTCAAACACGGCGCGCAGCATCTGCCGTGTGAGACGCCCGGTCTGCGTGTTCTGCTGGCTGGGGTGGTAGGAGTCCAGCAGCGTGATCGCGCCGATGCGGTGCTCGGCGCCGTGCGCGAAGGGGAAGGCGCTTCGGCCGCACCCCGCAACGGACAGAAAGTTCTCGTGGGCCAGGCGGCCCAGCGCCACCACGACCCTCACGCGCCCAAGCAGCCGCAGCTCGCGTTCCACATATTCGCGGCAGGCGGCGATTTCTTCCGGCCGGGGCCGGTTGGCGGGCGGCGCGCAGCGGACGGCGGCGCCGATCCAGGCGCGGCGCAGCTCCAGGCCGTCGCCGCGCCGCGTGCTTTCGGGCTGATTGGCGAAGCCCGTCTCCCAGAGGGCGCGGTAGAGCCATTCGCCGGAACGGTCGCCGGTGAAGACGCGACCGGTGCGGTTGGCGCCGTGGGCGGCGGGCGCAAGTCCCAGAATGTACAATTCGGCGCCGGGGTCGCCGAAGCCGGGCACGGGGCGGCCCCAGTATTCCTCATCGCGGTAGGCGCGGCGCTTCGTGCGCGCCACCTCGGCGCACCAGGCCCGCAGGCGCGGACAGCGCTCGCAGGCGACAATGTCGCGCTCGAGCTTTCTGAGACTGTCCCGCATGCAGGGCCCCTCGATCCGAGGCTAACAGAGCGGGGACGTTCTATTGCGGCTGCGCCTCGGCGGGCGCAGCCGCAGCCGAGCCGCTGGACCGCCGGTCGCGGCGCAGGGCGAGAACGCCGGCGCCGGGCGCCACTTCGACGCGAGCCGGCGACGCCTGCGTACGGAAGACCACGGTAGCCGTGTCCGTGCCGGTGCGGATCCATTTCACGAGCGGGCGGGCCGTGCGCGCCGTCTGGAGCTCGACGGGCAGCTCGAGCACGAAGTCCTCCGGAACGCCGCTCTGTTTCACGCTGACGACGACTTCCAGCGCGGGCGCCTTGCCGCGCACCCGCACCGACGTCTCCAGGGCGGGGATGCCGGTGCCGTAGACCCAGGTATCGAAGAAGCCCTCCAGAGAGCGGTCGGGGTCGTCCCTGGACGTGAATTCGGAGGCCAGGGCACGGAACTGCTCCGTGGTCACGGCGTGGTAAGCATGGCGGCGGCGCAGCTCGCCGAGCATGCGGAGGAAGGCGCCGTCGCCCAGGCGGCGGCGCAGCATGTGAAGAATCCAGGAGCCCTTGCAGTAGGTGATGACGCGCCACGGGTCGACGCCTTCGGCGCCGCGCAGGCGGGCGCCCCAGGTGATGGGGCCGGCGGATTCGATGGTCTGCTTTGGCTCGCCGAATTCGCGCAGCAGCTCGGTGCGGTACTCATCCAGCACGGACTCGAGCGCCTTCGGCCCGCGCTTGCGTTCCAGCAGCATCAGCGCGGTGTAGTTGGCCAGCGCCTCCTGAAGCCACTCGTCGCGATAGCCGGCCGAGGTGACCAGATTCCCCCACCATTGATGCGCCGCCTCGTGAGCCAGCAGAATTTCCGAATAAAACAGGTTGAGCCGAGAATTCTGGACCGTCGCAGGACGCTCTTTTTCGGGCAGATAGGCGATGGTGGAAAGATAAATGAGCCCCGGAAATCCCTGGCCGAAATTGCCGGGGATGGGCGAGACCGTCAGCGCCGGCAGCGCGGGCGGGCCGAACTGCTGCTGCATCCACTGCATGGCGGCGGCGATTTCCGCGGCGAGCTCGCGCATGCGCGCCTGCGGGTTCGGGGGCGCCGGCGAGAGGGTGATCACCTGCTGCGGCAGGCGGCCTGGCGCGCGCGTCGTCCCCTGGGGGATGAGGACCTGGCGGGGCGGCGGGATCAGCGCCGGCTCCACGCTGCGGTTGGCGAACACCCGGACGAGAAGGCCCTCCGCCTTCATGTCCACGCCCTCGAAGCTGCCGATGTTGAAGCCGGCCAGGCGCACCGGAGCGGAGGTGCGGAAGCGCGCGATGCGCGTTTCGCCCTCCACGGACTCCTCGAAAATGTCGCCGGTGGCGGCGACGCGCAGCTCCTTCGGCACGCGGAAGGTGAGATCGAATTTCGCGAAATGGTAGCCGCGTCCCGGGTACCAGTTCGTGCGCGCGCCGACGTAGTAGACGCCGTTGCCGGCGCGCCGGATCACGTCGCCGGCGAGCTCGAACTCCAGCCGGTGCGCGGAGCCGGCCTCGAGCGGGCCGGGCAGCACCAGAAGAAACGGGTCATTGACGTATCCGCCAATCAGGCTGGAACGCAGCGATTCACGGCGGAAAATCTCGACTTCTTTTCCATCGAGACGCGCCGTTTTTATGGTCATTTCCGGGGCGAGTTCGAAAATCAGCGCCCCCTGGATCCGCTGCTGCGGCCTCAACATGGCGTCCGCGCGCAGGTCGAGCCGGAGGTCCTCGCCGACGGCCGCAACGATTCGGTAGTCCTCCAGCACGGCGTCTTCGGCGGGCGGCTCGGGCCGCAGCCGGCGGTTGCGGGAGGCGAAGCTCGTCCAGACGTTGAACCGCCCTGGCGCAGCAGACGCGACGTCTCCGACGATGACCTGCTCCGGGAGAGTGGGGTCGTACATGACGTCAAAATTGCCGCGGGAATTTCCGGTGATGGCGGCATAGAAGAGACCGTTTTTCCAATCCTGTGTGAGCAGATCCCGGATGATGCGCACCTGAAAACTTTGGGCGAAGTTCCGCACCGCTCCGGCGAAGCGCGAGGCGAGCAGAAGGCCTTCCTCCGGGCGGGGCTTCGGCCCGCTATCCAGAATCGCCTTGAGCAGCTGCTCTCCGCTGCCGTCGCCGAAGACGAAGACGGCGGTCTGGAAGTGCTCGTTCAGGTTGGGAGACCCTGTGGCCCTGGCCAGCGAGGCGCGCTCGCCGCGGTCCGGCGGCCGCAGGAGCAGCTCGGCGTCGTCGCCGGGTTCCTGGGTCTGGAAGATGGCGACAACCCGCCGGCCTTCCACGGGCCGGGAGAAAATCAGCACGCCGTCATTGAAGAAAAAGCGGATGTCTTCCCGCTGGAATTCGAGGTCGCGCACGCGGTAGCAGTGGTCCGGATCGAGTTCCAGCCGGCGCAGGCTTTCCGCCACGGCTGCCGCCGACTGTCCGGCCACCGGCGCGCAGAACAGAATGGCGAGAATGCACAGGCGCGGGTCCACGCTTTCAGTGTATGCCTGCGCCAACGATGCCGCGCACGGACACACGTGTGCTGCCGCGCTCATTTTCGAAGTATCCGGCACGGCATCTGGCGGCGGGCGCGCGCGGGAACCATTCGAGGCATCCCGCCCGCGCCC
>JBMFOK010000024.1:0-40622 GCA_049969655.1 Bryobacteraceae bacterium
TTCGCCCCGGTATCCCGCATGAGCCGTGCCGCCCGTTGCTGGAAGCCCGCATGCGGATCGGCGGCCGCGCCGCGCAACAGCGCGCCGCAGTGGCGCCGCGCTTCGGCAGCGGCGCGGTCGCTCCAGTCGAGTGCCCGAAGACCCAGTCCGCGACGGTGCGCGTTCACTTCGTCCAGGATGGCGTGCTCGGCGCCGGCCGCCAGAACACCCGCCAGCAGAATCTCGAGAATCATCCCCTGTCTCCATCATGACGGCTCGCCCTGACTTCCTGCACACACACCGGGCCGGCCCGATATGATCATCGGCAGCAATGATGGTTCAGTTCACCCGATGTCCGCCGGTTCCGCCGTTCCCCGCTGTCCTTTCCTGGCGGAGCCGTGGCGCCCGGGTCCGCGCCGGAGGCATCCCCGGGCCGCCAGTGGAAGGGACAGGCCCTGCCGGCGCCGCCCGCGCTCATCCGAAGAGCAACAGGAGAGCAACGCCTTCATGAAACGTTTCTTCCTGATTCTGTTCTTTGCGGCCGAGGCCGCCGCGCAGTCCGGCCCGGCAGCCGGCATTGACCGCCGTGCGCTGGTCACGCGCCACAACATCGCCGTCCGCCACCCTGACGTCTGGGCGCCGCTCACTGTCGGCAACGGCGAGTTCGCCTTCACCGCCGACATCACCGGCCTTCAGACTTTCCCTGACTTCTACCGCGCTTCCATTCCGCTCGCCACCCAGTCCCAGTGGGGCTGGCACAGCTTCCCCAACCCGGCCCGCTACCGGCTGGAGGACACGTTTGAGCTTTACGATACCTGGGGCCGCCAGGTTGCCTATCCCACCAACACGCGCACCCCGGCCGCCGAATGGCTGCGGCAGAACCCGCACCGGCTTTCGCTTGCCCGGATCGGCTTTCACTTTCCGGGAGGCGGGACGGTCCGCGTCGAGGAGCTCCGGGGCATCGAGCAGCACCTCGACCTCTGGAGCGGGATACTGGAGAGCCGCTTCAGTGTCGGAGCGGAGCGTTACCGGGTCCGCACGATGGTGCACCCGCACCTGGACCTGCTGCTCGTGCGCGTGGCGCGCACCGGCCGCACTGCCGGCCCGGCGGCCATCGTGATCGAATTTCCCTACGGCAGCGGCGTTCACACGGGAGACCCGGCCGACTGGAACCATCCCGGGCGCCATTCGACGGAGGTGTGGCAGCCCTCCGGCACGGAAGCCGAATTCCGGCGGAGGCTCGATGCAGACGGTTATTTCGCGCGCGCCGAATGGTCGCGCCCGGGCCGAATGCGCAAAGAAAAAGCGCACCGCTTTGTGGTGGAGTTTTCCGGAAATTCTCTGGATTTTCGGATGGCCTTTTCTGCGGAAAACGTCCCGGCCCGCCTGCCCGCTCCCCCGGAAATCGAGGAAGAGGTCCGCGCTCACTGGCGGAATTTCTGGAGTTCGGGCGGCGCCATTGATCTGTCTGGCAGCACGGATCCGCGCGCCCTGGAGCTGGAGCGCCGCATTGTCCTGTCGCAGTATCTCACCGCGATCCAGTGTGCGGGTTCGATGCCGCCGCAGGAAACCGGGCTTACATTCAACAGCTGGTACGGGAAATTCCACCTGGAAATGCACTGGTGGCACGCGGCCCATTTCGCCCTGTGGGGACGGCCGGAACTTCTTGAAAAAAGTCTTCCGTGGTATCGGACCATCGCTGGGCAGGCGCGCCAGACGGCGGCGCGACAGGGCTATGGCGGCCTGCGCTGGCCCAAGATGACCGATCCGGCGGGCCGCGAAAGCCCGTCCGCCATCGGCCCGCTCCTCATCTGGCAGCAGCCGCACCTGATCCACATGCTTGAGCTGCTGTATCGCCAGCGGCGCGATCACGGGTTGCTGCGCGAGTGGTTCCGCCTTGTGTCGGAGACCGCCGACTTCATGGCGACCTTTGCCGTCCGCGATCCGGCAAGCGGCCGCCATGTGCTGGGTCCGCCGCTGATTCCGGCCCAGGAACTGCACCCGCCGCGCACGACCCGGAACCCGACGTTCGAGCTCGAATACTGGCGCTGGGGCCTGGAGACGGCGCAGCAATGGCGCGAACGGCTGGGCCTGAAGCGCCGCGCCGACTGGGACGAGGTGATGACGCGCCTGTCGCCGCTCCCGGTGGTCGGCGAACTCTATGTCAACGCGGAGTCTGACCCGGACACCTTCCGCGACCCGGCCAGGCGGCGCGATCACCCCAGCCTGCTCGGGGCGCTCGGCCTTTTGCCGGGCGCGATGGCCGACCGCGAAACGATGCGGCGCACTCTGCACCGCGTTGTCGAGTCGTGGCAGTGGGACCAGACCTGGGGCTGGGACTATCCGCTTGCGGCCATGACGGCCGCCCGCGTGGGCGAGCCTTCGCTGGCGGTGGATCTGCTGCTGATGGACACGCCCAGGAACCGCTACCTGCCCAACGGGCACAACTACCAGCGTCCGGGGCTCACCATTTACCTGCCCGGCAACGGCGGGCTGCTGGCCGCCGTGGCGATGATGGCCGCCGGCTGGGACGGCGCGCCGAACGACCCGGCCCCTGGCTTTCCCAAAGACGGCCGCTGGGTGGTCCGCTGGGAGGGCCTGCATCGGCTGCCCTGATCCCCGATAAGGGCGGCCGCACCTTGCGCCGTCAGGACCCCGCCGTGCCCCCAGGAGCAGCCATCGGACGCCCGCCGCGGCCCTGCGAAATGGGCCCAGTGTCGAACCACCGCCCCGGGAGCAGCCTGTAGTGGAGCGCGCGGCAGCCGGGCCGGGTACTGAGGGCGATCACCGAGCCAGCCGCAGGGATATACTGCCATCGAGGTTTCCACCAATGGCGCTGCGCCGTCTGATTCTCGCCGTGCTGCCGGGCCTGCTAGCGGCGCAGGTCCGGCTGACGGAGGGCACGGTCACCATTCCCACCCATGTCGTTGGCCCGCCCGAGAAAAACCCGTTTTTCTACACCGGCCGCGTTTATCAGGGCGCGAAGGGCATGGTGTATCCGTACCCGATGCAGGATCACCTCACTGATGAAAAACGCGACGTCGAATACCGCCAGGTGTGTCTGGAAAATGAATATGTGAAAGTGTGCCTTCTTCCGGAATTGGGCGGTCGAATTTTTGAGGCCGTGGACAAGACCAACGGATACAACTTCTTTTACAGGCAGTCCGTCATCAAGCCGGCCCTGATCGGCATGCTCGGGGCGTGGATTTCCGGAGGGGTGGAATGGAACATCCCGCATCACCACCGCGCCACGTCGTTCATGCCGGTGCTCTACCGGACCCGGGAGAACAAAGACGGCTCGAAGTCGGTGAGCGTGGGCGAGCTGGAGCTGCGCGACCGCATGCGCTGGGCGGTGACGCTGACCCTCCGGCCCGGCTCCTCCGTGCTGGAGGCCCGGGTGGTGGCGCTGAACACGACCCCGGTTCAGAATTCACTGCTGTATTTTGCCAACGTTGCCGTCCACACGAACGAAAATTACCAGGTGATTTTTCCGCCCGCAACGAAATTCGTCACCCAGCATGCCAAGCGTGAATTTGCGCGCTGGCCGGTGGCGGACACGGTGTACGGAGGGGTGGATTTCACCCGCGGCGTTGACGTCTCCTGGTGGAAGAACCACCCCAGCCCCATTTCCATGTTCGCCTGGAACGACACCGACGACTGGCTGGCGGGCTACGACCACGGCCGCCAGGCGGGCACGCTTCATGTGGCCGACCACCACGAAGTTCCCGGAAAGAAGTTCTTCACCTGGGGCGTGGGGCCATCCGGCCGGCTCTGGGACAGGATCCTCTCCGATACCGACGGCCCGTATCTGGAGCTCATGGTGGGCGCCTGGAGTGACAACCAGCCGGACTATTCCTGGCTTCAGCCCTATGAAGTGAAAAGCGTCACCCAATATTGGTACCCGTTTCACACGATCGGCGGGGTGAAGAACGCCACGCGCGAGGCGGCGGTCAATCTGGACATCCAGGAGGGAGAGGCGGCGGTTGGATTCTTCGTCACGCGTCCCATGCGGGGGCTGGAGGCGTCGCTCGAACAGAATGGCAAGGCGCTCTGGCGGCGCCGCGCCGATCTCGACCCGGCGCATCCGCTCCGCGAGACGGTCCCGCTGCCGGCCGGCGCGCGGCCGCACGATCTTGCCGTCACGCTGCGCGACGCCGGCGGCCGTGTGCTGGTGGCGTGGCGTCCGCCAGAGGAAACGACGCCGCGCAAAAAGGATCCGCTGCCGGCGCCGGTCGTGCCACCGCGTCCGCCAAAGGACGTGCCTACGACGGAGGAGCTTTATCTGACGGGCCTGCGGCTGGAGCAATTTCATAGCCCCGCGCTGGAGCCCGACCCGTATTACGAAGAGGCGCTGCGGCGGGACCCGGACGACGTGCGTAACAACACCGCGCTGGCGATACTGTATGTCAAGCGCGGCCGCTTCGCCGACGCCGAGCGGCTGCTGCGGCGCGCCGCGGCGCGTCTCACCGCGAACTATACGCGTCCCAGGGACGGCGATGCGCTGTACTATCTGGGCCTCGCGCTGCAACTCCAGGGCCGGCTCGACGAGGCGGAGAGCTGGTTTCAGCGAGCCGCCTGGAACCACGCCTGGAAGGCGGCTGCAAATTATCGCATTGCCCAGATCCGCGCCGCGCGGGGGGAGGCGCTGGAAGCCGTTTCCTACTGTGACCGCGCGCTGGAGACCAACGCCAGGCACACGCCGGCGCTGTTTCTGAAATCCGTGTTGCTCGAGCGTCAGGGCCAGGGCGGCGAGGCGGCCGCATTGCGCCAGCGCATCCGCGAGATCGATCCCATCGACCCCCGCGCCACCCGTGACGGCGCCGAGCTGGCCCGCATCTTCCGCGAGCAGCCTGCCGAAGGTCTGGAGCTCGCGCTGGAATGTCTTCAGGCGGGTCTGTTTCTGGAGGCCAACTGGGTGCTCGACCGGATGCCGCAGTCCAACGTCCTGGCGATCTTCCTGCGCGGCTGGCTGATGGAACGCATGGGTCAGGCTGCCACGGCCGCGGCCCATTACCGGCGCGCCACGTCGCTTCCGCACGACTGGGTGTTTCCGTTCCAGATCGAAATGGCGGAGGTTTTCCGCGCCGCGATGCGGGCCAACCCGGGAGATCCGCTGCCCCCGTACTATCTGGGCCTGCTGCTGTATGACCGTCAGCCGGACGAAGCGGCCCGGCAGTGGGAGAAAACGGTGGAACTCAACCCGTCTTTCGCCATCGCCTGGCGCAATCTTGCCGTGGCGTATTCGCGCCAGCCGGAGGGGGCGCCGAAAGCGACCGCGGCGCTGGAAAAAGCCATTTCCCTGAAAAATGACGATGCTTTGTATCTGTTCGAGCTGGACAGGCTCTACGAATTTTCGCGCGTTCCGCTGGAAAAAAGGCTGGCATTGTTCGAAAAATACCGCGCCACGGCGGAAAAGCGCGATGACGCGATGAGCCGCCTGGTTTCCCTGCTCGTGCTGGCCGGCCGCGAGGAGGAGGCGATTGCCATCATGCAGAAGCGTCACTTCCACCTTTGGGAAGGCGGCGCGCGCTTCAATCTTCAGGACGCCTGGACCGACGCGCTGCTGGCGCGCGGCCATCGCCGCATGGCCGCCAGAGACTTCGCCGGCGCGCTGAAAGATTACCTGGCATCGGTGGACTATCCGGAAACCCTGGAAGTCACGCGTGGCTACCGCGGCTCGCGCCTCCCCGAGGCGTATTATTACGCCGGCCTGGCCTGGGAGGCGATGGGGCGGCACGAAGAAGCCGCGAAGGCGTGGCGCGAGTCCGCCGGCGCCCTGCTGGGTACGGACGAAGAGCCGCATCCGAGTGTCGACACGGGCGCCGTGCTGCTGTACTATCAGGCGCGGTCGCTTGAAAAGCTGGGCGAGCCGGCACGCGCGCAGCAACTTTACAGCGCGCTGCTGGAGGCGGCGCAGAAGGGGATCGAGGCGCGCCGGGAGAGCGCGTTTTTCGCGAAGTTCGGCGAGGGACGTCCTCCGTGGGTGCGGGAGGCGGCCGCGCATCTGGCGGCGGGGCTGGCGCAGCTCGGGCTGGGCCGGAGGGATGCCGCGCGGACGGAACTGGCCCGGGCGCTGGAGCTGGATCCATATCTGCTGGAAGCGCGGCGGCAAATGGACGCGCTGCGCCGGTGAGCGAAGCCGGGATTTTGATTTTTGGTTTGAGACGGGAGGGCGCCGGAATAAGACCACGTTCCGGCTTCCGCCCCTGGACGACCCGGGAGTTTGAGGAGGTTCCCCATGTTTTCGAGGGTCTGGCCCGCGCATCGGCACACCTTCCGATGCCCGCCCGGCCGCCCGCCGGAAGGGGCTTCCACTCCTGCGCGGTTTGTGTACAATGATGGTTGACCACTGTCCCCGTCGAGCGGGAGTAATTCAGTGGTAGAATGTCAGCTTCCCAAGCTGAACGTCGCGGGTTCGAGTCCCGTCTCCCGCTCCAGCCTGCCTTTCGATAACACCTGCTGTCTACGAATCGGGCTCAAGCGTCAACACAGGGCGGGGTTTTCTGTTTGCGCCCCACGGGGCTGCCCGACTCAGCAGGACGATGGAGGCGCGCGCTCGCGGCTCAGACGGACTGCATGCAGATGAAGCCATAGCGCCTCAGCGGGGTCATGGCCGCGGGGGAGGGGCCGGCTGGGGCTGGCCGCCGAAGCCGCCAATCCCACCACCGAAGGATCCGCGCCCGCTCTGGCCGCCGGACGTCCCGAAAGTGAACCCGCTCGATGAAGAACGCCCCGGAACCTCGAAGGGCCCGGTCTGCCGCCCGGCCGGCTGGCCCGGGGCGCCGGGCTGCCCCTGGCCCGTGGGGGCGCCGATGCCGGCAGCCTGCATCGCCTTGCGGAAGTCGAACAGGAACTCCCACTCTTTGTAATTGGTGCGCTCGTTGTAGACGCGGATCCCTTCCATGTCCGCTTTGGATGCCACGCCGGCGATGCCGCCGCCAATCGGCATGCCGCCGGCGGGCGCGCCGCCCTGGGCCGGCTGGCGAGTGAGGATCCGCTGGATCGCCTGCAACGCCTCGTTGGGCACGCCGGGACGCTGCCCTTCTCCAGGGCCCAGGCCGGGCGGGGGGCCGCCGGCGCTGACCTGCGACGGCTGTGACGGAGCCATGCCGGGGGCCATTCCTCCGCTCGCCGCCGGGGGCGGCGGCGTGGCGGAGACGGCGCCGATGCGGGCATTGGAGCCGATGGACGGCTGGCCAATGGCGGGAGGTGCGCCCGGCGCCTGCCCTTGCGCGACACCCGGCGGCACGTTGCCGGGCATCCGGAATGGACTCTGCCCGGCTGCGGCCGCAGGGCTGCCAGGTTCGCCGCGAACCACCGTGTCGGCGCCGGGCGGCGGAGGCGCCTGGGCTTCCGGCGGGGGCGGATTGTCCTCCTGACGCGCTTCTTCGCCACCCTGTCCGGGCGCGGGCGCGCCGCCTTCGCCGGGCATGCCCGGAATGATGCGGTCGCTGGCCGTGCGGCGCAGGGCGGGATTCGTGGCCTGCGGCTCGCCAGGCTGGCCGACCATTTCTGCTGAAACGCCGATACCCTGCACGTTGGATTGCAGGACGTGCGGCGCGTTCTCCCGCTTCTGCTCCTGCCGCCTGTAAACGAGCGAATCCGTGAACTGGCCGGCCCCATCGATGTGGATCAGGCGCCACTCGTCGCTGCCGGTGATCGGATCCCGGAAGCGCTTCCGCAGAAAGCGGACGTTGTTCGTTGTCTCCAGATCCTCGAGCGTCTGCGGATATCGGTTGAACTTCTGGACGTAGAGCTGAATGGCGCGGACATATTCTTCTCCGCGCTCGACGAGCAGCCCTTCCTTGTCCCGCTGGTGTTCGAAGGCGACGCGCGGCATCTCGAGATACAGCATCACCAGCGCCGCCGCCGCCAGCGCGAACACGAACAGCAGGGCGAAGCCACGCTGATTCTTCCGGCGGTCGTGTCGCATCGTCATCCTCCCGGAGGCGGCTGATCCACGGGGATCTGCTGCTGGTGCCTGTACTGCGTGTCTTCCACGAGCACCGAGGTGGCGGTGATGCGCACGATCCGGTACCGGTTCTGGATGAGATCCCCTTCCGACGGGGTGAGGATCTCATCCCCCTGAAGACAGAATACGCGCCGGTCGTTGCCACGCAGGGGCAGCGCGACGCCATAGAACTTGAGCGGGATGGGGGGCGGCGGCTGTTTGGCCGGCGGCGCGGGCGGCGGCGGAGGTGGCTCCGGACCGATCATCTTTGCCTGCGGCTGGAGCTGGATCTTCGGCTCGGGCAGCTTCGGGCGCGGCGCTTCCACCGGCCCGAATTCAAAGAGATTGCGTCCGACCCCCTCGAACCGGGCTTTCTCAAGCCGCTCAAGCAGATCCAGCCGAAGGGCCGGATCCACCCGGGCCGTGTCCATGCCCTTGGGCGGAACCAGCGACGGACGAAACTCACGCCGTCCTTCCGGCATCCGTGGCGCCGCCGGGGTCCGCGATTCCGCCTCAGGCGTCGAGCCCCTGGCGGCAGGACGTGGGCGGGCTGCCGGGGGCGGCGACGGCGTGCCCTGGGACGAGTTCTGGTAGAAGAAGTAGGCCGCGACGGCGAGCAGCGCCACCAGAATGGCCACCTTCTTCGGCTCCGCGCCCAGTTTCATTTCGAGCTTCGGCCGGCTCATTGCTCCTCCTCTCCGCCCAGCGGTCGGCGGCGGTTGAAGAAGCGGCTCTTCGGAGGCTGCGGCGCGGGCCCGGAGCGCGGCTCGCTCACTGCCGGCGGTGGCGGCCCAGCCGGCACGGCCGCTGCCGCCGGCACGACCGCAGGTCGGGAAGGCTCAACCTGCTGCGGCGCCGGAACCGGCGAGGGTTGCGGCGCGGCCGCCGACATCAGCTCCGGCTCTTCGGCCTCCTGAGGCCCTACCATGCGGATGAACGCATTGAGCTTGAGCGTCATGGCCAGTGTCTGGCCGGACTGCTGGGGGGCGGCCTGTAACTGCTCGAGAATCAGCAGGCGCCGGGAGCGGTCAATGGCCGAGAGCAGCTCGATCAGGTCCGCATAGGTCCCTTCAAAATTCGCGTTGATGACCAGCGTGCCCAGCGTGTCGCTGCCCTCGATGGGCTCAAAGCTGATGGTGCGTTCCCTGGGACGCACGCCCGCGCGGCGCGCGGCGTTGGCGAGTTCGATTTCCAGCAGCGAGTAGGCATGCTGCCGCGGCAGGAACCAGTCCCGCAGAAACCGTTCGCCTTCCTCGCGCGCGGCCAGGGCCCGCTCCACCTGCGTCTTCAGCCGGGCCACGGCCTGCTGCCGCGCCGCGAGCTGACGGCGCTTTTCGATAATCTCCTGCTCGAGCGACTCGACGGATCCTCCGGGCGGATGCCAGACAAACCATGCGGCGGCGAGGTTCGCCGCCAGCAGCACGCCGAGAACCGCCCGCACCGCGTGGCGCGGATCGCGCAGCCAGGCCTTCCAGGAGGGCTCAGAACTTCTGGGCATAATTCACGCTCACGCGATAGCGGTACAGCGGCTCGTTCTGCGAAGGCGGCGACGAGCTGAGCAGCGACGTCGCGCCAAACGTCGGCGAACGTTCGAGTCGCTTCAACAGCTCGATGACCGGCTCCGGAGACTGCGCCCCCACCACCATGTCCAGTTGCACGGCGCTGTCACCAGTCAGGTAGGGCCGTACCGTGATGAGCCGGACGTTGCCGGGCATCACCTTTTCGAGGTCCGAGAAGAGCTGCGTCCAGGAGATGCTTTTGCGCAGGATGAGTGAATTGAACAGCACGCTGCGGGCCAGCACCTCGGCGTTGGCAGGCTCGCGGAGGCGCGCCTCCAGGCGGGCCTGCTCGGCCGCCGCGGCGCGGAGCTGCGTCTCGATCGAGGCCAGTTGCGCGCGGCTTTCTGCGGCCGCGTCGCGCTGGACGAGGACCACCTGCACAAGCAGCGCCAGCACGCCGAGCATCAGCACCGCCGTGGCCGCCGACGCCACCAGCACCGGGCGGTCCTTACGAAAGGGTTCGCTGGCCAGATTCAGGGGCAGGACGATCCTGGGCGCGGTCATGACACCTCCAGCGATTCGAGATATCCGTACAGGCCGGCGTTGCCGGGCCCGGGGGCGCCGAAACGGGACCGCACTCCGCAGACGGGGATGCCAAACTCCTGGCGCCAGCGCTCCATCCAGCCGCGCTCGCCCGGGCCGAGGCCGCAGACCTCCATCGCCTGGACGCGCGCGGCCAGCTCGTCTTCGGCATAGGCCAGCGTGGTGGCGAGCACCGAGGTGGCTTCCTCGAGCGCGTGCTCGCCCACCTGCACGCAGCGGTACAGCCGCAGGCTGTAGCCGTCGATGAGGCTGACGGCGAGGGCGCCGCCGCTGAGTTTGACGAAGACGCGCGGGTTGGCTCCGCCGAGGTCCTCTTCCGCCGCGAGCGCCAGGGCAGCCAGCGCCGACAGCGTCACGAAGCCGCAGTGCAGTCCGGCGGCGCGGAACGGCGCCTCGTAGTGCGCGGCCACGTCCTGGTTGACCACCGCCGTCACCACGTCCACGCGCTTTGTTCCATCGGTACGCGGCTGCGGCCAGCAGGCGACGACGGCGTTGTCAATGTCAAACGGCACCACGCGCTTCACCCGGAAGCGCACCAGTTGCTGCTGCTCTTCCGGCGCGGCGGGGAAGGAGTCGAAATCCAGCACGGTGACGCGCGCGCAGTAGTCCGGCAGGATGAGCGCCGCGCGGCGGCGGCCGCGTGCTTCCGCATTGCCGGTCACGGCTCGCACGGCGGCGGCGAACGCCTCCGGGCGGCGGATGTTGTCTTCGAGCGGCGAGACCTCGATTACACCCGGCTCCAGCGGCGCCCACTCGGCGCGCGGCTCGCGGGTGTGACACCAGGCGAGACCCTGCGGCGAGACCTCAAAGACGAGCTCCGGCGGCGGATCCACAACCAGCGATTTCAGTCGGTGCAGCCAGCTCATTCAGCCCTCGATGAAGGTCACCTTGTTGATCTCGCGCAGCGTCGTGATGCCGGCGCGGACCTTTTCCAGCGCCGATTCGCGCAGGAACGTCATGCCCTCTTCCCGCGCGGCGCGCTTAATCTCCGTCGCCGGGCGTTTCTCAAGAATCAGCTCGCGGATGCGCTCGCTCAGGTCGAGCAGCTCGTGGATGGCGGTGCGGCCGCGGAAGCCGGTGCCGCCGCACTCGAAGCAGCCCGCGCCTTCCCACATCGGCACGTCCCGCCATTCTTCGGGGTTCAGGCCGCTTTCGACGAGGAAGGCGTCGTCGTAACGCACCTGATGTTTGCAGTGCTCGCAGATGACGCGCACCAGGCGCTGCGCGAGGATGCAGTTGAGCGCGCTGACGAAGTTGTACGGCTCGACGCCCATGTTCAGGAAGCGCCCGATCACGTCAAGCACGTTGTTGGCGTGGACGGTGGTGAAGACGAGGTGGCCGGTGAGGGCGGCGTTGATGGCGATCTGCGCCGTCTCCTGGTCGCGGATCTCGCCGACCATGATCTTGTCGGGGTCGTGGCGCAGGATGGAGCGCAGCCCGCGGGCGAAGGTCAGGCCCTTCTTCTCGTTCACCGGGATCTGGGTGATGCCCTTGATCTGATACTCGACCGGGTCCTCGATGGTGATGATCTTGTCCTCGTCGTTCTTGATCTCGCTCAGCGCCGCATAGAGCGTGGTGGTCTTGCCCGACCCGGTGGGCCCGGTGACCAGGACCATCCCGTAGGGCTCCTTGATGTAACGGCGGAAGCGCACCAGGTCGCGCTCGCTGAAGCCGACGACGTCGAGCGTGAGCCGGGCGAACTTTTCGCTCATCGACTCCTTGTCGAGCACGCGCAGCACCGCGTCCTCGCCGTGAATGGTGGGCATGATCGAGACGCGGAAGTCGATGAGCCGGTTCTTGTAGCGGACGCGGAAGCGGCCGTCCTGCGGGATGCGGCGCTCGGCGATGTCGAGCTCGCTCATCACCTTGATGCGCGAGATGATCATCGAGTGCCAGTCCTTTGCGATCGGCGGCATGGCATAGTGCAGCACGCCGTCGATGCGGTATTTGATGGCCACCTCGGTGTCGCGCGTTTCGATGTGAATGTCGGAGGCGCGCCGCTCGAGCGCGTTGAAAATGGTCGTGTCCACCAGCTTGATCACCGGCGCGATGTCGGCGTCCTGCGCGGTGAGCTTTTCGATGGAGAGCGTCTCGTCGGCGCTTTCCTCCTCGCCCACGACGTCGAGAGCGAAGCCTTCGGTGATCTCTTCAAGCACGCGCTGCGACTGCTCGGTCTTCTTCAGCAGATCGGCGATCTGGCTGAGCGCGGCCACCTTCACCCGAAGCTTTTTGCGCAACAGGATCGACAGCTCGTCGATCAGGTTCAGATGGCGCGGATCGGCCAGCGCGATCTCAAGCTCGCCGTTGGCCGCCGCCAGCGGCACGAAATTGTAGCGGAACATCAGATCGACGGGGATCGACTTGAACAGCTCGCTGTCGATCCGCGCCGACTTCAGGTCGACGAATTCACAGCGGTAGCGCTCGGCCAGCCGCCGCGCCTGCTCCATCTCCTGCTCGGGAGTCATCGGTTTTGCGCCATTGGCAGCCATTGCGCCCTCCTTATTTCATCGCGTCAGCCAGCGAGAAGATCGGCAGGTAGAGCGAGACGAGGACGAAGGCCACGAACAGGCCCATGAAGATCATGATGGCCGGCTCGATCAGCGACAGCGCCGCCTGCATGCGGGTGTTGACGTCGTCTTCGTAAAACTCGGCGACGCTGTTCAGCATCTGCGGCAGCGCGCCGGTGCTCTCGCCCACCTCGATCATGTCGATCGCCAGCCCGGGGAACAGCCCGGTGGAGGCCAGCGCGCCCGACAGCGACTGCCCTTCCCTGACCCGCTTCTGCGCCTCGGCCAGCGCTCCGCGAAGCAGCGGGCTGCTGACCGACTGCGACGCCGTCTCCATGCCCTGCACCAGCGGAATGCCGCCCGACAGCAGCGTCGCCAGCAGCCGCGCCAGTTGCGCCACCTGATACTTGAGCCAGATTTCGCCGAGCAGCGGCGTGCGCACCTTCACCCGGTCCGCCACCACGCGGCCCGCGTCCGTTCGCAGGTAGTAACGGAGGCCGGCGATGACAAGCGCCAGCGCGACCGCGCCGGCCACAATGAACTTCTCGGCCGCCAGACCGACCGTGATCAGCAGTCGCGTCGGCGCCGGCAGCGGAGCGTTCGTCGTCGAATACAGCTCGGCAAAGCGCGGCACGACGAACGTCACCAGAAACACCACCAGGCCGATCACCAGCAGCACCAGCACGCTCGGATAGATCAGCGATAGCAGGATCTTCTTCCGCACCGCCAGCGCCAGCCGCTGGTAGGCCAGGTAGCGTTCCAGCACTTCGCCTAGCGCGCCACTGCGCTCGCCGGCCATGATCGAGGTGACGTAAATCGGCGGGAACATCTGCTGCCGCGCGAAGGCCTCGCTCAGCAGCGAGCCCTTCTTCACGTCGTCCCGGATCTCGGCGACCACCGGACCGAGCTTTGCATCCGTCAGGCGGTCGGCCAGCAGGTCAAGACATTTCAGGATCGGCAGCCCGGCGCGGAACAGCGTGATGAACTGCTGGTTGAAGATCAGGAACTTTTCGAGATCGAGTTTCCGCTTCTTGCTGCCCGCCGCCGGGGTCAGGCTCAGCCCCACGCGCGGGCGCACTGAGTAGACGAGGTAGCCCTGCTGCGCGAGCCGCTCGCGCGCTTCCTGCTCGCTGGCAGCCTCGATCACATCCTGGCGGATCTCGCCACGGGCATCCGCATACTTGAGCGCGTACTGGGGCATGGACGCGGTGCGACCCTCACTAGGGTTGACGCCGAAAGCACCCTCACCGTGCAAAATTGCCGGATTCGAAGCGAAAGGAGAGACAATTCGTCAGAAGTAGTTCTTAGGAACCAAGAAACTACAAAATGCGGGATTATTCAGTTCGTATCGCTGGCCTACGACTTGCGTAGGCGGCGGAAACGGCGTGAGGCTCGCCGGCCAATCAGATTGGCCACCTGGCCGAGCAGCTCGGGGACGTTTTCCGCTTCCACCAGCATGCGGGTGGGGCGTGCCCGGCCCTTACCGGGATTCGAGGCCCGCCACGAAGTCACCAGCGCCGTGGCCGGGCGATACTCTTTCATGCGGGCATGAGCCAGGACTTTCAGCCCCGCCTCGGGCGACTCCATCGCCAGATCCGTGAGCACAAGCTCGTATTCCGACTCATCCAGCAGACTCACTGCCTCGGCGGCGGAGGCCGCCGCGTCTACCTGGTAGCCGCCCGCCTCCAGCACGGTTTGCAGCGTGAGCCGCGCGGCCGGGTCATCGTCGGCCAACAGGACCCGGGCCATTCGCTGTCCAAACTTTTTTCTGCCCGGCACGGGAGCCAGTTCCGAGGCAGCCGGGCTTCGTCGCGTCGTCATGAACTCCAGTTCATTCAAGGGGCTAGCGGCACATACCGCCACTGCCCTCAGTGTAAACCCAATTGGGCGATTTTGAACCCACGAATTTGAGGTGAATCCGTCCAATAGGCTCCGCTTGGGGGGACGGCTCGAGACTCAGCCTTCCGTTCCGAAGACACGCCGGAAGATGGCGCGCACATGGCGGAGCTGGCGTTCGGGCGAGAAGGCAAGGGCGATCTGCTCCGGGGTGAGATACTTGCGGACCTCCTGGTGGGACTCGATCGCCGCCCGGAAATCGCGCTCTTCCCGCCAGGCCCTCATCGCCTCGGCCTGGACCAGCCGGTAGGCGTCCTCCCGCAGCATGCCCGCCGCCGTCAGATCCAGCAGGAGCTGTCCAGAGAAGACCAGTCCCCGGGTCAGCTCCAGGTTGCGCCGCATCCGCTCCGGGAAGACCTGCATGCCGTCCACCAGCCACACGGTCTTTGCCAAGAGGTAGTCCGTGAGGATGCACGAGTCAGGCAGAATGATCCGCTCGACGCTGGAATGCGAGATATCCCGCTCATGCCAGAGGGCGATGTTTTCGAACGCCGCCTGGAGGTTGGCCCGAACCACCCGCGCGAGGCCGCAGATCTGCTCGCTCACCACCGGGTTGCGCTTGTGAGGCATGGCGCTCGAACCCTTCTGGGCGCCTTCGGCAAACGGCTCCTCCGCCTCTCGCACCTCGGTCCTTTGCAGGTGCCGGATTTCGAGCGCGATCTTCTCGCAAAGGGCACACGCCAGAGCGAGCGCGCTGAGGAAGGCGGCGTGGCGGTCACGCGAGATCACCTGGCTCGCAATCGTCGCCACCTTCAGGCCCAGCTTCGCGCAGATCGCCTCTTCGGCCTCCGGCGAAAGGTGCGCCAGATTCCCCACAGCCCCAGAGAGCTTGCCGACGCGCAGGTCTTCCGCCGCCGCCTGAATCCGGCGGCGCGCCCGCTGGCCTTCGTCGTACCAAAGAGCCAACTTCAGTCCAAACGTGATCGGCTCGGCATGGACTCCATGGGTACGGCCAATGGCGAGCGTGTCGCGAAACTCGAAGGCGCGGCGGCGGAGAACTTCGAGCAGCCGGTCGAGCCCATCGAGAATCAGGCGTGCCGCCTGTTGCAATTGCAGGGCTTGGGCAGTATCTACTACATCATTCGATGTCAGGCCGTAGTGCAACCATCGGGACGCCTCTGCATGCCCTTTGGCCTTTAGATTTTCTGCTACACAAGTAGTGAATGCAATGACATCGTGGCGGACTTCGCGCTCGATTTCCTGGATCCGAGCGACACTGAACGCGGCGTGCTCGCGGAGCAGGCGTGCCGCCTCGGGCGGGATCTCGCCCCGTTCGGCCAGCACTTCGGCGGTGGCCAGCTCGACCTCCAGCCACTGTTGGAACTTGTTGTGGTCACTCCAGATGCGCCCCATCTCCGGGCGCGTGTAGCGTGCGATCATGTCAGACTCATTCTACAAAAGAAAAACTTCAGATTGGCGGCGCGGTTCCACCACCACCAATCGCGGCTCGCGGCCGCGGCGGCGCAGCGCCTGGCGGGCGCTCAGCTCGGCTTCCCAGACCGTGTTGTTCTGCTCACTCAGATGGCCGAGCACGAGCCACTGGGTCTCGTCGGGCAGATCCATGGCGATGTATTCGCAGGCAGCATCATTCGACAGGTGTCCATTTCGGGACAGAATCCGCTGTTTGAGGTGCCAGGGGTAGGGGCCGACCTTGAGGAGTTCAGGGTGGTGATTCGACTCAAGCAGCAGGAAATGCGCCCCGCGGAGATGGAACTTCACGCTGTCCGGCAGATAGCCGAGATCGGTGGCGATGGCAATTTTGATGCCCTGGGCGGTAAAGGTGTAGCCTACGGGGTCGCGGGCGTCGTGAGGAAGGGTGAACGACTGCACGCGCAGATCGCGGAAGTCAAATGAGGCTCCGGCCTGGAAGGTTTCCAGCGGGGGCGGCGGGGCGTTGCCCCAGTCGAGCACCGGCGCCGTATGGTGAGTTGCGAACACGGGCACGCGGCCACCGAGAGAACGGTTGATGACCGGGAGGCCGGCGATGTGATCCGTGTGCTCGTGGGTGATGAAGATGGCGTCCAAACGAGCGGGGTCTTCGCCGATGGCGGCCAACCGGGCGAATGTCTCCTTGCGGTTGATGCCGGCATCGACGAGGATTCGGGTCTTTTCGGTGGCGAGGAAGATCGAGTTGCCGGCGCTCGATGAGGCGAGCACACACGCTTTGACGATGGTGGCCCTCCTGGGATCTCTTCCATGGTAAACCAGCCCGAGCCGCAGGGGGTCGGGCCGGCGTTGAACCGACGGGCGATGCCCGCTAAACTAGGGTCAGAGGACTGGCACTCCCCGGTCGTCTAATGGTAGGACAGCGGCCTTTGGAGCCGTGAATCGTGGTTCGAATCCATGCCGGGGAGCCAACATTCTTCCCTCCGAAATCAGAGGCCCAGTCATGTTGACGGCATGGCCGTCCTGACGCCCTCCGCATAACCCAAACATTCCGCGCCTGTTTTGGTTTTTCAGGCGTTCTCCGGTTTGATCAGATCCGGCTTGGGGTGCGCCCTGAACCCCCAGGGTTGGGCTTGGACCCCAGGATTCCGCTTGCGAATTCTCGGCCTTCTCCAGTTGACGGGCCGGTTTTGTGGACGGCCTGTTCGTCTTGGTGGCCGGTCGCGGCATGTTCGAACTGCGAGGTTGACGGGCCTTTTCGAACTGGCGGTTGACGGGTGGCAGATTCTGGTCGCCGGAGTGGACAGTTTGCGGAATTCCGGCGTATATTTGACTGGGGGCGGTTCTCTGAATCGCCGCCACAACACCAGACAGCGGGACTACCGCCAAGCGGACACCGATGTGGGTGCGGACGTCATTGGGACGGCCGGCCACTTCGGTCCTGCGGTCCTGCTGAATGGCTCCCACCTGCATCTCTCCGTGAAGCGGCCTCCCGTGAGTGCATTTGCGCCTTGATTCCGGGCGCGAAGGCAGCGTTCATGGACACGAGGTTGACGCCTTTGGAGAAGACAGAGAACAAGATCAACATCGCGGCCGAGGCCGCTCGGCTGGCGAAGATGACGGTGCCGGAACTGCGGGCGCGGCATGAGGAACTGTTCGGCGAGCCGGCGCGCTCCACGCACAAGCAGTACTTGGTGCGCCAGATGGCCTGGCGGCTCCAAGCCGCGGCAGAGGGTGGTCTGCCCGAGGAGACGCGGCAGTTGGCGCTGGCCATCGCGCGGGACGCTCCGTTGCGGCTCCGGATTGAGAACGCAGCCTTGCGCGGTACGCAGGATGCGGAGCGCACCGCGACCACGCGGCTCGCATCGAATCACGACTCGCGGCTGCCGATGCCGGGCAGCTTGTTGATGAAGGAGCACAAGGGCGAGACGCACGTCGTCAAGGTTCTCGACGGCGGCTTCGAGTATCAGGGGCGATGGTACCGGTCGCTGTCGGCGATCGCGCAGGAGATCACCGGCACCAAGTGGAATGGCTACGCCTTCTTTTCGTTGACGAAGGAGGCGCCGCATGGCCGTCGCTAATCTGGCGCGGAAGGCGGCCGTGGTCCGCTGTGCCATCTATACCCGCAAGTCTACCGACGAAGGGCTCGACTCTGACTTCAACACCCTCGACGCGCAACGGGAGTCCGCCGAAGCTTACATCGCCAGCCAGCGGCACGAGGGATGGGTGGCGCTGCCGCAGAAGTATGACGACGGCGGATTCACCGGCGCCAACCTGGAGCGGCCCGCGCTGCAACGCCTACTGAGCGACATCCGCGATGGCCTGGTCAATTGCGTGGTGGTCTACAAGGTGGACCGGCTGACACGCTCGTTGCTCGACTTCGCCCGGATCATGGAGGTCCTCGATAAGCATGGCGCCACCTTCGTCTCGGTCACCCAGCAGTTCAACACGACCGCATAGCTGGGCCGCCTGACGCTGAACATTCTTCTCAGCTTCGCCCAGTTCGAACGGGAGATGATCGCCGAGCGCACCCGCGACAAAATGTCGGCGGCGCGGCGCAAAGGCAAGTGGGTCGGGGGCAACCCGGTCCTTGGCTACGATGTAAGGCCGGAAGGCGGCGCGCTGGTGGTGAATGAAGAAGAGGCCGCCCAGGTCCGGGCGATCTTCGCGCTGTACCTGGAACTGGGATCGCTGCTGCCGGTGGTGGAGGAACTCTCGCGGCGCGGCTGGACGCTGAAACGCTGGACGACCCGCGACGGCAAGACCGCCGGCGGCAAGACGTTCACGCGCCCGCGGCTGCACCAGTTGCTGACCAACATCATCTACACGGGCCGCATCCGGCACCGTGGCGAGATCTTCGCCGGCGAGCACGAAGCGATCATCGACACGGCGATCTGGGACAAAGTGCAGGCGCGATTGAAGGACAACGCTCCTCGCAGCACCCGCACTTTGCGCAACAAGTATGGCGCGCTGCTCAAGGGCATCGTGCGCTGCGCCTCCTGCGACGCCGGCATGGTTCACACCTACACCCAGAAGGACGGCCGCATCTACCGCTACTACGTGTGCGTCAAGGCGCACCAGCGTGGCTGGAACCAGTGCGCGACGCGGTCGGTGTCCGCGCCGGAGCTGGAACAGGCGGTGGTGGACCAGATCCGCGGCGTGGGGCGGAATCCCATGATGCTCACCGCGGTGATGGAGCGGCTGGAGGCCTCCGGCGTCCACGATGTCGCGCGAGAGGACGTCGCGCAGGCGCTGGGGGAGTTCGACGGGCTGTGGAATGAGTTGGCGCCGCGCGAGCAAGAGGAGTTGATCAAGAAGCTGATCGAGAGCGTCGCCTTCGATGGGCAGACCGGCACGGTGACGGTGGGCTTCCGGTCGGCGGGGCTGAAGCAGTTGTGTCTGTTGCAGGAGGCCAGACGATGATGCACGCGGTTCAGTTCCAGTTGCGCCCCGCGCGCGGCACAAAGAAAGAGGCGGCCGTGGACCGCGGCAAGCTGCCGCGCGTCACCCAGGTGCTGGCCCTGGCCCTCCAGTTCGACGACATGATCCGGCGCGGTGTCGCCAGGGATCATGCCGATCTGGCCCGGCTGGGCTGCATCAGCAAGGAGCGGATCAGCCAGATCATGCGGCTGGTCTGGCTGGCGCCCGACATACAGCAGGAGATCCTCACCCTGCCGCGCACGGCGCGCGGGCGGTGCCCGGTGGGTGAAGCCGCGCTGCGCGGGATCGCCTCGATGATGCTGTGGGCCGAGCAGCGGGCGGCGTGGGGACGCGTGGCCGCTCAGAATCTTCGATGATTCCCGCACTTCGGCCTTGCTTTCTGCGCCGACTGAAGTGATTCATGGGTTCGATGCAACGCACCACTGAGACTGCCGCGCAAAACGCCGCCGGCTGCTACGCCGCGCGGCACGCCGAAGCCCAGGACCTGCTGAAGCGCATCGCCGGCCGCCTGGCCGACCACCAGAAGCGGCAGGCCAAGGAGCCCGCCGACTGGGGCTACGCCGGCGACCTCGGCCGCATCACCGAGCAACTCGCCTACGCCCTGGCCGACCTGGGAGACCGCAGCGCGGTGGATCAGAAAGGACTGGAGTACTGAGCATGCAGAAGCACAACGTCAAGGTCGGATCGACCTACATCGTCAAGGTCAGCGGCACGCTGGCCAAAGTCCGCATCACCCGTGAACACGAACGCGGCGGCTGGTACGGCGTCAACCTGGCCGCCGGCCGCGAGATCCGCATCCGGACCGCTGCCCGCCTCCGCTCGGAGGCGCCTGCCGCGGCAGTGGAAATCAGCCCCGAAGAGGCACGCCGCATCGTCGAGCAGATCGAGTTCTGAAACAGGAGATCACCAATGCCCGTTTTTTCAATAGACACCGAGAACAACATCACCGCCTTCACCGCCGCCGAGCAGGTTCCGGAAGGCCAGGAGCATTTCGCCAGCGAGAAGGAGTTCGCCAAGCTCGCCGCCGGCTGGCCCATCACGCGCTTCGTCGAGGTCTGGAATGGCTTCGCCGGGGTCGTGCCTTTCGACGACCTGAGACCGGTGAAGAAGTTCACCGACCGCAAGACCGCGGTGGCGCGGATCTGGCGCGCCATCCAAGCTCTGACGCCCGCCCCCGCGCCACAGGCGGCCCCGGTGGCGCCGAAGCAGGCCAAGGCGCCCAAGGAGGCCACCGCCCCGGAAGGAACGCCCACGGCGCGCCCGGGCAGCAAGAAGGCCATCGTGCTCGACCTGCTGCGACGGCCCGAGGGCGCCACGTTGCGGGAGATCATGTCCGCCACGCAGTGGTTGCCCCACACCGTCCGCGGCTTCGTCAGCGGCGGCCTCACCAAGAAGATGGGGCTCAAGATCGAGTCCTTCAAGAGCACCAACGGCGACCGGGCCTATCGGCTGGCCCAGTAGGCTGGCGCGCCATGATGATCGAGTGGGAGGACCACGGCGAGGAGGAGAAACGGCTCCTCCTCGACTACTTGGACCGCATCCAGACGCAGCGCAGCGGCGGTGTCTCGCCCGGCCCGCCGAAGTTGGGCTGTTGCTGGCGCCTCATCGGCCGCCTCTACCTCGCCTACCTGCGCTGGCGGTACCGCGCCCCATGGCAGTAGCGCTTCTCCGCCGCCCGGCCTCCGCGCCCGGCGGCGGTTTACGTTCAACGTGAAGCCGCCCGCCGTTCAGGCATCCCCGGCTTCCTTGGCCGCCGCTGCCCGGATCGCCCGCACTTCCCCCTTCATCAGCTCCATCCCGTCTTCGCCGATTCCCAGGACCTGCTTGCCCTTCCGGTAGTGCTTTTCGATGAGATCGAAGTTGCGCAGCAACGCCTCCCGGACGGTTCGAAAACCCTGATCGAGGCCGGGCACCCGGTCGCGGTTGCGCATGATCAGGAACAGCAGGCCCAACAACTCCTGCTCCTCGAGCGTGCGCGGGATCGACTCGGCCCGCATCTCCAGCTCCTCCTCCATGGCCTTGGCGAACACGCCGGCTTGCTCGCGGAAGCCCTGCGCGACGGCCAAACGGTGAAACTGCGCCAGTTCGGCGCCGCGCGGGGGGCGGGCGCCCTCATAGCGGGCGATGGTGCGGATGGCGGTTTTCATCCGGTAGGCGAAGGCCTGCTGGCTCTCGCCCAGCGCCAGGCGGACCTCGCGGATGGCTTGGGAAACGGGATCGGGTTGGGTTTCATTCTGTGGCATGGCGGCCTTCCGGGCAGAAATGGCTCACGCAGGACCAGATTGGCATGACCGAGCGGTCCTGCTACACTTTGCTTGGCTCGATTGTCATTGTGGCGCATCCAAGACCGAAACGCAAGACCCAAGGAGACCAGATGGACAAGAAAGCTGAACCCGTGGTCCTGACCGCGGAGGAAACGCACGAGTTTCTGGGGCGAGACAAGATCTCGCGCGCCAGCCTGTATGCGGCGCTCGAACGCCGCGAAATCCCCAACGTCCGGCTGGGACGGCGGATCCTGGTGCCGCGGGTGGCCCTGGAGCAGTGGCTCCAGAACTGCGCCGCCGCCCAGAAAGCCCCGGCGGGAGATGATACTCGCCGATGAAGGACCCGCGGAACCCCAGCGTCCCGGCGCCAATCCGGGCCTCCAGCCGAGGTGTGGAGGTACGTGATGTGGAAGGGCGCTTCCTTTTCCACGCCACCATGGAGCAAGCGCAGGCCGCCATTGCCGCTGGCGTCGCCCAACCAGTGGGTCAGGGCTCGGTGAAATACCTCCGGCTGCGCCGCGGCTCCAACTTCGCCCGGCTCAACGCCGGCGACTTCACCCAGCGGTCCCGCAACCACGTTGATGAGTTCCTCGGCGGACCCTGGCTGCGCAAGCACAAGGACGCTCTCCCTGTAGGAGGACATGTATGACCACGCTCCCCACTTATATCTGCTTCCCGGTCGATGTGGACGACCCGGAGAATCTGCAATTTGTTCCGCTGGCCAAGGCCGGCCTGGGGGAACTGAAGCGCGCGGTCCAGTACGCCGAGGCCGACTTCAACAAGGCCGCCGTGGAGATGGAGGAAGCCAAGTGTCGCTGGCAGGTGCTCCAGGCGACGCTGAACATGTTGGCGCCCGTCATGGAGGGCAACCCGGAGATGACCGTGGCCGAGGCGGTCGTGCTGGCGGGAGGGAGCGTGAGCGAAGGGTAGAGGTCGACGGCTTTTCATCTTGATCGGGGAAGACAGGCGCTGTCGATGGCGGCAGCGCCTTTTGCATTTCTATAAGGAGGCTTCGTGCAGAATCCGACATCGAACCGGCCGTCCTCAACTCAACGCAGCCGGGCGGCCTTGCGGCTGGTAAGAACGATTCTGGAACTGGACCGTCGCGGGATTCGCGGCGCCTTGTCCAATTCCTGTCCTCTGCCGGGAACCGAGTGGGCCAAGTGGGTTGAGCGCCAGCAGAAGCGATATCAGAAACAGCCTCCCGAAGAACTCCTGGCTATTGTCGAGCGGGAGTGGGAGGTTTTGTTGCGGCGCCGAGGGCGGCGGAAGGGGCCGCGATCCTTGTACTCGCGCGCGGCTCTGGCGGCTTTCTGGCTGCTGAAGGCGGTCCGGGAGCTGGAGCGCCACCGCCTCCGCGAGGCGGTCAGCAGTTGCTGTCCGCTGCTCGGAACCGGCGTTGACCGGCGTGAGAAGTGCGCCCGTAACCGTCTGGCGAAGGTGTCGACCGACGTGTTGCTCGCCATGGCTCAGCGCGATTGGGAGTCCCTGCCATGAGCGCGCCCGATTGCAACTCGATCACTATGGCGGAAGAGAATTGCGTCGAGGTCCGCCGCGCCGCCGGGCTCCTGTTCAGCCTCTCCGACGTGAAAGAGATCCGCGTGCCGAAGGCGGGCCGGCATCGCACCATCTCCGGCTATTTTTCAGACCAGGCGCGCCTGCACCGATGCCGAACACGCCGCGGCGCTGGAGCTGGCCCGGCGCGTACGGAGGGAATTGCTCGCCGAACGATGGACTGCTCCGGTATTTTCCGACAGCGGCAATGGGGCCCACCTGCTGTATCGGATCGATTTGCCCAACGATGCGGAGGCGGCCGAGCTGATCAAACGCTGCTTGCGGGCGCTCGCTGCCCGATTCAACACTGCGGTTGTCGCCGTGGATGAGGCCACGTTCAACGCCTCGCGGATCTTCAAGGTGTATGGCACCACCGCGCGCAAGGGCGACAACACGGCGGATCGGCCGCACCGGATGTCGCGAATTCTGGAGGCGCCGGAGGTGATCACGGCCGTTCCGGTTGAACTGCTGAAGGAATTGGCCGCGCAGGCGCCGGTAAAAAACCGCGGCGCGCATCGTGACCATGCCGCGGCCGGCGCGCCCGGGTGCCGCCTTCGACGTGGAGCAGTTTCTGCATCGCCACGGCGTACGGTTCCGCGCTCCGGTTCCCTACGATGGCGGCCGGAAGTTCGTCCTGGAGGAGTGTCCCTGGGATCCCTCGCATGCTGCACCCGACTCGGCGGTGTTCGAAGGGGCGGATGGCCGGCTCGGCTTTCACTGCTTTCACAACAGTTGTCAGGGACGTGGCTGGCGCGAGTTCCGCGAGTTGTTCGAGCCCGCCGAGCGCAACACGCAAGCGATACCGCGCATGGAAGACCCCGACGCGCCGCCCTGGGGCGACGTGGCCGAGTGGTGGATGCGGGACGCCATTCCGGCCTGGTCCCGGCACTACCTGGAAGAGCAGATCCGGAAGATTGAGAAGGAAAAGAAGTGGCAGTGGGTGGCCAGCTACCCCTATGCGAGGCCGGATGGCACGCCGGTGCTGGTGAAGATCCGCTTTCTGGACCGCGCCAACGACAAGACCTTTCGGAACTTCGTCCTGACCTCCAAGCGCGGTTGGCGGCTACTGAAATCCGGCGAGGCCCGCGCGCTGCTCTACCGTTGGCCCGAGTTGGCCGGCGCGGCCGAGATCTTCCTGGTGAGCACGGAGCCGGAGGCGGACGGCGGCGTCCGGCAGTTCGGCTTGACGGCGACCTGTCATGTAGATGGTGAAGGCGAATGGCACGCCACGCTCAACGAGTCCTTCCGCGACAAGCGGGTGGTCGTCGTCCTCGATAACGACGAGAAGGGGCAACAGCACGGGGCGCTCATCGCGAACGCACTCGCCGATGTCGCCAGAGAAATCCGACTGGTGAAGTTGCCGGGGCTTCCACCAAAAGGCGGTTTTGGGGAATGGCTCGATGCCGGCGGCGCCGCGGAACAACTGCGCAGCATCGTCGCGGACACCGAGCCGTTCCAGGCTGCAACTCGTGAGGCCGCCGGCGAGTCGCCGGAGTGCGCTGCGAGTTGGCGCGGCCGACTGCTGGTCACCGACAGAGGTGAGCCGCGCGCCCTGCTCGCCAACGTCATTACCGCCCTGCGTCACGCGCCGGAATGGGAGGGCGTCCTCTGGCGTGATGAGTTCGCGCTCAAGACGGTGGCTCGCAAGCCAACTCCATGGGGCGAGGTTGGCGCCTGGAGTGAACGCGAAGATGGCTTGGTCACCAACTGGCTCCAGCACCAGGACATCCGCGTATCGAAGGAGGTCGCCGGCCAGGGCATCGAGATCGTCGCCGGGGACCGCCCCTTCCACCCGGTGCGGGAGTATTTGGAGTCGGTGAGCTGGGACGGAGTGCCTCGCCTTCATGAATGGTTGTATCGGCACCTCGGCGTAGAACAGACGCCCTATTCCGCCGCTGTCGGTTCCCGGTGGCTGATCTCGGCGGCGGCGCGCATCTACCAGCCCGGCTGCAAGGCCGACTGCTGCTTGATCCTCGAGGGCACCCAGGGCATCAAGAAGTCCACCACCCTTCGGACGCTTGCCGAGCCCTGGTTCATCGACCACGTACCCGACCTCGGAACGAAGGACTCCCTGATCCAGGTGCACAGCGCCTGGGTGATCGAACTGGCCGAGTTGGAGACCATGTCGCGGGCCGAGGTCAGCAGCATCAAGCAGTTCATCTCGGCCCAGGTCGACACCTTCCGGCCGCCCTACGGCAAGCGCAGCGGCAATTTCCCGCGCCAGTGCGTGTTCGCCGGCAGCGTGAACGACCACACGTATCTGCGGGACGCGACCGGCGGGCGGCGTTTCTGGCCGGTGAAGTGTAAGGCGCCGGTGATCGACATCGAGGCCCTGGCCGAGGTTCGCGACCAGTTGTGGGCCGAGGCGGTGTACCTGTACTTCGAGGGAAGAACGTGGTGGATGGATACGCCGGAGCTCAATGAGATGGCGAGGCAGGAGCAGGCTTCCCGCTATGAGGATGACCCGTGGGACGAGCTGATCCTACGTTGGGCCGACGGCCTGGAATCAGTCTCCATTGCTGAAGTGCTGACGCAGTGTCTGGAGAAACGCAAGGATCAGTGGACGCAGTTGGATAAGAACCGGGTGGTGCGCTGTCTGCGGTCGCGGGGCTGGGAACGGTTCCACACGGGGCCGCGGGGAGCCCGGGAGTGGCGCTACCGCCGCGCGGACCAGGGAGAGTCCTCATGAATACTTCGCTGTTTGTCCAAGTATTGTTGAAAGCCGGTGTTTGGAGGGCTTTTCGGCGCCCAGACCGCCCCGGTGTACCAGTCTCTCCCTTCGGTGTACCAGTTGGTGTACCACTACTGGTCCACCGGAATCCTATGAAACAGAAAGACTTATTGGCCGTGTACCAGTGCGCCAGTGGTTTTCGTGAAAAGACCTATAAAAAACAACACCTGGGGGTGTCGACAATAGTTTCGCTACCAAGGTTCTCGCCAACCCCGATATAGACTGGAACACTGGTACACCGGGCCGTAAGTTACGCGCCATCAGTTGATTACGGTGTACCAGTAGCCCGCCGGAGACTGGTACACGGCCGCGACGCTGGTACACCAAGCTGCGCTATCACCCTCGGTGGCGGCGAGTGCGGCGCCTGCGGACAAGCAACTTCAGAGGAAAGGAAAATCACAATGAACAGACGACACTACACCACCATGACCATCGACGACCACCGCGCCGCCGCGCGCGAGTGGGCCACGGTTCACCGTTCGGTGACCGAGTTTGAGAACATCACCCGCACCGCCCGGGGGGCGCCCGGCAGGCTTCACGCAAACGTGAAGCGCATCCACAAAGCGCTCGAGAGGATTCTGATGGGGATGCGCGAGGTGGAAGCCCGCACCCTACCAAGCGATGCTGGCTCTCATTGGCTGGCGGTGGTCACGGTCGAGCCGGTCACCGCTGTCCGCAGGCCCTATCTGGTTCTGACGATCGACGGCCACATCGCCGCAGCGCGGGCACTGGGTCCATCTCAGCCGGCGGTCCGCCGTTTCCTCGACATCATCCGCCTGCACCAGCATCTTCCGGTTCGCATTATGGATGACGCGATCCGCGTCCTCCACTTGATCCAATTCCTGCGCTGTCAGATGGAAGACTTTCAATTCTACTCGTTGCGAGGTCGCGGCATCCCTTGGGTGAACTGCTGGCTGGGATCGAACAACTATGTTGACGGCGGCGATGCGGGCAACACGGATATGGGCAACGCGACTTGGGAGGTGAACTGAGTATGGATTACTATGCGCTCTACAAGGCGAGCGGACGGCGGGATGAACTGGCCGAGAGGGATTGGGATGCCAACGATCCGGCGGGGTTCCAGAAGCTCGAACCCGAGCAGCAGGCCGCCCTGCTGGACTGGATCCGGGCGGTGCTGGTGCCCGCCAAGACCGTCTTTCGCCGCACCAGCTATGGCATGAAGCACGATTTCGAGCGTGAGCCGGACGGCTTCTACATCTACAACGGCGCGTTCAAGGGCGCCATGCTTGAAGCCGGTTTTCAACCGGTCGATGCGAGCGAGATCAACTGGCGATTCCGTGTCCGGCCCGCGTGGCCGCTGCAGAGGTGGGAGAGTGAGCAGCGCAGACAATGGGGGCGTTGCTGGTTGGTGCGCGACCGCTGGCGCGAGAAGGGCTACATGGTAACAGCTCCCGGCCAGCGCCGCCGGATCGGGGAGCACGATGCGGCCTGTCAGCGCGAGCGGCGGACGAAGTTGTTGGTGTTACGCGGCGCGGGCGTGGCCGAGATCATCCTGGATACCTATCCCGCCGGGTACCGGCTGACCGACGACGCCGTCGAGGAGATCGCTGCGCTGTTCGACAAGCTGAATCCGAGCGGCAAGAACTGGTCCATCACCAACTACTGCTTGGCGGTGATCCGGCGCGTGCCAGTGTGGCAGGCCGAGGAAGTGGCGGCGGCGCTGGTGCAGATTGCCGAGCGCTGCCGTGTTGAGACCGACTGCGGCTGAGCACTCTGGCGACCGGCGAATTTCCCTAGTCGGTGAAGCGTGAAAGCCTGGGCGTGCCCTACTGCGGGATTTCCGCAGTGGGGCAAAGCTTGGGGAGGGCCAGTCAACAAAATGGAGAAAACCGGGCGGGATGGTGCAGGCACAAAATTAGTAAATATGAAGTTAACATTATAGGATAATTCGCATTACTTATTCTATGAAACCCGTGGAAGTCCTTGTAACTTATTGATTAATTGGGTCCTTCCTGGCAATAAACTCTCGCGGCGGTCCCCGGTCGCACCGTGTGCCCAGTGAAAGGCCCGAAAAGGTGGTCCACACTGGTCAACACCAGTCAACAGCACCTCCCTAACTCATTGATTCTACGAGCCGTCCGCTTCCCGCGGCGGCGTACCCGCAGTCAACACTGTTGACAGGTAACATCATGGCACAGAAACCAACTCCCGGCTTGATGAACCAAGCCGAATACGCCCGCCACCGGCGGGTGGACCGTTCCTACATTAGCCGCCTGGCACGAAAGGGCATTCTGGTTCTGCGCGGCAAACTGGTGGACGTCGCCGCCAGCGACGCCGTGCTCGACGACCGCCCGGTGGACGTCGAGCCGCAGGGGCCAGTCAACGCGGTCCACAATCCCCAGCCACGGCCGCCGTTGGAGTCCACGGGAACCATTCAGCCGGGTAGTTACGCGGGAGCAAGAACCGTCGAAATGGTGTTCAAAGCCAAGCTGCGGAAGCTGGACTTCGAAACCAGATCCGGCAAGCTCATCCCTGCCGACGAAGTGAAAGTCAAGTGGTTCACCCTCGTCCGGCAGATTCGCGACAAGCTGCTCGCCATTCCCGCCAAGCTGGCGCCGCAACTGGCCGCTCTGAACGATGTGCGCGAAGTGCGCGAGTTGCTCGATACCGAGATCACCGCGCTGCTGCGCGCCCTTCAGGAGGACATCCGCTATGGCCGGCATTGATGAATGCGTCGAGCACGTTCTCACGGCGCTGGAGCCGCCGCCGAAACAGACCGTCTCGGAATGGGCCGACGCCAACCGGCGCTTATCGCCGGAGACCTCGGCCGAGCCGGGCGAGTGGCGCACCGATCGGGCGCCCTATCAGCGCGGCATTCTTGACGCGTTGTCGCCCAACAGCCCCCACGAACGTGTCGTCTTCATGTCGTCGAGCCAGGTGGGGAAATGCCTCGCCCTCGACACACCAATCCCGACTCCAAACGGTTGGACGACCATGGGCGAACTCCAGGTGGGCGACCGTGTTTTCGACGACCAGGGCCAACCGACGACGGTCATGGGAACCAGCGCCGTCTTCACCGGCCATGCCTGTTACCGGATCCGCTTTGAGGATGGCGGGGAGATCGTGGCCGATGCCGGTCATTTGTGGCCGGTCCATGATCGTAATCACGGGTACAAGCGGAGGCTGGTCACCACGGAGGAGATGGCCGCCAGCGTCTGCGCGATGCGAGGGTCACGAGGGGAATTCCGGTATCGGGTCGCGTGCGCCGCCCTGGAGCTGCCGGAGAAGCTCCGCCGGCTGAGCGCCCCCGCGACGCGGCTTTCGGCGAATCGGCGGCGAAGCATCATCTCCATCGAGCCCGTGCCCTCTGTGCCGGTTTGTTGCATCGCGGTGGATTCGCCCTCACACCTGTTCCTCGCTGGACGCGGGATGATCCCGACGCACAATACGGAATGTGTGAACTCCTTCATCGGCTACATCATCGACCGCGATCCGGGTCCCGTGCTCGTGGTGCTGCCGCGGGTCGAAGACGGGGAAGCGTGGAGCAAGGACCGGCTGGCGCCGATGCTGCGTGACACGCCGTGTCTGCGCGGCAAGGTGGCCGACGTGCGCTCGCGCGATTCCAACAACCGCATCCTGCACAAGCGCTTCCCTGGTGGGAGCATCACCATCGCCGGCGCCAACAGTCCGGCCGGCTTGGCCATGCGGCCCATCCGCTACGTGCTGCTGGATGAAGTGGATCGCTACCCGGCTTCGGCGGGCAGCGAGGGCGATCCGGTCGCCTTGGCGGTGAAAAGGAGTTCGACGTGGTGGAACCGCAAGATCTTCCTGGCGTCCTCTCCGACGGCCAAGGGCGCCAGCCGGATTGAGTCGTGGTGGCTGCGCAGCAATCAATCGAGCTTCTGGGCGCCGTGTCCCGAGTGCGGCGAGTATCAGGTCCTGACGTGGGAGCAGTTGGAGTGGCCTGAGGGGCAACCGGACCTGGCGCGGTACCGTTGCGAGCACTGCCAGGCGCTGATCGCACCGCACCGCAAGCCGTGGATGCTCGCGCGGGGCGAATGGCGCGCGGCCAATCCGAAGTCCAAGATCGCCGGCTTCTGGATCAACCAGCTTTACTCGCCGTGGAAAGAGTGGCCGGAGACGGCGGTGGAGTCGCTGGAGGCCAAGGCAGGCGGTCCGGAGACCTGGCGCGCATTCGTGAACACGAGCTTGGGAAGACCCTACGATGATGAAGCCGAAACCAGCGTGGATATCGCCGCGCTGCTGAACCGGCGCGAGTCGTTCGGGGCCCGGCTGTCCGCGGGTGTGGCGGTGCTGACGGTGGGCGTCGATCTGCAAGTGGACCGCGCCGAACTGGAACTGGTCGGCTGGGGGCGGGGCGAAGAAAGCTGGTCGTGCGGCTACTACACTTTCCCGGGCGATCCGAGCGCGCCCGCGCTGTGGAAGCAGTTGGATGAATTCCTGAACCGCGAGTGGGTGCACGAGTACGGGATCAAGTTGCCGGTCGCGGCCTGCGCAATCGACTCGGGCTTCCACACCGAGATGGTGTACCAGTTCACGCGAGAGCGTTTTCACCGGCGCATCTTCGCGGTGAAGGGTAAGGCCGGATCGATTCCGGTGTGGCCGCGCCGGCCGACGCGCAACACGATCGGCCGCACGCCGGTGTGGATTATCGGCGTCGACAGCGCCAAGAGCGTCATCCGGAGCCGGCTGAAGATCGAGCAGCCCGGCCCCGGCTACTCGCACTTTCCCCTGGAGCGGACGGCGGAGTGGTTCGAGCAGTTGCTGTCGGAGACGCTGGTGACGACTTACTCGCGCGGCACGCCGGTGCGGGAGTGGAAACGGAAGAAAGGGCTGCGGGCGGAGGTGCTGGACGCGCGGTGCTACAGCTACGCGGCGCTGTGCGGCTTGGTCGCCATGGGCCTGCGGCTGGACGTAGAGGCGGAACGGATCGAGGCGCTGCGGCCGGAACCGCAAGCAGGCGGCCTGGCGAGGCGGAACACGCCATCCGAGGCTGCGCCGGAACGTAAGGTGTTCCGCAGCCAGTGGATGCAAACCGGACGGAGACCGTTCTGATCGCCGAGGTGCCACCTCCGCGCAATTGCGCGGAAGTGACGCGAAGAGCTCTGGCCCGCGGCGGCACGGGCGCGGATCTCTCGGCGAGCGGCCTGGGCTTCCTGCGCCAGGATGCCGCCGGCAATGCAGTCACAGTAAGTGCCATCGGCCTGGCAGATCTGCCCGCGCAGCTTCAGCAATGTGGCCCGTTCCAGACTGTAGGTGGCGACTTTGAGAATATGCTCAAGCGGTCCGAGGACTTATCGACCGTCTGGAGCACCGACGGCGTCTCCTGCCCGGCAGCGACAGCCGGTGGCACCAACCTCGCCACGCCCTGCGACAAGGGCTTCGATACCCCAGCGGGCTGCGTGTTCGACAACATGCCGGACTACTTCGGGGGCATCCTCGCGACGCCGCAAGCGGTCCGGGTGAAGGACAACTCCACCGGCGTCTGGGGCTTCGGGCGCAGCACGATCACCAGCGTCTCCCTCGTTGCCGACTCGATCTACGCCGAGGTGGTCCCGGAGATCTACACCGACACGCCCATGCCGGTGAATGCGAAGATCGCCTCTGGCCGGGATGAGGGGGACTTCTACATTGCGCTGGGGGTGGTCGGAGAAGGCCCTCTCGGGGCCTATGGCCAGGGTCACAGACTGGACGGCCAGCCCAACCATGGGCCGGGCAACCTGGGCCTCCGGACGAGCCTCGGCAACGATCCGAATCCCTACCCTTTCTCGCTGGGCGCCGGCGGCGAGGGTGTGCAGTACTACGGGCCCGAGCGCGCGGCCGGCACGGCCTTCATCGAGCTCCGGCGCACCGACCCGAAGGGGCTTCAACTGTCCCGCTTGGGTGAGCATTCGCTCGAAGCGGTGGTCGCTCAGGGCTTACGCGGCTGGGTCTGGACCGCTGCCGGCGAGCGGTCGCTCCAACTACTGACCAGCCCGATCCGGATCGCCATCAACATGCTGCTGCGGGCGCGCGGGCTGCGCTTTGCCGACGCAGAGACCTCGGAGCAGTACTTCGATGTAAACGCCGCGATCGCGGCCGCTGCCATCTGCGATCAGCAGGTGCTGAAGCTCGTAGGGGAAGGCTACGAGACCCAGTTCAAGTTCAACGGCATTCTCCAGGAGGAGAAGCCCCTGCGGGACTGGATTCAGGAAGTCCTCATGAACGCCCTGGGCTACTACACCTTCGCCTTCGGCAAGCTCAAAGTGGGCGTCCGGATCAACAGCTCCGCCCTGGAGGCCTTCAACGTCGGCAACATCCTGTTCCAGAGCTTGCAACTCGCGCCGGCGAAACCATCGTTCAACCATCTCACCGCGAACTTGGCCGACGAGGAGTTCGAGTACGTCTCCAACAGCGTCCAGGTCTACGACATCGACCATGCCAAGCTCCAGGGCGCCGTTTCGCCTCTGTTCCTGAAATCCAGCATGAATCTGGCGGGGACCTCGACCAAGTCCCAGGCGGCCCGGATCATTGCGGTCCGCCTCCGGGAGGAACTGGGCGGCATCACGCCCGATCAGTGGAAGAAGGCCCGCCAGTTGTCCTTCCGCACCACCGTGCTGGCTCTGAACGTCGAGCCGGGGATGGTGTGCTCGCTCACCCACGAGGACATGCTGGAGGGGCACGGGGAGTTCCGTGTCACGGGCTGGCGGCTGAACAAGGATTACTCCATCGACATCCAGGGCCGGACCACCACGGACTCAATGTACGATCTGGTCGCCGGTCCGAAGCCTGCCGATATCGTTCCGGATACGCCGCCGAACGAGATCCTGATCGACACCGGTGTACCGGGTGTGCTGACGGCGACGCCCAAGCTCGGAGACTATGGCACTTTCGCGCTCGACGACATGAGCGTGGCACCCGACGCCTCCGGCAACATGAACATCGTCGGCGCACATGAGATCACTTTGGCGCTGTACTACGTGGACGAGCTCGCAACCGACTTATGGGCGTCCATCGATGCCGCCATCGACGCCGGCACCGACCCGGTCAAGGTCGCCTGCACAGTGAATCCGGACACAAATCGGGTATTTCGCGTGGGCGATTTCATCGTCTTTAATGACGAGGCAGCCGACGCCGGCCACTCGGGAAGGCGTTCGTATGAATGCGCGCAGATCGTCGGCCCCGGCAACACCGGCGATGTGGTCCCGACCGGCAACTTCATCCTCCAGCGTGCCTAGCCGGGCGGCGATCCGGGCTTTGCCACCTTCGGGACTTTCAGGTGCGCCCACCTTGCCGGCATCCGTTCTTACAAGCTCGACCAGAAGACATTCACCTTCAGCGTGAAAAAGGGCTTCTTCCGGACGCCGGGGCTGCCGGCCCACGTGGAGACGAAGCTCGCGAGCGCCTGCATCGTCGCGGCCGTGGCTGGTGTAGCCAACCACTTCGGCTATAGCCCGTTCACGGTGTTTCCGCTCTCGCACCACAACGAGCCGTTCATGCCCGGCGACCGCACCTGCAACGGTGGCGCCTACACGTTCCAGATTCCCGGCCCGCTGGCGGTACAGGACAATGTGGCGATTCCGATGAAGGTCCAGGATGCGGCTTCGATCCGCTGCATTTACGCCTACCTCCAGCAAGGCACGACTGATGGCCAGTCGGCGTACCTGGTGAAGATCAGCCGCGATGGCGGCGCGACGTGGGAACCGCTCGAGTACATGGGCATCGCGCAGGCGCTTCCGACCGCCCACAAGAATACCTACGACTTCCTGGTGAACAACGAAGGCTACGGCTTGCCTGCATCCCGCCGCCTGCCATACGCCGATTATGGCCTGATCGTCGCACAGCCGATCACCGGCAGCCCGACGCCGCAAACGATCCAGACCGCCTCCTACGGTGCCAACCGCCTCGGGATCGAGGCCGGCAAGTTCGTCTTCATCGACCTCGGCGGCCCGAACGAGGAGTACGTGAAGGTCATCAGCGTGGACCCGGACAACCAGACCTTCGAGGCCATGGTCACGCGCGACCACGCCGCCGGCGAGCGCATCCGGCCTACCATCTGGCCGACGCCTGTGCTTCACGAAGGGAACGACTTGGCATTCGACATCCTGGCGGTCGCGTCGCCCGATCCGGGCTCCGACCTGACACTGGTAATCCAAACATGAACGAATTCGGCGGAACGGCCGAATTGGCAGACGATGGACGACTACTCGTAGTTAGCGAGAACTGCGGGCGAGATCGTGCCCGTGTAGCCGACCACACGGCCGGAATACAGGTCGTCTTGAGGAACTCGTCCGCTGACGCACGCAATCTTCACTGCAGATTGCGATCGAGCTTCAGCTCGATCAGGGATCGCCTGCCGATTCGGAAAAGAAGGCTCTGGACGGCGCCTACCGACAGGCTCCCGGTAAGGAACAGAAGGAACAACACCGTTCCGATTTGCACCGCGGGCGGCGCGGCAGCGAGCGCGGATGCCGGGATCGTGAAAATCCGGAAGCCACGCAGCGCCGGTTTTCGCGGCGTACCGGTCGCGGCAGCGGCAGCCCGTTTCGGCGTGAAGGAAGGCCGGAGTGCCCGGTCAAAGCTGGCCCGGAAGGCGCGCGCCGCGGCAACATCTCCCATCTGGCGCGCCTGCCCCGCGACATAGCGCTGGAGCACCCGGTTGCCGCATGTATTGGCTGAACACCCGACCCCATTCTGAGCGACACTGTGCAGATACTCGCGGACCAGCACCGCCCGCTGCTGTGCACTGAATCGGTAGCTGCCCTGCCGGTCTACCTCCAGGAGCCGTGCAAGCATGTACTGCCGGGCATGCGGATTCTCTTTCGCGAAGAACTGCTTCAGCCCGAGGCGGTGGCGGTCTTCCACGTAGACTTCGTAGCTCTTCTCCCAGACCGAGCCGTCTACCTTCTCCGGCGTGGTTGCCTGCCAGCCATAGACGTTCTCCAGGTGATCCGCCATCTCGCGCGCGCCGGCGTAGCCGGACCGCTGCATCTCCCGGATCCATTTCGGATTCCAGACCCGGCTCTGCAACTCCGCGGAAAGGGTCTGGCGGAAATCATCCAACCGTTCGTGCCCGCGGCGGCGCAGGTTTGCCACGTAGAGTTCCGGCGCCTTTCCGCCGTTGACGCTCTTGGTTGCCGCGCTGAGGCCTCCTGCGAAGTCGAAGAAGTCGTCGTTGTCCAGGACACCGTACAGGTTTGTCGCCCGGGAGTGGACAATCGCCTGGTTACCCGCGAGTTGCGTGGCAAGGGCATGCGGCGCCGACTCGCCCCAGTCATCCGCCGAATAAGCATAGTTGTTGTGCCGCAGATACGCCTCGGCGACACCGCCCGGATTCTGCGCGTCCTTGCTCTGCTTGGCCAAGTGCGCCACGCCGCCGCCGTAATCACCGGGCGCCGGTCCGAAGACTCGCGCCGAAGCCGCGCGCCGCGCCTGTTCCTCGCTCAAGCCCCGTCGGCGCAGCTCTTGCGCCGCCCTTTGCGTGTTGCGGCTAAGCTCATTGTCGCCCGCCTGCTGGACCAGGCGCGATGCCCGATCGAGCAGCAGAGCCTTATCGGGGAACCCATCGCGGTAGATGCCGGCGATTGTCACGACGACGTCGACACGCGGGCGGCCGAGTTCGGCTTCCGGGATCAGGCGCAAGTCATCGACAACGCCTCTGGCATTCCAGCGCGGCTCAACACCCATCAGGTACAGGGCCTGGCACTCCATCGCTCCCTGGTGCCGGATCGTCTCGCCGTACCAGAGCACGAGGCTGACCTTTTTGGCGGGTTCGCCCGTCTGCCGCCGGATCCGCTCCAGCAGGTCGTCTCCCAGCTTGCGCCCCAGCTCCCAGGCAGCTTTAGTGGGAATCTGCGAAGGGTCGAAGTCGTGCAGATTCCTGCCGCTCGGCAGCGATGCCGGCGAGCGAAGCGGGTCGCCGGAAGGCCCACTCGGCAGATACTCGCCCCGCAACACGCGCACGATCTCGTCCAACTCCCGCGCGGGCGAGGCTCGCAAGTTTCGCAGCCATACACGGCCGGCCTCGATCTGAGTCGCAGCTTTGTCCCTCAGGTTCGCCGGCCACGCCGGGTCCAGGACAAGATCGCTATTGGCGGCCAGACGAGCCGCCCACTCCTGATACGGCGCATTTCGCATCTCCGGGCCCGCGTCGAGCAGG
The DNA here is from genome assembly GCA_049969655.1 of Bryobacteraceae bacterium. Lineage (GTDB taxonomy): Bacteria > Acidobacteriota > Terriglobia > Bryobacterales > Bryobacteraceae > JANWVO01. The sequence goes on from JBMFOK010000024.1 coordinate 35,932, forward strand.
CCGCCGCGCAGAAACTCGGCCAACGCCTCGATCTGCAATTCCTGGCGGGGCATGGCGCCGAGCGTGTGGACGCCCAGCGGAATGGCCGCCGACTCTGTCTGATCGAGAAACTCCTCCACACGCTCGGAGGTTTCGTTCCAGTCGGGCTTATCGAGGTCGATTCCTAATTGAGAGTCCAGCTTGAGGTTTCGAATCTCGGCTTTGGCCGCCGCCTCGTATTCCGCGGCGAGCGCAGGGGCCTCGGCCTTCGTTTTCGAGTACTGCTCCAGCGCGGTCCGCAACGGACGCATCTCCTCCTGCGCTCCGCCCGGTACCAACAGCGGCGTCAGGTGGCTCACTATCGTGGCCGAACCGCGCCGCCGCGCCGTCATCGCTTCACCGCCGCCATCCAGGATGTAGAAGTAGGGGGATGGGATGTCTCCCAGGATCGCTTCTGCGGCGTCGTGCCCTGCCTTGCCGGTGTTCTTTCCGGGCAGAAACTCCAGCGTCCCGTGCCGGCCAACATGAACGATGGCATCGGCGCGGAATTGTTTCCGCAGCCAGAGGTAAGCGGCGATATAGGAATGGGGCGGGGGAATGGTCGTGTCGTGCTGCGTCTCAGCGGCTTTGGCGAAGTTCGAACGAAGAGGCTGCGGCCCAAGGAAGAGATTTCCCATCCGCACTCCGGGAATCACGAAGTACGGTTTGCCGTCTCGGCTGCGGATGGTCATGAGGGTGCTCTTCTCGGGCGGGCCCCACTCCTTTTCCACTCGCTGGCGAAAGGTCTCGGGCAAATCCCGCGCCCACTCGCGGTACTGCGCCATGGAGACCAGCGTCACTTGGCCGGCCTCGACCATCGCCTCCAACTCGCCCGGAGCCCAATGCTCGATATTCCGTCCTGACCGCTGGAGCATTTCAAGCAGGACGGACTCGCCGGGCACGTCGGAACCGACGATGTACCCCTCGTCGCGCAGACGGCGCACGAGGGTGGCCAGCGTCCTAGGCACGTTCAGGTAACTGGCGGAGATGTTGCCCTTGCCGGGAGGGTTGTTGTAGTACAGCAGCGCGACATGCTTCTCTGCGTTGGATGCCCGCCGCAACCGGATCCAACGTTGGGCGCGCGCAATGGCGCGCTCGATCCGCTCCTCGATTGGAACACTCACGAAAGTCTTGCCGTCGGCGCTCCGCTCGGTAGCTGCGAAGGTGATCGGTTCGGTGGCTCCAGCGCGCTCCGGGGCCGATACTTGCAGCGGCAGTTGGTCCGGCCGCACACCAGAAGGCGATTCGAGCCACTCGCGAGGGCTCTGTTTTGTGGTCATCAGATCGATCACGTGCACGTTGAGCCGTGCCAGAAACTCGGCGTCATCGGGCTTGGCAAAGCCGAGATTAAAAGCAAACAGTGCATCGACTGCCGGTCCCGAGGAGGTCATCAGCAGCGGCTCGCACAACGTGGGAGGCCAGCCGAACACGGCTACGGCGCCCAGCCCATGGCGTTCGAGCGCAGAGATGAGGGCATCGATGTGCGCCATGTCGCGAGTCTTCAGATTGGTGTGATAGAAGAGGATTCCGACTTTGGGCGCATCGGGCGGTGCCAGGCGCTGTTCGGCGTACCAGCGGGCGTAGGCTTCGTAGGACTCGAAGGGCGCGGCTGCACGTGGATGGTAGATGCCGGTGGTGAGTTGCCGCTCCGGCGGATCCACCTTCACCCCTGGCCGTCCGCCGATGTTCGTGTGCAGAAATGCCAGCAGGCGCGCCATGTTCTCAACGCCGCCAAAATTCCAATAGTCGACCGCCGCCTGCAACTGGGCAAGATCCTGCTTCAGGCCCCAGTAGCGCTCCGCCCCCTCGGGCCAGTGTGCGAGCACCTTGACGCCCCGCGCCAGGAGGGGCCGGATACGAGGCGCCAGGAGGCGCGCTTCCTCCGAGTGAAGGCTGTAGGCGAAGACCACATCGGCCTGGTCAAGACCTGCGGGCGGGGCTGTGGCGTCGCCATAGGAAAGGGCGATCCGGCCGCTGCCCCAGCGCGCCTCGAAGAGCTTCAAGGCGTCAGGTAAGACCTGGCTGAGCCGGGTCAGCACCACGATGCGTACCGGCTCGGCCGCCTGAGCGCAGCAGGCGACCAGCACAAGTAGGATGAGCAGCCGGCGCGCCATCTAAAGCCGCACCCGCAGGCGTACCGAAACCAGTCGTCCCGGCGACGGATAGTAGCTGTAATAGATGCGGTTCAGCAGGTTCTCCGCACTGCATTCGACCGACAGGTGCTGTCCGACCGGCACGCTCAACCCGGCGTCCAGGGAGAAGAAAGGATCGTAGGCGCCATAGACGCCCTTGGTCGTATCCGTGTTGAGATCTGTGCTGAACATGCTGGTCACGTATCGACCCGTGACTGAGGCGCTGGCCTTCCGGATGAACGCGAACAGCGTTCCGCTGGCCACATGTGCCGGCACAAAAGGCACGCGTTTGCCGGCGGTAGCCGGTACGGCCGGATTCTCCGTGATCCGGGCGTCGGTCCAGGTGTAGCTCGAGGTCGCGTACAACCACTGTCTCAGCGGCACGCGCGCGCTCACTTCGATTCCGTTCGTACGGCTGCGGCCGGCGTTCATCACCGGCCGGTAGTTGCCCGCCGGGTCGACGCTGTAATCGGTGGTTCGGTAGATGAGATTCGAGGTTCTGTTCTGAAAGAACGCGGCGTCCAGCACCAGCCGATTCGCCCAGCGGCGACTGACGCCCGCTTCAACCGCGAACAGCCGTTCCGGTTTGAGCGCCGGATTGGCCGCATATGTGATGCCGGAGGAACTCCGCCAAGTGCGGTAAAGGTCATAGACGGACGGGCTGCGGAAGGAATTTCCGACACTGCCGCGGAAGGCGAGTCCGGCAGGTCCGCGCCACAGCGCCGCCGCCTTGGCCGATCCACTCTGATCCGAGCGGCTGCTGATTTCGGTGGCTGCCGGGCCCACGCCATAGCCGCCATCGTAGGTCTTCCAGTAATCGTAACGGGCTCCGCCCGTCAGGGTAAGCCGTTCGGCCACCTGCCATTGGTCTTGCGCGTACGTGCCCTGGTTGAATGCCTGACCCCGCGAGAGGCCGGATACGACAGCGGATTCCGTCCGGCGGGCCCAATTCGGCGCCGTGGTTTCCACGAGCTGGCTTTCATCCTGCCGCAAATCCGTGCCGATCGTCACGTGATGGTGCGGCGTGAGGCGCTTGGTGTATTGCGCGTTGCCGAACCAGGATTGGTAGGGCCGATCGCTGATCGTTCCCGGTCCGCCCGCGGCAGTTGCGCCCGCGCCGGGAGTCGAGTAGTAATTGAGCGGCGATTGGGTGTGGCCGCCCCCCCACTTGAATCTGTCCGCCGTTCGAGAACTCGTGATGCAGCCGACCCGACAAGAGCCAGTAGGTGGTCCGGCCGTCGCCGTTGAGGAAGGAACTCGGCGTCACGCTGAATCGCCGCGGAGAGCCGTTCCACAGAATGGAGGCCGTGCCGGAATCGAACGGAGCGCCGGAAGCGGTTCGCAGAAAACTTTCATACTGGTCGTAGCCGTAGGCCGACCATTGCCGCTGAAATTGCAGGTATCCGATCGTGTGCTGGCCCAGCGCGTAATCGCCGCGCGCGCGGACACTGTGCTGGTTCCACCAGTTGTCGCCAGACCTGCCGAGCAGAAAGGTCTGCGTTCCGGAACTCGTCAACGTCGGCTGCGCGCCGGTAACCGGCGTGCCGCCGGTTCCGGCCGTGCCAGCACTGGTCACGTACTGCGACGGGAACCCGCCGGTCTGCAGGCGATCGTAAGCCAGACCCAACCCGAGGCGCTCCCCAAAGCGATCCGCCAGCCGCACGCCATAGCGGGTGGTCGCCTGGTTGCCCAACTGGCCGTAGACCTCGGCTTGACGCCTGGTCACCGGCTTCGTCAGAATGTTCACCACGCCACCCATAGCGTTACCGCCATAAAGCGCGGAGAAGCTCCCGCGTACGACTTCGACGCGCTCGACCTCCTCAATCGGGAGGGTTGTCCAGTTCACCTGTCCGCTGTAGGAATCGTTGACTGGTTGGCCATCCACCAGCACCAGGACGCGCGCCTGTCCGGAACCGCGCCCGGAGAAGCCGCGCATTCCGACACCCGCGTTCGTATCCTGGGCGCCTTTGCCGCGAAACGAATACAGCCCGGGGGCTGTGTTGAGCGCTGGTCGAGCAGTTGGACCCGGCGTGCGGCGATTTCGTCGCTTGTGGTGGTGGAAACCGACACAGGGGACTCGTCGGTCGCCAACTCCTCGCGTGTCGCGGTGACAGTGATGCTCTGTTTGAGGAAGAAGGGCGATGGCTGTTCAGGCGGCCCCTTGGTTTGACTCTTCAGCGGAGCAACGTCTGCGGGATTCTGTGCCATGAGAGGCGCGATGACGATGAGAGGGATGAGCTTATTGATCATGCCGAGTCGAGTGCCATCCAAAGACAGCCAGCGTAGCACATTTGGCAAATTCGTAGCACTCATGCGATCGCCTTACGATTCGGCCCCCGGCGAGCCAGGCAAGTATTGATAGCGCACTACGCCAACAGCCCGAGGAAGCGGTTCCGAGCGCATCACGCGCCACTCGGAAGCTGAGCGCGGAAGTGTGCGCCAGCACAGGTCTTTCCTCACACCGAAGGGCTGATTTAGTACCTCTACATTTCGATTCTGTGCAAAACGGGCAGAAAAGCTGAGTTACATGGCGGTGCTGAC
>JBMFOK010000025.1:0-40302 GCA_049969655.1 Bryobacteraceae bacterium
CTGGACCGCAACCCGCGTACCGCGGCCGACGTAATCGCCGATCTCGACCACTTTCCCTACCCGTTCCGCGACTCCTCGTTCGACGAGCTCTACGCGACGCACGTCATCGAACACGTCTCCGACGTCATCCGCACGGTGGAGGAGTTCCACCGTCTGGTCAGGCCCGGCGGCCGCATCTTCATCACCACGCCGCACTACACGGATTTCTCAAGCTTCTGCGACCCCACTCACCGCTGGCACCTGAATTCGTTCAGCTTCCGCTATTTCGGCACGGATCACGGCGGCTTCGGCTACTATTCGGCGGCGCGGCTGCGTGAGAGAAAAGTCCGGGTGCGGCTACTAGCTCTGTGGAGGTGGCTCGGCTTGGACGCCCAATCCGTAGCTTCGGCGGATCATGGAGATCCACGAAAAGCATGGGCGGAGCAGCGGGCAGAAAACGCGCGCGCCGCGGGATCGCAGGGGAGGCCAGCCCAGATGCTACCTGGCCCAGGCGAGACCGTCGGCGCCTTTGCCCGCCGGAATGAGGCTTTCCAGTTTCCAGTCCGCGGTGCGGATGGCGGCGACCTGGCCGCTGCGATCACAGGAGACGTAGGCCATCCTGCCATCAGGCCGGATGAGCACCATCTGCGGGGCAGCGGGCACGTCGATGCGGTGCAGGACGGAGCGCGAGTCCAGATCCACAATGGCCACCTGGTTGGCACGCGGCATGGCCACGGCGAGAAAACGGCCGTCGGGGGTTGGAGCGGTTCCATAGCCGGTGGCAGGCAGGGGAATCCAGGCGACGACGCGGTTGGAGGCAGCGTCGATGACGGCCAGCCGCGGCGTGCGCTGGTCCGATGTGAAGACACGCCTGCCGTCTGGCGAGATGGAAATGCGCTGGACTTTTTCGGCGACGGGAATGACGGCGACGAGTTTGCGGGCGCGAAGGTCGAGCACGGACACGCTGCCCGGGCCGACGTTGGCCGTGTAAGCGCGGTGGTTGTCCGGAGCGATGGCGAGCATGTGGGACTCGGCGGCGCCGGTGGGGATCCCGGCCATCACGCGAAGGGTGGCAGGATCGATCACGGTGACTGAATTGGCGATTTCCGTGGTGACGTAGAGGAGGCCGTCCCTGGGCCCGAACATCGGGCAGTGAGGGCGCAGGCCGCGTCCGAGATCGATTTCCGCGGCCAGGCGCCGCGCCGGGATGTCGATGACGGCGATGGTGCGGCCGTCGGTGCCCGGCAGGCCGACGCCGGAGTCGCCGAAGATGGGCACGAAGGCGCGGCGGCCATCGGGCGAGGCGATGACCTCGTGGCCGGTGATGCCGTTGACGGGGACGCTGGCGATCATGCGCCCGGCCGCGGGATCGATGATGCCAAGGCTGCGGTCGCCCTTGTTGGCGACAAGGAGCAGCCCCGCGGTGGAAGTCTGCGCGGTCATGTCAGCAGCGTTGAGGCAGAGCGCGGCGATGCAGAGAAGGAAGCGGGTCATGTTGGGTTGATGGTAGCGGGCCGCGGGGACGGGCGTCAAACAACGCGCGTGGAAGCTCACAGAGGTGGCGGAGGCACCACCGGCGGTTTGAGGCGGTCGTCGGAGGGCGGCTCGAACTCGAGCTCTTCAAACAGCAATGACGGGGCGATGACCGAACAGCCGACGACGTAATTACCGGCGCCCTCGAGAGCGAGCGCGGCGCCGTTGTCGAGGTAATCGAACGCATGGAGCCTGTCGCCGGCGGCGAGGATGTCGCGGAACTGGCGAACGCCGAGGGCGCGGATGCGCAGGCCGCGCACGAGCTCTTCGCGGCCGTCGGGGTAGACCCGGTAGGCGAGAACGGGGGCTGAGATGAGCCGTCCGGCGGCGCCGGAGCGGCCCGCCTGCATGGCGCGCTGGCGCAGATTTTCCACGGATCCCTGAGAAGGAAAATCCATTTTCCGGATTATGATGGCGTAATTCCGTCCCATTTGTTGCGCCAACCGGATGAGACGCTGCTTCAGCGATGCCTCGCTTTCGGTGGAGGAAGCCTGGACGAACAGGTTGGAAATTCTGGGAATTTTTGTCCCAAAGGGCCCGGGCAGGCGCGCGTGGCCATTGGGCCCGTCCATGCCGCGCACCGGCTGGCGCGTGGTGAGCAGCGCCTTGAGGACGCCTTTCTCGACCACGGCGAGCCGCGAGGGACGGACACCCTCGAGATCGACGAGATAGAAGCCGAGCAGGGGCCGGCCCTGGAAATCCCGAGCGCCCGGATCATCGGTCACATCCATCCACTCCGGCAGCACACGGAGGCCGAGCCGCCCTTCGAGTTCGCTTCCCTGCACCGGGAGCGGCCGGCCCGGCTCGGAGACGGGCCGCCGCGTCAGGCCGAGGTCGGCGCCGAAGACTTCCGCAAAGATCTGCGCCGCGGCCACGCCCTCGAACAACACCGGGCCGGTGTAACTCTCGCCCACGGGAGCGCGGGCGAGGGCTTCCAGGTTCCGGGCCACGGACTCCACCGTCTGGCGCAGCGCGTCTTCAGACGGCATCCGGGCCGGATCCAGGGACTCGACCGTCTCCCCGTCATAAAGGACCATTCCATCCGGCGCCTGCAAGGAGCCGCGCACGCGAAGGAAAGCGATGCGGTCGCTGGCGCGGACGACGCTGCCTTCGGTGTTCAGGTAGTAAGAAGCGCCCTGGGACACCTGGAAGTCGACAGCGGACGACGTGACCGCGGGGTAGGCGGCAAAGACGGCCGACAACCGTTTGACGCGCTCGCTCCAGGCCGCCTCGTCGATACGCGCCCGGACCGGCGTTTCCAGAACGATGACGGGCGGCGCCGGCCAGAAGTCGGGCATCGGCTCCGACTGAGTAATGCCGCGCAGGGCGGCCGCCTTGCGCCCCAGCGCCTCGTAGGCGGTCTTGTAGGCGCGGTCGAAGGCGAGCCAGAGCACATGGCGCAGCGCGGGCACGCTGTTGTCTAAAGGAAGAGCGCCCGGATCAAACCGTGATCCGGAGAAGTAGTCGGCGTAGATGGAGCCGGTGTTGTCAAAGCGCGGGCTCCCGACGCGCACCATGGGGCGGTAGGGGCGGAGCCGGTTGCGCTGCGGAGCGAATGACGCTCCCAGCGTGGCGCCCACGCTGAATGTCTCGGCGTCGTCGGCGGAGATTTCGGCGAAGTAGACGGCCTCGCCGAGGGCCCGCAGGTTGCGGGCGCGGGAGAGCTCCTCAGCCATGGCGCGGAGGATGGGATCGGTGTCCAGCGCCGCATTGAGCTTCTGCATTACGGCGGGATCCGGCGCCGACGGCTGGGCCGCGGCGCGCAGCGCCAAAAACAGAATCCAGGCAATTTGTCGGGCTTTCATGGACGCGCCTCCACCGCCGGACGCGGCAGGATGGGGGGCGCGTCCCGCGACTCCGGCTTGCGCTGGATTTCGATTTCGCCGACGAGCAGCGCGGGCGTGACCACGGAGACGGGCACGCTGCCGGACTCGGCCCCGCAGTAGCCGTTGAAGACTTCCGGCCGGTTGGAGGCGGCCAGGATGCGGGAAAAACTGGCCAGGGGCGTGCCGACGATATCGGCGCCGCGGATGAGTTCGTCCGGCCGCCCGTCGGCGTACACGCGGTAGACGACGAGCGGGATCACCGTGAAGGCCTGCACGCCGGCGCGGCGCGTGGACGTGAATCCGCCGACCACCTGCTCGAAATACAGCCCGTATGGGCGGTTCTGTTTGCGGATCTCGGCGCGCAGCAGGTTGCGCAGCTCCTCCGGCGACACCTGGCGCGAGGATTCAACGACGAGGTTCGCCTGCCGCGAGACCGGCTCCATGCCGGGCTGCGCGCGTCCGTGCCCGTTGGAATGGAGCAGGCCGGGCACGGGGAGCCGGGACATGAGGAAATTGCGGAGAATGCCGTTTTCGACCAGCGTCACGCGGCGCGCGGGGATCCCCTCGTCGTCAAAATCGTACCAGCCGTTGAGATCGATGCCGGCGGCGCGGCGCAGCGTGGGATCGGAATAAACGGAGAGGAATTCGGGCAGCACCGGCTTGCCCAGGGACTTGCCGAACGTCTGCCCCTCGGTTTCGTCGCGCTGGCGGTGGCCCTCGACGCGGTGGCCGAAGATTTCGTGGAAGAAGACGCCGGCGGCGCGGCCGGAGAGGATGGCCGGTCCGACGTAGGGCTCGGCCGCCGGCGCGCGCAACAGGGCGGAAAGCTGGGATCCGATGCGGCGCGCGGCCTTTTCCAGTACGTCGTCGGACGGCAGCCGGGAGGGATCTTCGGCATCGAACAGCTCGTAGGTGTTCAGATCGTTGCCGTCGTAGCCTTTCGCCCGTGCGCTGATTTCCAGGTGAAACCAGTTCCGGCCGTGCTGAATTCGGGCGCCTTCCGTGCTGAGATACGTGCGCACTTCCCGCCGCCATTGCAGGGTAATGCTGGATGTAATAACGGATGGAAATTCAGAAAATACAGAGGAAATTTTCCTGAGCCGCGCATTCCACGGGTCTGGAGAAAAGCGGTAATCAGGGACAGGCTGGAAGACGACCGCGGGCTCCTCCGGGGAAAAGTCCGGAAGGTCGCTGATCTCCGGATCCGAGGTCTGCATTTTCACGGCGGACTGGACCTGGATCAGGCGCTGGGCGGCGGCCCGCCAGCCCCGGTCGGTTTCCCGCCAGGCGATGCGGGCCAGCGCGGCCGGCACGTCTTCCACCGGAAGCGGCGCGGAGGCGGTGAAGCGCGGGCGTTCTCCCTTCAGCAGGTGGAAGTTGTCCATCTGCGGCGAGCCGACACGCACGGAGACATCGAGCTGGCGGCCCCGGTTCCGGCTCTGCTGGACGATGGCGCCGAGTGAGGCCGAAACAACGCCGCTGTCGGACTCCGTCACCCTGTACGCGATGAAGTAAGGCGGTGGATCGGCCTTTTCGCGAAGGACGGCGAAGTTCCTGTCCAGCTCGGCGGCGAGGATCCGCACGAGGGGCGGTTCCGGCGCGGGCTGTGGCGCCTTGCGGGCCGCAAGCATCGCGGCGGCCAGTGCAGCACTCGTCAGACAGGCTGCGGCGGCGGGAGTCAGGCGCACGGTGTTCAGAATAGCAGAGCGGGGCGCGCGGCGCGCCGGCAGGCCGGCGGCAGGCCGGGCTCAGGCGACTTCGGCGCGCTGGGCGAGCGTGGTGTCTTTCCGGGTCATCAGGTTCAGGGCGAGCGAGTAGCGGCCATGAATGCCGGTCTTTTCGAAAATGTGCTTCAGGTGGATCTTCACCGTGCCGGGGCGGATGCCGAGAGCGGCGGCGATCTCGCGGTTTCTCAGCCCCTGGCGAACCAGCTCGAGCACCTGGCTCTCGCGCGGTGTCAGTTGCGGCAGGCCGGTATCTTTTCGCTCCGGCATGGATGGCTGCACGGCGTCATCCACCCAGATGCCGCCCCTGGCGACCGTCCGCAGGCATTGCTCGATGGTGGCCAGGCTGGCGGTCTTGCGGAGAAGTCCGCGGGCGCCGGCCTGGAGGAACCGCAGCGCCTCGGCCTCGGTGATGGAAGCGCCCCAGACAATGATGGCGGTGGCGGGGCAGGTAGTGGCCAGATCTTCGATGGCCCGCACGACAAGCTGCTGTCCGAAGTGCTTGTCGAGCAGCAGGACATCGACACTGGCCTGGCGGGCCAACTGGATGGCGAGAGGCAGATGGGGCGCGGCCCAGGCGCATTGCAGCCCTTCGGCCTGTTCGATGACGGAACGGACCCCCTCGGCAGTGGCCGGCTGGGTCTCGCAAAGGGCGATCTTGCACGGGTTCATGGCAGAAGTCATCGGCTTGATCCAAACTTCCGGCGGCGGGACAGGAACCGCCGGGCTGCTCTGGGCGCCGCTGGGGCCCCATGGAATAGTTGCCGCAGCGTGGCGTGGCTCTCAAGTTTTTCTCCGACAAAGACGATAGGGCTTATAGACGGGAAGGAGGCGCGCCGCGCTCCTGCCGAGACGCTCATGTCAAACGCACGTCGAAACTTCGGTCAGTGGAAGATCCTGTTGATCTGCCCGGACGCGGAACTGCGGGCGGGCCTGGCCCCGTTGCTGGGGGACTTGCTGCCCTTCTCTCCCGTCCTGACGCTCGAGGACTATCCGACGCGCGCCATGCTGGAGGAGGTCCTGTCTGGCCAGGGCACGACGCTCTGCTTCGTCGACATCACGTCCCGGGACGAATGGGCGCTGGCGCTGCTGAGCGATCTGGCGCTGCTGAACCCGAAACTGCCGGTGGTTGCGCTGCACGCCTCCAGCCATCCGGAGCTGATCCTGAAGTCTCTCCGTCAGGGGGCGACGGAATTTCTTTGCCAGCCGCTCACGGAGGACCAGTTTTGCGCGGTGATGGAGCGCATCTCGGCGCTTCATCGGAGCAAGGACACGTCCCGGGCCAAAGTGGTGTGCTTCATGCCGGTCAAGGGCGGCTGTGGCGCCTCCACGCTGGCCTTCAACGTGGCCTCGCACTGGAAGAAGCTGGTGCAGGGCAGGATCGTGCTGGCCGACCTGGATCCGCTCACCGGCACGGTAGCCTTTCTGGCCAAGGCCAGACAGAGTTATTCGTTCATGGACGCCCTCAGCCGCGCCAGTGAGCTCGACGAAGATATCTGGAAAGGGCTCGTCACCGCGAAAAACGGGCTGGACGTGTTGGCTGCTCCGGAACAGCCGGTGCATGGCCTGGACGAGGCGGGCAATCCTTCGGGCCTGATCGACTTCATGCGCTCCGTCTATGATGTGGCTTTACTCGACGCGGAGGGGGCTTTCGGCGCGTGGAACCTGGCCCTGGCGCGGCTCTGCGACGAGCTGGTGCTGGTCACCTCCAACGAACTGCCCGCGCTGCACGCCGCCCAGCGTGTCCTGTCGCAGTTTGAGCGGCACCGGGTGGAGCTCGGCAAGATCCGGCTGGTCGTGAACCGTTTCCGGCGTGAGATCGGCATTCAGAAGGACATTATCGAAGCCGCGCTTCACATGGAGGTTTTCCACCTGATCCCGTACGCGCCGGAGGATCTGCAACGGGCCCTTGTCGAGGGGAAACCGGTGCCGGTGAGCAGCCCGGCGGGCAAGGGTTTTCTACAGGTGGCCGAGAAGCTGGCCGGCAAGAGCGCCGAGGAACCTGAAGCGCCGGCCAAGGCCGGAGGGCTGGCCGGCATCCTATCCATTTTCAAGAAATAGACGTCCCAGGCTCCAGCCCCGGTTTGCAGATCCGGCGCGTCTGCCGCAACCAGCCTCCCTGGGAGTGGCCCGGCCTTTCCGGCCTGTGCTGGGCAACCGCCCCTGACAGGACAGGGCGCGGCGGGTGAGGACGCCGCGCCCTTCCAGGTGCGGCTCCCGGGCAGGCCGCCAGAGACACCCGTCCTCCACACGCCAGCCTCTGAATGCATCCGGCAACGCGGACTCCGAGTGGACCCTGGCGCCGCGACGGGCGGAACGCAGGCCGGGCGGGCGGAGGGGAGGTCTCATAAAGAGAGTTCCGTTTCCGGACCCGGATTCTCGCCGATTCTGTTCGAGGCACCCGCTCCAGACGAGCCATTCCCGGCGCTGTCCGGTTCAGCGCGATGTCAACGCGAAGGCGCACGGCCCATCAGGCGGCGCGTTTCCCGGCCGTTCCTGCGGCCCCATCGCGTTTGCGCGTGGCTGCCTGCCTTCGCCTGCCGTGCCTGGACCGGGACTCCTTCCTGAGGTTGATGGTGCCGCGGCAGTTGGGCGCCCCGCAGCGGCACCTCACCAGCTCGACGTCCGGATCGAAGCGGTAGTCGACGGTCAGCTCCTCGCCTGGCTGGATGTCCCGAGCGGCGAAGTACAGGATATGGCCCTTGACGATCCGCGCGACGCAGTTTGGCTCGCAGCAATGGTTGATGAATTCGGCCCCGCTGCCACCGACGCCGCCGTCGATGGTCCAGTAGCTGTCCAGAGTGAACAGGTAATTATAGCGGCGCGAACGGGCTCTTCGGGCGGTTTCCACGCGGCTGATTTTTTCACCGGTATATTCGATGATTTTCCGCCCTTTTGGGATGAATTCCTCGGCAAATACGCCCCACCGGTGAATGCGCGAGGGCCGGACGGAGAGGCGGAAACAGGCGTACTTTTCTGAAATCTGGGGTACTTTTTGCGCGGTTTTCTGATTGGCTGGCATAGATGGACAATGGGGGCGCGGCGCCACGGGCCGTGCCGCGCCCATCGAGGCTCAATTCTCCGGCGGATTCCCGCTCCTGCGCCGCGACCGGCGGCGCAGCAGAAGCAGAAAGCACAGGACCGCCAGCGCCCCGCTGATCATCCGGATGGTTGAATCGTCCACCGAGACACCTCCGCGGGAGACTGTATTGTACCCCGAACCCTGGCGGACGCGGAAGCCCACCCGAGGTGCCGGGTGGGCTTGCCAAATGGTGGGCCGCGGGACTGGAATCAGACTCCGAGGCCGGCTTTCTCCTTCAGGACGTTGATCAACTCCCGGACGGAGGCGGCGCTCTTCTCCAGTTGCGCCTTCTCGTCGTCGCTGAGGGAGAGCTCGTAAATCTTTTCGATGCCGTTGGCGCCGATTTTCACGGGCACGCCAACAAAGAGCCCGTGCAGACCGTATTCGCCCTCCAGGTAGGCGGCGCAGGGCAGGACCTTCTTCTTGTCCTTGAGGATCGACTCGGCCATTTCCACCGCCGCCGCCGACGGTGCATAGTAGGCGCTGCCAGTCTTGAGCAGTTTGACGATTTCCGCGCCGCCGTCGCGCGTGCGCTGCACGATGGCGTCAATCCGCTCCTTGGGCAACAGCTCCGGCAGCGGGATGCCGCCGACGGTGGTCAGGCGCGGCAGCGGCACCATCGTGTCGCCGTGGCCGCCGAGCACCAGCGCCGAGATGCTCTCCACCGAAACACCGAGCTCCATGGCGAGGAAGGTCCGGTAGCGCGCCGTGTCCAGCACGCCGGCCATGCCCATGACGCGATTCCTGCTGAACTTCGACACCTGGTAGGCCACCCAGCACATCGCATCCAGCGGGTTGGTCACCAGGATGAGAAAAGCGTTGGGAGAGTAGCGGACGGCCTCTTCAGTGGCCTTTTTCACGATCTCGTAGTTGGCCATAAGCAGGTCGTCACGGCTCATGCCCGGCTTGCGCGGGAATCCTGCGGTGATGATGACGATGTCAGAGTTGGCGGTGGGCGCATAGTCGTTCGAGCCGGTGACCATGACGTCGTAGCCTTCCACCGGACCCGACTGGAGGATATCGAGAGCCTTGCCCTGCGGCATGCCCTCCACAATGTCAACAAGGACAACATCGGCCAGCTCCTTGCCGGCGATACGCAGCGCGCAGTTGGCGCCGACGTTGCCGGCGCCCACGACCGTGATTTTTTTCCGCATGGGAGGATCCTTTCTTTGAGAACTTGAACCGGACTGCGGCGCATCCGCGCGATGACGGACAGTCCTTTATGATTTTAGACCCGCCACTGTCGCAGGCGCGCATCGGGCATTGGAGAGGCGCGGCGGGCGCTAGAATGAGAGGTTCATGCAGGTTCCCGAGTCGGCACGGCGCTTCTTTGACGAGCAGACGGCGAGGCTCCGCCGGCAGATCCGGAAGAAACGAATCGTCTTTCCGGAAGGCGAAGACCCGCGGGTGATCGCCGCGGCCAACCGCCTCTGCACCGAAGAGCTGCTGATTCCCGTTCTGATGGGCCGGCCCAGCGGTCACGTGGCCTCCTGCGTGGTGGTCGAGCAGCCCGAAAACAACCCGAAGCTGAACGACTACGCGCGCCTGCTGTATGAGAAGCGCCGCGCGCGTGGCATCACCGAAATGGAGGCACGGCGAATGGCGCTCGATCCGCTGGTTTTCGCCGGCCTGATGGTCGCCGCCGGCGATGCGGACGGGTTTGTGGGCGGCGCCGCCACAACCACCGCCGACACGTTCCGCGCGGCGCACCGGACCATTGGCATGCGCACCGACATCAAGACCGCTTCCGGGGTGATGATCGTCTGCACGCACGCGGAAGAGTGCGGCGCCGGCGGGGTGCTGGCGATGGCGGACCCGGCGCTGGTGATCGAACCTACGCCTTCGCAACTGGCCGATATCGCCATAGCCACCGCGGACACGGTGCGTAGCGTGATGGGCATCGAACCGGTCGTCGCCCTGCTGTCTTTTTCGACCAAGGGCTCGGCCAGGCACCCGCTGGCGTCGAAGGTGATCGAGGCGCGGCGCATCGTCGAGGCGCGCCGTCCTGATCTCCATGTGGATGGCGAACTCCAGGCCGATGCCGCACTCGTGGAGAGCGTCGGCCGGTCCAAGGCGCCCGGCTCTACGGTGGCGGGCAAGGCCAACACGCTCATTTTCCCTGATGTGGGCAGCGCCAACATCGGCGTGAAGCTGGTGGAGCGCCTGGGCCGCGCCGTCTGCACCGGCCCGCTGTTTCAGGGCTTCGCGAAGCCCGCCAACGACCTGTCGCGCGGATGCTCGGCCGAAGACATCTACCGGCTGGGCATTCTGACTGCGCTCCAGGCCGGCGATTGAGGCGCCCGCCGTGCTGCCGTTTAAACTCGTCTATCACGAGCGCTACGACCTGAACTTCGGTTCGCATGTTTTCCCGGCCGTCAAGTATCGCCTCATTCGCGACCGCCTTCTCGGCGAGGGACTGGCGGAAGAGGCCGACTTCATTCATCCGGAGCCAGTCTCGCGAGAGCAGCTTCTGCTGGTGCACACCGAGGAGTGGATTCACAAGCTCGAGCGCGGCACGCTGAGCTATCACGAAGTGCTGAAGCTGGAAGCGCCCTATTCCCGCCGGATGGTGGAAGCGGCGTTTCTGGCCGCGGGAGGAACGCTGCTGGCCGCGCGGCGCGCGCTCACTGACGGGGCCGGCTTCAATATTGGCGGCGGCTTTCATCACGCCTTCCCGGACCACGGCGAAGGTTTCTGCGCGGTTCATGATGTCGCCGTGGCCATTCGCGCGCTTCAGCGCGAGGGCGTCGTCCGCAAGGCGCTGGTCGCCGACTGCGACGTCCACCACGGCAATGGCACCGCAGCCATATTTGGCGGCGACCGCAGCGTGTTCACGCTCTCCATTCACCACTTCAACAACTATCCGGCGGTGAAGCCGCCTTCGACCATCGACATCCACCTCGAGGATGGAGTCGGCGACGAAGAGTATCTCGCACGTCTGCGGCCAGCTTATGAGGCGGCCGTGCTGGGCTTCCGCCCGGAGATCGTGTTCTACGTTGCAGGCGTCGATCCCTATGAAGACGATCAGCTCGGCGGGCTTTCGCTGACGCGCGAAGGGCTTTACGAGCGCGACCGGCTCATTTTTGACATCGCATTGCGCAAACACGTTCCCGTCGTGGTGACCCTTGCGGGCGGCTATGCCCGCAGAACGGAAGACACCGTTGCGCTGCACGTGCAGACGGCGGTAGCACTGAGAGACAGCATGAAGGAGTGGGCCCGGCGATGGTAGACCGCAGGACGTTTCTGGCTTCCACGGCCGCTGCCCTGACGCCGGCAGCGAGCACCGCCCAGCCGGCGCCGCGGCCGAACATCATCCTGATCCTTGCCGACGATCTCGGCTACGGCGACCTGGGCTGCTACGGGCAGACACGCATTCAGACGCCCAACCTGGACCGCATGGCGGCGGAAGGCATCCGCTTTACCTCCGCCTATGCGGGCTCCACCGTGTGCGCACCTTCGCGCTGTTCGCTGATGACGGGGCTGCACACCGGCCATGCGCGCACGCGCGGCAACCGCTCGCCGGACCTGCCGCTGCGGCCGGAAGACATCACCGTGACGGAAGTCCTGAAGCAGGCCGGCTACCGGACGGCGCTGTTCGGCAAGTGGAGCCTTGGCGAGCTTGGATCCAGCGGCTATCCGACGCGCAAGGGCTTCGACGAGTGGTTCGGCTTTTTTTCGCAGATTCACGCCCACAACTACTATCCCGAACACCTGCTGGACGGCGAGACCGCCTGGCTCTGCCGCGGGAACATGGGCATGCAGCGGCGCGACTATGCGCCGGACCTGTTCACCGAACGCGCGCTGCGGTTTCTGGAAAAACAAAACCGCGCAACCCCGTTTTTTCTGCATCTGTGCTACACCGTGCCACACGCCAACAATGAAATGGGCCGTGACACGGGCGACGGCATGGAGGTCCCATCCTACGGGCCGTATGCGAACCGTCCGTGGCCGCGACCGGAGAAGGGCTTCGCGGCGATGATCACCCGCATGGATGCGGACATCGGCAGAATTCTTGCTGCGCTCAAGAGCAGGGGGCTGGACGAAAACACGCTGGTGATCTTCACCTCGGACAATGGCCCGCACCGGGAAGGGGGCCACGACCCGAAGTTTTTCGAGTCCAGCGGGCCGCTGCGCGGCATCAAACGCGACCTTTACGAGGGCGGCATCCGCGTGCCGATGATTGCGCGCTGGCCGGCGCGGATCCGCGGGGGCCAGACAAGCGGTTTCCCGTGGGCCTTCTGGGACGTCTTGCCGACGCTCGCCGAGCTGGCCGGCGCCAAGGCGCCGCCGGGACTCGACGGCATCTCCGTCGCCGCCGCGCTGACCGGTCAGGCGCAAGAACCGCACGAGCATTTCTATTGGGAATTTCACGAGGGCGGGTTTTCGCAGGCCGTGCGGATGGGCCCGTGGAAGGGGGTGCGGAAAGGCGCCGACGGCCCCATCGAGCTTTACAACCTGGATGACGATCTGAGCGAGCGGCGCAATCTCGCCAGCGACAGGCCGGAGATCGTCCGGGAGATGGCGCGGCGGATGCGCGAGTCCCGCACCGAGAGCGAATTCTGGCCGGTGAAGCGCACAGCTTCGGGCGCGTGAGCGGCGCGCAGGCGCAATCAGGGAAGCGAACGGACCGCAGCCAGGATGGTGTCGATGAGGGGATCTCCACGCCAGGCGGCGCCGATGCGCCCCTGCGGCGTGACTACGTAAACAGTGCGCCGCACGATGCGCCAGAAGCCGGCCCGCCAGGCGCGTGCGATGCGGCCGCCCTCGTCCACAAGCAGCGGGAACGGCAGCGCCAGCCGCGCGGCAAAACGCGCGTGACTTTCGGCCGATGCTGGATTGACGCCGTAGACCACGGCGTTGACGGCCTCGAATTCCGGAAACCGGTCCGCAATCCGGCCGAGCTGGTCCGTTCAGCCCGGGGAGTTGTCCGCCGGGTAAAAGACGATCACCACCGGCTGCCCTCGCTGCTCGCTCAGGCGCACCGTATAGCCCTGATGGTCGCGGGCCTCAAAATCGGGCGCCGGCGTGCCCGCGGGCAGCGTGGGGCCGAACATGGCAGCGCCTACTGATTGACGTACGACAGCAGCCGCTCGTGCACGGTCTTGGCGCGCTGGTTGTCCCAGCAGGCGACAAAGACGGTGTCGTCGCCGGCCACGGTGCCGGCGATTTCGGGCCAGTCCTCCTGGTCGAGCGCAACGGCGAGCGAGTTGGCGCTGCCGGTGGAGGTCTTGAGGATCACCAGGTGCTGAGCCAGCCGAACGTCGAGCAGATACTCGGCCATCACCTGGGCGAGGCTTGGCCCGGTGGGGTCCGGCAGGATCTCGCGATAGCCGTCGGCGGTCTTGACGATTCCCATTTCGCGCAGGTCGCGCGAGAGGGTGACCTGGGTGACTTCAATGCCGAGCGCGCGCAGCTCCTGCGCGAGCTCCTCCTGCGTGTTGATCCTTTTCGAACGGATCAGCTTCAGGATCTGCCCCTGGCGGTAATTCTTCGTCATGAGAGTGACTCCAGGCGCCGCCGCGCCTCTTCGAGCGCGGCGGACACGGTCTGCGGCGCCGCGCCTCCCGGCACGGCGCGTGATTTCAGTCCTTCCTCGGGTTCCAGCAGCCGCGCCATTTCCGGCGTGAAGCGCGGATCGAAGGCGTGCAGCTCCTCGCCGGTCCAGTCCTGCGGCTGCCGGCCCTGGCAGAGACTTTCGAGCACGAGGCGGCCTACGAGCTGGTGGGCGTCATGAAATGGAACGCCTGAACGGGCAAGCGCCTCGGCCAGGTCCGTGGCCACCAGCCAGCCTTCGGCGGCCGCGCGGCGCGCCGCTTCCGGACGCAGGCGGGCCGTCTCGACCACGGCCCGGGCCATTTCGAGTGACGCAGCCGTCTGATCGGCGGCCTCGAAAAGCGGCTCCTTGTCCTCCTGCATGTCGCGATTATAGGTGAGCGGCAGGCCTTTCATCGTCATGAATAATGAGGTAAAACAGCCGAAAACCCGGCCGCATTTTCCGCGGATCAGCTCCAGTGAGTCCGGGTTCTTTTTCTGCGGCATCAGCGAGGATCCGCTGGTGACGCCGTCGGACAGCTCGAGCCAGCCGAACTCGTCGGACGAATACAGGATCCAGTCCTCGGCCAGCCGCGACAGGTGCAGCATCAGCAGCGAGGCCGCCGACAGGAAGTCGAGCGCCCAGTCGCGGTCGGCGGAGACGTCCATGGAATTTGCGGTGACGCCGTCGAAGCCGAGCTCGCGCGCCAGCGCCTCGCGGTCGATGGGGAAACCGGCGCCGGCCAGCGCTCCCGAGCCGAGCGGCATGCGGTTGACGCGCTGCCGCGCCTGAGCAAGTCGTTCGTGGTCGCGCCAGAACATCTCGAAGTAGGCCAACAGATAGTGCGCCCAGGTCACCGGCTGCGCGCGGCGCAGGTGGGTGTAGCCGGGGATCACCGTGGAGACATGCGGGGCCGCCTGCCCGAGCAGCGCTCCCATCAGACCCCGCAGCAGGCCGGCGATCCGGTCGATTTCGCCGCGCAGCCAGAGGCGCGTGTCCAGTGAGACCTGCTCGTTGCGCGAGCGTCCGGTATGGAGCTTCGAGGCGAGTCCGCCCGCCAGCTCGCCCAGCATGCGGATGACGTAGGTGTGGACGTCTTCATCGGGCGCATCCGGCGGGGGAGGCGGCACCCGGTCCAGCGCTGCGCAGATGGTTTCCGCCTCTGGCCCGGTGAGAACGCCGGCGCGGGCCAACGCGCGCGCCCATGCCTTCGAGCCGGCAATGTCGGCTTCAAACAGCCGGCGGTCGAAGTACAGCGACCAGGAAAACCGCTGGAACGTCTCCGAGGGCCCTTCCTGAAATCTGCCGCCCCAGAGTTTCAATGGCGCCTCCATCTTTTACTTTTAGTGTGCCGGACCGTCCAGCAGCATGAGCAACAGCGCCTTCTGCGCGTGGAGGCGGTTTTCGGCCTGTTCGAAGACCAGCGAGACCGGAGATTCGATCACCTCCGTCGTCACCTCCTCCTCGCGGTGGGCCGGCAGGCAGTGCATGAAAAATGCGCCGGGCAGCGCCCTGGCCATCAGTTCGCGGTTCACCTGATAGGCGGCGAACACGCGGGCCCGCTCGGCTGCCTCGTGCTCGAAGCCCATCGAGGCCCAGACGTCCGTGTACACGGCGCCCGCGCCGCGCAGTCCTTCGTCCAGATCGTTGGTGACCTCGATCAACGCGCCCGTCTCCATGGCGAACTCACGCGCCTTCGCCACAATTTCGGTGCGCGGTTCGTAGCCGGGCGGCGTGATGCAGACAAAATCAAGACCCAGCCGCGCCGCATCCAGCATCAGCGAATGGGCCACGTTGTTGCCATCGCCGACGAAGGCCAGTTTGTGTCCCCGCCATTCGCCCCACTGCTCGCGCAGCGTCTGCATGTCGGCCAGCGCCTGACAGGGGTGATAGAGGTCGCTCAGGGCATTCACGACCGGGATCCTCGCAAAGCGCGCCAGCGCGTCCACCGTCTCCTGCGAAAAGGTGCGCGCCACGATCAGGTCCGTCCATCGCTCCAGATTGCGCGCCACGTCTTCCACCGGCTCTCTCCCGCCGACCGGTCCCGTGTTTAAAATTGCATCGCCGCCCAGCTGCTTGGCCGCCACCTCGAACGTCATCCGCGTGCGCAGCGAGGGCTTCTCAAACAGCAGACTCAAGATCCGGCCCCGCAGCGCAAGACGGTAGCGCTCCGGGTGGCGCTTCACGCGCTCCGCCAGATCCAGCAGCTGGCGCAACTCTTCTGCGGTGATGTCGAGGTCCGACGTCAGGTCCCCGGCCCGCACGCGGGGAAAGGTCGAGGGAGGCGGCTCGGTCATGGCCGTGTGGCACCGTCCTGGAGCTGGATTGAATAAGTATTCAACTAGCTGTATATTTACACATTCCCGGCGGCCCGGTCAAGCCTGGCTCACCGGAGCGCCTCCTCGAAGAACCGCGTCTGTTCCTGCCACCGGTGCTGGCTCGCCTTGCCCATCAGGCCGTGGCTTTTCTGCGGGTAGATCAGCGTCTGAAAGGACTTGCCTGCCAACTGGAGCGCGTTCATCATTTGCAGTGCATTGGCGAACAGCACATTGTCGTCCTCGATGTTGTGGATCAACAGCAGCCGGCCCTTCAGGTTGGCCGCGTGATGGACTGGCGAACTTTCGCGGTATCCTTCTTCGTTGTCTTCCGGCAGCCCGAGGTATCGTTCGGTGTAGATGGTGTCGTAGTTTCGCCAGTCGGTGACGGCGGCGCCGGCGGCGCCCGCCCTGAACACGTCAGGCGCGTGCAGCAGGCAGTAGAGCGTCATGTAACCGCCATAGCTCCAGCCCTGCACGCCGATCCGATCCGGATCGACGAATCCGAGGCCAGTCAGATAGCGGACGCCCTCGAGCTGGTCGGCGAGTTCCTGCCGGCCGAGCCGGCGATGGAGCGGCGTTTCGAACCGGTGGCCGCGGCCGCTTGAGCCGCGGTTGTCCATCTGCCAGATGACGAAGCCGCGGTGGGCCATTACCTGTTCCCAGTTGATGCCGCCGGGCCAGGCGTTGCGGACGCTCTGGGCGTGGGGTCCGCCGTAAATGGTGACAATCGCGGGGTATTTTTTCTTCGGGTCGAAATGCGCGGGCCGAATCAGGCGGCCGTAAAATTCCGTTCCGTCAGAGCCTTTGAACCGGTGGATTTCGGTCTTGAGAATTTCGTATTCTTCCAGAATTTTCGTGTCGGCTTCGCGCCAGACGCGGAGCTGTTTTCCACTGGAATCATGAAGCGTGGTCCGCGGCGGCGAGTCCAGGCTGGAGAATGTGTCGAGGTAATCATCGCAGGCGGGGCTCATCTGGATCGAGTGCGTGCCCGCTGGCTCGCTCAGCCGCCGGAGCGGTCCGCCCTGGAAGTCTGTCCGGTACAGATGCCGTTCGAGCGGGCCGGCCTCGGTGCTGGTGAAGTAGACGGCCTCGCGGGCGGCGTCAACGCAGGCGATGCCGGTCACTTCCCACTCGCCGCGGGTGAGCTGGCGGAGGAGCTTTCCGGACGCATCGTGCAGGTAGATGTGCCGGAAGCCGCTCTGTTCGCTGGTGCGGAGGATGCGGCCGTCGGGGAGCACGTGAAAATCGTCGGTGATGTTGATCCATGCCGGATCGGTCTCTTCGATCAACAGCCGGGACTGACCGGAGCGGGCGTCGGCCGCAAGGATCCATAGATGGTTCTGGACGCGGTTGAGCCGGTGTGCGAGGACGGATCTGGAGTCCTGGCTCCAGTGCACGCGCGCGATGAGGTGGTCGCGGGTCTCGCCGAAGTCCATCCAGCGCGTGGGCCCGCCGGCGGCCGCAACGACGCCCACGCGCACGTCGGCGTTCGGCTGGCCTGCCTTCGGATAACGCTGGGGCTCGCCGACGGCCTGCATCTTGAGGAAATCGCCATGCGGGTAAAGCGGCTCGCGGCTGACGTCAAACTGCATGTAAGCGATGCGCGTGGAGTCGGGCGACCACCAGTGCGCCGTGCCGAGATCAAGCTCTTCCGGATAAACCCAGTCGAGCATCGCGTTCCAGCGCGTCTCCGAGCTGTCGTGAGTGAGTTGGATCACCTTTTTCGACGGGACTTCCAGCACGAAGAGCTCGCGCCCGCGGCGGAAGCTGACTTTCGTTCCGTCAGGCGAAAGCTGCGGGTCGCGTTCGGCCACGGGAGTCGATGTGAGCTGCTCGACCTGGCCCGCCGCCTCGTCCCAGAGGAAGAGATCCCCGCCGGCCAGGATCAGCAGCTTCGTGCCGTCCTGAGACCATGCGACGCGCTGTTCACGGACGCGGCGGTTCTCCCACGTCATCGCCTCGGGCTGCGGGTAGGGCGCCGCCCGTTTGGCGAGTTCGGCCATCGAGGCGATTTCCTTTTCCTCGCCGCTGGATGCGTCGTGAAGCAGCAGCCTGTCGCCGCGGATCACCGCGAGGCGCCCGCCGCGGGGCGACCAGAAGGCCTGCGCCATGGGCGGGCCCATGCGGCCGCCTGCCTGCGCCAGCGCCTCGAGGGTCACCGGCTTCCTTGTCTGCGCCGGGCAAGGCGCGGCCAGGGGCAGCAGCACGAAGAGACTGACCGGTGCGGCGTGGAACAACGGCGAGACTCTCAAACGGTTCATGGCAACAGCATGGCACAATCGGGTTGTGGGAAGGATTCTTGCGCTCGATGTGGGCCGCCGGCGCATCGGCCTTGCCATTGCGCTGGAGGGCGCGGCCGTGCATGGCCTGACCGCGCTGGTGCGCCGCTCGCCGGCGGAGGACATCGCGCGCCTGCGGCGCATCGCCGGCGAGCGCGGAGTCACGCGTTTCGTTGTGGGCCTCCCGTTAAACATGGACGGCACGGAGAGCGCAATGACGCGCGAGGTGCGCTCGTTTGCCGAACGGCTGGCGCGCGAGACGGGGATCGAGGTCGTTTATCAGGACGAACGGCTGACTTCGTTCGAGGCAGAGGAACGGCTCCGTCAGCGCGGCATGAATCTGAAAAAAATGCTGGAGGCGAAGCGCCGGGGCGCGGTGGACGAGCTGGCCGCGGTGCTGATCCTTGAGGACCATCTCGCCAGGATGAGCTGCCCGGAATGAGCAAGCGCCTGATGCCGGCCGCGGCAGCCCTTGTGGCTGGCGCGAGCGCCATTCTTTATTTCGTGCACGCGGACCGTTACGCTGCGTTTTCCGGCGAAGTGTTTGTCGATATCCCTTTAGGCACTTCCACGCCGCGCGTGGCGGCGATGCTGGCCGACGCCGGCGTCGTTCGCCATCCGCTGGTGTTTCTGGCAGCGCGGGCATTGCATCCGCGCCTCAGACTCCAGGCGGGCGAATATCGATTTGCGGAACCCGCCACGCCGGTCGAGATCCTGCGGAGGCTCGCCCGCGGCGACGTTTATACGATTGAGCTCCGCGTGCCCGAGGGCACGGATGTTTTTGACCTCGCGCAACTGGTGGAGGCCGCTGGGCTGGGCCGCGCGGAGGAGTTTCTGCGGCTGGCGCTGCCGCATGAGGGTTACCTGTTCCCTTCGACGTACTTCTTCCGCCGCCACACGCGGCCGGAACAGATCGTGGAGACCATGCGCGCCCAGTTCGAAAAGGTCTGGCGCGAGCTGGGCGGACCGGAGGATCGCAGGCGCGAGATCGTGATCCTGGCTTCGCTGGTGGAGGCCGAAGCGGTCAGGGACGAGGAGCGCCCGCGCATTGCCCGCGTCTTTCTGAACCGGCTGAGGAAAGGCATGCGCCTCGAGTGCGACCCGACGGTGAAGTACGCGGCCAGGCGGGAGGGCCGCTGGCGCGGCGTGATTCACCGCAGCGATCTGGAGAGCCGGAACCGTTACAACACCTACGTCTGGTATGGGCTGCCGCCCGGACCGATCACGAACCCCGGGCGCGCGTCGCTGATGGCCGCGCTGCACCCGGCCGAAACAAATGAGCTCTATTTTGTCGCACGCCCGCAGGGCAATGGCGAACACGTCTTCAGCGCGGACTACGAATCCCATCAGAAGGCGGTGCGAGAATATCGGCGGGGGCAGAACCATGCGCAGGCGCCGCGCGGAGATTCTCGGCTGGCTCCGCAGCCGGGGCGCAGGCCGCGTTGACGAGGCGCTCGCGGCGCGGCTTCGCGAAGCGTTTCCAGACGTCTCGGCAACCACGATGCGCCGGGCGCTGCTCGAAAGCGGCCTCGAGCTGGACCCGCTGGTGGAAGGCGTCCGTCAGGACTCGCTCGATCATCTCGAACGAACGCTGCTGGCGCTCGCGCGGGAGTATGAGCGCGGCGATGCGGCCCAACGCGCCCGGATCCGGCAGATGGTGATCACCGCACGGGACCACGCGCGCCTGGCCAGCCGCCGCAGGCCGAAGCACGAGGAGCTGCTGTGGCTGCGCACGTGGCTGGAAAACCCGCTGATTTTCGCCGAATGGGTGCGGCTTCGCCGTCGCGCTTGCTCCGAGGGCCGGGATGCGGTTTGATGGACGCATGCAGTTCGACCGCAGGCAGTTCCTTGCCCTGCTGGCTTCCACGCCCGGCGCCGGCGCGGGCCGGCAGGTCTGGCTCTACATTGGCGCTTACACGAACGAGAAGAACCGCGGCATTTCCGCGGCGCGCCTCGATCTCGGCACAGGCGCGATTACGGACATGTTTCTCGCCGCCGAAACGCCGAACCCGACGTTCCTCGAGATCCACCCCAACGGACAGTGGCTCTATGCGGTGAATGAGATCGGCAACTACGAGGGCCGCCGCGAGGGCTCGATCACCGCATACCGCATCGACCGGCAGACCGGCAGACTCGAGCTGTTGAACCGCGTCTCGACGAAGGGGCCTGGTCCCTGCCATGTGAATCTCGACCGGACCGGCCGCATGGCGATGATTGCCAACTATGGCGGCGGCAGTGTCGCGTCGTACCGGATCGGGTCTGACGGCCGACTGAGCGAAGCGGTGAGCTTCTTCCAGCACGAAGGCAAGAGCGTGAATCCGAAGCGGCAGGAGGCGCCCCATGCGCACTCCGTCAATCCGGCTCCTGACAACCGCTTCGCCGTCGTCTGCGATCTCGGAACGGACGAGATCGTGATCTATGCGATCGATCCGGCGGCCGGATCCATGGCGCGTCACGGCGCGGTGAAACTCGCTCCGGGCAGCGGACCGCGACATTTCGCCTTCCATCCGAACGGCCGCTTCGGCTATTCGGTGAACGAGCTGCTCTCAACGGTGACGGCGTTTGAATACAGGGCGGGAGCCCTGAAAGAGATCCACACGGTCCCGACGCTGCCGCCGGGCTTTTCCGGGCAGAACACGACGGCCGAAATCCGCGTCCACCCGAATGGCCGCTGGCTTTATGCCTCGAACCGCGGCGAAGATTCCATCGCATTTTTCACGATTGACGCCAAGAGCGGCCGCATCACGCGTGTCGAAAACACGCCGACCCAGGGCATGATGCCGCGGAATTTCTACATTGAACCCTCAGGCCGCTGGCTGCTGGCCGCCAACCAGCGCTCGGACAATGTCGCGGTGTTCGAGATCGATGCGAAAAGCGGCAGGCTGCTCGCCGCGAGGCAGGGGATCACGGTGGGCCAGCCCGTCTGCCTGCGCACCGTTGGCTGAGCGAGCGGAACCTGCGCACAGGAACGCCAGGATGCGAACCTGCGTCCACATGCTTCGCGAAAACGCAATCTAAAATCCTTCCGGACGAGATGATCTCCTGACCAGTCCGTGATCAGGCGGGTTTGCTCTGTCGCTGCACCGCCAATTTCCGAAGCATGGAAATATATGCGAACCTCTTCCGGCATTGGCAGCAGGATTTTCCGGGCGTTGAACATCTGCCATTCCAGCCTGCGGTTGTCCGAAACAGCGTTCTTTCCGGCAGCGTGTGTTTTGAGTTGCCGGCAGACGAGTCTGTCCCTTTTTCAGCTCCGGCGAGTCAGGCGGATGAAGCAACCGGAGCCGTATTTCGTGCTCCCTCAGGGACCTATCCCGAGCATGCCCAGGGGGCCGGGACAGGGTGTGTGCACAACTCAGGCCGCTTAGGGGTGCCGCCCGGGCGCCCGTCGCAATGTGGCGGAATCAGGGCAGGCAGGCCGCTGATGGGAAGGCAGCCTCCGCTGCCCCGTGCAGTCTGGTCCTGTACCCTTCCTCAAGCGTGGTTTGGGACGGTGAATTTCATTCTGTCAGAGCTGGAATTCCGCCGGAATTGTCACGCCCGTGGAAGGCTCGTCCTGGCTCCATTTTCCAGAGTTCCCCAGGTCACCGCCGGCCGGAGTCTTATGGGCAGGTGTGAACCGTCCAGGGGATGGGAGGCGGTGCAGAGCCCGCTATTGAACCTGCCGCGCGCAAGCGGCGGGAGACGCCGACGATGGATCCTCGTCCACCCCGCGGGCGCGCCAGCTAGCGGAGCTGGCCTTTGGCGTCGATGATTTCTGCATTCAGATACGGGCGCAGCGCTTCCGGCAAAACCACCGAGCCATCGGCCTGCTGGAAGTTTTCGATCACGGCGACCCAGGTGCGCCCCACCGCCAGACCGCTGCCGTTCAGCGTATGCGCATACTCGGCCTTGCCCCTGCCCGAACGGAACCGGATGCCTGCCCGGCGCGCCTGGAAGCTTTCAAAGTTCGAGCAGGAGCTGATCTCGCGGTAGGTCTGCTGGCCAGGCATCCAGACCTCCAGATCATAGGTCTTGGCCGAGGCAAAGCCCATGTCGCCCGTGCAGAGCACGACGCGCCGGTACGGCAGCCCGAGACGTTCGAGCACATGCTCGGCGCTCTCGGTCAGCCGCTCCAGTTCTTCGTAACTTTTCTCAGGATGAGCGAAGGCCACCAGCTCCACCTTCTGGAACTGGTGCTGCCGGATGATGCCGCGCACGTCGCGCCCGTAGGAGCCGGCTTCGCTGCGGAAGCACGGCGTGAAGGCGCAGTAGCGGATCGGCAGCGCGTCGCCATCCAGCGTCTCCTCTCGGTGGAGATTGGTGACCGGCACCTCGGCGGTGGGGATCAGCCAGAAATCGTAGTTCTCGCACTTGAACAGGTCGGCGGCGAATTTCGGCAATTGGCCGGTGCCGAACAGCGAGGCCGAGTTCACCAGGAATGGCGGCAGCACCTCGGTGTAGCCGTGCTCGCGCGTGTGCAGGTCGAGCATGAAGTTGATGAGCGCGCGCTCGAGCCTGGCTCCCGCGCCCATATAGACGGCGAAGCGCGCGCCGGTGATTTTGGCGGCGCGCTCGAAGTCGAGGATGCCCAGTTGGGGACCGAGATCCCAGTGCGCCTTGGGCTCGAAAGGAAACTGGCGCGGCGCGCCCCAGCGTTTGATTTCGACGTTGTCTTCGCTGGAGGCGCCCTTTGGCACGGACTCGTGCGGCACGTTGGGCACGGAGGCGAGCTTCGAGCGGAACTCCTCATCGAGCGCGCGCGCCTGTTCTTCGAGAGCGGCGATGCGGTCGCCGAGAGCACGCACTTCGGCCTGTAAGGTACTGGTGTCCTGGCCCGCCTTTTTCAGGCGGCCGATCTCCTGGCTCTGCACATTCCGTCTGGCGCGGAGCTGCTCGGCCTCTGTAATGGTGGCGCGGCGGCGCTCGTCGAGCGAGCGAAAGTCTTCCACATCCAGGACGTAGCCCCGGTCGGCCAGCCGCCGGGCGATCGCTTCCAGATTGGCTCGGAAGTAGGCCAGGTCGTGCATCGGAACTCACATTGTAGCGCCTTGACGGGATTGGCGAATGCCGTCGAATGGGTAAACTGTGGAGAGGGACGCAAGCCGATGGCGACCGCCAGACCTGTGACCGTGCCCGCAAAGACCTCCACACCTGACTACTGCGGCCTGGACCGCGACGCCTTTCAGCGCGCCTTCCGCATCATGCAGACCTCGCGCCGGCTCGACGACCGCGAGGTGATGCTGAAGCGGCAGAACCGCATCTATTTCCAGATCAGCGGAGCGGGCCATGAGGCCATCCAGACAGCTGCCGGCATGGCGTTGCGGCCCGGTTATGACTGGTTCCACCTCTATTACCGCGACCGCGCCCTGGCGCTCGCCCTTGGGGTGACGCCCGAACACATGCTTCTTGAGAGCGTCGGCGCCGCCGCCGGGCCCGCCTCCGGCGGACGTCAGATGCCGTCGCACTGGTCGAGCCCCGAGCTGCACATTTTCACCGGATCCTCGCCCACGGGGACGCAGTACCTGCATGCGGTGGGCTGCGCCGAAGCCTCGCGATTTTATGGCGACCACCCCGACGAGGTGACGCTCGTCTCCGGCGGCGAGGGCTCGACGAGCGAGGGCGAATTCTGGGAGGCGCTCAACGCCGCCTGCCTGAACCGGCTGCCGGTGTTGTTTCTGATTCAGGACAACGGCTGGGCCATTTCCGTGCCGGTGGAAAAGCAGACGCCCGGCGGCAGCATCTCACGGCTGGTGACCGGATTCCCGCACCTGAAAATCATTGAATGCGATGGCACCGATTTTCTCGCCTCCTACCGGGCGATGGCCGAGGCGGCCGCCTGGGTCCGCAGCGGCGCCGGGCCGGCGCTGGTGCACGCCCACTGCATCCGCCCCTATTCGCACTCGCTGAGCGACGACGAACGGCTTTACAAGACTGAGGCCGAGCGGGCCGCCGAAGCGGCGCGCGATCCGATCATCTGTTTTCCGCGCTGGCTGATTTCGGAGAACCTGCTCGAAGAGGTCGCCTACAAGCGCATCTGCCACGAAGTGGACATGGAGATCGCCGGGATCACCGAGCGCGTGCTCAAGGCCGAGCCGCCGCACCCGTCCACGGCGCTGGACTACCTTTATTCGCCGGACGTGGATCCCTGCTCGGACGCCTTCCTGCGGGAGCCTCAGCTCGAAGGCGAGCCGCGAACGATGGTTGAGGAGATCAACCTCACGCTGGCCGAAGAACTGGAACGCAACCCGCACATGGTCATCTTCGGCGAGGACGTG
This sequence comes from Bryobacteraceae bacterium, assembly GCA_049969655.1. Classification (GTDB taxonomy): domain Bacteria; phylum Acidobacteriota; class Terriglobia; order Bryobacterales; family Bryobacteraceae; genus JANWVO01. Next base: position 24,532 of record JBMFOK010000025.1, read on the forward strand.
GCCGATTGCAGCCGCGAGGAAAACCTGGGCGAGGTAAAGGGCAAGGGCGGCGTCTTCAAGGCGACGCACGGCCTGCAAACGCGCTTCGGCTCGCGGCGCGTCTTCAATGCGCCCATCGCCGAGGCGGCCATCGTGGGCCGCGCCATCGGCATGGCCAGCCGCGGCATGAAGCCGGTGGTCGAAATCCAGTTCTTCGATTACATCTGGCCGGCGATGATGCAGATCCGCGACGAGCTGGCCAACATCCGCTGGCGCTCGAACAACGCCTGGAAGGCGCCGGTGGTCATCCGCGTTGCCATCGGCGGCTATCTCAACGGCGGCGCCATCTACCACAGCCAGTGCGGTGAGGTCGCTTTCACGCATATCCCCGGCCTGCGCGTCGTCTTCCCATCCAACGCACTCGACGCCTGCGGCCTGCTCCGCACCGCCATCCGCTGCGATGACCCGGTACTTTTTCTGGAACACAAGCGCCTCTACCGCGAGCCGTACAACCGCAGCCCTCATCCGGGCCCGGACTTCACCATCCCCTTCGGTCGCGCCCGCATCGTCAAGCCCGGCCATCACCTGACGATCATCACGTACGGGATGACGGTCCAGAAATCGCTGGTGGCGGCAAGCTGGATCGAACAGAAAAACCCGGACCGCACCATCGAAATCATCGATCTGCGCACGCTCGCTCCCTACGACTGGGAGACGATCGCACACAGCGTGCGAAAGACCAACCGCGCACTGGTGGTGCACGAAGACATGCTCAGCTTCGGCTATGGCGCCGAGATCGCCGCCCGCATCGCCGGCGAGCTGTTTGAGCATCTGGATGCGCCGGTGGGACGCGTGGCGGCTCTGGACACCTGGGTGGGATACCACCCGGACCTCGAAGACGCCATCCTGCCGCAGACGGCCGACATCCAGCGCGAGGCGGAACGGCTGCTGGCCTACTGAGGCCAGCGCACGCCGCGGGCAGCGAGCTCGCGTTCGAGCGCCGGCTGGCCCTCGAAAACCACGGCGTCGATGCCGAAGCGGCGCGCCGCCTCCACGTATTCCGGAATGTCGTCGGTAAAGAAGCAGTCCTGCGCGGCGCAGCGCGCGGCCTCCACGGCGGCGGCGTAGATCGCGGGCTCCGGCTTCATCGCGCCGACTTCATAGGAGAGCGTGAAGGCGTCAAAATGGCCCAGCAGCGGGTAGCGGGCGCGAATCATTTCGAAATGGAAAGGATTCGTGTTCGAAAGCAGCACCAGCCGGTAATTGACGTGTAATTTTTCGAGAAAATCTCCAGAAATCAGTGTATCTGGAAGAAAAATCGAGAACCAGATTTCCCGGAATTCTTCGATTGGCACTTCGGTTTCCAGCAGCTCCTGCACGCGGCGGTGGAAGTCGGCGGCCCCCATCCGGCCGGATTCAAATGCGCGGACGAGACCGTCGGCGGCCAGCCGGGCGCGGACCTCCTCCGGCGGCAGTCCGCAGCGGCGGCTCATGGCCTCATAGCCGCGGCGGAAATCGAAGGGAACGATCACCCGGCCGAGGTCGAAGATCAGCGTGCGGATCACTGTCCCATTGTAGCCGTGCGGGCCGCCGCAGGAGCCCCGCGCCGGGCCAGTTGAAGCATCGTCGCCATCCCGCCCGCGTAGGCGACCCCGGGCCGCATCAGGTATTCCTGGACGCTCTCCGCAAACGGCGGGCGCACAACCAGCGCCGGATCGAGCCGCAAGTCCCCGGGTGCGGCAGCGAGCGCCAGCAGGCACCAGGCCTGGGCATCGCCGTGGCACAGCAGGCGGATCGGCCTGTCCCCGGCAAAGCCCTTCACGTAGGAGACGGCGGCGTAGATGTCCTGTATGCGCTCGGCGAGAAGACTCCGATGAAAGGTGGCACGCTCCAGATCGAAGGGCGGCGAAGGCGCCGAGGCGCGAAAAGCTTCAATCACCAGGCGCGCCGGCGGCGGCGATTGCCCGGCAGGAGAGACACGGGCGCAATCTGCACAGTCGAGCCCCTCCGGGCTGACGGCGATTTCGTAGGCGCTCGCATCGGGCGCCGGCGGCGCCGCCCACCGGGCCCGGACCGGCGTGCCTGTGTCCGTGCGAATCAGCACGAGCCCCGGCGTCGAAGAAGGGGTCACGACCTGGGCAGGCACGGAGACATGAAGCAACGTGGCCAGCCGCTCTCGCAGCTCGTCTTCTGTCATGGATGCGGTGCGTTCCAGCGCCAGGCGGCGCCAGGCGGCGAAGATCTCGGCGCGGCCAGCGATGGCCTTGTCCCGGATCGCGTCGCCGATGAGCAGTTCCTCCCGCGAAGGCAGCGGCAGCGCGGAGTTTTCCGCCGGCGCCGGCGAGAGCCAGAAGCGCCGCATCAGCGTGCGGTGAAAGAATCCGTAAACAGCTTCGCGGCTCTGCCGGTTGGAGTTGTGCCCGGCGTCGATCATCGCCGCCCAGGCGCGGCGCTCCTGTCGGTACAGGGCATAGACGGAGCGGATCGCCGGCAGCTCCACCTGGGGCGTGTTGCGCGTCCAGTCCCGCGTGGCCGCCACCAGCATCAGGTAGCGTGGTGCGATCAGCGAGGTCAGCTCGACGTTGTTCGTGTCGATCCGCAGCCCGGGGGCCATTTCGCAGACGTCGTCGCCCTGAAAAATCGCCGACACCATGCCGCCTGGCGCGGCTGCCCGGATCCGCTCGTCGATGGCGGCCAGCAGATACGTCTGCGTCCCGCCGCCGGAGGTGCCGGTCATGCCGATGAGAAACCGGTTGACTTCCGGCAACGATTCGACATAATCCAGCGCCCGGATCGCGTTCCATAATTGCAGACTGAAGGGCGAAAACAGCCAGGCCAATTCTTCCCTGGAGCGGCCGAAATCATGCGGCAATTGTTGGGTGTCTCCGTAGCCCACCATGTCCCAGGCCAGCACTACATAGCCCTGCGCCGCCAGATTGGCGCAAAGGGCCGGAACCGAATAATCCGGCGCATGGTGCGTCCGCCCGTGTTTCCAGTGCCCGTGGGCCACGAGCACGGCCGGAGCCGGACGTTGCAGGCGTGCCGGCCGGTAGAGGTTCGCGCCCACCAAAAACCCGGGCAGCGTTTCGAGCGCGATTTTTTCCACCGTGTAAGGGCCCTTGGCCACGGCGCCGAAGCGGTGAACCGGAACCGGGGGTCGCGGGCGCAGCGGCCAGAGTCCGGCGGAGACGAGGATCTGCCGGCGGAGCTGTTCGCGTCGCGCTTCCCAGGTCTTCAGGTCAGAGTAAAACTTCGGAGTGAAGTGGGTCCTGGAGTTGAGGTTGAGCGACTCGCGGGGGTCGGGCGGCTGCGCGGCCGCTTGCCGCGCGGGTGCGGAAACGAGGACGGCGGCCAGAGCGAGAATGGTCCCGCCCCGGCGCACGAATCCGCCGTTCAGGCCGCCGCTTTTGTTCTTCGAGGCGCCCACCAGAACCTAAGATGCGATTTTCGGCGCCGAAGTTTCTCCATGTGGCGCCGCTGACAGGTCTGAGGGCCGGGGGAACAGCGAACGCGGGCCTCAACCGGAAAAGCTGCGGATGGCCTCGACCGTTTCCTCGATGGCCCGCTCGTCGTGCGCCGCCGAGACGAAGGCCGCCTCGAACTGCGAAGGCGGGAAATAAACGCCGCGATCCAGCAAATGATGGAAAAATGCGGCGTACTTTTCCGTATTGGAGGTGGCTGCGTCCTCCCACGAATCAACCGGCCCGCTGGTGAAAAAGAAGGTGAACATCGAGCCTGCCCGCTGGACGGTGACGCCGGCCGGCGCCGCGGCGCAGATCCGCGCCGCGGCCTGGTCAATCTGCTCATAAACTTCAGGATGAGCGAGCAGATGCCGGAGCACGGCAATGCCGGCGGCCACGGCGCAGGGATTGCCGGAGAGCGTTCCCGCCTGGTAGACGTTGCCCGCCGGGGCCACATGGCGCATGATGTCAGCGCGGCCGCCGTAGGCAGCGATGGGCAGCCCGCCGCCGATGATCTTGCCGAGCGTCGTCAGATCCGGGCGGATGCCGTAGACCTGTTGCGCGCCGCCGGGCGCCAGCCGGAAGCCCGTCATGACCTCATCGAAGATGAGCAGCGCGCCGTGCCGCGTGCACAGCTCGCGCATTGTTTCCAGAAAGCCGGGCTTCGGCGGCACGCAGCCCATGTTGCCGACCACCGGCTCGACGATCACGGCGGCGATCTGCGGCCCGTGCTTCGAGAAGGCCGCCTCCAGCGCCTCCACCGAGTTGTATGGCAGCGCGATGGTTGTCCGCGCGAACTCCTCCGGCACTCCGGCCGTGCCGGAGAGGCCCAGCGTGGCCACGCCGCTGCCCGCCCTGACAAGGAGCGAATCGACGTGGCCGTGGTAGCAGCCCTCAAACTTCACCGTCAGCGTGCGCCCGGTGAAACCGCGCGCCAGCCGCAGGGCGCTCATCGTCGCTTCGGTGCCGGAGTTGACCAGCCGGACCATTTCCACCGACGGCACGGCCTGGCAGATCAGCTCGGCCAGCTCGACCTCGCGCTCGGTGGGCGCGCCGAAGCTCGAGCCATTTTCGAGCGCCTGGCGCACCGCTTCGACGACGGGCGGGAAGCAATGTCCGAGGATCAGCGGTCCCCACGAGCCGATGTAGTCGATATAGGTATTGCCATCGGCATCCGTCATCCGGCAGCCTTCGCCGCGCTGGATGAAGCGGGGCGTGCCGCCGACGCTGCGGAAGGCGCGCACCGGCGAATTTACGCCGCCGGGAATGCGCCTCTGCGCCCGCTCATACAGCGCGGCACTGCGGGAAATCTCCATTCGCCTCAGCCCTCCTTCACTACCTGATTGCCGAGCATCGAGCCGAAAAGAATCTCCTTCATCGTGCCGTTCAGGCTGTTCAGGATGCGGTCTTTCAGATCGAGATAACGCTGGGTGCCGGCGAAAAGGTCCTGCACAATATCGCGCATCCGCGCGGAATGGCGCATCAGTTCAATCATCCGCGCGGGAACGCTGGAAAAAAGGATTTCCTGGAGGAAAAATCGCTTGGCCAGCCCGGCCCCGAAAACCAGGTCTTCCAGAAATTCCCCGTGGAGCAACGCTTCGTAGGCCGTATGCCGGCGCTCCGGCTCGAGCCGGTCCTGGAGGATCGCCTGCGCGGCCAGGTCGCCCGAACGGATGGCGTAGTAGAGCCCTTCACCGGTGACGGGATCGACAAGTCCGGCGGCGTCACCGGCGGCCACCCAGTGCGGCCCGCAGATGCGGTTCGAGCGCCAGGAAGGACGCTCGAGGGCGGGAATCAGGTGCGCAAAAAACTGCGCGCCGGCGCGTGAAATGCAGTGCTCGTCCATGTAGCGGTGCAGCAGCTCGCGCGCCTTCGGAGAGGGCACGCCCTTGCCGCAGATGCCCACCGAAAGATGGTCGCAGCGCGGAAAGACCCAGACATAGCCCTCGAAATTCGGGAAAAACTGGATGTCGACGCGCGGCTGCGTTCCGGGCACGTAATAGCCGAGGGCGCACATCGTGTCGCCGGGCTGCCACTCGGTGCCGAGGTGGCGCAGCGTGTTACGCGCACCGGTGGCCAGCACCAGGTAATCGACTTCCAGCGTTCCGTGTTTCGTCCGCACGCGCCAGCCGCGCTCGCGCGGCTCGGCATCGAGCACGCGTTCGCGTTCAATTTCCGCTCCGGCGTGTGCGGCGCGGTCAAGCAGCATCTGGTTCAGGTCGCGGCGCGAGTAGATGAGCAGCGGGCGCCGCAGGCGCATGGTGACGCTGCCGCCGCGCGGCTCTGACAGGCGCGTCTCCGCAACCTGTTTTTTGGGGACCGGATTGTCGAGCAGAAACGGGTACTGGCGGTAAGCCTTGTAGGTGATGCCGCCGCCGCAGGGCTTTTCCCAGGCGAGCTTCTCATCGAACAGGACCGTGCGCACGCCGGCCGCGGCGAGTCCCGCCGCCGCCATGGCGCCGGCCGGCCCGCCACCCAGCACCGCCACGCGCTTCACTGTTTCCGCTCCGCGCCGCCCACGGGCGGGTGGCCAGGAGGCAGCGCGCCCTCCGGTTGCTTCGGCTCGCCGCCCGAGGGCGGCATCATGCCGTGGCCCATGCCGGAATCCATCTTCTTCTTCACCACCCACTCATTGCCCTTACGCTCCAGGGTGTAGCGCATCGACATGCCGCTCATCGCGCCGCCGCCCCTGGGCTTGAACCCCACCACTGCGTCCGCCTCGTTGTCGCGGAACGTCACGCTGGTCACCTCAATATCCATGGATGCCAGATTCAGCCCGGAGTTCTGCGAAAGATGTTTGATGATTCCCTCGCGGACGGCCTCGTTCGTCTGGATGTTCTTCGAGCAGCCGGCCAGCAGGGCCAGCGCAAGGGCGAGTGTGCATCGGGCGGTCATCACAACGATTATAGCGGCCCGGCCGTTGCGGTAGACTCTTTGCATGCGGATGTTACGCAGATGGATCCCTGCCGCGCTGATCGCCGCGGCCCTGATGGCTGCCCAGACAGGCCCTTTCCTCGGCCGGTGGAACTTCAACATTCAGACGCCCGGAGGCCAGCGCGCCTGCTGGCTTGGTATATATGACCGCGGCGGTACGTTCGAAGTCTGGTACCAGCCTCCTGGCGGCAACGTGTACCTGTTGAAGGATGTAAAGATTGAGGGCGGAAACCTGATTCTGAACGTCTCGCCGGCCGGGTCCAGCCGGCCGGCCACCGTCTGGGAGCTGGAGCCGCGCAACGGCCGGCTCGTCGGCCAGATGCGCCTTGGCGACACGGTGACGCCGCTCGAGGGCAAGCGTGCGCCCGAACTGAAGCGGGCCGAACCGAGAGCGTGGAGCGCCCCCCGGCCGCTGTTCAATGGCCGCGACCTCACCGGCTGGGAGCCCGCCGGCAATCCGGCCAACAACCACTGGAAAGCGGTCAACGGTGAGCTCGTCAATGAAAAGCTCGGTTCCAACCTGAAAACCACGGAGAAATTCGACGATTTTCAGGTCCATTTCGAGGTGTTGATGCCGAAAGGCACGAACAGCGGATTTTATCTGCGCGGGCGCTATGAGCTCCAGCTGGAAAACGACGAGGAAATTCACAGTCCCCCAGAGCGCCGCATGGGCTCCATTTACGGCCGCATCGCCCCGAAACCCGCGCCGGCGAACCGGCCGGGTCAGTGGGACGCCTTCGATGTGACCCTGGTCGGCCGCACCGTAACCGTGGTGCAGAACGGCGTGGTCACCATCGACCACGCGGAGATCGAAGGCATCACCGGGGGCGCGCTGGATGCCGACGAAGAGCTGCCCGGCCCGTTCCTCATCCAGGGCGACCATGCGGGCGGCGTGCGCTTCCGCAATATCACCGTGCGTGTGCCGAAACGCTAGCGCGGTATGCTGAAGGCATGAACCGAAGGGACGCCGTTGCCCTATCGCTGTTCGGCGTGGCCGCCCGGGGTCTGGCGGCCGACGTCCGGCCGCTGCCGGATCCGGCGCTGCTCGAAAAGGACCCGGAAAAGTACTGGCTCCAGGTGCGCCGCGAGCAGTTTCTCTTGCCCGGCTGGCGCGCTTTCCTCAACAATGGCAGCCTCGGCGTGGCCCCGCGGCCGGTGGTGCGGGCCGTCACCGAATATCTGGAAACCGCGGCGGCGCTGGTCCACGACGAATACCCGCGCTGGGGCTATGAGGACCTGGACGCCGAACGCGCCGAGATGGCGGCTTTTGTCGGGTGCAGGAAGGAAGAGCTCGCGTTCACTCACTGCGCGACCGAATCGATGAACGTCATCGCCCACGGCATCGACCTCAGGGCCGGCGATGAGGTCGTGCTGACCGACCACGAACACCCGAGCGGCATCGCCCCGTGGATGCTGCGCGCGCAGCGCCACGGCATCACCGTGCGCGAGGTGAAGCTTCCTCACCCGCCGCAGAGCCCGGAGCAATGGGCCGACATCATCATCTCTTCCATCGGTCCGCGCACGCGCGTGCTGAGCTTTTCCGGCATTCTCAGCCCCACCGGCGTGCTGTTGCCGGTGCGCGAGATCTGCCGCGCCGCCCGGGCCAAAGGCGTGCTTACCGTCGTCGACGGAGCGCACATGAACGGCCAGGCGCCGCTGCGGCTCTCCGAACTGGAATGCGACTTCTTTGCCGGCAGCCCGCACAAGTGGATGTTCGCGCCCGCCGGCTGCGGGCTGCTCTACATCCGCGAGGAGCACCTGGACCGCCACTGGCCGCTCGTCGTCACCGGCGACTGGGACCGGAAGGACCTGAAGGCGGCGCGCTTCATGAAGATCGGCACCAATAACCGCGCCATCATCGCCGGCATGATGGCGGGCAAGCGGTTCCTCGAATCGCTCGGGCCGGAAAAGGTCTATGCCCGCATCCACGAGCTGGCCCGGCGCGTCTACGCGATGGCGAAACAGCGGCCGTACCTGAAGCTGCTCACTCCAGAGGACGACCGCATGTACGGCGCGCTGGTGACGATGACGTTTCCTGAGAATTTCCGCTTCGACGAGCTTTGGCGCAAGGCGCGCGAGCGCCGCATCTGGCTGTATGGAGGGCAACGGCTGCGCATCTCGACGCCCATCCACCTCCGCATGTCCGACATCGAGGCCGCCTTCGAGCTCTTTGACGAAGTGGCCGGCTACAGGGCCGCATGAAGGACCCGCTTGCCGAGGCCGCCCTGCTGCTGGACTCGCAGCGCGCGATGGTGCTCAGCGTCGCCACGGCCGATGGCGGCAGCCACGCCGCGCCCGTCTACTTCGTGCGCGCCGGCGGATTCGCGCTCTACTGGCTGTCTTCGCCGGAGAGCCTGCACAGCCGCGAGATTGCGCGCACGGGCGCGGCCGCGGCCGCCGTGTTCCGGCCCTCGCGGCGCTGGACGGACCTGCGCGGCATCCAGATGCGCGGCCGGGCTTCCCGCGTAAGAAAAAGCCGGGCGATCCTCGAAAAATACCGGGAAAAGTTTGGCCTGGGCCGCGAGCTGGATGCCGTCATCGCCCGCAGCTCCCTTTATGTGATCGAGCCCGTCTGGATGCGGCTCATCGATAACCGCCGGGGTTTTGGCTGGAACATGGAGTGGGACTTTTCCACTGATCAGCAGAGAAATAGAAAATGAAATTTCGTTGGATCGCTGTTGTATCTCTCGGCTCTTTTGCCACATATGCGGCGCTGACGCCCGCCGAATCGCGGCTGCTGGAACCGATCACCGCCGACCTGCTCAGGGCGCACGTCTCCTTTCTCGCTTCGGACGCGCTCGAAGGGCGCGATACGCCCTCGCGCGGCCTGGACGCGGCGGCCGAATACATCGCCAGCCAGTTCCGCCGGCTCGGGCTGAAGCCCGCCGCCGGGGCGAGCTACTTCCAGACCGCGGCCATGGACGCGGTGCGTCAGCCGATGGAAGGCTTCCGGCTGGAGCTTGCCTGGAGCGGAGGGCGCTACACAGCCGACGCCGGCCGCGCCGCGGTGATGACCGGCCAGGCGCTGGAGCTCGACGCGGCTCCGGCGGTGCGCGTCGTCTGGCGCTCGACGGAAGACCCGCTGCCGCCGCGCGAGGCCGTTGCGGGCAAGGCCGTGGTGCTGAGCGCTCCGGCGCGCGGCGCCGGCTGGGCGGAGAAGCGCCGGCAGCTCCTGGCGCTGGGCCCGGCACTGCTGATCGCCCCCGGGCCGACCTTCCGGCCGCGCACGCTGCTTGAAGAGAGAGAGGCCCGAGGCGCCGCGCAGACTCCAGTGGTTCTCATTTCGGACGCCGGATTCGCGGAGGCGGTGGAAGCCATCGACGGGCCGGTCACCGCCACGGTGCGGATTCCCGCGCCCGAGCGCCAGCCGGTGGAGCTGAAAAACGTGGCCGCAGTGCTCGAGGGCGCGGATCCGCGGCTGCGCCATGAATATATCCTGCTGACGGCCCACTACGACCATGTGGGCATGCGCGAGGGCAGCGAAGGCGACCGCATTTTCAACGGCGCCAATGACAACGCCAGCGGGACGGCCACCGTGCTGGCACTGGCCGAGGCCTTTGCGCGCCAGCCGGAGCGGCCGCGGCGCACGCTGGTCTTCCTGCTGTATTTTGGCGAGGAGAAGGGTCTGGTCGGCTCGCGCTATTACGCCCGTCACCCGCTGTTTCCGCTCGAGCGCACGGTGGCGAACCTGAATTTTGAGCAGATGGGCCGTACCGACGACAACGCGGGTTCGCGCGCCGGCAAGCTCACCGCCTCAGGCTTCGACTACACGACGCTGGGCGAGTTGCTGACGCAGGCCGGCGAGGAGACGGGCGTCGATGCCAGCAAGGACGGCGCCAACAGCGACTCCTTTTTCGCCCGGAGCGACAATCAGGCGCTGGCCGACGCGGGCGTGCCGGCCATTACCGTCTCGGTCGCCTGGACCTTCCCGGACTACCACCGCCCCGGCGATGAATGGGACAGGCTCGACTACGCCAACATGGAGCGCGCCGTCCGCACCTGCGCGCTGGCCGTCTGGCGGGCCGCCAATGCCGAAAGCGCCCCGGCCTGGATCGAGAGCCACCCGAACGTGCGCCGTTACGTCGAGGCGGCGCGCCGGCTCCACGCCTCCCGCTGAGCGGATGCTACGCTGGATTTTTCCGGATGTCCACGCTTCGCTACACGACGCCGCACGGCATCACCGTGACGCGCACCCGCAGCCGGATGCCCTACCGGCGCGGGCTGGACCCCCTGCTCGACGAACTGGACCGCCGCCGCGGCATTTATCTCTCATCGGGATACGAGTACCCGGAGCGGTACTCGCGGTGGGACATCGCCAGCATCAACCCGCCGCTGGAGATCTGCGGCGCCGGCCGCGAGATCGAGTTCCGCCCGCTCAACCCGCGCGGACAGATGCTGGCGGAAATGTTTTATCAGGTGCTGCGCGGCCATCCCCACTGGGAGTCGTTCGAGCGCGGCGGAGGCCTGGTGCGCGGCCGGCTGAAGCCCATGGCCGCCTTCTTCGCGGAAGAGGAGCGTTCGCGCCAGCCTTCGTTTTTCTCGATCCTCCGCGCGCTGGTCGAAGAGTTCCGCCACCCGCGCGACGCGCGGCTCGCCCTGGTGGGCGCCTTCGGCTACGACCTGCTGTTTCAGTTTGATCCGATCCGCCTGCGGCTGCCGCGCACCGGCCAGAAAGACCTGCGGCTGTTTCTCTGCGACGACATCTGTTTCATGGACCGCAAGAAGGAGATCATCGAGCGGTTCGAATACGACTTCGACCTTGAAAGCCTGTCGACGCTCGGCCTGCCGCGCGACGGCGAAGACATCGCTGCCGCGCCCGCGGCCGCTCCGTCGGAAATCACGAGCGACCACACGCCGGAAGAGTACATGGCCAAGGTGGAGCGCGTGCGCGAGGGCATGAAGCGCGGCGACTACTACGAGGTGGTGCTGCGCCAGACCTTCTCGGCGGGCTTCGCCGGCAGCGTGGCCGGGCTGTTCCGCCGCATCCAGAAGGGCAGCCCGAGTCCGTACGAGTTCCTCCTTCAGTTTGGCGACGAGCAACTGGCCGGCGCCTCGCCGGAGATGTTCGTGCGCGTCGAAGGCCGCCGCGTGGAGACCTGCCCGATCTCCGGCACCGTGCGCCGGACGGGCGACCCGCTGCGCGACCATGACCTGATCCGCGAGCTGCTCAACTCGCCCAAGGAGGAGAGCGAGCTCACCATGTGCACCGACGTCGACCGCAACGACAAATCGCGCGTCTGCAAGCCGGGCTCGGTGCGCGTCATCGGCCGGCGGCTCATCGAGCGCTACGCCGGGCTGTTCCACACGGTGGATCACGTCGAGGGCGAGCTGGCCGAGGGCTACGATTCGCTCGACGCGTTTCTGTCGCACATGTGGGCGGTCACGGTGATCGGCGCGCCGAAGAAGGCCGCCGCCCAGGCCATTGAGGATCTCGAAAAGGACGCGCGCGGCTGGTACGGCGGCGCCGTCGGCATGCTCTCGCTCAACGGCGACATCAACACCGGGATTCTCATCCGCACCGTCCACCTGAAGGATGGCCTCGCCCGCTATGGCGCCGGAGCCACCATCCTGTATGACTCCGACCCGGCGGCCGAGGAGCGTGAAACGCGGCTGAAGGCAACGGGCTTTTTCCGCTCGCTCGAGCAGGAGCCCGAGCGCGCCCGCACCCCGCGGCGCCCGCTGCCCGGCCGCGGCATGCGCGTGCTGCTGGTGGACAACGACGACTGCTTCATCCAGACGCTGGCCAACTACGTCCGGCAGACCGGCGCGCAGGTGACGACCTACCGGGCCGGCTTCCCGCTGGATCTGATTGAAACATTCCGGCCGGATTTTGTGCTGATTTCGCCCGGCCCCGGCCGGCCCGAAGATTTCGGCGTGCCCAACGTGGTCCGCTACTGCGCCGCCCGCGGCGTTCCGGTCTTCGGCGTCTGCCTGGGCCTACAAGGGGTGGTGGAGGCCTTCGGCGGCGAGCTCGGGGTGCTGCCCTATCCCATGCACGGCAAGCCGTCGCGGATCCGCCACGACGGCCGCGGCGTCTTCGCCGGGCTGCCGCAGGACATCAAGGTGGGCCGCTATCATTCGCTGTATGCCATCCGCGAGAAGCTCCCCGGCGAACTCGAAATCACCGCGGAAAGCGACGACGGCGTCATCATGGGCGTCCGCCACCGGAGGCTTCCCGTGGAAGCGGTGCAGTTCCACCCGGAAAGCCTGCTTTCGCAGGACGGCGATCACGGGCTGAAAATGATCGAGAACGCGGTGAAGATGTTCCACGCCCGGCGGCGGAAAATTCCTGCCGCGGCACAGGGAAATCCGGGATGATTTCCGGGTCTTTTGCCTGGCGATTCGCGGGCAAAACCCGGTGGTACTGGTACCGGCAAGCCATTGCGCTTCCGGCGGAACGGAAGGAAACTGGAGCAAGACGCATGTCGATTTCCGACGCTACTTACATCCTGTTCCTGCTGATCTGCGCCTGGCTTGCCCTGGCCTGGGACTCGGAGGGCGGCGGCGGAAAACGGGCGCGCCTGCCGCTGCGTTTCTGAATGCGCACGGTGGCCATCGCCGGCGGAGGAGTCGCCGGCATCGCGGCCGCCGCGGCCCTGGCCGGGGCGGGTTGCCGCGTCACCCTGCTCGAGTCCCGTCCGTATCTCGGCGGCCGCGCTTCCTCGTATCCGCTGCCGGGCGGCGGCGAAGTCATCGATAATTGCCAGCATATTCTGCTGAAATGCTGCGTCAATCTGCTGGATCTCTACCGCCGGCTCGGCGTGGATGATCAGATCGAATTCCACCGCGAATTTCACTATCTGGAACCGGGCGGCCGCCGCTCCGTTTTCAGGGCTGGACTCCTGCCCGCCCCAGCCCATTTCACCGGCAGTTTCGCTGCGCTGCGATTCCTTTCCCCGGCCGAGAAACTCGAAGCCGCCCGCGCCCTGCTCGCCCTGCGCCGCGAGCACGGCCGCCGCGCGGATCTGGACTCCATCACCATGCAACAGTGGCTGGAAGAGAAACGCCAGAGCCCCCGCACCATCAGCCGCTTCTGGGCGCCGGTGCTGGTGAGCGCCGTCAACGAAGACCTGGACCGCATGGCGGCGTCGCACGGCTTCCTCGTCTTCCACCTGGCCTTTCTGGCTTCGAAAGACGCCTATCAGATGGGCGTGCCGCGGGTTCCCCTCGGCGATCTGCACTCGGCGGAACGGCTCGCCGCACAGACGGGCGCCGAGGTGATGCTCCGCCGCAAAGTCACCGGCTTGCGGGTGGAAGGCCGCCGGCTCCGCGCCCTGGAAACGGAGGCCGGCCCCATCGAGGCCGACGCCTTCATTTCCGCCCTGCCCTTTGAACCCCTGCGCCGCCTACTGCCCGATCTGCTCGACGACTGGTCGCCGTTCGAGTACTCCCCCATTGCGGGCGTCCACCTCTGGTTCGACCGTGCCGTGACAGAGCTGCCGCACGCCGTGCTGCTCGATTCGCCGTTTCAGTGGCTGTTCAACAAGGGCGAAGGCCGCCAGGTGCAGCTTGTGGTGAGCGCCGCGCGCTTCCTGCTCGAGTGGCCGCGCGAACGGGTGATTCAGGAAGCCGTGGCCGATCTGGCACGGTATTTGCCGGCCGTGCAGGCCGCTCGCATCGAGAAGGCGCACGTCGTCAAGGAGGTGCGCGCCACCTTTTCCGCCGCGCCCGGTCTGGAGGCGAAACGGCCGCCGGCCGAAACGCGGTGGCGAAATCTGTTTCTGGCCGGCGACTGGACGCAGACGGGGTGGCCCTCGACAATGGAGGGCGCGGTGCGCAGCGGTTACCGCGCCGCCGAGGCCGCCTGCCGGCTGCTCGGCGAGCCGCGGCGGTTCCTGCTGCCGGACATCGCATGAGGCCCTTGCGGAAGCGCCTGCCCTAGAATGGAGGTATGGGAGCCAGAATCCGGCTGTTGCTGCTGGCGATGCTCGTGCTGGCGCCGCTGCGGGCGGACCCGCCGATGACGAATCTGCGGATCGAAGTCAAGAGCCACACCGGACGCCCTATCCCGCAGGCCAGCGTGGTGGTCAAGTTCGTGCGCGGGCGCAACTACCTGAAGCTGGGCAAGAAAGTGTACACGAGCTGGCAGACGCGCACCAACCAGGAGGGCGTGGCCAAGATTCCGCCGCTGCCGCAGGGCGACATCCTCGTGCAGGTGATCGCCAAGGGCTATCAGACCTTCGGCCAGACATTCGAGGTCAATGAGGAAGAGCGGACGATCGAGGTCAGGCTGAATCCGCCGCAGCCGCCGCTGAGCGTCTACCAGTGACGCCGCCGGAAGCCTAAACTTTGCCGGCGGAAACGCCGATGGAGGAGGTATGTGGCGCGCGCTGATGGTGTCCCTGCTGGCGGCGGCGGTGTGGGCCCAGCAGAAGGAATCGCGGACTTACGTCTTTGATCCGAACGGCCGCCGCGTGGAATGGAGCGCCTCGACGCAGGGCGCCGGGTTCAGTTCAGAGACGATTCGCGATGTGAACGGGCGCGCGGTGCCTGTGGAACGCGTCGAGGAGCGTGTCCTCAGAAAAGAGGAGGGCCTCCTGGTCACCGAGCGGGTCATCCGCCGCTACACGCCTGATGGACGCCCGCTGCCTCCGGAGAAGGTGTTGGTGGAAACCGTCTCCCGGCCCGACGGTACCGTTGCGGAGACGTCCACCATTTACCGGGGCGACCTGAACGGGAATCTGCGCCCGTCCGAGCGGACTTACACGGAGACGCGAAAGAGCGGCGAACAGGCGGTGACGGAGACGCGCGTGGAGCGGGCATCGCTGAGCGGGGGGTTTACGCTGGTCGAGAAACGCGCGGCCACCGAAGTGCTGCGCGAGGCGGACAAGAGCAGCCAGCGGGAAGAGACCGTCTACGTGCCGGACACGAACGGCCGGCTGATAGCCGCGCAGCGGCGCGTCGTGCACACACGCGAGCGCGACGGCACGGTGGAGCAACAGACCGAAGAGTATGAAGCGGCCACCACGGGCGCCCTGCGGCTGAGCCGCCAGCTTATGAGCGTTACCCGCAAGAATCCGGATGGCACGGAAGATACGGTAGTCGACGTCTACGGAGTGAATGCCCCAGGGCGCCCCATTGAATCGGGCGCCAGGCCGGAGCTGCGCGAGCGGCAGATCTACCGCTCCAGCCAAAGCCCGGATGGCAGCGTCGTCACGGTGTTTGCGGTGCAGCGTCCTTCGCTGAACAGTCCGAAGGAGCTGGGCCCGCCGGAAAAAGTCAGCGAGACGGTCACGCGGGTGAAGAAGTAGGTTCAATCCGACGTGTCCGGCTGAACCTCAGCTCCTCCCGGCCTCCTCGATGCAGGCCTCCAGCGTCTCGACAGCAAAGTCCGCCTGATCCGCGGTGAGCACCAGCGGAGGAGCAAGCCGGATCGAGTTCGGCCCGGCGCCGAGAA
>JBMFOK010000026.1:0-39715 GCA_049969655.1 Bryobacteraceae bacterium
CCCGCACCGGCCCCCGTCCAGCCGCCTCCACCTGCATTGCCCGCATTGATCGACGATGCCGCCCTTTGCCTGGCCGAGCTGCGCTCCGGCCAGCCCGACCGCGTGCGCCGCGCGCTCCAAGCACAGCGCCCGCTGGACCCGGTGCTGGTTCCCGCAGTGATCGACCTGCTGGCGTGGAACGCGATGTACCCGGCCGCCCGCGAAACGCTGCTCAGCGTCCGCGCGCCGATCGCCGGACAATTGGGCGACCGTCTGGCTGATCCACGCTGTGACGTCGCCATCCGCCGCCGCATCCCCTCCCTGCTGCTCGCCGTCGGCGGCCGCAGGGCGGTGGAGGCGCTGCTCGTCGGGCTCGCCGACGAGCGCTTTGAAGTGCGCTTCCGCTCGGCCCGGGCGCTCGACGAACTCGTCTGCCGCCAGCCGGAACTCGCCCCGCCGGCCGAGGTCATCTATGACGCCATCGAGCGCGAGCTCTCCGTCGACCGCAACATCTGGCGCAGCCGCCGCCTCCTCGGGGATCAGCCGCCGCTCGAGCAGCTCCCGCACCTCGACGAGATCCTCCGGGAGCGTGCCGACCGAAGCCTGGAACACCTGTTCAGCCTGCTTGCGCTCGTGCTGCCGCGCGAGCCGCTGAAGGCCGCCTTCCGCTCGCTGCACGCCGACGACGAAGCCCTGCGCGCGCTGGCGCTCGAGTACCTGGACGGCGTCCTGCCGCGCGGCCTCGGAGCCCGCCTGCGCGAAATTCTCGAGCAGCCGCCGCCCGCCAGCCCGCTGGATACGGCACGGGCCGTCGACGAACTGCTGCGCTCGCACGCCAGCATCGAGCTGTCGCTCAGGAGGCGGCTGGAGGCCCAGCAGACGCAGCCGCACTCCTCTTCCGGTACTCTCTCGCCAGATACATGACCAGCAGCAGCCAGACGACCGTCAGCGCCAGGTTCAGCAGCGCGAAACCACTGATGGAGAGAGCCAGGATGTTTGTGCCCGCCCATACGATTCCCGCCTGGGCCACGTCCCCGGCGCGCTGAAAAAACGTGTCGATGGCCGCCTTGGCCTTGTACTTCACCTCCCTCGCGGTGGGCAGAAAAAGCGCCTGCCGGGCGGTGTTCTGAATGGAGTAATCCGCGCTGTTTTCCACGATCTTGAGCAGCCGGATCACCCCCAGAACAGGCGCGGCCAGCAGCAGCGAGTAGCCCGTGAACGCGATCAACGGCAGGATGAAGAGCGTGCCGTCGACCCCGAGGTGGCGGAACAGGCGCGACACGAGAAACGCCTGGAAAAGAAAACTCAGCGTGTTCACCCAGAAAAAGTACTCCCCGAAAAACGAGCCGATGAACCGCCGCCGCGCCTCGGCGAACTCCGGTCCCGCGCCCGCAACACGGGCGGCCTGCTCGGTGACCAGGCTCGAAAGGAGAAATTCCCCCGAGGTATTGACCACGTTCAGCAACAGCACGAGAAACGCGATCATCACCAGATACCGGTCCTGGAAGATCATCAGGAATCCGTCGCCGGGGCGGAGCGGCTGCTGGCGGAGAACCAGCTGGGCGGCGCCCGCCCGCTCGGAGATCCTGCCCTCCGCCAGCACCGTGAGCAGCGCGCAGACCAGGAGAAGCGCCCCTCCGGCCACAAGCAGCGGCAAGGCGCCGAGCTGCTTCACCGCGTCGGCGGCGGCGCGGGCGCCGGCCACCGCGCCGAGCGAGGCCCCCACGCCGATCAACGGAAACAGGCGCTTCCCCTGCGGCTCGGTGTACAGGTCGTTGGCAAATGCCCAGAACTGGGAAATGGCAAAAACGTTGAAAATTCCCACCCACAGGTAGAACGGAATTCCGATCCGGTTTCCAGCAGCCGCGGCCGCATGGAACGCTGCCAGATTGGCCGCAAAAAAGACGGAAATCCCACTCAGCAGCCACACGCGCTTCAGCTTCGAGGCCACCCAGCTATAGAGAGGGATCACGACCACCAGTAGCAGCGCCTGCCCGGCCGACAGATACGTTTTTACCACCGCGCCCTGCTCGGTCAGAATGAGCGGCTCGCGCGCCGTCTTCAGCAGATAGTAGGCCGAAAGCAGCAGGAAGATGTTCGCAAACAGCAGCAGCGCGCCTGCTCCTTCCCCGCCCCGCACGTCGGCGAAGAGGCAGAGGAAGCGGTCCAGCCGGCTGGCCGGCCGGCTGTCCAGCGACCGGAAAACCGGGAACGAAACATAGGACGGATGTTCGGGAACGTTTACCATGTGCGCTCGATTCCAACCACCTGCGCGCCACGCAGCCAGACGAAAACCTTCTGTCCCGGCCTCGAGGCCGAGCTGATCTCCGCCATGCAGTATGGGCCGGCCCCGGAAGGGACACGCGGGCCGGCTGCCAGGACCCGCCCGGCCTGCCCCGTCTCATTGTCAAACTCCCGCCAGAGGATCTCATACGCCGCGGGCGATGGCAACCCGTGCCGCGCCGCGAGGTCTTCGAAGACCAGCTCGCCGCCCCTGACCTCGAACCGGTCAATCGGCAAGACCTTGCGGAAGTAGGCGCGGCCGATCTTGTCCCGCCGCTCGATGAGGCACCGCACCAGGTACTCCTCCGCCTCCGGATCGGAGAGCTCGCCGGTGCGCACGATGGCGCGGATCTCCTCGTCAGTGAAATGCATCACCTGTTTGGCCCCCCAGAATTCATCGTCCGGCAAACGGTTGAGCAGAGCCGGATTCGGATATTCAGGCAGCCATTTTTCCGGGTCGAATACCTTCGATTCGAACAGGCCGATCGACGGATATTTCGGGTACTTCGCCTTCGCCCAGTAAGGAACATGGAGCCCAAGCGTTGCCATTTCCATCAGCGACTCGCGCCAGTCGAACAGATAGGCGCCGGAACGCGGGCTGTTGGGGCGGTCGCTGCCACTGCCGAGGGTGGAGCCGAAGTCGAGCAGGTGATGGCGGATGAATGATTTTCCGCCGCGGCTGATGAGGGTGTCGAGCGTATTGATGGCGCGCGAGTCGTCATGGTTCAGCCAGGCGAAGAAGACGTGGGCCGCCCGCAGCTCGCGGCGGTGTTCGTGAGGTACGGTGTCGTTGGGATCGTCCGCCCGGGTTCCGAACCAGCGGAAGGGCCCGAGCGGCTGGCCCTCGAGGGCGAGGCTGGCGACGGCGCGGTAGCGACCGCTCCGCGTCCGCGGCGCCTTCAGCAGCAGTTCCGTGAGGTTGCGCGGAGTGAAGGGGCGCTGGATTCCGTGCTGGTTGATGAACGTAAGCCGGTCCTCGATGACCAGGTCTTGCGGGTCGAATTCCACGATGTATTCATCGGCCACGTGATAGCCGAGGGCGTAGAAAAAGCGGGCGGAGATCACCTCCGCGGCGGTCATCATCTCCGGATTCGTTTTTGGATCCAGTTTGATGAAAAACCGGCGCTTTGTCGCGTCAATCACGGTGAATCCGGGCGTGATCCCCTCGCCCTTGGCCGCGACGACGGTCCAGGGAAATACGGGCGGCGCCGTTCCGCCGGCGCCGCGCTGGAGCTCCTCGATCGTCATCCGCCGCCAGTAGTGGCGGCGCACGTACCAGGCCCCGTCCATCGGGTCGCCCAGGGTGTTCACGTTCTTGGCTCGGATGGGCGGGCCCGTGCGCGGCTGCTTTTCGCCTGGCGTGGCCAGCACGTGCCAGAACAGGTCGTACCAGTCGGAAAGTTTCCGCCGCGCCGGCCTGCCGGCGTCGAGCGGGGGCGGCTCAATGAGCAGCGGGTCGTCGGGATAGAACTTCTGCCCGAAAACCGTCGCGCCAAGGACGAGGACGAGCAGCAGCTTCTTCATGGCGGCTTACTGATAGGGCTGCGTCGACGACGTGCCCAGCGGACGCATCGGGAACACGTCGTTGAACCTGAACCAGGCCTGAAATCCTTCGCGGCTGAAGCCGAAATCCATGCGCAGAAAAGTCCGGTTCCGGGTGTTAAAGCGGAACCCGAATCCGTAGCTTTTCTCCAGATGGCTGAAATTGAGCTGGCCCCGCCGGGGAAAGACTTTCCCGGCGTCGGTGAAAATCGCCATGTCCATGCCCGCGAAAACCTCCCAGCGGTATTCTGCATTGAGCAACACCGAATTCCGGTCGCGGAAGCGGAACGGGCGGAAGCCGCGCAGGTCGTCCGGGCCCCCGAGCCACGGCTGGAGATAGAAGGGGACGGCCTCGCCGGCATGGGTGTCGGTGAGCAACGTGCGCCCCCGCAGGGCGATCACGCGCCGTTTGTTGAAAAACGGGATGTACTGCCGGAGCTCGGTTTCCAGAAGCTGGAAGCCGTAGCCGGGCCCGCGCCGGTCATCATAGCGGTTGAACTGGAAGAGATAGAATCCTCCTGCGCGCGGGCCGGCCGGGTCGTCCAGATAATTGACGCGGACGAAGGATCCATACCGGTGAAAATCCGTCTGACGGTCAATGCCCGGCGCCTGCAATGGCGTGTAGAGCGCGTCGGCGGAGGCGAACCGGTCGTCCCTGCCCGGCCCGATGTTGATCCACAGAAGACCCGTGCTGCCGCCGACGAGCAGTCCGCGCACGGGCGCCACCCCGAGGCTCCAGTCCACCGAGTTGTCATCGAGAAGAAAATTGCTGCGGCCGGTCTTCTTCGAATCCGGCCCGGGCCCGTAATACTGGATGCTGGGATAATAGTGCGACATCGAGAGCATTTCGGCTTCGACGTGACCGTTGAGCAGATCCCGGGATCTGAGCCGCAGGAGGCCGCGCTGATAGCCGCGCGTGGAGATCTGCCAGGCGGCCTGTGTCTCGAGCCGTCCCTCGAGGAGGTCTTCGCGGAAGTATTCGGGCCCGATGCCGAAACCGCCCTGGGTGATCATGCCTCCCAGCTTCACCCGCAGCCCGTTATACCCGTAGCTGATCCGCTCCGGGATCTTTCGTTCTTTGAGCAGACGGATGCGCTCCTCCCACCGGCTGGCGCGTTCCGGCTTGAGCTGCCGGGCGCGCTGCTCACGTTCCTTCTGAATCAGCTCTTCCCGTGTCGCCGGCTCCTGGGCGGCCGCAGACACCGCCCCCACCAGCACCAGAAGCGCAGCCCAGCGTGCCGTCATCGGAGGCAAGATGTTCAGGATATCAGCCGCGGCGGGGCGCGTGGCGCTTGCATTCCATGCCGCTGCGCGTGGCCGCCCGCTCTCGCGGCCTGCGGCCGCTTCGCTTTCGGCCCTGACGGCAGCGCGGCAAGGTGTTCTCGGCCCGGGCCGGTTGCCGTCTGAGCGTTTCCCGCTCGCGCAGCCCGCTCGCTACGGCTGCTCTTCTTCTTCCTCCGGCTCCTCGCCGAAGCCCGCGGTGCGCCGCAGGCTTTCCAGCGTGTCCTGTCGCGAGGGCAGCAGGATCTTGCGGTAGTCGTTCCAGTTGGCGGCCACCAGGTAAACCGCAAACAGCAGCGAGCCCGCCACAAGAAGAGTGACCGCAATGACCGATGTGTAATGCAGCCCCGCCAGCTTCTCTCCCTGGAAAAACAGCGCTTCGAATTCCCGGCCGAAATTCATTCCAAAATAGCCCGTAATCATTGCCCCTCCGCCGAGAATCATGCTCAGCATCGCCAGGCGGTTGATCGACTCGGTGTTGCGCTGCTGGTAGATCCGCTCCAGGCTGTCATTCAGCTTCTCGATTTCCTGTTCCAGTTCCGCTTTCATTTCGGGTACCCGAAACTCGGCGCACTGCATCTGAAAGTGCTCGATTTCCTCGTCCTTGTTGGCCAGCTCGCGGAAATACCAGTAGTTGGAAAATAGCTGCACTTCGGCCATCAGGCGCGTCACCAGACGCGTGTCTTCCTCAGTGATGTCATAGGAGCCGAACTTGCGGCTGAGCCGCCGGGACACGAGCGCCGTGCGTTCGCTGAAATCGAGCAGCGTGGCGCGATAAAACAGCGCAACGACCACCTGGAGGTAATAGCGCGACATGAACATCCGGTGGATGAGAAAGCCCTCGCGGACCAGGTGCTCGTCGCAGTCGTGCCGCCCCAGAACCAGCGTGACGTTGGAATAGCTGGTGAAACCGTACAGCGTCCCCTGGTGGGCCCAACGGCGGTAGACCTGGCGGCGCATCGCTTCGCGTGTGAACCCGGGTTCGTAGCGGTAGCCCTCGCCCCAGCGGTCCACGTACAGGAAGCGCGACATCAGGATTTCGTACTCTTCACTCTGTTCGAAGCCCGGCCCGACGCTGGCCGGATCGATGGACATGTACGAATACACCGTCATCCGCTCGTCCAGGAGCGGCTCAAACTCCTGCGTGGAGTAGTTCAGGAAATACAGCAGATCGGTGACCAGGCGGCTGAGAGGCGGCAGATAGCCGCGCATGACGCATCGAGAAAAGTGTTCCTCGCTGACCACCACCGTTTCCCCGCCGCCCTCCAGGCGCAGCTCCAGCCGGTTCGGCACCCGCCCTTCGCGCACCTGACGGCCGCTGGAAGGATACACCTTCCGCATCATTTCGTTGATCCACAGCGCCTGAGAAACGGGGATGTCCGTTGATTCGACGCCGATGGTGAGAATGCCAATCCCGTTGGCGAACATGAACAGCCGGAGGTCGGTGACCTGCGCGCTGGCCGAGCGGCCGCGCGAGTCGGCGGCGAAGTAGACGAGCCTGCGTCCTGTCTCACCCAGATGCGCCAGCGGAATCGTGTAGACCCGCAGCATGTTCTCCGGCGGCCCTTCGCCGCTGATGCCATCGCCCACGTCGAAAAACACGCGCCGCACGAAGGGGTGGAAAAATACCATGTCCTGATAGGCGAACGAGTCCATGTCGAAGCGGCGGAACGGATCCCGCTGCCAGCGGCCCAGCCTGCCGGGAACGGGCGAGCCCGCGCCCATGGCGTGGTCGTTGATCCACTCGTCCAGCCCGGCGCTCCACAACGTGTGCTTCGACCACACCCGCTGATGGTCCGCCATTACGGCTTCCTTGTCCACCGCGAACGGGAACAGGAAATACGTGTGCAGGTGCTGCGCGCGCGGCTCCATCGTGCCGTATTGTACCGTGCGGTGCGCGCGGGCCGTGCGATGATAACGTTGAACCAGCCATGAAATTCGCAGTCATTACCGGCGCGTCCAGCGGACTCGGAGAAACGTTTGCGCGCAAACTGGCGGCGCGCGGCTATGGGCTGCTGCTGGCTGCCCGGCGCGTGCAGCGGCTGGAGACGCTCAAAGCGGAACTCGAAAAGCTGCACCGGGTGGAAGTCGACTGTTTCCCCTGCGACCTGGCAAAGCCCTCCGAGGCCGAAGGGCTGGCGGCCCGCATCGAGGCGGGCGCCACGCCGGACCTGCTCGTCAACAACGCCGGCTTCGGCACGCTGGGCTTCTTTCACGAAACCGACTACGCCCGGCAGGTGGAGATGGTGAACCTGCACGTTCTCGCCACCATGCGGCTGACCCGCGCCGTGCTGCCCGGCATGATCCGCCGCGGCAGCGGGGCGATCATCAACGTCAGCTCCGTGGCCGGCTTCTGGCGCAGCGGCGGCAACGTGAGCTACTGCGCCACCAAGGGCTGGATGAACGATTTCACCGAGGGCCTGCGCATCGAGCTCGACCTGCTGGGCTCGCCAGTGAAGGTTCAGGCGCTGTGCCCGGGCTTCACCTATACCGAATTTCATGACGTGCTCGGCGTCGACCGCGGCAAGGTGCCCAGGTGGCTGTGGATGCAGCCCGACGAGGTGGTCGAGGCCAGCCTGCGGGGACTGGAAATCGGAAAGCTGTTTGTGATCCCCGGTTGGCAGTACCGCATCGGAGCGGCGCTTGGCGAGCTTCTGCCCTTCGGGCTGCGCGTGTGGCTGGAACGAAAGAGCCCGCACAAGCGCCGCTGACGGCCCCGTGCGGGCTCCCTGCCCCGATTCTCAGCCCCGGGCGAGCTGCCGCAGCACGTAGGGCAGGATGCCGCCCGAAAGGAAGTACTCGCGCTCCCGCGGCGTGTCAATGCGGACGCGGACCCGGAACGTCTTCTCACCACCCACCGCATCCACGGCGCGCACGGTGGCCACCGGCCCCAGAACATTTTCGATCGAATATGTCTCAAACCCCGTCAGCCCGAGCGACTGCCGCGTCTGCCCGTCCATGAACTCCAGCGGCAGCACCCCCATGCCGACCAGGTTCGACCGGTGGATGCGCTCGAATGACTCGGCGATCACCGCGCGCACGCCGAGCAGCGCCACGCCCTTGGCCGCCCAGTCGCGCGACGAGCCGGAGCCGTACTCCTTGCCCGCGATGATCAGCAGTGGCACGCCCCGCTTGCGGTATTCCTCGCTGGCGTCGTAGATGAACATCGGCTGACCGCCCGGCTCCATCGCCGTATAGCCGCCCTCGACGCCGGGCACGAGCTCGTTGCGTAGGCGGATGTTGGCCAGCGTCCCCCGCACCATCACGTCGTCGTTGCCGCGCCGCGAGCCGTAACTGTTGAAGTCCTTCGGCTGCACGCCGCGGGAGATCAGGTACTGCCCCGCGGGGCTGTTCACCGGAATGCTGCCGGCGGGCGAGATGTGATCCGTGGTGATGGAGTCGCCGAGCATCGCCAGCACGCGCGCGCCGCGGATGTCCTCTGCCGGAGCCGACGGGTCGCGCATCTGCTCAAAATAGGGCGGGTGCTTGATGTAGGTGGAATCGGGGTCCCAGGCGAATGTGTCGCCTTCAGGAGTCTGGATGCCCTGCCACATGGCATCCCCTTCAAACACCCGGCCGTATTCGTGGGCGAACATCTCCGGTTTCACAAACCGGTTCACCGCCTCCAGCACCTCCTCGCTGGTCGGCCAGATGTCTCGCAGATACACGGGCTGGCCGTCCTTGCCCATGCCCAGCGGCTCGTTCACCAAATCGATGTCGATGCGGCCGGCAATCGCATAGGCAACCACCAGCGGCGGCGAGGCCAGGTAATTGGCGCGGACCTGCGGATTCACTCTGCCCTCGAAGTTCCGGTTGCCGCTGAGAACGCTGGCCACCACAAGCTTGTTCTCCGCCACCGCCTTCGAAACCTCTTCCGGCAGCGGCCCGGAGTTGCCGATGCAGGTGGTGCAGCCGTAGCCCACCAGGTGGAACCGGAGCTGCTCCAGATAATGCAGCAGGCCGGATTCGCGCAGGTAGTCGGTGACCACCTTCGAGCCGGGCGCGAGCGAAGTCTTCACCCATGGCTTCACCGTGAGCCCCTTTTCCACCGCCTTCTTCGCCAGAATGCCCGCACCCAGCATCACCGACGGGTTCGATGTGTTCGTGCAGGAGGTGATGGCGGCGATCACTACCGCGCCGTCGCTCACCACCGGCGTCTCGCGCTTCGGCTGCGTCAGCGTCGAAAGGAAGTTTGCCTTCACCTCCGACAGCGACAGCCGGTCCTGCGGGCGCTTCGGGCCGGCCATTGACGGCTCCACCGAGGCAAGGTCGAGCTCGATCGTGTCACTGAACTCCGGCTCCGGCGAGTCCTTCGTCAGAAACATGCCCTGCTCGCCGTAATACGCCTCCACCAGCTCGATGAGCTCCTTCGGCCGGTTGGTCATCCGCAGGTAGGCGAGCGTCTGCGCATCCACCGGGAAGATGCCGATGGTGGCGCCGTACTCGGGCGCCATATTGGCGATGGTGGCGCGGTCGGCCAGCGGCAGCTCAAATACGCCCGGCCCGTAGAACTCGACGAACTTGCCCACCACGCCCTTCTTCCGCAGCATCTGCGTCACCGTGAGCACGACGTCCGTCGCTGTGACGCCCTCGCGCGGCTTGCCGTACAGGCGGAAGCCCACCACCTGGGGCAGCAGCATTGAAATCGGCTGGCCCAGCATGCACGCCTCGGCCTCAATGCCGCCCACGCCCCAGCCCACCACGCCGAGGCCGTTGATCATCGTCGTATGCGAGTCCGTGCCGACCACCGTGTCCGGGAAGGCCATCCCGTCGCGCGCCACCACCGCCGTGGCCAGATACTCGAGGTTCACCTGGTGTACGATGCCCGTCCCCGGCGGCACGGCCCGAAAATTCGAGAACGCCTTCTGCGCCCACCGCAGCAGCGCGTAGCGCTCGCGGTTACGCTGGTATTCGAGCAGCACGTTCTGCTCAAACGCCTTCGGCGTGCCGAACTCGTCCACCTGCACCGAATGGTCGATGACGAGATCCACGGGAATGAGCGGATTGGCGCGCTTCGGGTCTTTGCCCATCTTCTTCAGCGCGTCGCGCATGGCGGCCAGATCCACCACGCAGGGAACGCCGGTGAAGTCCTGAAGGATCACCCGCGCCGGCATGAACTGGATCTCCTGCGCCGGCCCGCGCGGCTCCCACCGCGCCACATACTCGATGTCGTCACGGCGGACGACCTCGCCGTCCTCCCAGCGCAGGAGGTTTTCGAGCAGGACCTTGATCGAATAGGGAATCCGGTCCAGCCGGAAGCCCGCCTTTTCGAGAGCGTCCAGCCGGAAGATCTGGTATTCGCGTCCGCCCACGCGGAGGGCGGCGGCGGCGTTGAACGAATTCTTGCTATGCATGGCGTTCAGCTTCATTGTAGCGGGCGCACGCCATGCAGACCGTGCGCACGCCTACCAGGTGCGCTGTTTGAGGATCTCCTGGATCTGCTCCTTCGGCACCGGCAGCTTGTCCATGTGCTGCCGCAGCCATTCGGTGAAATCCTTCTCGATCTCCGGCGTCCAGCGCGCGTCAATCTGGCCCGGCGTGTACTTGCCCTCGCGCAGCCGCTGGTGGCCGAACATGTCGCGCAGCCGGACGATCTCGCTCGTCACCACCACCTTCTCCGCCAGATGCGGCGGAATGAAGATCACGCCGCCGTCGCGGCCCAGCACCACGTCGCCCGGCATCACCGTGGCGCGGCCGATCCGGACCGGCGCATTAATCGAAATAAGCGTCGAATTCAGCCGCGGCCCCGAGCTGCTGTAGTGGTGCGACGGGTGATAAAAGCGCACGAAAGAAACGAAATTCTCCAGCTCTTTCAAACCGGCAATGTCCCGTACCGCGCCGTCATACACGATGCCATTTCCGGACTTGGCGTAAATGGCGTTGCCGACATTGTCGCCAATGGAAGGCCCGTCGATCTTCAGCCCGAAGTGGTCGCAGACGTACACGTCGCCGGGCTGAAGCAGGTCCACCGGCCACGCGTTGGGCGCGCCCACGCGGCCGTCGCGCTTCCCCTCCGCCTCGATCACCCGGTGGATGTCCGGCCGGCCCGGCACCCAGGCCGCCGTCAGCGCGCGCCCGACCAGCACCTTGCCCGGATGGATTTCCAGCCATCCGTCTTCGTACTGGAAGTTGTACCCCTCATTGCGCAGCACCGCCCACGCCTCCTCCAGCGTGACCTCGCGCATCCTCTTCAGGATCCCGTCCGGCACCCTCGGCCGTCCGTCGGGAAAGCGTTCGCCCTTCCACTCCGGCGTGTAGCGGATCAGATGTTCCTTTGTGAACACTCCGGGCTGGGCCAGCGCGGCCCCGGCGCCCAGCAACACGGCAAACACGATGTGGCACTTCATGGCGCGGCTCCTGATGGAGACACTATACACTCCGCAGGCGGCCGCCCGGCCCGTCAGAAGCTCAGCACAAGATGCCAGATCCATGTGTAGGCAAAACTGTCCAGGTCGTTCCAGATGCGGCGGCAGAGTTCGGCGTCGCCGCGGATGGCCGGGATCTCCATCAGCTTCTCTTCCCATCGGAAGCAGCCCCGCGGTGGCCCGAAGTCCGGCGCCGGGCAACGCCCGGCGGGAGGAGCAGGCGGAGGAGCGGAGCTCGGCGCGGAAGAATACACGCCATATTCGCGCGTGAATTCCGTCATGGCGCGGACATTTTCCACCCGCGCATCGCTCTGAATGATGGCCGATGCGTCCATGATATAACCACCGTCTTCGCCACAAATGTCAATCAATTCTTTGCATTTTTCCCGCACCTGTTCCGGCGTTCCGAAAGCGAGCAGCGCGTTGGGCACCCCGCCGCTGAGGCAGAATTTCTTCCCCAGTTTTTCCGCGCACAGCTTTGGGTCGCCGCGGTCGATGTGATAGATGATGCTCCCTGGCGGCAGCGTGGCGAACGTGTCCAGATGGGCGTCCCACCGGCCTTCGGCATAGAACAGCACCTGGTTGCCCTGCGCCCAGACGGCCTCCACCAGCGGGCGGAATGTCGGCCAGAAGATGGTGTCGAAATGTTCGTGGGAGATGAACGGCACGCAACTGCGGTGCAGCCAGACCGGAATGGGAAGGCAGCGATCCGGGTCGAGGCCGGACAGGGCGATTTGCGCCAGATGGGGCATGAGCGCGCGGCAGGCCGCCTCCACCTTCTCGGGGATCTCCTTCAGGTCGAAGGCCAGGCCCAGATACCCGCGGAACTTGTCGGCCAGCACGTCGAGCGGCGCCTTCAACATGCCGCTGATGGCGGAGACCGTGCCCGTTTCCTCCTTCATCCGCTGAACCTGAGGGCCGAATGCGGAGAAATAGTCGGCCATGGCCCAGGCGCTTTTCACCAGCGCCAGATCGCGCCGCATCGGAGATTTTTCATATTCGGCCGAGATGCGCGGCAGCCATTTCGTCCAGAGAAACGCCACCGGATCCTCAATGAACTCGTCATATTCTTCGCGCCGCATCCAGGCATGTTCCACGTCCGGCTCGCGGTACTGGAAGCCGGTGTGCTCGTCGACGTCGATGCCCGGGATGGCGTAATAGCGCAGGCCGGCTGCCTGCACGAGGCCGGTCCACACATAGACCATGTTGGGCACGGCGGCGTCCCAGTCGTAGTCGCGGCAGCAGCGGATCACCGCCTCGAACGCCTGGCGGTAGTCATGCGTCACCTGCTGCGCGGTCATGCCGCAATGGCGCGCGGTGAATTCGGCGGCGAACGGACGGATGGGGACGCGGTCCGGCCTGCCGTTCCGCATCGCGGTCACATAGCGGTTCAGCCGCTGCGCATAGAGTTCCTGGATGTCGACAGCCACGGCTGGCAGTTCCCGCTCCACGATATCAGAGAAATCAGATGATTTCATCTGATTCGGAACCATGCCACCCCGGCCTCGGGAGCCCCTGACCGCGCACCCTGGAAGTCGCTCTCTTCAGAGCCGCGAGGGAAGCCGCCCCGGTGTGACCTGCCGCCCGCGCCGGTTTTCCTCCATGCCGATGTCCCGCGCCGTCCTGGAGGCGCCTTTTGCTCACCCGGACCTGTGAGCTCCAGCTGCGGCTCACAAAAGCGTGCGTGTCGGGGCGCGCTTCGGGCGATATTTCCGCCGGGCATGGCGTTTCACGCTCGAGCACGAGGCAGAGCGTCTGGCAAGGACGCGGGGCCGCAAAATCTTCCCGCAGTTTCCGTTGTCTTTAATGGAACGATCGGCGTGCGGAAGCGTCTGAACCAGTGGAAGGGCAAAACGCCCGGGAGGACACAGTGAACCTGAACGAACGCCTTCAGCTCGAAAAGGAGATCCTGGAACGGATCGACCAGATCCGCAGCCTGGATGACGCAGGGGAGGTGTCCGAAGAGATCGAGCGCGCGATCCTGGAGCGCGAGCTCCGGGAGCTGGAGTCGCAGCTTGAGGAGGAACAAGTGCTGGTCCTTCGCCGCAGGCGCCGCGGCTGATCCAGTAACTGGCGAACACTCGCCGAAGATTCCTGCGCAGTACCGCCCAGCCCGCCCGGTCGGCGGGCTGGGCTTTTTTGGGTCGCCGGCCCCGCCCGCCGGCGTAACAATTTCCAGCCGCATGGAATAATCGGCTGTGCGCACCGTATGGCAGGGTGAGGCGCAACATGAGAATGTCAGCGAGCCCTGCCAGGCACGAGACACTGCCGCCCATGGCGCCGCCGGACGAATTCGCCGCCCTGTATGAGAGGTACGCGGCCATCGTCTACCGGACGGCGCTGCGGATCACTGGCCGGCCAGAGGACGCCGAAGACGCCCTCCAGACCGTGTTTCTGCGCGTGCTGCGTCAGGGCCCACGCATCGACGAAGCCATCGCGCCCGAGCATTACTTCCGGCGCGCTGCGGCCAATGCCGCCCTGGACGTGCTTCGGGCGCGCGGTCACCGGGCCGAGGCGCAACTCGACGAGAGCCTGCCCCATCCGGCCCCGGACAGCTCGCCGCTGCTCAGGGAGCGCCTCCGCCGTGCGCTCGCCACGCTCGAGCCGCAGGACGCGGAACTCTTCGCGCTCCGCTACATCGAAGGAATCTCCAACACCGAGATTGCGCGGATGTACGGGCTGGAGCGCTCCACCATCGGCGTGCGGCTGCACCGCATCCGCCGCTGGCTCCAGGAGGAACTCGAGAGATGAAGCGGGAGGGAGACATGCAGGACGACAGGCTGGAAAAGGCCCTGGAGGCGATTCGGAACGAGTCGGCGCCCGCTGCGGAGGAAGAGGCGGCCCGCGCGCGGGTGTGGGAAAAACTGATGGCTTCGCCGGAGGCCTGCTGCGCCGGCTTCCGGGCGATGCTCAAG
This sequence comes from Bryobacteraceae bacterium, assembly GCA_049969655.1. Classification (GTDB taxonomy): domain Bacteria; phylum Acidobacteriota; class Terriglobia; order Bryobacterales; family Bryobacteraceae; genus JANWVO01. The sequence continues at coordinate 14,366 of JBMFOK010000026.1, forward strand.
CCGTATGCGGAAGGCCGCCTCGAAAAAGGCCGCCAGTGGCTGCTCGAAGACCACCTGGCGCGCTGCGCGGCCTGCCGGCGCGCCTTCGCCGAACTGCGGGGAGCGCCGCGAGTGGTGACGATGCCATCCGCCCACCCCTCGCGCTGGCGGAAGGCGCGCGTCTGGGCCATGGCTGCCGGCCTGGCCGCGCTGCTGATCTATGCCGGGCGCGACCGGCTCGACCGCTGGATGGCGCCCTCCGGACCGCGCGCGGTCGTCGAGAAGGCCCAGGGGCCGGCCTATGGCCCTGAAAACCGGATCCTCTCCGCCGGCGCCGCCATCGGCGACGGCGTGCCGGTGCGCACGGCCGCCGGCGGCCGCCTGCTGCTGCGGCTCACGGACGGTTCCCGGGTGGAGGTCAACGAACGCACCGAGCTCGCCCTCATCGGCGCCTGGAGCGGCGCCACCGTGCGCCTGACCCGCGGCGACGTCTTCGTCGAGGCCGCCAGACAGCGCCGCGGCGCACTTCGCGTGCAGACACGCGACACCGAGGTGCGTGTCCGCGGCACCGTGTTCGCCGTCAGCTCCGGCCTCAACGGCAGCCTCGTTTCCGTGCTCGAAGGCGCCGTGGAGGTGAGGAACGCCGCCGGCGGACGCCTGCTGAAGCCGGGCGAGGTGGCCGCCACGAATCCGGCGCTGGAGTCCACTGACTTGCGCCGCACGGTGGCCTGGAGCATGGAGGCGGAAAAATACCTCGCCGTACTGGCCGAGCTCAGTACCGTGGAAAAGCAGCTTTCCCGGCTTGCCTCCACGCCCGCCCGCACGGCGCCCACGGTGCTGGCGGCGCTGCCGCGCGACCCGGTGGTCTACATCGCCGCACCCAACGTGAGCGGCCTGATGAATGAGGCGCTGGACACGCTGAACGCGCGCGCCGCGCAAAATCCGGCGTTCGCCGCATGGTGGAAGTCGCCCGACACGGCACGGCTGCGGGACATGCTCGCCGACCTGGCGCGCATCTCACCCATGCTCGGCGATGAGACCGTCTTTTCCGTGTCGCTGATGGAGACGGGCGCCGCGGCGGCGCTCCTGGCGCCCGTGAAACCGGGGCTCGAAGAAGCCCTCAGCGCAGAACTCGAGAAGATCCGCACGAGCCGCGGGCAGAGCTTCGTCTGGCGCATCGCAGCCGGACGGCTGACCCTGGCGCCCACGCAGGCGCACCTCGACTGGGTGCTGCGCACCGCCGGCGAAGGGGCCGCCACGGCCTTCGCCCACGAGATCGCCGCCCGCTACCAGCGCGGCGCGGGCTGGATGGCCGCCCTCCAGCCGGGCACGCGGCTGAGGCAGAGCACAGGCAGGGAGTTCCCCTTGCGGTACGTCTTTTTCGAGCAGCGCCGCACACCCGCGGGCGATGAGAACGAGATCACCCTCGGCTTCATGCCGGGCGCCTCCACTCCCGCGGCCTGGCTCGACGCCACCGGCAGCTCCACCGCGGCCGAATACTTCTCCAGGCAGGCAAACATCGTCTTCGCCGGCAGCTCGCGCGAGCCTCGGCAACTGTACGACGAAATGGTGGCCCAACTGGCCCGGCTCCGTCCCCAGGCGCTGGAGCGGCTTGACGAAGTCGAACGCCGGCTCGGCATCCGGCTCGGCGACGACATCGCCTCCTCGCTCGGCACCGACTTCGCCATTGGCATCGAGCAGGCCGCCGTGCCCGTGCCCGGCTGGCTGGCGGTGCTGGAGGTGCGCCGGCCCGCCACGCTCGACGCCTCCATCATCAAAGCCGTGGAGGCGATCAACGCCGATCCCGGCGCGCAGAACCAGAACCGCCATCTGAGCCTGCGGCAGGAGACCGCGGGCGGACGCACCTGGAACACGCTCACCGCCGAGGGCGCTCCGGTTGCCGTCACCTGGACCTACCACGGCGCGTTCCTGGTGGCAGGCCCGGACCGCGCCGTGGTGGAGCGCGCCATTGCCACCCGCGAAGGGGGCCTGACGCTGGTCCAGCATCCCGAATTCCGGACGCTGCTGCCCGCCTCTACCGGCGTGCACCCGGCAGGCTTCCTCTGGGTGAACGTCGCCGATGCGCTGCGGCCGCTGGCGGCGGGCGTATCCAACCCTGCCTTGAAGGCGGTGCTCGAAAACCGCGGCCCGGCGCTGGTCACGTTCACCGGCGACGGGGAACGAATCCGCGCCGCCAGCCGTAGTTCCTTTGCGAGCCTGCTGCTCGACGCGATGCTCGCCTCCGGGGCACAATCAGTATCAAGCCCCGCGGCACGGCAGGCCCGGAAGGAACGGAATGCCACAGCCCGTCGTTGAGATCGAAGACCTGCACGTCGAGCTCGGGCGGCGGGAGATCCTGCATGGGATCTCCTGCCGCCTCGGCGTTTCCGGCCGCGGCCGCGCCATCGGCCTGCTCGGGCCCAACGGCGCCGGCAAGTCCACCCTGATCCGCACCCTGCTCGGCTTCCATCGGCCAACGCGCGGTTCGGCCCGCGTGCTCGGGCTCGACTGCCACCGCGAGCGCCGCCAGGTGCTTGAGCGCATCGGCTACATGCCGGAGACGGACTCCTTCGTCGCCTCGATGACCGGCGTCGAGTTCCTGCGCGTGCTCGCGGCTCTCAGCGGCCTGCCCGGACCGGTGGCGCTCGAAAAGGCTCACGAAACGCTGTTCCACGTGGGGCTCGGCGAAGCCCGCTACCGGACGCTCGGCGCCTATTCGCTCGGCATGCGGCAGATGGCCCGGCTGGCGCAGGCCATCGTCCACGGCCCGGAGCTGGTGATCCTCGATGAGCCTACCAACGGGCTGGACCCCGCCGCCAGGCGCCGCATGCTCGATCTCATCCGCCAGATGAGGGACGAGCACGGCATGAGCGTCATCGTCTGCTCCCATCTGCTCGCCGACGTCGAGCAGGTCTGCGACGAGGTCGTAATCCTCAAAGACGGCGCCGTGGTGCATCATGCCGACCTCGAGGCGGAGCGGCGCGCCAACCGCAGGTTCGTGGAGCTCGAAGTCGAAGGCGATGACAGCGGCCTCGGCGCGGCCCTCCAACAGCGCGGCGCGGCCTGCGTGCGCGAGGCCGCCGGGCTGTGGCGCATCGTGCTGCCGGAGGACTTCGACGTGCGCGCGCTGTGGTCGCTGGCCGCCGCCGGGGGCCTGAGCGTGCGGCGCCTCACGCAGCGGCGGGACACGCTCGAGGAGATCTTCATGAAGGCCATGGGCCTGCTCCGGCAGACGCCCGGCGAGGCTGCCGCCAGTGAGGAGGTGGAAATCCGTGGCGATCTATAAACGCGGCTACCAGCGCTACGACGGGCCGCGGGCGCCGCATGCGGCCCGGCTCGGGGTGCTCGTGCGCGATGCCTGGCGGCGCGCCACCGCTCCCCGGCTCGTCACCGCGCTGCTGGCGGTGAGCTGCCTGTGGCCGCTGCTGTGCGCCGTTTTCATCTATATCGCCAATCACGCTGAATTGTGGTCGGGCATCAACCGGAATTTCGCATCCATTTTGAGCATCGACCATCAATTCATGCTCACTTTCATGAAAGTACAGGCGGTATTTTCCGTCATTCTGGCGGCGCTGGCCGGACCGGGGCTCGTCTCGCCGGATCTGGCCAATCAGGGTCTGCTGCTGTATTTCAGCCGTCCGATTTCCCGGCTGAATTACGTTCTGGCCCGGCTGGCGGCGCTCGCCGGTCTGCTGAGCCTGGTCACCTGGGCGCCGGGACTGCTGCTGTTTGCCATGCAGGTCTCCATGGCGCCGCCGGGCTGGCTGGCGGCGAACTGGCGGCTGGGCGCCGGGCTGGTGGCGGGGTTCTGGCTGTGGATCGCCCTGGTGGCCCTGGCTGCGGTGGCCAGCTCGGCCTGGGTGCGCTGGCGGCTGATTGCCGGGGCGTTGGTGCTCGGCTATTTCTTCGTCCTTTCGGGCATCGGGGCGGTGATCAACGGGATCTTCCGCGTTCAGTGGGGCGACCTGATCAACCCGCTGCGCGCCGCCTATGGCGTCTGGTGCGCGATGCTCGGCGCGCCCATGCCGCAGGGGCTGACGCTGCCGATGTCGCTGGCAGCGCTGACAATGATGGGCGCCCTGCTGGCGCTGGTCGTCGAACGCCGGCTGCGCCCGATCGAGGTGGTCTCATGAGCGCGCAGGAGATCGTTTTCGAGAACGTATCCAAATTCTACGGCGACGTGCTCGGCGTCAATCACGTCGACCTGCGCATCCGCCCGGGCCTGACCTCCATCGTCGGCCCCAACGGCGCAGGCAAGTCCACATTGATGAACCTCATGTGCGGCCTGATTTTTCCAGACCGCGGCGAGATCCGCGTGCTGGGCGTTTCGCCCCGCGATTCCGAGCGGCTGATGCGCATCACCGGCTACGCCACACAGTTCGATGCCGCGCCGCGCTGGGCCACCGGATTCGAGTTCGTCCTGTCCGGGCTGCTGCTGTTCGGATATTCCCGGGCGCTGGCCGAACGGCTCGCCTGGGAGGCGCTGGAGCGCGTGGGCATGACCGAGGCCGCGGACCGCAAGGTCTCCTCGTATTCGAAAGGCATGCGGCAGCGCATCCGCCTGGCCCAGGCCATCGCCCACGATCCGCAGGTGCTGGTGCTCGACGAGCCCCTCAACGGGCTCGATCCGGTCGTGCGGGCCGAGACCCTGGCCCTGTTCCGCCAGCTCTCCGCCGAAGGCCGCCATATCGTCCTTTCAAGCCACGTGCTGCACGAGGTGGACTCGATCAGCGATTGCGTCGTGCTGCTCGCCAACGGATCGGTCATCGCCGAAGGCAACATTCGCGGCGTGCGTGAGGAGATCCGCGAGCGTCCCAGCCAGTTCCTGCTGCGCTGCGCCGACCCGCCGCGGCTGGCCGCGCTGCTGTTTGAACGCGCGCCCATCGCTGAGGCGCGCCTCCTGGATGAGGAAGGAGCGCTGCTGGTGCTCGCGCGCGACCGGCGCGCCTTCAGCCGCGTTCTCACAGAACTGGCCGCCGGCGGCATCGCCGTTGAAAGCGTCGTTCCGGCCGACGACAACGTCAACGCCGTCTACGAATACCTGATCGGAGGTTCGGCATGACCGCCCGTTTCCGCCTGCGGCAGGCCTGGATCATCGCCCGGCTGGAAGTGAAGCGTCTCTTCCTGTCCCGCCGCGGGCTCTGGGTCTACGGCCTGGCGCTGCTGCCGGCGCTGCTTTTCTTCATCCATGCCGCCGACATGCGCTACCGCCTGGCCCAGTACCGCCGCGGCGGCCTCACCGCGCCCGCCGCCCTGGAGGCCGTTCAGCCCGGCATGACCGAGGAGCAGGTCATCCAGACCGCCGGCAAGGCGCCCGAAGACCGGCAGTGGAGGCGGCGGAAGTGGACCGAACGCAGGGAAGGCGGCCGCCAGATCACGGAAGAGCGTGAGATCCGCGCGCGGCGCATGGCCTATTTTGACGGCCGGCGGCGTTTCATTTTCTACTTTGAGAACGGGATTCTGCATGACATGCACCGCGTGCAGATCATGAATTTCTCCGAAGACCGGGAGGTTTTTGCGGCCATTTTCCAGTATTATTATCTGCGCCTGGCCGTTTTCTTCGGCTGTCTGGGAATTTTCCTGAACCTGTTCCGCGGCGAAATGATGGACAGAACGTTGCATTTCTGGCTGCTCGCGCCGGTGCGCCGCGAAGTGCTGCTCGCCGGAAAATTCCTCGCCGGCTGGACCGCCGCCACCGTCATTTTCTCCGGAGGCGCGCTGCTGGCCTTCGCGGCCATGCTGTGGCCGCACCTGGGCGCGGAGGCCCGGGCCTGGTGGCAGGGGCCAGGGCCGGAGCACGCATTGCGCTATGCGCTGGCGGCCGCCGCCGGCTGCGCCGGCTACGGCAGCCTGTTCCTCGCCGCCAGCCTGTGGATCCGCAATCCCATCGTGCCGGCGGCAGTGCTGCTCGTCTGGGAAGCGGCGCGGGGATTTCTGCCCGCATTGCTGCAAAAGTTTACCGTGCTTTATTACCTGGAGCCGCTCTGCCCGCTCCCCGCCCCGCTGGACCCGGACCTGCCCTCGCTCCTTCGTCTCCTGCTGACGCCCGCCGCCCCGCTTCCGCCCGGCCTGGCGCTGGCGGGCATCGCTCTCTTCTCCGCGCTCGTGCTGCGCGCCGCCGTCGCCGGCGTCCGCCGCCTGGAGATCAACTACGGCACGGACTGAAGCGTTCAGCCCTGAAGTTCCCTCACGATCTCCAGCGCCGCCCGGCGCGCCGCCTCCACCTCTCCCGGCGGAAAACTGATCGCGCCCACGCGCGGATGTCCGCCGCCGCCGTAGCGCTCGCACAGCGTCGCCAGATTGTGCCGCGGAGGCACTCGCGCCCACGGGTTCGACCCAACGCTCACCTTCGTGCGGAAGCTCGCCGTGCTCACCGACACCGTATAGGTGCCTTCGGGAAACAGGTAATACGGGATGAATTTGTTGTACCCTTCCAGGTCGTAATTCGTCACGTCAAAAAAGATCACGCCCTTTTCGCAGCGGCCTTCACGGCGGATGATCTCGATCGATTGAAGATGCCGCTCATAGAGCGGCTGGAATTTCTCCCGCACCAGCGGATCCTCAAGGATCTCCGCGAGCGGCTTTTCCTGCATCAGGCCGATGATGTGCTGCACGGTGTCGGAGCCTTTGGTGGCCTCGATCACCAGCGTGAGCTTCATGGCCGGCTCGCGCATCGCCACCGCGGCCTCGGCGCTTTCGTAGTTGGCGCCGTCGACGATCCCCGCCCAGTGCACCAGCTCGGCCAGGTCCGGCGCTTCATAGCCGTACACCGTGCGCGCCACATGGGCGATCCATTCGGTGCAGGAACGGTAGTCGGGGTCGAAATAAAAGCGCCGGGAGTCCTTCTTGCGCTCATAGTCGCGCTGGTCTTCCGGCGAAAGGAACGCGCTCTGATGATGGTCGAACCACCAGGTGAGGCGGTCGCTCGGCGAGTACTTGAAATCCACAATGGCGTTCTCGTCGCCGTCGAAATCGGCCTCGTCGAAAAGCTGCGACGCCTTGTGGGCCATCCCCGTATAGGCATACTCGGCCCCGTTGTAAAACCGTTCCCGGGTGAAGCGGCTGAAAAAGGCCGCCGAGGCCGCCCCGTCGAAACAGTGGTCGTGGTAAAGGACGCGGACTTTCATGATGTGCGCCGAACCCGCCTGTGCGGACGCCTTGCGGGACCCGCGGCGAGAGAAACCTTCTAGGTTGCCCCATCCGGGCCGCGCAATGCAAGCCGCGCCTTCAGGGGCTCCGGCGCCTCATCGCCCGGCAGGCGCTACGGCAGGCTCGCCGACGCGCGCAAAAACATATGGCCCCTCCGGGATCACCGCCACGGGCGCGCCCGCTGGCGCCGCGCCCGCCAGCGCCTCCAGGGCCGCCGCCGCGGTGGGAAAACTCCGGCCCCACAGCTTCGGGTGATATTCCGCCGGCAGGCCCGGGGTGTAATACCACACGCGGTGAGAGCAGGCCGTGAGCGCGAGTTTTTCCAGCTGCCACTGGTCGATCGTCACCGGCTTCTGCGCAATTTCGGTGAGAAATGTTTCGGCCGAAGAAGACTCCATTAGCAGACGGGAGAACTCGCCCGCGCCGGCGCCTTCCTCACAGGCCGCCAGCACGAGGATGATGCCTCCCGGACGGACGATATGAGAAGCTGCCGTCACCCCCTTCACCGCCTGATAGAAGGTCAGGTCCAGCGGATAACCGGCTGCGGTCGTCACCGCGGCCTCCATCGGCGCCGGAATCCAGGCCGTCGTCTTTTCGCGAACGAAGGCGACGCCGGCCGCGTGGGCAGCACGCGGCTCGCCGGCGAAAACGGCCGTGATCTTCCTTCCCCGGCCGAGCACGACGTCGACGATGAATTCGTGGCCCGCCATTTTCGCGATCTCCAGCAGCTCCTCGTGGAGCGGATTCTGCTCGAGGGAGCCCTCGACAGCCTTTGGTTCGCGCATGAACCGCGGGCTGTGCAGGTGCCGTATCGTCTCCTCTCCCGCCAGGCCGGGAGCGATGAGCTTGCGGCCTCCGCTGAAGCCGGCCATGAGATGCTGCTCGATGAAGCCTAGCGTGATGTGCAGATCGGCCTCCACGTAACGGCGGTCGATCCAGACGGGCGTGCCGCGGCTCGCCTGGCCCAGATACACATGGTCGGCCCGCTGCCGCGCATTGTGATTCACCACCGGATACGCGCCGGCGATCCCTGGCCCCAGAATCTCTTCCACCTCCGCCGGCGTGGCCGGCCGGTGCAGCCCCGTGGCAATCAGAATCCGGATCCGCTCGGGCGGGATGCCGGCGCGATGCAGTCGTTCGAGCAGCGGCGGCAGCGTCAACCGGTTCGGCGCCGGCCGGGTGATGTCGCACACCGAAATGGCCGCCGACTTCCCTCCCCGCGCCAGCTCCTCCAGGGGCGGCCCCGCCACCGGCGCGTCCAGCGCCTGCTCAATGGCCGCCCGCTCGTCTTCCAGCGGCTCGGCATAACGCGGCTCGAGGATTTTCCACTCCGGCCCCGGCGGCAACTCCGCCTCCAGCCCCGTCTTTCCGAATGCGAACTGGACCCGCATATCCGCACCGTAACACAGCTCCGCCAGGGCTTACGGCGGCGAAGCTTTCCGCTGCACGGCCGTGCCCGCGGCCGCTACACTGTTGCGTGATGCTCCCGGCCCCGCGTCTGCGCGCCTGGCAGGTTGCGGTGATTTCCATGCTGGCCATCCTCGTCTGGTGGACCCTGGCCGCCCGCTACGTGTATGCAGACCACTGGAACGCTTTCTATTGCACGGGCCGCTCAACGCCTCTCCCACCGTGGCTCACCAGCCGCGAGCCCCTCTGGTTCTGTCCCGGCCCGTCAGGCTATGACGGGCAGTATTTCCACCTGCTGGCGCACCGGCCGCTGGAGTTTCGCCAGTTGAGCCCGTGGCTGGATGCCCCACGCCTGCGCGTGCAACGCATCCTGCTGCCGCTCACGGCCTGGCTGCTCGCATTCGGACGTTTCGAGTGGGTGGACCCGGCCTATTTCTTCCTGATGCTTGTCTGGCTCGGCGTCGGCGTCTGGTGGACAGCGCGGCTCGCCGAACTGCGCGGCGCCCCGGCGCTGTGGGGCTTCGCCTTCCTGCTGCTGCCTTCCACCCTGAGCAGCATCGACCGCATGCTGGCCGACGGCCCGCTGACGGCCACCGTGGCGGGATTCCTGTATTGGATGGAAACCCGACGGTGGCGCGCCGCCTGGGCCGTGGCCGTGCTCGCCCCGTTCCTCCGCGAGACCGCAATCCTGCTCCTTGCCGCCGCCTGCGCGGTCTTCCTCTGGCGGCGCCGCTGGCGCATCGCCCCCGCATGGATGGCGGCAGCCGTGCCTTTCCTGCTCTGGATCCATTCCCTCAGAGATCTGCCCGGATCGCTGTCCATGAAGTGGGCCGGCTGGTTTCATTCCATCACCCGGATCATTCTGTTCCCCGAACCCTATGAAAATGTCTGGCGCCTGCGCCATCTGCTGTATGCGATGGACCTGATTTCCCTGTCCGGTTTCGTTCTCGCGCTGGCCTGCGCCCTCGTGCTGTTGTGGCGCCGCCGGCGCGATCCGGAAAATCCCCGCGCATTCTCCTGGATGACCGGCGCCCTCTTCGCCGCCGCGGCTCTGACGCTGGTGCACCTCGAGCCCCGTCATGCCTGGGACAACTTTTACTCCTACGGCCGTGTGTTCAGCCCCGTTTTTCTCGTCCTGCTGCTCGATGGACTGGAGCGTCGTCGGGTCGCATTGCCGCTCGCCTTGACGCTCCCCACAACCGCCCGGGTCGGCCTCTTTTTCGCATCCCCCGCCCTCAGAATCCTCCGTGCTCTGACTGGACTCTGACGTCCCCCTCTACATGTACTCCGGCACCGGGATGCCCAGCACGCGCTCCAGCGTCCACTCCAGCTGCCGCTCGAAATACACGGCCAGCCAGAGCAGGAACGTGCGCTTCTCCTCATCCTGCTCGGCCAGGATCGGGTAGTCGTGATAAAAGGAGTTGAACGCCTGCGCCAGTTGGAACGCGTAGCGGGCCACATGCGACGGTTCGCCCGCCTCAAGCGCCGCCTCCAGCGCCGCCCCCGATCTCGACGCCGCCAGCAGCAGTTGCCAGAAGTCCTCCGCCTTGAGCTGCCGCCCCATCGCCTCCGCGTCCAGCCGGGCGGCAAAGTCCGGCAGCGTTTCGCCGCGCTCGGCCAGCTTCCGCAGGATGTTGCGCGCCCGCACCGCCGCGTACTGCACATACGGCCCGGTCTCGCCCTCGAAGCTGAGCGCCTCCTGAAGGTCGAAGGCGATCACCGTGTTCCTCGTGAACTTCAGCAGGAAGTAACGCAGCGCGCCCACGGCAATCTGCGTGGCCACCCGCAGCCGCTCCGGTTCGGGGCGGTCCGGATGGCGCGAGTCCACCTCCTCCTTGGCCTTCTCGATCAACTTGTCGATCAGGTCGTCCGCCTTGACGCCCAGCCCGCGGCGGCCGCTCACCTCGACGTAAGGCCGTTTCCGGTCTTCCTCCGAAAGCGGAATGCCAAGAATCGCGCATGTGCGCGGTGAAAGAGCCACCATTTCGTAAGAAAAATGGATCGATTTTTCCGCCTGCTCGTGAAATCCCAGCGCCCGCAGCCCGGCCACGACCACGTCCTGAAGGTAAGCCTGCCGCGAGTCAATGACGTTATAGACCTCGCTGCCGCGGCCGAACTCCGGCGCCGGAATGTCGCACGGCTCGTCGGTCGCCACCCATACCCAGTGTCCGTCGGGATATTGCCGCAGCGGCTTGTAGTGGAAGTCCAGCCCCAGCAGGCCGAACTTCCAGAGCTGATAGGCAATGTCCTTCCCCACATAGGTCACCGTGCCGTTGGAACGCACAATCACCTTCGCATCATCGGCGGAATCTTCCTCATTTTCCGTCTTTTGACGGAAATGCGAGGCCGCCATCACCCAGCAGCCTTTGTTTTTTCCTTCCTCGGCGTAATAAATGGCTCCGCGTTCTTTCAGCAGTTCAAAGGCTTTCGCCCAGAATTTCAGGTGCAGGATTTCGCTCTCCCGCGGCAGCACGTCGTAGGCGATGCCCAGCCGCCACATCGTGTCCAGATGACAGTCGACGATCGCGTCCGCCACGATGTGCGCGATCTCCGCCTCCACGCCCTCGCCGTGCTCGATCGCGTGCAGCGCGTCCCGCCGCCACTCGAGCGCCTGCGGATGTTCGGCATAATACTGCGATACGCGGGCGTACAGGTCCCAGCAGTAATAGTCGAATTTCGGCTGCCGCGCCAGCGCGCGGACCTCGTCCGGCGTCTTCTTCTCCAGGTGGTGGAAGCCCACCGCAACGTCGGCCACCTGCACGCCCGTGTTGTCAATGTAATTCTGCACTTCCACGCGCCGGCCCGCGGCCCGCAGCATCCGCACGAACGTGTCGCCCAGCACCGCGTTGCGCAGGTGCCCGATGTGCGCCGCCTTGTTCGGGTTGATGTTGGTGTGCTCGACGATGACCTTGCCTGCCCCGGCGGCCGCCGCCGGCGCCTGCTCCCGGCCTTCCAGCAGCGCCCGCCCGTACCAGCCCCGGTCCAGCCGGATGTTGATGTACCCGTTGCCGGCCACCTCCAGCTTCGCCACCCCGGCCAGGGCCGGCGCCTGTGCGGCAATCTCTTCCGCAATGGCCCGTGGCGGCCGGCGCAACTGGCGCGCCAGCCCGAAAGCCACCGGCAACGCATACTCCCCAAACGAAGCCTGCTTCGGCTGCTCGATCACCACCGGCAGCTCCGCACCATACCGCTCGCGCAGCAACGAGGCAAACGCCTCCCGGATCTGCTTCTCAATCAGGTGAAACACTGCTCGTGGAACCCTTTGAAAGTGAAGGCTGAAACTTTCAGTGTAGCGCCTGCGCCGCCTCCCGGCCCCAACATGGACCGAATTGGTCCAGGTTGTGGTACACTGAAGGCGTGGCCAAGGTAACCTTCCTTCCCGAAAACCGGACGGTCGAGTTCGACCTCGAGAGCCTGCCCTACAAGGAGCACGGAAAGCCTAAATCTTTCCTCGACATCGCCCTGAATTTCGGCATTCATCTCGAGCACGCCTGTGGCGGCAACTGCGCCTGCACCACCTGCCATGTGGTCGTCAAGAAGGGCGCGGAATTCCTCAATGATATGGAAGACGACGAGGCCGACCGGCTCGACATGGCCGCCGACCTCCAGCTCGGCAGCCGCCTCGGCTGCCAGGCCCACTTTGTTCGCGACGGCGAAGTGGTGGTCGAAATCCCTTCGTGGAACCGGAACTACGTCAGCGAAGGCGGCGGATCCATCAACCTCGGCGACGCCATCCCCGCGGCGAAGCGCTAAATCCACGCCCGCCGGCCGCCGCCACTGGCAAACTCACCCCATCCATTTCTGCCACTCGTCGAAGCCCAGCTCTGCTTCCAGTCGGACCTCGCGGTCCGCAGCCTCCAGCCTCGCGCGCCGGATCGCATCCAGCGCAGGCCCCTCCTGCCGCGCCAATGAAGCCATCTGGCGCAGCGCCTCCAGGCCGTCCCGCACGGCGCGCGCGTCGGCCGGCGTGCGAAATAGGCCCCGGGCGCTCACATTCAGGGTCTGGCCGGCACGGGCCGTCAGCCGCAGCTCGTCCAGTGCATCAAAGAACGGGCCCGCCTTCAGCGGCAGGCGCCCGTCGGAGGCTGCACGCAGCCCGTCGCCGCCCCGCGCCACGGCCCACAGCTCGCAGATCGGCAACTCCTCCACCATCCGGATCAGCGCAAGCGGCGGCTGCTCGTCAGGCCGGTCGCGCGCGTCGACGATCCGCTCGCAATCTGCCGTGCGGCCCAGGATCGCCACGCCCGGCCCCAGAAACAGCACGCCCACGCCCTCCCGCTCCAACAGGTAGTACGTCTTGTAGCTGCGCTTGGCGACACCCGGTTGCTGGAACCGCGGCTCCTGCCCGAACGCCCCGCCGAACTTGCCCCGCAGGAACGCGACCGTGCCTTCCGGCCCAAGGCTCCAGACCACCTCCCAGACGTCCTGCACGAGATCCATGCCCGTGCGCTCCTCGAATCGCCGCAAGGCCGCCGGGCGGCGCCCTTCCACAAACGGCCGGAACCACGCCGTCTTCTTCAGCCGGTCGATCCGCAGACCGGCCAGCGCAAGACTTCGGCCGGGCAGCAGCGGCGCAATGGCAGCGTCCACCCGCGAATGCACCGCCTGGGGGCGGCACGCGGCCAGCGCGCCCGCGCAGAAAGCAAGAAAGCTCCGCCGGCTCGGCGGAGCTTTCGAGGAACTTTCGGCTCGTGGTGCGGATGAGAGGACTTGAACCTCCACGGGGTTGCCCCCACTAGAACCTGAATCTAGCGCGTCTGCCAGTTCCGCCACATCCGCACAACTGGCGTGCCTGTCTCTATTGTGTAAAACGCCCGCCGTTGGTGTCAAATTTCCCGCCGAAAACCGCTCCCCAGGCCGCTCAGACCGGATCCGGGAGCAACGGCCGCAACTCCACCTTCCGGTTGCAACAGCGGGATGCCTCCATCGCCAGCCGCAGCGCTTCTTCCCGGTCCGGAGCCTCCACGATCCAGAAGCCGGACACATACTCTTTGGACGGGTGAACCGGCCCTGCCGTGCACCGTGCCTGCCCTTGGCGGTCGTCGACCACCGCCGCCGACGCAGGGGCCTCCAGGCCGCCGGCAAAGACGAGCTGGCCGGACTCTCGCAGCCGCTGGTTGAACCCGGCGATGGCAGCCATCTCGTCCCCCGTGGCCGAACCGGTGCGATCGTCGATCACGGAGATCAGGAACCTCATCGAAAGCCTCCTCGCTGCCATCCCGCCAACGCTTCAGGCCGGCTTCTGCCGCAGGCGGATCAGCAGACCCACGACGAGCTGCTCGATCTGGTCGCGCGTCTCGCGCGCCGCCTTTTCCCCGCCGCCCACCGGGTCAGGCACGCGCCATTCCACCACCTCGCGCGCCGGCAGCTTCAACGGCACGCCGCTCATGTTGACCACCACATCGTAGCCCTTCAGGTCCATGTGCAGCAGCGCCTTGGGAAAATGCCCGTCCAGGCGGATGCCTTTTTCGAGCATCACCCGATGCGTCAGCTCCGGGATCTCGACCACCGGCGCCAGGCCGGCGCTTTCGGCCTCCACCGCGTCGGCGCCGTAGGCGCGCGCGAACGCCTCCGCCATCTGGCTGCGAAACGCATTGCCGATGCAGACAAACAGCACCCGCTTCTTCACCGCCCGCCGTCTCCGCCGCCGAGCCGCGCGACAAACAGCCGGTGGATGCGCAGGTCCGCCGTGAGCTCGGGATGGAAGGTCGCTGCCAGGTGCCGGCCGAAATCGACCAGAACAGGATCTCCGAGATATGTTGCCAGAATCCGGCCGCCCGTTCCCACGCGCCGGATGATGGGCGCTCGGATGAAGACCGCCTCCAGCGGCTCGCCCCCCAGGGCATGCTCATCCAGCCGGACGACGCGGCTCTCCAGTTGCCGCCCGTAGGCGTTGCGTTCGACGGTCATGTCGACCAGCCCGAGCGACGGCTGCGGCGGGTTCAGCACCTCGGTGGCCAGCAGAATCGCCCCGGCGCATGTGCCAAAGATGGGCTTTTCCGCGCCGAACCGCCGCAGCGGCTCCATCAGGCCGTAGTCTTCCATCAGCCGCAGCATCGATGTGCTTTCGCCGCCGGGGATCACCAGCCCGTCCAGTCCCTCAAGGTCTGTCGCCAGCCGCACTTCGCGCGGTTCGGCGCCGGCCCGCTTCAGTGCGGCCGCGTGCGCCTCGAAATCGCCCTGGAGGGCGAGCACTCCTGCGCGTGGCATCGCCGCTCACCAGCCCCGCGTCGACAGCATCTCGGATTCGCTCATCGTGCGCACGTCCAGCCCGGGCATCGCCTCGCCCAGCTCCTCGCTGGCCTCAAGCACCGCCTTCGGGTCGTTGTAATGCGTCGTGGCCTTCACGATCGCCCGCGCGCGCCGCTCGGGGTCGGAGGACTTGAAGATCCCGCTGCCGACGAAGACGGCCTCCGCGCCAAGCTGCCGCATCAACGCCGCATCGGCCGGCGTGGCCACGCCGCCGGCGCTGAAGTTCGGCACGGGGAGCTTCCCGTGATCATGCACATACTGGACCAGCTCCAGCGGCGCCTGGAGCCGCTTCGCCTCCGCCATCAGCTCGTCCTGCCGCAGCGTCGTCAGCAGCCGGATCTCTTTCATCACGGTCCGCATGTGACGGACGGCTTCCACAATGTTGCCCGTCCCCGCCTCGCCCTTGGTGCGGATCATCGCCGCGCCCTCGGCGATGCGCCGCAGCGCCTCGCCCAGATTGCGGCAGCCGCAGACGAACGGCACGCGGAAGTCGCGCTTCCAGATGTGATGCTCCTCATCGGCCGGAGTGAGCACTTCGCTTTCGTCGATGTAGTCCACCTCCAGCGCCTCCAGCACCTGCGCCTCCGCAAAGTGCCCGATGCGGCACTTCGCCATCACCGGAATCGAGACCGCCTTCATGATCTCGCGGATCTTGCTGATCGCCGCCATGCGCGCCACCCCGCCTTCGCGGCGGATGTCGGCCGGCACCCGCTCGAGCGCCATCACCGCGCAGGCGCCCGCCTTTTCGGCGACCTCCGCCTGCCGCGCGTCGGTGACGTCCATGATGACGCCGCCTTTCAGCATCTCCGCCAGACCCACCTTCACGCGAAATGCATCGTCGAGATAAATCATTTTGTCCGTCTCCTTTTCGCTGAAATCCTGCCGGAATTCACTTCCGAAAATCCCCTGTCTTTTACACAATGGCCGGTTCGAGGCCGGCCTGCTCGGCCGCGCGCTGACGCCGCCACCCGGCCTGAAAAATGCGCCCGAGAATCTCCATCCCGTCCTCGATCTGTTCGGGCGCAAGGCCGATGAAGCTCAGCCGCAGGCCCGACGGCTCGGCGCGCTGCACCGCAAAAACACGCCCCGGCAGATAACTCACCCCCGCCTCCTCGGCCTGCGCCAGCAGCCGTTCGGCATCAAGCGGCTCCGGCAGCCGCACCCACACGTTGGCGCCCCCTTCGGGCCGCGTGTATCGCGAGCCCGGCGGCAGATGCCGCCCGCAGGCCTCCAGCACCGCCCGCAGCCGCGCCCGGCCCGCCTCAATCAGCCGCCTCCGGTGCGCCTCCAGCCGCCCGCTCAGGGCGAAGCGCAGCAGCACCGCCTGCGCCAGGTGGTCCGTGTGCAGGTCGGCCGTCTGCTTCCATTCAGCCAGCCGCCGCGCCACCGCGCGCGGCGCCGTCACCCAGCCTACCCGCAGCCCCGGCATCGCCAGCTTGGAAAAGCTCCGCACCTGAATCACCAGCCCCGCCTCGTCCAGCCGCTTCAGCGAAGGCACTTCCGCGCCCTCATAGCGCAGCGAGCCGTAGATGTCGTTTTCGATCACCGGCACGGCTGCGCGCTGCGCCAGCCGCAGCAGCTCCCGCCGGGCCTCCAGCCCCATCGTCTCGCCCGTGGGATTCTGAAAGTTCGGCGTCACCGCCACCGCAGCCACAGCCTCCCGCTCCAGAACCCGGGCCAGCGCCGCCAGATCCATTCCCCCCGGCCCCACCGGAATTCCAATCACGCGCGCCCCGGCGCGCCGAAACACGTCCCGCAGGCCCGGGTAAACGGGGTCCTCCATCGCCACCGCCTCGCCGGACCGCACCAGCGCTCGCTCCAGCAGATCCAGCGCCTGCTGACATCCGCTGGTCACCACCACCTCATCCCCCGCTCCCGCCGTCCCCTCGGCGCGCGCCTGCCCGAGCAGCCACTCCCGCAACGGACCGTAGCCATATGGAGACCCCAACTGCAACAGCCGCGCCGCCTCGCCCCCCGCAAGCGCCTCGGCACAGCTCTGGCAGAACTCTTCGACGGGCAGCAGCCCGTCTTCCAGCCGTGCCGAAACAAAGCTGATCCTTACCGGCGCGCTCCACCGGCGCAACTCGACGCCCGGCGCGCCCAGCCGCGTCTCCCAGTCGATGCCGCCCCGCAAGCCGGCCGACTCCGCCACGAAGCTGCCCCGCCCGACATGGCCGCGAATCAGCCCCTCCTGCTCCAGCAACCCATATGCGGCCGCCACCGTGGCCCGATTCACGCCCAACGTCCCAGCCAATTCGCGCGTTGGCGGGATCCGCTCGCCGCGCGGCAGCGCGCCGCTCAGAATCAGCTCCCGAAGCTGCCGGTACAACTGCCTGTACAGCGGCTCCGCAGCCTGCGGATCAAGATGGAGCGCGCGCAGCATCGCCCTTTCAGCGTAGCCCATCTACCCATCCAATGCAATCCATCCCGTCCAATTTGGATCGCCAGGCCCCAAAGGGCTCCGTCTTACCCACCCGGCTCCCGCCAGTGCAGCTCGGCGTCCGAGCGCCTCACGTAATTGGCGTCCAGGGCGGCCGGATCCTCCAGACGGTCGAACGCCAGCAGCGCAATCGCTCCCGCCAGCGCCCGGGGCGTCACCGTCGCCTGCACCTGGAACAGCGCCGGGTCCGGCGTCAGCAGCTCGGCGCCCTCGGGCAGCCCCGCGCGCCAGGCCGGAAACTTCATCACCACTTCCGGCTGCACGGGCTCGAGACGGTCGTCATAGACGGCCCCATAGATCTCCCCACGGCGGGCATCGAAAAATGGCGCCCGCAGCCGGGCCGTGCCGAACCACGCCATCGCCTGAAGGTTCGAGATGCCGGCCGCCAGCGCGCCCGAAGCCTCGGCCAGACCCTTGGCCGCGGCCAGCCCCACGCGCACGCCCGTAAACGACCCCGGCCCGGCCGCGGCGGCGAATCCGGTCACGTCTTCATACCGCCAGCCGTGGCGCTTCAGCAGCCGCTCCAGGTGCCCGAACAGAACGTGGGCGAAACCGTCCGGCGAATGCAGCAGCACCTCTTCAACGATGCGCCCCTCCTCGGCCAGCGCCAGGCTGCCGAACTCCGACGTCGTGTCCATGGCCACAATGCGAGTCATCTCCGGCGGCCTCCGCCGTTGCATGCGGACATGCGCGCCGTGCCTGAAATTTCAAAATCCATTCGAACCAGTTTCCCGGAAAATTACTTCGCTTTTTTTACCGTAAACACGGTGTCGATCAGATACAGTTTGCCGGCCGCATTCAGCGCCGCCAGCCGCACCGCCAGCGTTCCCGAGTCCGATTTCAGCAGCACCGGGTCCACCGTGAACGTCCCCTCCGGCCCCGCCGCCAGGTACCGCGCGCCCTCGCCGCCGGCCGCGATTTCGCCGGTCAGTACGTACGTCATGCGCCGCGTGCCTGGAGTCTGGCGCTTCAGCCCGATCCGGTAGGGAACCGGAGCACCGGCCACGAGCGTGGCCCCCAACGGCGGCTGCACCAGCTCAAAGGGCGCCTTCTGCGGGTCGCGCTCGGGCTCCTGCACCGGCACGGGCCAGGACTCGAACTTGTAGCTTCTCAGCATCCCCTGCTTGCGCCCGTCGCGGCTCAGGTGCAACACCCAGTCGCGGGTGCTGTCCGGTGGCGAAGCCTCATACAGCTCACCCTTCCACTGCTTCTTCTCCTTGCGGGCCTCGCCCGTCGCCGGATCCACCCAGTAGACGTCATAGTCGTGCTTGCGCGTGACCACGCGCACCGGGCCGGGTCTCTCGACATAAACGATGTACTCCGTGGCCGGCAGCTCGTAATCCTCGGTCTTCAGGCCCGGCAGCGCGATGGCGCGCCCGCCGTCCAGGTCGAAATACGGCTGCGTGTCCCAGAACCGTACCCGCTCGCTCATGAAGCGGAACCACGCCTCCATCGTGCGCGCGTTCGGCGCGTCCGGCCTCACCGCGCCTTTCATCGATGGATAGGCCCCGCTCATCACCGCGTTCCACAGCCGCCGGCGGAACTCGTCCGGCGGCAGACGGCCGTCGATCAGCGCCACCTGCGGCACGGTGTTGGCCTGATGCTCGACGGCGATCAGCTCGTCGCGGCCGGGCCCGTAGATCACATGGTCCATCCAGCCGTCCCGGCCGAGAAACGCCGCCGAGTCCCGCGCCCGCGTGGAAATCGGATGCCCGTACGGGTCCATTTTTTTCAGCGTCAGTCCGAAATCCTTCAGCAATTCCCGCGCGCCCGGCTGTGTTTCCCATTCCTCGACAAGCTGCCATGTGGAATTGAAGGCCGCGTAACGGCCGGTAATGTAGCGCAAAAGCCGCTCGCGTTCGGCCGCACCGGGCGCAAGGCGGCGCAGATCCTCGGGCGACGCGGCCAGCAGAAAATCTACCGTAATTCCGGCGGAATGGATCTCGAAAACGCGCGCGTCGAGCTTTTCAAACCACGCCGGATCCGGGCGGTCCGGCGCGGTAAACGCCTGCGGCCCAAGCACGCGCACGGCCAGATGCGTGAACCGCCGCGCGGCGAAAGCGCTCACCGGCACGTCCGGCACGTCTTCGGCGCCCATGTACAGGTGCGGGCGGCGCTCCTCGGTGTACTGCCAGTGATGCACGTTGGCGCGGCGGATGAAGGCCGCCGGCGGCGGTGTGGCGGCGGCGCGGAATTCCCCGGTCTTGCCGTTGTACTCGGCGATGTTGCTGGTGAGCCGGTAGGTCCAGTTGCCCGCTTCCGTGGGCGTGAAACGGATGGCCAGTCGGCGGCCGCCGCGCCAGAAGGCATGCACGAGATACGTTTTGAATTCGGGCGAGCGGAACTCGGCAGCAAGCGTCGCCGACACGTAGGGATTAGCCTGTTGCGCCGCTGCGGCCGGAATCTCGAATTCCAGTTCGCACGGCATGTAGATGGACGCCTCCTGGCACGGCTTCTGCGCCATCAGGGGCAGCCACGCAAGCCACGCAATCAGGCGCCACGACCGCATGTCCCCAGTGTAGCCGCGCGCCGCGGCAGCCCGCGTCCTGCCGGGCGTTCGGCCGGGCGCGATCATAGCTCGAGCCGGCCGCCGTACATCATCTGCGACAGCCGGAAACGCTCGCGGAACTTTGCAACCTGAAGGTCCGCCACCACCTCAATCTCACTGCCGAGCGAGGCGGCCGCGCTCCGGTCAAAGTACAGGTACAGGTCCAGCGTGAGTCCGGCCAGATCGGCGCGGGCCTTCACCGGAGCCAGACTCCGGCCCCGCGCGCCCTGGAGCCGCACCCCCTGCATGGCCGCCAGCTCCACCATCGCCGCCCCCCGGTGCGCGATCTGCGCCGGCAGGCCGTGGATCTCCAGGATCGCGTGCTCCGGCTGGTCCTCCAGCAGCTCGTTCAGCGTGCGCACCGGCTTCTGCTGCGAGCGATACAGGTAGAGCGCGCGCGCCTGACGCACGGGCAGCGCCGAAGACCAGCGGATGATCAGGTCGGCCTCGAGCGGCAGCGACGTGCGCGGCACCCCGATGCCGCCGATCGGGTTGCCGCCGCCGGGCCTTTGCATGTTCGGCCCCGTGGCCCCGGGAATGTCTTCGGCCCGCGGCGGCTCCGGCTCGCGCCGGCGCCATTCCAGATTCACCCGCCGGCGGTGCGCCCAGGGCGAATCCGTCAGCATCCGCAGCACCTGTTTGTCAGACCAGTTCGTCCAGGATTCCGCCGCGCCGGCCAGCGCCGGCGCCAGCGCCGCCGCCAGCACCCATCTCCGCGGGACACGCCGCATCATGTCCGCATCCTCGCCATCAGATACAGCCCGGCCAGCGCAAACAGCGCATTCGGCGCCCAGGCGGCCGCCACCGGCGGCAACTGGCCCACGTTGCCGAGCTGTTCAAACAGATAGTTCAGCGCGAAATAGGCCACCGCGATCCCCAGGCTCACCCCGACGCCCGTCAACGCCCCCCGCGTGCCGGTCAGAAAGGCAAACGGCACGCTCAGCAGCGCCATCACCAGCGCGAATACCGGCGTGGAAAACTTCCGGTGATATTGTACCTGGAGCGGCACCGTGTTGAACCCCGACTGCCGCAGCTCGGCGATGTAGGCGTCCAGCTGCTCGAAGGTCATCTGCTTGTAGGTCTTCACCTCCTTGATGAACCACGAGGGCGGCTCAACGATGCTCGGGAAAGTGGCCGTCCCGCCCTGGAACCACTGAAACCGGTTCCCCGCCGGCTCCATCTCCCGCGCCCAGCCGTTCTGAAAGACCCATGTGCCCAGCGACGCCTCCCAGCGGGCACGCTCGGCGTAGATGTGGCGGCGCAGGTGGAACCCGGAAGGCTCCAGCTCGTAGACGCTGATGCCCCCCAGCACGCCCTCGGCCTCGTTCATGTAGCGGTAGTAAAAAATCCGCGGTCCCTGCCCGAAAATCCACGGGCTCTGCGGCCGCTGGTAGGTCTGCACCGGACGTCCCTTGATCTTGTTGCGAAGCCGCTCCTGGATCACGTTGGCGCCGGTGACCACCGAATGGTCGAACACGAACAGCGCCGCGCTCAGCGCCACGCTCGCCGTCAGCACCGGCAGCCCCAGCCGGTACAGGCTCACGCCGCACGCCTTGAAAGCCGTCACCTCGTTGTTCTTCGCCATGATGCCGAACACCACCAGCGTGGCCACCAGCACGCTCACCGGCGCGGCGTCGTAAATCAGCTTGGGCGCAAGAAAAAACAGGTACTCAAATAGCTCCACAATCGGGATCTGGTTGCGGAAAACATCACCCAGAAGTTCGAAGAAATTGAATACCTCCGTGAGCAGAACAAAAGTGGCAAGAAGAACAAAAAAGTAGAAAAAAAAGCTGGAAATGATGTAATAGTCAATGACCTGCGGCAGCAGGAACAGCCGCGAGGATCCCGTCTGCGCGCCGCCCTCCGCGGCCGCCGGCCACCGCGGGCGCATCCGCGCGCCCAGCCGCCGGAACGTCTCCTCGAACCGCGCCCGCAGCGCGCCCACCCAGTCCCCGTCGCCCGGCTTTTCCAGCCGCACAAGCAGCGCAATGCCGGCCAGCGCCAGCGTCACGTCCGGAAGCCAGGCAGCCGCCTCCGCCGGAATGCGCCCCTCGCGCGCCAGCCCCACCAGGCTGACCAGCGCCGTGTAGTAAAACAGCGCAAATCCCACCGTGATCACAAACGCCCCGCTCCGGCCGCCCCGCCGCGAACTCACTCCCAGCGGAAACGCCGCCAGTCCGAGCAGCAGGCAGGCCATCGGAAACGCAAACCGCTGGTGAAACTCGATCCGCGCCTCCACGCTCCGGCCCAGTTCGGCCATCAGCTCCAGCGTCGGCGTCGCCGTGTAGGACTTCGCCTTCAGCTCGCTACGCGGCCTCGCCTCAAGCACCTGTTCGCCCCGCGGAAACGTGATCCGGTAGTATTCGGCAGGGTCCGCGGCCGGCTCGTATGTGGCCCCGTTGCGGAGCGAAAGCTGAAGCCGGTTGCGCGCGGGATCCGGCAACACCACCGCCTCGGCGGCAATCGTCACCACCGGCCAGTCGCCGCGCGCCTGCCCCACGCTCTTGCGCTCCGGGGCCGGCGTCAGATCGGCGATGAACACATTGCGCCAGATAACCGGGTTGCCCGGAATGAGGTCGCCGATATAGAGGACCTTGTTCGGAAAGCTTTCCTCAAAAACCCGCGGCTGGATTTCGCTCGACAGTTGCGCCGCCCCGAGCTCGTTCACCGTCCGAACCAGCCGCGCATTGCTCCACGGCCCCAGATACAGCGAGCAGAATCCCGTCACCGCCGCCGCCACCGTCGCGAAGCCCGCCACCGGAACCAGCAGCCGCCAGGCCGGAATGCCGGCGGCGCGCATCGCCGTGATCTCGCCGTCGCCGGACATCCGGTTCAGCGTGATCAGAATTCCCACCAGCACGCCCAACGGCAGCGTCAACGGCATCGTGGACGGCAGCAGCAGGAGGAAAATCTGGCCCACCGTGGCCGCCGTCGCCGACGTGGAAACGAGAATGGAGAACAACTGTGCGGCGCGTTGCAGGATCAGCACGAAGACAAACAGCGCCGCCCCAAGCAGGGCGCTCGAGGAGATTTCCCGGAAAATGGCGCGCGACAGCAGTCCCACGGCGCTTCATTTCTGAGCTTAGCAGGCTCCCCAATCCGGCCCTGTCCACTCGCTGGCTGGCATCCGCGCGGCGTGACATGATATTGGGTTCGGGATGTGGCCAAGGCCACCGATCTCCACCCTTCCGGCAGGAAAGGAAGCTCTCATGCGCTGGATCGTTCCACTGCTGTTGGCCGGCGCGGCCGCGCTGGCTCAGTTCCCGGGTCAGAAACCGCCCGCCAAAGGGCCCTGGTCGAACGAAAAGCTCCCGCCGGAGGAACGCGCCCGCCTGCTCGTGCAGGCAATGACGCTCGATGAAAAAATCCAGATGGTGCACGGCATCGGCTGGTATTTCGGCCCGGACATGAATCTGGCGGGCCAGGAGCCGCCGCCCGTCGTCTGGCGCTCCAACGGCGGCGGCGGCTTCATCCCCGGCATCCCGCGGCTGGGCGTGCCCGATGTCCAGATGAACGATGCTGCCGTGGGCTCAGCCGGCGGCGCCCGCATGGGCCGCTACTCCACCGCCCTGCCTTCGGCTCTCGCCCTCGCCGCCACCTGGGACCCCGACCTTGCGCGCGAATATGGCGCGCTGATCGGAAAGGAGCTGCGCGACCAGGGCTTCAACGTCAGCCTCGGCGGCGGCATCAATCTCACGCGCGAGCCGCGCAACGGCCGCAACTTCGAATATCTCGGCGAGGATCCGCTGCTGGCCGGACGCATGATCGCCCGCTACCTCGACGGCAAGCAGTCGCAGGGCATCGTCGGCCTGCTCAAGCACTATGCGCTGAACGACCAGGAGTCCGGCCGCAACTTCGTCAACGTCCGCATGCCCCGCAAGGGCGCGCGCGAAAGCGACCTGCTCGCCTTCGAAATCGCCGTCCGGGAAGGCCGGCCCGGCGCCATCATGTGCTCCTATAACCTCGTCGACGGCGACTACGCCTGCGAAAACGCCTGGCTGCTCATCGATGTCCTCAAAAACGAGTGGGGATTCCCGGGCTTCGTCGTCTCCGACTGGGGCGCCACCCACTCCACCGTCAAGGCGGCGCGCAACGGGCTCGACATGGAGATGCCCGGCGATACCTTCTTCGGCCACGCCCTGAAAGAAGCGGTGCTGAAGGGCGAGGTCCCCATGGAACGGCTCGACGACATGGTGCGCCGCATCGCCTGGGCGCTGTTCCGCGCCGGCGTCTTCGACCGCCCCAAACAGCGCCAGGTTCCCGACATCTTCCTCGGCTTTGACATCGCCCAGAAAACCGCCGAGGCGGGCATCGTGCTGCTGAAGAACCAGGGCGCCCTGTTGCCTCTCGATCCTTCCGGCACACGCTCCATCGCCGTCATCGGCGGCCACGCCGACAGGGGCGTGCTCAGCGGCGGCGGCTCGGCCCAGGTGGATCCGGCCGGCGGGAATCCCGTCCCCCCGCCTCCTCCGAAGCCGGGCGCAAGCTTCCTCGAGATGATCTTCGGCACTCCGGTCTATCACCGCTCCTCGCCGCTGCGCGCGATCCAGTCGGCCGCACCGGCAGCGAAGGTCGCCTTCGCCCCGGGCGACGACATCGCCGCCGCGGCCGCGCTGGCCCGATCCTCTACCGTCGCCATCGTCTTCGCCACCCAGCACACCAGCGAAGGCGTCGACCTGCCGGACCTGTCGCTGCCGGGCAACCAGAACGATCTCATCGCCGCCGTCGCCGCCGCCAACCCGCGCACCGTTGTCGTGCTGGAAAACGGCGCCGCGGTGAAGATGCCCTGGCTCGACCGCGTCCCCGCCGTGCTCGCCGCCTGGTATCCCGGCATCCGCGGCGGCGAGGCCATCGCCAACGTCCTGTTCGGCCGCGTGAATCCGTCCGGCAAGCTGCCCATCACCTTCCCGCGCTCGGAAGACGACCTGGCGCAGCCGCGGCTCGTAAAGCAGCCGGAACCGCGCGGTCCGCAGGACCTCGGCCCCATCTTCCCCGGCGGCCCGCCGTTGATGCGCGTCAACACCCGCCAGTTTGACCTCGAATATCCCGAAGGCGCCCGCGCCGGCTACAAGTGGTTCCAATCGATGAAGCGCGACCCTCTGTTCCCCTTCGGTCACGGCCTCTCCTACACGGCCTTCGCCTTCTCGGACCTGAAGGTGGATTCGTCGAAGCGGGAGGTCTCGTTCACCCTCCGCAATACCGGCCAGCGCGCCGGCGCCGAAGTCGCCCAGGTCTACGTGCAGTTGCCGGCGGCAGCCGGCGAAAATTACCGGCGGCTCGCCGGCTGGCAGAAGGTCGAGCTGAAGCCCGGTGAGCAGCGCATCGTCACCGTGACGCTCCATCCGCTCACGCTCGCCGTCTTTGACGAAAAAGCCAACCGCTGGACGACGCCACGCGGCGCCTTCCAGGTGTTCGTCGGCTCCTCATCGGCCATCACGCCTCTCAGCGGGCAGATGCTGGTGGAATAGGCCGGCATGACCCTGCCAGGCATCGGCAGGGCGGAAACATCGCCACGCGGCATTGAGCCGCGCGCCGCGCTCGTTCGAGCCGCGCCCGGGCGCCGCTTCGCTCGCGG
>JBMFOK010000027.1:0-35875 GCA_049969655.1 Bryobacteraceae bacterium
ACTTCTGATCCGGGCCCCCCGTCCCTGACGTCAGGCCCGCCTCTCCCCACGGAGTGGCGGGCCTTTTCCGCCTGGCAGCGACACCTCCCCGCGCGCCCCGCCTCCACTCCTCAACGCTGGCCCGGCTCCTCCGCCACTCCCAGCTCATGATGGAACTGGTAGCGCATCTCCACTGGGACCATCGCCTTGAACCGCGCGTAGATCACCGCCTGAAAGAACTCCGGCATCCGGCCCGTCCCGCCCGAAAGGCGCCGCACCAACTCGGCCGTGAAGTGCGGATCCGTCACAAACTGCGCCGCCGCCGCTGTGCCCTCCGTCGAACGCGCTGACAAAATCAGGTATCGCGTCCGCCCATGCAGGCCCGGCACCCGCCGAACCATCAGCCGCAACCGGTCCTCCTGGGGCTCGCCGAGCGCCGCCGGTTTCTTCGCTTTCCTCCCGGCCGCTTTCTCACCATCCTTCCTGCCGTATTAAAGGTCTTCGCTCCCCCTGCCTCTCCAGAATGGTCTGTTTTTTCTCGTGCAGCATCATTACCCATGCCTGTCTTTGCTGAGGATCATCCACACATCCAGGGGGCCAACATCGCTGCGCGCGACACAAAGGCGAGGTCGTCCGCTCGTCCTCGCATCGCTCCATCGCCATTCGCTCACAGCTCATAAGTCATTGATTCAGAAGCGTGAAGAGCGTGATCGCCATGGGAGAGAAACTCGGCTCGCCGGGCCCTTTCGGGCTGCCCCGGGCCAACTATGCAAAATTTTTTGAATCCTGAATCTAGTGTCTGCTATCTTAGTGATTGATCATGTTAGCAGACACTAGCCCCGAGGGGCAGGCCGGGACGACCCAAACCAAACACAAGGGGCGGATGACAGCGACCGAACGCCGGGCGGCCATCGTCGAGGCGGCCATCCAGCGCTTCGCCCGCCATGGCTTCTGCGGAACCACCACACGCGAACTGGCCGCCGCTGCCGGCGTAAGCGAACCCGTCCTCTACCAGCATTTCGCCACCAAGCGCGATCTCTACACGGCGATTGTCGATCATTTGATCGCGCTCACCCACGCCCGCTTCGACGAGCGCGCCAAACGCCTCGTGCCCAACTGCACCGACCGCCAGTTCTTCCAGTGGCTGGGCGAGGCCATTATCAGCTACTACACGGAAACTCCGGAACAGATCCGCCTGCTGCTATTCAGCGCGCTGGAGGGCCATGAGCTGGCCGAACTCTGGTACCAGAAGGCGACGGTGGAATTCATCCGCTGGGTGGAGCAGTACGTCGAAAAGCGCATGGCCGACGGAGCGCTCGCCTCACGGGAGCCGGCGGTGGTGGCGCGGGCCTTCATTTTCATGGTTTCGCATTACGGCTTCTCGGCCATGCTGTTCCCGGATTACCGGCTGAAAATGGAGCACGAGGAAGTCGTCGAAAAATTCGTCGATATCTTCCTGAACGGAATCCTTAAAAATGACAGGAGCGGGGAAATTCATGCGGAGAAATAACCTTTTTCCATTCTGGATTCCCGCCGCCGCGATGGCCTTTGCGCTGGCCGGCTGCGGCGGAAAGACGGAAACAACGGCCCGGGCCGAGTCCCGCCCGGCGGCGCCGGTGGCGGTGCGCACGGCCGTGGCGCAGCAGCGGACGGTGGAGCGCTCAATCATGGTCACCGGCTCGTTGCTCGCCGATGATACGACGACCGTTTCCAGCGAGGTGCCCGGCCGCGTGGCCCGGCTCCATTTCGATTTCGGCCAGCCGGTGCGCAGGGGCCAGGTCATGGCGGAGCTGGACCGGCTGGAGCTGACGCTTCAGGCGGACCGCGCCCGCGCCGCGCTCGAGCAGGCGATGGCGCGCGTCGGCATGGACCGGGAAACGATGAAAGAGCCGGAATCGACGCCGATGATCCGCCAGGCGAAGGCGCAGATGGAGGACGCGCTTTCCAAATACGAAAACGCCCGCCGGCTGGTCCGCACCGGCGACATCGCGCAGGAGCGTTTCACCGAAATCGAGAAGATGTATCTGGCGCGCAAGGCCGCCTATGAGGCCGCCGTCGACGATATGCGCACGCAGCTGGCGCTGATCCGCGCGCTGCGGGCCGAGCTGGCGCTGGCCGAGAAACGCCTGCGCGACGCCACCATCCTCGCGCCCTTGGATGGCATCGTCCAGGTGCGCCATGTGGCCGAAGGACAGTACGTGCGCGACAACGCCCCGATCTACACGCTGGTGAAAGCCTGGCCGCTGCGGCTGCGGGTGGAGATCCCTGAGTCGGCCGTGCCCCATGCGCGCCTCGGCGCATCGCTGGTCTTCACGACCAGCGCGGCGCCGGGCGCCGAGTTCCGCGCCACGATCTCGCGCCTGGACCCGGCCCTCGACCCCCGTGCGCGCACCCTCAAGGCGGAAGCGCGGATTGAAACGCGCGACGAGCGGTTGAAGCCCGGCGCGTTCGTCCAGGTGCGGCTCGTGACCGATCCGGCCTTTCCGGTGGTCTCGATTCCGCGTGCTGCGGTGTACACGGTCGCCGGCCTGAACAAGTTCTTCACCATCGAGAACGGCAAGGCCGTGGAGCACCGCATTCCGGAAATCCTCGGCGGCGATGGCTGGGTGGAGATCCCGGCGGGCATCATCCCGGCCGGCGCCGTCGTGGCCGTTTCCAGCGTGCCGCTGCTCAGCGACGGAGCGCCGGTGAACATCCGCAACTAGAAATACCGGAATCCGGAGTCATTTCCGATGCAAAAACTGGCAGAAATCTGCATTCGCAGGCCCGTCTTCGCCACCATGCTGATTCTGGCGCTGGTCGTGATCGGGCTGGATTCCTACCGCAAGCTGGGCGTTGATTTCTTCCCCAAGGTCGAATTTCCTTTCGTCACCATTACGACGGTGCTGCCCGGCGCATCGCCGGAAGAGGTCGAATCGCAGGTGACCAAGGTGCTCGAGGAGGCGGTGAACACCATTTCGGGCATCGACGAGCTGAATTCCACCTCCGCCGAAGGCGTCTCCATCATCACCATCGGCTTCGTGCTCGAAAAGGACCCGGAGGTCGCGGCGCAGGAAGTCCGCGACAAGGTGAGCACCGTTCTCGGGCAACTGCCGCGCGATGCCCGCACACCGGTGGTGGAAAAGCTGGCCACGGATGCGACGCCGGTGCTGAACATCGTCATCAGCTCGCCGCGTGACCTGCGCGAAGTGACCAAAATCGTCGATGACCAGATCAAAAAGAACATCGAGACGATCAACGGCGTCGGCCAGGTGCGCTTCGTCGGCGAGCGGAAGCGGCAGATCCAGGTGCTGCTGAATCCGGAGAAGCTGGCCGCCTACAACCTGAACATCGAACAGGTGCGGATGGCGCTGGCCGCGCAGAATGTGGAGATCCCTGGCGGGCGCATCGACGAGGGCAACCGCGAACTCACCCTCCGCACGCTGGGCCGCGTCACGCACCCGATGGACTTCGCGCGGATCATCGTCGCCAACGTCAACGGCGCGCCGGTCCGCATCTCCGATATCGGCACGGTGGAGGACACCTACGAGGAGCCCCGCTCCATCGCGCGCCTGAACGGCCTGCCCGCCGTGGCGCTGGCCGTGCGCAAGCAGGCCGGCACGAACTCGCTCGACGTAATCGCCGCCATCAAGCAGCGGATTGAGGAGCTGCGCCCGACGCTGCCGCCCGACTTCCGCATCAGCTACACGCGCGACCAGTCCGGCTTCATCCGCGCCTCCTACAACGCGGTGCTCGAGCATCTGATTCTCGGCGGCTTTTTTGCGGCCATCATCGTCCTGTTTTTCATCCGTAACTGGCGTTCGACGCTGATTGCGGCCATCGCGATTCCGACCTCGATCATCTCGACGTTCTCGCTGATGAACTGGATGGGGTTCAGCCTGAACCAGATCACGATGCTGGCGCTGACGCTCATGGTGGGCATCGTCATCGACGACGCCATCGTCGTGCTTGAGAACATCTTCCGCAACATGGAGGAGAAAAAGCTGCCGGCGATGGAGGCCGCTTTCATCGGCACGAAGGAGATCGGGCTGGCGGTGCTGGCCACCACGCTCTCGCTGATCATCATCTTTATCCCGATTGCGATCATGCCGGGCCTCGTCGGCCGCTTCATGTCCTCGTTTGGCTATACCGCCGCCTTTGCCGTCGGCGTTTCGCTGATCGTCTCCTTTACGCTCACGCCGATGCTGTGCTCGCGCTTTCTGAAGGTCGAGGCGGAAAAGAAGGCGACAAAAGCCGGCTGGTATGAGTGGATTTTTGCGCGGCCCTACCAGAAGATGCTTGTCTGGTCGCTGAAACACCGCTGGGCGGTGGCCCTGGGCGCGCTCGCCGTCATGCTTTCCACCGTTCCGATGGTGCGCTCGATGGGCGTCGACTTCCTGCCCACCGACGATCAGTCCGAGTTTGAAATCAACGTGCGGATGCCGGTGGGATCGTCGCTGGAAGGCACTTCGCAGGTCATGACGCTGATCGAAGAGGACCTGAAAGAGCTCCCTGGCGTGCGCGACCTGTTTGTCACCATCGGCGCCGACCAGCGCCGCCAGGTGGACCGCGGCTCCATCATCGTCGAGCTGGTCGACCCGAAGGAACGCCGCTACTCGCAGCAGCAGCTGATGCAGATGGCCCGTCAGAAGCTGGCGAAATACCGTGACCTGATCGTGACCGTCCAGCTTCCCTCGCTGATTTCCGGCGCGCCCAACAGCGATTTCATGTTCTCGATTCAGGGCCCCGACCTGAACCGCCTCGAACAGTACGCCGGTTCGCTCATGGCCCGTCTGCGGAAAGTGCCCGGCATGGCCGACATGGAACTGACCTACGAGTCCGGCAAGCCCGAGGTCCGCGTCCAGATCCACCGCGACAAGGCGGCGGACCTCAACGTGAACGTGGCGCAGATCGCCAACGCCATGCGCGTGCTCGTGGGCGGCGACGACCAGGTGACGACCTACAAGGAAGGCGACGACCGCTACGACGTCATGCTGCGCGTGGCCAAAGAATTCCGCAATTCGCCGCGCACGCTCGAGCGGCTCTACGTGCCGTCCTCCACCCTCGGCAACGTTCCCCTGTCCAACGTGGCCAGCTTCGAGCTCGGCACCGGGCCGACCTCGATTGACCGCTACAACCGGCAGCGGCGCGTGCTCATCATGGGCAACCTTTCCAAGGAGCTCGCCCTGGGCGACCTGATCAACATCGCCAATCAGCACATGGAGTCGCTCAACCTCCCGCCGGGCTACACCTACGGCACGGTCGGCCGCTCGCGCGAGCTCGGCCGCGCGGTGCAGAACTTCCTCATCGCGTTCCTGCTGTCGATCGTGTTCATGTACATGATCCTCGCCTCGAACTACGAGAGCTTCATCGACCCGGTGACCATTCTGCTGTCGCTGCCGCTGTCGGCGCCCTTCGCGCTGTTGAGCCTGTTCATCGCCCGCGAGAACTTCTCCATCGTCTACACCTCACTCGGCATCCTCGTGCTGTTCGGCATCGTCAAGAAAAACTCGATCCTCCAGATCGACCACATCAAGGCGCTGCGGCGCGAGGGGATGCCGCGGCTGGAAGCGATCATCCAGGGCTGCGAGGACCGGCTGCGTCCCATCCTGATGACGACGGCGGCGCTGGTGGCGGGCATGATTCCGCTCGCCGTCGGCACGGGCGCGGGCTCGGGTTCGCGCCGCACGGTGGCGATTGTCGTCATCGGCGGCCAGACGCTGGCTCTTCTGCTCACGCTGCTGGTGACGCCGGTGGCTTACTCGCTGTTCGACGATCTGGCGCACTCGCCCTTGTGGCGGCGCCTGTTCGCGCGCGTTCCGAAGCCGTCGCCAACCACCGCGGCGATGCTCGCTCTGGCCGTCCTGATCCCGGCCGCGCCCCTGCTGGCGCAGCCTCAGCCCCAGCCGGCGATGAGCTGGGAGCAGGCCATGCGCGCGGCGCGCGAGCAGGTGCTTGCCGCGCCACGCGTCGGCGTCACCCAGGCGCTCCGCGAGCTGACGCTCGCTCAGGCGCTGGAAATGGCGCTGAAAAACAACCTCGAAATTGAAATCGAACGGACGCAACTCGACACGGCTGCCGCGCTCATCAAAAGCGCCCGCGGCGCCTTCGACCCGATTTTCCAGTACAACCCCTCTTTCGATACTCGCAACACGCCCGTCGCCAACACCCTCGCCGCTCCTGGCGGCCGGCTCAGCGAGCACTACCTGAACCACAACGTCTATCTGCGCAGCCGGACGCCCCTGTTTGGCCTCTCCTGGCACCTGGACTTTGAGAACCAGCGCCAGTCCACCAACAACCCGTTCACCGCCCTGACGCCCTTCCTCACCTCGCGCCTCGGCGCCGGCTTCACCCTCCCCCTGCTGCGCTTTCGCGACATCGATCCGGACCGCGCCCAGCTGCGCATCCGGCTGAAGCAGCGAGACCAGCAGCGGGCCACCTTCGAGCTGAAAGTGATCGACGTGATCACTCGCACGCAGTCGGCTTACTGGGACCTGGCGGCAGCCATCGAAGACGCCACCGTCGCCGCCGATGGCGTCCGCCTGGCGCGCGAACAGCACGAGCGCAACCTCCGCTTCATCGAGGCCGGAACGCTGGCGCCGGTGGAGAGCGCCGCTTCCGAGGCCGAGCTCCAGCGCCGCATCGATTCCTTCCAGACCGCGCTCACCGTCGTCGCCGCTGCCGAAAATCAGCTCAAGACCATCCTTACCCCGAACTCTTCTGACCCGCTCTGGAACGAACGGCTGGTCCCGGTGGATACCCGCCAGGCGGCTCCGCCGGCCCTCAGCGTGGAAGAAGCGCTTCGCACCGCGCTGGATCGAAGGCTCGAACTCCGCTCGCTCGAGCTGAGCCTCGACCAGAACCGCGCCCAGATCCAACTGGCCAGCTCGGCGCTGAAACCGCAGGTGATGCTCATGGCCAACTATTTCAACAGCGGTCTGGCCGGCGTGCTGGCTCCCAACTCGGGCGGGGGATTCGCCAATTTCTTTGCGCCGCTGTTTGAGCGCGTCAACGCGCTCTCGGCTGCCAGCGGCCTGCCGCCGCTTCCGCCTGTGCAGACGGGCGGTTCGGTGCCTGCCACGCTGGTCGGCGGCTACGGCACCACGCTGTCAAACCTTGCCACCGGCAATTTTCAGACCGTCTCGGCCGGCATCGCCTTCGAATGGAATCCCCGCAACCGCGCCGCCCGGGGGCAGCTCGAACAGGCGGTTCTCAATGAAAAACGGCTGAAACTGACGCGGGCGCAGATCGAGCAGGGCATCGCCGCCGGCGTGCGCACCGCGTTGCAGAACCTGGAGGCGGCGCGGCTGCGCATCGAGGCGGCGCGGGCCAGCGAGCGCTCCGCGCGCGAGAAACTCGAAAGCGAGATCCGCCTCTTCCAGACCGGCGAGAGCACGAACTTTCTGGTGCTGACGCGCCAGAACGAACTGCTCGATTCGCGCCGCCGCGTTGTGGCCGCCGAGCTGCTGCTGAACCGCGCCATCGCCCAGTTGCAGCAGGCCCTCGGCACCACGCTGGACGCCCATCAGATCCGGCTGGACTGACAGGCCCCGCTCCGCTTCCGAAGTCAACACGCGGCTCTGTTGCGGCGCGCACCGCAGCGACGCCTCCTCTCGCGCTCTCGGTGCACCCGCAAAGTCCGCCACCCGGAAGCGATCCGCCGCCTTGACAAAATACCTTCGCTTCGCTTGCCCCGGAGACATGCCCTGGTTACTGGGCCGCCGGTGCCAGGCCCTCAGGCGCCCGCCCAATGCACGCCATGCACGGGGATCGGGACACACGAAAACCGTGGCCTCAGCCGCTGCGACAGGGCGGAAAAGAAAAACCGCCGCCTGGCGCCGCCTCACCGCCCGCACGTATGCCGTGCCATTTGACGCCATTGTCCGGCTTCAGCGGCTGGACTGGGGCATAGCGCGCAGATAAAATGGACTCTTCGGTCTGAAAGTCCGGAGTTTTCCGTGCCTTCGGAATGGCCGGAAAATTGCTGAGGCGGACCAGAGAACAACCCAGGAGGCCCAGGCGATGTCGGCATCCACTTCCGCACCCCGGCGCGAACACCTACAGACGCTGCCGGGAGACGACGTCCGGCAGGTGCTGTGGCGGTTTGCAGACCGCTATGACCTGCAAATGCTCGTACAGAGCACCCGCGCGGTGGCCCGCGGTCCGGTGGCGCGCCTGGTGGCGCAGGGCGGACGGCACACACACGACTGGACGCCCGCGAAGCATGCGCTGCTGAAGGAGTTCGACGCCGCCGGCATCACGGCCGCCTATCTGGATCCGGAGGAGGGCGGATTTCTCGAAGGCCCGAAAAACCTCGCCCTGGCGCTGATCGCCTTCGAGCTCGCCTGGGTGGATGCCGGCGCGGCCACCTGTTCGCTGGCCACGCACCTGGGTCTCGCGCCCATCCACGAGCGCGGCACGCCCGAGCAGCGCCGCCACTACATGAGCCTGGCCGCGCCCGCGCCTGGCAGGGAGCCCAGGCGCGCGGCCTTCGCGCTCACCGAGCCGATCCCTTATGTCGGTGTCGAGACGGGACTGCTGGGCGGCAAGGTGCGCATCGCGGAATGGCCTGAGGGCGGCGAACCCATTCTCGAGGTCAACAAGCGCGGCCGCTTCATCACCAACATGGCCTTTGCCAACTTCGTTACCGCCGCGGTGGATTCGGCCGACCCGCGCATCAAGGGCTCCTGCATGGTGATCCTCGAAGAGGACGACCCCGGCATCTTCAACCGCGGCACGCCCACGCGCAAGCTCGTCCACCAGCTTTCCGCCACCAACGATCCCGTCCTTCAGCTCCGCGTGCCCGCCTCTCGGATCGTCGGCGGCTATACGGTGCAGGACGGCGTGATCGTGCCGAACTACGACCACAGCGCCATCATCGAGGCGGTGTTCCGCCGCACGCGCGTCACCGTCGGACTGATGACGTCGGCCAAGCTCCTTTCGGCGATCGAGCCGCTCATCCGCTACCACCGCGACCGCTTCCGCGGCGCCGAGGCCGTGCCGCCCGGCTCTCCTCGCTACGAGCTCGGGCTGCAACAGAAGGAGGACGTCACGCACCGCCTGGTCGACATCTGGGCGGCCGGCGAGGCCAGCGCCTCGCTGGGCTTTGCCGCGGCGCGCCTGTTCGACGAGCTGGACCCGGTGGAGCGCGAAAAGGACCGCGTGCTCGCCGAACAGGGGGTGCGCGGCGGCCTGGCGGCGCACAAGGCGATGCGCAAGCGCCAGCACGAGGCGATCGAATTCATCGAATTGCAGGGCCACAATCAGGCGCTCCGCAACGAGGAGCGCTATCAGCAGCTCGCCTCGGACCCGGTGATCCAGTACATCGTGCTCGACGCGCAGGCCAACGTGCTGTGCCCGGCCACCAAGCTCTGGAACACCGGCCACGGCAGCGTGATGATGCGCGAAGCGGTGAGCCTGATGGGCGGTTACGGGATCACCGAAGACTGCCCCGGCTTCCTCGGCTACAAGTGGATGGATTCGCAGCTCGAGGCCACCTACGAAGGCCCCGAGGCGGTGCAGCGCCGCCAGCTGTCGGTGACGATGACCAACGAGGTCTTCCTGGCGCAGTTCCGCAACTGGATCCACGAAATGCGCCAGATCGCCTCGGTCGAGCCGGGCACCGGCGCCTGCACCCTGGCCAGCGCCATGCACCTGTGGCTGTGGACGCTCGAACATCTCCAGCACGCCCGCGACGCTCAGGGGCAGAAACTCTACCAGGCAAGCCGTCACGGCGTCACCTTCCCGATGGCTGACGCGCTGTGCTGGCTGCTGGCCTCGCGCTGTCAGATCCTCGATGTGGAACACCTGCGCCGCGAAGGACCGGGGCGCATCCAGCAGGGCTTTGAAGGAACGGTGCAGTTCCTCACCGACCTGTGCCATGTGCAGGCGGCGCGGTCGGCGGGCGAGGTGGCGCGGATCTGCTCGGAGATCGTTTACGGCTACCTGCGGCACCCCTCCTGGGACGACAGCCCCCAGTGCTCCACCTGCTTCGACGAGCTGGAGCTGCGGCAGATTGAAAGCGTCGTGCCCGGCGCAAGCGGATTCACGGGGGACATTTACCGTGAGGACGGCTCGCATGACACGAAGGCCGGGCCCTGCGTGCGTGCGCCGGGGCTGAACGATTTTGCGCGCCTCCGGGCCAAGCTCGACGGTTGCCTGGCCGGCGCGCTGCTGGCCAAGGACCGCGCCGCCGAATCCGTGCAGAAAGTCATGATTCCCGCCGCGCTGGACTATCCGCAGTGAGGCGCCGGGTAAGCCATGCAGCCTGACAATCCGCAACCCACACCGCCGCTGGATGCCGACATCGTCTGCACGGGCTTCGGTCCGGCCGTGGCCGGTTTTCTCTGGACATTCGTCCAGGGTCTGCAACGGCCGGAGATGGCGGGCGTCGAATCGAGAGCGATGCCGGGGCTGCCGCCGCAGGTCGTCTGCTACGAAAGGGCCGACGACATTTCGTTCGGCGTCTCCGGAGTGGTGACGCGGGCGCGGGCCATCCGCGCGTCAATCCCGGACATCGATCCGGCGCAGATCCCCCTGGCCGGCCGCGTGCGCGCGGAAAAACTCATCTATCTGCTCGACCCCTGGGCCGTGACACGCCGCCCGGCCTGGATGCGGCTGGCCGACCAGCTCTGCCGCGCGCTGGCGGGCGTCCTCAAAGTGGAGCACGAAGGACTGGCGCTGCCCTGGGTGCCGCCCTTCCTGCATAAGCGGGACGGATTCATCTTCTCCCTCGGCCAGTTCATCCAGTGGACGGGCCAGCAGGTGATGATGAGCGGCTTGGCGCAGATCTGGCCAGCAACGCCCGTGGCGGGGCCGCTCATCGAGAACGGGCGCGTGGCCGGCGTGCGCCTGGCCGGCGACGGCGCCGAAGTGCGCGCCGCCCTCACCGTGGTCGGCGACGGCCCGGTGGGGCCGGTGGGGCGACTCTTGGACGAAACGCTCGGAGTGCCCCACGGACACCGCCGCGACGAGTGGGCGGTGGGCATGAAGATGGTCATCGATCTGCCCGAGGACTGCGCGCTGGAAGAAGGCACGGTCTGGCACACCATCGGATTTCCGGAGCCGGAGATCTTCGGCTTCCTGTACGTGCATCCCGGCCGCATCGCCAGCACCGGCATTTTCGTGCCCTCCTGGATGGACAGTCCGGTTCGCACCTCCTACCGCTATCTGCAACACTTCATCCAGCACCCCTACCTCTGGCGTCATCTGAAGGGCGGCCGCCTGCGGAGCTGGGGCGCGAAATCGCTGCTTGAGTCCGGCCGCCGCGGCGAGCCCTTTCTGGCCGGCGACGGCTATGCGCGCATCGGCGAGGGCTCGGGTTCGACCAATGTGCTCACCGGCTCGGGCGTGGACGAAGCGTGGTTCACGGGGACGCTGCTGGCCGAGGCGGCGCTCGAACTGCTGCGCGAGGGCCGGCCCTTCACCCAGGAGAACCTCGAGGCGACCTACGTGGCCCGGCGGCGGGCGTCATGGCTCGAACAGGAGCTGCGCGTCGCTGAGCGGGCCCGCAACGGCTTCCAGTGGGGGCTCCTTCCCGGCTTTCTTGGCATGGCGCTTGCGGGCCTGACTGGCGGCCGGCTCGCCTGGCCGCGCCGGCGCCAGGAGCGCCACGTCAAGCCCCTGCTGGATTATTACGCCGGCCGGCTTTCCCGCTCCCAGATTGAGCGGGCTAAAGCGCAGGCCGGGGCTGAAGGCCGCCCACTCCACGACGTGCTCATGGACCTTTGCGGCTGGCCGCCGGTGGAACACGACGGGCGGCTCCTCGTCTCCCATCAGGACGCGCTGCTCATGGGCGGTAAAGTGCAGGCGCCGGCCGATTTCCCGGACCACGTCATCTTCCGCGATCCGCGCCTCTGCCGCCAGTGCGAGGCGCGGCTCTGCATCGAGATCTGCTCCGGCGAGGCGATCCACGCGGCGGCCGGCGGCGGCGTTCCTGCCTTCGACCGGGAAAAATGTGTCCACTGCGGCGCGTGCCTGTGGAACTGTCCCGCCGGAAATATTGAGTTCTGTGCCGCTCCTGGCGGCCTTCATTCTGCCGAAAATT
This sequence comes from Bryobacteraceae bacterium, assembly GCA_049969655.1. GTDB lineage: Bacteria > Acidobacteriota > Terriglobia > Bryobacterales > Bryobacteraceae > JANWVO01. Next base: position 12,005 of record JBMFOK010000027.1, read on the forward strand.
GAGCGAAATTCCCATGAATTACCAGATCATCGTGTGCGGCGGGCTGGCGCCGGATCCGCTCCAGACGCTTGAGCCCGTCTTTGACACCGTGAACCCTTCCCTTCGCAATGAACTGATGCTGCCGGCGGTGTTCGACCCGTGGGCGGCGCATGCCCTGTACGAGGCTGGCCACCTGGCCAGGCAGCGCCCCGGCACCCTGGTGCGTGTCGTCAGCCTCGCGCCCAGGGCCAAGCTCCAGCAGGTGATGATGACCGTGGCGCAGAAGCTGCCCTTCGAGCTCGTGGCGCTGGACGGCCCCGGAGGCGGTTTCACCGACGCGGCGTCGGTGGCGGCGGCGCTGGCCGAGGCCATTGCCGCCATGCCTGACCTGGACCGCTCGCGTCTGCTGCTTTTCGGCGGCTGGGAATCCGCCACGCGCGGCGCCGGCGTGGTGATGCAGCGCGTCGCCGAACGGCTCGGCATCCGCGAGCAGTTCCTCGCCGTGGACGAGCTCTCGGTGGGCGAGGACGGGTCCCTCCTCATCAAGGAACGCGTCGAAGGCGGGCGCCACCAGGTCTCGCGCTGCGCCGGGCCGCCGGCGATGCTCGCCTGGGCCACGGGCAACCTGCCCGAGCCTCCGAACCACCCGCAGACCGGCATGGCCAACATGCGCGGCATCCTGCCGGCGCTCCAGAAGGCAAGGCCGGTCCAGCTTGTCCAGACGGCCGAATACCTTCGTGCGGCGCTGCCTGCGGTCGTGCGCCAGACGCGGGTCGTCAAGGACATGCCTGCCGCCGAAATCGCCCGGGAATTGGCGGAATGGATCCGGCAATAAGGGGGAAACGCAATGGAAAAAGTTCTCGTTCTTACGCACACCGTGGACGGAGAATTGCCGGCGGCGGCCCTGGAAACGCTCGGGCTCGCCCGGCGGCTGGGGGCGGATTTCGACCTGGGCGTCATCGGCGCCGCAGCAGCGGCCGCCGCCCAGCGGGTGTCCGGCGGAGCGCAGCGCTGCCTGGCGGTAGAAGGCGAGCCGTTTGCGGTATCGCGCTATGCCACCGACGCCGCCGCCTGCGAGGCGGTGATCCGCGCCTCCGGAGCGCCGCTGGTTCTTGCGCCGGACACGTCGCGCTTTCACCGCTGCCTGCCGGGAGTGGCCGAGCGGATCGGCGCGGCAGTGGACACACACGTGGTGGGTCTCACTGCCGATGGCTCGGTGGAGCGGTGGTTTTACCGGCAGCGGATCCAGGCCGAGCTGAAACGGACCGGACGGCCCTGGGTCGTTCTGGTGGAGCCAGGCTCACAGCCGGCGGGCGAAGCCGCGCCCGGCGCCGCGCCCGAACTTCTGGAAGTCGCCGCCGAAACACGAACCACGGTGGAAGGCTTCTCAACCCCGCTCGCCGGCGAGCAGACCATCCGCCCCGATGCGCCGTTGCTGTTCGTGGCCGGCGCGGGCTGGACCAGGACGCAGAAGGATGGCGCCGTGCACGTCGAGGAAGCGGCCCGGCTTATCCTCGATTTCGTCCGCCGCACGCAGTGCTCGCTCGGCTCCTCGAAGTCGCTTGTCGACCTCTCGGGCGAAGGGCAGGCGGTGTTGCCCTTCCTCACGCATCTTCATCAGGTGGGGCAGACCGGTTCGTCCCCGCGCCATCGCAAGGGCCTGGCCACCTGCTGCCACGGCGAAGAGCCGCACGTCGTGGGCTGGCGGTTCATTCAGGAGCGGCGCGCCGTCAACCTCGATCCCAACTGCGGCTGGACGCGCGGCAAGGCGGACGTCGTCTACATCGCCGACGCCTTTGAAGTGATGCGCGAGCTGCTGAAACGGCTCTGAGGCGGACATTACTGGATCTTCTCTCGTTGCGTCCCGCGCCCGCCGCAATCGTAAATCCTGTAGTGGCCGTAGGACCGCACGAGCTCGCAGCGGGCATGGACGGCGCGCTCCAGCGCCGGGTTGGCGCCGAGGAAATCCGCCCCATTGCCCTCGGTGAAAATCGCAAAACGGACCCGGCCTTCGGCAAGGAGCCGCTCCGCCGCAGCCGCCCCGGACTCGCCGCCGTAAATGTAGCCGTAATTCTCGAAGTAGCGGCGGCCGGTGCGGAACCCGACGTCCTTCATCGACAGGATGAATTCCTCCGGACGCGTATGCTGCTCGATGAAGCAGACCGTCTGCCCGAAACCTTCCTGGCCGTAGTTGTACGTGGTGGGATAGGGAGCGCGGGCCATGGTCAACGCCAGGCCCAGCATCGCGCCCATCCAGGCCATCGACGATCCAAAGTACAGCCACGGACCCGCGCGCCGTCGCCACAGAACCAGGCCGAGGAGCGCGCCCGCCGCGGGAATCGCCAGCAGGGCCACATCGGCCGGCTCCGCCCGCCAGACGAGAATCGCCCGGTCGCGCAAGTACCGGCCGGAGATCACGAAGCAGGCCGCCGCCAGGGCGGTGGCGGCGCCCACGGCCCATCTCTTTGCGGGATCATTGCTCAGCCGTTCCCAGGCGAGGCTCATCCAGACGGCCACGCTGGCGCAGATGACGCCCCAGGCAGGATAGGCATATTTGAACGGCGCCTTGCCGAACGTATATGTAAGGAAGCAATAAAAGCCCGTCACGAACAGTCCCCAGGCGAGAACCAGCGCGCCGTCCTTCATCGCCCGGTCGCCACGCCCCCAGCCTGACTTCATCACCCAGACCAGGCACGCGACAGCCACCGCCCACGGGAGCAGCCCCGTCCACAGTGCCTGCCAGAGCGCCATCTGCCGCAGTGTTTCCCAGTGAGCGGCGAGCCATTCCATGCCTGAGGCGCGCCCGCTGCGCTGGCTCAGCGACAAACCGAGAAATTGGAACGTATATCCGGTGTCCTGTCCCGTCAGCCGGCCATAGAACCAATAGCTCACCAGAAACAGGAGGCCGCCTGCGGCCATCGCCGCGCCGCCTTGCCTCAGCGCCCGCCGCCAACCACCGCGGCCGGCGTGCAGCAGCAGGATCACCGGGATCACCGAAAGCACCGTGGTCAGCTTGGCCCAGAAGCAGAGAGCTGTCAGGAGCCCGAGCCCGGCCAGCTCCGCGCCGCGAACCGGCCGTGTGCGCTGCTCGCCGGTTGTCCATGTCAGCCGAAGGGCAGCGGCCAGAGCTGCCAACAGCAGCGGTCCGTATACCGTCGTGTCAATATCCGCCACGGCCGCGCCCTGAAGCGTGAACGGATTCAGCAGAAATACGGCCCAGAACCACGGTCCGGCGCGAGCCGCAGGCCTCGCGCCCAGAAGCGTTCTGGCCAGGGCGAGAACCAGGCCGCCTTGCAGCAGAGCACAAAAAAACCCAAACAGCCGGGCCTGCACTTCGCCAAATCCCCACAGCCGGAACCACGCCGCCAGCAGGTAGATGTAAAGCGGCGGATGATACAGGCCCGAATGACGCGGACTCTCCTCGCCGCGATAGTAAATCGGCAGCCCGGTTTCCGCCGTCGCCCGCGCAACGGCCGGGAAATCCATGTTGTCCAGAAGAAGCGGTTTGGCGGCTGGAATGGCAAACAGGATGGCCGCCACGGCCAGCGCGGCCCCGGCAAGCCGGCAGGCTCCTCTCACGGATGGCGCGTCTCCACCGCGGCCCGTACCAGCATCTGTTTGGCGAATGGCTTCCATGGCGACAGAAGATAGAGCCGGATCAGCAGCCGGTTCACCGGCAGGCGGGATACGATCGAAAGTGGCAGAAACCCTGGCTGGCATTCCAGGATGAAGAATCCATTGGCGCAAAGAAAATCGCAGAGGCTTACATCGGAATAAACAGAAATATGAGTGTAATCGTCGAAATATTCCCGATAGGCACGGCGATAATTCGGCTGAAGAATTACCAGCTGCCCGTCAGGCCGGAGTTTTTTTCTCAATTCGGCCAGGCAAAGCGCAAAATCGGCCTGCGTGAGATGCTCGAAAAGATTGCTGGCAAATGCAAGATCCACGGAATAATCTTCAAGAAATTCCAGATCCGTGACGCTCCCCTGATGGAAATGGACACCGGGCGCGGCGTATTTCGCGCCCTCCGCCGAAATGTCCACCGCCGTCTTCCGCGCCGCGCGGATGTGATTGATGAAGTGGCAGTAGCCCGCGCCGAGCTCCAGAACGTGGCCCGCCGGCGGCGCCAGCCGCGAAAAGTAAAAGTCGCAGAGGGCCCTCCAGAGCACGTCCCGCCGCGGATCGTAGCGGAAGCGCGTGGCATAATAGCTCATCTGGCCGCCTTCCTCCAGCCGAAGACCAGGCCGCGGATCATGCGCAGTCCGACGGCCAGTGCTGTCCAGTTGCTGCGGTTGCCGCCTTTGCTTTTGCCTACGCGCCCGTGAAACGTCACCGGGCACTCGACAATGTGCAGGCCGTGCGTCAGTGCGACGTCCAGAAAATGAGCGTTGAATTCGAGGTTGATCGAGGGATTCAGCAGCGGCAGCAGCCGCCGGAGCGCGTCATTGCGGCAAAGCTTGTATGTCGTGCCCACATCGGTAAACGTTCCCTTGCCGATGTGCTTCGCTTCGAGAAGTTTCCCGACAAAAAAATTGCCGTAATACATGAAAGTCGTCAGCTGGGTCTGCCGCTCGCGGAGCTGCTCCACGATCCTCGTGCCGTTGACGATCTCGGCGTGCGGAATGTAGGCGAGAAATTTGTCGATGTCATAGGCCCGGAACGTACGGTCGCCTTCACATAGCAGCGTCAGTGCGGTATCCGGCTGGGTGGCGCCCTCGCTCAGGCATCGGTACACACAATGCCCATATCCGGGCTGCTCCTCGACCACCACCTGGGCCCCGGCCGCCCGGGCTGCCTGCCCGGTTCCGTCCTGGCTGTTGTTGTCCACCACGATGACCCGCCGCACGGCAGGATGGGAGGCAAAATCACGGACGGCGTCGGCAATGCTGGCCTCGTCGTTATAAGCGGTGAGCACCACAGTGAGGCTGGTGTCGGCGGGCGGGTCAAAGACCACCGCGCGCTCGCGGCGCTTTACCGGCAGCAGCACGAACAGGTCGATCGCAGACAGCGCCACCCCGGACCACATGAACAGCGCGGCAGCCAGATAAAGCGGCTCGGGCCACGTTCCGCCCGAAGCACGCCCGGCAAATCGAAGACCCAGATCGAGGGCCGAAGCAGCCGCGAACAGCAACAGCCCGGCCAGTCCGGAGAGGACCCCATACAGCAGAAGCGGCGGACCGCCCCGAACAGCCTTGGAGTTTTCCTCGCCAGACAGCATCAGGAGTCTCCCGACATCACCCTAATGGGCGTCACACGGCGGCGGCTGACCTTTGTATCACGCACGGATGAGCGACCGGCCCGGTCCGGTCAGACGGCCACCGCGCGCCACTTGCGCGAACAGTCAAGTGTAACACTGGCTCGGCAGACCGCTGGTGATTCTCCACTGGCGCCTTGCGCCTCGCGGCCCCCCGAGCCATCGCGGCTCTTCGGGGAGGCCCCTTGCCCGTGGCAACACGGGTGCTGCTTGACCTGCGACTGGCGACACCGGCGGCCCCGATGCGGGCACATCTCCGCCGCCCGGCCTGAACCGCCCGTCGCCAAAGCGTCGTAATCTGGAAATCGGGATGGTGGTCAGTCCGGCAGCACGATTCATTGGACTCATGGCAGGCGGATTGCTTGCCGTGCTTGTTCCCGGCCGCGCCAGCGGGCCGGACGCCGTGCCGCCGCAGTCCGCACCCCGCGTGATCGTGCATTATCCCGAAAACGGCACGGTATTCCCGCCTGACTTTTCGCCCCCGACCTGGATCTGGCAGGAAATTCCGGAAATTTCGGATTCCTGGGAAATTCGCGTCGATTTCTCTAGCGGTGCGCCGCCATTGCGCCTGCGGATTACCGCGCCGAGGCCGGCAATTGGCCCCATCGATCCCGCCGCGGCCGGCCCGACGAACCGGCCTCCGGAGCTTTCGGTCGCGGAACGGGTTTCTCGCGCGTGGCGCCCCGGCGCCCGGGAATGGGCGCAGATCCGCCAGGGCTCTCTGGAGAGCTTCGCCACGGTTGCCTTCATCGGTCTGAAAGATGGCCGGCCCGTGAGCCGTGGCGAAGTCCGGATCAGGACATCCGGGGATCCGGTCGGCGCGCCCATCTTCTATCGCGACGTCCCGTTGATGCCCTCCGAAACCGAGAAGGGAGTCATCAAACCACTGGCTCCGCGGCTTCTCCCGCTGGTGAAATGGCGGCTGCGGTATGTGGACGAGCCCGAAAGCCGCGTGGTGCTCGAAAATCTCCATACCTGCGCCAACTGCCATTCGTTTTCCGCCGACGGACGCACCCTCGGCATGGATCTGGACGGACCCCATAACGACAAGGGCCTGTATGCGCTGGCCCGGATCGAGCCCCGCACCGTCATCCGCAACGAGCAGGTGATTTCCTGGAAGCGATTCCGAAACCAGATGGAGGCGGATAAACGGATCGGCTTCATGAGCCAGGTTTCGCCCGATGGCCGGTTCGTGATCACAACGACACAGTTGCAATACTACGTCGCGAATTTCCCCGACTACCGCTTCCTCCAGGTGTTTTATCCGACGCGCGGAATTCTCGCCTGGTACGACCGCGCCGAAGGCGTCATCCGCCCTCTGCCGGGCGCCGACGATCCGCGCTTCGTCCAGTCCAATGCCGTCTGGAGCCCGGACGGCAGCTATCTGGTCTTTTCCCGCGCTCCCGCCGTCGAGGCCTATCCGCCAGGCAAAAAGCTGGCGGAATTTCCAAACGATCCCAATGAAGTCCAGATCCGGTATGACCTTTACCGAATCCCATTCCGCGGCGGCGCCGGCGGACGCCCCGAGCCGATCCGCGGGGCGTCCGCCAACGGCATGAGCAACACGTTCCCGAAGATCTCGCCTGATGGTCGGTGGATTGTCTTCGTAAAATGCCGCAACGGCCAGTTGATGCGTCCCGACGGTGAGCTGTGGATCGTGCCCGCCGCCGGCGGCGAGGCCCGGCGCATGCGTTGCAACACAAGGCTCATGAACTCCTGGCACAGCTTCTCTCCGAACGGGCGCTGGCTCGTCTTTTCGTCGAAAAGCAGGTCCCCTTATACGCAGTTATTCCTCACTCACCTCGACGAAAATGGCATGGACAGTCCGCCAGTGTTGATCGAAAACACGACGGCCGCCAACCGCGCGGCCAATATCCCGGAATTCGTCAATATCCCGCAGGGCGGGCTCGAGACAATCGATGTTCCTGCCGCCGAATTTTACCGGCTCTACGACGCCGCCTACCAGCTGAGCGAGGCGGGGCGCATCAGCGAGGCCGTACGGACCTGGCGCGAAGCCCTGCGGCTGGATCCCGACGACGCGAAGGCGAACAACAATCTCGGCGGGCTGCTTCTTCGCCTGGGCCGGCTGGACGAAGCCGAAACCTGCCTCCGCAAGGCCCTTGCTGCGGATCCGGCCCTGGTCGGGGCGCGCAACAACTTGGGCCTGCTGCTCATGCAACGAAAGCGTTGGGAAGAGGCGCGGGCAGAATTTGAGCAGGCCATCCGGCTGGCGCCCGCCGCGGCGGAGGCGCGGGTGAACCTGGGGGCCGTGTGCCTGGTGCAGGGCCACCACCGGGACGCAGCGCGGCTGTTGCAGGAAGCGCTCGCCGCTGAGCCATGGCGGGCGGAAATCCGCACCAACCTCGCCTGGCTCCTGGCCACATCGCCCGATCCCGCCGTGCGCAACGGAAAAGAGGCGGTCCGCCTGGCCGAAGAGGCCCTCGCCGCGGGAAATCGCCGGGATGCAACCGCACTCGACGTCCTCGCCGCCGCCTACGCCGAGGCTCGCCGGTTCGCTGAAGCCATACGCACGGCCGAAGAGGCGCTGCGCCTGGTGGCGCCGGAAAGCGCCTTGGCTCGCGAAATCTCGCAGAGGCTGGCGCTGTACCGGCTCGGCCAACCCTGGCACGAGCCTCGCTGAGAACCAGGCGTCAACCGGCAAAAGCCCGGTCGATCCGCTTCACCGTGTCGTCCACCTCCGCCTCGCTCAGCATGCCGATCGTGACCGCGTCCACCAGGCCGTTGCCAAATACGAACCGCAGGCTGGCGTCCCGCTCTTCCGGCCTCGTGATCCGGCCGGCTCCGAAGATCTTCATCCCGATGATCCCTTTCCCTGCGGCCCGGGCCTGCTTCAGCAGCGGGACCACCTCGCCGACGTCGGCGTCCATATAGGCGGCCTTGCCCACATGGTTGATGCGCGCCAGAATGACGTCCGTCCACGGCGACCCGCATGCCACCTTGAGCGCGCCAAAATCGTGGCACGAAACGCCCACGGCCTTGACGATCCCCTTCTGCTTGAGCTCGTTCAGTTCGTCCATCGCCCGCGCGCATTCCTGCGTCCAGCGGTCGTTCAGCATGCAGTGCAGCAGAACAATGTCGAGATAATCCGTGTTCAATTCCTTCCGGAACCGGTCGACTTCCGCCTTCGCCCCTCCCGACCAGGCGTTCCAGTATTCCGTCCTCGGCCAGAGTTTTGTCAGGATCCTATATTTTTCTCTGGGCACGCCTTCCAGTGCCCGCCGCAGATATTGGTGCGACCCGTAAAGGTCCGCCGTGTCCATGAATGTCACGCCAAGATCCAGATCGTGCCGCACCAGCGACGTGAACGCCTTCATGCCGATGCGCGTGTGTTCGCTCGACCTCGCACTGCCGTTGAAGCCCGTGCCCTGGGCCAGGCGCGTTACGCGCACGCCCGTCCGGCCCAGCGTCACCCATTCCGCGGCCTTCGACGGAGCGCTCCCTTTGGCGGCCACACCTGCGGCGGCCGCCATTGTCGCGCTGCCGAGCACTGCGGCAAAGTCCCGGCGGCTGACTGCCTGTGAAGAAACGTTCTGCCCTCGGTTCTCTTTTTCGCTCATCACGGAAGTCCTTCCCAGTGGATTCGTGCGGCGCCGGCGCACGCCGCTGCGCCTATCATATCAACACCCGGAGGCCCGCTCAGCGTGGCACCACGCCGCTCTCGTCGGGAAAAAACAGATCATCTTCGGCGATGTCCGGAATGCCAATCACGAGCACGCGCATCCTGCCCCTGGCCCCGTGCACCACCCCCGGCGGAATGTGGACAAGCGTCCCTGGCTGCACTGCGTGCTCCACCCCGTCGAGCACCACGCTCCCTTCGCCACTGAGCACGTAATACAGTTCGGTGGAGCGCCTGTGATAATGCGGCCTCGCCCCGTCGATGTCCACCGCGTGCGCCCACGCGGCAACGCCCGTGCCCGCGTCTTCCCGGCTGATCAGGCGGTGCCGCCAGCCGCAGGTGCTGCGCTCGCGCGGCGCTTCCTCCTCGTGCCGGACCAGCACTGGCGCAGCCTGTGTCTTGCTCTCTGTCATCGAAACATGCCCGGTGATTCTTTCCCGCCTTCCATCGCTTTACTCGGGATCTCCCGGCGGCGGCTGTTCGGCGTCCCGCTCAGCGTTGATATAAAACTCATACCACAGCGTTGCTCCCGATTCCCCAATCCGCAGACGCGCACTGCCATCGGCGTCCTCGACCGGGATTTCCGCCATCCGGTTGCCCGTTGCATCCAGCGCCCAGGCGACTACCCGCCAAGGGGCCACCGGAAGCGTGATCGTGGCCCGGATCACCTCGACCCGCACCGGCGCGCCGCCCCAGTTCCGTCCCACGGAATTCCGCTTCTCATCTTTCCAGACCTGCCCCGTGTTTTCATGGTCGCCCGTGGCGACGATCACGCCCCAGGCGCTGCCCTTCCCGGTGAGAGAGTCCCCATCGCGTGCCGTAATCGCAATGGTTGACCAGCCCTGCCGCGTCGCGGCGGGCTCGATGACCACGCCCCCGAGGTCGATCACCTGGTTGTCGGTGAAGCCGGCCACCGCCCTGGTACGCGGTGTGTTGATGGTCAACACGCCCCGGCCGTCCCGCTCCACGCTCCAGACCACTTCTCCGGTGTCGGAGGCATACACGGGACCGCGGGGCGCCTCGGGCATCTCTTCAAGCCCCTCCGCCTCCTCGCCAATGGCCAGCGCCACGCGCGAGCGCAGCCCCAGCGTGGCGGGCGCCCCCAGCCGGTTCCCGTCGGCGATGCTCCAGGCGCCTCCCCGCGTCGCGGCCGTATGCACCTCACGCTCCGGATCAAAACGGAACACGAATTCCTCCCTCGCCGGGGAAACATCGCCGCGGCGGAAAATGGAAGCCGCAATCAGCGAGTTGGCCAGCTTGCCGGGATTGCCGGACGTGTCGAAAAATCCGGTGACATATTCGTCCGTTCCCGTCGGATATTCGAAAAACCAGATCCCGTCCCAGTCCTGCAAGGCCCCGTAGGCCGCCACAAAAAGCGGCATCTCCGTCGAATATGTGTTTGGCGACGCGTGCTGATATTCGGTGACGTTGTGCGGCTTCCCCTTCACGCGCTGCCGCGCGATGCCCGCGATGGTCGAGCTGGCCGGACTGTTGACCATCGAGACATTGTTCACGGTCCAGTTGTCCGGATTCCAGTCCTGGCCTGCCGGAAACTGCGGGTGCTGCCAGTAGGCGTGGGAATCCATCGCGTCCATGCCGCGTTGCGCATTCGGCGGGCTGTTGGAGATGATCGTGCCCCACACAATGCCCCGGTAGCCGAGGTCCTCTTTCAGGAACCGGCGCATTTCGTCCCAGTATCTCCGCTCGAGTTCCAGCGCGAAGCGCACCCAGTCTTCCTTCTGCCCGGAGGTCGCTCCCGCGCCGCCGCCGGCCACCAGCGGGATGTTCCCGTTTTCGAGACTCACTCCCTGCGGCAGCGCGCCGATCTGGCCGCCGGTGTGAAACTCCACCTGCGCGATCCACACGCGCACCGTCCGGTCCCCGAATCCGTTGAAGTTGATCCGCGCGTTCGCCTCGCTCACCGTGCTCTGGAACGTGATCGAGTACCTGCGCCAGCTCGTCCCGAGCGTCGCCGAGATCGCCGGCGCCAGTCCCGCCCAGTCCGTGTGAGCGCGCGTGAGCGCCGCCTGGAGCGGCACGGCGCCATCGGCCTTGGCCCAGAACGAGAGCGTGTAGACACGGCCGGACTCTACCGCGAGGCCAGGCTGGTTCAGTTGCACATGCCAGCCCGCCGTGCTGGGCGTGGTCACCTGGATCAGGATGGACGGCTGGCCGTTGAAGTCCGGCGGGAACGACACCGTGGCCCGCGCCGTCTGGTGACATTCCAGGTTCCAGCGGAAAATCCCGGTCACCACCTGCGTGCAGGATGTGCTCCAGCCCGCAGGCGCGGCGGAAAAATCCCCATTGGCGAGCAGATTGGGGCCGGCCGGCTCATCCACGGCGCCCCACCCCGCGAGCAGCTCAGCCGTGTTCGCGTAGCGGCCTCGCAGCCACTCGTTCCACTTTCCCTGAAGGTCCCGCCGGTACCGCTCCGGCATCCTGTCGATCACGCCCTCAAACCATTTCTGGAGCAGACCGTTTTCGTTCATGATCTCGATGAAGGCGACCGCAGGATCCTGAACAAGCGGCGTGTCCCCACGATACGGATTCGGCGCGGTGAGCAGCTTTCGCGCATATTCCTTGTGCAATTCGAGCGCCGTGTCATTGAAAAAGCCGAGAATGTGCTGGTCTTTCCACCCCATCTGGGCGATTTCTTCGCCCAGTCCGTCCGCAGGCTGAAATTCTCGGCTCACCAGCAGGTTCATGTTGGTGTAAATTCCCTGATCAGCGAGCCGGGCGATGAAATAATGCAGCCGGTTCAGCCTTTCGGCTGACAATTCGCGCGAAGTCCCCTTCGAATAATCAATCAACACGCGGTCTTTCAGCCACGGCGCCTCAAGGTGGTGGAACCGCACGCTGTTGAAACCGAAGCGGGCCAGCCGCGCCGCATGGGCTTCCGCACCCACCTCGTCCGGAAAAGCGCCGGCGCCGGTCACGTTGACGCCCAGAAAACGGATGCGTCTGCCCTCGATCACATAATGGCCGTCCTCGCTCACCTCCACCCACGGCGCGTCCGTGGGAACCGGCTGGTTCCAGCCCGCGAAGCTGGTAATGTTGGGATCCGCGCCAAACCAGGAAAGGTGGAACGGCTCGAGCGCCGGCCCCTGGGCCAGGGCGAAGGGTGCCACCCCCGCGCAGAGCAGTGCAACGCAGAGACTTCGGACCATGACGTCCATGATTGTAAGGCGTCGGTTGCCTGGTGCCAACCCCGCGAAACACCTGAAACGGCGTCAGACTATGGGGCGGTTGCCAGCACGGGCGCAGACATCAGCCCATAGTCGAGCAGGTCGTAGGCCTTGCCCGGGGGCTGTTGCTCGGGAAATTCCGCCCACGCGTTCGGCCACGCCCGGAAACGAATCTTCTGCGGATGGTGGAATGGCCCGAAAAGGTTTCGCGGCGTGCCATGGACCCGGACCTCCACGGTCGCGGTGCCCGGCTTTACCGCCACGTCCGTCTCATACGGCGGCCAGCCGATCCAGCCGAGCGCCTGCCCGTTCACCAGAATTTCTGCCGCCGCGCCGCTCCATTCCTTCAGCGACACCCGCAGGCGGGTGTGTCCCGCCGGAATGCGGACTCTCGCCGTATACGTCGCTGACCACGCGTAAAACGGTCGCCCCTGCTGTCTCCAGGAACCGAAGGTCAGCGCCTTGGCAGGTTCGATTTGAAAGCCCTTTTCCGTGTCGCTTACTGAAAATGGGCCGAGAATGTAGATGTTTTCCAGCTCCATTTTCGGACTGAATGGCGTGCCAGCGATCACCACTTCATTCGTGCCTGTTCTTACAAAATTGTCAATGGGAGCTGCATGAATATGGGGATCCATCCATCGTTCCGCGGTCGAAAAATCCACCCGGTTTCCATTCAATGTCACCTGATAAAGCTCCGGCGATTCCACTGCCAGCCGCATTCCCCTTGGCGGAGGCCCCTGCACGTCAAAGCGGAACGTGGCGCGGAAGCCGCTTCCTTCGCCGAATTTGCGGTCGAGCACATTCCGGCGGAACTGCACGGCATTGTCCCATGCAGGGCGTTCGAAGCCGTGCCATTGCCACACCCGCCAGTTGGCCATCCACGTGCTGACGTTGGTGAGCTTCTGTCCTGAGGACTCAAGGTCGCAATAGTCCAGCACCAGGACGTTCGGCCCGTCCAGGGTCGCACTCCAGGAAGGAGCAGCCAGCGTCCGCCAGCCGGAAGTCCGGACGGCAGCCGCCGGGCCGGGCTGGGTGCGCGCCACGGCCAGCAGCGAACCTGCCGGCGGAAGGTTCAGCGTGAATTCCACTCCCGCCTGGCTCTTAGCCGCGGGCAGGGCATGAATGCGCCCGGTGAGCGTGTCCCACTCCTCCACTCCGGCGGCATCCCGGATGCGCACTTTCGTTGACACGGGCCCCGTGCCGTGGTTGGCAAAAAACAGCACCCGGTCGCCCGAAGCCAGGAATCGCTCCAGCACGCCCACGGGCGCTTCCGTCTCCACGCGCGGCGGCATACGCTCGCGCAACGCCGTCAGTAGCGAGTCCTCATCGAACACGCGCGTCCATCGCTTGCCCGCCTTTTCGCGGAGCCGCTTCAGCGCCTCGCTGGAGCGCCCATCCACAAACTCCGGAGGATCCACCAGCGACACCACCTCGCCTCCTCCGCCGAGCCACGCCTCCAGCAGGGACACCGTCTGATGACGAAGATTCACCACATCGTGGGAAAGCACCACCACGTCATAGGAGGCCTTGCCGACCCGCAGTTTGCCTCCCTCCACACGGCCGAACCATTCGAGCACATACTCATCGCCGTAGTCGAAATCCACATGGCGTTCCACAAGAAATTGCGCCAGGCGCGCATTGTTTTCGCGCATTCTTTCTAGCTCCGGCGTCTGCCCGGCTCGCCGCGCAAACAGGAATCCGCTGGTGGTCGGATGAATGATCAGCACGCGGTTGCGCGCCTCGGACATCGATGACAGCAGCGATACGCGCGCCAGATGGTCGGCGTGCGGACGGTAAGCGCGCCACCAGCTCGCCACATCGGAAAAACTCTGCGGATGATCCCGCTTGCGCGCGCCCCGGACGGTCGCAAAGGAGAGATGCTGATCCACAAAATTCACGCCGTTGGCCAGCAGCCAGTCGCCGAACCGCTTCAGGTGCTCGATCGTCGCGTCCCACCCGGAAACGCCATAGGCCTCGCAGAACAGCCGCCGCCCGAGCTGATGGCTGACGCTGGCTGACTGCCGGATCGTGAACAGATAGTGCGGCCGCAGCTCCTGCCCTCCCAGCATGTCGATGCCCGGCACATGCTGAAACGCGTGCAGTGAAGCGTCCGCCGGCGAACGCCACGGATACGGCCAGTCGTGCTCCATGAAGTGCCCCGTGAACTGGACCCCGTGCCGGTCGCACCATTCGAACATCGGCCGCATGAAGCGCTCGATCCAGACATCGTGCAGCGTCTGCCAGTAGTCGAAACGCACGCGCCGCCAGTCGCCCGTGTCCCAGAACAGCGAGGGCAGATGATCCGTCAGATCGTACCCGTTGCGTTGCCGGAACGCCGCCAGCGTATCGTGCGAAAGAGGCAGCGCGGGCAGCGACACGTCGTAGGCGCCGCCCGTGGCGATCAGCGGCTCGTCGGTGAATGCCCAGCGGATCGCGCGGCCGAATTCGGCCCCGAATTCCTGTCGGTATCGCTCGTATGTCGTCTCCAGAAAAACCTCCACGGTCCGCGGATTGGTGAGGTCGACATACGGAAAGTTCGCCGTCCACGCGCTGCCCGAAGCGCGGCGCAGACGGAACGCCACCACCTCCTCGCCCTCTTTCACCTCTTTCGGCGTGCGGACACGCCGCAATTTTCCAAAGTCTCCGCGCGGACCGGCGAAAAACGCCAGATGCTGTGGATGCGCCGAAACCGCCGAAGCCGGCAGGCCCGTCTCCACGGTGACGAACTGGCTCGCTGTCTCCGGTGCGCGCGCCGGCACATGACCTCCGGCGAAGCCGGACGGATAGGAATTCTCGTCATAGATGTTGATGAAAAGCCCCTGCCGCTTGCCCTCCTCCAGGGCTTCGCGCCACAGGCGGAACCACTCCGGGCTCAGATATTCCGTCATCAGCCCCGGCCGCGGATGCACGAACGCGCCGCCCAGGCCCTGCTGGCGGTACTGCACGAGCATCTCCCGGATGCGCGCCGCGTCCATTTCGTCGTTCCACACCCACAGCGGCATAGGACGGTATTCGGCGGGCGGATCGGCAAACAGTTTCCTTGCCTGTTCCAGCGGCGCGGGCGCCATCGTCGCAGGCGCCTTCGGTTCCAGCGCCGGCTGCGCCGCCAGCAGGAACGGGACAGCGAGGAGTAATGGCAGTCGGCGGAATGAGACCATCGTTTCCTCCATCTGGCACTGATCCTATCAAAGCGTCGCTGCGGCGGTCGCCCTTGACTGGCAACCTGCGCGGGAATAGAGTGACACCAGACATTCAGCCCAGGGAGCACTTGCATGAAAACAGACCGGCGCAGATTTGTTCAATCGGCCTCGGCCGTTTCCCTGCTGCCGCGGCGCCTGCTCGGCAGCCAGGCGCAGCAGCCCGCGCCCAGTGAGAAGATCCATGTCGCCCTCATCGGCTGCGGCACGGAAGCCATTCGCGAACTGCCGCAATTCATCCAGCACCCGATGCTGCGTCTTACCGCCGTCTGCGATCCCTGCCGGGCTGCCATCGGCTACCGGGATTGGTCGCCCACCGGACTGCTTCAGGGCATCCGCAAACTGCTCGGTCAGCCGCAATGGGGCGCCGGCTTCGAGTCGGTGATCCCCGCCGGGCTGGAAGTGGCGCGTGGTGTAATCGAGGCTTACTACGGCCAGCCAGGCTCCGTCCACGCCTACACCGACTACCGCGAACTCTTCGCCAAAGAGACCGATTTGCAGGCCGTCTGGATCATGACGCCGGACCATCACCACGGACTCGCCGCGCTCCATGCCATGGCGCGCCGGCTCCACGTCATGACACACAAGCCCATCTCGAACCGGCTGCTTGAGGCCAAAGCGGTCATCGAGGCCGCGCGCCGCTCGGGCGTCGCCACGCACTTCCTCGCCTGGAACACCGGCAATGGCATCGGCGCCGTGAAGCAGTGGATCGACTCCGGCGCCATCGGCACGCTCCGCGAAATCCATAACTGGACCAACCGCCCGGTCTGGCCCCAGTACGTCGACCTGCCGCAGGATGAACCGCCGGTGCCGCGCGGATTCGACTGGGACCTCTGGCTTGGCCCCGAAAAGGAGCGCCCTTATCATCCCTGCTACACCCACATGGTCTTTCGCGGCTGGTATGACTTCGGTGGCGGCACGCTGGCCGACATGGGCATTTACTCGTTGTGGAGCGTGTTCCGCGCCCTGAAACTGGGCGCGCCGGATCTTGTCGAGCCGCTGCGCTCGCACCACTGCCGCTTCGACGGCACAGCCGCCGCGCGCATCGCCAATGACTTCTCCTTCCCCTCCGCTTCCATCACGCGCATCCGCTTCCCAAAGACCGCCGAGCGCGGCGCCGTCGACCTCTTCTGGTATGACGGCGGCATGAAACCCTTCCCCCCGGAAGAGACCGGCCTGGATGAAATGCCTGCCGAAGGCATGATGTTCCGCGGCGACCGCGGCGTCATCGTCAGCGGTTTCCGCGTGGAAAAGCCGGTCCTCTACGCCGCCGGCAGGAAGCCCGAAGAGGCGCCGCAGCCGCAGCAGCGGCCCAGCGTGGCGGATCTCTTCGTCACTGCCTGCCGCGGCGGCGAACCCTCGCCCGGAGCCTTCACGCACGCTTGGGAGATCTCCGAAACCGTCTGCCTGTGGGGCGCGGCGCTCCGGGCCGGCCGCCGCCTGAAATACGACGCCGCCGCGGGCCGCTTCCTCAATGACGAGAAGGCCAACGAATACCTCGCGCGCACCTATCGCAAAGGCTGGGAGCCGCCGCAGTCGTGAGCCGCCCCTCAGGCTGTTGATAGCCTGAGGGAGATGTTCTGGCTCTGCGCGCTCTTACAGGCTGCTTCTCTGACGCCCATGCCGCCGGCCTCGCTGGCCGAAACCCCGGCGATGCGCGAGGCCCGGTCTCTCGCCGAAAGCACCGCCGCAGCCCCGCCTGCCTGGCGCACGCACGCCGAAAAGACCGACTTCCGCGAGACCGGCACGTATCAGGAAGCGGTGGAATTCTACACGCGCCTGGCCGCCGCGTCCCGCTTCGCGCGGCTCGAGCAGATTGGCCGCACCAGCGAAGGCCGGCCGCTGTACATTTTCATCGCAAGCCGCGAGCGCGCCTTCACGCCCGCCGCGGCGCAGCGCGCCGGCAAGCCCGTCGTCCTGCTTCAGAACGGCATCCATCCCGGAGAAAACGGCGGCAAGGACGCCGCAATGATGCTCCTGCGCGACCTGCTGCTGACCCGCCGGCTCGCGCGGCTGCTCGATTCACTCATCATTCTCTCGATCCCCGTTTTCAACCCCGACGGACACGAGCGCGTTTCGCCCTGGAACCGCATCAACGAAAACGGCCCGGCACAGATGGGATTTCGCGTCACCGCGCGCCGCCTGAACCTGAACCGGGACTATCTGAAGGCGGACACGCCGGAGATGCGCGCCTGGCTGCGGATGTACAACGCCTGGCTGCCCGACCTGCTCATCGACAACCACGTCACCGATGGCGGCGACGCGCAGTACGATGTCACCTTCGCCACGCACACGGAACAGGACATCGCGCCTCCCGCCGGCGCGTGGGTGAAAAACCGGTTCCTGCCGGAACTGTTCCGGCGGCTCGAATCGCTGGGCCATGTGCCCGGCTTCTACATCGAAGGCCGCGCCGCCGGAGGAAAGGCGCTGGCCGTGATGACCGCCTCGCCCCGCTACTCCACCGGCTATGCGGCGGCGCAGAACCGCGCCGCGCTGCTTGTCGAAACGCACAGCCTGAAAAGCTTCCGCATCCGCACCTGGGCGCACTATGACGTGATGCGCGAGGCGCTGGAGATTGCCGCGGCCCAGGCCGCAGGCCTGCGCCGCGCCTCGCTCGATTCGGACCACTTCCAGGAATCGCTCGCGCCGGGCTCGCCCGTGCTGCTCGAAGGCGCCCCTGCCGGCGAGGGCGAACCCTACACGCTGCGCGCGCTGCGCACGGAACCGGTTCCGAGCCCGGTCAGCGGATCAACCGTCCTGCGCTACACGGCCGAAACGCTGGACACCGAAACCAGGCTCGTGCGCGCGCTCGAGCCGCGCTTCGCGCCCCCGGCGCCCCATGGCTATCTGATCCCGCGCGAATGGAACGAATTGATCGAACTGCTGCGGCTGCACGGCGTGCGCGTCATTCCGCTCGAAAAACCGGTGAATGGGGAGTTCGACACGGTGCGGTTTTCCGGAGTGAAATTCGCCGCCGCGCCATTCGAAGGGCGCTTCCGCGTCGTCTCGTTCGAGGTGCGTCCGGCGCGGGTCCGCCGCACCGTTGCCGCCGGCAGCGTTTACGTCCCCGTGGCTCAGCGCGCCGGCAGGGTGGCCATGCACCTGCTCGAGCCCGAGGCGCCGGATTCTGCCCTCCGCTGGGGATTTTTCCTCCCGATTTTTGAACAGAAAGAGTATTTTAGTGAATTTGTTTTCGAGCCTTTTGCGAGAAAAATGCTGGAAATAAATCCAGAATTACGCCGCGAATTCGAGGAAAAACTGGCCGGCGACGCATCCTTCGCCTCGAACCCCCGCGCACGGCTCTTCTGGCTCTATGAGCGGTCCCCCTACTTCGAGCCGGACAGGGACCTCTATCCCGTCTTTCGTTTCACGGCGGCGCCCGCCTGGCTCCCGGCGCTGCGGTAAAGGGCTGACGGCGGGGCAGGCCCGGCGCTCACCCCCGGCCCAGCTCCTCCTTGAGCTCGGCCAGCAGTTGCAGCGCTTCCACCGGGCGCAGATTGTCAATGTCCAGCTGCCGGATCCTTTCGGCGATCTGCCAGCCCACCGGCTCGAACAAACGGATCTGAAGCTCCGCACCGGCAGCCCTGCGGCGCTTCGGCGCCTCCAGCTCCTCGCTCACCGTCTCTTCCTTCTTCTCGTGCTTGGCGAGAATCTCCCGCGCGCGTTCGATCACCTCCGCCGGCAGCGCCGCCAGCCGCGCCACCTCGATTCCATAACTGCGGTCGGCGCTGCCTGGCTCCACCCGCCTCAGGAAGATGAGCTGGTCGCCGGACTCTTTCACCGACACGTGCAGGTTCACCACACCCTCGAGCCGGCCCGCCAGTTCGGTCAGCTCATGGTAGTGCGTGGCAAACAGCGTGTAGGCGCCGATGCGGTCGTGGATGTATTCAAGCACCGCCCAGGCCAGCGCCAGCCCGTCATAGGTGGCCGTGCCGCGGCCGATCTCATCCAGCACAATCAGGCTCCGCTCCGTGGCCGAGTTCAGGATCACCGCCGTCTCGGTCATCTCCACCATGAACGTCGAGCGGCCGCGGGCCAGGTTGTCGCTTGCCCCAATGCGCGTGAAGACGCGGTCGATCACCGGCAGCACCGCCTCGCTGGCGGGCACGAACGATCCCATCTGGGCCATCACCGCGATCAGCGCCGCCTGGCGCAGATATGTCGACTTGCCGCCCATGTTCGGGCCGGTGATCAGCGCCATGCGGTGCGCGCCACGGTCGAGATAGAGGTCGTTGGGAATGAAGTGGCCCGCCTCGGCTTCGGCCAGCTTCTCGATCACCGGATGGCGGCCCGCAACAATTTTCATCTCTCCTGTTTCAGAAAACCGCGGCCGCACGTAGCGCCGCGCGGCCGCTGTCTCCGCCAGCGCGCAGTAGAAGTCGATTTCGGCCACGGCCGCGGCCGTGGCCCGCACCCGTGGCGCCGCCCCCGCCGCCGCCGCCCGCAGCGCCGCTAGGATCGAACGTTCCAGATCCAGCGCCCGCTCCTCGGCGTCGAGAACCTTCGCTTCCAGCTCCTTCAGCTCCGGCGTCGTGAACCGCTCGGCGTTGACCAGCGTCTGCTTGCGCTCATAGTCAGACGGGGCCAGATGCAGATTCGCCTTCGAAATTTCAATGTAGAAGCCGAAAACGTTGTTGAAACGAACCTTCAGCGAAGCGATGCCGGTTCGTTGCCGCTCGCGAGCCTCGATGGCGGCGATGATCTGCCGCGAGTGCGTCGCCAGATGTCGCAGTTCGTCGAGCTCGGCGCTGTAGCCGCGGCGAATGACGCCGCCGTCGGCCGGGTTGGCCGGCGCGTCCTCGGCGATGGCGGCCAGGATGGCATCGCGCAGTTCGGCCACTTCGTCCAGCGCCGCGGCGGCCTCGGCGAGCTTCGGTGGCGCATCGGCCAGTGCCGGCCTCAGCTCGGGCACGCAGGCCAGCGTGCGGCCGAGCGCGAGCAGGTCTCGCGGACTGGCCGTACCCACGCTGACGCGCGCCATCAGCCGCTCCAGGTCGAGCATCCGTCCCAGCACCTCGCGCAGCTTCGCCCGCTGGATCGTCGACCGCGCCAGCCACTCCACCGCGTCGAGCCGCGCCTCGATCTCGGCCCGCTCGAGCGCAGGCCGCAGCAGCCGCTTGCGCAGCAGCCGCGCGCCCATCCCCGTTCGGGTCTGGTCGAGTACGCCCAGAAGCGTGGCCTCGCGCCCGCCTCCGGCATCGGCGGTGAACAGCGGCTCGACCAGCTCCAGGTTGCGCACCGTCACCGCATCCAGCATCATCGCCCCGCTGCGGTCAAAATAGACAGGCCGCTCCAGATGGTCGAGCGCCGATTTCTGCGTCTCCCGCAGATAGGCGAGCACCGCGCCGGCGGCGCCCGTGGCCAGGCGGCGCCCGGCCAGCCCGCAGCCGTCCAGCGCAAGCAGGCGGAAATGGTCCAGCAGGAGCCGTTCGGCGTGGGCCGGGTCGAACGTCCACGCCTCCACGCCCGTCACCGCCCAGCGGCCACGCGGCGCCTGCTCCGGCTCCGCCGTCAGCAGCTCGCGCGCGTCCAGTTGCTCCAGCGCCGCGCCCGCTTCGGCGGCGGGCAGCTCGGTGGCGCGGAACTCGCCGGTGGATACGTCCACCCAGGCCAGCCCCGCGTCCTCGCGCCGCCGCACCAGCGCCGCAAGATAATTGTTCTGCGCCGCCTCGAGCAGCGCCGCTTCGGTCACTGTGCCCGGCGTGACGATTCGCGTGATCTCCCGCCGGACCAGCTTTTTCGCCAGCCGCGGGTCCTCCATCTGCTCGCAGATGGCCACGCGGTAGCCCTTCTGGATGAGCCGCGCGATGTAGTTTTCGGCGGCGTGTGCCGGCACCCCGCACATCGGCACCGGCTCGCCGCGCTCCTTGTTGCGCGACGTGAGCGTGATCTCCAGCTCGCGCGCGGCGACAATGGCATCCTCGTAGAAGAGCTCGTAAAAGTCCCCAAGGCGGAAAAACAGCAGCGCGCCCGGCGCCTGCTGTTTCGCCGCGTGGTATTGCCGCATCAGCGGCGTTGCCGGTTCCTGGGCCACACTATCAAGCGTAAATGCCGCGCAGTTTGATCGCAAAAGCCACGCGATCCAGCGCCAGCATGTACGCCGCGCAACGGTTGTGCACCTTGTGCCGCTCCGCGTAGGAGACCACGTCCCGGAAGGCGTTCACCATGATCTCCTCCAGCCGCCCGTTCACCAGTTGCTCGTTCCAGAAAAAGCCCTGCCGGTCCTGCACCCACTCGAAGTAGCTCACCGTCACCCCGCCGGCGTTGGCCAGGATGTCGGGAATCACAAAGACGCCCTTCTGCTGAAGAATTCTGTCGGCCTCGGCGGTGGTGGGCCCGTTGGCGCCTTCGCAGATGATGCGCGCGTTGATCCGGTGGGCGTTGCGCGAATGGATCACGTTCTCCTTCGCCGCCGGCACCAGCACGTCGCAGGGCAGAAACATCGCCTCGTCCCGGTCCATGTCCTCGGCCCCCGGAAAGTGCGTGATCGAGCCGGTGGCCTTCCGGTGTTCTTCCAGGGCGAAGGGATCAATGCCCTTCGGGTTGTAAACGGCCCCGTCGTATTCGATCACCGCGATGATCTTCATGCCCGCCTTGTGCATCAGCTTGGCTGCGTGCCCGCCCACGTTGCCAAAGCCCTGCACGACCACGGTGGTCTCCGACGGCTCAATGTGGAACTTGCGCAGCGCCTGAAGCGTGACAAACAGGCAGCCCCGGCCAGTGGCGGCGTTGCGCCCGCGCGAGCCGCCCAGATCGAGCGGCTTGCCGGTGACCACCGCGGTCACCGTCGTCCGCTTGTGCATGGAGTAGGTGTCCATGATCCATGCCATCGTCTGTTCGTTGGTGTTCATGTCCGGGGCCGGAACGTCGCGCTCCGGGCCGAGAATCTCAATGATGTCGGCCGTATAGCGCCGCGTGATCCGCTCCAGCTCGCCCTGCGAAAGCACCGACGGGTCGCAGACCACGCCCCCCTTGCCGCCGCCAAACGGAATGTTGACGACGGCGCATTTCCAGGTCATCCACGCCGCCAGCGCGCGCACCTCGTCCAGGGTCACGTCCGGAGCAAAGCGGATGCCCCCTTTGGCCGGGCCCCGCGCCAGCGAGTGCTGCACGCGGTAACCAGTGAACACCTCCAGCCGCCCGTCATCCATCTGCACGGGGATGTAAACGGTGACCTCCATCGTGGGAGTGCGAAGGATCTTCTGGAGTCCTTCGTCCAGGCCGAGCAACGCGGCGGCCTCGTTGAAGCGTGCCTCGGCGGCCAGCCATGGATTGAATTCGCGCTCCAGGGCCGGATCATGGCCGGGCTTCGTGGCTTCGAGGATCATGCAATTTCACCTCCGCCCTCAATTATCCTCGTAAGGAATGATCCCGGCAAGCCGGAAAAACACCCTGTTGTCGCGGCGCGAGCTGGCCGCTCTCCTTCCCGTGGTCCCTCTCCTGGCGGCCGCGCCCGAACGCCGCCGCTCCGAATTCTGCGGCATTCCCTTCATTCGCATCGTCCACGGCGCTTCCCGCCTGCGGCTGCTGCGCATCCACGGCGATGAGGAAACGGCGCGGCAGGCCGTCGAGCTGCTGATGGAGTCGCTCGAGGCCGAGGCCTGGATCGTCGACTCCAGCACAAGGACGGTGGATTTCTCCGGCCTCCGGCTGGACCCCAACCGCATGTTCTCGCGCGAGGGGGCCGCCCGCAATCTGCGCCGCCTGAACCCCTCCGCCTCCCCGGATGCCATCCGCACGGCGCTCGACCGGCTGGATTCCTGCCGCCCGGCGCTGCTCGCGGCCACGGCCCCTCCCGCGGGCGGACTCTGGATTGCCGCCCACAACAATGGCCCGGGATATTCCATGGAAACCGAGGCCCCCATTTCCCGCATGATTCACCGTCCAGAGCCGGAAATTCCTCGGGATTTTTTCCTTTTTACGAACGAAAAAGACTTCGAAATTGCCGCCCGCGGACCTTATAATGCCGTCCTTCAGGACCGGCCCGGCGGCGAAGACGACGGCTCGCTCTCCCGGTGGTGCGCCGCCCGCGCAGTCCGCTACGTGAACGTGGAAACGGCTCACGGCCGGCTCGACAGACAGCTCGAGATGCTCCGCTGGATTGTGCGGATGCTTCCGTTGTAGGCTTTCACTGATGCGTCCTTCTCTCGCTGCCGAAATGTTGGCCGAGTTCGCCGGCACGATGATGATCCTCCTGTTCGGCGCGGGCGTCTGCGCCATGGTCGCGCTGTTCGGCACGGGCGTCCCCGGAGAGGTCGTGCTCGGCGGCTATACGAACATCACTTTCGGTTGGGCTCTGGGCGTGATGTTCGGCGTAACGGTTTCCATGCGCACAAGCGGCGCGCACCTCAACCCGGCGGTTACGCTCGCCCTGGCGGTTTTCCGCGGCTTCCCCTGGCGCAGGGTGGCGCCTTACATGCTCAGCCAGACGCTCGGCGCGATGGCCGGAGCGGCGCTGGTCTGGTTCAATTACCGGGAAGCGATCGCCCGCTTCGATCCGCTGCTTGAAAAGACCGCATCCATTTTTACGACATTCCCCGCCTTCCCCGACGTGCCCGCCGCCGGTTTCTTCGACCAGGTGCTCGGCACGGCGCTCCTGCTGTTCCTGGTCTTCGC
>JBMFOK010000028.1:0-34127 GCA_049969655.1 Bryobacteraceae bacterium
GGTCGAGCAAGGCTCCATGGCCGAGAGGATGCAGACCAGCCCCGGATGATCTCCCCGCTTCTCCAGGATCTGCTTCACCCGGTCTTCCTTGCGCACATTGCGCTTGCGCAGGAACTCGATCTCGATTCCGTGCTCTGCCGCCAACTGCTCGGCGTTTTCCCGCAGCGCGTTGCGAAATGGTTCGGCGAACTTCGGGTAGTCGAAGATCCGGATCTTGTGCTCGTACAAATACGAGGTCATGCCCTCGGCAAAGCAGATCTTCGGCAGCGTGCCGAACAGCAAGATCCGATCCCAGCAAGAAAGCACTCCGGCAATCTGAGGCGCGTAGCGTTCCGTCAGCAGTGTGAGATCCACTGGGCATCATAGCTGACCCTGTTTGGTTCCGGCTATGCCGGGTTAGGGACGGCATCGCCGCCGTTTGGACAAGGCCTCCTCAGCAACAGACGAGGTGGGGGCCATGGAATTACATCGACAAGTCAGGACGTGCCGTGTTTAGCGGCATAAAAGAACGATGATCTTTGCCGAAATCTGTGGTAACTTCGACCGCTGAGAAAGGAACACAAATGCCTCAGTCTCTTCTCACGTTGGTTCAACAGGGAGCCCATGAGGCGGTGGACATGTTGCGGCTCAAGTATGCCGCCAAGGGCCTCCTGGCAGTGATGCTCCTGTTTCGTGTCCTGGCGTTTCTCGCGTTGCAGATGGCCACTACCCAAGGCCGCAACGTGGTCTTGATTATTGCCGTCGCGGCGGCGTTCTCCGGTTATGGGATTTTTGTGCTTGGGTTGGCCCACTTGACTGCGCGCGAGCGATCGTGGAGCAGCGTCGCCTCTCCCCTCAGTGCCGCACTGTCGAACGTTGGGACGGCTGTCGGGACCCCGGCTTTGTTCGTTGGTGTCCTTGTTGGGATGCTGTTCGTCGAAGCTCTGTTGTTCAGCCTTGGGAGAGTGGAAAGCTTCGGAGAGATCGCCGTGTCGTTGCTATTCATGCCCGCTGTGATCCTGAACGGCCTTCTTTTGTTGGCGATAGCGACCGCAGTGTGGCTAGGCGCCGCCCTCGCAGCTTTCAGGGGGACGACCGCTGGTGCGACATTTAAGACAGCGGTCTCGCTTTTGCGAGCGCATGCGAAAGCCATCCTTTCAGTGTATCTTGCGGGATTCCTGGCAACTGGTCTGTTCCTGTTTGCGGTCTGGACCATGTTGAGCGTGGCGCTTTCTCTGACCCTCTGGACCGCGCAAAGGGCGATCCCCAGTTATCAGATCGCCATGATAACTGGGTTGCCACAGCTTGTACTGGGTGCCCTGGGCTCGTTGGGGAATATCGCGTCTGCGCTCGGAGGTGGGACTAGTGTGTCGATGCAGATCGCAAATCTCGTTTTCCTCGTGACGGTACTCTCTGTGGTCGCTGTCGTCGCCGCCTACCCAGCGGTCCTGTTTTCGGAAGTTTCGATGCGAATCTGCGACGCATATAGCGAGGCGATCGCGTCCGGGGCGGCCGCTGTCGTTGCTGCCGCGGCTCCTGTGCCACAGACTCAGAGACCCCTTGGCGCGCGCTGCCCTCAGTGTCATGCTTCAGTTGAACCAGGTAGCGCATTCTGTACTACTAACCCTTGAAACCTTTTCCGCGCGCGAAGATTTTCATGCCGCCACTGGAGTCAGTTGCCGGACCGTGGATCGGAGCGCCGTCAGGATGGCGGTGATGGCCTTTCGCCCTGCGGCTGTGAGCTGATAGCGGTGCGTGCCGGTGACTTTCGTGATCAGACCGTGAGCACGAAGCAGTCGAAGCTTCCGGCTGACCCAGGCAGAGCGGCGCCGGGCATCTTGCTGGGACTCGGCCGCGCGGGGAAAGAAGATGGCTTGCAGATCCCGATTGCGGAATCCGTTGAGGGCAAACTCGCCGCGGCTGACAGCTTCCAGCAGCGCACGGTCGTCGGCAAAGGGACGAAGTGCGCGCACCCGGCGGCCGCGCCACTGTTTGGGTTGTCCCAGGCGCCGGATCAGTTCTCCCAGGGTGGTGTCCTCCTCGACGCTGGCGAAGGCGTCCAAGTACCGTTCGGCCGCCTTGCGGGAAACCTCTGCCCGGCGGTGGAGATCGGCGATGCCGCGCCGCATCGGCCGCCAGGCCAGTTCTCCCTCCGGGTCCCCTTCCTTGGGCCGATAGACGCGGAAGTCCTTCCCGTTGTGAACCGTGGCCTCCGGGCGCAACACGCTGCCCACCATGGTGAACGCCTTGTCGTAAAGCTTCAGCGAGTTGCCGTTCACGCTATGCTTGATCCGCACCCCCTCTGGCCGGTGTTTCAAGTCACTCACCACGTCCCCCGGGAAGCGCCTCGGCACGTCTCCGCTCAACGGAATGCGCTTGCCCAGGTAGCGCATC
Source organism: Bryobacteraceae bacterium (assembly GCA_049969655.1). Lineage (GTDB taxonomy): Bacteria > Acidobacteriota > Terriglobia > Bryobacterales > Bryobacteraceae > JANWVO01. The sequence goes on from JBMFOK010000028.1 coordinate 2,374, forward strand.
ACGTCCGGACTGGAGAAGGTGGTCATGCCGTGGTGCACCAAGCGAGGATAGAGCCGCCGCAAGTCCGCCGCCTCGCGAAAAACGATGTCGATCGCCCATTCGCTCTGATAGGTCGACCAGTAATAGGAGACCGGGTGCTTCCGGAAGATCTCCCCGGGAACCGGATGCAACTGCTTGGCAATGGCGCCCAGCAACCGGGGCCAGGGGGCTTTCAGTTGCCGGTCCAGCAGCCGTTGCGCCTTGGCCCAGTCGGCGATCCAGGGAAAACAGTTATCCTGCCGGACGTACTCCAGTCCCGCCGCGTCCATCTGCCGCGCCAGCCATTCGCGGCCGTTCAGGCAGATCTGCACCGGGAACGGAAACCAGGTTTGAATGCGAGCGTTCAGGAAGCCGAACACCGGGTGCATCCAGTAGTGGTACAGGAACAGGCACTTGCGGTAGCGCGGCTCCAACTCCAGTTTCTTGGTCTCCCGGTTGCGGTGAATCTCGAAGCTCCAGCACGGTTCCACGCAGGAGAGCACGCACACCAGCCCGTCGCGAATCCCGTCCTGGGCCGCGATGCCCCGGGCAATCTCCTCTTTGCTCACCTGGCTGGAAGCCAGATACTTTACCGGCCGCCCCAGGGACTCTGCTCCCGCCAAGGAGGCTTCCTTCAGTTGCCGGCTCACCCGCTCCACATGCGAACCAAAATCCTTTAGCAAAACCTGGTTCGCCCACAGGTAGCGCTTCATCCCCTCGTCGTGGGCAATCGAGCGTAGCGTGCCCCGGAAAACCAATCGGTCGAAACCGGACAGCGACCCGGTGATCTGGTCCTGGTGCTTTGCGATAAACTCGTGCATGGCGTTTCTGTTTCTCCTCGGATGGACCGTCGTGGAAAACCAATATCCTACGAGATCAGAAACGCCATCAACGTTTGGTTGCGGCTACGCCGCGCTGTGTTATTCGCGGATGCTGTTTTTCCAGTGCTACCCGACGTTCCAGCGTTTCGACTGCAAGGTGTTTCTCACCGACGCGCTGCGCTACTTCTCCGGCGCCGCCAAGCGGGTGATGATCGACAACACGCATGTGGTGGTGCTGCGCGGCACAGGGCGCGACATGGTTCCAGTACCCGAGATGGCGGCTTTCGGAGAGCGCTTCGGCTTCGCGTTCGCGGCCCACGAGATCGGCGATGCGAATCGTTCGGCCCGGGTGGAACGGCCGTTCCGCTTTATCGAAGGCAACTTTCTGGCCGGGCGTACATTTTCCGGGTGGGAGGATCTGAATCAGCGGGCGCGCGAGTGGTGCGACAAGGTCAACTCGACTTACAAGAAACATATCCGCGCGGTTCCCCGCGAGTTATTCGCCGTGGAACGGCTGCATCTGAAGCCGCTGCCCGCCTGGATTCCCGAGGTCTACCGGTTGCAGGAACGGCTGGTGGATGTGGAAGGCTATGTGGCGCTGCACTCCAACCGTTACTCCGTGCCGGTGGATTGGATCGGCCGGCGGGTGGAAGTGCGCGAGACCAAGGACAAGGTCGAGATCCAACTGGATGCCCGCCGGCTGGTCGCGCACCGCCGCCTCATCGAAGCCGAGCACCAGCGGGTGACGCTGGCCGAACATCGACCGCCCCGCGGCCAGGGAATGCGTCGTGGTCATCCCCATCCCGAAGAGAAGGCCATCGTGGCGGCGGCGCCCGAGTTGGCCGAGTATGTCGCCGGGTTGAAGCAGCGGAGCCGCAAGATCGTCAAGCTGGCCCTGCGGCAACTGCTGGGTTTCGTGCGCGAGTATCCGCGCGAGCCGCTGCTGGGCGCCGTGCGGGAAGCCGCCCATTACGGCCTCTATGACCTGGATCGCGTGGAGCGGATGATCTTGCGCCGCGTGGCGCACGAATATTTTCTGCTGGATGAGGGATCGCCGGATGAGGGAAGAACTCGAACAATTGCTGAAGAATCTCAAGCTGCGGCGCATCCTGGAGATCTATGACGAACAGGCGCGCGCGGCGGAGAAGGACGACCTCAGTTACGCGGAGTTCGTAACGCGCCTGGTGCGCGCGCAGTGGCAAGCCAAGCAGGAGGGCGCCCTGGAGTGGCGCATCCGGCGCGCCAACCTGCCCGAACGCTGGACGCTGGAGACGTTCCCCTTCGCCCGCCAGCCGGGCGTGAACCGGAAACAGATGCGCACGTTTGCGGAGCTGGAGTTCATCGCCAAGGCGGAAAACATCGTGCTGGTCGGCGACACCGGAAGAGGCAAGACCGGGTTAGCTTGCGGGCTGCTGCTGAAGGCGCTGGAAAACGGCTACCGCTGCCAGTTCGTCCGCGCCCAGGACCTGTTCGATGAGATGTACGCGTCGCTGGCCGACCGCTCCACCCGCCAGTTGCTCAGACGCCTGGCCCGCTTGGACGTGATCCTGATCGACGAATTTGGCTATTTGAACCTGAAACCCGAGCAGTCGAACATCTTCTTCAAGCTGATGGAAGAGCGTTATCGCCATCACTCCACCATCATCACCACCAACCTGGGTTATGACGAATGGCCCAACTTCCTGGGCAACCGGCCCATGGTGGAGGCGCTGCTGAGCCGACTGCGACACTACTGCCACACGGTGCACATCAAAGGCCCGTCGTTGCGTGAGCCGCAAGGCTGAGGATAGAGGCGTGGACGACAGCCGCGGACAGGAAGAATACATGCGCCAAGTCCTGGAGGCGTACCGGAAAACGCCGGGCACGATGGGGCCGGTGCGCCGCGCGGACCGGATGCTGGCCGCCGCGCGGCGCCTAATCCGCCCGGCCGGTGCGCCGCCCTTGACTGCGATCTGCTCCCTGGCCTACTTCCTCCCGGTAATCGAGGAAGTGCTGGAATCGCGCGTCAGTCCAGACTACTTCCGCTACCTGCGGCACAAGCTCGCAAACCCTGCGCCGGCCCGATAGCCCCGAATCCGGCAACCACGCCCAGTGCGCGCCTTCGGCGCGCATGATGAAAAGCACCCCGCACGCCTACGGCGTGGATGATACCGCTCGCTCTCCTACCTGTTCCCAATCCCATTCCTGGCGTGGGTCACTTTACCCGAGCGCTACTGGGTCATTTTTGGCGGGCGCCAAAGGCGTGCAGGCGCGCAAGCGATGAAGGCAGCAATTCGGCTGCTCGGCTTTCTGCTCCTGATGGCGTCCGCCGTGGTGGGGTTACGGTCCGGGCCGGGAGCCCTTGCCGCTGCCATAGGCATGGGCCTCGCGTCGCACGCCGCCATTCGCATCAGGGTGCGAACGGCGCTGCATTTCGCTGCTCCCGTCCTTCTCTTCGCTTTGGTCCTGACCGCTCTTCAATGGCTGAACGGCGCGGTGGACATCCGGCTACCCTTGCGCACGATTGCCGTTTTCCTCCTCTCGACGGCCGCCTTTCGGGTTCTCCCCTGGTCCGCTCTGATCGCCGCGCTCGATACCCGTTCGCGCTGGTATCTCCCCGTGATGTTCCTCCTTTTCGTGCGTCACTTTGCCGCAATGCTGGTCGAGGAAGTGCGGCGCGCCTTTCAGGCCCGTTCTCTTTGCGTATCGGCGAACTTCAGGCGGGGTGGGCTCCAGTCGCTGGCGTGGGCTACCGCCTCTGTTTTCCGCCGTGCGATTGACAGGGCAGAGCGTTTCTATGCGGCGCAAACGATAGGCGGCATGCAGGGATGACGCCGGTATTGGAAGTTTCGGAGTTGAGCTTCCGATACGAATCGGAGACGACCCTCAAGCGGATCTCGTTCCAGGTCGCAGCGGGCGACTCGGTGGGCCTTGTAGGCGCGAACGTCTCCGGCAAGAGCACCCTGCTTTGGTGCGTCGCAGGGCTACTCCACAGTGCGGGTGTGGTCCGGCTCTTCGGCGGTCAACCGGCTAAGGCCTGCCGGCAACGAATCGGGATGGTCTTTCAGAATCCTGAGGATCAGCTATTCATGCCGACCTTGGCGCAAGACCTGGCGCTACCGCTTGTAAACCACGGACTGGGTTCGAGAGAGGCACAGGCGGCCGCTCGCGATTGGCTGGAGCGATTTGGGCTTGGCCGATACTCCGATCTCCCGGCCACGCATTTGAGCCTGGGGCAGCGGAAGCGGGCCGCCGTCGCCTTGGCAATGGTTCGGAAACCTGAGTTTCTCATCCTCGACGAACCCACGGCCGAGCTCGATGGGCGCGCTGTCCGTCAGCTCTCGAACACACTGAATCAACTTGCAGTGACGAAGCTCATCGAGAGCCATCACCTCGATTTCCTGCGCTCAACCACCTCGCGGGTGATCCTGCTGTGCGAAGGCGAAATCCGCTCGGATGGGCCAACCGCGGACATCCTGAATAACTCCGCTCTGATGGAAGAGTCCGGGCTTGTCTGAGCCGGGTGGTGGAATCATCGCGCCCGCAGACAGGGCTTTCAAGATCTCCGTATTCCACTGTTGTCAAAGGCGCTTGGGGATTGCCCGCCTCGTATTTGCCGGGGCGCGGCACCCGTTCCGGCAAATTCGCAGCCGTGGCCGCGGGGCGCTGCCGGGGCGAGTTCGCCGTGCCAGACGAGCCGGCTTAGGCCGCGAAGAAGTAGGCCAGGCGGCGACTCACTTTGTCTGCTGTTCCTTCAATCGTCGATAGTAGGAGTGGCTGGTGTATAGGGCCGCCACCGGATTGTGGCCCAAGACACGGTCCTTGGCTACCAGCACGGTCACGGGCGCACGTGAGTGCATGAAAAACAAGCTATCATGGCCCACGCATAGGTCAATCACCACATTCAGTTGCGTGCCGGCTCCAGCCAACAGCGTGGCTTGGGCAACCGGGTTGCATAAGGCCTCGAAGCAGCCCGGATGCACCTTCTCTTCGTCCTTCAACCCGAGCTTCTCCTTCTCGATCGAACCCACTTTGCAGCAGATGGCTTCCACTTCGAAGCCGTTGCCGAGGAAAATCTCACGCGCGATCTTGGCTTCCTCTATGAGGCCCACGCAATGAGCGATTCCCAGTCTCGTAGCCCCAATGTGGTGGGCAAAGTCCATGATCTCCTGGATGCGCGTGTTGCGGCAGTAGCCGGCAGACTCCGTGCGCGCAGATTCGCACGCCAACTTTCGAAGTTCGCCGTCCTCCAGATGAGTCCGTTCGATGGCTGCCAACTGCTCGGATTCCGCTTCCATGGGGCAAAACGAGGGCAACTTCTTTGTGTTCGGCTCATAGGTACAGGCCCTGACGCCACAGAGCGCGCAGCACAGTCCATCTGGATCTTTCATGACGGCAATCTCCTCCATCCATACCCGCCGCCATCATGGGAGATGGCCCTCGGCCAACAGCAGCCAGTAATACCGCGCGGGTTTGACTCCTGCCGCCGGCCTCCACCCGCCTTTGCAGCAAGCTGGTCAGCGACCAGTTCTCAATCTTCTCGGCAGCGCCAACGTCGCCACCGCAGCAGGGCGCCGCCGTATCAGTTGGCGCCGGGGTTCCCGCCTTCCGGCGTCCGGTTGAACGATTGAAGCGCCAGGTAGCTGAGGCCGAATCGCTTGATGTTGTCGAGTTGTTTGTCGAACTCGTCGAAATGCCCCTCCTCGTCCTGCACGAGCTGCTCGAACATCTGCTTGGAGACCGCATCGGCGTTCGCGCCGCACTGAAGCGCGGCGTCATTGTAGGCCCTGGCGCTGTCCTCTTCCATCTGCGCTGCCTTGGCAAGCATCTGTTCCGGTCCCGGAATTCGCTCCACGTCCCCAGCAGTCGTCATGTTCACGTCCCCCTTCAGGAAGAGGATGCGTTCAGCAAGGCGCTCGACATGCCCCATCTCCTGGATGGCGATCCGCTTGAAGAGCACGGAGAGCGGCCCCAACCCCTGGTCGTCCAGATGGAAGTGGAAGTACATGTACTGATGCACGGCTTGCAGTTCGTCGGCAACAGCGGTGTTCAGCAATTCGATGCTTTTAGCTTTGTCCATGGAAGCCTCTCTGCCCTTAACGGTACCAGCTCTGGTATACTATGTGCAACATACACCTATATAACCCAATGCGATGAAGGCTCAGGGGAGAAAACAGCATGCGCGAAAGGGAGAAGCGTCGACCTGTTGCCATGGACACAGACAAGATCGAAACGGGCGTCAAGCTGATCCTGGAAGGGCTCGGCGTCGACCCGAATGACTCGAACTTCAAGCGAACGCCCCACCGCGTGGCCAGAGTCTATGAGGAACTATTCCGGGCTCCGACAACTGAATGGCCGGTATTCGACGAGGATTACACCGACATGGTCATCATGCGGGGACACACTTTCTGGTCGCTGTGTCCTCACCACCTCCTCCCCGTTCGGCTCGTGGCGTCGGTCGGCTACATCCCGCGCGGCAAGGTGATCGGCGCCAGCAAGTTGATTCGCCTGATCCACGACTGTATCAAGATGCCGATGACACAGGAGGCCCTCACCGCCAGCGTCATCGCACACATTCGCGAGCTCACCGGCGGAACCTCGGAGGGAGAAGCGGTTTTCATGGAGGGACGACACGGCTGCTTTGCGATCCGTGGAGTCCGATCCGACGCCTCCTTGATCACATGCAAATTCAACGGCCGCTTTGAGACAGATGCGGAGTTGCAGCGGAGATTCATGGACCTGGTTCGGGCCGGCGGCAATGGCCGGTGAGCCCCTTCCGTGGTCTCACGTTCAACGCGATGGCTGCCCTCCGCCCCGGATTTTGCGGATGAGATCGAGCGTATCCCTCACCTTGGCGGCAATGCCCGCGTAGTCACCCGCCTTGAGCAGTTCATTGGTGAGCAGGTTCGAGCCCATTCCGACGCATGAAACGCCGGCCTCGAACCAAGCCTTCAGCGAAACCTCGGTACTCTCCACGCCGCCGGTGGGCATAATCGAAACCCAGGGACACGGCCCCTTGAGGGCCTTGACGAACTTCGGGCCGCCGACTTCGGCACCCGGAAACACCTTCACGATCTCGCAGCCGAGTTCCTCGGCTTGTGAGATCTCGCTGACGCTGCCGCAGCCGGGCGAGTACGGAATCTTCCGCCGGTTACACGCGCGCGCCACATCGGGATTCAGAATCGGGCCAACCACAAAGTTAGCGCCGCAGTTGATGTACAGCGAGGCCGTGCCGGGGTCCACCACCGAACCCACTCCGAGGATCAGTCCGGAAGGTCCTTGGCGCAGCGCTTCTCCAACTCCGTGAAAACTTCCCAGGCGTGGTCGCCCCGGTTGGTGAACTCGAGAAACGGGCAACCGCCGGCTAAAACAGCCCCAGCCACCTTGCTGGCCACCTCGATGTCGGAACTGTAGAAGACGGGCACCAGGCCCGTCTCGATCATCTTATGAAGAACGTTCAGTCTTGCGAATCGGGCCATGTGATTCTCCTATTGCTATTGAGTTTGCGCCACGGCATCCTCAGGCGCTCGTGGCGATTGCCCTTTGCCTTGCGCCTTACGCCGTTAGCGGCTGAAAGAGAGAGCCTTCTACGACCGCGCCCAGTCGGTGGATGGCTCATGTTCCTCTTCTCATCTCGTAAAAAACCAGGCCATTGCTCTTTCGCAGAGGCAAAACATATCCCCGTTCAGTCAGCGATTGTAGGCGCTTGGTCGCCTCGGCGACGTGCAGGCCCAGCCCCACCGATACTCCTTCTGCTGTACATGGTCGCCTGCTCAGCAGAGCCAGGATGTCACGATCCGTCACTGCCGGCGAAATAGGGAGTTGCGATTCTACAACGGCTTGCTCGCAGATCACCTCCGCCTTTCCGTCAAACATGCCGGCGAAGGCCTCCATTTGCTTCGCGGGCACCGGGTGGGCGAAGGCTTCCGCCGGGGGACGCGAGACGGTATTGAGTTGAACCCGGTCCGGTCGAATTCGCGCCGCTATCGCGGCGATCTTCGCAACCTCGGAAGCCAGCCCGGTGACCCCCGCGAGGAGGAAAACTTCAAGCCAGACTGGCTTTTGGAATCGCGTTTTGAACTCGCCGATTCCCTGGACGACCTCTTCAAATCCGATGCTCGGATGCGGGCGGTTCACGCGCCGAAACGAACGTTCGCTCCCGGCGTCGAGCGAGGGGACCACGAGATCCGCCTCCAGCAAGGCCTCCTGAACCTCGGGCATCCACAGAAGCGAGCCATTGGTAAGAACGGCCACGGGGATGAATGTCAGGCGCTTGATTTCCCGGATCAACTCTCCTATCCGGCTATGCAGGGTCGGTTCTCCCGATCCCGCCAGGGTCACAAAATCCGGGGAGGGTCCCTCAGCCAATTTCCGCCGCAACTCCACCAGGATGTCCGTGACCGGGACGTATTCTTTCCGGTCAGTCGTCCTGCACGTGGTGCGCCCAAGCTGGCAATAGATGCAATCGTAGGTGCATGTTTTGAATGGCACCAGATCTACGCCCAGCGATCGGCCCAGCCGGCGCGACGGCACTGGACCATAGACATATCGGAAATCGGGCGAGTTCATGCGCATACCATTCCGGCGTCCGCCAACTACGTCTGGTGGGCGTAAAACTCCGCGTTCCTCGCGGCGAACTCCACGGCCTCGGAGGGAAGTTCCTCCTGCGGAAAGATCGAATTCGTGGGACACACGGGCACGCAGGCGCCGCAGTCGATGCACTCCGCCGGATTGATGTAGAGTTGCGAGGCGGATTCGAAATCCGGTTCGCTTTTCGTGGGGTGGATGCAATCGACCGGGCACGCTTGTACGCAAAGTTCATCTTTGATGCAGGTGTTAGTGATTACGTATGCCATAGCTCATCCTCCAAAACCGTTCATTGCTCACCCGAGACCCAAGGCAATGGCTCCGAACGCCAGGGCGGCCGCAAAGGCAATCCCTTTATCAATAGGAACTCCCTCCGCGAGTGGGCCAGCATCGGCAACATGCCGTGGCCGTCCTGCACGATGGAGTTCGCCACCAGAACACCGAATGGCACCAGCCCTTGAGAAAAAAGAGTGACGAAGATCAGGTTCGGTCCGGATTCGGGGATCAATCCCACCAGGCAGGCCACCAGCAGCACCGCCCACCGCCCCTTCTGGATGGCCGGTCCGAGGCGCAACACATCGGTGAGCAAGTGCATGGCGATCAGGGCGCCGAAGGTCCAGAGAAAGATTTGCGGCGCATGCTTTAGGGCGACATGCCGCCACAGATGTTCCTCGATAAAGTGGTCCGGCACAGTAGCTACGATGAAAGCCGCCGCGGCGGTCACCAGGGCCAGGGTGACGCGAATCCAATTCCAACTGGAAGGTCCCAACTGGCCCGCCAGTATTCCCGCCAGAAACAGCCCCAGGGTCGCAGTCAACGTGCCTCGCGCCGGCGAACAGCTTGTCCACTGTGCGCGAATCTCCGTGGGGCGAAAACATCCACAGCCGTTCTTTCCGTGCACCTCAAAGCAGGGCGCCGGTTGGCTTGTTTTCCGCCTGTGCCCGGCCACATCGACCAGAACTCCTACACCGAGCCCGATGCCGAACACGATTCCCATCAACAGCACCGCCTGCCGCGGAATCAGCGCCAGCATCACGAAAGCCTCGTCGCCGCTGGAGGCGATCATGGCGGTAACCACCGCTCCGAGTGTGAGCACGCCATGGGTATACATGGCAACGGCGGTGAAGGCGCCCAGACAACCGGGCAGAACCCCGAGAAATGCCGCCAAAACGTACTGTCCCCAGATGTGTCCGGCCAGCCGCTCCTGCCACTCTCCGGCGGTGAGCACGTTCAAATACTCGATGATCAGCATCATCGCCAGGACGAACCCGGTGATCATCAGCGCGGTTTTGAACAGTTCGATCATGTGCCGCCGTGCTTCGAGCCGCGTTCAGGATCCGCAGGGCTTGCTGTCGCAGACAGTGTCCCGGCCGCAGCAGGGCGTGTCCCGGCCGCAACTGGGCCGCGCAGAGCGATAGTCGGTCTCGTAAAAGCCCGAGCCCTTAAAGATCACCGCGGCCCCGCCGCTGATGAGCCTCTCTACCTTTCCGCCACACTGCGGGCAGACCGCAATCGGTTCGTCGGACATCTTCTGGCGCCGCTCAAAGCGGCGTCCGCATTCCTTGCACTCATAGTCGTATGCCGGCATATCAAAGTTCCTCTCCAGCGGGGCACGCGCAGCCGTTCAGGCGCGCCTCGACCACGGACCAAACCGCGCGCACATCGGCGGCGCATCCGTCCTGCGCATATTCGATGACGGCCTTCCCGCGAATTTGCGCCTCTGTAACGGCGTGGTCATAGCGCACCCGGCCTGCCAGCCCGAGGCCTTCTTCCCGCGCCCGCGCCTCGATCCGCTCGCAAACCTCCGGGTTCAGATCCCACTTGTTGACACAAACCAGCGTGGGGATGCCGAAGTGCCGCGTCAACTCCGCTACGCGTTCCAGGTCGTGTAGGCCGCTCAACGTCGGCTCGGTGACCACCAGAACCAGGGTCGCACCGGTAACCGAGGCGATCACCGGACAGCCGATGCCCGGCGAGCCGTCGATAATCACCAGACCCAACTGGCGCTCTTCGGCGATTCTTTTGGCGCTCGTACGGACGGTGCTGACCAGCTTGCCCGAGTTTTCTTCCGCGATCCCCAGCTTGGCATGAACCATCGGCCCACAGCGTGTTTCCGATAGGAACCATTCGCCGTTCACCACCGGGCCGAACTCGATGGCGTCCTCGGCGCAGAACCAGGCGCAGACGCCGCAGCCCTCGCAGACCACCGGATCCACGCGAAACGTCTTCTCCACGATGCCGTTGCCCGGCCCGTCGAAGAAGATCGCGTCGAACCGGCAAAGTTCTTCGCACTTGCCGCAGGCGGTACAGTGGCCGGGCTTGATACGGGCGCGCTTGCCTCCCATGAACTCGTTCCGTCGAAGAACGCGGGGATCGAGAACCAGGTGCAAATCCGCGGCGTCCACATCGCAATCAGCCAGCACGGAGCTATGTGACAAGGCCGCGAACGAAGCCACAATGGAGGTTTTGCCGGTTCCTCCTTTGCCGCTGATCACCGCCAGTTCCTTCACTGGCTTGCGGCCGGCGCCCAGGATGCCGACGAGATCGCTCATGAACGCGCCCCGCAGAGCGCGGTTGCGCCACAGAGGCGGGCCAGCAACTGCTCCATCCGTGTCCGGATTTCCGGCATCACCTCCGACGCCAGAACGCCGCGTGAGTAAGCCTCTGCCACGCGGCGGTCGTCGGGGATTGTCGCGAGCACTTCGATCCCCTGCATGCGGCAATACTCGGCGGTTTGGCTGTCGCCCGAGCCGGCGCGATTGATGACGACGCCCAGAGGCAACTTCATGGTTCGGACCATTCCCACCGCCAGCTTGAGATCGTTCAGCCCAAAGGGAGTCGGTTCCGTCACCAGCAGCACATAGTCGGCGTCCCGCACGCTTTCAATCACCGGGCAGGAAGTGCCGGGCGGAGAATCGATGATGACCAAATCCGTTTCCGGGGCGGCCTGCTTGACCTGACGAATCAGGTGCGTGCTCATCGCTTCTCCAATACGAAGCAATCCGTGGACGAACCGGACCGGCCCGGCTTGCCCGATTTCGAGCTTGCCGCTCTCTCGCAAGACCTCCGTAATGGCTCCGGGAGCGCAGACCAGGACGCAGCCGCCGCAGGCATGACACAGTTCCGGGTAGACCAGCACCTTTTCGCCCACGCAGACGATGGCGCTGTATTGGCAGATCTCGCCGCACAGGCCGCAGTGGGTGCACTTTTCCTCGTCCACCGCCGGATGCAGCCGCCCGACCGGCCGGCTCGATGCGATCTCCGGCTTGAGGAAGAGGTGGCCGTTCGGTTCTTCCACGTCGCAATCCAGGTAAGCGACGCTGCGCCCGTTGCGCGCGGCCACCCAGGCAAGATTGGTGGCAACGGTGGTCTTTCCGGTTCCTCCTTTGCCGCTGGCGATAGCAATTCTCATGTTTTGTGAGTTCCTTGCGAATCTCGGATTGCGGGGTGGGCCGGCGTTCTGAATACCAGCCCACTGTCGCCGGTTACGCTATTCCGCCTTTGTCTTTGTTTCCAGGCCTTCGATGCGCTTGCGGATGCTGTCGAGGGCGCGTTCGAAGAATCCGGCCTGAGCCTTCAGCGCGCCAACTTCGTCATATTGAGCCGGCGAACCGAAGGGCCAGCCGAATGCCCCCTGCCAGTTTCTCCAGCCGCGGCCGCCGCCGCGGCCCCGTCCAAAGAAGCCGCCGCCCCGGTTCAATGAGCCGGGAACACCAAAACCCGAACAAAAACCAGCGCCACGTCCCGTCCTGGGACCCTGTCCCAGAGGACCTGTTCCATCTCCAAATGGCATTTTCAGTCTCCTTTCCTTTCACGATCTGTGCCGCCCCATGCTGGAAATGAAACCGGCAATGGGGCAGCAAGTTCTTATCCAGAGGACTCTGAAGATTTCCTCTTGAGTTCCTCGATCTCTCGTTCTAGCTGGCGTACCTTCCGTGCCAGCGAATCCCCCGCTTCACGCTCGCCCCTGTCCTCCAGAGGAGGCCGAAACGAGCGTGAAGACGGCAAATACGGTTCATCCCAGCGCCACGGATCGTAGCAGTGATGACAACCATGGCCGCCGCACATGACTGTTACCCTCCTTCCCCAAAGTGCTCGATGGCCATCTACCACCAACAGCCGCGTCTGCACCAGCCAGGGCCGCCGCCCCAGCCCCCACCGGCCCTCCACCCCATGCCGCGCCCTGCCCAAGCCGGAAACCCCTGGGCGTTGCGCAGCGTAAGCGTTTTGTCGCCTTTCCTCACCTGGCTTGCAATCAGGTAAGGCGTCCCCTGGGGCGCAAGGTTGAATCCGGTCACGCTCAGTTCGTCACCCTTGGCCACGCTAAAGTTGTTCTGCGACAGAAACGGCGTAGGGCCGAGAATGACGTTGACGGTTCCCTTGTCCGTTTTCAACGCCGCCTCCGTGCCACCCCACTGGCAGAAGGATGTGTTGTTCTGGACCGTTTCGACCGTGCCGTGAATCGTCTCGCTCGGGGCGCCGTAATAGCCCCGAGCAAAACCCATGCCCGGTCCCATCTGCGCCCCCGCCTGGGACGCTGTCAGCAGCATGGCGGCCAGCACGCCGGCCAGCGCCAGCACTCGATTTCGACTCATCATGGTTGCACCTTCTCCTTTTCCCGTTACCCTCGTGTCATTGCCGTACCGCACTTCGGGCATGCCATCTGATTGCACGGCCGCCCGACCGTGTGCGGCAGTTTCTCACCGCATTTCGGGCAGATGCAACTTCCGCCCGGTCCGGCGGCCGACGGTCCGCCCATCCTGCCCCGTCCGCCTCCACCTGCTCCGCGTCCACCGCCACTGGCGCCACGACCCCGGCCGCCACCCGAACCCATTCCAAAACCTCCCGCCATCATGTTTCTCCTTGTCTGCCCCAGGCGCTGCCGCCACGCGCGGCAACCGGGCATCGAAAATTCCGGCTTCGCGATATTTCCGTTCAGAAAAGCCGCGACAACCTCGTCGACCGGCCCGCACAGGAACCCGATCACATGGACGCCCGATGAAATCAGCAGGGTTTCGAGCGGCGCTGAGATGGCGCCGCAGATGAGGACATTCGCCTCCAGTTGCAGAAACTCCCCTGCCCGGGCCAGTAACTCGTTCCGGCTTAAACTCCGCGATTCCCGCCGGATCTCCCGTCCGTTTTCCAGGTCGATGAGCAACACGCTGCCGGCCGTATCGAATACCGGCGAGATGCGTCCCTGATGGTGTGGAATCGCCAGCCTCACAACCCTCGAAAAGGCACATGCCGTGCCAGACCCGCAACTCGTTGTGCCGGTATGAAATTCGGCCAGCCGAGCCCTATCGGGTCGTGCAAAATCCAAGGTTTGCGGTAGAGCGCTCTTGCAAATTGCATAGGGTGTTAGTTACACTTAGATATGATTAGCGATCCGATCCTCGATTCGATCAACGAGGGCGTCTTCACCGTCGACCCGGACTGGCACATTACGACGTTCAACGCTGCTGCCGAACGGATCACTGGCGTACCGCGGCAGGAGGCGATCGGCCGTTCCTGCTCCGACGTTTTCCGCGCCAGCATTTGCGAACAGGCCTGCGCCCTCAAGCGCACGTTCACAACCGGTAAACCGATCATGAACGTGACCGCCCGGATCACCAGCGCGGCCGGAGAGCAGATCCCGGTGCGCATATCCACCGCACTTCTGAGGAACGCCGATGGCGCCGTCACTGGCGGAGTTGAGACCTTTCAGGATCTCAGCCACGTCGAACAACTGCGCAAGGAACTGGATTCCCGATACACGTTCGAGGACATCGTGGGACGAAGCCCGGCCATGCGGGAGTTATTCGAGATCCTCCCCCAGATTGCCGAGAGCAGCAGCACCGTACTGATTGAGGGCGCCAGCGGCACCGGCAAAGAACTCTTCGCACGGGCCATCCATAGCCTGTCGCCCCGAAAGAAGAAGCGGTTCGTGGCGGTAAATTGCGCGGCCCTGCCGGATGCGCTGCTCGAGTCGGAACTGTTCGGCTACAAAGCAGGCGCCTTCACCGATGCGCGGCGCGACAAGCCCGGCCGCTTCGCGCTGGCGGACGGAGGCACGCTCTTTCTCGACGAAATCGGCGACATCTCGCCCGCCCTGCAGGTTCGCCTGCTGCGCGTTCTTCAGGAGCGGGTGGTCGAACCGCTGGGCGCAGTCGAACCGGTAAAGGTCGACGTCCGGGTGGTGACGGCCACCAACAAGGACCTGGCGGAGCTGGTGCGCCAGGGCAACTTCCGCGAGGATCTCTTCTACCGCATTCACGTCATTCATCTGAAGTTACCCGCTCTGCGTGACCGCCGCGAGGATATCCCCCTGCTGGTGGATCGCATCGTTGCCAAATTCAACCGCCTGCAAGGCAAGGATATCGCCGGCGTCTCAGAGGAGGTTCTGGTGCGATTGATGCAGCACGACTACCCGGGCAATGTGCGCGAGTTGGAGAACATCATCGAACAGGCGTTTGTGTTATGCCGCGGGGAGTGGATCGAGTTGCGTCATCTGCCGCCCGAACTGCGGCCGGCGGCAAGTGAGGCTGATGCTGGTGGGTCGATGAACCTCCGATCGATGGAGCAACATCTGATTGAAGCGGCGCTCAAGCGGCATAACGGGAACCGCACTCAGGCGGCGCGGGAACTCGGAATTGACGCCAGCACTTTGTATCGCAAGCTGAAGGCCCAGGAGAATGGAACGGCGCGTGCTTGAAGGACCATTGATGAAACTTGCCGTCACTTCTCAAGGAAACAATTTGAACTCGCCGCTGGACCCGCGTTTTGGCCGGGCGAAGTACTTCATCGTGGTGGATACCGAGACCGGCGCGTTTTCGGCCACCGACAACACTGTGAACCTGAATGCCGCACAAGGCGCAGGCATTCAGGCCGGCAAACGAGTTGCCGAACTCGGCGTTGAGGGTCTGGTTACCGGACACGTCGGGCCCAAGGCGTTCTCCACGTTACAGGCCGGCGGAGTGAAGATCTACACCGGCGCATCCGGCACGGTGGCCGACGCCATCCAACAATTCAAGGCGGGCAAACTACTGGCTGCCGCCTCGGCGGACGTGGAAGGACATTGGGTATGACGGCCGGGTGTGCAGCCGGCCTTCAGATGAAAAGCGAAACCTTGCTGGTTCCGGCTTCGGCGAGGAAGGTGGCGACGCCACACAAGGTGCGATTTGGATAATCGATCAGCTCCGCACTGGTGAACCCCATAAGATCCATGCTCATCTGGCAGATGCAGATCTGCACGCCGGATTCCGCAGCGCGGCGGAGGAGATCCTGGACTCCCAGGACGTTCTTCTTCTTCATGAGCCGCTTCAGCATGGCGGTGCCCATCCCGCCCATATTCATCTTCGAAAGCTTGAGCGCCGGCGCGCCCTTCGGCAGCATCCAGGAAAACAGCCGGCTCATAAAATCTTTGGGTGGCGAGGTCTTGTTGGGATCGCGTAAAGCCGGGATGGACCAGAAGGTGAAAAACATCGTGACCTTTTCAAACATCGCCGAGGCTCCGGTTGCGATGATGAGAGCAGCCAAAACTCGATCGAGATCGCCGCTCATAACCACCATCGAAAGCTTGTCTTCCGGAGAACCTGCCACCAGCGCTTCGGTTCCCGTTTCCAACGCCTCTATCCTGCGCAGCAGGTCAGCGGTCAAGCTCCGCAAAGCAGATAAATCCATGGTATCGGCCGACACAACATACTCCTTCACTCCCAGTAATCTGCACCCCACGCCGCCTGAGGTCAGGAATTCGGTCGCCGCTGCGCCCGGCGGTACGCTCTGCCTCGCCTCGTCAGAACGAGATTACTTTGTCAGCGTCCGAAATCTCCTCGCTGACGGCAACCGCAGTGCAGGGCTGAACACCTTCGACAAGGTCGCCAGCGTCCAACTTTCGTCCCTTGATACAGGGGATGCAACACAAAACCTTGCCGCCGCTCGCGAGGAAGTCCGTCAGAAGCGCCTTGAGAGGCTGCCGTTCTGGCGCGTGCACGGTCTCGGCATAGCCCTTCATGGCAAGCATGGTTCCGTAACCAAGAAGAACAATCGTGACCTCGTGGCCCATGGAGAGGCCGACTGTAGCTAGAGTAAACCCCGTTACAGCGTCCTCTGCCCGGTCCCCGGCAGCGGTGAAGATATAGACAAGCTTTTGATCAGCGAGCATGAGGTTGTTCCCGTGATGACCTTTCCCATGCCGGACAAATCGCCGTACTTTATCCGATTTTCACCTTTGTCTCAATCTGCCTGACCGCCTCGATATCCGAAAGCGCCGAGCGGATTTCCTTCTCGATCAGCTTCGCGTCACCGCCGTGGAGATTCCCGGCCACCGTAACTTTTCCAATGGAGGAATCGGCTGTGACTTTAAAATCGAGGCCGTAGGTATCAGGGTTGTTCATCAACCGGATTTGGGCGATGGTGGCGAGTCGAAGGTCCCTGACGAGCTTGAAAGACTCGTCGGAGGGGCGGAACCTTTCATTCTTCAACGCGTCAACCACCATCTGGACAGCCTCCCCTACGGTGATCCGACTGAGATTGAGAACGACGTCAAATTGGGCGGCGTTTCTCACGTCCACATCGTAAAGGAATTGCGTCCACTGCTTCCTGTCGCGATCAATAGCTTCGATTCGATGGATCGCGTCATATCTGGATATGCCCAACTCGGCCATCATGGTTGCGACCCGGTCCTCCATGGGCGCGTTCACTCTGACCCTCAGCACAAAGGGCACCTCGTCGAGCAGGAAATGCGCCAGGTTGCCATGGTAAATAACGGGGCCTTGCAGCACGAAGTCGAAGAGCGCCGCCTTGAAACATGCGAGATAGTGCCTGCGGGCGTCGGCATACTTTTCCCAAAACCCCGGGGGGTGCTGAGCCACGATGTGCCTCATTTCGAGGCCGGTCTCGGAGATTCCGTAACGTTCGGCGGCTTCCAGAACTTCCTCACGCGTAATGACGGTGCTCCCCAACTTGGAGCCCAGGCCCTCCGCCAGTTTTCTTGCCGCGCTCAACGAACCTCTTGATATTGCGATAACTGACATTGCGTACTCCTTTCCGGTTCAATAATTCAGGGTGGCTTTCGCTTCGAGCACCTCAGTGACCACCCGCGCGGCCTTGACGGGCTGGGCGGTTTCTACGAGCATCTCCTTGGTGATCTTGCGCTCGCTCAGACAAGGAGTGCAAACCAGCAAATCTCCGCCCTGCTGGATGAAGGAATCGACAAGATCCTTTAGGGGCGGCAGGCCTGGCGCAAAGACGTGCTCGTAGCATCCCTTCTTGGCTAGGGTGACGGCTGCGCCTTGAAGGATAACGACAGCCTCGACGTCCATGGCGAGAGCGGCGTTGGCGATTACAAAGGGAAGACACGCTCTTTCTGGATCTTCACCACCGTGGGTGGCAATAATGGCTAGTTTCTCCACTCGCTGATCTTCTTCATTGTCTGGCATTCAAATGCTCCTTTGAGCGCATTGCGGACAGACGGTCCGATAAAAGGCTCCCGGTGCTCCTGGTCATGCCTGCACAGCTACCGCGGCGGATTGTTTGGCGCGCGCGGCAGCCGCCTGCTTGACTGATGTGAGGTAAATGGCGAGAGGCCGGTACAGGAGGTGGGCCCACTTGCCGAAGGGGACCTCCACCACCAGCATGGGCACCGCGATGGCCAAATGGATGACGTAAGAAACGTAGGTCGCCAAGGGGAGTCCCGCTATCCGCAGTGCATGCATGATGATGCCAGTGAGCGCGGTGAGGAAAAGCATGATGAGGAAGATCCAATCACTCGCCTCGCTAAAGCGGTGAATCGGTTCTTCTTTCCGCCAGCGGGAGATCATGAAATCCAGCGTGGCATACAAGAGCGCGCCGGTAGCGTAATATCCCCACAGCCGCTGAGGGTGGTAAAAGGGATGGATCTCGTCAGTCTGGAACCACCGCAGGAGAACCAGCACGAGTGTGAGCATGCTGAGGTAGCCGCTCACCAGAACTACGTGCTTCAGCCAGCGGCGCTTACTCCTCTTGGAGCCGCAGCGGCGCCAGCGCTTCTGGGTAAAGAAGTGGACCAGAAAGGCGGGAACCTGCTGGAGGTACACGAGGGGCGAGATCTTTAGCAACTGCGCCCCGCCCATGAAGTTCCACGCCATGCGAAGGGCGTTCGTGAGGAGGAAAAAAGTAAGGATGGCCGCCATTACGAGGTCACCGAATTCCACCCAGCGGACGGGGGCGAAGCTGTTCAGTTCCACATGATCTGTCACTGCCGGCCCATGGAAAACCGAGAAAAGGGCCACGACGAAGAGTCCTACCAGCACAAGCGCCGTAATTTCCGCCGCGGCGGATTTATAGAAGAGTCCCGCCAGCCCTGTCCAGTCGTAGCGCGCTGTGAGATAGCGCCGCGTGGCCATCATTGTCTCTCCGGGGTTGGCGTCGCGCGGGCAACTCTCGGAGCACTCCCCGCAGTAATAGCAGAGCCATGGGTCCGCGGTTTGCAAGAGTTTGTCCACGCGGCCTACCTGGAGAAGATGAATGATCCGCCTGGGGAAAGAGGCCCCCGATTCCTCGGAGAGCGGGCAGATGGCGGTGCAGTTGCCGCAGTTCATGCAAAGACCCACATCATGACCGCCAAAGCTGTCGATTTCCCGGTGAAGGTTGGGATCCACAAGCACGCTCACGACCGCGCCTCCTTGAGCAGATAAGCGTAATAACCCTCCTGGTTGGCTTTCCCCTTTGCTTCGACGGCGCCGTAACGCAGCATCGCGGCGAGCCACAGCAGCACTTCAGGAGCGGGAGCGCCGAGCGCGACGGCAAGGTCGGGGACGGTTTGCGGACCTTCGCGAAGCAGGGCAGCGATGCGGTCCCACATGGCAAAGGCGTCGCGGAAAACTTCTCTGCGGTTCCGAATGGCCTCAGGCATGAACCACCTCACCAGCAAGCGCGTCGATCATAGCCGTCACCTCGCGGTCACTATAACCGACGATGTCAATGGCTCCCTCGGGACAGGCTGGCACGCAGGCTCCGCCTCCCTTGCAGAGGGACGGCACGACATATACCAACTGCCGGCCACCCACGACCGTTTTCTCGATTGCCTCATAAGGGCAGGCCGCGAGACACTCGTTGCAACCAGTGCAGCGGGCGGCATCCACGGTGGCCACAAAGGGTTCGAGATCCACATAACCCTTGAGCAGTAGCGCGGCGCTTTTCGTGACCGCCGCCAAAGAAGACGCCACGCTTTCGGCGATGGTCTTGGGACCCTGGGCCGCCCCGGCAATGAAGACGCCATTCACAACGGTCTCGACAGGGCGGAGCTTCGGATGGATCTCGTTGAAGAAGCCGTCTTTTCCAATGGGTAGTTTCAGCGTGCTCACCAGGGTTTCATTAGGCCGGGGAACCATGCCAGTCACCAGCACAGCCAAGTCCACGGGAATTTCCATGCGGTCTCCGCCATCCAACAGGTCCGCCACCGAGACGACAAGGCTTCCGTCCCCCATGCGGATCTCTGGCGGCTCGCCTGGGTCCCATCGCACGAAGATGGATCCCTTGCGGCCCGCTTCTTCGTAAAGCAGTTCGTTTTTTCCATAGGTCCGCATGTCCCGATAGAGATGGTATTGATTCACAGCGGGATCGAGATCGTTCACCAGGATGGCTGTGTGCACGGCAGCGGTACAACAGTAGCGGCTGCAATACGTGTGCGGTTCGGGATGATCTTCGCCCGCCTCCTGGCGGCTGCCCACGCAGTAAATATAGGCTATAGTCTTGACGCGGCGGCCGTCTACGATCAGGGGCCCGCGGCTCTCCTGGAGCACACGCCGGAATTCCGGAAGGGTGACAACACCGGGCAGTCCGTAGCCGAATTCTCCTTCGGCGGGAGCGTAGGCGTCGAATCCCGTAGCCACGATCACGGCTCCCGCTTGCAAGCTGAGCATGTCGCCTGTCGAGAGGCGCACCTTCACGGTGAACCTTCCGACGCTTCCGCTCCGCTCGATGATCTCAGCGCCGGTGTACAGAGTAATCGTCTCGCGCTTCTTGATGGCCTCATGAAGCGTCGCGATCAGCTCCGACCCGTCGCGGTTGTTGGGGAAAGTCGCGCCCAGAGTTGCCGTCCATCCTCCCGGCCTTTCGGCTTTTTCGATCACGTGGACCGCCAGCCCCAGGTCGGCGAGCGCCAGCGCGGCGCGCATGCCGGCGACGCCGGCGCCGATCACCAGAACAGCGGGAAGCGTTTCGACGCGGAAATTCTCGAGCGATTCGCTGAGCCTTGCCTTCGTCACGCCCGCGCGCACCAGCGCCGTGCCCTTCTTCGTCGCGCCTTCTTTATCTTCCCGATGGCTCCAGGAGCACTGCTCGCGCAGGTTCACCTGCACGTAACGGTAGGGATTGAGTCCCGCCCGCTCGGCCATCGCTCGGAAGGTGTACAGATGAAGTTTCGGCGAGCAGGAGGCGACGACAATTCCGTCCAGTCCCTCTTTCTGAATCGCCTCGGTCATCTCCTGCTGCGCGGCGTCGGAGCAGGCAAACATGGTGGTCTTCGCCACCGCCACGCCTGGCTCGTTTTCAACGGCCGCACGCACCTGTTCTACGTCCACATAGTCGGAGATGTTGCCGCCGCAGTGGCAGATAAATACGCCGATTTTTCTCTTCTTCTCCTCGTTCATCTCAGGCTCCTTGCCTGCTGGAGATACGCCGCAGCCTGGGCGGCCGCTGCGCCGGCGTGCAGGATGGTGTCGGGGATATCGCGAATGCCGGCCGCAGTCCCGGCGACGAAAACACCGGGAATGTTGGTCCTGCCGGGGTCGAGGTCTTCCTCGGGTTCCCGCACATAGGAGAAGGGGTCCATCTGGAGCTGCCCCGCGGCAAACAGGCTTGCGGGCTCCGGATTGGCAAGCAGGCCCACCGAAAGAACAACCAGATCATGGGTCGCCCGCTGGCGCCCGCCGCCACCTTCGATGTCTTCGTAAATCAGAGTCAGGTTGCCGTTTTCTTCCTCCTGGATCTCGGCCACCTTGCCTTTCACAAACATCACGCCCATGTCGCGGGCCTGCTGGAAGAACTCTTCGTATCCTTTGCCATAGGCCCGGATGTCGATGTAATAGATCGTGACGTCGGCCAGGGGCACGGCGCCCATGATCAGTTGTGCCTGCTTGAGCGAGTACATGCAACAGACTCGCGAGCAGAGCCGGTTGTCCAGGGTGCAGTCGCGGGAGCCGGTACAGAGGACGTATGCGATGTTGTCCGGGACTTTGCCGTCCGAGGGCCGGATGACGGCGTTGTAGGGGCGGGTGGGCGCCAGGATGCGGTCCATCTGCATGGCGTCGATCACGTTGGGATAGCGGCCGTAGCCATAACCCTTCTTGGCGCGGGCGTTGAACAGTCTGAAACCGCTGGCCACAATCACGGCCCCCACATCCAGTTCCAATTCCTGGTCCCGCAAGCTGAAATCGATGGCTCCCGCCGGGCAGGCGCGCACACAGGCATGACACTCGGAACAGACCCCGCAATCGAGACAACGCCCGGCCTCGGCCCGTGCCTCTTCCTCGGTAAAGCCTTGCTCGACTTCAACAATGCCGTGGATGCGTTCCGCGGGTGGAAGCTCCCGAAGGACGGAACGCTCGCGCCGCGTGGCGCCTTGCTCGCGCTGGAGCACCTCGGTCTTATCCATGACCGGCAAACGATCGTTGAAAACGGGCTGGCTCAAGTCGCCGCCCTTAAGAAAGTGGTCGATGTAAAACGCCGCACGGTGACCCTGGCCGATAGCCTGCACAATCATGGAAGGTCCGGTCACGGCGTCGCCTCCCGCAAAGACTCCAGGCAGCGAGGTTTCCAGCGTCTTTTCATTCACGCGGAGGGTGCCGTTCTTGTTGCAAGCGAGTTCGCCGGCAAAAGGAGCCGTACTTGGCGCCAGACCAATGGAGATGATCACGAGGTCCACAGGGATGGTGCTCTCGGACCCTGGCACTGGCACCGGCCGCCGGCGTCCGCTCGCGTCGGGCTCGCCGAGGCGCATCGCTTGCACTTCCACGGCCTTCAGGCGGCCGTTTTCCCCCAGAAAACGCACGGGCGTCCGCAACTCCTGAAGCTGGATGCCCTCTTCGAGCGCGGCCTTCACCTCCCAATCGTGGGCCGGCATTTCCCGCCGGCTGCGCCGGTACATGATCGTGACCTTGGCGGCGCCCAGCCGCAAAGCCAGCCGGGCTGGATCGATCGCCGAGTTGCCCCCGCCGACGACGATAACGGACTTCCCCGTTAAGCTGGCGATCCGGCCCGTATTAGCCGCGACCAGAAAATCCATGCAGCCCTTGACGCCCTCCAGATCCTCCCCGGGTACCCCAAGTTTTAGGCTCTCGCGGGTGCCCACCGCAAGAAAGACGGCATCAAATCTCTGGTCCAACAGACTCCGTACCGACGCCACAGGCTGGTTGACCTGGATGGTGACGCCGAGGGCGGTAACGTTTTTGATGTCACGGTCGAGCACCTCGCGCGGCAGACGGTAGGCGGGGATTCCGTAGCGGAGCATGCCACCCGCCTCGGGCGCTGCCTCGAAGATGACCACCTCGTGTCCCTCTTTGGCCAGGAAGTAAGCCGCTGAAAGGCCCGCCGGCCCGGAACCGACCACCGCCACGCGCTTGCCCGAGCGGCGCTCTGGCGGTCCGTACTCCGGCTCTGGATGGGCCGCATAGTAGCGATCTGCCAGGAAACGCTTGATCGCTCGGATAGAAAGCGGCCCCTCCAGCCCGCCCCGCGTGCAGGCTCCCTCGCAAGGGGCATAGCAGGCACGGCTCAGGCTTCCCACCAACGGCGCGTCCTCCATGTGCAGCGCGAAGGCCTCCTCGTAGCGTCCCGCGCGCACCAGGGAAATGTAACCGTGCGCCTTAACCCCGGCCGGACATTCGAAGCTGCAAGGCGACGTGCCGGCGCGCTCGATGACCGCCTTTTTGGGAACGGCTTGAGGGAAGGGGATGTGCGCCGCGCGCCTGAGGACGAGGTCCGCGTTGAATTCGTCCGGTGAGGCCACCGTGCAGGCCAGCTCACACTCGCCGCAACCGGTGCAGGCCGAGGGATTGACGAAATTGGTGTGCTTTTGGATGCGCACCTGAAAACGCCCGTCTTCGCGTCGCCTGACGTTTTTTACCTCGCTGTGAACCATCGTGGTGACATTCGGATGGTGAGAGGTGGCTGCCATCTTGGGAGTCGAAATACAGCTCGCGCAGTCCAGCGTTGGGAACACCTTGCTCAGGAGAATCATCTTCCCGCCGATGCTGGCTTCCTTCTCGACCAGCAGAACCTTGAACCCCATGTCACCGAGGTTCAGGGCCGACTCCATGCCGGCAATGCCCCCACCCACTACGAGGACGTCGTAGCTCATGGAATTCTCTCTTCCTGCCCTTGTTTTTCCGCCCCGAGCCGCTTCAAATCCGCCCCCAGTTTCTCCATGTGGGAGACAAATGACTCGGCGCAAACCGAGCAGATGGCTGCCATCTTGAGGCGGCGGGGATCGTGGCCGTTCTCCTGCAAGAGCTTTTGGGCCTGGGCCACAACCCTTCCCGTGCGAGCGGTGCAGTCGGATACGTAGGCGCAGTCGGTGCCGTCCGCCGCAATAAATACCCCGTCGAAGCCAGCCTCGATAGCGTGCAGGACCCAACCGGGCCGGATGCCGCTCGAGCACGGCACAGGTATCGTCACTACGCGCGGCGAGTAATGCATGTGAGCGCTGCCCGCCAAATCAATGCCTGGATCGCTGATGGAATTCGTGGAGAAGACCAGGATGCAGGGGCCGGGATCGTCGCTGTGAGCCGCAGGCATGGCGCATTCCTGTTATTTGGTTCTCTTCACGAAGAGCCGCCAGTAACCGGCCTCGTCGATCGTGCCGAGGTATTGGTGGCCGGTTTTCTTACACCACAAGGGAATGTCGTTATTAGTGCCCTCGTCCGAGGAAAGCACCTCTATGATCCCGCCCCTGGGAACTTTGGCAATGCCGCGCTTGGCTTCCAGCAGCGGACCCGGGCAGGCGGTGCCGCGGGCGTCAATGGTCTGATCGACCTTGAGGTTCTTGAGTTCTTCCAGTGTCATGACAAATCTCTCCTTATTTGCATCAAGTGCTGGCGCGTTTCCCCGGCGCGCTCCGTGCCAGGGCGCCGCGTTGCCGGATGCCGCCCAGCAGGATGGCGCGGGTGAGTTCGCAGACCTGCACCAGGCGGGCATCCCGCAACCGGTAATAGATGGACCTGCCCTCCCTGCGGGTGCGCACAATGTCGTGGTCGCGAAGGATCCGAAGGTGCTGGCTGATGTTGGCTAGGGACGCGCCAGTGCCCTTGACCAGCTCGCCGACGGTCAGTTCTCCGCTCCGCAGGCGCGAGATGAGCATCAGCCGCGTGGGGTTGGCAATGACCTTGCAAAATTCCGCGTGCAGCGCGAAGATCTCGGCACTTTCCACGGTGTTTTGCGGCCGGCTCTGCTTTAGCATCTGTTCGCTCAACCACTTGCCTACTAATATAGTTGCGAAGATTAGCAACTACAATCAGCATACAGCTTTCCTGCTTCCGCTGTCAACCCCGGTTTCCCGGCAGGTACGCCACTATGGAATGCCCGCCGCGCACATACTGCCCAGGCTGAATCACGACGGCGGTGCCGGCGGGCAGGTACAACTCGACCCGTGATCCGAGGCGGATAAACCCAATCCGGTCGCCCCGATCAACCGCCGCACCTTTTGGCACGCGGCAAATCACTCTGCGGGCAAAGCGGCCGGCGATCTGGCGCACGGTCATGTAATGTTCCCCGCAGCGGAGCAGAATCCAGTTGCTTTCGTTCGCGGTGGCGACTGGTCTTCGCGCGTCCCGGTGCCCGCCCGGCCGGTAGGCCACGGTTTCGACCACGCCCGCACATGGCGCACGGTTGACGTGCACATCGAATACGGAAAGGAAGATCGAGATGCATGGTCCCTCGCCAGCGCCGACTTCCGGAGCGGTCATTTCGCGAACCTCGACCACACGTCCGTCGGCCGGACTCAGAATAGCGTCCGGCGATGCGACCGCGGAGCGTTCTGGGTCACGGCTGAAGAATGCGAGGACCGCAAGGAGGACTAAAGCAGCGATCCACAGGGGCGCCCACGACGCGAACCCGCCGGCGGCGGCCACCACAACGAGAATCGCCGCTGGCAGCCCGGCCGAAGGGTCAAACGGCAAATAGGTGGTGTGTTTCCATCTCATACGGATACGTGCGAAGATTGGATGAGAGTGTAAGAAACACCTATACTAGCGCTGACTAGTGATGCGGTCAATGAAATCTGATCCACCCAGCGCAGGAACACCAACGGAGTCGATACTTGTGAACGAAATCAAAGAAACGGCGATCTCGAAAGCTATTGTGGACAGCTATCACCGAAAGTTGCTGCGCTCGATCGAAAGCGACGTGGTGATTGTCGGCGCCGGACCAGCGGGCCTGACGGCCGCGTCTCATCTTGCGGCCGCAGGCCGAAAGGTCACGATCTTGGAAAAGCGGCTCGCGCCCGGCGGCGGTGTGTGGGGCGGCGGGATGGGCATGAACGAAGTCGTTGTTCAAGAGGAGGCCCTTCCCGTTCTCGAGGAATCGGGCATCCGCCACGATCAACGATGCGAAGGTTTGTACGTCATTGATGCCGCGGAACTGGCATGCGCTCTGTGCCTTCGGGCTATTCGGTCCGGCGCCACGCTGCTGAACCTGGCGACGCTTGAGGATGTGTGCGTTCACGACAGCAAGGTTACTGGCGTGGTCGTGAACCGGACCATGATTTCCGGCGCCCTGCCTGTTGACCCGATCGTCCTCCGCGCAGACGTGGTCATCGACGCATCGGGGCACGAGGCGGTAGCCGTCGAGCGACTGCGTGCGCGAAACCTCATTCCGGCACGGCCGGCCTCTGTCGGCGAGGGGCCGATGGACGCAGCTGCTGGAGAGACGTTCGTTGTGGAACGAGTGGCAGAAGCATTTCCCGGTCTCTGGGTGACCGGGATGGCCGTGAGCGCCACGTTCAGCGGTCCCCGCATGGGACCGGTATTCGGGGGCATGTTGCTGTCCGGGAAGCGGGTCGCTGAACTGATCCTGGGGCGCGCATGAAAAGACTGGCATCTTCGGCGGCATCGTGCGAGATCCGTTTGGATGTAATAATATTATAGGTCTAGAGTACATCTAAAACGCCAGAAGCAGAAAAGGAGAAAGCGTGTCCGGTTCCGAGGCGGATCTCGGCAGCGACTTGACTGTCGTATTTCTCGGAATCTTGTGGCTGATCTGGGTTGGCCGTTTGTTCTGGGCCGTAACCGCCCCTCTTCGCCAGCGAGATGCCAAACCACAAGCCGATCGGCTATCCCGATCGGATGTCGAGTTTTTGCGGGGTCTGCGCGTGAAGCCATGGGGACACTCCTGTAGTCCAACTCGTGTCTCGGGCGATGGGACGCC
The DNA here is from genome assembly GCA_049969655.1 of Bryobacteraceae bacterium. Lineage (GTDB taxonomy): Bacteria > Acidobacteriota > Terriglobia > Bryobacterales > Bryobacteraceae > JANWVO01. Next base: position 29,157 of record JBMFOK010000028.1, read on the forward strand.
GGACCTCTTCAGGATGCCGAAAAATGATTTGTAGACAGCTCCGGAACCAACACGGCGAGAGATTCGCGCTTCTCATGCTGCTCCTGCTGGCGTCTCGGGCTCAAGCTGCTCCGGCTGTCGCGATTGAGCACGTCAACGTAGTGGATGTGCGAGCGGCGACTATCTACGCCGACCAGACTGTTGTCGTCCGCGGTATGCGAATCGAGGCCGTGGGCAGAGCAGCGCCGCCGCAGGGTGCCCGGCGCATCAACGGCCGCTGGAAATATCTGATCCCGGGCCTTTGGGACATGCACGTACATTTGGGTGTCATCGGGCCCGGCTGGTTTCTGATCTACCTGGCCAATGGGATTACCGGAATGCGCGAGATGGAAAGCAGCCAGGAAGGGGCATTCGACCGGCTGAAGCAGTATCGTGCTGAGGTTGCATCCGGGAAGACGGTTGGGCCGGAACTGGTTTTCACGGCGAAGGCGATCGAGGCGCACGGGCCCGGCAAGCCGCTACCGTTCGGAGTCACAAATGCAGTGGATGCCCGGGCAGCGGTGGACCAACTGGGGAGAATCGGCGTAGACTTCGTGACGATCGGTGGGGATGTGCCCCGGCCAGCATACTTGGCGCTGGCTGAGGAGTGCCGAGGGCTGAATCTTCCGCTCTCCGGCCACGTGCCCCGCGGGCTGACCCCGGCCGAGGCTTCCAATGCCGGTCAGAACTCGATTGAGCACATGGACGGGCTGTTGCTGGCCTGCTCCAGCGCTGAGTCTCAGCTCCGCGACCTGATGAAGCAAGGCCAAGCCGTTCCCATCAAAACGGTCATCGAGACATTCGACTCGGACAAAGCGGCACAACTCGCAGCGCGTTTCCGCAAGAATGGCACGTGGCTCTGTCCCACACTGGCCGAACAGCGTTTTCCTGCGGAAGCAGCCGATCCTGCCCTGTACCAAGACCCGCGACTGCGATACGTTCGATCTCACTATCTGCGCGAATGGGCAGCGAACCGCCAAGCGGCGGGGGACGTCGAGTTCGCGAAGAGGTTATTTGAGATGAATCTCCGGTTGACCGGCCTGATGTGGCGCGATGGCGTGCGTATCCTCGCGGGGACTGATACACCATGGCCGTATTGCATTCCGGGCTTCGCGCTGCATGATGAGTTGGAGTTGTTGGTCCGGGCGGGTTTATCTCCGGCGGCCGCACTGCAAGCTGCAACCACCGGGCCGGCGGAATTTCTCGACCGGCCTGCCAAACTCGGAATCGCGCCGGGAACACCCGCCAACCTGGTGCTGCTCGACGGCAACCCCTTGACGGATATCAGCAACACGAACAGGATTTTCGCCGTGGTGATGCGCGGCCATGTGTTCAGGCGGCACGATCTTGACCGCGTATTGGACCATGTAGCCGCAGCGGCAGCCAAGGGACAGTAGATGCCGCATTCCGAGAAGAGAGAAGGAGCCTCGACGTGAAGATCGGGATCATCATTTGCGAGCGGTACAAAAGTTGTGGCGGCGGGAAATGTTTCCGGGCAGTTCGGGAGCGGAGCGGAGCGTTTGCGATCTATCCCGCCGGGCAGCCTCTGGAAGTGGTCGGCTACTCGACATGTGGTGGATGCCCAGGCGGCAACGTGGAGGATGTGCCGGCGGAGATGAAAAAGAACGGCGCCGAGGCGATTCATCTCGCCACCGGGCTCGTGGTCGGCTACCCGCCATGCCCATTCATCGAGCAGTTCAAAACGTTCATCGAGACCGCCTACGGTTTGCCAGTAGTCATTGGCACCCATCCGATCCCCCGGAAATACCTGGATGTTCACAAGAAGCTGCCTTTCTGGCAGGACCGCAACATCATCAAACTCGCCGGACCGCTTCTAAACGAAGATCCGAAAACCATGGACGCCTATAACTGACCAGGATGAAGACTTCTCCAGATTGCATTCCCTGCTTTCTTCGCCAGGCGCGGGACGCCGCCGGGCTGGTGTCGCCCGACCGCACGGTGCAAGAGCGGATTGCCCGCGAAGTGCTGTGCTGGAGCGAGGAGATGGACCTGGATCAGCCCCCTATCGTTTTCGGTCAGCGACTCCACCGCCACCTCCGGGAAATCGCCGTCATCGAGGATCCGTACCGCGCGGCCAAAGATCGCTTCAACCAGCTCGCCATCCGCCTCCTGCCCGATCTGAGGGCCATTGTGACAGCCGCGAACGACCCGTTAGAGGTGGCCGCCCGCATCGCGATCGCAGGGAACGTAATCGACATGGGTGTACCCACTGGAGTGACGGAGCAGGACGTGCACCGGTCCCTCAGTGAAGCGCTGGCGGCGCCGCCATTCCCTATGCTCAATGAATTTCGGCAGGCCGTCGCCAGCGCCCGTAGCATTCTGTATTTGGCCGACAATGCGGGCGAGATCGTCTTCGACCGCCTGCTCATCGAGCAGCTTTCACCCGCCGGAGTCATTCTGGCCGTACGGGGGAGTCCGGTCATAAACGATGCAACGGTAGCCGATGCGCGGGCCGCGGGGCTTCACGAACTCGTCGAAGTTGTCGGGAACGGATCGGATGCCCCCGGAACGATTCTTGGCGATTGCAGCCCGGAGTTCATACGGCGCTTCGAAGCAGCCGATCTGATCCTTGCGAAGGGACAAGGCAATTTCGAAACGCTGAGCGATGAGCCGCGCAACATCTTCTTTCTGTTCAAAGCCAAATGCCCCGTCATCGCGGCATATGCCGGGCAAACCCTCGGAAGTTATGTGCTGGCGCGATCTCCATCGGAGAGAGCGTCCAGCATCGTTTCTGGAAGGTGACAAAAACATGGAATGTACACATTTTGATGGCTTCTCCGTCGTGGCTCGCGATCACGCGGCCAATCCCCGGAATTATGGTCCGCTTGAGAATTTCGACGGCCATGCGCGCATCACCGGCCCCTGTGGCGACACCATGGAGTTCTGGCTGACCGTCCGCGAGGGCAAAGTGGAACGCGTCTCGTTCATCACGGATGGATGCGGGTCCTCTTTGGCCTGCGGGAGCATGGCAACGACCATGGCCGAAGGCAAACGAATCGAGGATGTCATGGCGTTGCGGCAGAAGGATATCCTGGACGCTCTCGCGGGATTCCCCCAGGAGTCCGAACATTGCGCGCTCCTGGCGGCCAACACTCTGAACGGGGCGTGTTCGGACTACATGAGTCGCCAGGGTACGCCTCAAGACGGGACCCAAGCGGGAAAGGGCTCCTGTGCAGCCTGCGGAGACAAAGATTGCTCGGCCACCCAGCGCAAAGCCAACGAAAGTGAGAAAGAATTCGCCGAACGGCAGAAGCTCCAATCCAGGCTTTGCCGCATCCGGCACAAGGTGATCGTATTGTCCGGTAAGGGAGGGGTCGGCAAGAGCACGGTCGCCGTGAACCTCGCCACCGCTTTGGTGCTTTCGGGCAAGCGCGTCGGACTCCTGGACGTCGATATCCATGGCCCCAGCATCCCCACCATGCTGGGCCTTGAGCGGGAGAAGCTCCAGGGGAACGAAGATGGACTGCTCCCGGTTGACATGGGCGCCATGAAGGTCATGTCGCTCGGTTTTCTGCTGCAAAATCAGGATGACGCCGTGATCTGGCGGGGGCCGATGAAGGCGGGCGTGATCAAACAGTTCCTCGCGGATGTCGTCTGGGGAGAACTCGATTACCTGATCATCGACTCGCCCCCTGGAACCGGGGATGAACCATTATCGATTTGCCAACTGATCGGCTCCTCGCTGGACGGCGCGGTAATTGTGACGACACCTCAAAAGGTGGCGGCGGTGGACGTGCGCAAGTCGATCACGTTCTGCCGGCAACTACAAGTGCCGGTGTTGGGCGTGGTGGAGAACATGAGCGGATTCGCGTGCCCAAAATGCGGCGAGATCACTCCGATTTTGCGTACCGGTGGTGGTAAGCACATCGCCGACGACATGGGTGTGCCGTTCCTGGGTTCGATCCCGATAGATCCGGAAATCGCGGAAGCTTGCGACAGCGGCCGTGCCTTTGTTCGGCACTATGCTGGAAGCGCGACGGCGGAAATCATGCGGCAGCTTGTCCAGCCCATCGCCGATTTGGACAAAACGGAAGCCACGTCAGCTACCGCCGATGACACAAATGATGGACGCGGCTGCATGAAAATCGCTATCCCTGTGGCGGACGGGAAACTCTCCGCTCATTTCGGGCACTGTGAGCATTTTGCACTCCTCGATGTCGACCTGACCGAAAAGAAGATTCTCAAACGGCGGGACATTGGCGCTCCTCCTCATGAGCCCGGCTTGCTGCCCCCCTGGTTAGCGGAACGGGGGGTGACGACGATCATCACCGGCGGCATGGGGCAGCGCGCTCGGGACATGTTTGCGGCGCGAGGTATCCAGGTTGTCGTCGGGGCACGCACCGATACGCCTGAACACCTGATCAGCGATTACCTGGCTGGGACGCTGCAGGTTGGCGAGAATGTGTGCGACCACTGAGGATCGTCGATCATTAGGTTCCCAGAATTGCCATTCTGGGAAGTCACGGAAACAAGAAAGAACAGAATGCTGGAGGTTAAACGATTTAGGATCATTCAGGCTCGGATGGTCACGATAACAATAGCCCTTGGCATTGCCACCGGAATAATAGCAACTATCCCTGCCCTGTCGGCCATACCCTGGCCCATTCGCTACGCCATCCCATTAGCGCTCGGCATTGCATATGGTTTCTTCATTCAGCTAATTTACAGTAAGTGGTTTTCGGCCGGCGTGCCGCATCCGGACGGGCGCTCCGTGGATATTATTTCCCCGCGCTATATTAAGTTGGTGGCGCGGCGGCATTTCTTCCAGTATTGTATGACACTGATTATGAGCATAATCGTGGCTACTGTTGTAGCCAAAATTGCACGGTAAACTTTGCTCCAACTTTGGCGCGGCCTTGCCCGTGCCGACATTGTTTTTGTTTGTTTCCAGAATTGCTATTCTGGAAAGCCACGGAAACTTCGGAATGGTAG
>JBMFOK010000029.1:0-28869 GCA_049969655.1 Bryobacteraceae bacterium
GCCGTCCCCCCGCCCTCCAGGTTTCTCCGCTCACGCCCGGCGCAGCTGTGTCGGCAGCATGTCCTGGTTTATCCTTCGCCAAAGCGCTTTCCCGAACGTGGGAGGCGGGAAGGCCCCGTTGCGGAAACTGCCTGTGGGGCTGACAGACTGATCCGGGAAGCCTACTCCAGCAGGCCGCGGCGAAAGCGCAAGGCGCGTGGCGGTCCGGTCTTCGGCGTGGGCTCTGCTCCAACGGACCTCTTGCGCGGCTGACGCCGAATTGCTAAGATGCAATTGCGGGGTGGAGCAGCCAGGTAGCTCGTTGGGCTCATAACCCAAAGGTCGGTGGTTCAAATCCACCCCCCGCAACCAACCCTCCGCCGATTTCCCAAGATCTCCGGCAATTCCCAAGCCCGCTCTGTCTCGAAAAGCACCCTCGTCAGCGCCGCCGGAGAGTGCGCGAGTGTCCGCTCCTTGCGCCCGCCCTGGCGGGCGAGTTTCAGTAGCGCCTCCGAAGAGCGTGATCTTTCAGGGGATGATTTTCGGCTGGAACCACGCCTCGGCCCGCCGGAATTCGGCTTCTGAGTACTAGTCCCCCTCCACTCCCTACAACAGACACAAAGCAAAGAGGTTTTACAGCTTTCGTCCGCCTTCTTCTTCTAAAAAGCGACCCGAATGGGGCCCGTTCTAGAACGAAGTGGCATTGGTTTGCGCAGATCCGCAGCCCAAGCTTTAGGGGTGCGGGGCTTCGCATAGAAACGAGGAGGAACATCCATGCAGTTCAGATCGATGGCGGTGGCAGTAGTCGCTGCGCTGGCGTTGATGGCGGTACCGGTCGGCGCAACACCCTTGACTCTGACCTTGAGCGACGGTAGCAACACGGTAACCGTCCAGGACGGGGGGGCGGGAGATTCCAACAGTGCCAGTGGCGCTGTGACGTGGATTGGAAATTTGGGCGTCTGGGTGGTAAATGTCAGCACTGGAATTGGTGCACCGGCTGTCGGAACAGCTTACTGGCCTGTTCTGGATCTCAACAGTGTGAATATGTCCAATGCGGCTGGAACACTCACCCTGTTGCTCACTCAGGGCGGCTTTGCCTCTCCCCCGCCTCCGGGCTTCATGTTCAACATCGGAGGCACGACCAACGGAACCGTGACGGCCTATGCCTGCGCCGGCGTGACGCTGGGCAACTGTGAAGACGTCCAGCTTGGCCCGTTTAATCCTGTTGGATCCACCGCTTTCAGCGGCTCCACCAGTTTCCCGTTCGCTAACCCCGACGAGGATTACCAGGTGGGTATCAAGGTGGTCATTCACCACGACAGCGGCACACTTAGCAGCTTTGACGCTGAGGTTCAGCCCGTTCCCGAGCCCGGCACTTATGCCCTCATCGGCGCAGGGCTGCTCGGACTCGGTCTGCTGCGCCGCCGCCTGAGCTGAAGTCGATTTTGGCTTCTGTGCCAGAAGAGGCCCGGGCGCTTGAGCGCCCGGGCCTCTTTGTGCGTGCGCGTGTCCAGCTCAGGCGGCCGCGCCCTGACCGTCCATGTGGATGACGTGCGCGCCGGAAAGCTTGCAGAAGCGCTCCGGGTGGCAGGTGAGAATCAGCCACTGCACGCGCCTCTGAAGCTCCTGAACCCGGCGAAGGATCCGCTCGAGTCTTTCGTCATCGGTGGCCAGCAGCGCGTCATCCAGCACCACCGGGAACGGCTCCTCCTCCGTCAGCGTCTCGGCCAGCGCCAGCCGGACCGCCAGGTGCAACTGCTCGAGTTCCCCGCCGGAGATCCGCTCGGGCGCCACGTCGACGTTCGCCGTGGAGGGCCGAACTGAGGTCGGCTTCCACCCGTCTGGCGCCAGCGAGAGCCGCTCGGCGAAGCCGCCGGTGATCTGGTTCAGGATCGCGGCCGCGCGATCCTCCACCCGGGGCAGCACCCGCTGCTGGATCTCCGCCTGAACGGCCTCCAGCGTCTGCTTGAGGAGTCTCGAGGCATCGGCCTCCAGGCGGGCTCTGGCCAGCTCGCGCTGTTTCTGCTCGAGCAGCGCGCTCTTGCCGGCAATGGCCGTGTAAATCGCCTGCCCCTGGAGGCCGGCCAGATCGTAGCGGGCCTGTTCGAGCGCGGCACCGGTATCCCGCAGGCGCCGGGTAGTCGCCTCCGCAGCCTGCCGTGCCGCCTCCAGCCGGTTCTCCAGATCCGGCGGGAAGGCAGCGAGCCTGGCTTCAGCCTGCGCCAGAGCCTGCCTGAGGCCGCGGATCTCCAGCGACAACTGATCGAGGACTGTCTGGATCTCCGCATCCGTCCGCGTTTCCGCCGCCAGCTGCCGCGCTTCGTCCTCCAGCCGCGCGAGTTCCCTGCGCCTCTGCTCGATCTGGCGGCTCACGTCCTCGCTCCGGCGGCGTGCCGCCTCGCGGGCCACCGCCTCCGCGCTTCTGCCCTGCTCGTGGTCGCGCAGGGCCACGCGCCAGCCGTCCAGCCGCAGCAGCAGGTCATCGGCCCGTTGGCGAAGCCGGCGCAGCCCTTCCAGACTGTCAGCACCAAGCGGCTTCACGATCCTCGCCCACTCCGCCTCCAGTTGGTCCATCTGCGCCCGCAGCTCGGCGGCGGACTCGGCCGGCCCGGTCAGCCGGAGCCGGCCGAAGCCCGGGATGCGCAGCTCAATGCGCGGCGAGCCGCTGATCCGCACGGTCTCATGGCTGCGCAGCTCCACCTCGCCCCGCGGCTCGCCCTCGAGCACCTCCACCCGGCCGCCGTCTTCGGGGATGATCTCGGCATGCAGCAGGGCGCTTTCGAGCTTGACCGCCAGTTCGCGGCGGCGCTGATCCAGCTCCTCCAGACGTTTCAGGGTTTCGGCTGAGGGCGCCTTGAGCTCGTCGAGTTCTTTCTCTGCGCCGGCGATCCTGAGATGGAGATCGGTCTGAAGCCTGCGGTAGACCGCTTCCGCCTCCTCCAGCGCCTGGACCACTTTTCGGCTTTCCTCCTCCAGAGCCGCCAGGCGCTCCTGCGCCTCCGCGCGCTGGCGGCCCAGTGTCGTTCGCGCCTGAAGGATCTGCGTCAGACGGCCGAACTCAGCGTCCGCCTTCGCGCGTTCCAGCCTTAGTCTCTCGACCTCCGCCGCCTCTTCGCGGCGTGTCTGGACTTCGGCTGCCAGCCGCTTTTCTTCCTCTTCCAGGCGCGCCCGCCCGGATTCGAGTGTTGCGGATTCCTGCTCCAGGGCGCATATCCGGTCCCGCAGCGCATCCAGTTCGGCCAGCCGGGCGCGGAGTTGCGTCAACTCTTTGCTCAGCTCCTCGACCTCCTTCGACAACACGGAGACCGAGGAGGACTGCTTGGGTTGCCCGGTCGGTGTCCAGTCCCGCTCGTAAATCTTCCGGACATCCGCCTCGATGCGCTCGAGCGCCTGGCTGCGCGTCTGCGCCCCCAACGCTGCCCTCACTGCGTCCTGAACGCTGCCATCCACCTCGGTGGCCGCAAGCCGGTTTTGCGGCACCCAGAGAACGCCCGCCAGCAGCCAGTGCCGCGTCCTGGGATCCACGCCGGGCCGCTCCCGGCCACCCAGAAACGCCGGCAGCCTCTGTTCCACCGCGTCGCCTTCGGCCACCCGAGTGAAGCCGTCCGCCCGTTCTTCCTCAAGCGTCGCGGCAGAGGCCTGAAGGAAGACCTTGGTCAGCCGATAGCGCCGTCCGCGGCTTTCAAACTCCACAGTGACCCTGGGAGCCAGCTCCCGCCCCCAGGGCTGCCAGTTGCGGATGTCCTCTCTGGTGGAGCGATACGGAATCACAAAGGCCGCCGACAGTGCCGCCAGCAGGGTGGACTTTCCGCTCCCGTTCGGCCCGCTGATCAGGTTCGGGCGGTCCGCGGCGAAGCGGAACCGCGCCGGCTCCACAAAGCGGCCGAATTTTTCCAGCTCGATCGAATGAAGGATCATGCCCCAGCTCCCCTGGCCAGCCGCATCAGCGTCCGCACGGCCAGCCGCGCTGCGTCGGCCTCCGGCCCTTCCTGCGCCTTCCGGTTCAACCGATCAAGCGCCTCCCGCACGATCGGGTCCCGGATCTCGTCGAGAGTCAGCACCGGAACCAGCCCGCAGTCGTCCACGCGCAGCAGCAGGAAGTCCGGTTCGAGCCGCCGGAGCGCCTCCAGCGTCTCCGTGTCTTCGGGCAACAGCGTCCCATACAGGCGCAAATCGAGCAACACATCCGGCCCCCGAAGGGCTTCGAGTTCCTTCAGGAGCTCCGCCAACTGCCCCGGATGCACGATTTCACACTCGCGCTGCCTCCAAAGGAGCCGTCCCGTCTCCACGCTCCGCAGCCGGGGCAGGCCGCGCGGCGCGTCGATTTCCACGATCAACACCCGGCCGCTCGCGTCCTCGCCGAAACGGGTAGGTTCGGGCGTGCCGCTGTAAGCCATGCGATGGCCCCGCTCCGCGTCCCCGTAGATGCGCTGCGAGTGCCAGTCACCGAGGGCGAGGTAGTCCAGCCGCCGCGCCCAGGCGGCGTCTGCCGGAATCGGATGCGCGTGCTCGGCGCCGGGTACGGACTCCAGGGCTCCATGCGCCACGCCCACGCGGATTCGGTCCTCGTGCGTTCCGGCGGGGATCCACGCCGTCGGGTCGCTGCCGGCCCAGCGCGCCGTCAGCGGGCAGGGGAACAGGACCGCTTCGCCCACCTCGATCGGTTCAGAGCGGTCGAGGATCCGAACATTCGGAAGCGTCCGCCACACCGGCCTCTCCCACACCGAGCCGGGCTCGAACGGATCGTGATTGCCCGGCAGCACGAACACCGGGCAAGGGAACTGGCCCAGGACCCGCGCCGTCCGCTCCACCTCGTCGAGAGACACCGCGTTGCTTTCGAAGGTATCGCCGGCAAGGACGACAAAGTCCACCCGCTCGGCTCGGGCCAGCTCCGTCAGCCTTTGGGCCGTTTCCAGGCGCGCCTCCCGCACCCGCGCGGCGGCCGCGCCGGCGTGCGCCGCGTTCATTCCGATCTGCCAGTCTGCCGTGTGCAGGAACCGCACTGCCATACCGAAGACTCCTTCCAGGCGAAAAAAACCGCGGCGGGGCGGCGGCGCGCCTTCGGGCAGGGAGCCACCCTGGCGCAGGCCGCCGGCCCCGGCCGCCGTCTCCTCCGATGTCCTCCCCCGTTGACTCGATCATGCAGGGGGAGGAGGCTCACCCGAAGAGCCTGCGCCGGGAAAATTCATCCTGTCGACATCTGCTGGGCGCTCGCCGCCGACTTGCGCTGCTCGGCGCGCTGGGCCGCCAACCCGCCCTCGAGAGCCTCCATGACGAGATCGCTGAGCGAACCGGGCGCTTCCACCACGACGTCCGGCATGAAGCGCAGAATGTCCTGCACCAGCTCGCGGGGGTCTGAATACGGCACTTCCAGCCGCACCTCATTGCCGGCCAGCGGCGTCAGCCGCTGCTTCGGATGCCATTCCTCCCGCTCGATCCACCGCGAGGCCGGCAACCGGAACCGCAGCACCGCCAGCTTGTCCGGCTCGCCGGCGAAGATCCCGTAGCCGGCGCCCAGCCGGCGGTCGAGCAGATCCTGCGGATATTCGTCCGCTTTCTCTTTCAGAATTGTCGCGCCGCGGATTGCGTCCAGGGCGAAGCTGCGGAAATCCTCGCGCAGATGACACCAGGCGTCCAGATACCAGTTGGCGTTGTACCAGATGAGCCGCTGCGGACTCACCACCCGTTCCAGAATTTCACCACGCGAGCGGCTGAAATAGACCAGCCCGAGCCTTTTCTGCTGAAGCACTGCCGTGCTCACGATGCGGAAAATCTGGTCGTTCACCGGCCGGTGACGCGCCACCATCATCCGGAACCGCCTGCGGATGTCCTTCTGCTTCACCTTGCCCGCATTCAGCAGGGACTCGATCTTTTTCAGCGCCGGCCCGAGCGCGTCGGCCAGCAGCCGCGAGTCAAGCTGCTCGACAAAATCGCGCAGCAGCAGCAGCGCGGTCATTTCCGCGGACGTGAGCCAGACGCCCGGCAACTGGTACCGCTGCGGCGCGCCGCATTCTTTGCCGCCCTGTGCTGCGTCCGTCTGATACCGGTAGCCGCGCAATTCCGGATCATATTCGATGGGCGCCAGGAGCCGGTCCCGCATGAATTGCAGGTCCCGCTTCGCCGTCGCACGGCTGATTTCCAGCTGATCCATGATGCGGCTGAGCGGAACCGCCCGGTGTGTTTCCAGAAGCCGGTGGATCACATAAATCCGTTCCATCTGACTCATGGCGGCCCCTTTCTGTCCCTCGCCGGGAACCGCACATATTTTATCGGAAAAAAAACGGAGAAGAAAACGGATTCATCCGGTGAAATTTCCGCAAGAATTCCGGGCCGACGGGGAAAGGATGGCGGAAGCTCGTGGGAGTCGAACCCACCAGCGGCGCGCAGGCGCCGCCCGCTGGTTTTGAAGACCAGGCCAGGCACCGGCCCAGTGGAGCTTCCAATTCAGAATTGTAGCGCCGCCTTCTTCACTCCGGCCGGCGGCGCCGGCCGGCCGCCCACCCGAACAGCACCACGCACAGGCACCCCAGCACGTTCAGCCACAGGAAGGCGACATGAGTAAAATGCCATACGCCAAACACCACCGCCTCGCCGAACACCATCGCCCAGAACGCCGCCGTTCCATGCGCCCGTGGCACGAAAAATGCCAGCACAAAGACGCCGAGAAGCGTCCCATAAAACAGCGAGCCCAGCCGGTTCACGGCCTCCACCAGCGATCCGAGGTTCTGCGCATAGAGCGCCGTCACGATCGCATAAGCGCCCCAGAACACGGTGAGCCAGCGCGACACCCGCAGGTAATGGCCGTCGTCGGCCTGGCGGCGCAAAAACCGCCGGTAGACGTCCACCATGCTCACCGTGGCCAGCGAGTTGATCTCGGCGGAAATCGTCGACATAGCCGCGGCGAAGATCGCCGCCAGAATCAGCCCCACCACGCCCGCCGGAATCTGATGAATCACAAACCACAGGAAAACGTAGTTGGTATCATTGATCCACCCCTGTCCGGTGGCCTCGCCGGCCATTTCGAGCGCCCGCCGCCGCACCTGGTCGAGCTCCTGGTGCGCGCGGCGGAAGGCGGCGATGTCCAGCCGCCGGGCCGCGTCCCGCCGCAGCGCAAAGGCGCGGTCGTAGTCGGCGCGCACCGCCCCGGCCTGCGGGAGCCGCTCGAGCGCCGCCATCGCCTGCGGCTGGAAAATCAGCGGCGGCTGCGTGTAGACGTAGAACACAAACACCATCGCGCCGGTGAACAGGATGAAGAACTGCATGGGGATTTTCGCCACGCCATTGAACAGCAGTCCCAGCCGCGACTGCGCCACGCTGCGGCCGGTCAGATACCGCTGCACCTGGCTCTGATCGCACCCGAAATAGGCCAGAGCGAGAAACGTTCCGCCGATGAGTCCGCTCCAGATGTTGTACTGGTCGTTCGGATCAAACCGCCACACCACCGCGTTCAGCTTCCCGGCCGCGCCCGCCACGGTGAGCGCGCTGGCAAAACTGACCTCGGCAGGCAGCAGGAGGATCACCGTCAGCAGCGCGGCAAACAGGCCGGCGGTCATCACCAGCATCTGCACGAATTCGGTCCAGGTGACAGCCGCAATGCCGCCGCTGGCCGTGTAGGCCACCACCAGCACGCCCATCACGAGCGTGGTCCAGTGGCTGGGCCAGCCGAGCATCACCGTGAGCACCACCGCCGGCGCCGAAAGCGCCACGCCAACCGCCAGCCCGCGCGAAAGCAGGAAAATGACGCTCGCCAGCGCGCGTGTCTTGCCGTCAAAACGTTTTTCGAGATATTCGTAAGCGGTGAAGACGCCCGCGCGGTGGAAGCGCGGGACGGCGTAGGCCGAAATCAGCACCATCGCCAGCGGCAGACCGAAATACATCTGCACGAACCGCATCCCGTCCATATAGCTCTGGCCGGTAGTCGAGATGAACGTGATGGCGCTGGCCTGCGTCGCCATGATCGACAGCGCCATCGCGTACCACGGCATCGTGCGGTTGGCCAGGAGATATTCCGACGTCGTGCGGCTGCCGCGGCTGCGCCATAACCCGTAAAAAACGATCCCCGCCAGCGACGCCGCCAGCACGGCCCAGTCAAGCGGCCTCACTGGTTCCAGCTCCTTGCAAACCAGTCAAACAGGAAAATCAGCAGTGCGAGATACGCGATCACGCCCGCGTAAATCCGCCCCCAGCTTCCCCAAAATGGCGGCTTCTCTTCTTCCGGCATCATCGGCCCGCGCTCACCAGATTGGCGAAAATTCTCCAGGCGCCGGCGACGCCGGCCGGCAACTGCCGCCACCAGGCGTAAGAGGTGTAGATGTAGGCGCCTTTGCCGACGCGCGCAAACAGCAGCCCCCCGCGCTGGGGCGGCTGGCCCGGATCGGCCGTTTCGAGCAGCGCCTCATAGCGCGGATCCCACTCGGCCGGAAAGTACAGCGCGCGCTCCTGGATCCAGCCCTCAAAATCCGCCGCCGTAATGCGGTTGGGCCGCACAAGCAGCGGGTGCTCGGGCGCAAGCGTCCGCACCGGCGCCTCCTCCACCGTCACCCGCTCGCGCCCGATGCGCAGCGGATACGGGCCCACGTTGCGGAGAATGGAATCCGACGCCTCCGGCCCGAAGCCTTCCAGCGTGTTGTATTGCACCAATACGGCCCCGCCGCGCTCCATGTAGTCGCGCAGCCGCGCGTGCGCCGCCCGCAGGCCGGCCCGCACGTTCCAGGCACGGATGCCGGTGACGATGGTGTCGTAGACGGAGAGATCGCCGTGCGCCAGCTCCGCGTCATCCAGCATCGTGACCTCGCAGCCCAGCTCGCGCAGCGCTTCCGGGACCAGATCGCCCGCGCCCATCACGTAACCGATGCGGCGGACAGAGACCCGGATATCCTCGCGCAGCAGCTTCGTTTCGGCCGCCTGCAACACCGTCTGCGGCGGGATGTGTTCGTATTCGATGTTCGTCACCAGATGACGCCACTCGCGCCCGTTCGCCTCCGCGGCGGCGCGCAGCCAGCCGCGCGCGCCGGCCTCGGGCGGCGTCAGGCGGAAGTCGAGCGTCGCCGCCTGTCCTATGTCCGAAATTTCGAAGCGTTGCGGCCCGGGCTCGACGCGCCAGCCCTCGGGCGCCTCCAGCCGCAGGATCCCCGCCGCCGCGCCCGCCGTGGCGCGCACCTCCACCGGAACGGTGCGCGGCTCGCGTGAGCGAAACAGCAGCGGCATCGCCGACAGGCGGACGGAGACCGGCGGCACAACAACGAACGGCCGCGTCAGCTCGCCCCGCACGCGGTCCACATAGCGGTGTTCCACCGGCCGCTTCAGTTCGATGGCGCCCCCGGCAATCGAGATGCGGAACACGGCCGTCAGCACCGGGTCCGCCTCCGCCGGCCCGATCTCGGCCAAGCGGGATATCCCATACAGGTTGCCCTTCGGCGGATGCCGCAATTGCAGCGGTTGCGTCAGCGGCGCGTCCTCCGGCACACGCAGCGCCGCGCTCTGCGTGTGCAGGCGGTTGTGGCCCAGCTCGGCCGGGCCAAACTGCGGCCCGCCGGCCAGCCCCCTCAGCTCGACCCGCTCCAGCCGCGCCGGCAGCCGCGAACGGTTGAGCACCGACAGGTTGAGCGTGACCGAACTGCCCGGCGGCGCCGCCGCGCGCGATGCGCTCACCTCCGCCCACAGGCCCGCCGCCAGAGCCACCGTTTCGTCCAGCTCTTCGAGCTTCCGGCGGACGTCCGGGTGGTCGATCCGCTCCATCCGCCGGCGCGCCTCCATGAGCGGCCCGATGACGCGCTCGGGCGCGTCCACGGAGAAGGCGGCCACCGCCTCGTCGAGCTTTTCCGCCACGGCCGCGCCGCCGGGCACGCGGTTCCAGCTCGTGTCGATTCCTTCAAAGGGATCCCCGCGCGCCGGGTCGCCGTCGTACAAAACCAGATAATTGGGCGCCGGGCCGCGCCGCTCCGGCGCGCCCATGCCCTGGCTGCGGTGCTGGCTGCGGCTGAGTCCGGCGATCTCGCCATAGCTCATCCCCAGCAGCGGATCGTATTCGCCCGTGTCGATCATCAGCCGCTGCGGCATCTTTTCCGCTTCGGCTTCCTGCTGGCGCGTGAAAGAGAACGTGTTCCAGAACAGCCGCCGCGGTCGCCACGGCTGCGCATGCTTCAATTGATCCGGGAAGGCATTCGCGTCGCCAGCCAGCCGGAACGCTTCGCGGCCGAGGATCGCCGACGCCTGATGATGCCCGTGTCCGTCGCGCGGCGTGCCCGAGAATCGCAGCACCACAACGTCCGGCCGGAACCGGCGGATCACCCAGACCACATCGGCCAGCACCTGCTCGCGGCCCCACTTGGCCAGCGCTTCGTCGGCCGTCTTCGAAAAGCCGAAGTCGATCGCCCGCGTGAAGAGCTGCTCGGCCCCATCGATGCGCCGCGCCGCCAGCAGCTCCTGCGTGCGGATCACTCCGAGCAGTTCGCCCTGCTCGGTGCCGATCAGGTTCTGCCCGCCTTCGCCGCGCGTCAGCGACAGATACCCGGTGCGCAGCTTCCGGCCCTGCGCGCACCAGGCCAGCAACGCCGTGTTTTCGTCGTCGGGATGGGCAGCGATCATCAGCACGCTGCCTACCACGCGCAGCCGCTCCAGCCGCTGCTTCACCGCCACTGCGCCCGCCGGGGCCCGCCAGGAGGCGCGCGCGGGCCGCGCTACAGCCAGCGCCAGCCCTGCCGTCTGGGACAGGAAATGCCTTCGTGTCGTCATCGCATTCCGGTTCTCCCATTCTAAAGAGCGCCGGGGCGGCCTGCGGCGCGGCAGAAAAAAGCCCGGCGCGTCCGGAACGCCGGTTCCGGGGGCGCCGGGCAATGATCGCCAGTGCGGAAGCTTACTCGCTGTCCTTGATCTGTTCGGCCAGATAGTTCTCGTAGCCCACTTCCTGGATCATGTGGAGCTGAGCCTCGAGGAAATCGATGTGGTGCTCCTCATCCTTCAGGATGGACTCGAACAGGTCGCGTGAACCGTTGTCGCCGGCTTCCACGGCCGCCTGGATCGCCTTGTTCAGCCTCGGCACCGCCTCGCATTCCAGCGCCAGGTCGTTTTCGATCATCTGCTTCACGTTCTGCCCGATCCGCAGCGGGAACAGCTTCGCCATGTTGGGCGCGCCGTCCAGATACAGCATCCGGTGCAGCAGCGCCTCAGCGTGCCGCATCTCCTCGATGGATTCCTTCTTTGTGATCTTCGCCAGCCGCTCATAGCCCCAGTTCTCCATCATCTCGGCATGGAGAAAATACTGGTTGATTGCCGTCAGCTCGGCGGTGAGGACTTCCTGCAAGAACTCGAGAACTTTCGGGTCGCCCTTCATCGTGCCTCCTTCTGTCAATGCCAACCGGAATGGCTGTTGTCGGACATCCGCATTGTAACCAGAGCCTGGTTCGGACGACAACGTCTTTAATTCCAATCATTTGCGGGCAACTCGATTGCAATTGCGCGCGCCCCGCGTCAGCCGCCCGGCTGCCGCCGGCCGGCCCGCGGGTGTGGTAGGCTAAATTCGCCATGTTGAAGCAGATCCCGCTGGCCGCCGTCCACCGCACCCTGGGCGCGAAGATGGTCGATTTCGGCGGCTGGGAGATGCCACTGCAATACACTGGCATTCTCGACGAGCACCGCGCGGTGCGCACCGCCGCCGGGCTTTTCGACGTCAGCCACATGGGCGAGATCGAAATCCGCGGGCCCGAAGCGCTTCAGCTCGTCCAGTGGGTGACGACCAACGACGCTGGCCGCCTCGCTGACGGCCAGGCGCAGTACTCCGGGCTGCTGTACGAGCACGGCGGTTTCGTCGACGACATCCTCGTCCACCGCGTGGCCGCGGACCACTATTTCCTCTGCGTCAACGCCTCCAACCAGGACAAGGATTACGAACACATCGTCGCGCAGAACCGCTGGGACTGCGCCGTGGAGAACAACGGCTCGAAATACGCCCAGCTCGCCGTGCAGGGCCCGCGCGCGGCGGAGATCCTTCAGAAGCTGACCCCGGTGGAGCTGGCTTCCATCCGCTACTATCGCTTCCGCGACGGCGAAGTCTGCGGTCGCCCCGCCCGCATCGCCCGCACCGGCTACACCGGCGAGGACGGCTTCGAGGTGTACCTCGCGCCCGCCCATGCCGCCGAAGTCTGGAACGCCCTGATGGACGCCGGCCGCGAATTCGGCATCAAGCCCTGCGGCCTCGGCGCCCGCAATACCCTTCGCATGGAGGCCGGCATGGCCCTCTACGGCCATGAAATCGACGCCTCCATTACGCCGCTGGAGGCGGGCCTCGAGTGGATCGTGAAGTGGGACAAAGGTGACTTCTGCGGCCGCGCGCGGCTCGAGAAGCAGAAGGCGGAAGGGGTCCGGAGGAGACTGATCGGTTTCGAAATGCGCGGCCGTGGCATTGGCCGCGACGGCTATGAAGTCCGCGTTGGCGGCCGGCCCGCCGGCTGGGTCACCTCCGGCGGCCCCTCGCCGACGCTGAACAAGAACATCGGGATGTGTTACCTGCCTGCGGAGCTCGCCCGTCCCGGCACGATCATCGAGGTCGTGGTACGCGAGCAACCCGTCGAGGCGGTCACCGTCCCCATCCCCTTTTATCGGCGGCCGAAATGAGCTATCCAGAGAACTTCCGATATACGAAAGAGCACGAGTGGATCCAGGTGGAGGGCGGCATCGGAACGGTGGGCATCACCGACCACGCCCAGAAAGAGCTCGGCGACATCGTCTACGTCGACCTGCCGAAGCCCGGCACGGCCGTCGAAGCCGGCAAGCCGCTTGGCTCGGTGGAAAGCGTCAAGGCGGTCAGCGACATCTATTCGCCCGTCTCCGGGGAGGTCGTCGAAGTGAATGAACTGCTCGCCACCGCGCCGGAAAAACTGAATGAGGACCCCCACGGCGCGGCCTGGCTCGTCAAGATCCGCCTCTCCAACCCCGCGGAACTCGACAGCCTGATGTCCGCCGCGGAGTATCAGGCCTATCTTGGCGCCTGAAGTCCGCGGCGAGCGCAGTCCGTCCTGCCCTGCGCCGCCGGTCCGGCGTCGAACCTGAACGGGCTGGATCGAAAGCGTCTCCGGCGGCCGGCTTGCGCAGCTCCCGGCGAAGCTGTCTGAGGCCGCAGCCGGCGATCCGTCTGTTCCCCTCCCGGACGTGGGGAACCGCTGCCTGCCGCTCGGCTAGAATGGTGGATTCCGGGGGCCTGATCCTTGCGATACTTACCGAACTCCGACGCCGACAGGCAGGCCATGCTCGCCGCCTGCGGCCTTTCCTCGTTGGAAGACCTGTACCGGCACGTTCCCGAAAACGCGCTGATCCGCGAACCCCTGAAAATCCCGCCCGGCATGTCGGAATACGAAATCATGGCGTATTTCCGCGGCCAGGCGGAAAAAATGGCGCACGGTTATGCCTCGTTTCTTGGCGCCGGCGTCTATGCCCATTACCGTCCCGTACTGTGCGACGTCGTCGCCCAGCGCGGCGAATTTCTCACGTCGTATACGCCCTATCAGGCCGAATACGCGCAGGGCACCCTCCAGTCGATTTTTGAATTTCAGACGCTCATCTGCCAGCTCACCGGCATGGAGGTGGCCAACGCCTCCATGTACGACGGCTCCACGGCCGTGGCGGAAGCGGCGATGATGGCTTACCGCATTACCGGGCGTTCCCGCTTCCTCGCGCCCTCGAACCTCCATCCCGAATACCGCCAGGTGCTCGACACGGCGGCGCACAACGCGCGCATGACGGTGGTCGGGTTCCCCTATGACCCGGAAACCGGGCAGGCCGATCTCAACGCCCTCGAACAGGCGCTCGACGGTCAGACCGCATGCGTGATCCTGCAATCGCCCAACTTTTTCGGCGTGATCGAAAATGTGAAGGCCGCGGCGGAGATCGCGCACCGGCGCGGGGCGCTCCTGGTGGCCGTCTTTACGGAGGCTGTTTCCCTGGGACTGCTCGAACCGCCGCGGGACGCCGACATCGTCGCCGGCGAGCTCCAGTCGTTCGCCATCAGCCCCTCCTACGGCGGGCCCTTCGCCGGGGTCATCGCGACGAGGGAGAAATTCATCCGCCAGATTCCCGGCCGGCTGGCCGGAGAGACGACGGACCAGGACGGCAACCGCGCCTTCTGCCTGACGCTTTCCACCCGCGAACAGCACATCCGCCGCGAGAAGGCCACCTCCAACATCTGCACCAACCAGGCGCTTGTAGCGCTGATGGCCACCGTCTTCATGAGCCTGTACGGCAAACAGGGCCTGCGCGAGCTCGCCGTGCAGAATCTTTCGAAGGCGCATTACCTGGCCGATGGCCTGGAGCGGAAATTCAGCGGGAAATTCTTCAATGAATTTGTGGTAAAGCCGCGGCGCCTGACGCCGCAACAGGCGCTGGAAAAACTGCTCGAGAAAAAAATTCTCGGCGGGGTGGCGCTCGGCCGGTTCTTCCCGGAGCTGGCCGACTCGCTCCTCGTCTGCGCCACCGAAATGAACCGGCGCGAGGACATGGACGCGATGAAGGAGGTGCTGGACTGATGCCGAAGACACTGGGAAAAGTGCGGCCGCACCCCACGCAGAACGAGCCGCTGCTGTTCGAGCTGTCGCGGCCCGGCAAGCGGGGCTATCAGCTGCCCCCGCTCGACGTGCCGGAAGTCAATCCCGAAGAAGCGCTTGGCGCGGAAAATGTGCGCCGGGAAATCGAGGAGTTTCCCGAGCTGAGCGAAGTCGAGGTCCTGCGCCATTTCACGCGGCTTTCCACCTGGAATTACGCCATCGATCTCGGCATGTTTCCGCTGGGCTCCTGCACGATGAAGTACAACCCGCGGATCAACGAGGCGGTCGCTCGGATCGAGCCGCTGGCCTGGGCCCATCCTTACCAGCCGGAAGAGCTCAGCCAGGGCGCAATGGAGATCATCGCCACGCTGGAGCAGTATCTAGCCGAAATCTTCGGCATGGCTGAGGTGACCTTACAGCCGGCGGCGGGCGCGCACGGCGAATACACCGGCATCATGCTGATCCGCGCCTGGCTGGCCTCGCAGGGCAATCCGCGCAGGGTGGTGCTGGTGCCGGACTCGGCGCACGGCACCAACCCCGCCACCGCGGTCATTGCCGGCTATGAGGTGAAGACGCTCGCCTCGAACGAGCGCGGCATGACGGATCCGGCGGCCGTCGCCGCGGCCGTCAACGAAGACGTGGCCGCGCTGATGATCACCAACCCGAACACGCTGGGCGTGTTCGAGGAATATATTGAGCAGATCGCCGAAATTCTTCACGCCAAAGGCGCGCAGCTCTACATGGATGGCGCGAACCTGAACGCGCTGGTCGGCGTGGCGCGGCCGGGCGATTTTGGCGTCGATG
This sequence comes from Bryobacteraceae bacterium, assembly GCA_049969655.1. Classification (GTDB taxonomy): domain Bacteria; phylum Acidobacteriota; class Terriglobia; order Bryobacterales; family Bryobacteraceae; genus JANWVO01. The sequence continues at coordinate 15,318 of JBMFOK010000029.1, forward strand.
TGCTCCACGCCAACCTGCACAAGACCTTCTCCACGCCGCACGGCGGCGGCGGCCCGGGGGCGGGAGCGGTCGGCGTCAAGCCCCATCTCGCTCCCTTCCTCCCGGTACCGCGGCTCCGGCATGACGGCCGCCTGTGGCGCTGGGACTATGACCGCCCGCAGTCGATCGGCCGCGTGCGCGCATTCTACGGCAACTTCGGCGTGATGATCCGCGCGCTGGCTTACATCCTGGCCCATGGAGGCGAGGGCCTGCGCCGCGCCACGCTTGATGCGCTGCTGAACGCCAACTACGTCCGTGCCCGGCTCGAGCCGTACTACCAGATCGCCTACCCTTCGCGCTCCATGCACGAGTGCGTCTTCAGCGATGCACGCCAGGAAAAGCACGGCGTGCGCACGGGCGACATTGCCAAGCGCCTGCTGGATTATGGGTTCCACCCCTACACGGTCAGCTTCCCGCTCATTGTGCATGGGGCGATGATGATCGAGCCCACCGAGACCGAGCCGAAGGAAGAACTCGATGCCTTCTGCGATGCGCTGATCGCCATCGCCAGAGAGGTGGAAGAGAATCCCGGACTCGTGAAATCGGCGCCGCAGGCGACGCGCGTTTCCCGCGTCGATGAGGTCACCGCCGCCCGCAAGCCCCGCGTGCGCTGGATGAGGGCGCCGACAGGCGCAGCCTGAGCGGGCGGGTTCGTACGCGTCCCGTGCCAAACGTGCCGCGGCTGGAGCGCCGACAGAGCCGCGAATGGAGCTCGCTCGCAGCGCGGGTGGAATGAACTGAGAGTTGAATCGCGCTGCCGCCAGGCGCACCGGCCGGACGACGCCAACGTCCCCGGTGCGGTGTTTGTCCTGGTCAAATCCAGACTTTTTCCGGCGGGCCGAGCTGGTTGATTTTCTCTTCGGCCGCTTCGGAATCCCAGAAATACAGGGCGTCCAACTGCGCCAAATAGTAGAACGGGAGGTTTTCGAATCTGGGGGTTTCCGGGTTGGGCTGGTAGACGATGACGGCCAGCGCCACCACCTGGGCGCCTTTTGATTCGATCAGGTTCCGCAGTTCGGTGAGCTTTCTGCCCGTGCGGAGAACGTCGTCGACGAGGAGCACCTTTTCGCCGGGCTCGGGCTCGATGAACGGGCGGAAGCGCAGCGGGCCGCCCTCTTCGCCGCGCTCGGCCCAGTAGACCTGTCTGGCGCGCAGCGCTTCGCAGACGCCGTAGGCCACGGGCAGCCCGCCGGTGGCGGGCGTCACGATGGACAGTTCCGGGATGATGGCGCGAAGCTCGGGGTGGGCGCGCAGCTTGCGGCTCAGGGCGACGCTGAGCAGTTTCGCCGTCTCATAATGGCGCATGGCGATGGCCACCTGGAGATAGGTGTCCGAGTGCAGTCCGTTGGGATATTGAAAGTGGCCTTTGCGCAAAGCGCCGGTCTGCCGCAACAGGGCGACAACTTCTTCCTGGGTGGGGATCAGTTCCATAAGACCAGTCTCCTTCTTCGTCAGAAGCGGACTCCCGGCGGCACGGGGCCGGGGCCGACGCCCCCATTGTGCCATTCCGGGCCGGGCGCGGGAAGCCCCCAGGGACATGCAGGCGGGCGCTACGGCTGCTGCCGGCCGCGCGCCGTGGCGCTTTCATTGGGCGACCACAGCACCTCGGGCGCGCCGAGTTGCAGGTTCACCCAGCGGCTCCACACGAAGAATGCGTCCGAGAGACGGTTCAGGTAGCGCAGGTTCACCGGGTCGATGCGCTCGGTGCGCGCGGCCGCCACCAGCAGGCGTTCGGCGCGGCGGCAGACGGTGCGGCAGAGGTGCAGCTCAACGTTCAGCCGCGATCCTCCGGGGAGCACGAAACTCCGCAGGGGCGGCAGGGCGGCGTTGAAGCGGTCGATTTCGCTCTCGAGCTGGGCGACGTCGCCGTCGGTGACGCGCGCCTGCCGCGGATGAACGTTTTCGGGCGTGGTGGCGAGGATCGAGCCGAGATTGAACAGCTCGTGCTGCACACGGAGCAGGATGCGGGCGAGTTCACTGAGGACTGGCGTGCGTTCGGCCTCGCCCGAGGCCGTGAGCGCGGCGGCGCCGACGAACGCATTCAGCTCGTCGACGGCGCCGTAGCACTCGACGCGCGGGGCGTCCTTGGGGACGCGCTCGCCGCTGGCCAGCAGGGTTTCGCCCGAGTCGCCCGTCTTCGTGTAGATGCGGTTGAGCGCCAGCCGCGGCTCTTCAAATGGGGGCTGGTCCGGCATGGAGCGGTAATCCTATTGTAGGAAAGCGGCCCGTGGGGCTATTTTTCGAGCAGCGGCTCGATGTGGCGAAAAACCATTTCGGCCACCTTGCGGCAGCCTGCGGCGTTGGGGTGAAGCGCGTCCGGCTGCATGAGCCCGGGCTGCATCGCCACGCCTTCCAGAAAGAAGGGGATCAGCACGGTGCGGCGCTGGCGGGCCAAGTCGCGGAAGATGCGCTCGAAGTCGCGCACATAGGCGGCGCCGTAGTTGCGGGGCAGGGTCATGCCGGCGAGAACCACCTTGGCGCCCGCGCCCTGGAAGGCGTTGATCATGAGGTCGAGGTTGGCGCGCGTGCGCTCGAGCGGCAGCCCGCGCAGGCCATCATTGGCGCCGAGTTCGAGGATGACGATCTTCGGCTTGAGCAGCAGGGCGTCCTGAAGACGCGCGACGCCGCCGTCCGTGGTGTCGCCGGAAATGCCAAGGTTGACGACGCGGTAGCGGTAGCCGCGTTCGTCGAGCAGCCGTTGGAGGTGATCCGGGTAGCTTTCGCCGGGTTCGACGCCGTAGCCAGCGGTGAGGCTGTCGCCGAAGGCGGCGATGACGGGCCGCGTGTCGGTTGCGGGCGCGGCCACGGGCGCAGGAGCCAGATGCGGCGCCGGGCGCTCCTTCGGCGCCGGCGCCTGCCGGCTGCATGCGCCCACGAGGAGCAGGGCGAAAAACCAACAGCGGCGCGACATCTCCTGCCATCATAAAGGACAGAGTTTTCCTCCGGATGAAACCCCCTGTTCTTTCCCTCCGCGATGTGACGAAGACGATCGACACCGGCACGCACCGGGTGGAGATCCTCAAGGGCATCAGCTTTGCTGTCGAGTCCGGGGAATTCGTGGCGGTGATGGGCGCTTCCGGCTCCGGCAAGTCCACGCTGCTCGGGCTGGTGGCGGGCCTGGACACGCCGACCTCGGGCTCCATTCAGATCGAAGGCGAAGAGATCAGCCGGATGGACGAAGACCGGCTGGCGGTGCTGCGCGGCCGCAAGATTGGTTTTGTCTTCCAGAGCTACCAGCTCATTCCCACGCTGACGGCGGAAGAGAACGTGCTGTTGCCCGCCGAGCTGGCGGGCGAGGACTACGAAACGGCGCGGCGCCGGGCGCAGGAGCTGCTCAAAGCGGTGGGGCTCGAAGACCGGCGCGACCACTATCCGGTGCAGCTTTCCGGCGGCGAGCAGCAGCGCGTGGCGCTGGCGCGCGCCTTCATCCGCAGGCCGCCGCTGCTGCTGGCCGATGAACCGACGGGCAATCTCGACTCGGTGAACGGGCGGCAGGTGCTGGAGCTGATGCTCGCGCTGAACCGCAGCGAGGGCGCGACGCTCGTGCTGGTGACGCACGACCGCGAGCTGGCCGCGCACGCGACGCGCATCATCACCCTTCGCGACGGACGCATCCTGAGCGACGAACGGAGGGCGGCGGCATGAGCCTGCTGCCGACGCCCGCCTGGCGGATGGCATGGCGCGAGGCCCGTGCGGCCGCGCCGAAGTTTCTGTTCGTGATCTTCGGCGTCGCCGCCGGCGTGGGCGCGCTGACCGGCGTGCGCGGCTTTTCGGCGGCGTTCCACGAGTCGCTGAAGAAAGAAGCCCGCACGCTGATGGCGGCGGACCTGCTGATACGACAGTTCGCCGAGCCCACCGCAGAACAGGAGCGCGTGATCGCCCAATGGGAGCGGCGCGGGGCGCGCGTGTCCCGGATCACCGAGACGGTCTCGATGATGGCGGCGGGGGAAAACGAGCCGCCGGTGCTGGTGAGCGTGAAGGCGGTGGATCCGGCGACGTACCCGTGGTACGGGCGCGTGCGCCTGGAGCCGGACGCGCCTCTTGAGCAGGCGCTGACGGCGGACACGATCGCCGTGAGCGAGGACCTGATGCTGCGGCTGAATCTGGAGCCGGGCGCCCGCGTCCGGCTGGGCGAGGCCGAGTTCCGCGTGTGCGGCATCGTGCGGCAGGAGCCGGACCGCATGACGGGATCGCTGAACGTGGGGCCGCGGGTGATGATCACGCGCGAGGGGCTTCAGCGAACGGGCCTGTTGACTTACGGCTCGCGCGCCTCGCAGAGGCTGCTGTGGAAGCTGCCCGCGAAGGACGTGGCGGTGGGCGAGATGCGCGAGTCGCTGAAGAAGGCGTTTCCCGATGCGCTGATCACCGACTACCGCGAAACGCACCCGTTCATCACGCGGGCGCTGGACCGGGCGACGACGTTTCTGAGCCTGGTGTCGATGATCGCGCTCATCGTCGGCGCGCTGGGCGTGGCCATGGCGATCCACTCGCACATCCAGCAGCGGCTGGACACGATTGCGATCATGAAGTGCCTTGGCGCGCGCTCGTGGCAGATCATGCGGATCTACACGTTGCAGGCGGTGCTGCTGGGCGTGGCCGGAGGCGTGGCGGGCCTGGCGGTGGGCGCGGGCGTGCAGTGGCTGTTTCCGCTGCTGCTGCGCCGCTACTTCCAGATGGAAAGCATCGGCTGGAGCGGATCGTTTGCGCTGGAAGGAATTCTGGCAGGCGTGCTGACCGCGCTGCTGTTCAGCGTGCCGCCGCTCTTGGCCGTGCGCGACGTGAAGCCGGCGCTGATTTTCCGCCGCGAGATGCCGGAAGCGAGGCCGCCTCTGGCCGAGCGCGTGCGGAAGCGGCTTCCGGCGGCGGGCGCGGCGGCGCTGATCCTGGCGGGGCTGGCCGCGATGGCGGCGTGGCTGGCCGGGTCAGTGAAGGTGGGCGCGTGGTTTGCGGGCGGCCTGACGGCGGCGCTGGCGATTCTCGGCGCGGTGGCGTGGATGCTGCTCCGCGCGCTGCGCTGGGGGCTGGCCCATGCGCCGGTGCGGCTGCCGCTGTGGCTGCGGCACGGCGCCGCCAACCTCTACCGGCCCGGCAACCACGCGGCGAGCATTCTGGTGGCGATGGGCGTGGGCGTGATGTTCACGCTCACCGTGTATCTGGTGCAGAACTCGCTGCTCGGCGAGGTGATGCTGGCGATGCCGAAGGGCGCGCCGAACGTGTTTCTGATCAACATCACGCCGCGCGATGTGGAAGCGGTGCGCGCATTTCTCGCGTCGCGGAAGGAAATGGAAGGACAGCCGCAACTGATTCCGACCGTGGCGGCGCGGTTGGAAAGCATCAACGGCACGTCGGTGGACCAGCTTCCGCCGCCGCCGGGCGAGGACAGGCGGCGGCGCGCCTTCACGCGGCAGGTCACCTGGATGGAGCGCATGCCCGAGGACATGCGCATTCTGCGCGGCGCATGGTGGAAGGACGGGCGCAGCGAGGCGCTCGTGAGCGTCGACGAAAACACCGCGCGGCGGTGGGGCATCGAGCCGGGCGCGGCGCTTGAATGGAGCGCCGCCGGGCGGCGCTTCCAGGTGCGCGTGGCCGCCATTCACCGCTTTGAGAGCGTGCGGCGAGGCGCCAGCGACGAGTTCGTCTTCACCGAGAAGGCGCTGGCCGGGCTGCCCACGCAGTGGTACGCGACGGCGCGGATCCGTCCCGAGGCGGTGGCCGTGTTCATGCGCGACAGTTTCCGCCGCTTCCCGGCGGTGACGGTGATCAACGCGGCCGACATCGTGAGCATCGTGCAGGAGGTGGTGGACCAGGTGTCGCTGGTGATCCGCTTTATCGCCGCCTTTGCCATCCTGGCCGGAGCGATCATTCTGGCTTCAACGGTGGCTGGGACGCGGCTGCGGCGGGTGCGCGAGTCAGCCGTGCTGAAGACGCTGGGAGCGCGGCGGCGGACGCTCGTGTCCATCTTCTCCACCGAGTTCGCGATTCTGGGCGCAGCGGCGGGATTTCTGGGCGGCGCGCTGGCGACCGGGTTTGCGCGGCTTCTGCTGGTGCGGCTGCTGGACGCGCGCTTCAACCCGGAATGGCGCGCCAACCTGGCGACGACGCTGCTGACGATGGCGCTGGCGGTGGGGGCCGGGTGGCTGGCCTCGCTGCGGGTGCTGTCGCACCGGCCGCTGGAAGTGTTGCGCGACGAGTAGCCGCCGCTGTCACGCGGCGGGCTGGAGGAGACCGAGCCGCACGAGCAGGGCCTGCGGGTCGGGGTCACGTCCCATGAACCGGCGGAACAGGACAATGGGCTCTTCGCTGTCGCCGCGGGCGAGGATCGCGTCGCGGAATTCGCGACCGGTCTTTTCGTTGAAGATGCCCTCGCGCAGGAAGCGGGTGAAGGCGTCGGCGTCAAGCACCTCGGCCCACTTGTAAGAGTAGTAGCCGGCGCCGTAGCCGGTGGGGTCGGCGAAGAGGTGCGTGAAGGAGGCGAGCATGGCGTAGTCGTCCGGCAGCGGCGCGGGGGAGAACTCGCGGAGGATGCGGTTGGCGTAAGAGACGGGGTCCCCGTCGCGGGCCGGGTCGTAGTCGATGTGGAGGGCGAGATCGACGGTGGCGAAGCCGAGCTGGCGCATCTGGGCGTTGGCTGCGCGGAAGGTGCGGGCGGCGCGCATGCGGCGGAAGAGCTCTTCGGGCATGGGCTCGCCGGTCTGCCAGTGGCGGGCGAACAGGTCGAGGGCCTCGCGCTCCCAGCACCAGTTCTCCATGAGCTGCGAGGGCAGCTCGACGAAATCCCAGGCGACGTTGGTGCCGGCAAGCGACTTCACTTCGACGCGCGACAGGCAGTGGTGCAGGAGGTGGCCGAACTCGTGGAAGATGGTTTCCACCTCGCGGTGCGTGAGCAGCGCCGGCCGGCCGTCGACGGGCGCGGTGAGGTTGCCGCAGATGAGCCCGATGTGGGGCAGCCAGCGGCCGTCCGCGGGGCGGCCGGTGAGGAAGGCATCCATCCAGGCGCCGCCGCGCTTGTTGTCGCGCGGGTGCCAGTCCGTGTAGAAGCCGCCGAGCAGCTCGCCGCTTTCGTCGCGGATCTCGTAATACTTCACCTCGGGGTGCCAGACGGGCACGGACGGGCCGGGCGTGATCGTGATGCCGAACAGGCGCGAGGCGAGGCGGAACATGCCGTCAATGACCTGGCCGACCGGGAAATAGGGGCGCAGGTCTTCTTCTTCGAAGGCGTAGCGTTCGGCGCGGAGCTTTTCGGCCCAGTAAGCGACGTCCCACGGTTCGAGGCTTGCGCCGGCAAACTGTTCGAGCTCGCGGTTTTCGCGCCGGAAGGCATGCTCGGTCTTTTCGCGGAGATCGCGGACAAAGGCCTGGGCCGTGGCGCCGTTCTTCGCCATGCGGTCAGCGAGGGCGAAGTCGGCGAAGTTGCCGTAGCCGAGCAGGCGCGCCTTTTCGCGGCGCAGCTCGAGGACGCGGGCGATGAGCGGAGCGTTTTCGGCGGCGGCGCGGCGGTTGTAGGCGCGCCAGAAGCGTTCGCGGACGCCGCGGTGGTCCAGATAGGTCATCACCGCGAGATAGGAGGGCCCGTGGAGGGTGAAGCGCCAGCCGCCGCGGCCGCGGGCGCGGGCGTCGGCGCGGGCGGCGTCGCGGGCGCTGGGCGGCAGGCCGGCCAGCCCGGCTTCGTCTTCAATGTAGTATTCGAAGGCGGCGGTGGCGTCGAGAACATTCTGGGCGAATTTTGTTGTGGTGGTGGCGAGCTCGACGTCGATCTGCTCCAGCCGCTTCTTGCCTTCCGCCGGCAGGGCGGCGCCGTGGCGGCGGAAGCTGTCGAGCGTCTTGTGGAGAAATCGCGCCCGGACGCCGGCGAGCGCGCGGGCCTCGTCGGTGGCCGCGTATTCGTTCAACGCCCGCCACAGCCCTTCGTGCAGCGGGATGGAGGAATAGAAGGCGCTGACGGCGGGCTGGGCGGCGTTCCAGGCCTCGCGCAGCTCGGGCGTCGAGACGACGCCTTCCAGGTGGCGCACGACGCCCGATGCGACGTCGAGATCGTCGGTGGCCGCATCGAGCGCGGCCATCGTGTCCTGCCAGGAGCGGACGGACGCGGCGGCGATGGCGTCGATGCGTTCGCGGCAGCGCGCGATGAGCGCCTCCATCGCCGGCAGGACATGCTCCGGGCGGATGCGGTCAAACGGCAGCGGATGCTGAAGCCGAAGCAGCGGATTGTCGGGCGTCACAGATTCCAAGATACGAAGTCTTGCGCCGGCGGTGGAAGAAGCGGGCCGGGCGGTCTGCGATGATAAATGGCGGTGATCGACCTGCATGCGCACGTCCTGCATGGGCTGGACGACGGGCCGGCGGCGCTCGAGCAGAGCCTGGCGATGCTGCGGATGGCCGCGCAGGCGGGCACGAAGGAGATTGTCGCCACGCCCCACTTCAGCCGCGCGTATCCGCTGAAGCCGGCGCTGGCGCAGCGGCGGTGGGAGGAGCTTCAGCACCTGGCGGGCGACCTGATCCGGATCCACAGGGGCTGCGAAGTGGAGCTGACACCCGGCGCCGTGCGCGCGGTGCTGACGGCGCCCCGGCAATACACGATCCGGGGACTCAGGTATCTGCTGGCGGCCGTGCCGGATGACGTGCATCCGGACGAGGCCGAGCCGCTGCTCGAGGAGCTGGAGGGAGCCGGGCTCCGGGTGATTCTGGCGCATCCGGAGGCGCATCCGGTGCTGGCCGGGCGGAGGCGGAAGCTGGAGCGGTGGGTGGAACGCGGACTTCTGCTTCAGGTGAATGCGGGGAGCCTGCTCCGGTTCTATGGCAGGCGGGCCGAAGAGACGGCGATGCGGCTGCTGAAGTTCGGCATGGTGCATTTCATCGCTTCCGACGCGCACGATCTTGAATACCGCCCGCCGCGGCTGGACGTGATCCGGCTGCGGCTGATGGCGTTCTTTCCGCCGGAGTTCACAGAGCAGGTTGTCGAGCTGCACCCGCGGGCGGTGGTGGAGGGGCAGGAGCTGCCGCCGGGGCCGCTGCGCGCGCCGTACCTGAAACGGTCCGTGTTCCAGTTCTGGCGCTGACGGACGCGGGCGTCACGGCGGTTCGCGCGGTCGGCCCGGGCGCGTAATGTGCTGAAAAGCGGAGCGTTCAGAAGAACTCTGTGCGGTGAAGGGAGGCTGTGCGGCGGGAAGGCATGGTAAGAGGGGCGCAGGATGGCGATACGGAATCTGACGGAGATGCTTAGGGAAGCGGGCCAGGCGGAGGGCGAGGCCGCCGACGAGCTGGCGCGGGCGGTGGAGTCAATCCTGCGGCGGCTGAAGCGCGGCGAGCCCGTCTCGCTGCCCGGAGTGGGCCGGCTGGTGCCCGGCAAGGGACGCCAGGTGCGGCTGGAGCCGGCGGGGCGGCGGGAGGGGCGGCGTGAGCGCGGCTGAGACGGCGTCGGTGCGGAAGCTGGCACGGCTGCTCCGGCAGTGCCTGGCTGAAGGGCGCGCCGTGCATGTGGAGCGGCTGGGCACGTTCCGGCCGGCGCCGGGCGGCGGGTTCACCTTCCGCGCGGATCCGAAACCGCAGGTCTTCATTGCCTATGCGGCAGAGGACGCGGCGGCGGCGGAGCGAATCTTCGACGCGCTGGAAGCGGCGGGCTTTGCGCCGTGGATGGACCGCCGGCGCCTGCTGCCCGGCCAGGACTGGCGGCGGGCGATCGAAGGGGCCATCGAAACGGCGGACTATTTCATCGCCTGTTTTTCCCCGATTTCCGTGAAAAAGCGCGGGCATTTTCAGCGCGAGCTGCGGCTGGCGATGGAGTGCGCCGAGCGGGCGCCGGTGGGCGACGTATTTCTGATTCCGGTACGGCTTGAGGAGTGCCGCGTGCCGGAAGAGATCCGCCGCCGCTGGCACTACGTGGACCTGTTTCCGGATTTTGAGGAAGGCGTCCGGGCGCTGGTGCGGACGATCCGCCGCGAGTCGCGGCGGCGGGCCGCGTAGGCCCGGCCTCAGGGCGCCGGGCTCCTGGCCGCCGGGGCGGGCAGTTTCGCCAGGCGGCGGCGCACGTCGGCCGCGTCCTTCGAATCACCCGCAATTTCGAGGAATTTCTCATAGGCGGCGCGGGCGGCGGCGAATTCCTTCAGCTTTTCCCGCGCCTCGCCGAGCAGCCGCCAGGCCTCGGCCGACTGCGGGTTCCACTTCGTGGCCTCCTCGAAGCGGCCGGCGGCGGCCTTCCAGCGGCCGCGCCGCATGTAAAAGCGGCCGACTTTCAGCTCGTTTTCCGCCTGGATGGGGTTGAACTCGTAAGTGCGTTCTTTGGCGGTGACATCCTCTTCCTCGGGCTCGGCCGGAGGCGGCGAGGGTGGCGCGGGCGGCTGCCAGGCGTGGAGGACGCCCGCCAGCAGAAGTGTCACGAGCACGCGTGCCACAATCAAAGTATAGGGCCTTGTGGCGATGTCCCGCATCGACGAGCTGCGCGAGAAGGCGGCCGGACTGCCGCAGGCGCCGGGCGTCTACATTTACCGCGGCGCCGACGGCGAAGTCCTCTACGTGGGCAAGGCCAAGAACCTGCGGGCGCGGGTGCGCAGCTACTTCAGCGCGGAGCGGCTGGCCGAGGCCAAGACGGGCCGGCTGATCCACGAGGCCGCGGGTCTCGAATACATCCTGGTCGACAACGAGAAGGAAGCGCTGGCGCTGGAAAACCAGCTCATCAAGCAGCACAGGCCGCGCTTCAACGTGCTGCTGCGGGACGACAAGACCTACCCGTACATCAAGCTGACCCACGAGAAATGGCCCCGTGTGTATGTGACGCGGAGGATCCGGAAAGACGGCCAGTATTTCGGCCCGTATTTTCCCGGAAATCTGGCGCACCGGCTGGTGAAATTCATCCACCGGAATTTTCAGATTCCTTCCTGCCGGGTGGACCTTGCGAAGGCCCACGCGAGTCCGTGCCTGGAATACCACATCCACCGCTGCCTGGGGCCGTGCGTGCCGGGGCTGGCAAGCGAAGAGGCCTATGCGGAGCGGGTGCGGGACGTGCGGGCTTTTCTCGAAGGCCGCACGCGGGAGCTTGCCGCCAGCCTGCGGGCGCGGATGGAAGAGGCGAGCGAGGCGCTTGAGTTCGAACGCGCCGCGGCGCTGCGCGATCTGCTGCGGACGGTGGAGGAGCTGGAAGAGCGGCAGAAGATGGCGGCCGCTTCGGGCGACGATGCCGACTATTTCGCGCTGCACGCCGAGCCGCCCCATGTGGCGGTGAACATCTTCCACGTGCGCAACGGGCGCGTGGTGGACCGCCGCGAGCTGTTCTGGGAGGACGTCTACGAATACGACGAGCAGGAGTTCCTGCCGGCGCTGCTGATGCAGATCTACGGCGAGGGCCAGCCGGTGCCGGCGCAGATCCATCTGCCGGTGGAGCTGGAGGACCGGGAGATCCTGGAAGAACTGCTGGCGGAGACGCGGGGCCGGAAAGTGACCATTCACACGCCGCAGCGCGGAACGCGGAAGGCGCTGCTCGAGCTGGTGGCCACCAACGCGCGGCAGAGCTTCGAGCAGCGCTTCCGCGTGCGCAAGCCGCGCGCCGAGGAGATCGCCGAAGCGCTGGAAGAGGCGCTGGACCTGCCGGAGGCGCCGCGGCGGATCGAATGCTTCGACATTTCGCACATCCAGGGCGTGGAAAAAGTGGCCAGCATGGTGGTGTGGGAGAACGGGCGGATGAAGAAGTCCGACTACCGCAGGTTCATCATCCGCACGGTGGAGGGCAGCGACGACTTTGCCTCGATGCGCGAGGCCGTCGGCCGGCGTTACCGGCGGGTGCTTGAGGAAGGCGGACCGATGCCGGCCCTGGTGCTGGTGGACGGCGGCCTGGGCCAGTTGCGCGCGGCGGCGGCGGCGCTGGAGGAGGTGGGCGTGCTGAACCAGCCGCTGGCGGCGATCGCGAAGCGCGAGGAGATCCTGTACGTTTACGGCCGCGAGGACGAGCCGGTGATGCTGGACCGCGCATCTCCGGTGCTCCACCTTATCCAGATGATCCGCGACGAAGCGCACCGCTTCGCGGTCACGTTCCACCGCCAGCGGCGCGACGCGCGCACGCTGAAGAGCGAGCTGCTTGAGATCCCGGGCATCGGCCCGAAGACGGTGGAGAAGCTGTTGAAGGAGCTGGGGAGCCTGGCTGCGGTGAGGGCGGCGAGCGAGGAGGAGCTGGCGCGGGTGGCGGGCAGGGCCGCGGCGCGCCGGATCCGGCAGGCGCTGGGCCTGACGGTGGACTCAGCGCCCAAAGGCGAGGCGCAGGGCGAGCCGCTCCGGAAGGCCTGAGTCGAGAATCTTCTGTTGCGCCTGCGCAATGTCGTATTCGACACGGCGGAACGTGATGATGCGCTGATCCGTGTCCCAGAGGGCGTAGGCGGCGCGGGGATCGCCGTCGCGGGGCTGGCCCACCGAACCCGGGTTGAGCAGAAACAGCCCGTCTTCGGCGAGTTCGTGGACGACTTCCTCCTCGCCGAAGCGCGGCCGGCGAAGCGCGACCAGGCCGCCGCGGGTCCACATCCAGCCGCCCTGCACATGCGTGTGTCCGAAGAAGCAGACGCGGCTGGCGATCAGGTCATGGAGCGCAAGGACCTCGTATTGATCGAGGACATATTCGTCCTCGTCGCGGGGGGAGCCGTGGACGAGTTCGAAGTCGTCGAATACAAGGGGGCCGGCCGGCAGGGCGCGAAGCCAGGCGAGCTGCTCCCGGCTGAGCCGGGCGTGAGTCCACTGGGCTGCCTCGAGGGCGTGGCGGTTGAAGTCGCTCGGCTGCTCGATGAAGGCGACGACGCGGTCGTGGTTGCCGCGGACGATGTGGCGCACATGGCGGCGGGCCCAATCGACCGCCTCAGCCGGATTGGCGTTGTAGCCGACCACGTCGCCGCAGCAGAGGATCTCATCGTAGCGGCCCTCCGCGTCGCGGAGGACGGCCTCCAGCGCCTCGAGGTTGGCGTGGATGTCGCTGACGATCAGCCGGCGCACAGTCTCACCAATGTTACCTCAGGCGGAGCGCCGAGCCGCACCGGGATGCCCACGGTGCCCAGCCCGCAGGAGACGTAGAGGCGGCTGTGGCCGAGTTCATAAGATCCACGCACGTACTTGGTGAACGCGCGCACGACGTTGATGTTTTCGCTGAGGACCGGAAGATTTACCTGGCCGCCGTGGGTGTGTCCGGCCAGCATCAGGTGGAAGCCGGACTCCGCGGCGGCGGGGAAATGCGCCGGGTTGTGCTGAAGCAGGACGTTGACGGCGCCAGGTTCGGCCAGCCCCCGCAGGAACGGGCTCACGCGCGTGCCTGTGCCGTAGTAATCGATGCCGGCCAGGTTCAGGCGCGCCGAGCCGAAGCGGAGCAGCGCTGCCTGGCGGCGCAGGATGGTGATGCCGGCGCGGGCGGCAAGGCGGTCCGCCACATTGACCAGGCCGGCGTATTTTTCGTGGTTGCCGTGGCAGCCGTAGACGCCCGCGTCCGCCTTCAGCCGCCGCAGCAGGCGCAGGCAGCCTTCCAGGTCGTCGCCGGCGCGCGTGATGAGGT
>JBMFOK010000030.1:0-23413 GCA_049969655.1 Bryobacteraceae bacterium
CCGGCGGGTTTGCCTTTCGAGCTGCGAGGGAAGCGGCCGCAGGCTGCGGGCACGAGCGGCCACGGCGCGCGGCCCGGCAGGGCCCGCGGCCGCGGCGAGTGTCCGCTGCCGGCTCGCGCCCTGACGGGCGAGCGTGCCTCGCGGCTCAGAAGCGCGTGATTTTTCCAGGGAGGCCAGTCAGCGCGGGAAACGAGAAAGGCCGCCCCCGTGCGGGGAGCGGCCTGCAAAAAATGGCAGGAGGGCGAAAGAAGGAACTACTTCTTCTCTTCCTTCTTCTCCTCGCCCTTCTTGTGCTTCTTCGACTTCTTCTCTTTCTCTTCCTTCTTCGGCTGCTCCGGCTGCGTCTGGGCGAACGACGGCGTCACCACCATCGTGAAGGCAGCCATGGTCAGGGCGGCAAGAATCTTCTTCATGTGCTTTCAGCTCCTTGAGTGAGTTGGGGCGGCGACCTGCCGCCTCTCGACAACCAGCATGCGGCATGGACAGGCGACCGACCAATCGCCCGGGCGGGCTAGGGCGCGGGCCGAATTTGAGGGATGGGGAGGGGCCGCCGCTTCTGCTATCCTCCGGGAAAGCTGCCATGGTCCAGAAGAACAGCGGCAAGGAGGAAACACGGCGCGGCCGCGGTCGCGCCGGGGCCGTTGGTTCTCGCGGCCCGCGGCTGCTGGACTCGCGGCTCTGATGCCGGTCGAGCGTCAATGTCGAGCGAGCCGGTACGAATGCGATGAAAAGGATCGACGTCATCTTCTTTGACGCGGGCGGAGGCCACCGGGCGGCGGCGACGGCGTTGAAGCAGGTCTGCGAGCGCGAGGGAAGACCGTTCGAGATCCGCCTGGTACACCTGAAGGAGATCCTGGCGCCGGTGGACGTCTTTCAGAAACTGCTCGGGCTGGATCTCGAGGAGATTTATAACCTGCTTCTGCGCAGGGGCTGGACGCTCGGCTCGGCGCAGGCGCTGCGCTTCATGCAGGCGGTGATCCGGCACTACCATGCGAGCGAAGTCCGCCTGTTGCGCCAATGGTGGCAGGAGCGATCCGACGGGGGGCTGCCGGACCTGGTGGCGAGCGTTGTGCCGAACTTCAACCGTGCGATCTTCGAGGCATGGCAGGCGGTGCGGCCCGGCGCCCCCTACGTGACGATTCTGACGGATCTGGCCGACTATCCGCCGGCGTTCTGGATCGAGCGGCAGCGGCAGTATTTCATCTGCGGCACGGAGAAGGCGTGGGAGCAGGCGCTCGGCATGGGCCATCCGCCTGAGTGCGTGTTCCGCGTGTCGGGCATGATCCTGAATCCGCGGTTTTACGAACCGGTGGAGGTGGACGTGGCCGCTGAGCGGGAGCGGCTGGGTCTGGATCCGGGGCTTCCAACGGGGCTGGTGCTGTTCGGCGGGTATGGGTCGGATGCGATGGAGACCGTGCTCGAGCGGTTGGACCGCAGCGGGCTGGACGTGCAGTTGATTCTGATTGCGGGCCGGAACGAGGCGCTGCGGCGGCGGCTGGAGCGGCGGCGCACACGGATCCGGAAACATGTGATCGGCTTCACCACGGAAGTGCCGAGGTGGATGCGGCTGGCGGACTTCTTCATTGGCAAGCCCGGCCCGGGCTCGATTTCCGAGGCCATCCACTGCCGGCTTCCAGTAATCACCGTGCGCAATGCGTGGACGCTGCCGCAGGAGCGCTACAACGCCGATTGGCTGCGCGAGCAGGGGGTAGGGATCACACTGGACAGTTACCGGAAGGTCGACCAGGCCGTGGAGGAGTTGCTGGAAGGCGGCCGGCTGCGGCCGATGCGGGAAGCGTGCGCACGAATTCAGAACCGGGCCATCTTTGAGATCCCGGAGATCCTTCAGGAGTTGGTGGAGCGGGCCGACAAGGGGTGATGGCTGGAGCCTGTTTGCTGTTTCTTTGCTTGTCAAAAGGAGGGAATCGCCTTATCATGCGCGAAGGCTCCCCCGATGAAGCAACTGCAACTGAACTGGTACGGGTTCCACGAGTGGGAGCGGGCGGTGGCGCGGGTGGTATCGCTGGGATGGGGCGTATTCTGGGCGTGGTTCGGGTTCGCCTCCGGCGTGGCGGAGTACGCATCGGTGGCGGACATTTTTCTCCAGACGCTGCCCGGGCTGATTTTTATCGCCGTTTCGCTGCTTGCCTGGAGGCATCCGGCGCCAGGCGGCACGCTGCTGGTGGCGCTGGCGATTGTCGTGTTCACGGCTTATTGGGCAGGCGCCGAGAATGGCCCGGCAGCGCAGGGCCTGGCGACGGGGCTGCTGCTGGCGCTGCCGCCGCTGACAAGCGGCGTGCTGTTTCTGGCCTCGGCGCCTTCAGACGATTCGCGCCACCGGATGGACTCCGGGCACGCCTGGTAGACTCTGGACATGCACCTTCGTCGTCGAGAGCTGCCGGCCGTGCTGCTGGGCGCGGCAAAGGCGTTTGCCGCGGGCCGGATCGGGCTGGACAGGATCAGCCTGCTCACCGATGAAATTGCCCGGACACCCGAAGACGCCATTGCCTTCTGCAAGCAGTACGGGGTTCAATGGGTGGAGCTGCGGGGCGTGCCCGGCAAGGGCGGCACATACGCCTTCATGGAAGAGGCCGAGCTTCGCGCGACGGCAAAGCAGTTGCGCGAGGCGGGGCTGCGGGTGTCCTTCCTGAACACGCCGCTGCTGAAATTTCCGCTTCCGGGCACCGAGCCGGCGCGGCGGCGCAATGAAACGCCCGAGCAGCGGGCGATGCGCGAGAAGCGCGACCAGGCGCTGTTCGAGCGCCGCCATGAGGACCTGGCCAAGGCACTGCGCGCGGCCGAGATTTTCGATGTCCGGCTGGTGAGGGTCTTCACCTTCACGCGCGTGGTCGAGCCGGCCGCGCTGCTGCCGCGGGTGGCCGAACTGCTGAGCGAGATGCTGCCGGCGGCGCGGCGCGCCGGCGTGCGGCTGCTGGTGGAGAACGAAGGCTCGTGCAATGTGGCCACGTCAGCCGAGCTCAGGCGGCTGTGCGAGCTGGTGAGCGACGAAACGCTGGGCATCAACTGGGATCCGGTGAACGCCATGGGGCATGGGGAGCGGCCGTGGCCGGACGGATATCGCGAGCTTCCGGTGCGGCGCGTGGGCAACGTGCAGATGAAGGCGCGCGGGCTGGTGATCGGGCCGGACTTCGTC
This sequence comes from Bryobacteraceae bacterium, assembly GCA_049969655.1. Lineage (GTDB taxonomy): Bacteria > Acidobacteriota > Terriglobia > Bryobacterales > Bryobacteraceae > JANWVO01. Next base: position 3,155 of record JBMFOK010000030.1, read on the forward strand.
CCGTGGAAGGAGATCTTCGATGCGCTGGCGGCCGACGGCTATGCAGGCAGGATCGGACTGGAGACGCACGTGTTTGACGGCACGCTGATCGAGAAGGCGCACCTGTGCATGCAGGAGATCCTGAAGCTGACTGGCAGGGGATGACGCCATGAGAAGGGAGTTCCGCGTGCCGCCGCTGGTGTGGTGGAGCCTGGCGGGGCTGGTGGTGGCGGCGGCGCTCGGGGGCATCGTCTACTGGCTGAACCGGGGTTCGCAGGCGAGGCTGGAAGTTCAGTGGCTGAAGGTGCGGACGATCGCTACCGGGCCGGAGTCCTCGCTGGCGGTGTTTGACCTGAGGATCCACAACCCGTCGCGGGTGCTGTTTCAGGTGAAGGAAGTGGAGGCGGCGGTGGTGGACGCGGGGGGAGTGCGGCAGGAGGGGATGGTGGCAGCCGAGACCGACCTGGACCGCGTGCTGGGTTACTATCCGCTGGCGGGGCCGCGCTATAGTCCGGTGCTGAAGTTCCGCGAGCGGATCCGGGGCGGGGAGAGGGTGGACCGGACGGTGGCGGCGTCGTTTTCCGTGCCGGTGGGGGCGCTGGAATCCCGGCGGCATTTTGAGTTGCGGATTCAGGATGCCGACGGGGCGGTGGTCACGGCAGTGGAGGGGGCGGGTCGCGGCCGCTAGGCGCGCCTCAGGCAGAGGCTTCGCGGGCCGTCGGCGGCTGGACGCCCAGGATGCGCTTGCGATCCCGCTTTTCGCCATACATTTTGCTGTCGGCGCGTGCGAGCAGCTCCTCGGCGGTCTGGCCGTCGCGCGGGTAGAAGGCGGCGCCGCCGCTGAGGGAGACGACGCGGTCGCCACAGAGTTCGATGCCGCAGCATTCAACGTAGGAGCGCAGCCGCTGGAGGCGCGTGGCGACGGCCTCTTCGGTGACGCCGGGCAGAACGAGGACGAACTCGTCGCCGCCCATGCGGGCGACGAAGTCGTATTCGCGGCAGTTCTCCTTCAGGCTCTGGGCGACGAGCTGAAGCAGGCGGTTGCCGGTGAGGTGACCGAACTGGTCGTTGACGCCCTTGAAGCCGTCGAGGTCGCAGACCAGCAGCCCCAGGGTGCCTTCGGTGCGGGCGCAGCGGGCGAGCTCGTTCTGGAGATGAAGGAACAGGGCGCCAGCGTTGGGCAGTCCGGTGAGGAAGTCGACCGAAGCGCGGGTTTCGGCCTGCTGGAACCGGGCCGAGTTTTCCACACTGACGGCGAGCTTGGAAGAGATGGCCAGCAGCAGGCTCAGGTGGGCATGATTGAAGGCGTCCTGGTGGGTGGAATAGAGATTCAGCGTGCCGACGAGTCCGCCGGGCCCGTCGAGCGGGATGACGAGGGCCGATTTCAGCGTGGCTGCGGCGACCGGGTTGCGGTGGGCGATGGGATCTTCGGTGGGGAGGGCGTTCAGAGCGGGCCGCAGGGTGGAGGCCACTGCGCCGGTGAGGCCCGTGTTCATGCGGAGGGTCAGGCCGTGGAACAGCGTGTAGTTCTGGCCTTCGATGAACGAGGCCTTGAGGTGTTCGCCCTGTTTGAGGAAGAGAACCATGGTCTCAAAGGGCACGTGACCATGGAGGCGGCGCGCCAGGGCGTTGAGGGTCTCTTCGAGGTCGAGTGAAGAGCCAAGGATCTGGGCGAATTCAAGCACGAGCTGCTCTTCGCGGCGCGCCTCGGCGATGGCATGGAGGAAGGCCGGCGCGGTTTCCGCGGCCGCATTCGGGGAAGCGGCGCCGGCGGCGGCGAGTTCCGAAGACGTCCGGGCAGGGGCTTCGCGGTCGAGGTCGCGGTAGATGCATTCCAGGCGCGCGACGACCATCGGATCCAGTCCCGTGCCGGCCTCCTGCCGGATCCTGGCCATGGCCTCGTCGAGCGAGAGGGCGCGGCGGTAGCGGCGTTCCGTGTTGAGGGCGAGCAGCATGTCCACTGCGGCCAGGACGCGGGCTTCGATGGGGATTTCATCGCCGCGCAGGCCGAGCGGGTAGCCGGTGCCGTCCCATCGCTCGTGGTGGGCGCGGACGATGTCGCTCACCAGGCGCGGGAATCCGGCCTGTTCGATGATCTGGGCGCCGATTACCGGATGCACTTTCAGGCGCTGGAACTCGTCCGGGGTGAGCCGGCCGGGCTTCATGATGATGTGGTCGGGCACGGCCACCTGGCCGATATCGTGCAGGACAGCGGCGACGCGGAGAGCCATGATCTGGTCTTCCTTCAGGCCGAGGGCGCGGCCCAGGCCGGCGGCGAAGTGGGCCATGCGGTGCAGGTCGCCGAGCGGGGTGATGTCCTTGGATTCGACGGCGAGGGCGAGCGCCTCCACCATGTTGAGCTGCATGGCGGCCAGTTCTTCGGCGTGCTGGCGTTCGCGGTCAAGAGTCTCCAGTTGCAGCCGGTAGGCATGATAGACAAGCAGGGCCACGGGAGTGAGGATGAGCAGCGACCAGGCCCAGGAGATCTGCGGCAGCGTGGCCAGCAGTCCGGCCAGGGCGGCGCCGGACATGTAGTAGGGCAGCGACCAGAGGAAGCGGTTTTTCCAGATCCGCCGGAGAAGCTCCCGCTCCCGCAGGGAGGTGGCCGCCGCCAGCGGAAAGGCGGTGACCAGAAACAGCACGATGGAGGCCAGCGGGAGGGCGGCGGCGACGCCGATGCCCGGCAAGGCGCCGAGGACGTACTGATAGGCGGAATGCGCCGCCTCGATTCCAATGACCCAGACCGAGACCTGGAACAGCAGATCAAACCAGTCCGTTCGCAGCGATGAATGTTGCAAGGCGTGGATGGCTGCGCCGGTGATGCCGATGGCGAGCGTTTCGGTCAGCGGCAGTTGGGGCAGGCTGGCGAGGACGAAGATGAAGCTGACCGAGATGCTGCCGGAGACGGTGGGCAGTCCGAACCGGCCCAGAGCGGACAGGGCGCTCAGAGCGAGGTACAGGATGTAGAGGGCGGAGCCGCTCTCGTGATCCTGGTGGGCCTGCACGGCCAGCCAGGCGAGGGCCGTGCCGACAACCACCCACTCGAATGTGCGAGGCTCTTTCTGCATCCGTGCCGGGCCTTTCCGGGCTGCGCGGATCACAGAGCAACATCGGGGCCAAAACCCGCTCATGGTTTTCTCCTCCGGCCCCAAGTGAATGGGATGCTATTATTTTCGCAGCAATCGGCCCCCGTCTGCAATGGGCGTGCGCACCCGGGCGACGGGACAGTTTGTCCGGTGCGGCCACGGCGTGGGACAATTTGTCCTTGCGGGAGAAGGACGAACTGTCCGGCCAGCCGGCCGGCGGCGGCCCCACGGCCTTTGTCGACATTCATTCGCACGTTCTGCCGGGCGTCGACGACGGGGCGGTCGACGAGGAGCAGAGCGTGGCGATGATGGAGATGGCGCGCCGACACGGGACCTCGATGCTGGTGGCCAGTCCTCATGCAAATCTTTTCTACGCGTATGACCCATCGCGCGTCGAACGTCTCATCGGCCGGTTGCAGGCCCGCGCGCCGTCGGGGCTTAGCCTGATTCGTGGCTGCGATTTTCACCTCACTTTCCATAACGTAGAAAAGGCGCTGCGTTCGCCGGCCGGTTTCGCCATCAACGGGAGATGCTACCTGTTGATGGAGCTTTCCGAGCTGACCGTGTTCGCCAACACGGACTCGCTGTGGGGCCGGCTGGAAGAGGCCGGGCTGCGCATTATCCTGACGCATCCGGAGCGGAACGGGCTGTTGCGGCAGCGGATGGAAGTGATCGAGCGCTGGGTGGAGTCGGGCCGCTACATGCAGGTGACCGCCGGCAGCCTGCTGGGCCATTTTGGCGCGGAGGCGCAACGATTTTCCGCGCAGATGCTGGAGGCGGGCCTGGTGCATTTTGTGGCGAGCGACGCCCATGACCTCTGGCATCGGCCGCCGCGCCTGGACGAGGCGTACGCCTGGCTGGCGCGGCGGTATTCGGAGGAGTTCGCCGCGCGGCTCACCATGGAAAACCCGCTGGCGGCCGTGGAAGGCCGGCCGTTGCCGGCGGGCCGGCTGGCGCCGCCGAAGCGGGCGACGCGTCCGCCGTGGTGGCGGAGGCTGGCGGGGCGGGGCAGCGAAGCGTGATTTTCGGCGGGAGCCTGCATCTTTTTGAGGGGATCGGGACTCCAAAGGAAGGAAGCGCCTGCTATACTGACTGCTGACAGTCAACGTCAGAGTCGGGCCTGAGCCTTCCTGAAGAGAGATTCGTGCAGAAACAGACAACTCCCCCTACTCCTTATCGCCTGGATAATGTCAACTGGGTGACGACCATTGCGCTCCTGCTGCTCCATATTGGCGCCGCCGCCTCGTTCTTCTATTTCGACTGGAAGTCGGTGATCGTGGCCGCGGTGCTGTATTGGACCTGCGTCGGCTGGGGCATCGGCATGGGCTATCACCGGCTGCTGACGCACCGCGGATACCGGGTGCCGAAGCCGCTGGAATACTTCTTCGCCATCTGCGGTACGCTGACGCTGGAGGGCGGGCCAATCTTCTGGGTGGCCACGCACCGGCTCCATCACCAGCGTTCCGACCAGCCCGGCGACCCGCACAGCCCGAAGGACGGGCCGTGGTGGGCGCACATCGGATGGATCATTTTCGGCGAGACGAAACATAATGCCACGGAAATGATGGCCAAGTACGCACCGGATCTGGGCCGCGACCCCTTCTACCGGTGGCTGAACACGTACCACTATGTTCCGCTGGTCGTGATGTCGGCGGTGCTGTACTGGATCGGCGGGCTGCCGATGTTTCTGTGGGGCGTGTGCACGCGGGTGGTGCTGGGGCTGCATGCGACGTGGCTGGTGAATTCGGCCACGCACCTGTGGGGCAAGCGGCGATTCCAGACGCGCGATGACAGCCGCAACAACTGGTGGGTGGCGCTGCTGACGTTCGGCGAAGGCTGGCACAACAACCACCACGCGCATCCGGTGTCGGCGCGGCACGGGCTCACCTGGAAAGAGCTGGACATCACGTGGCTGCAAATCCGGCTGCTTGAGCGGCTCGGCATTGCGAAAAAGGTCCAGGTGGCGCGGATCGACCAGCAGCCGCCCGTCGAGGAAGAAGCGGCAGCCTGAGCGGCTGACCGGTCGAGAACCTGACCCCGGCTGCGCGCGGCGGCGCGCGGCCGGGGTTTTTTGTATCAGATGCGCCCGAATTTTTCGACCGCCTCGCGGATGCTGCGGAATTTTTCGATGAACGGGTACATCCGGTGCTCGGTGTCATCGAGCTCCTGGGCGCGTTTGAGGACTTCGGCGGCCTTTTCCTTCGGGACGACGGCCACGCCATCCTCGTCGGCGGTGACGATGTCTCCGGGGCGGACGAGGACGCCGGCGCACGTCACCGGCACGTTAGCCGCCCTGAAGCGGTAGTGGTTGATGGAAGTAGACGGGACGACGCCGGTGCTGAAGACGGGGAACTGGATGCGGCGGATCTGGGGGACGTCGCGGACGCCGGCATCGATGACAGCGCCGGCGAAGCCGCGGTAGCGCATGGCCGTGGCCATGAGGCCGCCGATGCCGGCGATGTCGGCGCCGTCCGGCAGTACGAGCACGTAGACCGAGCCCGGGGCGGCGGCGTCAATGGCGTCCAGCATCCCCTGCGACGCCTTGCTGCCTTCGCGGTGTTCGTCCTTCTCCATGAGGACCGTCACCGCGGGGCCGGCGAACTTGCAGGGAAACAGCGGACGCATGCGGTGCGACATGTAGGCGCGCTGGCCATAGAGCTGTTCCATCGCATCGGCGACGCTGGCCACTTCGACGAGACGGAAGCCTTCGATGAGGGGGTCCGCCGCCGGGGCCTGCCCGGAGAGGAACGCGGCCGCGGCCACGAGCAGTGCGGCGAGAGAGACAACGAGGGTTCGGATCATGCCGAACATCCTATCAGCGGCGTCAGCCGCAGGCGGCGAGGCAGGCCGGGTCGAGCCCGATGGTTCCGTTCAGACTGCGGAGGTATTCGGGCGAGCGGATCCAGTCGAGCCGGGCGCGGGCGGCGGCGATGCGGGACGGCAGACCCAGTCCGGCATAGAGGCCGCCGGGATCCGGCTGTGAGGCGGCCGCCTGAAGCGAGCGCAGGTGGCGCTCCCACAGCGAAGCCTGGCTGGACTGGAAGGCGCGCAGCCGTTGCTGGTACCAGTCGCTTTCGAGCAGCGACTCCCGGGTGAACATGGCGCGGATGGCGGGGTCATCGGCCGTACGGCCCTGGTAGTGGCCGAAGGCCATGATGTGAAGCAGGGCGCGCACCGGCGGGCAGGCCCATTCGACGCTGCCGTCCTCGAAGTAGAGCAGGGCGACGCGGCGCTGGCTTTCGACGATGGCCTCGATGCCCTGGACGAACCATTCCAGGCCCTGGAGTTCGGGCCGGAGCCACTCGTCAGGGAAAACGGCGTCGGGATTTTCGAAAATCCGGCCGAGAAAATGCTCGGCGAATTGCCGGGTAATCCGGTATCCCAGGCGGCTGGCGAGGACTTTTCTTCCCTGAAATTCGAAGTCTTCCACCTTTTCGAGATAGCCGTTTTCGATGAGGAAACGCGGATCGCGTTCGACGACCTTGATGCGGCACCAGAGCTCGGGAATGAGCATGCTGAGGTCATGATCCACGCGGTAGCGGGGGCCGACGTAGCCGGCGACGGTGGTGTAGCCCTCGTAGCCCGTGAGGATGGCCGAGACGAGGGCGTTGTTGACGTCGACGACGGGCGGCAGCGCGTTGAACGGACCCTTGGTGAGCGCGCCTTCGCTGCCAAAGCCGGTGGTGGAGGGGGAACGGCCGGTGAGGCTGCTGATGAAATCCATGAAAAGTTCCGGCAATTCCTGATAGTGAATGGGCCCGTAAACGGCCAGAGGCGGGAGTCCAATTTCCGGCTGTGGCGGATTGGCGCGGCGACCGGGCAGGACGGAATTGACGGGGAAATCGACCGGCATACCGGCATCGAGGCCGCGGTCGAGGCGGGCGCAGACTTCGGCCAGATATGATTCGCGGGGGTTGGCCAGATCGGGCCTGGGCTGCTGGTAGCGCGGGTTTTTCGTCGGCTGGCCATCGACGATGCGCGGGTTGGCGGAGCAGACGGCGTAGCGCGGGCGGTTCGAGCGGAGGAAGGCGAGCAGGCGCTGCTTCATCGGTTCGGTGAAGCGGTCGAAGTGGACGACGTGGTCGACGATGGCCTCCACCTGCTGGCGGGTGAGGGGCTCGAAATTGGAAAGGAAGACGCCGTCGGCGGCGATGTCGGCCTCGGCCTGGGGATCGGCGCCGGGCACAATGGCGTCGTCGGGACGCTGGAAGAGGAGCTGCTCGCAGTTGTGGACGAGCTTGAGCGAGGGGTGGAGCTCGCGCGGGTCGAGGCCGCGGAAGGCCTGGCGCGGCAAGGTGAGGCTGGCGGTGATGTCGTCTTCGATCTGGATGCGGTCGGCGGGGTAGAAGTCCGGCCGGAGTTTGAAGATGCGCCAGGAGCCGTCACGGTCGTAGCCGACGCGGAGGTAGTTGGCGACCAGTTTCTGGTCGTCGAATTTCAGCTCGTGGCCGAGCTGGCCGTTGACCATGTCGACGGTGAAGTGCTCGCGCCAGCGATCGCCCCATTCGGGGCGGTAGTAGCGTTTGACGGTGAAGACGAGCTGGCGGACGGTCTGGGGCAGGGAGCGGAGCCAGGCGTTGTATTCGTCGGTGTAGTCGGAGGAGGGGGTCAGCAGCTTGATGACGGAGCCGAGGCTGCGTTCGAGGCTGAGAATGGGCCGGCGGGCGCGGGCGGGAGGCTGCGGGGTGCGGTAAATGCCGGAGAAATCCATGGCAAGGATTTTTTCCACTTCGTCCATGTCGGCGTGATAATCGCGGACGAATACGGGTCCGCGGAGGAGCATTCCGCTGATGGATTTCGAGATTTCGCTCTTGCCGGCGCCGGAGACGGTACAGGGCTTGTGGATGAGGGTGCCGTCGGCGCGCGTGCCCACCAGGCGCCACATGGAGCCGCTCAACTGTTTTTCGAGGCGGAGGCGGTAGCCGGAGGGAAGGACGTAGACGCAGCCGGCGCGGAGGCGGATTTTCTGCTCGGCGCCTTCATGGCGCCAGCGGATTTCTCCGGCGCGGACGTCGAAAATGGAGTCTTCCGGTACGTAAAAAATGGACGGGTATTTCCGGTCGACGGCGTAGCGTTCGGGGCGGACGTCGACGCGCGGGCCGAGCAGGCGCATGGCGTCCTCGAAGACGGCGCGTTTCAGGGGCACGGTGCGATCGGCGATGAAGTTCTGGCCAAGGATGTAGGCGGGAAACAGCAGGGCGCCGCCGGCGTGCTCTTCTTCGGCCAGGCCGGTGAGGTTGGCCGAGAAGCTGATCTGGGTTTTGACTTCCTTCTTGCAGTAGCCGTAGTAGCTGTCGGCGATGATGGTGACCATGACGCCGCGGCGGTCGCGGCAGGCGAGCTTGAAGGCGCCGCCGTTGTTGTAGGGTTCGGCGGGGTCGCGCCAGCACATGCCGTCGCGGCGCTGGCGTTCGGTGGCCTGGTCGAAGTGGGGCAGACCGAGCTCCTTTTTTGGGACGCCCACCAGATGCGGGGCCAGGATGATGCAGCCGGTGTGGCCGGTCCAGTGGAGCGGGTCAAGGGCGGCGTCGTTTTCGGGGAGGAAGGGATCACCGGCGTTGCCGAAGATGCCTTCGACGAAGTCGAGGTTGCTGACGAGGCTGCCGGGGGCGAAGAAGCGGATCTCCATCGACTGCTGCTCGATGCCGGGGGCAGCAGGAACCACGACGGGACGCAGCAGCAGGGACACCCAGAGGTGGGCCTCGCGTTTCTGGCCGGCAGTGAAGGGGAGGCGGAGCACGTCATGGGGCGGGCGGAGGGCGCGCTCGAGCAGTGCGGCGGCGGCCTGTTTGGGGACGGCGATCTTGTCGGCGGGCACGGGCAGGCCGCCTTCGGCGATGTGAAAGATGCCGTGGGTGGTGCGCCGGTCGCTGCGCGGATTGTGGAGCACGCCCTGAGCGACGCGGTAGGAGTCGAGATAGGGCGCGGAGAAGTGGTCGCTCGAGCGCGGCAGGCTCATCACGCGGGCCAGGCCGGGGCGGTCGAGCACGAAGGTGTGGGAGGGCAGGCGCGGGGCGCCGTGGGGGCGGACGTCGGCCAGAAAGGAGTCGAGGAACTCGTGAATGCGCTGGTCGGCCGGACAGTAGAGGCCCTCGAGCATCTGGTCGCGGACGTGGTAGTTTTCGAGCAGCGGCCGGGCCAGCTCGACGAAGGGCTCGGAGAGGTCCTCATCGGCCGGGGGCTGGCCGAGGGCGATGAGCTTGAGGTTGATGTAGCGGACGAGGTCCCTTTCGCGTTCGGGATCGGCGGCCGCGTGGATCTGCACAGGACACACTGCTTCCATGACGATTGACACCGGGGATGATTCGGATTGGATGGGATCGGGCAACGAACGGAGTCCTTCCGTCCGTTTCCTCCCAGCGTAGCAGGCGGAAGAGGCGGGCGTGCGGCGGGGCCGCTTCAGTTGCCGAGGATCTGGCCGTAAGGCCGCAGCGAGGGGATGCTGTCGCAGGCGGCCTTGAGACCGGCGGTGATGGGAATGGCGAGGAAAAGGCCGGCGGCGCCCCACAGCAGGTACCAAAGCATGAGCGCGATGGTGACGACCAGCGGATTGAGGTGGACGCGCGCCCCGACGAGCTTGGGGTAGAGCAGATTGAGCGCGATCAGGTGGAAGACGGCGGTGGTGGCGCCGATGACCAGGTAGGCGGGGAGGGTGTTGTAGATGGGCAGGGCGGCAATGAGCGGGGGGATCAGCGCCAGCGGCAGGCCAAGATAGGGCACGAGGCTGAGGAAACCGCTCAGCGGGCCGACCACCTGCCAGTAGGGGAGCTTGACGAACCAGAAGAAGCTGGCGCTGGCCACCGAGAGCAGCACGCCGAGGATGAAGTTGCCGACCAGGTAGGCGCGGGCCACATGGGCAATGCCGTTCCAGGCCTGGAGCATGCTCTGGCGTTCGCGTTCGCCCGGCAGGGCGTTGAGGACGGCGCGGAGGATGTGGTCGCGCCAGCTCAGCATGAAGTAGACGAGGAACGGGACGAAGGACGCCATGAGCGCGGCGTCGGTGTAAGCGGCCAGCCGCTGGTAGATGGCGTTGACGAGCTGGCCTTCTTCGCGCTGGATGCGCACCTCCTGGACCTGGGGAGCGGGCGGCGCGGCGGGCGCGGGGGTCTTGCGGCGCGATCTGGTCTGCCCGGGAGGCTGCTGCACCGGCGGCGGAGGCTCGCGGAGCCGCTTCGGGACGATGATTTCGCGGGCCGTCTTTTCGACCTGCTCGATCTGCTGGACGGCGGCGTCGACCAGTTCGGCGATGCGGCGGCTGTAGTTGGGCAGGTCCTCCCACAGGCCCTGGACCTGAAGCCAGAGTCCGAGACCGAGCAGATAGATGACGGCGAGCATCAGCGCGCAGGCGAGGAAACTGGCCAGGCCGCGGGGAGCGCGCAGCCGCATCAGTCCGTTGACGACCGGCTCAAGCAGGAAGGCGAGCAGGACGGCGATGACGAAGGTGATGAAGAAGACGCGCCCAAAATAGAGAATCGCGGTGATCAGCAGCAGCGAGGCCAGCACGCTGGCGGTGCGGGCGGGCCGGTCGGGGGCAGCCGTGTTTTCCATTTATCGCCGGACGATGACTTCCTGCAAGTTTTCCCGGGTGAGGTAAAACCTGAGGGACTCGAACCTCTGGAAGAACCTCTCGATCATCCGCGTGCTGAAAGGGCGGAGGGGCCGGGGGGCGCCGCGGGCGGCGATGAGGAGGTGGCGAGGGTCGGCCACGCGGCAGGCCAGCGGCGGGGCGGAAGAGGACTGTTCGGGGTGGAAGAGGGCCAGCAGCAGGCCGGAGGGGGCCATGATGCGGTGGATTCGCTCGAGGAGAGGGAAGGAGAGGTCTTCGGGAAGGAACTGCAACCTGTCCCAGCACAGCATGACGTCGACGGAGGCGGGTGGGAAGTCGAGACAGTCCTGGGGCAGCGCGGCGCCGGCGGGCAGCGGGGCGAGCGAGTCGAGCACGTCCTCAGCGTAGAGGCGATGGCCGAGGCCGGTGACGTAGTCGATGGTGCTCTGGAAGGCGCCGCCGAGATCGACGACCTGGCCGCCGGTGAAGCCGGACAGGAACTCGCTTACCTGCTCGAAGGCATACGAGCGCCTGCCCGGCGCGGGGCCGCCGCCCGCCGGGCCGGAGGCGGACCTGGGCAGCGGCTCCGTCTTCATCCCTTGCGGTTCTCCTGGCGTGGCGCGGGGGCCTGCGGCGAGGAGGACGACTGGGGCGCAGCGGCCGGTGCAGAGGGCTGTGGCGTTGAAGCGGCCGCCGCGGCGGACTGGGCAGCCGGAGGCGCGGGCGCGGCCTTGGGCGCTTCGGCGCGCACGGTCTCGACGTTGCCCTTGAAGTAGGCCTCGTCCTCGATGACGGGCCGCTGGGCCTTGAGATCGCCGATCACCCTGGCGCCCTTTTTGATTTCGACCCGCTCGGCCGCATCGAGGTTGCCCTGCACGGCGCCGTAGACGACGATCTCGCGGGCGCGGATCTTGCCGTGGAGCACGCCGGAGGGGCCGATGGTGAGGCGGTGGTCGGGCAGATCGACGTTGCCTTCGAGTTTGCCGTCAATGACCAGGTCTTCGGCGCCGTGGATTTCGCCGTTGATCACCAGGCTTTTGCCGATGAGGGCGCCGGAGCGGACGGTGCCGTAATCGGCGGGGCGGACGGGGTGCGTGGACATGGGGATGGCCTCTTTCTGTTCGGTTTGGGGAGGGGCGCCGGCCGTCCTTGCCGGCGGTTCTTCGTCGCGTTTGCTTCGGTACCACATGATGGGTTGTGTCTCCTGTCGTCCGGATGCGGTCCTTGACCGCCCAGGGCGCAGCCGGTTTGCTCTTTATGGTAGTGGCCGCGGGCGCGCCAATGCAAACAAAGCGGGGCAGGCGGGCGGCAACGGGAGGGATAATGGCAGTGTGACGCGACTCCGGGACCTGGAAGAGCGGCTCGAGCGGCTGGAACACCAGCTTGCGGTGTATCAGCGCATCAGCCGGCTGATGGTGCGCGAGCAGAGCCTGGCCGAAACGCTGCATGCCATCGTCCGGCTGGTGCAGGAGTTCACCGCATGCGACGCCTGCTTCATCTACCTGATCGACGGCGAAGACCTGGTTCTTTGCGCCAGCTCGCGGCCGCACCCGGCCCACATCGGGCGCGTGCGGATGCACATTGGCGAGGGGTTGACCGGCTGGGTGGCGCGGGAGCGGAAGCTGCTGGCGATCAGTGCGGAGGCGTACCGGGATCCGCGTTTCAAGAGCTTCAGCGACCTGCCGGAAGATTCCTATGAAGCGTTTCTTTCAGCGCCGGTGATCGCGCGCAACCGGGTGGTGGGTGTGATCAACGTACAGCATCGCGCGCCGCACCGGCACACGGGCGCGGAGATGGAGCTGCTGACGACGGTGGGGGAGCAGGTGGGCTGCCTGTTGATCGTCGCCCGGATGACGCCGCAGATGATCGAGCAGGCCAACCATGTGGAGCTGGTGCTCACGCAGGGACACGCCGTGCGGGCCGACGAGGCGGTGTCCCAGCAGGGCGGTTCCTGACGATGCGGCGGCGGGAATTTCTTCTGTGGGCTGCCGGGGCGCACGCCGCGGCGGGCCAGACGGGCGGTTTCCGGCGGCTGGCGGAAATTCCCGCAGGCCCGATCCCCGGGCCCGGAGGGGAGACGGGCGCGCAGGCGGGCCGCCGATGGCGCATTCAGTGGATGTTCGACGAGGTGGAGCGTGAAGGGCGGCTCGTGGATTTCTGCGCGCCCGCGCCGGGCCGCGCCGTGGCGGTGCTGCGGATCGAAGGAGAATTCCGCGGCCAGAATGTGGCGCTGGTGACGCGGAATGGAGGCGGTGCATGGACGGAAGCGCCGCTGAAGGACGAGCCGGTGTCGCTGTTCGCGCTGGACGATTCGCGCCTGTGGCTGGCAGGCGAGAAATCGCTCTGGTATTCTGCCGAAGGCGGGCTGGAATGGACGAAGAGAAATCTTCCACGCGAGGCGAAAAAGCGGCCCGTATTTCGCGTTTATTTCGTGGATGAAAGACGTGGCTGGGCCTTTGGCGCGGGCCGGATCTTTCACCGCACGATGGACGGCGGCCTGACGTGGGCGGCGGTGCCGGAGTCCTCCGAGATCGAGTTGAAGGACGAAAACACGGCGTGGACATGGATGGTGTTTCTCGATGCGCGGCGCGGGCTGGTGACTGGATTTTCGGCGCCGCGGCGCGATGCCGGCCCGTGGCCGGACTGGATGGCGCCGGAAGGGAGCCGCGGGCGCCGTCTCCAGCCGACGACGACGATTGCCGGGGAAACGCATGACGGGGGCGAGAGCTGGAAATTCAGCCTCACGTCCGCGTTCGGCCGGGTGGTGCGCGTCCGGACGAACGGAAATCAGGGAATTGCGATTTCCCATTACGGCGAGAATTTCGAGTTTCCCGGGGAGGTTTATCTGCTGGATTTCCGCACCGGCGGGAGCCGCCCGGTTTTCCGGCGGCGGGAGATTCAGGTCCACGACGGCGCGGTGCTGGCGGACGGATCGGTGGTGCTGGCGGCGGTGCAGCCGCCCGGGAGCCTGCGCGGCGTGCCCATCCCGGGGCGGCTGCGGATGTTCCACTCGGCCGATCTGGAGCATTGGACCGAGATGAAGGTGGATTACCGGGCCGAGGGCGGGCGGGCGATGGTGGCAGCGGCCGGGCCGGACGAGCTCTGGGCAGCCACCGACACGGGCTGTATCCTGCGGCTGGTCTGAGGCATATGATGGGAGTGCCATGACACTGTCACGACGCCGTCTTCTTCAGGCTGCGCCGGCGGCCGCGGCCGCGGGCGCGCCGGCCGCAGGCGCGCAGCCGGGGGCCGCGCGGCGGATCCGGCTGGCGGTCTCGACGTATTCCTACTGGCATTTTCGCGGCGAGCGGTACCCGATTGAGAAGGTCATTGACCACGCGGCGGAGGTCGGCTTTGAGGGCGTGGAGATTCTGCACCGGCAGATGCGCGACGAGTCACCCTCTTACGTGAATGCCCTCCGGCGCCGCGCCTTTCTGCACGGGCTGAGTCTCCCGATGCTGTCGATTCACCAGGATTTTGTTTTTCCAGCCGCCGACGAGCGGCGCCGGCAGATCGAGCACACGCGGCGGTGCCTTGAGCTGGCGGCGCGGATGGGCATTCCGTGCGTGCGGCTCAACAGCGGGCGATGGAAGACCATTCCGTCTTTCGACGAGCTGATGAAGGTGAAGGGCAAGGAGCCGCCGCTGCCCGGCTATACGGAGGAGGACGCCATTGGATGGTGCGTTGGGGCGATCGAGAGGCTGATCCCCGTGTGCGAGCGCCTGGGCGTGATGCTGGCGCTTGAAAATCACTGGGGCCTGACCACGGACGTCGACACGCTGCTGCGGATCCACCGGATGGTGAATTCTCCGTGGCTCGGCATCAATCTGGATACCGGCAATTATCCGGGCGACCCGTATGAGGGCATCCGGAAGCTGGCGCCGCACGCCAGCATCGTGCAGGCCAAGACCTACTACGGCGGCGGCGAGTGGTACACGCTGGAGCTGGACTACCGGCGCATTGCCGGCATCCTGCGCGAAGCGGGCTTCGCCGGCTGGGTGAGCCTGGAGATGGAGGGAAGGGAAGAGGCGCGCACGGCGGTGGAAAAGAGCTACCGGATGCTGCGCGAGGCCTTCGGCTGAGCCGGGCGCGGTTCGAGTGTGCGGCGCGGCCGAGCAGGACGGGGTGGCCATGCCCGAGATCGGCTTCCACACGGACGCTTTCAATTCGAGTTACTGGAGCTTCGAGGACTGCCTGCGCTGGGCGCAGCGCAACGGGGTGCGCCGGATTGAGTGCGGGGCCATTGACGGCGTGAGCTGGATTCACGGGCTGGGCTACCAGCCGCATGTGGCGCTGTGGGAAGACCCGCTGCTGCTGCGCCGCAAGATGGAGAAATACGGCGTTGAATTTTCGCAGATTGATGCCGCATTTCCGCTCTCACGGCCGGAGGGCGCGACGCTGGGCGTGGAATACGTTCTGCACACGATCCGCTGGGCGAAGCTTGCCGGCTGCCCGTGCGTCGACACGACCGACGACCGCCATCGGCCCGCCGGCATGACGGAACGGGAAGCGCTGGAGCACATGCGGCGCATTTACCGGCAGATCGTGCCGGTGGCGGAAGCCTATGGCATCGTTGTCAACATCGAGCCGCACGGCTGGTTCACGACGAAGCCGGAGTATATGGAAGAGATGCTCGCCTTCTGCGATTCGCCCTGCCTGCGGATGAACATGGACACCGGCAACACGTTCATCGCGGGGCAGGATCCGGTGGCCTTTCTGGCGCGCTTTCTGCCGCGCGTGGGCCATGTCCACATCAAGGACGTGAGCCCCGCGCTGGCGGCGGCGGCGCGCGGCGAGCTGACGGGCATCGCCGTCAGCCACTGCGCCATAGGCCAGGGCGTGAACGCGGACAACATCCGCCAGTGCGTGCGGATGCTTGTCGAAAGCGGCTATGAAGGCGTGCTGAGCCTGGAGTGCGAGGGCGCCGGCGGCCCGGTGATCGAAGAGAGCCTTGCCTGGGTGAGGCAACTGCCATGCTTGTTGCAAACGTCCTGATCCGTGTGCTGATCGTCACCGGGCAGACCGACCTGCCGTACCACGACTGGCGCGAATCGGCGCCGTTTCTGCGCGCGCACCTGGAACAGAACGGCCGGTTCGAGGTCCGGGTGCTGGAAGAGCCGCGCGCGCTGAACCGGGCGGCGCTGGCCGGCTACGACGTGCTGCTGTGGCATTACAACGGTCCGCGGCTGCCGCGCGAGGCCGAGCAGGCGGTGGAGGACTTCGTGGCTTCGGGCAAGGGATTTGTCTCCTTCCACGGGGTCACCTACGGCGCGGCGCTGGGGC
The DNA here is from genome assembly GCA_049969655.1 of Bryobacteraceae bacterium. Taxonomy (GTDB): domain Bacteria; phylum Acidobacteriota; class Terriglobia; order Bryobacterales; family Bryobacteraceae; genus JANWVO01. The sequence goes on from JBMFOK010000030.1 coordinate 19,049, forward strand.
AGACGCGCCGCCCGGACATGCGCTGGGAGCAGAGCGCCGACGCGTGGCCCGCCTACCGGCGGCTGATTGGCGCGGCGTGGAAGGTGGAAAACATCGGGCACTCGCTGCGGCACGTTTTTCCGGTGAAATTCGTGGACCGCGGGCACCCGGTTGCCAGGGGAATGCCGGAGACATTTCTCGCCAATGACGAACTCTACCACCGGTTGGATCTCGAGCCGGGAGTGCAGGTGATCGCCCGGGCCTGGAGCGACCCGGCAATGCAGGGCACGGGCCGGGAAGAGCCGATGGCCTGGACGGGCGCCTTTGGCAAGGGGCGCATCGCCCACACGCCGCTGGGCCACGATCTTTCGGCGATGGCGCAGCCGGGATTCCTGGCACTGCTCGAACGGATGCTGGAATGGGCGGCGACGGGCGAGGCGGCCGCTGCGCCGGCGGCCAGGCCGGAGCGGGCGCGGGTGCTGGTGGCGACCGGGGGACACACGTATCCTTCGGCCTTCTTCCGGCTGTTTGAGGACCCGCGCATCGAGTGGACCCATGCGGGCTCGCAGACGGAGGCTTTCGGAGCGAGGCTTTCAGGCCGCTTTGACGTGATTGTTTTCCACGATATGGCAGAAACAATTGGCGAAAAAGAGAAGCAGAATCTGCGGGAATTTGTCGAAAATGGCGGGGGAATTGTTTCGATTCACCATGCGATTGTGAACTACACGTCGTGGCCCTGGTGGTACGAGGAGGTCATTGGCGGCAAGTTTTTCACCGCGGATACGCCCGAGCGGAAGAAGTCCCTCTGGAAGGACGGGGTGGAGATGGTGGCCACGGCGGCTCCGGGGGCGGAACGCCATCCGGTGCTGCGCGGCGTGCCCCCGCTGCCGGTCAGGGACGAAGCTTACAGCGGCATGTGGCATTCACCGCGGATCCGGGTGTTGATGGAGACGGCGCACCCGGACAACGACCGGCCGGTGGTCTATCTGGGGCCGCACGCGAAGGCGCGCAGCGTGTATATCCAGTTTGGGCACGAGGCCGGGACCCTGCTGTATCCGGGCTATCAGCGGCTGGTGCGTAACGCGATCCTCTGGGCGGCGCGCCGGCTGCCGGAGTCCTGACAGGCGGGACCGGGCGTATGGCAGCGCGACTCAGGAGGAGGCGCGCTGGAGCCGTTCGCGCATTCTGCGGATATATTCGGAGCGGACCCGTTCGGGCGCCTTCGGGTCTTCGTCCGGCATGGCGAGGATTTCGGCGAGCCACGGCCGGGCGCGGAGGCCGAGTGCGTCCACGGCATTGAGAGCTTCGAGAGCAGCATAGGCGCCGTGGTTACCCGGGTGGCAGAGCGGCACCAGGGCGGCCATCGCGGCGCGGAGATCGTCATTGCTGCCGTAACGGCCGAGCGCTTCCGCGGCCGCGATGCGGACGGCTGGGGAGTGGTCCGTCAACGCTCTGGCGAGGGCGTCGCGGTGCGCGGCGGCGGCCTTCGGGCCGCGCATCAGCAGACCCAGTGCGCCCCAGTAGCGGACGCCGCTGTCGCGGTCGCCGAGCATCCTGGCCAGTTGCGGCGCGGCGCGGGGATCGAGGGCCGAGGCCAGTTGCGCCGCTTCGAAGATCCGCGCCGCGTCGAACCGCTTTGGGTCTTTCGCCATGTCGAAGGGCGACTCGCCGGCGGCGCGGGCGTGCATCTCGCTTTCGGCCAGCAGGCCGACGTCGCGAATGGCCAGTTCGTGGCGGCGGTGCTCGGCGCGCAGGCGTTCGAGGATGCGCCGATGGGCGGACGAGGAGGCGAGGTTTCGGACTTCGTCGGGGTCGCTGTGCAGGTCGTAGAGCTCCTCGGGCGGCTTGGGTTCCCAGAAGCGGCGCTGGACGTCATTGAGCCGGCCTTCCCGGTACAGGCGTTCCCAGACCTCTGTGGTGGGCGTCTCCCACATGTAGGCGAGGTACTGGCCGTAGATGAGGTGAGGCATGTAGTTGCGGATGTAGACGTAACGGGCGTCGCGCACCGAGCGGACACAGTCGAGCCGTTCGTCCATGCGGCCGCGGAAGCCGAACAGATAGCGGTGCGGCGGGGCAGCCCAGGGGCCCAGAAACGGTTTGCCGTGGAAATGTTCCGGCGGGCGGAGGCCGGCGAGACTGAGCACGGTGGGCGCGAGGTCGATGAACGAGACCAGCCGTCCGGAGCGTCCGCCTTCGACGTAGCCGGGCGCGGAAAGGTGGCGGAATTTGGGCGGAATGGAGACGACAATTCCGACATTGAGGCCGGAATTATAGGGCCATCTTTTGCTGCGGGGCATGCCCGGGCCGTGGTCGCCGTAGAAGAAAATGATGGTGTCGTCCAGCAGCCCGTCGTTTTCGAGTTCCGCGAGCAGCGCGCCGGCCTGGGCGTCCATGGCGGTGATGTTGTCGTAGTACTGCGCCCAGTCGTGGCGGACTTCCGGCGTGTCCGGGTGATAGGCGGGGACGGGCGCGCGGGCGGGGTCATGGACGAGGGTGTGCGGCCGGCGGCGGATCTGGCTTTCGTGGGTGATGGTGAGATTGAAAACGGCGAAAAAGGGCTGCCCTTTGGCGCGGTGGCGATAATGCGCCCTGTTGGAGGATTCATCCCACGTGCCCGGCGGCTTGATGAGGTTGTAGTCCTCCTTGACGTTGTTTGTGCAGTAGTAGCCGGCGTCGCGCAGATACGAGGGGAACATGCGGACGCCGGAGGGCATGGGCACCATCGAGCGCATGTGGTGGGCGCCGAGGGCGCAGGGATCCATGCCGCTGATGATGGCGGTGCGCGCCGGAGCGCAGACGGGCGCATTGGACCACGCGTTCCTGTAGACGGCGCCGCGCGCGGCGAGACGGTCGAGGTGTGGCGTCACGGCGTAGGGATCGCCGCAGGCGCCGAGGTGCGGGCCGATATCTTCGGCGGTGATCCAGAGGATGTTGGGGCGGGGAGGCTGGCCTGCACGGATGAGGGGGAAGAAGGGCAGGGCGGCGAGGGACCGGCGTGTGGGCTGCGGATGCATGGGCGGCCTCCGGGCGGCGCGGCGGAAGCGCCGCCACCGCCCATCACGATAGCAGAGAGGCGGTGCTATCGGGACGGCTCGCCGAAGCGTTCGTGCAGGAAGCGCAACAGGCGATCCACCCATGCGGTGGGCATGCAGGCGATGAGCACGAGCACGATGCCGAGGCCCATGATGGCCAGCATCAGCGGCCAGGGCAGGAGGTCGGAGTTGGCTGGCACGGAAATCCCCTCTGCCGGAGTAGATGCGCGAAGGCCCGCGCGGGTGACCGCATTTGCCGGGCGGTTTGGTACTCTGTGGGTAGAAGGCCGGCGTAGCTCAGCTGGTAGAGCGCCTGACTTGTAATCAGGGGGTCGCAGGTTCGATTCCTGTCGCCGGCTCCATAATTTATTTTGTAATCACTTGCTGGGAAATAGGAGCGCGGCAAAATTCCATCGGGTCATACCGCGGGTCATACTCACTCAAGGCAATCGTGTTGAGCCCGTTTCATAACCTCAAATCCAAATCTTGATCCACTCTGCCATTCAGCTGGCTCCCGGGCGGCCCGAGCGTCGTTCCGCTTCTCTTGACACGCCTCCAACACGGCTGGGACGGGTCACGAGCTCCGACTTTGGCCTCTCTTTCGGCGCCGGGGAGACGCTTACGACGCGCACAGTAATCTCACGCCGCCAGTTGGCCATTCTTCCCCCGTAGTCTGATCCGGCTCTATCCCCGGAGGTCCAATGCATTGTTCCCCGTTGGTGTTCAAGCGAGCAGCGCAGTCGCCTCATCAAACGCAGCCGGCGGCCTGGCGTGCAGCAACAGGATCGAGTTTTTGGTGGAGCCCCGCTGGGCGAACTCGCCGCTGTGGTCCTGTTCGGCCAGATCCGTCAGGACACGCCGGTCGCCAAGCCGCCTCTCCGGCACGGAGTGCCCGTCGCTGTCCTGTCGCGATACGGGCACCAGCATCGGAACATAGCCCGCCGTGGCCGCCCGCTCGAAACTCAGGCTCTTTCCGGCTTCAGGGCCGCGATTGAAGCAGCATGAACGCTGCGAGAAGGAGCGGCCACAGTGCGCCCCCTGCGCGACCTGCGGCCCGTGACAGTTTGCATCCCTGCTGCCGTCCTGGCGGGTCACGGGGGCTCGCTGGCGCCGCCTGAGGCCGCTGCGCCGGCGGCTGTCTCTGGCGACGACAGCAGGGCAGGGATCGGGACGAGTCGTGCCGGCATAAAAGTCGCGCCGCCCGGAGGCGGCGCGGCGAGGCTTCCTTCGTCGGTTGAAATCGTCAGGGCCGATGACGCCGACTTAAATCGCCTTTTTGAAGAAATGCACGATCTTCTTCCCGCTTTCTTCCGTATAATAAACGGTGACTTTTGCGGCCTTTTCTGATCCTTTT
>JBMFOK010000031.1:0-21429 GCA_049969655.1 Bryobacteraceae bacterium
CGTGGTACCGAAGCTGCGGGTCACCAGCAATGGTGGCGGTAGGAGAGCGTTCCCTTCAGCAGTGAAGGCAGAGCGAGAGCACTGCTGGAGCGAAGGGAAGTGACTCTGCCAGCATAAGTAGCGATAAACCAGGTGAGAACCCTGGTCGCCGTAAGACTAAGGTTTCCTGAGCAAGGTTAATCCGCTCAGGGTTAGTCGGAGCCTAAGGCGAGGCCGAAAGGCGTAGCCGATGGACACACGGTTAATATTCCGTGACCTCCGTAGGAGATACCGATGCGGGGACGCAGCCTCAAGCTCGCGGGTGGCAATGGTTTCCACCCGTGGGGGCGAGGAGGGCCGGAGAGGCAAATCCGCCGGCTCGTCTGCCAGGAAAAGCCGCTAAGGGCCGAAGGAGTCCGTACCACAAACCGACACAGGTGGTCGAGATGAATATTCTAAGGCGCTCGGGTGATGGGTTGTTCAGGAACTAGGCAAATTGACCCCGTAACTTCGGGAGAAGGGGTGCCCGCTTCACGGCGGGCCGCAGAGAATAGCGCAGGGCGACTGTTTAACAAAAACACAGGTCTCTGCAAAGTCATAAAAACGACGTATAGGGGCTGACGCCTGCCCGGTGCCGGAAGGTTAAAGGGAGGGGTTAGCCGCAAGGCGAAGCTCCGAACTGAAGCCCCGGTGAACGGCGGCCGTAACTATAACGGTCCTAAGGTAGCGAAATTCCTTGTCGGGTAAGTTCCGACCTGCACGAATGGCGTAACGATCCTGCGACTGTCGTAACAACCCGCCCGGCGAACTTGTGGTCCCGGTGAAGACGCCGGGTGCCCGCCGCTAGACGGAAAGACCCCGTGCACCTTTACTGCACCCTATCAATGAATTATGGGGCGGTCTGCGCAGGATAGGTGGGAGGCTTTGAAGCCGGGCTCTCGGGCTCGGTGGAGCCGACGGTGAGATACCACCCTGATCGTTCTGTGATTCTAACCTCGCCCCGTCATCCGGGGCAGGGACATTGGTAGGCGGGTAGTTTGACTGGGGCGGTCGCCTCCTAAACGGTAACGGAGGCGCCCAAAGCTTGGTTCAGGAGGTTTGGAAATCCTCCGTCGAGTGCAATGGCATAAACCAGGCTGACTGCGAGACCTACAAGTCAAGCAGGTGCGAAAGCAGGGCATAGTGATCCGGTGGTTCTGTATGGAAGGGCCATCGCTCAACGGATAAAAGGTACGCCGGGGATAACAGGCTGATCGGAGCCAAGAGTCCACATCGACGCTCCGGTTTGGCACCTCGATGTCGGCTCATCGCATCCTGGGGGTGAAGAAGCTCCCAAGGGTTAGGCTGTTCGCCCATTAAAGCGGTACGTGAGCTGGGTTCAGAACGTCGCGAGACAGTTCGGTCCCTATCTGCGGTGGGCGTAGGAGATTTGAGGGGGTCTGCCCTTAGTACGAGAGGACCGGGGTGGACGAAGCTCTTGTGTTCCAGTTGTCCCGCCAGGGGCACAGCTGGGTAGCGAACTTCGGTCGGGATAAGCGCTGAACGCATATAAGCGCGAAACCCTCCCCAAGATGAGATCTCCCAACCGTAAGGTAAGAAGGGCCCTGGAAGACTACCAGGTTGATAGGCCGGATGTGTAAGCGCAGCAATGCGTTGAGCTTACCGGTACTAATAGCCCGTTCGGCTTGACCATAAGATTTACACTGCACACAGAATCCGCTCTGCGGCTTCCACGGTTTGCCCGTCAATATTCAGCCATCCACAAGCTCTCCAGGCTTTGGGTGACCATAGCGAGGGGGACACACCCGTTCCCATCCCGAACACGGAAGTTAAGCCCCTCAGCTCCGATGATACTGCCCGCGCAAGTGGGTGGGAAAGTAGGACGTTGCCCGATTATGACAAAGGCTCCAGCCAACGGCTGGAGCCTTTGCCTTTTCTGATCTCTTCTCCGCTCCGCTTCTACCGCTCCCTCTCCTTCGCCGCCATCACCACCGCCACCGCCGCCAGCGCCGCCGTCTCCGCCCGCAGGATCATCGGCCCCAGCGAAACCGCTGCCCAGCCCGCCACCGCCGCGGCGCTCCGCTCCCGCTCCTCCCATCCGCCCTCCGGCCCGCAAAGAACCGCCACGCGGCCGGGAGCGGTTGTCAGCACGTTCAGGATCGGCCGCGCGCCCGGCTCTTCTTCCAGCCACAGCCGCAGATCCGCTTCGGACTGCAACGCCGCCTTCAGCTCCAGTACCTCCTCAAGCACCGGAGGCCGCAGACGACGCGACTGCTGCCCCGCCTCGCGCACAATCTTCAGCCAGCGCTCGCGCCGCTTGCGCGCCGCTGCCTCGAGGCCCTTCTCCGAGCGCAGGCTCGCCACGGGCGTGATCCTCGCCACTCCGAGTTCGGTCGCCTTTTCGAGCATCCACTCGAAGCGATCGAACTTCACCAGCGCGGCCAGCAAATGCACGTCCGCCGGCGCCCGCACCTGCCGGGCCGGGGAGAGCAGTTCGAATTCCACTTCGTCCCGCCGGCAACGGCCAATGCGGCCCAGCCACACCGCCTCGCCGTCGGAAAGCTCATACTCCTGGCCTGGCTCGGCGCGCAGCACGCGCCGCAGGTGCTCGGCGGTCTCGCCGCGCACCCACGCCCGGCCAGCCCGGATTTCATCCACATAGAACAGTCGCCGCGCCATTTCTTCCCAGCATATCGCCCGCCGCCGCGCGGGCCTGCGAAAATGGAATTCACCATGATCGCCCACCTGCGCGGCATTCTGCTTGAAAAGCACCCCAACCAGGCGATTGTCGAGGCGCAAGGCGTCGGCTACGACGTCGCCATCCCGATCTCCACCTTCACGGCCTTGCCCTCGCCGGGCGAAGAAGTGCGGCTGCGGATTCACACCGTCGTGCGCGAGGACGCCATCCAGTTGTTTGGATTCCTCACCGTGGAGGAGAAGGCGCTGTTTGAGAAGCTGATCAGCGTGAGCGGTGTCGGGCCGAAGCTTGCGCTGACGGTGCTGAGCGGGATCGCCGCGCCCCAGCTTGCCGAAGTGATCCGCGCCGCCGACATTGCGAAGCTGACGCGCGTTCCAGGCATCGGTCGCAAGACCGCCGAGCGGATCGTGCTTGAGCTGCGCGACAAAATCGACGAAAGTCCGCGCCGCGCCGCCGGCGCGGCGGGCGCGCCGGCGGTGATCCTGTCGCAGGACGAAGCTGACGTGGTGAGCGCGCTCGTCAACCTGGGCGCGCAGCGCGCCGCCGCGGAGACGGCCGCGCGGCGCGCCTCGCAGGAGCTCGGCGGCGCCGGCTTTGAGGCGCTGTTCCGCCGCGCCCTCGAGCTGCTGCGATAATCGAAGATGCCGGGCCTGATGGCAGACCAGAACAAATCGCGCCGTTTTGTTTCGGCCGAAGCGGCCCCCGAGGAGCTTCAGTTCGAGGCCGCGCTGCGGCCGCGGAAGCTCGGCGACTTCACCGGCCAGGAAAAGGTGAAAGAGCTGCTTTCGGTGACCATCGAGGCGGCCCGGCTGCGCGGCGAGGCGATGGACCACGTGCTGCTGATCGGCCCGCCGGGGCTGGGCAAGACGACGCTGGCGCACATCATCGCCGCCGAGCTCGGCGTGCCCATTGACCTGTCCAGCGGGCCGCTGCTCCAGCGCAAGATCGACCTCACCGGCATCCTCACCAATCTCCGCCAGCGCCAGGTCTTCTTCATCGACGAGATTCACCGGCTGATGCCCGACGTCGAAGAAGTGCTGTATTCGGCGCTTGAGGACTTCCGCATCGACGTCGTCATCGGCCAGGGCCCCGGCGCGCGCACGCACTCGCTGCCGCTGAACCGCTTCACCGGCGTCGGCGCCACCACGCGGCAGGGGCTGCTGAGCGCGCCCCTGCGCAGCCGCTTCGGACTCATCCTGTATCTCAAGCATTACGACGTGCCCGAGATGACGCGCATCGTCGAGCGCGCCGCACGGCTGCTGGAGACGCCGATCGACGCCGACGCGGCCGAGGAGATCGCCCGGCGCAGCCGCGGCACTCCGCGCATCGCCAACCGGCTGCTGCGGCGTGTCCGCGATTATGCGCAGGTACGCGCCTCGGGCCACATCACGCTTCCGGTGGCGCGCGATGCGCTCGACCTGCTCGAAGTCGACCGCTACGGGCTTGACGAAGTGGACAAGAAGATCATGCTGACGATCCTCGAAAAATACGGCGGCGGGCCCGTCGGACTCGGCACCATCGCCGCTTCCACCGACGAAGAGCCGGACACGATAGAAGAGGTCTACGAGCCCTACCTGATGCAGCTCGGATTTCTCGACCGCACGCCGCGCGGCCGCGTCGCCACGCCCCGCGCCTTTGAATACTTCGGCGTGCCCTACCGCGCCGGCTGGGGCCAGAACCGCCTGTTCTGACGCGCGCCCCTAAAACATGCGCTGTGCCGCAGCGTTGCTGAAGACCCGCTTCGTTCCGTCCTCCATCTCGAGCGTGAATACGGCGGCGATGCGCGAAGCGTCGCCCCACTCATCGGCGAGCGCGCTGGTCGCGGCCAGGAAAAACAGCGGCCCGAGGGCGAGGAAATCATCGCCTGCATAGAGCCGCCGCAACTTGCGGTGAAATGTCTCGGCCACCTCGCGCGTAAAGCGGGCCAGCTCACCTACGGCCGCGCGGGGCGAGGTGCGGGCCAGCCGGTCGAGCTCGCGCGCGCATTCGGCCAGGTGGAGCACGCTTTCCACGAGAAACGCGTCGGCCGCCAGCAGGGCCACCAGATTGCGCTGCTGACGGCGTACGTTGGCGAGGATGTAGCGCGCGTCGGCCGGCTCATAGTAGCCGGCCGTCTGCTTCCGCCCCGCGTCGACGAGCGTCTGGTGCACGCTCTCCAGACGTTCGCGGAAGGCGGGCAGGCAGGCTTGCAGGACGGCGTCGAGGACCTTCGGATCCATAAAGTCGTAGGTGAGATCCCGCTTGCGCGGACCAGACGACGGCGGGCTGCACGCCCAGGCCAGCAGCGGATGCACGGCGCTCGGGCGGTTGTAGATGTCGAGCGAGCCGAGATACAGCGCCGGCAGCCACTCGCGGGCCATACTCTGAACGGCGAGCGCTGCGCGGCCCATCGCTGGCAGGTAGGTGGCAGCGCCCGGCAGCGGCGCGCGCAGCCAGGCCTCAGCGAGCGTCCCGGGCAACCGGAGCGCGAGCGCCGCCGTGCAGGGCCCGCCGGGTTCGGGGACATCCGTGAGGCCGTACAGGCTGAGCACGCGCCGGTAAGAGAGGCGAAAGCCGCCCGGCGGCAGGGCGCGGCGGTCGGAGAAGCTGAGCACGAACTGGTCACGCACGACGTCACCACTTCGGACAGAGAGAGCCGCGGAAAGCAGCAGCGCCGTCTGGTTGCGGAAGTCCGTGGCGAGGACGTCGGCGGCATCGGCGCGATAGTTCACCTCCACGCGGCCGTCTTCGGTGACGGCGGCTTCGGCCGTGGCGACGGAAGCAAGATCCTTCTGCTTGCGGCGCAGACGGAGGAAGGGCAACTGCACCTCCACGAAGCAGCGCCGGGCGAAGGTGTCCGTCAGCAGGCCGCGGCGCAGGCGGAGGAGGGCGGCGCCGGCGAAGAGCGGATCCAGATCTCCAGCTGCGACGCGCGCGGCCGCGGCCAGGCCCTCGGCGTCGAGCCGGAAGGTGGCATCGGCGACGGCGTCCTCGCGGCGCATCACACTCAGACTGGCCGCCAGGCGAAGCTCGAACTGTTTCTGCACGGCCTGGGCCGCGGCCTGCGCGATGCGTCCGGCCGCCTCGTCCCAGGCGCCTTGCAGGGCCTGGTCCGCCATTCTGACGCCGACGCCGAAGAGCTCCTCCAGCCGGCCGCGCGCCCAACTGCCCAGTGAGGCGGGGTTGAGTTCGCTGGCAGCCGCGGCGGGCAGGGCCCGCAGGATGTTTTCGGCGCCGTCGACCTCCAGCGTGTGAAGCACGGTCTGCGCGGCCTCGCGGATGCGGCCCGCCGATTCCGGTGCGTTCAGCGACAGGCCGGCAGTGTCGAGGACGGCTCTGGCCCAGTCGGCGGCGTGGCGAAGCGGATGATCGGGCGCGGCGGCCATCGCACTCCGCACCAGATCCATCAGGGGCACCCCATCTTCGAGACGCATGGCGCTGCCGAGAAAATCGCGGAACGCCTGCCAGCGTGCGGGCTGCTCCAGGATGGGCCAGAGGGCGGCCTCCACGCGGGCGCTGAGAGACTGCCAGAGGGTGCGCACCGCATCCATTGCCCGCAGGGAGCCGCCAGCGGCCTTCGCGAATTCCTCAACCCGCCGGCTGCCGAGCTCGTTCAGCAGGCTGCGGACCCATTCGAGCGGGTGAATGCCCAGCAACGCGGCCACCATGTCACGGACCGATGCCTGGCCGGCGGGCTCCATCGAGGCGCTCCAACGAAGGGCCGCCTCTGCGGCAGCGCCGCGTTGCGAGTGGCGCCACACGGCAACCCGGATGCCGGCCGCGCCTTCGATGTCCTCACGGCGCACGGCGGCGATCCATTCTCCGCTGAACTGCCCGCGGAGCCGCACCTGGCCGGCCGACTGAAGCCGGATGCCCGCGGCGCCGCGGAGGACGCCCTCGGCGGTCTCTTTCAGCCAGTGGATATCCGTGCCGAAAGGCCAGGGCGCCTCGAAGCGGAGGCCGGACGAGGCTGTCCTGAGCAGCACGGCCCCGGCGGGAAAATCGGCGGGCGAACGCACCAGATCCAGACTGCGGGGCGCCGGAGCAGCCGCGGGGAAATTCGTGTCGACGCCAACCCACCAGCCGTTTTCTCCGCTTTGCCATCGGAGATTTTCCGTCGACACAGGCAGAAAATGCGGAGGCAAAAAAACGGCCGGGCTGCTGATTTCCGTGACCGGATCGACAGGCAGAAGCTCGGAAGGCATGGGAGGATATTCCTCTGAAAAGAAAAAGCCCGCCGCGGCGGGCTCTTCGATTTCTGCGATGCCGCGCGGGCAGGGCCGTCGGCAATCGGCGCCGCGTCAGCCCGCCCGGGCGGATATACGTCCTGCTTTCAGAATATCGGACGGGTCAAGAAAATCGGCCCGGATGGCGGGGCGAGGCAGCCGGCTGAGTGCGGCTAAAAGGGAGGAATACCATGGATTTCCCGGCGCCCTGATTTTTTCCGCAACCGCTGTGATGGGCTTCTGCGGCGCTGCCGTACCAGCCAGGCGTTCATTTCGCCGAGCGAGGCGAAGAAACCGGCGAAGCGCGGGTCATGGCGGCCCGGGGCGAGCAGCGACGGGCGGAAGTCGCGCGGCGTGAAGATGCCGCCCGCGTGGATGACGGCGGCACCCATCGGCCGGTATTCATGCGTGCCCTGGGCCCAGGCGAGTTCCTCGTCGAGCCAGAGTGCGAAGCCCATCTCAGCGCAGCTCTCCGGGCAGGATGGTCCAGGCGGAGGGATGCTGGGTGAAACCGATGCGGGGGTAGTAATCGACGGCCTTCGGGGCGGCCAGCAGGACGATGCGGCATGGGGCGGCGCGGAGCACGGTGCGCAGGAGCTCTTTGCCGACGCCCTGGCGCTGGTATTCGGCGCGGACGGCGAGATCGCTGCAGTAGGTGACGTAGGCGAAGTCGGTGAAGCAGCGGGCCGCGCCGGCGAGGACGTCACCGTCCCACGCCGTTGCCAGAAGGTTGGCGTGTTCGAGCATTTTCGCGATGGCGGCGCGGTCATCGACAGGGCGGCGTTCTCCGAGTCCGGAGCTGTTGAGCAGCCCGATGTATTCTTCCGGCGTGATCCGGCGCTCGATTGTGTATACCATCTTGCTATACGATAGCTTGCGAGGTTGACCCATGACACGGAAGGAATTCATCGTCTCGGCGGCTGCGCCCCTGGCGGCGGCAGCGCAACCGGCTGAACCCAGGGTGCAGCGGAAAAACCGGCTGAAGCAGGGCGTCTGCCCGGGAGTCTTCGGGCGGAACATGCCGTTCGAGGAGCGCGTGCGCCACGCGGCGCGGCTGGGCGCGCACTGCTTCGACCTGCAAGGGCCGCAGAACTGGCCGATCATCAAGAAATACGGTCTGGTGCCGACGGTCGTTCCGGGCGGCGGCCGGCTGACGGACGGCTGCAACGACAAAGCCCTACACGAGAAAATCCTGGCGGAATTCCGCGAAAATATTCCCCGCGCCAGGAAGGAAGGCGTTCCGAATGTGATTACGTTTTCCGGCAACCGCCGCGGAAAAAGCGATGAGGAAGGGCTGGAAAACTGTTACCTGGTGCTGAAGGAGGCGGTGAAAATCGCCGAAGACAACGAAGTCACCATCGTGATGGAGTTGCTGAATTCAAAGGTCGACCACAAGGACTACCAGTGTGATCACACGGCGTGGGGCGTGGAGCTGTGCAAACGGGTGAATTCGCCGCGGTTCAAGCTGCTGTATGACATCTACCACATGCAGATCATGGAGGGCGACGTCATCCGCACGATCCGGTCGAACATCCAGTACATCGGCCACATGCACACGGCCGGCAATCCGGGACGGCACCAGTTTGACGACACGCAGGAGCTGAATTACCGCGGCATTGCGCAGGCGATTGTCGATGCCGGCTACACCGGGTATCTCTCGCACGAATATTCGCCGACGACGCCCGATCCGGTGAAAACGCTGGACGAAATGATGGCGATCTGCGACGTGTGAGCGGGTGGGTGAGGCCTGTTTCCGGAGGAAGGCGGGGGCCGTCTGTGGCTGTGCGGACCCACCGTGGAGACGGCTACAGGGAAAAGCCCGGCCGGCGAACGCCGGCCGGGCTTTTGAAGCGATGGCAGATGGGCCAGGTGTTCAGGCCTGTCTGCGGCGGCGGTACAGGCCAAGGAGGCTGAGGCCGAAACCGGAGAGGATCATGGTGGCGGGCTCGGGCACCACCTGCTCATTCCACTGAATGGCGCCTACGCCGAAATGACCCTCACGGCTGGTGACCGCGATGCTTGCCAACATCTTTCCGCTCGTGCCTGCAATCGAGCCAACATCGAGCCAGGAGGGAGCGCTGAGAATGCCGCTGATGTTGTAGGGGAGAACAGTCAGGTCCGAAGGACTCCCGTTGCTCGGCATCCACTCCAGGAACAGCCAGACGACGTCCCCATTCTTGCCCTTGTTGTCGGGCCCATTGAGACCCACAAGGAGGATCTGAAGTTGATCGGCGGGGATGCCGCCAGCCCAGGAGAACACGAGCGCCTCGTCTGCATCACCACCCTCACCCGAGATGCCTTTCGAGCCGCCAGGCTTCAGCTTCCCGCTCTTGTCAACTTCAGCCGTCTGAACGCCGAGACCGATGCACGCCGGTGAGTTCTTGCCGCCGCAGTTGGCATCATCATCGAGCTTGCCGAGGTCTCCCCAGTAAATGGTGCCCTGAGAACCGCCGCCAAACAGGGGATCGTAGGAGCCGGTCATGCCGGTGCGGGCGGTGATGGTCAATGCGCCCGAGATCATGGACGGGCCCTGGTTCGCGTCCGGCGCGCCGGTGGTCCAGTCAATCAGAACCGGCGAAGCCCACAATGGCATGCCTGCAAGAAGGCAAGCACTGATGAGTGAGAAATCCCTTCATTCCGCTGTTCCTCCGAGTGAAGTTTTTCGAGCCTTTTTAAACTCCCATGGCCCGCGCCGGAATCAACGCGAACAGTACTGGGGGTGAAGGCCCTCCGTGCCGCCGGTCAGCCTCGTCGAGTTGTCGCCCGATAGGACCGCGGCGCGGTGAATTCTGCCTTGCCGGGGGAATGCGCCATGTATTGTCAGCAGGTTGGGTGGTAGGACGACAAGCGGGGTAGTACCCGCAGGATGGCGGTGTCATGTGGCAGGTTTTAGTACCCCTCGCCAATCAGGCGTTGGCGGTACCAGGACAATTCTGGCGCAGGCCGTCCGTGGAAAAGACCGGCGGCGGACATCGCGGCAACGGACTGGGGGATGGAGGAGCAGGCAGAACGCGGGAAGCAGGGCGACACTGGCGAGTGAGGAGGAGTGGATCGGAACCAAAAGATCCAGGCTGGGAGATGGGGGCGGCGAATGGGACGCAAGCCTGGCAAGGCCAAGGCAAACAGTGGTCTTGGGCCAAGCCGAAAGTTCAGGGAGGCGCGCTTGTCACGGCGGGGGCTTAAAGCCGCGAACGAAGCAGCGAGAAAGGGAATTGCGGGAACCTCTCATTTTGCTGCGGCGAAGAGGGCGGAGGCCGGCTTCGGCGGGATGAACTGTGGTAGTCTAACGACTCATGTGTTCGCGCCGGAGGTTTTTGCTTTCGGCGGCGGCGCTGACGCAGCCTGCGGCGCCGCGGGGGCGTGTTCTGCTCGAGATGCCGGGACGGGGGCGGGTGGAGCTGGCGGCGGGCGTAAAGCATGAGATTGGGCCGCTGACCGTAGACTTGCGCCATGCGCCGGTGGCGGACGTGTGTGCGCGGGAGCCGGCGGTGTTCAATCTCGAATGGCGCTACGAGGTTCCGGCAGGGGCGGCGTTCTATTCCTGGCGCGGCGAAGAGAAGCAACGGGTGGAGCTGACGCAGGACACGGGCGAGGACGAGCGGCGCAAGCTGCCGGCGCAACTGTTTCCGTTTGCGGCGGCGCTGGTGGGCGGGACGCTGTACGGGGCGGTGGGCGAGTGTCCTGGGCTGTGGGAAAACCGTTCGCAGCAGGTGGTGGACCCGGCGGGTGGCTGGTTTGCGCTGCGGACGGGGGATGGCAGCACGCGGCGCGTGGTGAAGAAGATCTGGGGCGATCCGACGGATTTCTACTCCGGGGAAGTGGACGGATGGCAGCATCTGGCACGGGGCGAAACGCGGCGCTACGAAGTGTTCGAATTCAGCGAGTTGGTGCGGACGCTGTATGGGGTCAGACTGGCGGCGCACCGGGCGCTGGCGCGGGCGAAGGGCTGGGATGGCAGGCCGGTGGAGATGATTCTGCGCAACACCGCGTATCTGCACCTGAGAAGGAACCTGCTGCGTCCGGAGAGCCGGTACATCTTCACGAGCGGGGTGACGTACGGGTGGAAGCAGTGGGCGTCGGATGCGGCGATGACAGGACTGGGGCTGGGCGATGCGGAGATGCTGGGCGAGGCGATGCGGGGGCTGTTTTTCGACCGGCTGAATTACGAGGACAATGCGCAGTGGTATCTGATCGCGTCGGCGGTGGCGGCGCGGGCGGGCTGCCGGCCGAACCTGGCGCTGTGCCGGAGGGCGTACGAATTCATGCGCGACCACGAGGAGCGGGGCGCGTATCAGCCGCCGCGGCTGGAGGTTCCGAACGCGGGGCTGGGGTGGCGCACCTATATGGATCTGTTCTATTACGAGGACGGCGATGTTCCGTCGTCGAATCAGGGTTTCCACTGCGGGGCGCATCTGGCGGCGCGCGAGCTGGGGCTTACGTCTTCGGAAGAGGATTTTCGGGCCGCGTGTCGCGCCTATGCGGACATCTTTTACGCCAGTGGGGGGTACTTCCCGACGAGCCTGCGGCGTAAAGACGTATTCGGAGGCGACGCACTCTACGGGGCGGCGGTGACATTTGCGGCGTTCGGGCGAAAATGTCTGCCGGATGAACTGGTGCTGCGGCATTGCCGGCACGCGATGAAGATCCGAACGCCGTTCGGGCTGCGGGTGGTGTGCAAGGCGAACGGGGATCTGCTTGAAAAAGGGCAGTACGGGCCGGGCAATCCGCACGGGCTGGAGCCGGAGAAGGCGGGGGCGTATGTGCAGGGCGGCTCGTGGTTCTTCTGCGACGCCGGGACGTGGCTGGCGGGGCTGGCGCATGGGCTGCCGGTGCGCCTGGTGGATCAGTTGCTGGTGGAGCGGATCCGGGCCGAGCTCGAGGAGATGCCGGCGTTCAGCGAGTCGATCCACACCCGCACGGGGGAGCACCATGGAAACGTGCTGTATGGAGCGAATGCGCTGTACGTGTGGTTGCGGCGGGAGATCCGGGCCCGGCTGGGCATGCACGGGCCGGACCGGGTGGAGGCGGAGGTGGGGCGATGGCTTGGATCGAAGGCGGCGACGGGGGCGGGCCCGGCCGCCGGCCGGGCCTCTGGATGAGCTGCACGAGGGCCACTCGCAGCAGATGACTGGCTCGCACCGGAGTCCGCTCCCTTTCTATCGGGTCCCCCGGAGGCGCGAGGACAACGGCCGCGGGCGGCGAGAACGATCGGCCTGCGGCGCGGCCTGAACGCTCGCTTGCCGGGCCGATGTCCGCACCTCTCGTTTGCCCCTGGCGGGCAGGCTCCAGGTCGCGCCCCGCTCTCGGGCCTCGAGGCGACGATCCACTGCGAGCTAACGGGGTGATCCTCCAGCCTTCAGGGGGCGTGGGGTGGATCAGGTTCCGCTGATCTTGCGGGCACAGGGTCGAACGGCCTCGCCGCCAGTGGCTTCCACTCTGGTTAAAGCCGGCCTGTTTCGGAACGGTCTGCCCTGACAGGAGCGCGGAGCCGCAGGGCCGCATCCGCCAGACGATGAACTCGGCAACGGTTCAACAGGCACAGAAAGCGACCGACGGCATTTTCCCGCTGATGGGGGCGCAGAAGCAGCTCGTGGCCGTGGAGTGCGAGCGTATGCGCGAGCTGGCCATCTCGGTTGAGGCCACCTCGGCGCCCCACGTCCCCGCCTGGATGTCAGGCGTGTTCAACCGGCGGGGCAAGATTCTGCCGCTGGTCGGCCGGTGGCTTCGTTCCGGCCTGCCGGGCCGGAAGCCTGAGCTCGGGGAGTGCGCCGGGCTGATCACGGCGCGGGCGGCCGGGCGCATGATCGAACAGGCCCGGGGAACGACGCTGGCGAGGCTGCTCGAGCTGATGCTGCACTTCGAGCAGGCGCTCTGGGACAACTACCGCCCGGTGACGGTAGTTTTGGAGGCGCAGAGGGGTGCTGCCCGGACTGATGGCCGATGGCGTGGAGGCGGTCGAGCGTCTGGACACCTCCAACACCAGACCGTTGGCCGAACACGGCGTCGAGATTCACTCCGATCTGGTGGACCGGCTGCTGCACCGGCCGGGAGGCGGTCCGGTGGGATGGCTGGAAAGAGGCCGGCTGCTTGCCCGCGGCTTGAAGTCGCCGGCACCGCCCTGGCGGTTTATTCCATTGGGACGAGGCAACGACAGATGGGACTCGAGCTGGTTGGGGCGCAGATGCGGATCGCCCTGGAGGAGGCAGAGACTGTCCGGAACTCGATCTCCGATTTGCGGGTGAGGGGCGCGTTTGCCCCGGCGCCCTCCAGCGAGCAGGCGGCGAGGGGCAGGCGACTTCCGCTCGACGGCTCTGTACAAAACCATCCCTGCCGTCGCGGTCTGGGAGGCGGTGCGGGAGATGGCGCCTCCGGTGCGGCTGACGCGGGACTGTCTGTTCAGCCACGGCGATCCGGCCAGCAGCCCGCGCGGCGACGACCGCGACATGCCCGGCTTCCCGATGGAGGGCTGGCGCGAGGGGCGCCGCCCTGCGCGGGGGTTCAACAGGGGGGCCCCAAAGGCCATGCGGCCCCTCGCCTCAGGGGAAGAGAGTGGGGCAGCAACATTGACAGGAGGGTCAGCTGCGATGCTGCGACCGCCAGCGGGCCACGACGAGATCGGCGACCTGCGCTTCCAACGCGCGGTCGAGCTCCCGCCGCCAGTCCTCGTATTTCCGCTCCCGGAGCTGCTCGAGTACTTCCACCTCCCGCCGTGCCGCCAGAAGGGCCTTCCGCTGGCGTTCCAGCCGCGAAGCCAGCTCGCCTTCCAGCGAGATGAGGTGCGCCGCCTCGGTTTCGGCAAAGCGCCGGAAGGCGGCCGCCGCCTCCAGCTCCGCGGAAGTCAGCACCTGCAACTTCAGCAGATTTTCCCTGATCATCCGGTCCTCGCGTTCCAGCGCCTGACGGCGCTCGCACAGGACTCGCTGTTCGGCCAGCATCCGTTCCAGTTTCGCCTGCTCAGCCATGAGCCGCGCCCGTCGATAATTCAGCAGCTTTTCCAGCGGGAACCGGAATTTTTTCATGGCAGATCACCTTCTGGACGTTGACGGTTTTCTGGGCTTTCGAGACATGATTTGATACCGGAAGAGGCCCACTGCCGGCAGGTATGCCTGCCAGTTCCGGCCGAGAGGATCATCAGCTTGCCTCGTTGTGGGAGCCAGTATTTTCGTAAAACCGTGCCCTCATGGCTCCAGGTCCGGGCGCGGCGGCCAGTGCAGGCGGGCGCTGCTGGGGGGACGGCGCCGTCCCCATGGGCAGGGCCATGCAGGGTTCGTTCGGGGCCATATCCACCCGTCCTCAGGGCTGCCCCCGGGCCCAGGCTCCGGAGCGTATCTTGTTGCCCGATTGTCCGCACCGCCGCGGCCGACACCCCGCTGCGCTGGCGCGCGGCCCGCACCGCCCGCCTGACCTTCGGACTTCGATGCCGGATCATGAGGTCTCCGCCAGGCGCGCCATGCGCGCTTCGAGTTCCTCAAATGGAGTACGCTCTTCGGGGCGCTGCCTGAGCAGAGCTTTTAGCTCCTGTTCGAGTTTCAGCGCCGTGTCGAGTTGCGGATTTGTTCCGGCGGCGTAAGCGCCGATCCGAATGAGGTCTTCGGAGGCATGGAGCAGCGCCAGCGCCTCTCGA
This sequence comes from Bryobacteraceae bacterium, assembly GCA_049969655.1. Lineage (GTDB taxonomy): Bacteria > Acidobacteriota > Terriglobia > Bryobacterales > Bryobacteraceae > JANWVO01. Next base: position 14,507 of record JBMFOK010000031.1, read on the forward strand.
AGCCGGGCCGCCGCCTCCCTCTGCCTCGTTGTCGCCAGCCGCGGCGCCAGCCGCGAGACAGAATGAAGGACATCGATGGCCGGATAATGGCCCGCGTTGGCCAGCGCTCGCGACAGCACAATGTGGCCATCGAGAATGCCTCGGACGGCGTCCGTGACCGGCTCATTGAGGTCGTCGCCTTCCACCAGCACGGTGAAAAAGCCCGTAATGGATCCCCGGCGGAAGTTGCCGGCCCGCTCGAAGACGCGCGGCAGCATCTGGAAGACGCTCGGGGTGTAGCCCTTCTGGCCGGGCGGCTCGCCGGCGGCGAGTCCGATCTCGCGCTGGGCCATCGCCAGCCGCGTCACTGAATCGGCCACCAGCAGCACATGGCGGCCCTGGTCGCGGAAGAACTCGGCGATCGCCAGCGCGACAAAACAGGCCCGCACGCGCAGTGGCGAGGGCCGGTCGGACGTCGCCACGACAAGCACGCTGCGGCGCATTCCCTCCGGCCCCAGCTCGTGCTCGATGAAATCCCGCACCTCGCGGTTGCGCTCCCCGACCAGCGCCAGAACGCAGACCTCGGCGTCGGAGTTCTTCACCAGACTGCCAAGCAGCGTGCTCTTGCCCACTCCGCTGCCGCCGAAAATGCCCACCCTCTGGCCGCGTCCGACGGTCAGAAATCCGTCGATGACGCGGATGCCCGTTTCCAGCCGCTCCCGGATGGGTTCTCTTTCCAGCGGCCCGGGCGGCGCGGCGTAGAGGTCATAATAGGCATCCGCGTCGATGGGTGGCCCGTCGTCCATCGGCTGGCCAAAACCGTCCAGCACGCGCCCGAGGAGCTGCCGGGAGACGCCAACCCGTGCGGCCTGCGGCCGGGCCACAATCGGGTCGCCCGGCTGAAGACCTGACGTCTCCTCGAGCGGCATCGAGAGGATCAGCCCGTCGCGGAACCCGATGACCTGGGTGCGAATTCTCGTGCCGGACCGCGTGCAGATTTCGCAGAAGTCGCCAACGCCGGCCGCGGGACCGCGCGACTCGATGAGCAGGCCGGCCGTCCGCACGACCCTGCCGGTGGTAAGGACCGGGTCACAGCGCTCGAGCGCCCGCAGGAAGCGCCCCGTATCGAACCAGCCAGGCAGTGCCCTCATCCGCGTCATCTCCCTTCGACCGCAGGGCGGCGCGCGTACAACCGCCCTCCGCGCCCGGCCATTTCCGCAATCATGAGCCGATCCTCCGGTGAAGTACATCCGTCAACCCGCGGTTGATCTCTTCAAGCTGCGTCTCCAGCGAGGCATCAATGGTGCCTCGGGATGTCTCCATCATCACCGCACCCGGCTCGAGCGATGCGTCGGCATGGACCTCGATCGCCTCGGGGGCGCCGATTCGGGCCAGAAAGGCCCGCACCATGGCGGCATGGGACGGATGGACGCGTACTTCCGTGATCTCCCGCTGGCTTGCCTTCTCCATGGCCGCCTTCACCAGCCCCAGCAGCGCTTCCGGGTCGACATGGAGTTCGCGCCTCAGGACGCGTCGCGCCACGGCCACTGCCAGTTCGACCACTTCGCGTTCGGCCTCGACCCGGAGGCGCGCCTTCAATCCGGCGATCTCTTCGATGGACCGGGACAGCCGGCCAAGCACCGCTTCAAGTTGCGCTTCCGCCTCTCGTCTGCCCTCCTCCAGCCCCTGCGCATAAGCCTGCCTGCGGGTCGCCTCCAGCTCGGCGCGCCACTGCGCCTCCCGTTCTCGCAGAGCGCGCTCGAGGGCGTGTCCGTCCGGCGCAGGCCCGGTTTCAGCCGCCGTCTCCGGACGGTCCCAGACCGCCTTTGCGGGCTCCGGCCGGCCTACCTGCGGCCAGGAGAACGGCGCCGCCGGGAAGCCGGGCTCTCGCAGGATGCGGGAGGCCATCGTCTTACACCACGTACTGCTCGCCCACCGCGCCCTTCAGGCTCAGCACGCCCTCGGCCTCGAGCTGGCGAACCACGGCGATAATCTGCTGCTGGGCGGCTTCGACCTCCTTGATCTTGACCGGGCCCAGCGCTTCCATGTCCTCGCGCAGCATCTCGGCGCCGCGCTGCGACATGCATTGCATAAAGTGGTTCTTGAGCTGTTCGCTCGTCCCCTTCAGCGCCACCGTGAGCAGCTTGCGGTCGATGCGCGCGAGGATTTCCTTGATGCCGTTCTGGTCAATCAGCAACAGGTCCTCGAAGACGAACATCAGATGGCGGATCGTCTCCGCCAGGTTCGGATCGCGCGCCTCAATCGTGTCCAGGATCTCCTTGCTTGTGGCCGAATCCAGCCGGTTGAACATCTCGGCCACCGCGCGCACGCCGCCATAGCTTTCCCGGCTGAGCTCGCCGAGAGCCTTCAGCTTCTGGCCAATGATGCCGGCGATCTTCGAGATGATGTCGGGCGAGATCTGCTCCAGGTTGGCCATGCGCAGCGCGACGTCGGCCCGGATCTCCGGCGGAAGAGAGAACAGCAGGCCGGCTGCCTGAGACGGACCGAGATGGCTGAGGATGAGCGCGATTGTCTGCGGGTGCTCGCTGTGAATGAATTTGGCCAGCTGCTGGGGATCCGCCTTTTGCAGGGCATCGAAACTGGCGGTGTCATGGCCCAGGAGTTTCACCAGCCGGTCGAGGATGCGCGTGGCCATCTCCGGGCCGAAGGCGTTGATGAGCATCTTCCGGGCGTATTCGATGCCGCCCTTCATGACATAGTCCTGCGCCATCGACATCTGGTAGAACTCATCGAGGATCGCCTCGGCCTCAACCGCGGTGATGGCCGGAATGCGGGCGACCTCCTTGCCGATGGCGGCGACTTCGTCTTCCTCGAGGTGCTTGAGCACCATCGCACTCAGTTCTTCGCCGAGCGTCACCATCAGGACCGCGGCCTTCTGGAGCCCCGAGTAGCGCTGGACGGATTCTTTTTCGGGCAGCGTGTTGGTGACCATCAGCGGTTCTCCGTGATCCAGGTCCGGATCAGCTGCGCCGTGGCGGCGGGATCTTTTTTCACCTGGTCGGCAATGACCTTGCGGAGGACCTCGGCCTTGCGGGTCTGCGGCGGCTGCTGCGACTGAAGCGACAGGAGGGCCTCTCGTTCCAGCTTTTCCTTCTCGGCCCGGTTGTGGTCGACAACGGCCATCGCCTGCTTCTCGAAGTCGTCCGCCGCGGCCGGCCCAATCTGGGCCTGCGCCGTGGCGGCGATGGCCGCGGGCCCTGGCTCCACGACGGCCGCGGGCGGCCTGCTTCGACGCAGGCGACGCACCAGCAGCCATGTCACCGCGGCCAGTACGATCAGCAGCGCCGCTGCGGCAGCCAGCCAGACCGGCAGCGGGGCCTTCTCAAGCAGCGGCTTGAGCCATGCCGGTCGGACAAATCCAGGATGGGAAGGCGCCAGCGGGGTCACAGCCGTCGGTTCCGGCGGGGGCGCCGTTTTAAGCGTCATTTCGAAAGGCAGGCTCTCAACCAGGATCTGGTCGCCCCGTTCCTGCTGATATCCAACCACTCCTGCCAGCACGTCGCGCACGACTTTCAGGGTCTCCGGAGCGGGCGGCTCCAGAACACGCCGGGCGCGGGGCCCGGTTCCCTCCCACCGCAGCCGGTGATCCACCAGCACGGCCACCGAAATCCGGCGCACCGTCCCCTGGGGAATCTTGATGTGGCGAACCACGCGGCTCGTCTGGTAGGTGATGTTTTCCGTCTTTCGCGACACGCCCCCGGAGCTGCCGGGAACCCGCGGTGCGGGCCGGGGCAGGTTGGACGCGGTCCCGGGGATTCCTGCCGCGGCAGCCGCGCCGGACAGATCTTCCGTGCGGGCGGAAGTCACCATCACTGACTTCGAAGGGTCAAAAGTCTCCTCGCTCTGCTCGCCGGAAGAGAAATCGCACTCGACGCTGACGCCGGCGCGATAGCGCTCCGGCCCAAGCAGCGGATCCAGCGTCGAGCGGATCTTGGCCAGATACTCGCGTTCCAGGTTCTGACGGAATTCGAGCATCGCCGAGGAAACCGGGCCCTCTGGTCCGAGCTGAAGCGGCGGCCGGCTGAGGAGATTGCCGGTCATGTCGAGCACCGAGACGGCCGAAGGATCGAGGCCCTCGACCGCGCTGGCGGTCAGGTGCTGGATGGCGGTGACGTTCTGCGGGGAAAGCCGCGCGCCCGGGCGCAGCTTCACCATGACGCTCGCCTTGGCGGGCTGACGGTTCTCAGTAAAGAGCGAGTCTTTCGCGAACGTAACATGGACGCGCGCGCGCTCGACCTCGCTCAGCGCCATGACGCTCCGCTCCAGCTCGCCTTCCAGCGCGCGCCGGTAATTGACGTGCTCGGCAAAGTCCGTCACGCCGAGATTGTTCTGGTCGAACAGTTCAAAGCCGACGCGGCCGGTGCGGGGCAGCCCCGCGCCGGCCATTTCAATGCGAAGCTCGGCCACCCGCTCCGAGGGCACAAGGATCGTGCCATTGGCCGAAACCTGGTAGCGGGTGTTCGATTGCCGCAGTTTCTCGACAATGGCGGCCGCATCTTCCGGTGCCAGGTTGGTGAACAGCGGCCGCAGGTCCCGCTGCCGGTTCCATTGCACGCCACCCCAGACAGCGGCAGTGACGGCGATGAGTGCGGCGGCGAGCGAGATCCTTTGCTTCCACGAGAGGCTGTTCCAGAGGCGGGTGAGCTGTTCCATGGCGATTCAGGGGCAAGATGGCTCAGATCTGCATCCGCATGATCTCCTGGTAGGCCTGGACAACCTTATTCCGCATCTGGAGAAAGAGTTCGAAGGTGAGCTGCGACTGCTGCGCCGCCAGGGCGACCTGGTGGACGTCGACGCTCTCCCCTTCGAGAAAGCGGCGAACCTCGGCCTCGGCGCTCCGGAGGCCGGAGTCGACCGTGTGCAGGGCGGAAGAAAAGGCCGCCGAGAAAGCCTCCGTCGGGCGGGCCGCGCCCGCTGCGCCGGGAGCTTCCGGCGGGCGAATGGGCTGGACGGGATCGAAGCGGATCATTTCAGCAACTCAATCGACTTCGACAACATGTCTTTCACGGCGGTCATCGCAGCCACGTTGGCCTGGTAGCCTCGCGCGGCGCCGATCAGATCCACCATTTCCTCAGCGGGACTGATGCGCGGGTAGGCCACGTAGCCGTTTGCGTCGGCATGGGGATGGCCGGGCTGATAGCGGAGATCCGGCGGCCGGGTATCCTCGACAACGCCCGCAACGGCTACGCCGGTTGCTCCCGCTTCCATTTCGGTCTGAAAGACGGCCGAAAACGGCGAGCTCTGCACCTGCGGCTCAAAAATCACGTCGCGGCGACGATACGGGCCGCCCTCGGGCGTGCGCGTGGTTTCCGCGTTGGCTAGATTTTCAACGATCACCTCGGCGCGGGCGCGCTGTGCAGCCAGGCCGGAGGCGCTCACGGAGAGCAGATGAAGCAGGCTCATGCGGTGCGTCCCTCCTCGATTGCCATACGAAGTTTGCGGATCTCGGCGCGCACGAGCTGCGAGGCCACGTTGAATCGGATCGCGTTCTCGGCCAGCAGCCGGGTCTCCCGATCCAGGCTGACATTATTGCCATCGTTTCTTACGGTGAGATCCGTTGGTTCGATCACATGAGGCCGCGCCCCCGGTCCGAGCGAGAGAAATTCGAACTGAAAATCTATGTCCCGGGTGCGATAGCCCGGCGTGTCAATGTTGGCCAGGTTGGCGGCGACCAGCCGCTGGCGTTCCGCCAGCAGATCCATGTACCGGCCCAGGTCGTGAGACAGGGGAGTCAGCATGGCGATAAGGCTCCATGCAGGCGACGTGCCGGAGCCAGCGCCTTATCGGCAAAGGGGCAGAAAAGTTGAGGAAATCCTGAGTGAAATCAGACTTTAGCGCTGAGCCTGGGCGCCAGCAGAGCGCCCGTACAGGGCCGGGTAAGCGTGTTCCATTTCGGATGCGGTCTCAAGGGCTGTTCCAATCTGGATCAGCGGGCCTTGACCAATGCCGGGGCAGAGCCGGGCCGTGCGTCGCCAGGCCCGGCGGGATCCGACCAGTTCGGGCCAGAAGGGGAACAGCCGGCATTGCGTGGGCTTGGCGGGGTGAATCGAGCAGCCATCCTCGAGCAGGAAGGGGCACTGGCGGCCGCGTGGCTTGCGAAGCCGCAGCAGGCGGCGTGTCCGATAGACAAACTGGCGCTCAAATTGCTTCGGACTGATATGGAGAAACCGTGCCGCCCGGCGAAGGTCGTCTTCGGTGAGATAGACAAAGCCGTGCTGGTTGCAGCAGCGGGTGCAGCCCGGCTGGCACGAGAAACGGAGTGGCTGCATGCGAGACATTATCGCAGCGCCGGTCTGTTCCGGGCGGCGTCTCAGCGAGCCCGCACTGGTGGCGGCGGAATTCGGATGGAGCTGTCCTGGGCCGCCCACCCGCGCAGGACCCCGGAGGGGAGCGGTCCGTGAGGCCCGCCCGTGCAGCCGCCCGCTCCGGCTTGGGCTCAAATGCCCAAAAGTGATTGCCAAGCCTGCTCCCAGCCGCATCGAATTGCCCACTTGCGGGCGGAGCAAGCCGCTTGGGGCCTCTCCGTGTCGACGCCGTTTGCTGAACAAAATCGGTATCGTCTGTCGTAATTCCTGGCCCTCGCATAATTACTGACTCTCGCAAAATCGAGTCAGCCGAGGAATAGTTCAGCCTGCTGCCAGAAGGCTCCGATGAGGCGCTTGCGCTCCCGCCTGATCTTGTTCAGCGCCATCCGCGCGACCGCCCCCAGTCGCCAGAATTCCTCAGGGCGGACGTTGGCCAGCTCATGCTGCTTCCAGTAGCCCGAGAGAGGCTCAACCGGACTCAACTCCGAGGCATCGCCCGGCAGGAACTCGACCTCGATCCGGCCCCTGCCGGCCTCGACGGAGCGCCGCACCAGCGCGCTGCACCTGCGCCGGCAGCCGGTCCCAGATCACCAGCAGCGGTCGGCGCACCTGCCGCTT
>JBMFOK010000032.1:0-18627 GCA_049969655.1 Bryobacteraceae bacterium
GCGAGCGCAAAGCCCCTTTTGTCCCGTCCCGCCAGATCACCGTCAGCAGCGCCTTCTCACCCGCCTCCAGCCCTGGTACTACTGGGTCACCAATCAAACATTTTGTAATATAATTGTTTCGTCCGATCCGCCAACTCCGAACCAATTCCGCCAGGTGCGCCGGGCGGCTTATTTGGAGGGCTCGGGCTCTGGCCGCGGGCACGCTGACCGGCATGAGCCGCTGAAGGACTACTGCAAAAGACTGCTGCTGCCCGGCGAGCGCAAGAGCGTCGAGCTCATGGCGGCACGGCGCGATCCAGACCGGGTGTAGGCGGCCCGGCAAATGATGCACACGCAAGTGGCCCAGGCGCCGTGAAGCGACGAGGCGGTGCTGGCCGAAGTGCGCCGCCGGGTCCTGCCCGCGGTGCTGCAACGAGGGCGGATTCTGGCCTGGATCGTCGATGACACGGGGATTCCCAACAAGGGGCGGCATTCGGTGGGCGTGGCACGGCAGTACTGCGGGCAATTGGGCAAGCAGGACAACTGCCAGGTGGCGGTGAGTCTGAGCGTAGCCACGAGCGAGGCGAGCCTGCCGGTCGCCTGGCGGATCAGCTGCGCCATCGCCCGGATCGGGTCTTCCGCCTCCTGCACCTGCTCAACCAGCTTGTCGGCAAACTCCGCCCGTTCTATCCTGTCTTTGGCCATCCGTGTCCGGTTCCTTTTGTGAAACCTGGCAATCCTTCCACTCGCTCCGGTAGCGGGTGGCCCTTGTCAAGCCCTCAATTTACACTCCGGATTTTACGCGGCCACCGTCGTGGTCATTGCCCGCTCGAAGACGGTGACGATGCACTTCTCCATCTCTTCGGGCGAGATGCCGCCGTATCTTCAGACGATGCTGACCACCGGAAGGTCGATGTTGGGGAAGATGTCAACCGGCATCGTCACCATGGCCGTGACGCCGAGAATCGCGATCAGCAGGGCGAGCGCGACGAATGGATTAAGGACGGCGCAGGGCGAGGCGAACCAGCCACAGGAGATGACCTTAAAACTGTTCAGGCGTCGGCCGCAGGTAACCCGCGGGGGGAGACGGCCTCTGACCAGAGCCGGAATCGCGCGTGCGACGGGAAGGCTGCTGGGCCGAGTTCATCCGCCCGATCCGTAGCGAGAGCCGCCGCTTCCAGGATGCAGGATTCCCTCACGGGCGCGTGGACTGGGACCCGCGCCTCCGCAAATTCAGGGTTCCTTCAGGTCGCGCCGCCAGACTGGATGAGGATTGTCATGCCGTGGATCCTGGCCCGCCGGCGGACGAAGCCTGCGGAAATTCTGCTCGCTGTTGCCGCACTCCTTCGGGCGCAGCCGGGCCAGCCATTGACGCTCGAAGAATGCCAGCGTCGCGCGCTGCGGGCGGCTTCGGCGGCGAGCCAGGCCCGGCGGGAGATGCAGATCACGGCCGCAGGAACGGCGGTGGCGCGGGCCGCGTTTCTGCCTCAGGGCACCGCTAGCGCGAGCCTCATGTACAACTCGCCCAGCCGCACCGATCCTGCGGTGCAGAGCTATGTGGCCTGGAACGGAATCCGCGAATACACCGCGCTGGCCGGTCTCTTTCAGGAGCTCGACACGAGCGGCCGGCTGCGGGCCAATCTGGAGCGCGCCCGGCAACAGCAGGCTGCGGCCTCGGCTGCGCTGGCGGCAACCGAGCGCGACCTGAAGCGCGCGGTGGCCGCGTCTTATTACCGGCTGCTGCTGGCGCGCAAGCTGGCCGCGGCGCTTGAGTCCTCGCTGGCAGAGGCCGAAAGCTTCGAGCGGCGGATCCGGCAGATGGCCGGCGAAGGCGAAGCGGCGCGCGCGGATGTCGTCAAAGCCGCCGCGCAGACGGCCTCGCTCAGGCAGGCGCTCGAGGCGGCGCGGCTGTCGATGTCGCTCGCCAGCCAGGAGCTGGCTTCCTACTGGACCGAAGAAGTGACGGCGCCGCTCGAGGTGGAAGACGTCTTCGAGCAGCCCGATCTGAGCGTGCCGGAAGAAGACGGCGCGGCCGGCCGGCCCTGGATGCGGCGGCCGGAGATCCGGCTGTTCGACGCGCAGGAGCGGAGCTATCTCGCCGAGTCGAAGTTGGCGCGGGCGGCGCTGCTGCCGCAGTTGCGCTGGGGGCTGGATTTCGGGCTCGACGCAAACCGCGTCGCCTGGCGGGAGCGCGGCTGGGCGGCCACGGCCTCGCTCTCCTTCCCGCTGTTTGACTGGTTCCAGGCACGCAACGCCGCACGCCAGGCCCGGTGGCGGGCGGCTCAGACGGAGGAGGCCCGCCAGGCGGCACTGCGGCGCTTCTCGCAGGCTTACCAGAGCGCGCTCGCGACCCTGCGCTCCCTTCGCGGCCAGCTCGATCTGCTGCGCACGGCCATCGATCTGGCGGCGGAGGACCTGCGGCTGAGCCGCATCCGCTTTGAAGGCGGCGAGGGCTCGGCTCTCGACGTGGTGACGGCGCAGCGGCAGCTTGCCGACCTGCGGATGAACTATTACTCCACGCTGGCGGCGTTCTTCAATGCGAAACGCGACCTGGAGGTGGCATCGGGACAATGACCAGGGCAGACATGTCCGCCGTGGCGGCGTTGGCGCTGGCGGCGCTGATGGGTGGTTGCCGCACGGCCGAAGAGCAGCCGGTGAAGACCGAGTTCCGGGTGCGCGTGGCCCGGGCCGAAGCCGGCGAGGCCGTCATGTATGTCACCGCCCCGGCCACGCTGTTCGCCCGGCAGGAGGCGGTGGTGGCCGCGCGCGTCACCGCGCCGGTGGCCGAGTTGCACGTGCGAAAAGGAGACCGCGTGAGCGCCGGGCAGCCGCTGGCGAGGCTTGAAAGCCGGGATCTGGAGGCGCAGCGCGACGAAGCCCGCGCGGCGGTGGCGGATGCGGAGGCCTCGCTGGCAAAACTGGAAGCGGGAACGCTTCCTGGCGATGTCGAACGGGCGCGCGGGCAGTTGACCTCGGCGCGGGCCGCGCTGGAGCAGGCCGAGAAGTTCTATCAGCGCCGCAGGCGGCTGTATGAAGAGGGCGCGATCCCGCAGCGCGATCTTCTCATCTCGCAGACGGAGCTCGAGCAGGCGCGAGCCGCCTTTCAGGTGGCGCAGAACGCTTATGAGCTGCTGCTGCGGCAGACCGGGCAGCGGGACATCGCCATTGCCCGGAGCCGCCTGGAAGCGGCCCGCGCGCGGCTCGCGCTGGCCGAGGCGCAGCTCTCTTACGCGACCGTGCGGAGCCCGTTCTCCGGTGCGGTGACCGAACAGTTCGTCTTTGCCGGCGATATGGCCGGGCCCGGCGTGCCCATGTTCCGCGTGGCTGACCTCGCCGTGGTGGTGGCGCGAGCGCAGATTCCGGAAACGGACGCCACGGGCGTGGCGCGCGGTCAGGCCTGCGTCTTCGAGCCGGCCGACTTCCCCGGCACCGTCTGGCGCGGCCGCATCACCGTGGTCAATCAGGCAGTCGACCCGGCGCGGCGCACCGTGGAGGCCTGGTGCGAGATGGCCGCCCCGCAGGGGCCGGTCCGCACGGGGCTGTTCGGTTCAGCACGGATCGAGACTGGAAGGATGCCGCAGGCCGTCTTCGTTCCCACCGCGGCGGTGCAGTGGGAAGAGGACCGCCGCCACGGTTATGTGATGACGGTCGGCGCCGGGCAGCGCGCTGCGCGGCGCGCCGTGGAAACCGGACCTGGCGAAGGCGGGCGCGTCGCGGTGCTCAAAGGGCTGGAGCCAGGCGCGCGCGTCATCGTGGAGGGCGGCTACGGGCTGCCCGATGGGGCCGAGGTGAAGGTCGAGGAGGAGAAGAAGTGACGGCGGCGCTGGCGCGACTGATGGAGTCGCAGGGACGCGCCATTTTCCTCATCGTGCTCAGCCTGGCCGTGGCCGGCGCGGTCCTGCTGTTCCGCCTGCCAGTGGCGATCTTTCCCCAGACCGACTTTCCGCGCATCGTCGTGCTGGTGGACAACGGCATCACGCCGGTGGAAGTGCAGATGCAGACGGTGACGCGGCCGCTCGAAGAGGCCATCCGCATCGTGCCCGGCATCACGATGCTGCGCTCGGTGACGGCGCGGGGCTCGACCGAAATCAGCGTCTTTTTCGGCTGGGACGTCGACATCCGTGACGCGCAGCATCTGGTGCAGGGGCGCATCGCGCAGATCACGCCCTCGCTGCCCCCGGGGTGCCGGTTCTATGTGAACCGGCTCACGTTCTCCGTGTTCCCGATGCTTGGCATCAGCCTCACATCGCCCACGCGCACCCAGGCCGAGTTGTGGGATCTGGCCTACTACCGCATCGTGCCGCGCCTGTACCGCGTGCCGGGAGTCGCGGAAACGCGCATCGTCGGCGGGCGGCGGCCGGAGTTCCACGTGCTGGTGGATCCGAAGCGGCTGAACGCCTACAACCTCCCGCTGGCGCGCGTGGTGGAGGCCATCCGCGCCGCCAACATGATCGAGAGCGCGGGCATGATCCAGGAGAACTACCACCTCTATCTGACCGCCGTGAACGGGATGTTCGTCTCGCCGGAACAGATCGCCAATCTCGTGGTCGACATGGCCGGCGGCACGCCGATCCGGGTGAAGGACCTGGCCGAGGTCACCCGCGGGCAGGAGGTCGTCTACAACATCGTCACCGCCGACGGGCGGCCGGCGGTGCTGGTCAATGTGCTCCAGCAGCCCGCCGGCAACACGCTGGCCATTGCCGACGCGGTGAATGAAGAGCTGCGGCAGATGCGCGCGACGCTGCCGCCCGATGTGCGGATCGCCACTTTTTATGATCACTCGCTGCTCGTGCGGGACTCGATCGGAGGCGTTGAGGAGAGCATTCTGATTGGCCTCGGGCTGTCGGTGCTCGTGCTGTTGGGGTTCCTGAAAGACTGGCGGACAACGCTGATTGCGGCGGTGGTGATTCCGATCGCGGTGCTGATTTCGGTTGTCTGTCTGCGGCTGCTCGGAATGAGCCTGAACCTGATGACGCTCGGCGGAATGGCGGCCTGCATCGGCATCGTAATCGACGACGCCATCGTGATGGTGGAAAACATCATGGTGCATCTCGGCATGGGCCAGAGCGCGGCCGAGGCGGCGCGCAGCGCCGTGCTTGAGCTGACGCCGGCGCTGACGGCCTCGACGCTGACGCCGATCGTCGTCTTCCTGCCACTCGTGTTTCTGGGCGGCATCACGGCCGTGTTTCTGCGGGCGCTGGCGGCAACGATGGCAACGGCCCTGGCCGCGTCGTTGGTGCTGGCGGTGCTGTTCACGCCGATGATGGCCAGCCGCCTGCTGCGGCGCGTGCAGCGCCAGGCGGCCCCGCTCGACGAGGCCGAGCAGGCGGGCGAGGGGCGCCTGATGCACTGGCTGACGGCGCGTTACGAGCGGGCGCTGGCCTGGGCGCTCGGCCATACGGGCCCGGTGCTGGCCGCCGCCGCGCTGGTTCTGGCCGGCTCGGCGCTGCTGTACTGGCAGCTCGGCAGCGGCTTCCTTCCGGACATGGACGAGGGCGCCTTCGTGCTTGACTACCGGATGCCGCCGGGAACGTCGCTTGAAGAAACCGACCGCGTGCTGCGGCACGTCGAGCAGTTGCTGCGCTCGACGCCGGAGGTGGAGAGCTATTCGCGGCGGACCGGGGCGAGGCTCGCCCTGGCCATCGCCGAGCCGAACACGGGGGACTTCCTCGTGCGGCTCAGGCGCGAGCGCCGGCGCAGCCTCGAGGAAATCACCAGCGATCTGCGCACCCGGATCCTCGCCAGCGAGCCGGCGCTTGAAGTCGAATTCCCTCACATCCTGGAAGACCTGGTGGGCGACCTCGCCTGGTCGCCGCAGCCGATCGAAATCAAGCTTTACGGCGACGATCCGGCGGCCTACCGCGAGGCCGCCGGGCGCGTAGCCGCGTGGCTGCCTTCGGTGCGCGGCGTGGTGGACGTGATCAACCAGACGATCCCGATCGGGCCGAGCCTGAACATCCGTGTCGATCCCGAGAAGGCGGTCCGCGCGGGCTTTCGCGTGCCGGACGTGGCGGCGCTGGAGGCGGCGATGCTGGACGGCTCGCTGGCGACGCAGATGATCCGCGGCGACCGGCTCATCGGCATCCGCGTCCGCTACCCGCAGCGATACCGCCGCACGAAGGCCGATCTGGAATCGCTGCTGCTTACCTCGCCGTCGGGCCAGACGGTGCCGCTGGCAAGCATCGCGCAGGTGGAGGCCGAACCGGCGACCTACGAGATCCGGCGAGAAAATCTCCGCACGCTCGCAGCGGTGACGGCGCGGCTGGAGGGCCGGGACCTCGGCTCGGCGATGGCCGAAATCCAGCGGCGGCTGCCGAGGGAGGTGAAGCTGGCGCCGGGCATCGAGGTGGATTACGGCGGACTCTATCAGCTTCAGAAGGAATCGTTTTTCGGATTGACGGTGGTCTTGCTGGCGTCCATTCTGCTGATTTTCATCATTCTCGTGGCAGAATTCCAGTCCTATTCCCATCCAACGGCGATTCTGGCAGCGACGCTGCTGTGCACATCCGGCTCGCTGCTGGCGCTGTTTCTCACCAGAGAAACGCTGAACATTTCTTCGTTCATGGGCGTGATCATGGTGGTGGGCATCGTTCACAAAAACGGCATTCTGATGCTTGATTCGGAGCAGGAATTCAGCCGCCGCGGGTTCGGGCTGCGGGACGCCATTTTCCACGCCGGGCGGCGCCGCCTGCGGCCGATCCTGATGACGGCGCTGGCCACGGTGTTCGGCATGCTCCCGCTGGCGCTGGGCGTGGGCTCCGGGGCGAAGATGCTCCAGCCGCTGGCGATCGCCGTCATCGGCGGCGTGCTGGTCTCGATGCTGCTTTCGCTGCTGGTGACGCCGGTGCTGTACGGCGCGCTGCGGCGCCGCTTCGAATAGCGCGGCGCCGCAGCGGCCCGCCCGCTATTTGGCAGAAATCAGTTTTCCGTCAGGTGAAAAGACCGCTTCTTTTCTGGGACTGTTTTGCAGGGACAGTTCGTATGTCACTTTGTCTCCTGCGGTGATTTTCTCCGCTCTGACGATCCTGGCCTTCGGAAATTCTTTCTCAAATGACGTACGTACGGCGGCGGGAATTTCCCCGATCGGGATGGTTTCCTCGTCTTCGCGGACAACGCCCTCGGCGGTGACCGTCAGGTCATGCCGCCGGCCGGCGGCGACGCATTCGGCTTCATACAGTCTCACGCCGTCTGCGGTTTCGAGCGAATATCCGGTGATTTTCGCACCGGGCAGGCGCTGCGCGATGGCACGTTTTACGGCCTCGGGCACCTCGGCCGCGGAGACTTTCCTTTCCGTCTGGGCGCAGGCCAGCGACGGGGCGACAACCAGCATGAAAACAGACATCGGGTGGAACAGGTTTTTCATCATCACCTCCGTTGCCATGGAACCATGAGAACCTGAAAAGCGGCTGAAGCCGGTCTCTTTCAGGCCGCCTTCAGACATGCGGCTTATAATCAGACTGATCCTGCCATGATCCTGATCGTCGAAGACGACCGCAGGCTGGCCGCTTTGCTTCAACGCTGCCTTCGCGAGGAGGGCTACCAGACGGCTGCGGCCGCTGACGGCGCGACGGCCTGGAGCATGTGTCAGGCGGCGGCCTTTGACCTGGTGATTCTCGACCTGATGCTGCCCGGGCTGGACGGCATGGAGCTGCTCCGGCGGCTGCGCGCGAGCGGCAATAGGACGCCGGTCCTCGTGCTCACCGCGCGGGACGCCCCGGCCGACGTGGTGGCCGGCCTGCAACTCGGCGCCGATGATTACATGACCAAGCCGTTCGACATGGAAATCTTTCTGGCCCGGGTCCGCGCCGCATTGCGGCGCGGACCGGCGCCGCAGCCGGTGATACTGCGCGCCGGGCCGCTCGAACTGCACACCGGGCTGCGCGAAGCGCGCGTTGCCGGCCGGCCGGTGCCGCTGACACGGACCGAGTATGCACTGCTCGAGCTGCTGATGCGGCGCCGCGGGCGCGTGGTGCCGCGGGAAACGCTGCTCGAAGAGGTGTGGGGCCTGGACCGCGACGTCTCCGGCAACACGCTCGAAGCGTTCATCAGGAACCTCCGCGCGAAAGTGGACAGCGACGCGAGCCGGCGGCTCATTCGCACGGTGCGCGGCGTCGGCTACGTTCTGGACGATGCGGGCGAAAGCGGGCGATGACGTTGCGGACGCGGCTTCTCGTCTGGTTCACCGTCGTGCAGGCGGCGGGACTGGCCGGCTTCGCGGCCCTCGTCTGGCTCAGCATGCGCCATGTGCTCGTGGAGGATCTCGACCGCTGGCTGTGGGCCGAAAGCGCCGGGCTGGAACGCCTCCTGCGAAATGAAAAGCTGGCGCCCGGCCTGTCCGGCGTGGTTGAGGAAGCCCGCGAGTTTTCGGCCGGACTCCCTCTCGGCGCGGGGCTGCAAGTCCTGGACGCGCAGCGGCGCGTCTGGTTCCGTTTCCCTGAGTCGGCCGAAGCGGAGCTGCCGCCCCCTGGGCGCGTGGCGGCGGGCCGCGCCGGCGGAGGGCCCGCGCGCCTGTTGCTACGCCGGCTTCGGATTGGAGACGAGGATGCCGCGCTGCTGCTGTGGCGTTCGTCGGCCGAGGCAGAGCGGCATCTGGTGCGGCTCGGCTGGCTACTGGTGCTGGCCGGTCCGCTGGTGATGGCCGCGGCGGCCGCAGGCGGCTGGTGGATGAGCCGCGGCATTCTGCAACCGGTGGACGAGATGACCGCCGCCGCGCGCCGCATCAGCTTTCAGGAGCTCAGCGCGAGGCTGCGCGTCCCGGCGCGCGACCCGCAGTTGGCGCGGCTGTGCGAAGCCTGGAATGAGATGCTGGACCGGCTGGAGCAATCGGCCGCGCGCCTGCAACGGTTCACCTCAGATGCCTCCCACGAGCTGCGCACGCCGCTTTCCTTCATCCGGGCGTCGGCTGAGTTTGCACTGAGGCAGCAGCGCGCGCCGGAAGAATACCGGGAAGCTCTCGCCGCCATCCGGGAGCGCGCCGTGGAAATGAGCGAGACGCTCGAACAGCTCCTGGCGATGGCCCGCGCTGACTCCGGCGGCGCGCCGGTGGCCGCCGCGCGGCTTGACTGGCGGCGGCCCGTCGAAGAGGCGTGCGCGCAGTTGCGCCCGGCGGCGGAGTCGAAAGGCCTCGAATTCCGCCTCGAAACGCCGGGCGTCGCCCTGCCCGTGCTGGGCGATACGGCCTGGCTGCGCCGGCTGGCGCTATTGCTGATCGACAATGCGATTAAGTTCACTCCGCCCGGCGGCAGCGTGCATGTCCGGCTGCAGCCCCAGGGGGAAGCCTATCTGCTGGAGGTCGCGGACACGGGTTGCGGCATCGAGCCGAGGGATCTGCCGCATATCTTTGACCGCTTCTTCCAGGCCGACCCTTCGCGCTCCACCGGCGGGGCCGGGCTCGGCCTGTCGATCGCCCGCTGGATCGTCGAATCGCACCATGGGCGGATTGAGGCCATCTCAGAGCCGGGCCGGGGCGCCACGTTCCGCGTCAGCCTGCCAGCGGCGGAGGCGAGACGCTGACCGCCCTCAGGCAATCAGGCCGTTGCGCAGGGCGAAGCGCACCACGTCGCCGGTGTTGTGCAGGTTGAGCTTCTCCATCAGGCTGCCGCGGTAGGACTCCACGGTGTAGACGCTCAGATTCAGCGCCGCGGCAATTTCCTTGTTCGTCCTGCCCTCGGCAATCATCACCAGCACCTCGCGTTCGCGGCTGGTGAGCAGGTCGATGGGATTCGACACGTTCTTGCGGTAATCGGTGAGCACGGCGGCGGTCACAGCGGGGCTGAGATAAGCCTCGCCGCGCGCCGCCGCACGGATGGCCAGCAGCAGTTCGGCGTCGTCGCAGTCTTTCACAAGATATCCGGAGGCGCCGGCGCGGAGCAGCTCGCGCACATAGACGGCGTCGCGATACATGCTGAGGCCGATCACACGCACCCGCGGCAGCAGCTCCAGCAGCCGCCGCGTGGCCTCAATTCCGTTCAGGCCGGGCATGGAAACGTCCATCACGACGACGTCCGGCTGCACGCGCTGGGCCTCGCGCAGCGCTTCCTCGCCGGAGGCGGCCTCGCCCGCCACCTCCATGTCGCTCTGCGCGTTGACCAGCATGCTCACGCCCTTGCGGAGAATGGCGTGGTCATCGGCTAGCAACACCCGGATTTTCGTGTTCCGCTCCATGCTGGTTCATCACTCGCAGCGGCGCCACCACGCGCACGGCGAGGCCCCCGCCACGGCGGCTCTCCACCGCAAGCTCGCCTCCGATCTGCCGGGCGCGCGCCCTCATTCCTATCATGCCCAGCGACGCGCGCGGCTGCTCGGGCGGCAGTTGCAGGCCGCGGCCGTTGTCGGCGATTTCCAGCATCACGTCGCCGGCGCGCACCTGAAGCGTGACCCACGCGGCCGTGGCGCCGGAATGGCGCGCCACGTTGGTCAGCGCCTCCTGGGCGATCCGGAACAGGTGCGTCTCTTCCTGCTCCTCGAGACGGCCCTCGAAGTTGGACTGGTAATGAACGGCGGTGCCGGTGCGCGCGGTGAACGACTCGCACAGCCAGCGCAGCCCGGCATCGAGGCCGAGATCGTCGAGGATCACCGGCCGCAGCATCTGCGACAGCCGGCGCGCGCTTTCCACGACATCATCGACCAGCGCGGTGGCCATCTGACGAGCGCCCGGAGCGCCGCCGGCGCCGGGCTCCTCAGGCAGCCGGCTCAGAATCCTTCGCAGGCCGAGCAGGCTCTGGCCCAGCTCATCGTGGATCTCGTGGGAGAAGCGGCGCGCCATCTTCTCCTGAATGTCAAGCAGATGCCAGGACACCTTCGCCAGTTCATCTTCCTGCCTCGCCAGTTGCCGGAACGCCCTCCGCAGGGCGGAAAGCGTTACCGCCGAAACCAGCACAGCCAGCAAGAAGCAGAAGCCCAGCACCCACACCATGCGGATCAGTAGCCCCTGCGTCTGTTGAAAGATGAGCGCCTCGACCTGCCGCCCTCCCCTGCCGATCAGATGCATCCGCACCAGCTCCTGGGCGGTGTCCTGAATGCGGTTCGAAGCCAGCAGCCCGAGCGTCGCCGCCACCGCCACCAGGCCCACCAGGAACGCGAAGCCGACACCCGCGGTCCAGAACAGGCGCCGCGAATCGACGGCGCTGGGGGCGGGCATGGGCCAGACGGCCGCGAAATCGACGGCGGGATTCTCGCTCATGAGGTCTCTCCTGCCTCATCCCAACATCGCATCTTTACCGCCAGCCGGGATTCCCTCCGGCAGGGGGGAAATCGCCGCCCGGAGACGGGGGCCTGCGCAAAGGGTGCCTTGCCCCGCCTCCCGAGGGAGGGGCCGCACGCCACGCAACGGGTTTGCTTCTCCCGTGCGCGGGCGATGGCGCACTCGACGCCTGCCCCGGGATGCTGGAAGAGATGAGACTGCGATTGGCAGGTTGGGTCTTGCTTTGCGCCGCCGCGGCCGGCGCCCAGCCCGCCAAAAAGCTCTCGCTCGAAGACGCCATTCAGGAGGCTTTGGCCCGCAACCTGGAACTGATGGCGGAGAAAACAAACCTGGACATCGCGCGGGCCCGGGAGATCACCGCGCGGCTGCGGCCGAACCCGGTGGTCACGGCCTCGGCGCAAACGCTGAACGTCTTCGGCGTGCTGTACTCCGGCGACAGCCCGCTGGGGCCAAACGCGTTCACACTGCATACCGACCTGCCCATCGAACGGGGCGGCAAGCGCGAACGCCGCATCGAGCTGGCGCGCGCCGAACTTTCGCTGGCCGAGCTCGCCTTCCGCGAGCGGCTCCGGCAATTGATCGCCGAGGTGCAGTCGGCCTATGTCGATGTCCAGCTCGCCAGGGAGAGCCTGCGGCTCGACCAGCAGACGCTTGAACGCCTCCAGAAGCTGGTCGCCATCAACGAGGCGCGGTTCAAGGCGGGCGACCTGGCCGAGGTGGAGCTCCAGCGGTCCCGCGTGGCGGCGCTTCAGTTTGCAGCCAACGTGCA
Organism: Bryobacteraceae bacterium; assembly: GCA_049969655.1. Taxonomy (GTDB): domain Bacteria; phylum Acidobacteriota; class Terriglobia; order Bryobacterales; family Bryobacteraceae; genus JANWVO01. Next base: position 11,952 of record JBMFOK010000032.1, read on the forward strand.
GGAGGGCGTGCTGCGGCTCCGGCAGACGAAGGCGCGCCTGCGGCTGGCACTTGGCCGCCGCCCGGATGCGCCCGGAGATGATTTTGACGTCGACGACGCCATGCGTTCCGACCCGGCGCCGATGCCCAGAGACAAGGCGCTTGCGCTGGCGCTCGAGTCGCGGCCGGACCTGCTCGCACAGAAGCAGGCGATCGAGCGCTCGCGCGCCGATCTACGTCTGCAACGGGCCAACGCGAAAGTCGACTACACCGTCGGCACGGAGCTGACGCGGCAGTGGGCCTACGGCATCAGCGGCAACACGATGGGATTTTCGTTTTCCATTCCGCTTCCGGTGTTCAACCGCAACCAGGGCGAGATCGCCCGCGCGCAGCGGGAGATGGAACAGGCGCAACAGCGCGCCGCGGCGGCCGAGCTGGGGGTACGCACCGAGGTTGAGTCCGCCTACCAGCGGTGCCTCTCTTACGCGAATCTGGTGCGCCAGGTGGAATCGGAGATGCTCAGCCAGGCGCGAAGAGTGCTCGACACCACCCGCTACTCTTACGAGCGCGGCGAGGCGAGCCTGGTGGAATTCCTCGACGCGCAGCGGGCGTTTAACGAAGCGATGCAGACCTACAACAACGCCCGTGCCAACTACGCCCGCAGCCTGTACGAGCTGGAGAGCGCCACGGCGGCCTCGATTGCAGGACGTTAACGATGCAGAAACCAGAATCTGAACGGCGGACACGAAAAAACGCCCTCTTCGCCGCGGCCGTGCTTGCCCTGGCGCTGGGTGCCTGCGGGCGGAAAACGGAACAGACGGCAGAAAAACCGCAGCCGCCGGCCGCTCCGGCCGGCGCCCCGGCGCGGGTCGAGATCCCGCCCGGCTCGCCCAAGCTCGCCCAGATCCGCGTTCAGCCGGTGGAGACCGCAATGGTGGCCCTGGGACGTGTCACCGCCCCTGGAAAAGTGGAAGCCAACTCGAACCGGATCTCCCGCGTGTTTCTGCCGGTGACCGGCCGTGTCGTGAGCGTGCTGGTGCGCACGGGCGATTTCGTCCACCGCGGCCAGCCGCTGCTCACCGTGGAGAGCGCCGAGATCGATGCGGCGGTGTCGGCCTACCAGCAGGCGCAGGCGGCGGTGACCCAGGCCGAGTCGGCGTTGGCCAAGGCGAGGCTGGACCTCGACCGCACGCGCGACCTTTACGCCCACGGCGCCGTGCCACTGAAAGAGGTCACCAACACGGAAGCGATCCTCGTGCAGGCGGAGTCGGCGGTGAAACAGGCGCGCGCGGCGGAAGAGCAGGCCCGCCGCCGGCTGGAGCTGCTGGGCGCCGCGCCGGGCATGTTCGGCCAGCAGATCACCATCCGCGCCCCGATTGCCGGCAAGGTGCTCGAGCTCTCCGTTGTCAACGGCGAATACCGCAACGATCTGAGCGACGCGCTGATGACGATTGCCGATCTGAGCTCGGTCTGGATTACCTCCGACGTGCCGGAAACCGACATCCGCAACATCCGCCTCAATGCGCCGATCACCTTCGAGCTGGCCGCGTATCCCGGCGAGACCTTCCACGGCCGGGTCACGCTGATCGGCGACACGGTGGATCCGCAGACCCGCACGGTGAAGGTGCGTTCGGAAATCCCGAATCCCGACGGGCGGCTGAAGCCGGAGATGTTCGGCACCGTTCATCTGGCGGAACAGACCGAGCCGCGCCCGGTGGTGCCCGCTTCGGCCGTGTTCGCCTATGCGGGCAGGCCGTGCGTGTGGCGCGAAGCGGCGCCGGGCGTGTTTGAACGAACCGGCGTCGAGACGGCGCCGCCCATCGGGGACCGCATCCCCGTATTGTCCGGGCTCCAGGCGGGCGACCGGGTGGTCGTCGACGGCGTGATGCTGCTGGCAGGCAGGGACAGGCCATGATCGCCAGACTGCTCCGTTTCGCGCTGCACCAGCGGCTGGTGACCCTGCTGCTGGCGCTCGTGCTCGTCGGCGCCGGCATCTGGGCGGCGCTCCAGCTCAAGCTGGAAGCCTACCCGGATATCTCCGACACGCAGGTCGTCGTGATCAGCCTCTATCCAGGCCACGCCGCCGAAGAGATCGAGCAGCAGGTCACCATTCCCATCGAGCGCGCGTTGAACAGCGTGCCGAACGTGATCGCCCGCCGCTCGCGTACCATCTTCGGCCTCTCGGTCGTGGAGCTTACCTTTGATCAGGGCGTAAACGACTATTTCGCGCGCCAGGTCGTGCTCGAGCGCCTGCGCGACGCCGAGCTGCCCGATGGCGTCTCGCCCGAGCTGGGGCCCATGTCGACGCCCATCGGAGAGCTGTACCGCTACCGGCTGGCCGGGCCGGGCTATACGCCGATGCAGCTCCGCGAGCTGGAGGACTGGGTGGTGGAGCCGCGCTTCCTCCAGGTGCCCGGCGTGGCCGATGTGACGCCGTTCGGCGGGCTGATCAAACAGTACCAGGTGCAGATCGACCCGGCGGCGCTGATCAAGTACGGGCTCTCGATCGCGCGCGTGGCGGAGGCGATCCAGGCCAACAACAGCAACGCCGGCGGCGCGCTGCTCGACAACCGCCAGCAGGCGATGGTGATCCGCGGCATCGGCCTCATCCGCGATGTCAGCGACATCGGCAACATCGTCGTCGCCGAGTCCGGCGGCGTGCCGGTGTTTGTCAAGGACGTCGCCAGGGTGGAGATCGCGCCCGCGCCGCGCACCGGCATCTTCGCCGTCGGCGATGATCACGACGGCGTCGAGGGCATCGTGCTGATGCGCCGCGGCGAGAATCCGTCCGAGGTGCTCAGGTCCATCAAGGAGGCGGTTGAGGACCTGCGTCAGAACCGGCTGCCAAAGGGCGTCACCCTCGAGCCCATCTACGACCGCACGGACCTGGTCAATCACACGCTGCACACGGTGTCCGGCACGCTGGTTGAGGGACTGGCAGTGGTGCTGCTGGTGCTTGTCTTCTTCCTCGGCAGTTTCCGCGCAGCGGTGCTGACGGCGGTGACCATTCCGCTGTCGCTGCTGTTCGCCTTCGTGTGCATGCATTTTTCCGGCATTCCGGCCAATCTGCTCAGCCTGGGCGCACTGGATTTCGGCATCATCGTCGATGGCTCGCTGGTCATGGTCGAAAACATCCTGCATACCATCGAGCATCGCCGCCGGGCCGGCGCCTCCCTGGGGGACGGCTGGCTCATTGGCACCGTGCGCGACGCGGCTCTGGAAGTCGAGCGGCCGATCTTTTTCTCGCTGGTGATCATCATCTCGGCCTATTTCCCCCTGTTCACGCTGGAGCGCGTGGAGCGCAAGCTGTTCACGCCGATGGCGTTCACGGTCTGCTACGCGCTTCTGGGCTCGTTGCTCGTTTCGCTGACGCTGGTGCCGGCGCTGTCGACTTACCTGTTGCGCGACGGGCGCACCGGGTGGAAGAATCCGGTGTTTGCGTGGCTGGAGGACGGCTACCGGCGCATTGTGGCCCGCTCGCTGGAGCGGCCAAAGCTGGTCCTGGCGACCGCCATGGCCGTGATTGCCCTGGCTGGCGTGGCGGCCGCACGGCTCGGCGTCGAATTCCTGCCACCCCTGGACGAAGGGCTCATCTGGGTGCGCGCGAATCTGCCGGCCGGCATTTCGCTGGAAAAATCCGCCGAGGTGGCGGGCGTCATCCGCCGGATCATCGCCGCCCATCCCGAAGTGGCGCTGGTGAGCTCGCAGACGGGCCGCAACGACGCCGGCACGGATCCCTATGGCCCGAACCGCAATGAGTTTCTGGTTTCTCTGAAGCCTTACGATACCTGGCCCGCAGGAATGACCAAGGCCCGGCTGATCGAAGCCCTCAGCCACGAATTGCAGGACCGGATTCCTGGCGCCGCCTTCAGCTTCACTCAGCCGATCATCGACAACGTCACCGAGGCGGTCACCGGCTCGGCCGCTGACCTGGCCGTGATTCTCAGTGGCCCGAATCTGGCCACGCTCCGCAGTTACGCGGAGCGGACGCTCGAACTGGTGCGGCAGGTGCCGGGCGCGGCCGACTCGGCCATCGAACAGGAGCCCGAGCAGCCGCAGCTCCGCATTTCCATCTCGCGGCAGGCCGTGGCGCGCTTTGGCATCAACGTGCGCGACGTGCAGGACGTGATCGAGATGGCCATCGGCGGCCGCACCGTGGGCGCCGTCTTCGAAGGCGAGCGCCGCTTCGATATCACAGTCCGCTATGTGCCGGAGGCGCGGGGCAGCATCAACGCCATCGGCAACATTCTGGTGCCCACCCGTGACGGCGGCCGAGTTCCCTTGTCCGAACTGGCTTCCATCCAAATCTCCGACGGCGCCACCATCATCGCCCGCCGCGACAACCAGCGCCAGATCACCGTGCGCACCAACATCCGCGGCCGGGACCAGGGCAGCTTCGTCGCCGAAGCGCAACGGCGCTTCCGGCAGGCCATCCACATGCCCCCCGGATACCGCGTTGCCTGGGGCGGGCAGTTCGAAAACCTCGACCGCGCGCGCCGCCGGCTGGCATTCATCCTGCCGGTGACAATCGCCATCATCTTCGCCCTGCTGTTCATGATGTTCAACTCCACCCGCTGGGCCGGACTCGTGCTCTTGAACGTTCCGTTTTCACTCGTCGGCGGCATCCTCTTCCTGCTTCTCCGCGGCATCAACTTCAGCGTTTCCGCCGCCGTTGGCTTCATCAGCCTGTTCGGCGTGGCGGTGATGAGTGGCGTGCTGGTGATCGCCGAGATCAACCGCATCCGCCGCGCCGACCCGGACCGGCCGCTGAATGAAGCGATCGTCGATGGCGCCGGCGCCCGGTTCCGCGGCGTGCTTTTGATGATCGTCGTGGCCTTGCTCGGCATGGTGCCAGCGGCGCACGCCACAGGCATCGGCTCCGACATTCAGCGTCCGCTCGCCACAGTGCTGGTCGGCGGGCTCCTGTCCACCCTGCTGCTCACGCTACTCTGCCTCCCCGCCCTGTACGCGTTGAGCTCCAAAAAGACGGCGCCCAGCGAGGAGATCGCCCCGTGAAAAAACTTCAGTTGACCGTGTTCCTCAATGAAGCGGACCGCATCGGCGAGGTTCCGCTGTACGAAGAGGTGCTGCGCCGGCTCCAGCACGCGCACGTCTCCGGCGCGACCGTCGTGCTGGGCTGGATGGGCTACGGCAGGCACGGGCTGGTGCATCGCAAGGGCCTGTTTGGGGTCTCCGACGACCGGCCGGTGATGATTGTGGCCGTAGATGACGAGATCGTTTTGCGGCCGGCGCTGCCGCGCTTGAAGGAGATTGTCGTCGAGGGCCTGATCACCGTGCACGAAGTCGACAGCGTGTGACCGGCGCTTGCGCCATTTCCGCGCGGCACTCCGCCCGCGCCGGCTTCAGAAGCGGCGCTCTCCCAGGCGCACGCTGAACATGTACGTGACCAGCAGGACATTGCCCGCGAGCAGCGCTGCACGGACCCAGTCCGGTCGCGACCACAGCGCCCAGATCTCCCAGGGGAGATACAGGAGCCCCGAAAGGATGGCGAACCACTGCGCCCAGGCGCGTCCGCGCCACAGTCCCCAGGCTTCGGTCAGACGCGCCGCGGAATAGCCCAGCGCCAGGGCCGCCAGCGGCAGCAGGCTGCGGTTTGACACACGCGCGGCTGCATCCAGCAGCACACGGCCCAGTCGCCGCTCCGGACTGATATGGAGGCGGAACAGCAGATGCTCGGCGGCGTCCTGGAGACTGCCTTGCAGCATCTCGGCGAGGCCCAGCGCCACGAGCAGCACCAACAGCCCCTTGGAGGCTTCGAACACGGCCGCCGCGCGCAGGCCGCCCTGGTGCTGCTCCGCCAGCCGGTGCTCATGTCCTGCCATCGGTTGAATCATGCCACAGAGCCGTCCCGTGGCGAACACGCCCGCCCAAAAGTGCCAAGGCGTTTCCCCGGCGAGATAGATCCCGCCGATTCGGTCTGATTTTTCCCTGATCGGGGCGAGCAACGCCTAATGTCCGGGGCGCGTGTATCATATTAGAACCGGCCGCAATGGCCGGTTGGACAGAAAGGAAGGACAGAAAATGAAGACCAGGCGCGTTTATCGATCGGCCATCTGGCAAAGGGCCCTGTTGGGCCTGGCAGTAACGGCGGTTCTGACGGCAGCGCCCGTGTTCGCTGCGGATACGGTGCTGGCGAACGTCCCCTTCGCATTCAAGGTTGCAACCAAAACCCTGCCCGCAGGCGACTACGAGTTCACCATTCACCCGACCAACGAAACGGTGGTCGTCAGCAGCACAACAAATCCGAAAGGGCCCTCCGTCGTCGAGGAGATCCTCACCTGGATGGCGGCGCAGAATTCCCCGGATGCGCAGGTCGTCTTCGACAAAGTAAACGGGCAGTACATTCTCTCCGAGATCTGGCAGCCGGAGGGAGAGGGCGTGCTGCTGCATGCGACCAAGGGCAAGCATGAGCACCATGTACTGCACGGCAGAAAGAAGTAACTGCCCGCGGCGCGCGGGCACTGACGGCGGAGACAGTGCCGCGCGCCGCTGTCTCTGCCATCGACGCCCGACCTGAAACCTGTAGGTGCGCCGATTCCTCCCGCTCCCGGTGTGGTGATGGACGCCTGAGCAGAAACAGACAAGGAGAAGACAAAACATGCTGAAGAAGATCATGATGCTTTTCGCAGCGGCGGCGCTCGCGCTGCCGCTCTGCGCCATCGAGGAAAAGCACGGCG
>JBMFOK010000033.1:0-12448 GCA_049969655.1 Bryobacteraceae bacterium
GGCCCTGCTCGTCGACCAGATCCTCCTGCCGGATCTTGAGTCCCTCCTCGCCGGCTGCCAGAAAAGCCTCGCGCCACTCCGACAGGGTCGCCGCCGTGACGCCATACCGGCGGCTCGTGGACTCCAGATCAGCGCCGCGGAGTAGCTCCAGAACAACGCTCATCTTGCGCTTGGCCGACCAACGGCCCTTGCCGCCGCGGCCGGATTCCGGCCCCGCTTCAGTCGCCCTCCGGGCTCCTTGCGCGGGCCCGGAATCCGCTTGTTTCATGCTGGACATACTGATTCTCCATATCGCAAATCGGTGTCCAAGGAAATCGTGGGGCGGGGGACGACAAGATCGTTCCCGCCATGTACAACGCCATGGTGCGGATCAATATTCCCGCGGTTTACCTCAGCGGCGGACCGATGCTCGCGGGCGAGGGCAATACGGACCTGATCACCGTGTTTGAGGGCATTGGAAAGCACAGCGTAGGCAGGATGAGCGATGCCGACCTGCGAGCGTTGGCTGAGCGCGCGTGCCCCGGCTGCGGAAGTTGCGCAGGCATGTTCACCGCGAATTCGATGAACTGTCTGGGCGAAGCCATTGGCCTGGCGCTGCCGGGCAATGGAACCATCCCGGCGGAGCGCTGGTCGCCAAAGACACCGCGCGCAACCGAGTTAAATCCGGAACGTGTCGAGATCACCAAGAAAGCGGCGCATGCGTTGAAACGATGCCTTGAGAACGACGTCAGACCTCTCGATATCGTCACCGAACAGGCCTTGGTCAACGCATTCGTTCTTGACATGGCCATGGGCGGCTCGACCAACACGATTCTCCATACGCTGGCTTTGGCCCACTCGGCGGGAATACCCTTCAATCTCAAACGGCTGAACGAACTCTCGGCGGCCACGCCCGATATCTGCAAGGTATCGCCAAGCCGCCCCGAGGTCCATATGGAAGATGTCCATCGCGTGGGTGGCATCCCGGCGATTCTGAAGGAAATCGACCGGCACGCGAGGACCGGGCTCAACCTCGACGTTCCAACAGTCGCGGGCCGGCTTCTGGACTCGGTCAGTAGTGCTGCCGACACGGACGGCGACGTGATCCGGACGGTGGCAAACGCTTTTTCGAAAACCGGCGGATTGGCCGTGCTGTTCGGTAATCTGGCGCCGAAGGGCGCGGTTGTGAAGGTGGCCGGCGTCGCCGCGGACATGCTGGAGTACGAGGGGTCGGCGCGGATCTACGAGTCGCAGGAGGACGCGCTACGGGGCATCCTGGCCGGCGAGGTCAAAGACGGAGACGTAGTCGTCATCCGCTACGAGGGTCCGCGCGGCGGACCGGGCATGCAGGAGATGCTCTCGCCGACAGCTGCCATTGCAGGCGCGGGCATCCGGGCGGCGCTGATCACCGATGGGCGGTTTTCAGGCGGTACACGCGGCCTGTGCATTGGCCATGTCTCTCCGGAAGCGGCGGCCGGTGGCCCGATCGCTGCGATCCACAACGGCGATCGCATCTATATCAACGCAAATACGTGCCAGATCGAACTGCGGGTCAGCGCCGACGAACTTCGCAGACGCCTTGAGGAATTGCCCCTGTTCGAGCCCAAAGTAAAGCGCGGCTGGCTGGCGCGCTACCTGCTCCACGTGTCCAGCGCGGACACCGGGGCGGTGTTCGAGATCTGACAGCGGGAGTGTCCGCCGGCAATTGAAATCCCACGGACACTGGCCTGATACAACAAGAATCGCTTCCCCGCCGCTCTTACGGCTGGTCTGACTCCGTATCCTTCAAACGCCGATAGTAGGAGTGGCTGGTGTAGAGGGCGGCGACGGGGTTGTGTCCGAGAACGCGATCCTTGGCCACCAGCACGGTGACTGGCGCGCGGGAGTGCATGAAAAACAGGCTGTCGTGGCCCACGCATAGTCCAATGACCACATTCAGCTCGGTACCCGCCTTGGCCAGTAGCGCAGCTTGGGCAATCGGATTGCATAGTGCCTCGTATTGGCCCGGATATACCTTCTCTTTCTCGGTCAGCCCGACTTTCTCCTTGTCGATGGAACCGACCTTGCAGCAGATGGCGTGCACTTCGAAGCCGTTGGCAAGGAAAATCTCGCGCGCCATTCCGGCTTCTTCTGCGAGCCCGACACAATGAGCGATTCCCAGCCTGGTCGCCCCAATGCGGCGAGCGAAGTCCATGATCTCCTGGACACGTGTGTTGCGGCAGTAGCCGGCAGACTCGGTGCGCGCCGATTCGCGCGCCAACTTGGCCACGTTTTCGTCCTCCAGATAAATCCGCTCGACGGCCGCCAATTGCTCCGGTTCCACGGGCATGGGGCAGAACGAAGGAAACTTCTTGGTATTGGGTTCGTGGGTACAGGCTTTGACGCCGCAGAGAGGGCAGCAGAGCCCGGTAAGATCTTTCAAAATGACAGCCTCCTCGGCTTGAACCACCAGATTTAACACAGATGCGAGTTGCGTCTACATAGTCATATACGTGCTGATTCGTGCGGTTGCTCCGCTCGCTCGCGACCGGCACGTGCCAACGGTCTTTCAGCGCCTGAACCGGCGCCGTCAGGATGCTTTGTCCTTTACCAAAACAGCGTCCGTGCGGTATTGGGTTACTTGCCACGGCATGAAGTGCCGGACGGCCGACGGCAAGGAGCGTGCTCGCCGGAACCCCGCACATTCGCTGTCACCGAAAGGTTTCGACTTTACCGATGCTGAGGCAGCCCGCCTCAAGTCACCCCCCGTCCCGGGACGGCTGTATCACCAATTCGCCCCTTAGAGACGCTCAGTCCAGCGCCACGGTTACCGGCACGTGCCGGAACACCCGCATGTCGCACCCTGGCCAGTGAAGGCATACGATTTTAATACTCGTGCTATCATAGGAGACTAACGGACATGACACTCTCCAGGCGCGGCCTGCTGCAGTTGTTTTCGGCGATTCCAGGCGGTCTTCAGGCAGCCCCGGCTCAAAGCGGGCGCGGCTATGCGCTTGCGCACTGGGTGCGGGATCTGCCGTCTGTTTTCGCACCAATCTCGCACGGCGGGCCGCACTGGGTAACGACAAGCTTTCTCTTTGACAGCCTGGTGTGGAAAAACCCAGGACGGCGTCGTGCCGCTGCTCGCCTCATCCTGGGAAAGCTCGCGGGATGGAAGGCGATGGATCTTCCGGCTGCGTAGCGGGATTCAGTGGCATGATGGCAAACCACTGACGTCCCGTGACGTGGCCTTCACGTTTCGCTACCTCGCGGAGCATCCGGTGCCCGTGTGGTCGTCGGAAGCCACCCGGCTGCTGGAATCTATCGAGGCGCCGGACGAGCGGATCGTAAGGGTCACGACGAAGGCTCCCTTCCCGGACTTCCTTGATGTGGTCGCGGGCGCCTCGCTGATTCTGCCGCAACACATCTGGCGCAATGTCGCCGATCCCGTGAAGTATCTGGACCCACCGGCATTCACCGGCTCCGGCCCCTACCGTCATCAGCGAACGGTACGAGGGGAATACAACTTGTTGGAGGCAAATCGCGGCTACTTTTTGGGAAGCCCTCTGGTGGAGCAGTTGGTTTTGAAGGCAGTAAACAATCCGGCACTGGCCCTGCGCGGCGGGGACGTGGATGCCGCATCGATCACGAGCCCTCTCGCCGCCAGCCAGTTTCGGAATGATGCGAGGTTCACCATCGGGCGCGGCCCCTTCAGCTACTACGTGACCAAGCTGGTTTTCAACGTGACGCGCCGGCCCTTCGATAACAAGGCGGTGCGGCAGGCCGTGGCCTGCGCGCTGGATAAAGAAGAGATCGTCAGGCAAGCGTTGGAGGGGGAAGGCGTCGCCGGAAGCTCCGGGCTGCTTCACGCGGATTCCCCCTGGTTCGCGTCCGGGCTCCCACGCTATGGCCCGAACCGGAAGCGCGCGGAGGAATTGCTTTCGCAGGCGGGCTTCTCGCGCCGCGGACCGGACGGCATTCGCGTGTCAGCCTCCGGTGCGCGGCTGTCTTTCACGCTGCTCCAACGGGCCGACTCACCCGAACTGGGGCGCCAGGCTGAACTGATCCGGGAGCAACTGGCGGCGGTTGGCATTGGGCTCACCATTCAGGCCGTCAGCATCGGGCCGCTGGAGAACCTGATGTCCAAAGGGGGATTCGATCTGGCGCTCGATGGACACGGCGGCACGAACAATCTCCAGGTGGTTGCCACTCACCCGGATTTTCCCGCGCAGCTTTATCGAAACCCGGCGCTCGACGATTTGTATCGCAAATTCACGACTGTCACGGACGAAGCCCGCCGCCGCGAGTTCGCCGCCGGAATTCAGCGCATCATCGCCGAGGATGTGCCGTCGATCGCGCTGGCGCATGCCCGCGAACTGGTGGTTTTCCGGCGCGACAAGGGAGTGCGGTGGTTCTGGACCAAGGGCGGCCTGGGAGGAGGCGCGCCTCTTTGGTGGAACAAGCTTGCGCTGCTTCCGCAGCAGAGGGCGCGACAGAAATGAAGCGGTATGTGGCACTATTGGCGCGGTCCCTGGCGCTGCTTGCCGTCATCACGGTAGCCAATTTCTTCCTGATCCGTCTGGTGCCCGGCGGGCCGCTGGAGGTCATTTCGCGGGCCAGGGTGGAAAGCGGCGCGGCGCCGCTCTCGGATGCCGAACGGGCAATGTTCCGCCGCTACTATGGTCTGGATCAGCCGCTCCCGGCGCAGTTGCTTGCTTACGCCGGCCAATTACTGCACGGCGACCTGGGGTATTCCACGTTCTTCCGCAGGCCGTCGTCCGAAATTATCGCCGAGTATTGCAAGCGCACTTCATTGCTGGTCGCGGCCGGCTTGTTGGTGGCGGTTTGTACGGGTCTCCCGCTGGGCATTGTTTCGGCGGCCCGGCGAGGCAGCCTGCTCGACTCCGTTCTGCTGGCCGTTGAGATGATTCTGCATGCAGCGCCACCTTTCCTTCTCGCCACGGCCGCTCTGATCGTTTTTGCCGTCAAGCTACAGTGGTTTCCGCTGGCTGGATCGGAGGCGATCACGGATGCGGGAAGCGCCGGTTTCGCAGGTATGCTGCGCCATCTGGCCTTGCCCGCCTTTTCTCTGGGGGCCTGGGAATCGAGCACGGTTTACTATTTCGCGCGGAACTCCATGGTGGACATCCTCGGGGAGGACTACATCCGAACGGCTCGCGCCAAGGGGCTGGGAAATCACGAGATTCTGATCCGCCATGCCCTGCCAGCCCTGCTGCCGATGTTTCTGGCGCGATTCGCAGTCTTGTTCGGCGCAGCCATTGGCGGCGTATTCTTTGCCGAACAGGTGTTCAGCTACCCCGGCCTCGGTCAACTGTCATTAACCGCGTTTCAGAACTATGACTATCTCTTGCTGCGAGGAATCTTCCTGGTTCTCGCCGCCGGCATTTTGACGGCTTACCTGGTGGCCGACCTGTGGTTGATCCGGTTCGATGCGAGGGATGGGGAGAGAGCATGATGCGTCGTTCTCCACAAATCGCCGGCATCGCGTTGGTGCTGGTCATCGCAGCGGCAACCCTGTTCGCGCCGTCCGAGGCGGCCCGCAGCCTGCCGTTTCAACCGCCGGGCATGGGTCATCCGCTCGGTACGGACGATGTAGGGCACGACGTCCTGGCCGAGGTTCAACGCGGTGGGCGAGTCAGCCTGATGGTCGGGCTTGCCGTAGGATTGTCCACGATTGTGTTGGGTTCCGTCATTGGAGGGCTGGCCGGGATCGTGCGCCGCCTGGACGCGCCGCTGATGGCGATGGTTGATTTTCTCCTTGTGATTCCACGCCTGCCGCTGGTCATTCTTGTGTCCCTATACCTGCGCCCTGGCGTTGCCAACGCGATCTTGCTCTTGAGTCTGCTCGGGTGGCCTTCGGTTGCACGCACGATCCGGCCCCTGGTCCGCAGCGTGGCGCAGGCAGAGTTCGTGCAAGCGGCCCGGAGCTGGGGTGCTGGACCTTTGTATCTCTTGCGGCGGCATATTCTCCCGCAGTGCCGGGGCGTTCTCCTGGCGCAATGCATTCTCGAAGCGCGATATGGGGTGATGGCCGAGGCTGGCCTTGGCTTTCTGGGACTGGAGGAGCCAACCACGAAGAGTTGGGGCATGATGATGGCCTATGCGTTCGGGCATCCAGCGACCTTCGTCTCCGATGCCTGGACATGGACCGTCGTTCCGCCCGCTCTCGCGCTGGTATCGCTGACGCTCGGACTCGGCCTGATCGGGATGGGATTGGAAAGCCGCTGGGATCCGCAGTTGGGCCAGTCCGCCGCATCCCGGCCGTGGAACCCGCTTGAGGAGGATCCGGTGTGAACGGCCAACTGCTCGCAGTGGACAAGCTCAACGTGGGTTTCCGCAACGGCGCGCCAACGGCGCCGGCGCTCGACGATGTGAGCTTCAGCATGGCGCGCGGCGAAACCCTCGCCGTGGTTGGCGAGTCCGGCTCGGGCAAAACCTCGTTGGCGCTGGCTTTGATGAGACTGCTGCCGGCGGCTGCCTGGTGGCAAGGTCAGGCGCTATGGGAGGGTCGCGACCTGTTGCGGATGAACGAGTGTGAACTCCGGCAAGTGCGCGGAGGAAAAATCGGAATCGTGTTTCAGGATCCGATGTCCGCTCTGAATCCGTTTCTTCGCATCGCGACGCAGATGATGGAAGTCACCCGCCGGCATCTCGGCTACCGGAAGCGGGAGGCACTGGAACACGCTGCGCGAATGCTCGAAAAGGCCGGGATTTCCGAGGCCCGCGAGCGCCTCTCCGCTTATCCCCGCGAGTTTTCGGGAGGAATGCGGCAGAGAATTCTGCTGGCCATGGCCCTTTCGGCGAATCCGGCGCTCCTGATTGCCGATGAGGTGACGTCCGCCGTCGACGGGACGACGCAAGCGCGGATTGTGGATCTGCTCGGCGAATGGCAAGCGGAGACGGGAGGGGCGATTCTGCTGATCACGCACGATCTTGCGGTGTCCGCCAGCCTGGCCGGCCGGGTGATGGTCCTGTGCGGCGGTCGGGTCATGGAGACTGCCCCGATGGACGAACTCCTGCGCGGACCGGGATGCGCCTACACTCGCGTTCTTCTGAGCGCCGCGGCGGGCGCCTTCGAGCCCCGCCGCGGAGAAAGGCAGGCGAGGCGGCTGGACCCGGCGGGCTGCGCATTCGCCGGGCGATGTCCCGAGGCCGAGGCGCGGTGCTTCGATCAGACGCCATCGCTCCGCCCGGTTGGCGATTCTCACTGGGTGAGGTGCTGGGTGGAATGAACGCCGTTTTCATTTCGGTGCGCGATCTCACGGTGCGATTCCCGTTGCCGGGAGGCGCTAGTGTGCTTGCCCTGGACCACCTCTGCCTTGACATCCGCAAAGGGGAGATTTTGGCGCTGGTGGGCGAATCCGGCTGTGGGAAGTCTACCCTTGCGCGTTCGCTCGTGCGGTTGATCCAGCCCAACTCCGGGGAAATCTTGCTGCCCCTGGATGGCAACAAGGACCTCGTCAGGCTGAAGGGCCGCGAACTGCGGTCCTGGCGCAGGCGCACACAGTTGATTTTCCAGGATCCGGCGGCGGCGCTCGATCCGCGCCTGACGGTTGGCGAGAGCATTGCCGAGCCGCTGGTCTTCTTCCGGTTGGCGGAAAAGGCGTCACTCGGCCGCCGCGTGGCGGAATTGTTGCGCATGGTGGAGATGGATCCGGCGCTGGCGGAGCGCTATCCGCACCAGCTCTCGGGGGGCCAACGCCAGAGGATCGCGATTGCCCGCGCGCTGGCCCCCGAACCGGAGTTTCTCATTGCCGATGAGCCGCTGTCGCAGCTTGACGTTTGTACGCAGAGCCAGGTCGCGTGGTCCCTTTTGGATTTGCAGCGCCGTCTGGGATTCACGTTGCTGCTCATCGCGCACGATTTGCGCATGGTTCGGGCCATCGCGGATCGCGTGGCCCGGATGCACGCAGGCTGCATTGTCGAACTGGCCCAAAACGTCAGAGAATCGCGAGCTGCCGCGGTTTTGCCCGAGCTGCCGGAGCGATCGATCCTGACGGGTTTTTCTTCTTGAAGGAGGACTAAGTGACTCAACAGACGAACACAGTATCCGAAGAAACGGTCGAGCAGGTGAAAGCCTTCCACGGCCATATGTGCCCGGGCGCCGCCATCGGCATTCGCGCGGCCGCGATCGCGCTCGAACAGATCGGCGCGCACGCGGCGGACGAGGAAGTGGTCGCGGTGGTGGAAACCGACATGTGCGCGGTGGACGCCATCCAGCAGATGACAGGTTGCACTTTCGGCAAGGGCAATCTGATTCACCGCGATTATGGAAAAAGCGCATTCACGTTCTTCCGGCGTTCGGATGGGAAGGCGATTCGCGTCGTGGCCAAGCCGGCTGCGTGGGGCCAGCAGAACTGCGAACGGCGGGAACTCCTCGCCAAACTCCACGATGGGACCGCAACCGAACAAGACAGGCAGCGCTTCTATCAGATGCAGGCCGAACGGACCCAGGCGATTTTGTCGATGCCGGTTGAGACTCTGTTTGACATCCAGCCGGTAAACACAGCGCCGCCTTCGAAGGCGCGCCTCCATGAGTCCCTGACTTGCGAGCAGTGCGGCGAGCAGGCCATGGAGACTCGCATCCGCCGGTTCGGGGGACGGAATCTCTGCATCCCCTGCTTCGACAGCGTGACGCAAGGCAGGAGCTAAGGGAAGTCATGATGCGAAGAAACGTCACGTTCTGCATATGGGCTGTGGCTGTGATATTAGGAAACCCCGTCCTCGCGCAGGAAACCACCGCCACTCTGCGCGGGGTGGTCGTGGATGCATCCAAGGGGGTGGTCCCAGAGGCTAAGGTTACCGCTACCAATACGCTGACGGGCGTAGGGCGTTCCGCAAGTACCAACCGGGATGGCGCCTACGTTTTGCCGCTGCTCCCGGCGGGCCCTTACGAGCTGACGGTCGAGGCCGCGGGCTTTCAGCGCTATGTCCAAAAAGGAATCGCGCTCACCATCAACCAGCAGGCGGTTGTCAATGTGGAGCTCTCGGTCGGCTCTCGAAGCGAATCCGTGGAGGTGATGGAAGAAGCATCTCCCGTCAACACGGTTCAAGGCGCCACGGGACAGGTGATCGGTAGCACCGCCATCCACCAACTGCCGCTGAACGGGCGTAACTATCTGCAACTCGCCACGCTGCAACCCGGCATCGCACCGCAAAACATCGCCGTTATCGAGTTCACACCCGCGCTGGGTGGCCAGCAGGGGTTCAGCGCGAACGGCCTGCGCCCTCAGTCGAACAACTTCCTGTTGGATGGAGCGGACAACAACGACGGCGTGCTGGGTACAGCGGCGGGCGTCCCTTCGCCCGACGCACTTGAGGAATTCCGGATTCTGACCAACGCCTACTCGGCCGAGTATGGGCGCGGCGGGGGCGCGGTGGTCAACGTGCTCACCCGGAGCGGAACGAACGACGTCCACGGCTCCGCCTACGATTTTCTTCGGAATCAAGTCTTCGATGCGAGAAACTTCTTTTCGCCCGGCGTGCCTCCGCTTACCCAAAACCAATTCGGCGGCACGCTGGGTGGACCAATCCGCCGCAATAGGACCTTCTTTTTCGCGAGCTATGAAGGTTTCCGGAACAAACAAGGCGTCACGGCGAGTGCGACTGTTCTCTCGATAGTGGAGCGGCAAGGTGACTTCTCCCGCAGTTCTTCGAAGCCGCGAGATCCCACGACCGGGCAGCCTTTTCCGAATAATTCGATACCCCTCTCCCGGATCAGCCCGATAGCACAGAGTCTTCTGACTCTGGTTCCAGCCCCCAACGCCGGCGCCAACCAACTGATTTCCACCGTGAACGGCGACACCAATTCAGACCAGTTTCTGCTTCGCGGAGACCAAGTCATGTCGAGCCGCAATACCCTGTCCGCCCGATACTTCTATCAAAGCGGCGTTATCGCCAAGCCGTTCACATCTCCACCGCCCGTCAACATCCCTGGGTTCCCGTACGAGGACGAGTTCGGCTTTCAAAACGGGGTGATCACCGACACGCACACGTTCCGGCCCAATCTGCTCAACGAGGCGAGGTTCAATTTCAGCCGAATCCGGACAGTGAACAACCATCCCGCCTATCAAATCGATCCAGAGACGATGGGCTTCCGCTACCCCGGCGCCGGCAACATTCCCACGGTGATTCTTTCCGGCCTGACCACCATCGGAACCAGCGTTTCCACGGACAACCTGAGGCGCGACAACACATTTCAATTTCAGGAGCACGTCACTTACATCCGCGGTGCCCATGCAATCCGCTTCGGCGCTGATGTGTATCGCAACCGCTTTAGTCTGCGAGGGGACACCAACCTCAACGGATCGTTCACCTTCAGCGGGAGCACAACGGGATCGGCGGCGGCTGACTTGCTTCTCGGCTTGCCCAGCGCCTTCAGCCAAGGCTCGCCGGGCGCCGCCGCATACTTTCACTCGACTTTTCTACAGCCGTATATCCAGGACGATATCCGCGTCACGCGGCGGCTGATGCTGAATTTCGGTCTTCGCTATGAACTCGATCTGCCGGTTTCCGAGCAGCAGGACCGTTTGATAGCGTTCCGGCCGGGTCTGCAGTCGCATCGCTTCCCCAACGCTCCCACTGGACTGGTGTTTCAGGGCGACCCCGGCGTCGGCCAGATTGTCCGCACGGAGAAGAATAACTGGGCTCCGCGCGTTGGCTTTGCCTGGGACGTCTTCGGCGACGGCCGGACCAGCGTGCGCGGTGGCTACGGTATTTATTACGACGCATTGCTGGGCACTCTCTACAATAACCTCGCCCTCACTGTGCCTTTTACCGAGGTTGCAAGCGGGACGGCCCTCCAGAACTTCGCCGATCCCTTCGGCGGTCAAAGTCCGTTCGCGGGGAACGGAGCCGGCGTCTTCTTCCCGCAACTCCTTTCGCTGAATGCAATCGACGGTGGTTACACTTCCCCATATAGCCAGCAATGGAACCTCACCGTCGAACGGGAACTGCCGCGCGGCGTGGTGTTCAGCGCGGGGTATCTGGGAACACGGGGAGTCCATCTGCCGGGCACGAGAGTCCTGAACACCGCGGTCTTTGTTCCGGGCAACTCCACGGCACGTAACGTCGACCAGCGCCGTCCCTACGCGCCCGCCTTTGGGCAGATTCTGGACTTTATTTCGGCTTTCGATTCGAACTACCACTCCTTACAGCTTTCGGCGAACAAGCGCTGGAGCCACGGCCTCACGTTCCTGACCGCATACACCTACGGCAAAGCGATTGACAACGCCAGTTTCCCCACTGGACGGTTGGCAGTCCGGGTCGGCACGCTGGTTCAGAATCAAAATGACTTCCGCGGCGAGAGAGGACTCTCCAACTTCGACCAGCGCCATCGTCTCACCTTCAGCTACGTTTGGGAACTGCCGGTGTTTCGGTCGCGGAACAACTTTGCCGGCCGTCTGTTTGGGGGCTGGCAACTTGCGGGCGTCGCAACCATTCAAAGCGGAAGCCCGTTCATTATCCAGGACGGCTCGGACCCCAACTTGGACGGCGTCGCATCGGATCGCCCCAACGTGATCCGCAATCCGAATCTGCCCTCCGGCCAACAAACAGTACGACGATTCTGGGACACCGCCGCATTTGTGCGCTTGCCCTCCGGGACCAACGCCTTTGGCAATGCCGGACGTAACATCGTGATCGGCCCCAACGACCGGAACTTCGACGCCTCTCTGGTCAAAGGTTTCCGGCTGCGCGAGTCCGCCAACGCGCAATTCCGCTGGGAAGTATTCAATGTGTTCAACCGGGCGAACTTCGCCAACCCCAGCGGCGGCTCGCCGACCAACGACATTTCGTCCCCGCTCTTCGGCCAGATCACGTCGACCTTGCCGAACAGCCAGCGCATTATGCAATTGGCTCTGAGAGTGACTTTTTGACGTGTGGGTACTATCACCAGAATGTCATAATCGCTGTGCAGACTGACATCAGCTCTGGCTACGCCCATTTGTGCACTCATAAGACACTCTGCATTTCTGAAAGTGATCTCCTGGGGTCGATTTCGGTTGTTGACAGGTCGGCCCTGGGAGCAGTGTCCAGAACCGCCTGACAAATAGAGGGATCTGCGACTCCCAATTCTCCAGTTCGAAACGCCGGTTTGCGCCTGCTATAAACCAGCAATAAATCAAACTTATGGAGACTGTGTTCGAAAGTCGGCTTTCTGGGGAGCCACACCCAAAATTCGTAACTTCCCGCCGCCCCGTTTTGCTTGACGCCATCGCCATCTGCGGCCGCCCCTTATCCAAAACACTCGCCACTGTTTGCGTTTTGGCGAGGTTCTCCGGTTGGAAACGCCTCCGACCGGGCCACGCGCTCAACCGCCAGGTTTGAGTTCGTTGGCCTCTCTCAACCCTCCAAACTCTCCGTTTTCTCCGTTGACAGGTCCGCGTTTGTTGACAGGCCGGTTGAGAGCGTAGGCCGGTTGGACACTTTCGAACTCGCGTGAGTATCTATTGACAGAGCACCGGACAGC
>JBMFOK010000034.1:0-12016 GCA_049969655.1 Bryobacteraceae bacterium
GCATGTGTTATGATTTCAGTGTTCCCTTCCTCGCCTCCCATCCTGGAGCTGCCATTCTGGCTCTTCCCGCATTTCAGTCGAGCGAATCGAGGAGATCATGCGCTGGATGCTACTTGCCAAACTCCGCTTTACCCTGCTTTTGGTCGCACTGGCAGGGCTGGCACACGGCCGCTATGTCGTGTCCATCACCCAGGCCGGCAGCGCGCCGCCTTCGCTGACCGTCGTCGATGAGAATCTCAATCCCATCGGCAGTCTTGCCGCGCCGTCAGGCGCCAGGCAGGTTCTTCTGTCCGATGACGGCAGCAAGCTGATCGTGATCGCGGAAAACGCCCAGGCCCCGGTCAGCTTTGTCCCTGTCAGCGCCGGCGGGTTGGGCCAGCTCCGAACCACCGCCCTCTCCAGCGGCACTCCCGTCGTTGCCCGGCTCTCAGCCGACGGGAGCCTGCTCTATGTGGCCACGAGAAACCCCGGCCTGATTCACGCCGTGCAGGTGGGCTCTGAGCAGCCTTCGGGGGCGCCGATCCCCATCCCGGGCGATCCGATCGACATGGAGCTGACGCCGGACGGGCAGTACCTCATCGTCCTGAGCTCCCCGAATTTCCTCACCGCCATTCAGACCAGCAACTGGCAGGTGCAGCAGACCCAGGCCATCGCCGGCAACTTCAGCGACCCCCGGCTTTCACTCAGCGTCGCGCCCTTCGGCAGCATTTTCATCACCGGTCAGAATACGCTGATCGAATTCCGCGGACTGCCGCCTTTTGACGAACTGGCCCGCACCAGTCTGGCTGGCGGCAACTTCACGCACCCCGGCAAGTTGCAGTTTATTCCCCCGGCCGGAACGCGGGCTTTTGCCCCAAACCTGGTGCAGACCGGGCACTCCGTGGGAGTTTTCGATTTCTCACTCCGCGGCCCAGGCAGCCCTGCGGGAACGTTTGTCGCCGGCGCGGCAGTCGCCAGCACGGTCGGCAATCCTTTCAGCACCACGCCGGAACTCGTGAATCCGCTGATTGTCACACGCGATCTGACCGGTGTCGCCCTGGCCCCTGCCATCGGGCAGATCTTCAACCTCAACTATGTGGTGGGCGGGGGTGTCACCGTCAATGACCTCCGCATCGGCCAGCAGCCGGTGACCGGCATCGTCAGCCTCACCGCCTCCAATGAGTTCCCCAATCGTCTGTATTTGTTCTATGTCAATGACTCCGGCGTCCTATCCCGCTTCCCGCTTTCGGGACTTGGCAACATTCTCACCCGGCAGCAGGCGGCGGGAAATCTCACTTGGGTCGCCATGCCTTCCAACGGTACCCCGGGCAGTCTCTACGGCTTCGGCGGAGGCCGGCTCAACGTGCCTGCCGGATCCACAGTCCGCTATTATGTGCGCCTGGTGGACACGGCCAACAGGCCGGTGAAGGGGCGAACCATCAATTTCCGGCCTATCACTTCCGGCCTGCAACTGCTCCAAACCAGCTCAGTAACCAGCCGCGAAGGCTGGGCCTTCGTGGACGTAGTGGCGCCGGCCTCCGGCGAGTTCACCGTCGAGGCTTCGCTGGGCAACCTGACTCCCGTTACGTTCACTTCGACGGTCGCCGCACAGTCGGGCGGAGGCGGATCAGGGGGCGGAGGCTCTCAGTCCGGGCCGAAGCTCGTCAAAGTGTCCGGTGACGGGCAACTGTCCGCAGTCGGGGGAGGGAACAAACCGCTCATCGTACGCATCGTCGACGCCGACGGAAAGCCCATTAAAGACAAACAGGTCGTCTGGCAGACCACCTCGCCGAACGTGCAGTTCACCAGCCCGCCGCAGACGGTCACCAACGAGAACGGACTCGCCCAGGTCAATCTCTTCTATCTCGGTACCATTCCCCTGGGCGAAGCTTTTGTCCTCGCCACTGTGGACGCGGTGAGCGACGTTGGCACCGTCACCTTTTACCTCGTCCAGTATCCCAACGACCAGTTTGGCGTCCCGATCGTACAGCTGGAAACACCGCCGCCCTCCGACAAGACGATCCGTGTGAAGCTTGGTGCTCCTCAGGCAGGCGCCATCCGCTACCGGATTCTTTCGGGCGGCGGGCCGGGCCGGCCGTTAGGCGTGCCCATCCCGAAGGTCGGACTCAAAGTGAGCACGGAGAATCAGGACCCGACCCAGGGGCCGGTTGCCTCCTGCGAGGGCGGCAGCGCGCTTTCCGACGAAAACGGGGTCGCTTCCTGCACTCTTGTGGCGCTGGGCAAGCCTGGCGCCACACTGCTTACGGTCACCGTAGGAGAAGGGTTCATCTTCCCGGGCTTCACCCTGATTGTCGATCCCGGCGACCCAGTTCCTCCGGTCATCGTCTCCGGCAACAATCAGAGCGGCAAGACGGGCGCCACGCTGCCTCAGCGGCTGGTGGCCCGCATCGTCGATGCCGGTGGCAATCCGCTGCCTGGGGCGCAGGTCGTCTGGACCGTCTCCAACCCCTCGGCGCTGACGCTCATCGACGTCGTCAACACGACCAACGCCAACGGCGAGGTCTCCACGCGCGTCCAGCTCGGCAACATCCCCGGAACCTTCACCGTCACCGTGCGCGCGGGCGACCAGCAGGCCAGCTTCACCGTCAACGTCCAGTCCACGGCCACCACCTTCCGGAAGGTCTCCGGCGACGGCCAGCCGGCTGTGCCCGTCAATACGGCCTTCCCGCAGCCGCTCGTCGTCGAAGTCCTTGACGCGCAGAACAATCCGGTGACCAACGTGCCCGTCAGCTGGAGCGTCAGCGGGCCCGCCACCCTCAGCGCGGCCTCCACGCCCACCGGCACAAACGGCCGGGCCCAGGTCACCGTGACCGCCGGCGCCACTGCCGGAACGATCACGGTGACGGCCTCGGTGGCCGGCCTTAACCCGGTGACCTTCTCGCTCCAGTCCCGGCCCCCTGGCCCGGCGATCACCGCGCAGAGCTTCAGCAACTACAGCACCGGCGCCGCCGGCCGCGTTGCGCCAGGTACGTTGATGCTCGTCACCGGCGGCGGCATCGCGAAAAACGTCAACGAGCTGGCCGTCGCGAGCCTCTTTACCGGCCGCCTCCCGCTGAGCTTCCGCGGACTCGTCGTCGAGTTCCGGCAGGCTGGCCAGTCCTACTACGCGCCCATCTTCTGGATCGCCCGCGATGGGGCTTCCGAGACGGCGCTCATCCAGGTGCCCTACGAGATCACCGGCCCCACGGTGGACGTCATCGTCAGCATCGATGGCGTCCAGACCACCGTCGGCGCCGTGCCCGTGGACCCGGTCTCTCCGGGCATCATCGAAGACCAGATTGACAACCGCCGCGCCGCCATCGTCATCCGCTCCGACGGCGTGCTGGTCACGAAGAGCACGCCGGCCCGCCGCGGCGAGACGGTGCGACTCTACGCCATCGGCCTCGGCCAGACCACGCCGAGAGCGGAAACCAACCGTCCTGGCCGGGCCGAGCAGGCCGTGGACCGCCCGGTCATCGTCGGCATCAACAATGCCGGCGTGGACGTCGTTGGCGCCAGGCTTGCGGAAAATCTCTTCGGCATCTACGAGGTGATCTTCAGGATCCCCGAAGACGCCAGCCTCGGCGACGCGGTGCTCGCAATTGCCGTCAGCGGACCTGACGGCCGGGTGTATTACTCCCAGCCTCAGGGAACGAAAATTCCGATCGGGCCCGCTCAATAAACCGGCTCCCGAAGCGTCCACCCCAACCGCGCCGCCCGCTCGCGAGAGCGGGCGGCGTCGTTTGCCGGCCTTCTCTCTGGCGGGCAGACCTTACCCGAGCCCAACCAGGGCCGTCTCCATCCGCTTCAACTGGCCGCAGGCGGCATAAATGTCCAGCCCGCGCGGCTTGCGCACGAAACACGGCACCGACCGTCGGACAAGCGCCTGAAACGCAGCCACGCGCTCCGGCGTCGGCGTTTCATACGGGATGTCCGGGCCCGGGTTCAGCGCAATCAGATTCACCTTGCACCGCAGCGGGGCCAGCATCCGCGCTACGCGGCGCGCGTCGGCATCGGAGTCGTTCACACCCTTCAGCAGGACATACTCGAACGTCAGCCGCTCCCAGGGCCGCAGCGGATAGCCGCGGCAGGCATCCAGCAGGTCCTTGAGGTGATACTTCCGCGTGATCGGCATCAGTTCGCGCCGCTGCTCTTCGGTGGAGGCGTTCAGCGAGATCGCCAGCTTCGGGCGCGGCTCGGCGCGAGCCAATTCAGCCATGCGCGGAATGATGCCGGAGGTGGACACGGTGATGCGCCGCGGGCTGATCCCCATGCCCCTCGGATCGCACAGCAGCCGCACCGCCTTCAGCACGGCAGGCAGGTTCAGGAGCGGCTCGCCCTGCCCCATCATCACGATATTGATCCGCTTTTCGTGCGCCCACAGGCCGTTGTCATCTGCCAGGTGCAGCACCTGGCCGACGATTTCGCCCGCCGTCAGGTTCCGCTCCAGCCCCAAACGCGCCGTCAGGCAGAAGCGGCAGTCCACCGGGCAGCCCACCTGCGTGGAAATGCAGAGTGTGTCGCGGCCTTCCTCCGGCATGAAGACTGCTTCCACGGTCCGCCCGTCGGCCAGCCGCAGCAGATAGCGGCGCGTGCCATCGCGGCTCTCGTACCGGGCCGCCCGTTCCGGGAGTCCGGGCGTGGACCGACGGGCCAGATCCGCGCGCAATGCCGCCGGCAGTTCGGTGATCGCATCGAGGCTTGAGACACGCCGCCGGTAGAGAGCCTCGTAAAGCTGGCGGGCGCGGTAGGCGGGTTCGCCCTCCGGCAGCACGGCCCGCAGCTCCGCCTCCTCGAGTCCAACAAGGGCAACCATTTCGTCCAGCGCCTTCATGATTCCTGCCATCCACGCACAACGGCGCTGTAGACGCGCGCCTCCTCGCAGCCCCTTCCATCTTTCATCGTACCGCCGCCTGCCGTGCCGGCCTTAGCGCAACCATTCCAGCCACGCTGTCCCCGCGGCGATCGACAGCACCGTAATCGGCGCACCCGCCCGGAAGTGGTCCATGAACCGGATCTGCACCTCGGGTCGCGCACGCTCCACCACGATGAGATTGGCCACCGAGCCTACCAGCGTCAGATTGCCGGCCAGAGTCGTGGACATCGCCAGCGTCAGCCAGCCTTGCACCGGATCAGCCAGCTTCACCACCACCGGCTTGAACAGCAGCACCGCGGGCACGTTGCTCACCAGGTTGGATACGGCGGCCGCGAAGAAGCTGAGGAACACCGGCCGGTCCAGCGGCGTGCCTTCGGCGAAGTCCAGCAGGTCGCGCTCGAGCGCCGTCGTCTCAAACCCGCGCACCACAATGAACAGGCCGGCGAACATCGCCAGCAGCGGCCAGTCAATGTCGTGATACACCTTCTCGGGTTTGACGCGCCGCGTGATCAGCAGCAGCGCTCCGGCCACAATCGCCGTCTGCGCCACCGGCCATCCGCGGAAGAAAAACACCACCATGCCCGCCGCCACCGCCGCTGCTTTCCACAACATCGGGCGGTTGACGCGGATGCGCCCCACGTCCACCCGGTCGAAGCGGCCGAAGGAAAACTCCTCGCGGAACACAAGAACCAGCACCGCCCACGTCAGCGCCAGCGAGAACGCCGCCACCGGCGCCAGCGCCGCGGCAAACCGCGGATACGGAATGCCGGACAGCGCCCCGATCATCATGTTCTGCGGATTCCCGGTGATGGTGGCCACGCTGCCCGCGTTGGCCGCCAGCGCCACCGCCAGCAGATAGGGCACGGGGTTGCGCCGCAGCTCGAGCGTCACATGCACCACCAGCGGCGTCAGCACCAGACACATCGTGTCGTTGACAAAAAACGCCGACATCACGCCGGAGACGGCAACGATGCCCGCCAGCAGCATCTTGGGGCTGTGCGCATGTTCCACCACGCGCGCCGCCACCAGCCGGAAGAACCCGGATAGGTGCAGGTTGGCGACGACGATCATCATCCCCAGCAGCAGCACGATCGTCGCCCAGTCCACCGCCCGCAGCGCTTCCTCGAACCGCAGCACGCCGCTGGCCACCATCAGGCTGGCGCCGACAATCGCCGCCCCGGCGCGGTCAATCCGCAGACCGGGGAACCGCCCGATGGCGAGCACCAGAAACGTCCCGGCGAAGATCAGGTAAGCAGCCACTGCCCCCTATTATCGGGCAAGGGCCGCCCTCGACCCGCGTGAGAAAATGAAATTCAGACACCGCATGCAGGTCTCCAGCCCCGGCGGCGACATCCGCGTCTGCCGCCTCTCCAATGGCATCACCATCATCACCGAGCGGATGGATTCGGTCCGCAGCGTCGCGGCCGGCTTCTGGTTCACCGCCGGCTCCCGGTACGAGCCGCCGCAGGAAAACGGCATCTCGCACTTCGTCGAGCACATGCTCTTCAAGGGCACCGAGACGCGCTCGGCCGAAGAGCTGGCGCGCCAGATGGACGCGCTCGGCGGCTACACGGACGCCTTCACCGGCCGCGAGATGGTCTGCTACAGCTTCAAGGTGCTCGACGAGCACCTCGCCGAGGCGATGGAGCTCCAGGCCGATCTCGTCCTCCATCCGCGCTTCGACCCCGACGACATCGAAAAGGAAAAGGGCGTCGTGCTCGAAGAGCTCAAAATGGGCACGGACAACCCGGAGACCTTCATTTCAGACCTCTTCGTCCGCCACTTCTGGAAGCGCCATCCGCTCGGTCAGCCGATCATCGGCACGCGCCGCACCATCCTCTCCTTTCACCGCGAGGCGCTGTGCCGCTACCACGAGTCCTGTTACCGCCCGGAAAACCTCACCATCACCGCGGCCGGCCGCCTGGATCACGACCGCTTCGCCGAACTCGCCGAACGCCTCTTCGGCGGACTTCCGCCCGGCGGCCACAGGCCCCGCGTCAAGGCCCCGGCGCCGTCGGCGCCGCTCATCCTCAAAAGCCGCCGCAGTCTTCAGCAGGTTCATCTCTGCCTCGGCGCTCCCACCGTGGCCGCGGCCGATCCGCGCCGCCATGCCGTCATCCTCCTCAACGCCATCCTCGGCGGCAACATGAGCTCACGCCTGTTCCAGAACATCCGCGAGCGGCAGGGCCTGGCCTATTCCATCTTCTCCGACGTGCTCCTCTACGAGGACGCCGGCCTGATCGGCGTCTACGCCGGCACCTCCGCAGATTCGGCGCGCCGCCTGCTGGCCGCCGTGATGGACGAGATCCGCCGGCTTCGCGAGCAGCCGCCGCCGGCCGACGAGCTGGCCCACGCCAGGGAGTCCGTCAAGGGCGCCATGCTGCTGGGGCTGGAGACGACCTCCAGCCGCATGTCGCACCTCGCCCGGCAGTGGCTCACCCACGGCCGCTTCTTCACGCTCGACGAAATCGCCGCCGCGCTCGACCGCGTCACCGCGGAAGAGATCCACGAGGAGGCCCGGCGGTCGTTCGAACCCGGAAAGATCGGACTGGCCGTCCTGGGCCGCGTCGAGGAAGCGGGCATCGGCCCCGGCGATTTAGAGTGTTAGTGAATGCTGCGTGCACTGGCGGCCCTGCTGTGGCTTGCCGCCCTCGGGACGGAGGCGGCCGATTTCGGCGCGCTCAAGCCGCTCGGCTATGTCAGCGACTATGCCGGCGTGCTGCGGCCCCAGGACGTCGCGCAGCTCAACGCTTACTGCGCCGCGGTGGAAAAGGCCACCGGCGTGCAGATGGCGCTGGTTGTGCTGCCATCGCTGGAGGGAGAACCGATTGAAGACGTCGCCAATCTTCTCTTCCGCCGCTGGGGCGTCGGACAAAAACAAAATAACGAAGGATTGTTGTTGCTGATCGCCGTGCGCGACCGCCGCACCCGGCTCGAGGTCGGCTACGGTCTTGAGCCGCTCATTCCGGACGGCTACGCCGGCGCGCTGCTGCGCGAGATGCGTCCTTCGCTGCGCGCCGGCGATTACGCGGGCGCGCTGCGCGCCGCCGCCGAAACCCTGGCCGCGCGCATCGCCGAAGCCAAAGGTGTGAACCTGACCGGACAGGCTCCGGTGCGCCGCCGCGCCCCTGCCCGGGCCGAAGAGCCGCCCTTCTGGCTGCTGGCGGCGGGCCTGGCCGGCCTGCTGCTGTTTGCCGCCCTGGCCGCCCGCGCCCGCCGCGCCGCGCGGCGCCGGCTCCCCAGGGACGAGTCGCCCTTCGGCGCCTGGGTCTGGCCCGTGGTCTTTCATGACGCCGGCTTCCCCACGCGCTCAAGCGGCGGCTTCGGCGGCTTCGATTCCGGCGACAGCTTCGGCGGTTTCGGCGGCGGCGACTCGGGCGGCGCCGGCGCCTCCAGCGACTGGTAGAAAGGACACGGCATGGCCCAGGAGATCGTCGACCGCCTGCTTGAGGAACTCACCCGGAGGCTCGAACGCGCCTACGGACGCTCGTTGCAGTCCGTCATTCTGTACGGTTCGGCCGCCGCCGGCGAATGGCACCCGGGCTACTCGGACCTCAACGTGATGGCCGTGCTCGACCGCGTCGGCGCCGATGAGCTCGAAAAAGCCGAAAAGATCTTTGAGTGGTGGCGCCAACAGGGCAACCCGTCGCCCCTGCTGATGAGCGCGGACGAAGTGCGCCGCGCCACCGACTGCTTTCCCATCGAGTTTCACGACATCGCCGAACGGCGCCGCATCCTTTACGGCGATGACCCGATCGCCGGGCTCGTCATCGACGACCGCTACTACCGCGCCCAGGTCGAGCACGAGCTGCGCGCCAAGCTGCTGCGCCTGCGCCAGAAGGCCGGCGGCGTCCTCGGCGACGGCCGCCTGCTGCTGCGCCTGATGCTCGATTCGGTGTCCACCTTCGTCGTCCTCGGCCGTCATGCGCTGCGCCTCTCCGGCAGGCAGGCCCCGTGGAGCAAGCGCGCCATCGTCGATGCGCTTCGCGCCGGCTTCGGCATCCCCGGAGAAGCCTTCGACACGCTGCTCGCCGCCCGCGAGGGCTCGAAAAAGATCCGGCCCGCCGAGGCGCGGCCGCTGTTCGAAAAATACCTTTCGGAAATCTCCCTGCTGGCGGATCTCGTGGACCGCCTGGAGGAAGGAGGAGGAAACACAGACTCATGAAAGCTGTCGCCATCGTTCTCGGCATTCTGCTGCTGCTCGGGCTGCTCATCGCCGGAAAAGCCGCATCCGTCAACAATGAACTGGTCACGCAACGCGAGGCGGTGCGCGCCGCCTGGGCCCAGGTCGACGTCGCCCTCCAACGCCGCGCCGACCTGATTCCGAACCTCGTGGAAACGGTGAAGGGCTTCGCCGCCCAGGAGCGGCAGGTCTTCGAAACGGTCGCCAATGCCCGCGCGGCGCTGCTCGGCGCGCGCACGCCCGCCGAAAAGATCCGCGCCAACCAGGAGCTGGACACCGCCATCGGCCGCCTGCTGCTCCTTGTCGAAAACTACCCGCAACTGAAGTCGAACGAAAATTTCCTGCGCCTCCAGGACGAGCTGGAGGGAACGGAAAACCGCATCCTGGTCGAGCGGCGGAAATACAATGAAGCCGTGCAGCGTTATAACACGACGCTGGCCCTGTTTCCGAACAACCTTTTCGCGCGGTTTCTCGGCTTCCAGCGGATCGATGATTACTTCCAGACCCGGCCCGGCGCCGAGGCCGCGCCCAAGGTGAAATTCTGACCGAGGTGACCCGATGAGCGCTCCCCTGTTTCCGAACTACATCAACGGCCAATGGGTGGAAGGGCCCACCTTCGACAACCGCAATCCCGCCAACTGGGACGAAGTCGTCGGCCGCTTCGTCAACGGCACGCCGGAAGACATCGCGCGCGCGGTTCAGGCCGCGCAGGAGGCCCTGCCCGCCTGGGCGTCGATGACCGCGCCCGCGCGCGGGGCGCTGCTGTTCCGCGTGGCCGACATCCTCGAAAAGCGCTTTGACCAGATCAGCGCCGAAATGACCCGCGAGGAGGGCAAGACGCTGGCTGAGGCCAAAGGCGAGGTGCGCCGCTCCATCAACATCTTCCGCTATTTCGCCGGCGAAGGAGCGCGGCTGGGCGGCATCGTCGCCCCCAGCGAGCGCGACCGCGTCCACATGTTCGCCTTCCGCAAGCCCATCGGCGTCTGCGGACTCGTCACTCCATGGAACTTCCCCAGCGCGATTCCCGCCTGGAAAATGGCGCCGGCGCTCATCTGTGGCAACACCGTGGTGCTCAAGCCCGCCTCGGCCGCGCCGCTCAGCGCCTGGCGCATCGTTGAGGCCTGCCACGAGGCCGGCATCCCGAAGGGCGTGGTCAACTTCGTCGCCGGCCCCGGCAGGGCCCTCGGCGAGGCGCTGGTCAACGCGCCGCCGCTGCGCGCCATCAGTTTCACCGGCTCCTGCGGCGTCGGCGCCTGGCTCCACGAACAGGCCTCGCGGCGCCGGCTCCGCATCCAGCTCGAGATGGGCGGCAAGAATCCCACCATCGTGCTCGCCGACGCCGACTTCGGCCTCGCCGTGGAAAACGTCGTCAACGGCGCCTTCTTCTCCACCGGACAGAAGTGCACCGCCACCTCGCGCGCCATCGTCGAAGAAACAATTTACGACCGTTTTGTTGAGGCGCTGGTCGAGCGCACCAGGAAGCTCCGCGTCGGCGACGGCATGCAGCCCGGCGTCGACATCGGCCCCTGCGTCGACGAGGCCCAGATGAACACCGTCCTGCGCTACATCGAAATCGGCCGCAAAGAATGCGGCGAACCCGTCTGCGGCGGCCGCCGCCTCGCCGGGGGCGAATACGACCGCGGCTGGTTCGTCGAGCCCACCATCTTCGCCGGCGTCACCCAGGACATGACCATCGCGCGCGAGGAGATCTTCGGCCCGGTGCTCGCGGTGATGAAGGCGCGCGACCTCCGGCACGCGCTCGAAATCGCCAACGCAAGCGAGTTCGGCCTTTCGGCCTCGTTGCAGACCACCAACGTGTCGCGGATGTTTGAATACATCCACGGCATCGAGGCCGGCCTGGTGACCGTGAACCTGCCGAGCGCCGGCGTGGAATACCAGCTCCCCTTCGGCGGCACCAAGGACTCGAGCTTCGGCCCCAAGGAGCAGGGCCCGGCCGCGCTCGAGTTCTACTCGGACTACAAGACCGTTTATGTGAAATACTGATTCCGGCTCCACTCACTCCCATGAAGATCGGACAGGTGCACTGGCAGGGACGGCTCACGGCCGCCGTGTTCCGCGATGGCGAGGCGCACCCGGTGCCCGGCTACACCGTGGCCGAGCTCATCGAGAGCGCGCCCCGCAAGAAACTCAGCTTCGCCCAGATGGCTGCCGAGTACGCCGCCCGCGGCGGCGAGTATCTCGAACCGGCCATCCCGGTGCTGCCGCGCGAGGTCTGGGCCAGCGGCTGCACTTACGAGATGAGCGCCGCCTTCCGCGATGCCGAACATGGGACGCGCGAGGGCTTCTACCGCCACGTCTACGAGGCGCCCCGCCCGGAAATCTTCTTCAAGGGCACGGCGCGCGTTTGCACCGGCCCCGGCGGCCCCATCGGCATCCGCAGCGATTCAAGGTTTACCGCGCCGGAGCCGGAGCTCGCCGTCCTGCTCGGCCACGGCGGCCAGGTGCTCGGCTACACGCTCGCCAACGACGTCTCGGCCTGGGACATCGAGCGCGAAAACCCGCTCTACCTGCCGCAATCGAAGGTCTATCAGCACTGCTGCTCGCTCGGGCCCTGGTTCGTTACGCCGGACGAGCTGGCTGACCCGTATTCGCTCGAAATGACCTGTGTCATCCGGCGCGGCGGCGCCGTCCTCTACGAGGGCGGCGTGTCGACCTCGAAGCTGCACCGGCGCATCGAAACGCTCATTGAATACCTGTTCCGCTCCAACCCCGTGCCTCCGGCCAGCGTGCTGCTCACCGGAACGGGCATCATCGTGCCGCAGGAGGCCGCGCTCCAGCCGGGCGACATCGTCGAAATCCGCGTGCCCGAAATCGGCGTGTTGGCCAACGAGGCCGTGCTCGTCTGAACAGGGGCGTGCAGCCTTCAGCCGCCCGGTTGAAAAGACACCTCCGCCTCCGGAGCCGCGACGGGCGCCCGCCCGGCAAGGGCGAGCCGAGGGAGCGGTCAACCGCGGCGC
>JBMFOK010000035.1:0-11840 GCA_049969655.1 Bryobacteraceae bacterium
ACGGGCGGGCAGGGACGTTCGCGGGGAAAAGAATTGGCTCCTCAAGTCAGACAAAGGGGATTTCGGGGCAGAGAACGTTAATCTAGAATATTGATTCCAGGACACTTACTCAAATTCCCGCGTGCCTAAACCTAAACCGATCCTACCAAAGAAGGACGAAGCTCCCACTACTCATGGCAACTCTTGGGAAGAAGTCCCCCCACCCACCTGACGGCCCTGCGACTTCGCACCAAACGCTGCGAAGTTGTGCCGTGCCTAGTTCAGGCTCACCTTTTGGCGCCTCCCGCGTGATCTGGATCTTCGAAGGAGACGTTGCCATCCTTCCGCACGAATTTTGTTCCGTACAAATTTCAACTATTCCCAGGCATATTCTCCGCTGCGAGGAAGAGACTCATTGCCTTGCCGCGCAACCGATCCTTTATCCTTGTGGACTGCTCATCACCAGCAAGTGGCTCAAAGACAGCTACTTGGACTAGGTTTTCGAGATCAGCGCTGCCGCTCTCTGCCAAGTCGTTAAGAAAAGCCGCGGCGCGATCGAGGATCGGATCACTCTCCGGGAGCTTCAGGAGGTATTGGGCGAAGAACCCATAGACCACGTAGGGAAGATCGAGATCCTCCGCATCAAGAAAATCTCTGAACTCAGGAATCCTGCCAAGGAGAAGGCTTACTGGGTCCGGGCCTTTTGGAACCAAGACGGCTTCGTTCGACATTGACGTTCACCTCCCCGATAGCGCGTTCTGCAGTTCGATCAGCAGTTCCTTGACGATCTGTCTGTCTGAAGGGTTAAGTGACGGATCCCGGTAGAGCCGTTGAAGGGCTGTCTGGCTCTCGACGCCTTTGAGAAAATGCCCTTTCGGACTGAGCAACACGCCGGTCGCCAACTCGGACCGGATTGCATCGGCAGTGCCCCCGCTTCCGACTGTTGCACCCGGTCGATAGAGATTGCCGATGATATTCCGCAGTTTGGGGTTCTGCGCAGACTGAAGCAGCCGCGTGCGAGTGTCAGTCAAGAGGCCCCGCGGATTCAGCGTGGTACCAACGAAAACTGCCGCGGCTGCGACGTTTCCCGTGACTCCCGCGTTGGTGGGCGTGTTCTGCATATACGAGGGCTGTACACCCATCGCATCAGTCAAGAATCGAAAATAATCATTCGCCGCGTTGTCGAGAGCGAAAAACGTATTTAACGCGAGCGCGATCGCAACATTTCCGGCCTCGCCAGTGACGGTCGCGCTTGGCTTGAGGTTCTTGTTGTCCTTCTTGACATCCGCACAGGACTGGCCGCCGCTATCATCGTCGTACTCACTACCATCGGAACGGACGACACAAGCTTGCCCAGTCGGATCGATGAATCTCAGTGGATTGTTGCGAACGTAGCTGTACAGATTCCAGCTCTGCGGGTCATCCGGAGACTGATCCAGGAACGGCTCATCCGCGCTGGTAAACCTCCCCTGCGCCCCGCTGTAATACCTCGCCCCAAAGTAGTCCAACCCCGTCTCCTGATCCCGCTCCTTGCCGGTAAACTTCAACCTCGGTTCGTTGGCGCTCGCGTGGCACGACCCGCGCCCGCCCATGCCCTGCGGCATCTGCTCGCCGAAGGGCAGGTAATCCAGGCACCGCCGCTCGGCGCCGGTCGAACTCGTAATGAGCCGCGTTGAGCCCAGATGGTCCGCCGTCAGATACTCCGTGCCCACGGGATCCGCCGTGCCGCCGTACTCGGCCGCCAGACGCCCGAAGGCGTCATAGACAAACGTCACAGTCGAGCCGCCGGTCGATTTCTTCACCCGCCGCCCCTCGCCGTCGTAGGCGTACGTTGTCACCACGCCGTTCAGCGTGCTCGACACGAGCCGGTTTTCGGTATCATAGGCGAACGTGAATCCCCCGATCGCCGTCTGATTGCCGGCCGCGTCGTACTGGATGCCGAGCGCCGCGTTCACCATCCGGTTGTTCCCATCAAACCACGACGGCGAGGCCGGCGTGAAGCTGCCCGGCGCCCACCCGGCCCCTGCCGACCACGACGGCACATACAGGTTGCCGGGTTCCTTGTACGCGAAGTCCCGGAAATCAGTTCCTTCCAGCACCTTCTGGATCCGATTATCTGAACCCATCATTGAAGCGGCGCTTGTCGCCATCCGCGCCAGCTCGTTCGCTTGCGCTGTCATCCGGCACGGAGACCGTGCCTCTCTTCGGACCATGGCGTTTTGGCGGGCCGCCTCCTGGAAATGCCATATGCAACTCAATTGCATAATTGTATTGACACGAATCTGCCGGATCCCGCATAATGCGGACTAGATGCTTCCATAGCTGCGAATCGTTCGCAGCTAGTTTTTGGGTTGCTAGATGCAACTCAGTCGCAACAAGCTATGAGGCTAACGCAAATGGACCGGCGCTCACTGCTCGAAGAGCTGACTTCCAAGGGCGTCCGCCTGACCACTCAGCGGCGGGCGCTGATCGAGGCGATGCAGGAAGCCAAGGAACACTTGGATGTCTCATCACTGCTCTCGTTGGCTCGAGAGCGGGAGCCAGGCATCGACCGCGCCACCGTGTACAGGACCATCGAGAAGCTCAAGCGGCTAGGACTCGTTGACGAACTCGATCTCATGCATCTGAATGGCGAAAAGCACTATTACGAGGTCAGGCCCAAGAAGGATCACGTCCACCTCGCATGCCTGGATTGCGGCCGGATTGAGGAATACAGCAGTCCCCTGTTTGAGCAACTCAAGAGCGAGATCGCGGACGGAACAGGGTTTGAAATCCAAGTAGTCAGGCTCGAAGTCGGCGGCCGGTGCTCGACATGCCGCAGCAAAAAGGGTGAAAGGAAGGCTGGATAGCGGATCGGAGTAAGCTTGCGGCACTCGGAGGAGAAACGACATCAAAGCAGGTCCCCGCGGCAGACTTTTGGCGAAGCACCGCGGGGACCCGGAGATCGACAACCCGGAGGGCTGGCGACCAACACCATTGTAATTGCGTTCGCCAGCCAGGGTCTATGAGGAGAAAAACGTCTGATGACTGGCAATCCATGGGCCGCATGTCTTGCGGCCACCGTACTGTTTTGTGCCGCGGGTTTGACGGACGGCCAAACGCCCGGCGGTTCCACTCGCAGAGACGGATCCCGACGGACCTGCGTGCAGGTTTACGATCCGCAAGGTCTCCCAGTTGAATCCATCACGGTGTCGCTTGAGCCGCTTGCAGTGGCCCCGACGCGGCGAGGCATGACCGAAGCGGACGGGAAGTGGTGCGCAGACCTGCTTCCCGGCGTGTATGTCGTCCGGGCTTACGGCCGCTCCATGGAGGGCGCCTCCGACTCTGTCACGATTCGGGCTGGAGACGAGGAACAGACCATCGACCTGCATCTGCGGATCTCGTCATTTGCAAGTCAAGTGCAGGTGACGGCGTCTCGGCTGCCGGAATCGCTGCTTGAATCCCCGCTTCCAGTGCAGCAGATGGATGTCCGCCAATTGAAAGCGATCGGTGCACGGCAGCTAAACGACGCGCTGCAAGAACAGCCAGAAGTGGTGACGTTCGCCGGCGGCGCTCATTCGGGGGGCGGCAGCGCGAACCTCCAGGGATTTGGCTCGCGTGATGTGGAGATCCTCATTGACGGACAACCCTTAGTGGGCCGCGTCAGCGGCTACGTAGACTTGAACCAGTTCGACGCCTCCATCCTCGAGGCGATTGAGGTGAAGACCGGCGCAAGCGCGATGACCTACGGCCTTCAGGGCATGGGCGGCGCCATCAACCTGGTAACCAGGCGGGCCACGTCCGGCTCCCACGGGTCTGTCGAGACCGGGTACGGATCCTTCAACACCGGTCTGATGCGCGCCGAAGGCGGGTTTGCCAAGGGCGGGTTTGCCATCTACGGGGCGGGCGCCCTGCAACGAAGTCTCGGATACGAACTCAACCAGAGCACGCTTGCGAAAACGCAGCCCGCCAACCGCGTGCGGAATCTCTTCTCGAGCTTGTACCTCCCGCAGTGGAAAAACTGGAACGTCGGATTGACGTCACTCTGGTCGGACCAGGACTTCTGGGGAGTGGATGGGAGCGAAGTTACGGGTGTCTATGACTTCCGGCGGCCAAAGCGGCGGTTGGTGCTGCTGCCGCGCGCCTCTTACACATTGGGCGCATCGAGCCTTCTGTCGTTCCGGGGCCGCAAATTGTACTACCGCTCGGATGAGGACGTCGCGTACCGGTCGCCTGTCAGTCTCCGCGCGCAGAAGACCGAAAACGAAGCCTTCGGAGCCGACGCCGAGTGGTCCATTGCGCGGCCAAGCGGTTTGCGGCTCTCCTCCAGCGTCTTCTTCAACCGCCTTTCGATGATCGGCGATCGGCTCTCGACGACGGGGAATTACGCCAGCACCGATGTCTGGTCGCAGCTCACCAGCGCCGAGATTCCGCTCCAGCGCAATCTGCGCCTGCTCGCCGGCTACCGGGCCGATCACAACACGATTTTCGGAGGACGATTCTCGCCGCAAGGTGCGCTATCCTGGCGGCCGCTGGCTTGGCTCTCCGTCTCCGGCGGCGCCACTCGGGGGATCCGGGCTCCGGATTTCAATGAGATGTACATTTTTCACACCCACGCGGGCGGGCGCGTGCGCATCTACGGCGAGCCAACGCTGCGTCCACAGCAATCCTGGTCCTACCACGCCAGTTCGCTGATCAACCTTGGCGATCGGACGCGCTTGGAAGCCCGCCTTTTCCACCACAACATGGAAGACCTCATCCAGACACGGTTCCTCGGCGTTCAAGGGGCGGCAAGCGTATACCGCTACGCCAACATCGGCCGGGCCAGAATCCGCGGCGCGTCTTCTTCGATCACCCACACATGGAACCGGCACCTGGAGTTCACCGCAGGCTACCAATACCTGGACACGCTCAATCGCGACGCGGCGACGGTGCTCGAGTATGCGCCGCGGCACCGAGGGAACTTCCGGCTCACTTGGAGCAATGCGCGGCACGGCGTTCTGGCGAGCTTTTTTGGCAACGCTAGCAGCGCCACCTATTTTGGCTTGAGCGGAAGCAGGCGAACCTACATGGACGGGTTCGAATTGCTCGGTTTCAATGTTCAGAAGGACCTGACGCGCCGCCTTACGCTGCGGACAACTTTCAGAAATCTGACCGACAACGTGGACCCGGCGTATCGGCTGACGGCGCCATTCGGCCTGGAAGCGTCGTTGAGAATTCGCTTGGGGAGCATCGAATGAACCGGAGAGCCTTACGATCCTGGCAGTTCACGCTTGTGCTTTGCGCGCTTTCGCCCTTTCTCGCGTTCGGCCAGCAGGCAGCGCCGGTGCGAGCAGTGGTGATCACCTCCCATCCGGCGTCCCTTCAGCAGGCCATGTCTGTATTTGAACAGCGGTACGGAACCGGGAGGCTTCAACTGGTTACCGCGACAGAAAACCTGGATTGCGCTGCTTTCTCAGGCGCCGGCGCGGTATTTGTGGAGGGCGGCTTTTTCTCCGAGCAGATGCTGGCCTGCGGAGATGCCATCCGGGCAATTGCCGCCCGTGGGGCGGCCATCAGCGGCACAATGGCATCCCTGGTGACTGCGAATTGGCGTGTGCCGGCCAGCCCGAAACTAGCCGAGGCATCCAACTATCTGCACGGCGGTGGGATGGAGAACTTGGTGGGCTTCCTGGTTCTGCTCCACAACGCCGCTGGCGGACAACCCCCGATCCAGAAGCCTGCGTTGGAGGAACGCGCGGCCGTAGGTATCTATCATCCGGACGCGCCGGGTCCATTCCCGTCGCTCGCCGAGTACGAGAATTGGCTAGCAGGCCGCTCCGTAGCCAGAGCGCCGCGCGTGGGGATCCTGTTCTTTAAGGGTTTGCTAGACCACCAAGAAACCGCTCCAGTGGACGCCCTGATTCGCGCCTTGGAGCGCCGCTCGCTCGCTCCGGTCGCTGTGTTTGGGTGGCCTCTGAACAAAGCGGAATCGCTCTTCACGCGGGATGGCAAGGCGGCCGTTGACCTCATGCTTCTGCTGGACGCCGTGATGCCTAGCGCTGAGAACGGCCAGTTTCTAGAGGACTACGGGCTGCACGCGATGAACCTGCTCAGCACTACTGCCACCGAAGCAGAGTGGCGTAGGAGTGAAAGTGGTCTGCCGCCCGGAAGGCTTCCCATCCAAGTCGGAAATCCTGAACGATACGGAGTGAGCGAGCCGATTGTGATTGCCGCGGCCGCTCCCAACGAGGAAGGCGGCAAGCCCGCCCCGATCCGGTCCCAGATTGAATTGGCGGCAGCGCGCGCCGCCCGATGGATTACACTCCGAACCAAACCCAACTGGGAGAAGCGTCTTGCGCTGATTTATTACAACAATCCACCAGGCAAGGCCTCGCTGGGCGCGAGTTACCTGGATCTGATCCCCAGCCTCCGAAATGTCGTAGCTCGCCTTCGCGCGGAGGGTTATCTGACAGGGGACAGGCTGCCTGATGCAGAACGGCTGAAGAAGTTGCTGCTGTTGAGTGGCCGCAATGTTGGCGAATATGCGCCCGGCGAGTTGGAAGCGCTGCTCAGTGAAGGCCACGCGGCTTTGCTCCCTGTCGCCCGCTACGAACAGTGGTTTGCCGAACTGCCAAGAGAGCTCCAGGAACGAGTCATCCGAGCGTGGGGGCCGCCGAGAAACTCGAAGCTGATGACCGTGCACTTGGATGGCAAGGCGTATTTTGTCATGGCAGGTCTGCGTATGGGTAACCTGTGGCTCGCGCCGCAGCCTTTGCGGGGCGAGATCGCCCAAGCTGACGCCAAAACGCACGACCGAAACACCCCGCCGCCGCATTCCTACATCGCCGCCTATCTCTGGATTCGGAAACAGATTCAGGCCGACGCTATCGTTCACTTCGGCAGGCACGGCACCCTCGAGTGGCTGCCCGGCAAGGATGTGGCGCAGGCGGAGAGCGACCCTGGCTCGGCGCTGGTCGGGGACCTGCCGCATGTTTACTACTACTTGGTTGACGGCGGCGGTGAGTTTCTCCAGGCGAAGCGCCGGTCGAACGCCGTCATCGTCAGCCATCTGACGCCGGCTCTTGCGGCGGCCGGTGTGCCATCGGACTTCGTGGAGTTGAAGTCTTTGCTCCAGAACTACGATAGCACGCGAGAAGGATCTCCGCTGGTGGCTGAAGAACACGCCCAGGCCGCCTGGACCTTAGCGAAGAGTAGGAAGTTGGACGAGCAGTTGAAACTGTCGGAGTCTGACCCGCTCGCCTTGCGAATGGAACGGCTGAGCGAGTACGTCCACGATCTGGAAGAGCAGGCTATCCCAATTGGGCTCCATCGCATTGGCGAGATGCCGTCAGAAAGTGCTTTGCTAGATGCCGTGACGGCTTATCTGAACAACAGCGCCACACCTCAAACAAAGGCGGAGATTAGTGCAAACGCGCCAGCGTGGGCGGAGGCGCTTGTGAAGGGCGGGACCGCCCCCATTTCCGCCAGCGACGACTTCCAGCCCGTGCTCAAGGAAGCAGAGCAGTGGTTAGCCAACCTGCGCTCCTCGCCAAGCGCCGAACTGGACAATCTGATCACGGTGCTGAACGGGCGCCACATATCCAGTGGCGTTTCCGGCGATCCGCTTCGTGCTGGTGCCGCGCTGCCAACGGGACGTAACCTCCATGACCAGGATCCCCGCGGATTCCCGTCCAAGGCTGCTTGGGCTGCCGGACAGCGGCTCGCCACGGAACTGATCAGGAGCTATCAACAAAAACATGGGACGCCACCCAAGCGTGTGTCCTTCGTGCTCTGGTACGGCGAGAGCGGCCGGACACAGGGACTTCAAGAAGCGCAAGCCCTGGCGCTACTGGGCGTGCGTCCGGTCTGGAATGGGCGTGGCCAGGTGGCCGACGTCGAGTTGATCCCCGCCAAGGAGCTAGGCCGCCCTCGGGTGGATGTCGTGTTGACAATGTCAGGCCTGTACCGCGACGGGATGCCGGAGAAG
This sequence comes from Bryobacteraceae bacterium, assembly GCA_049969655.1. GTDB lineage: Bacteria > Acidobacteriota > Terriglobia > Bryobacterales > Bryobacteraceae > JANWVO01. The sequence continues at coordinate 7,928 of JBMFOK010000035.1, forward strand.
CTCGCCCTGCTCGACAAGGCCGTGCGCCTCGTTCGCGAGGCGGCAGAAGATAATGCGATCCAGGCTCAGACGCTGGAGGTCGAAAACGAGCTCATCGCGGCAGGAGTCGACCCCGAATTGGCTCGCAAGGCAGCGCGCGCCAGGATCTTCGGCCCGCAGCCCGGAGTCTTCGGAGTCGGCATGGCTGGCATGATGGAGTTCTCACGCGACGCCGGCGACACTTCGGCCGCCGCCAATCTCTATCTGCGCAATATGAACTACGCCTACGGGGCTGGACTTCAGGGCGTAGCCGTGAGCGACGCACTGAAACGCCAACTCAAGCGCAATGAGGTTGTGGTGCACGGACGGTCGTCGAACTTGTACGGCTTGGTGGACAACGACGAGACGTACCAATTCGCCGGGGGACTCAACGCGGCGACCAGGGAGGCTTCCGGGCGCGCTCCTGAGTTCCTGATCGCGAACGCTCGCAAGGCTGGCGCTGAGCGGTACGACGAGGCGGCGCATTTCCTGAAACGCGAGCTCACGACGAGACTTTGGAACGAGAAGTGGATTGAGGGTATGAAAGGCGCCGGGTACGCAGGCGCCCAGCAGATTGCCAAAGAAATCGAACACCTTTACGGTTTTCGCTCGACAGCGCCGGAGCAGGTTGACGCCACCGTTTGGCAGGAGACTCTCGACACCTATATCAAGGACAAGCGCAATCTTGGACTGGACCGGTGGTTTCGACAGGCGAACCCACATGCTCGTCAGATGGTGGCCGCACGCTTGATCGAGATCGACCGGCAAGGCGTTTATCGGTTCAGCAGTGAAGACCGCAGAGCATTGGTGGCCGCCTATGTGCAATCAGTGAAGGAAAGCGGTGTGAGTTGTTACGCCAACGCCTGCGCCAACCGCAATCTGATCCGATACGTAGCAGCCGCGGCCCGCGATCTTCAAGCGGTCCCGCCGGTTGACCTACAGGCGTACGAGGCGGCCTTCCGTAAAGCGGCGCAAACCAGTTTGAAGCCGGCGACGCAGCCGAGAGCCGCGGGCCGACCCACGAAGCCGAAGACATACCAGCTTGCAGACTTCTTCAAAGGCATGCGCGTCTTTGAAGTGCCGCTGAGCAGTCTGCGATTCCGAGCGCCCGAAACGGCCACCGGTTGGGTGGTTCTACTTTTGCCCATGCCCATTGGCCTTCTGATCGGACTCCTCCGCAGGCGCTTCTGGACCTTAACCTCACCGATCGATCTGCGGATCAGTGATCTATCCTCGGAGCAGAATGTATCAATACGGAAATGACCTTGCTCGCTGAACTCCGTGGGTTGGGGCGCGTAGTGATTTGCCCCTCGTTATGCCACGTTCATGTGGCGGTTGGTCCCGTCACGTTATGCCTCGAACACGGCGCCTACCAACAGTTCGTCGTGATGCTAAATGAGAGCGCTGCAAATTTGGAGTTGTTGTTGGATACATACCGCCCGGAAGGGGATCGATGGGAGGGCCCCTGTCAAGGGGAGACAGGCGCATGAGTCTATCGTCCCCTTCAGGGATTCGAATACAGGAGAATGTAGCCCAGCGTGGCCCCGTCGGGCGCCTTGACCTTAAGCACGCTGGCCCAGCCTGAGGGGTTGTTCGCGGGGCCGAGTTCGGCGAAGCGGTAGCCGTTGCCCGCGCCGCCAGCGAGAATGAGTTCGCCGTTGGGGGTGAGTTCGAGCAGCGTGCTGTCGGAAAGGTTTGAGCCGGGGCCGTGGATCTTGAGGGGGGAGGTTGTGGAGTCCGGTGCGGCGATGACGGTCGGGCCGGCGGCGAGGCCGGAGGAGATGAGTGGTATCTGGGACGCCCAGGTGCGGGCGTAGGCAGCCTGGGGATTGTCGCCCTGCTGGAGGCAGCCGCCCCAGAGGTGGATGTCGCCGGTGGTCCAGTCGTCGCCGTTGGCGGCAAACTGCCGGACGGCGATCCAGAGGCCGGTCTGGCCGGATGCCAAGTTGCCGGTTATCTTGAAGCGCTGCCAGGAGGTCGTAAGTGTGATCTGGGTTGGACCAGCCAGGTAGGCGGCGTAGGGGTTGTCGACGATGGCGATCGACACCTTGCGCGTGCCGGATGCGACACGGGCCCAGATGTAGAAGGTGTAGGTCCCGCCGTCGGCGAGTCCTGCGATCTGCTGCTGGATCACGGGCGTGTCGGTGACGGCGGTGATCACGTCGGCAGTCTCGTTGCCGTCGGGCGAGATGACGGCGTTCGAGGTGACCGAACACGAGCCGCCGTTCTTGTCCCAGGTCGCAGAGGCGAAGTCCTCGGAGTGCTTCGCCATGTTCTCGAGCGGCCCGCCAATGGTCTGGTGAGGGCCGCAGTCGACGGGGCCCGAGAAGTGCTCGCCCGCGCGGTCGGCTGGGACGCAGCCGAGGGCGTTGGTGATTTCACCGGCCTCGGGCGGACTCGCGCTGATCGTCACGCTGACGCGGTCGTTGGTCGGGTCGTCGGCGGCCGCAAGCGAGACACGGGCACCTTGCACGAGGTTGAGCGCCCGGCGAGTCCCCACGTCGGCGCCGTCCTTCTGGACCTTGTGTGGGAACTCTCCGCTGACGATGTCGGCGGCGGTGTGCGTGTGCGCGGGCAGGTCGCCGGCTGAAAGGTTGCCACCCGAAGTGATGCGGCCTTTGGCGTCGACCGTGACCTTCGAGTACGTGCCGGGCGAGGCACCGGATGCGGCCATCGAGAGCACGCCCGATTCGACGGCGAGGCCTCCGGCGGCATCGATCTGCACGATGCCCTTGTTACCGTAGCTGGCGTCCGGGTAGGAGAACGCACCGAAAGTCTGCCCGGGCGCGAAGTCGATAATCGCGTCCGAGACCAGATGGTCATTGGCGTTCAAGTTCAGGCCCAGGTCGCCGGATCCGTCGGCCTTGCGCCACTTGACGGCCCCGCCGTTGGGCAGGCGCACCAAGCCGGTGGCTGCCTTGTTGCCCGATCCGAATTCCGCGCCGTCGACGAAGCTCTTCGCGCCGGTCATCGTCACTGGGCCGTCCTTGCGGACGTAATTGCGGTTCGACGTCGTGCCGAGTTCCTGCTCGATTGCGACAACAGCTTCCTGAAGGGCCTTGATGTAGGCCGAAACCATGTTGGCGCGGACGGTGGCGCCGGAGGTGTGCTGCGCCGCGACGGTACCGAAGGCTCCGCGCTGGCAGCCGGTGAACTGCGTTGCAGTTTTGCCGGTGTAGACGATCAGCTCGTCGTCGATCGAAAGAATCCCGTACTCGTCGGGAAAGCCCACGCCGCTGGACTCAACGCTGATGGTCGTGTCGCCAGCATAGACCGGCATGGTCGTGATCGTTTCGAGCGGCTTGGCCGAGAAAGCGTCAGCGGGTGAGTAGAGGCTCGAGGCGTCGTCGATCGCGTTCGGGTACTGGCTCATCCGTTCAACCTCCTCGCGTTCAACCGGAACGTGTTCATCCGGCTGCTGGCCTCAGGCGCATACGCCACGGCGACGGGCGCTTCCGGCGAGCGCGCGGCGCGCGGGCGGCGATACGAGACAAGCGTTGCGGTGGATTGCGCCGCCACTTCGAGCGGCACCGGCCGCGAGTTCAAGCAGAACTGGTCGAACGCCCAAAAGCAGAACGAGCACAGCCCCCACTTTCGAGAAGTGTCGCGCCACATGCCATACGCCTCGCGCATCGGCGGGTCGGGCGGGCCGTAGATGCCAGCCAGGTACATGCACTCGGATGCCGGGCGGCCGAGTTTCAGCGGGAACTCGAGCGTCTGCCGCATCAGCGGCGCGTTCTTCTGCCAGACGTCATAGTCGAAGCCCTCTGCGCGGAAGTACTTCACGCCATATGCGGAGGTCTTCCATTCGTTGGGCAGGTTCACGTGGAAGTTGAGCGCGCGGAATTCGGGAGAAGGCGCGGGCTTGCCCTGATTGGCGTCGAGCGGCCAGAGG
>JBMFOK010000036.1:0-11400 GCA_049969655.1 Bryobacteraceae bacterium
CCCCGGCGCCGCTCACACCAACCGCGGCTACTCCGCTCACCTCATCCTCTTCGAAGAGGCCGCCTTCATCCCGGATCCCGTATTCACCGCGCTCCTGCCCTCCCTCGCCGCCACCCACGGCGCCCTCTGGCTCGTCTCCAGCGCCGGCCAGCCCGCCGGCTTCTTCTACAGCGCCTGGTCCAACCCCGCCTCCGGGTACGCCCGCTTCCAGGCCACCGCCGCACACTGCCCGCGCATCACCCCCGAGCACCTCGAAGAGGCCCGTCTCGCCCTCGGCGAGCATCGCTTCCGCCGCGAATACTTCTGCGAATTCTCCCCCGACGCCCTCCCCATCTTCTCCCCCGACCTTCTCGCCTCCCCCCTCGACGACTCGCTCGACCCCTGGCTCCTGGAGGCCGCATGAACGCTCCCTTCTCCCCCCACCACCCTTCCGCCCGCGCTTCCATACCACGGCCGCGGCTCGCCCTTCAGAACGGGCAAAAGGACCAGTCCCGGTCGGCCGCCCCTCGGACTCAGCCCGCGCCGCGGTCGCTCGCCGCCGCGGCCGGCGGACGCTTCATTGTCGGCTCGCCAGCGTCTGACTCCCGCACAACGTGGCCTGGCTCACTCCTTGACCAGCCACGCCTCAAGCAGGAACTCATCCGGCGGGATCGGCTCGAGCCGCACGTCGCGGAACAGGATCGCATCCCGCCGCCTTCGCCGGCCCAACCCGCCAGCCACCGGCAGCGACTGCATGCCGCCCAGAATCTTGGGCGCGTAGTAAAACAGGATCCGGTCCACCACCGCGCTCTCCAGCGCCGACCAGTTCACCTTGCTGCCCGCCTCGATCATCAACGACTCGTACTGCCGCGCCGACAGCAGCTCGACCACTTTCTTCAGGTCCGGCCGCCCGTCCTCACCGTCCAGGGCCGCCACCTCCACCCCGTGTGCCTCGAGCACCGCACGCCGCGCCGCCGGAGCCACCGATGTGCACACCACCAGCACATCGCCGCGGCAGCTGCGCACCATGCGGCTGTCCGGCGGCAGGCGCAACAGCGAGTCCAGCACGATCCGCAGCAGCGGCCGCGCGCGCTCAAGCCCACTGCGGTCCGTCAGCAGACAGTCGTCCCCAAGCACCGTGTTGATGCCCGTCAGGATCGCGTCATGCTCGTGCCGCACCATCTGCACATGGGCCCGCGCGCGCTCGGACGTGATCCAGCCGGTGTTGTCCTCCGGTGCGGCGATCTTGCCATCCAGCGTCAATGCCGATTTCAGCGTCACCAGCGGCTTCCCGGTGCGCATGAAGTGAAAGAACGCGAGGTTCAGCCGCCGCGCCTCTTCCGCAAACTCAGGCGCAAGGATCACCTCCACGCCCGCCTCGCGCAGCCGCGCGAATCCCTTGCCGGAAACCAGCGGGTTCGGATCCTCGGTGATCGAAATGACCCGCGCGATGCCCGCCTTCACGATCGCTTCCGTGCACGGGGGCGTGCGCCCGTGATGCGCACACGGCTCCAGCGTCACGTAAAGATCCGCGCCGCGCGCCCCTTCGCCCGCCTCTTCCAACGCAATCACCTCGGCGTGCTTCACCCCCGCCCACGTGTGGAACCCGCGCCCCACGACGCGCCCCTCGCGCACCACCACGGCGCCCACCGCCGGGTTGGGCGAAACGCGTCCCACCCCCTGGCGGGCCAGGTCCAGCGCTTCGCGGATCCACTGCGGGTTCATGGTTCGAAGAGCGAGTCGATGAACTGGTGCGGATCGAACGGCAGCAGGTCCTCGGTCTGTTCGCCCACCCCCACGTACCGGATGGGCAGGTTCAGCTCCCGCGCTATGGCGACAATCACGCCGCCCTTGGCCGTGCCGTCCAGCTTCGTCAGGATCAGCCCGGTGACGCCAGCCGACTCGGTGAAACGCCGCGCCTGCTCAAGCCCGTTCTGCCCGGTGGTCGCATCGAGCACCAGCCATACCTCGTGCGGAGCCCCTTCCACCAGACGCGCGGCCGTACGCCGCATCTTTTCGAGCTCTGCCATCAGATTCGACTTCGTATGCAGCCGGCCCGCCGTGTCGGCCAGCAGGATGTCGGTCCCGCGCGCCTTCGCCGCCTGGATGGCGTCGTACAGCACCGCGCTGGGGTCGGCGCCCGCCGCCTGCCGGATCAGATCCACGCCCGCGCGTCGGCTCCATACCTCGAGCTGCTCAATGGCGGCGGCGCGGAACGTGTCCGCTGCCGCCAGCAGCACGTTCTTCCCCTGCGCGCGAAATTGCGCCGCCAGCTTGCCCGTGGTGGTCGTCTTGCCGGAACCGTTCACGCCAACCAGCAGAACCACCGCCGGCGGCCGCGCCGGCCAGTTCAGTGGCCGCTCGCACGCCTCCAGCACCCCAAGCAGATGCTCGCGGATCAGCGCCCGCAGCTCGGCGGGATCGTTCACCAGGTGCCGGTCCACCCGCTGCCGGATCGCTTCCAGAATCTCGGTGGCGGTGCGCACGCCAATGTCGGCGGTGATGAGCGTATATTCGAGCTCGTCCAGCAGCTCGGGGTCGATCTCCTTCTTGCCGAGCAGGACGTCTTCCACCTTGCCGACAAGACCCGCGCGGGTCTTCTGGATTCCCTGTTTGAGCCGTTCAAGTAGGCCGGGCATGGTGCAGTATGAGCGCTTTTCTGATTGTAACGGGCGTGCCGCCTTACTCGCCGATGATCTTCACAAGCACGCGCTTCCGCCTCCGCCCGTCGAACTCCCCGTAAAAGATCTGCTCCCAGGGCCCGAAATCCAGCCGGCCGCCCGTGACGGCCACGACAACCTCGCGGCCCATGATCTGCCGCTTCATGTGAGCGTCGGCGTTGTCCTCGCCCGTGCGGTTGTGGTGGTACGCGCTCACCGGCTCATGCGGGGCGAGCTTTTCCAGCCACACGTCGTAGTCGTGGTGCAGCCCGGGCTCGTCGTCGTTGATGAACACGCTCGCCGTGATGTGCATCGCATTCACCAGGCACAGCCCCTCGCGGATGCCGCTTTCGCGCAGACATTGCTCCACCTGCGGCGTGATGTTGATGAATGCCCGGCGCGTGGGAACTTCGAACCAGAGCTCTTTCCGATAGCTTTTCATGACATAGTTCATTGTAGGAGACACAAGCCGTACCCCTCGGGCCGGCTTCCCGGCCGGTCGCGGCCCTCGTCGCAACCTCCCAACGGCTCTCTGCGTCGGCCTCAGCGGCCCCAACGGGCGAGCGGGAGGCGTCGATGCCGGCCTCGCAGCGTGGCTGCCGGCCGCGCGCGGGCGCTCTTTCCCAGCCGCTTCCCACCCCTCACCCGCGGCTCTACGGGCAGAATCCCAACGGGCGGCGCCAACTGCAAACTGGCAATGCCCCGGTGCCCCTCAGGCTCCCCCGCCGGGGGCTTTACGAAGGAAGGCGATGAACTCCTCTGGGTCGCGCGTCAGCCCCGGAAAGGTGGCAATGACCCGACCGTCGGCGGAGAAAATGGCATAAAAGGGGATGGCGACCGTCTGAAACAGCTCCTGCTGACGGCGCTGGTTGGCTTCACTCGCCGCGTCCGTCCCATCTGTGTAAAGCTCCACCAGCACGAATCGGCCCAGCTCGGCGGCGACCTCCGGCCGAGGAAACATGTTGGCCTTCATCCAGTGGCAGTTCGTGCAGGCGTAGCCCGTAAACGCAGCCAGGATGGGGCGGTGTTCCGCTTTCGCTCGCTCAGTGGCCGCCTCCCAGTCGTTCTTGAGCCACGGGTTGCCCGGCCCGCGCCCCGCTCCCATCTGTGCGAAGCCTTCCGCGGGCGCGGGGATGTAGGCCTCCAGTTCGCCGAGCCGCGCCCCGAACATGCCCGGCAGCAGACTCAGGGCGAAGCCAAGAAAAACCGTGGCAGCCAGGAGCCGTCCGGGCCGGATCTCCTCGTCGCGCCGCACGCCTTCCATAGGGACCCAGCCGAGCAGGTACAGGCCCGGCAGCGCAAACAGCACCACCCACAGGGCCAGGAACCGCTCCCGGCTGAGCAGGTTCCACCCGAGCACCTGATCCACGCTGGCCAGATACTTCAGCATCGCGGCGAGGATCAGAAACCCGAGCACCACCTTCAGCCGCGACATCCAGCCGCCGCTTTTCGGCAGCTTCCTCAGGTAGGACGGAAACAGCGCCAGCAGGAAAAACGGCGAAGAAAGCGCGGCCGAAAAGGCCAGCATTCCCAGCGCCGGCTGCAAGCGGCCGCCGGTGACCGAGGCCGCCAGCAACGTGCCCATGAACGGGCCGACGCAGGCGAAGGCGGCCAGCGTGAACGTCAGCCCCATCAGCAGCGTGCCCACCAGGCCGCCGCGGGAACTCGCCATGTTGAGCTTTGTGAGAACGCCGGCCGGGATGGCCAGCTCGAACGCGCCCAGCAGGCTGAGCCCGAAGACGAAAAACACCAGGCTGATGAAACCGTTCACCCACGGGTTCGACCCCAATTGCACCACCGCGAACGGCCCCAGGGCCGCACTCAGGCCCAGCCCGATGCCGGTGAACAGAACGATGATGCCCAGGCAGAAGACCAGCGCCTGCTTCAGTACGCCCAGCCGCGACGAGCCCGCCTGCGTGAGAAAGAACGTCATCGTGATCGGTATCATCGGGAACACGCACGGCGTGAACACAGCCGCCAGTCCGAATCCGAAGGCGAGCAGCAGAAACGGTCCCAGGGGCTGGGATTGCGTGCCGGCGGCCGCCGGGGCGGGCGCGGAGGATGCTGCCGGCGTGGACGCCGCCGGAGTGAACAGAGTGAGCCCGTCGAGCGGTGCCTTCGGCGGCGCGGGCGCACCAGGGTCAACCTGAATTTTCGCCGAAGCCGTCACCCGCCGCGGCGGCAGGCATTCCTTGTCCGAACAGAGCTGGTAGCGCATCCGCGCGGTCAGCTCCTGCGGCCCGGCGGGCGCGTCCGGCTTGAGCCGGATGACGAACTGAAACGTGGCCCGCCCGTCGTAAGTCTCCGCCTCGATCTGGAAGTTGGGGTCGAACTGGCGCTTGGGCTTTGGATACCAGATCTCCCAGGACGCCACCGCCGGGTTGTCCTCGAGCACGATGGTGGTGATGATCGGCCCCCCCTTCGGCGTGGTCATCGAGTACATGTGCCACGGTTCGTCGAGCCGGAGTTCCAGTGCGGCGGTGAACTCGGCGCCTGGCGGGACGCGCTCAGCCGAAGGGGTCAGCGTCCAGTGGGCGGGATGAGGAATCTGGCCGGCAAGTCCGGCCGCGCCGGCAAGCGCCAGCAGCAGGCTAGCCAGCCAGGGCCTGGCCATTCTCGGCCTGCCAGCGGGCGATTTCGCTCTCGATGCGCGCGTTGACGCGTTCGGAGGCGCTTTCCGTGGCCACGCGGATGGCGTTGCGGATGGCATTGTCGTTCGACCTCCCATGACAGATGATGACGACTCCCTTGACCCCGAGCAGCGGTGCGCCGCCGTATTCGGAATAGTCCATCCGCTTGCGGAAGTCCTTGAGCGCCTGCCGGCTGAGGACGTAACCGATCTTGCTGGCGACGGTCGATTCGAACGACTCCTTCAGCATGTGCCGGACAATTTCAACCAGCCCCTCGCTCACCTTCAGCGCCACGTTGCCGACGAAGCCGTCGCAGACAATGACGTCGGCGTTGCCCGTGTACAGGTCGCGCCCCTCGACGTTGCCGATGAAGTTGAGCGGCAGCGTGCGGATGAGGGCGTGCGCGGCGCGGGTCAGTTCATTGCCCTTGTGCTCTTCTTCTCCTATGGACAGAATGCCGACGCGCGGAGATTCAGTATGGAAAACCAGCCGCGAATAGACGTCGCCCATGACGGCGAACTGCGACAGCATCTTCGGGGTGGAGTCCACGTTGGCGCCGACGTCAATCAGCACCGCCGGCTTGCCCTTCACCGTGGGAAACGGGTTGGCGAGCGCGGGGCGGTCGACGCCGGGGATCATGCCGAGCACCGTCTTGGCGATCGCCATAACGGCGCCGGTGTTGCCGGCCGAGACCAGCCCGTCGGCCTGTCCGTCGCGGACCAGCCGCGCGGCCACGCGGATGCTCGAGTCCCGTTTCGTTCGCAGCACCTTCGCCGGGTTGTCGTCCATGGTGACCACTTCGCTGGCATGGACGATTTCGATGGGGAGTTTGCGCCAGCCGTCGTGGCGGTCGAGCTCGGCGCACAGCACGTCTTCCTTGCCTACAAGGAGAATGTTGACGTCCTGCGTACGGGCGGCGGCAACGGCGCCCTGGACTTCGGGAATGGGGGCGTGATCGCCCCCCATGGCGTCCACGGCAATGGTCAGCATGCGGTCCGGGGCTGGATCCTGCCCGGCGCGAGCGCCGGCTTATTCCTGGACGACTTCGATGACCTCGCGCGTCTTGTACCAGCCGCAGTGCGGACAGGCGCGGTGAGGCAGTTTCATTTCATGACACTTCGGGCACTCGCTCAGCCCCGCGCGCTGCAGATGATCATGCGCCCGGCGCGTGGACGTGCGGCGCTTCGAGTGACGGCGTTTCGGGTTGGGCATGGAACTCTTCCTGGAAAATGGTCCTTCCGGCCCGAAGCCAGAAGCGGATGACAGGTAAGACTTTTTCATTGTAGAACACGCGGGGGCCCAATGTCATCTTTTCGCCCTGCTACCGAGTTTCCGGCATCCGGATACAGCCCTCTCGGGATTTCGCCTGAGGGATCCGCCCGGGACACTGAGGGAGAGGGAAGGAGGCAAGCGATGGCGGATTTCCAGCAGACCGGCGCGATCACCACCCTGCACGCCCTGCGGCCCGAGGCCTGGCATGCACTCGAACCCGAACTCCGGCGCTGGGCGCGGCACAGACCGCTGGGCGTTGTCCTTCCCGCACTGTATTCCGAATTCGAAAAGCCCGCCATCCATAACATCCTGGCCGAACTCGAGCAGCTCGACTGGATCGAGCGCATCGTGCTCGTCCTTTCTCAGGCCGACGGGCGCCAGTATGAGAGTGTTTGCCGGCTGTTTGCCCGCTTCGGCGGCCGTGCCGCGGTGCTGTGGCGCGAGAGCCCGGAAATCCAGGAGCTGCTCGGCGATATCAACAACGCGGGCTTTGCCGCCACGACGCCCGGAAAAGGGCGCGCCTGCTGGCTGGGCACGGGCTACCTGCTGGCAAAGGGCGATTGCCAGGTCATCGCCTTCCAGGACTGCGACATCAAGACGTACCACCGCCGGATGCTGGCGCGGCTGGCCGGGCCGCTGATGGCGCCGGATTTCGGCTTCGAATTCGCGAAGGGCTACTATGCCCGGTTCAGCCACAAGCTGAATGGGCGCCTCACGCGGCTGATGGTGGGGCCGCTGCTCGAGGCGCTACGGCGCTGCCACATCCACTGCCGGTTCCTGGAATTCCTGGGCTGGTTCCGCTATCCGCTCTCGGGCGAAATCGCCATGGACGCGCGGCTGGCGCGAACCATGGAAGTGAGTCCGGACTGGGGCCTGGAGATTTCCACCCTCGCCGAGGTCTACCGGCGCGTGCCGGCCGCGCGGGTCTGCCAGGTGGACATCGCCGACTGCTACGACCACAAGCATCAGGCCGTTTCGCCTGCCGACCCCGGCAAGGGGCTGCACCGGATGGCGCGCGAGGTGGCGCTGGCCATCTTCCGCGGCGCGGCCGCCGATGGGGCGGTGCTGCCGGCCGATCTGCTGAACGGCACGCTGCCGCTCGTCTACCGTAGCGAGGCGCTGGAAATGGTGCGGCGGTGCCATGTGGACGCCGTCTGGAACGCGCTGGAGTCCGACCTGTACGCCGAGACCGAATCGGTGGAAGTCTTCGCGCGCGGCATCGAAGAAGCGGCGGCGGAGTTTCTGGCCGACCCGGCCGGGCAGCCGCCTCTACCCGCCTGGCAGCGGGTGGAAGCGGCTCTGCCGGCCATCCTGGAGCGATTCGAAGCGGTGCGGACCGTGGAAGAGGGCGCGTGGGCGGAGCGGGCCTCCGCCTGAGGCGCGGCTCACAGGCCAAGGGCGTCGAGAAGCCCGTGAATTCGCGCGTTCCAGGCGCGCGGGCCGGTCTGCGGAGGCCGGAGGCGGATGGGGTGGTCGACGAGCGCGAGGAAGCCCTCGTCGTTGGGGGCGTCCCCAAGGCCGATGGTGATGAGCTCATGGCCGCGCCCGCGCCAGTGACGGCACAGCCATTCCACGCCGGCATGCTTGCCTTCGTGGGCGAGCGCGTGATGAAAACGCCCGCCGCGCGTCAGACGAAGGCCGCGCTGGTGGAGGGCCTGGCGCAGCGCCTCCTCGCGCTCAAGCGTTTCCAGAACAAAGGGCTCGCTGTATTGGCGTTGCGCCGCAAGGCGCGCCCGCTCGTGCGGCATGTTGCAGCGGGCGGCGATTTCTGCGACGTCCATGTCGGCGAAGCAGCGGATGCTTGCGGCGGCCTGCCGGGCGGCCTCGCGCAGCGCCGGAGTGATTTCGGCGCGCGGCCGGCCAAGCACGACCGCCTGCCCGGTTTCCAGCACGACGCCACCGCCGTTTTCCACGATACTGGGATGGGAGAGACCGAGCTGCTCAAGCCAGTACTCGACCTCCGCCCGCGTCTTGCTGGTGGTGCAGACCACCAGCGCGCCGAGCGCACGAAGGCGGTTGAGCGCGGGCAGCGCGGGCGCAAAATCGTAGGTGTCGTGATCGAGCAGGCAGTTGTCAAGGTCGGTGAAAACGGCCAGCACATCTCCATTGTGGCAGGCGGTGCGCGATGAAGCCGCGGCTTGAGTTCGTCCTGCTGGCGGGCTTCGGCACGATGATGCTGCTGGCCAGCCTGCTCGGTTTTTCGCAGATCCGGCGTTCGGCGGCGCTGCAACGGGAACTGATTGAAGCGCAGGAAAAATATGCGGCCACCGAAAAACTGGTGAGCGACCTGCGCGCGGACCTGTACCGGATCAGCCTGGACCTGCGCGATTTTCTGCTGGACCGCGACGCGGAGGATTCGGCGCAGGTGCGCGGTGAGATTCTCGCCTCCCGTGCGCGGATCCTGCACTCGGTGGAAGAGCTGGAAAAGCTGCTGGGCGATTCGGTGGACAAGGCGGCGATGGCGCAACTGCGGGAACGGATCGACAGCTTTTTCACGCTGCTGGGCCCGCCGCTCGAGTGGAAGCCGGAAGTGAAGCTTGCGCTCGGCGGCACTTATGTGCGCAAGGTTCTGCTGGGGCGGCGCGCTGAGATCAGCGTGATCGCCGAACAGCTTCAGGCCATCAACTACGAGAACCTGAAGCGCGCGCAGGAGCGGCTGCTGGCGGCGCAGCAGGATTTCCGCCAGCGGCTGAACCGGCTCACCTACGGCATTCTGCTGCTGAGCGCGATCGTGGCTGCCGCCAGCATCTGGTGGATCTGGCGCCTGGAGGAGCGGGCGCGGGCGGCCGAGCGGGAGATGCGCGAGCTGTCGCAGAAGCTTGTGCAGGCGCAGGAGGCCGAGCGGAAGCGGCTGTCGCTCGAGCTCCATGATCAGGTGGGCCAGATGCTGACGGCGCTGCGAATGGAGATTTCCAATCTCGGCCGCATCGGGCCGGACGATCCGGAGCGGTTTCGGGAACATGTGCGGCAGGCGAGGAAGGTGGCCGAGGACGCGATGAAGACCGTGCGGGATCTGGCAATGGGGCTGCGGCCGTCGATGCTGGATGATCTGGGGCTGGCGGCGGCGGTCGAGTGGCAGGCGCGGGAGTTTTCCCGCCTGAGCGGCATTCCCGTGGACGTGCGCGTCGAGGGCCCGCTGGAGCCGCTCACCGATGCGCAGAAGACCGGACTGTTCCGCGTGGTGCAGGAATCGCTGACCAATGTGCTGCGGCACGCGAAGGCGCGGCGCGTTGAGATTGAGCTGCGCGGCCAGGAAGACCGCGTGGAGCTTGCTGTCCGGGATGATGGCCGCGGCATGCAGAACGGCAGGAGCCGCCGCGGCCTGGGCATGCTGGGCATGGAGGAACGGATCCGTGAGCTGGGTGGCGTCTTCACGGTCATCTCCGCGCCGGGCGCCGGAACGACGGTGCGGGCGGAGATCCCGAAGACCAAGGTGGAAGTATGACGAAGGTGCTGCTGGCCGACGATCATGCGGTGGTGCGCAAGGGGCTGCGCTTCATCCTGGAGCAGGAGCCCGACCTACAGGTGGTGGGCGAGGCGGCCGACGGCCGGGAAGCGGTGCGGCTGGCGCGCGAACTCTCGCCCGACGTTGTGGTGATGGACATTGCCATGCCGCAACTGAACGGCATCGACGCCACCAGCCAGATCGTCAAGCAGAGCCCGCGAACGAGCGTGCTGATCCTCTCCATGCACAACGATGAGACCTACCTGCTGCGGGCGCTGGAAGCCGGCGCGCGCGGGTTTCTGCTGAAGGACACCGCCGAAGAGGACCTGGTGCGCGCGGTGCGCGTGGCAGCGCAGGGCAAGCCCTTCTTCAGCCCGGCCATCGCCCAGGCGCTGCTGGAAGACTACATGCGGAACCTTCAGCAGCGCAACCAGCAGGACAGCTACAGCCTGCTCACCGACCGCGAAAAGGAAGTGCTGCAACTGCTGGCCGAGGGCCGTTCCAACAAGGAGGTAGCGCAACTGCTGAACCTGAGCGTGTACACGGTGGAGACGCACCGCACACGCATCATGCAGAAGCTGAACCTGCACAACACGGCCGAGCTGGTGCTCTACGCGGTGCGCAAGAAGATCATCCCAGGTCTTTGAGCGAGGCCCATCGCGGATCGATGAAGGGATTGCGGCAGCCGCAGTCGGTCGTGTTGCGGTTGGCGCCGCAGTACGGGCAGAGGCCCTTGCAGTCCGGACGGCAGAACAGCTGCATCGGCATGCTGAGCAGGACCTGCTCGCGAAGGGCTTCGGCGAGTTCCACGCCCTCCCCTTCGTAGAAGGCCAGGTCGATCTCGCCGTCCTCGAGCTGGATCTCGGCGTGGTTGACGGTTCGGACCACGGGTCGGTAGAAGAGGTCGAAGTCGGTGTCGATCTCGAGCCGGGCGGGCTCGAGACAGCGGTCGCAGACGCCCTCCATCAGCGCCTTCACATGGCCGCGGATGCGGATTTCGCCGAGGGTGTTGCGCAGCAGTTCGGTGCGTCCCCGGGCGGCCAGCGCGCCGATCTGATGGAGGTCGTCGGGGAAGGCGATCTCGCCGGGCTGGTAGGAGACGTCGAACAGGATGGGGTGATGTTCGAGTTCAGTGATGGAAAAGAACACGGGCCGCCTCCCTTTTCTTTCATGATAGCGGCCCTGCTAGCGCGGTGGAATCACTCGGCGGATGGTGAGGTCATAGAGGCCGGCGCCGAGCAGCCCTCCGACGAGCGGTGCGACAACGGGAACCCACCAGACATGGGTGCCGTCGGTGATTCCGTTGACACGGTAGCCGGCGATTACCGTCCAGAGGCGCGGGCCGAAGTCGCGCGCCGGGTTGATGGCGTAGCCGTGCAGCCTGCCAAAGCTGACGCCGATGCCAAGCACGATG
>JBMFOK010000037.1:0-11334 GCA_049969655.1 Bryobacteraceae bacterium
CGTCGAAGAATTTCTGCGGCGGCACGACATAGCCGCCTTCGCCCTGCACGGGCTCGACGAACACCGCAGCCACCTCGGACGGCGGCAGAATGGTGCGGAACAGCTCCTGCTCGAGCACCTTGACGCATTCCACGTTGCAGGTGTCCGGTGTGCGGTTGTAGGCGCAGCGATAGCAGTAGGCGTAAGGGATGTGCGTGGCGCCGGGAAACAGCGGCGCGAAGCCCTCGCGCTGCGCGGCTTTCGAAGCCGTCAACGACAACGCGCCCATCGTGCGCCCGTGGAAGGCGCCCAGAAAGGCGATGAACTTGTCGCGCCGCGTCGCATGGCGCGCCAGCTTGAGCGCGCACTCGATCGCCTCGGCGCCCGAGTTGCCAAAAAAGACGCGCCGCGGGCCGCCGCCGGGCACAAGCCGCGCCAGCCTTTCGGCCAGCGTCACCATGTTCTCGTAGTAGAAATCCGTCCCGGACATGTGCAGGAAGCGCTCCGCCTGGCGGCGGATGGCTTCGACGACGCGCGGGTGACTGTGGCCGGTGGCGACCACGGCAATGCCCGCATTCATGTCCAGAAACCGGTTGCCATCGACGTCGGTGACAATGGCGCCCTCGCCGCGCTCAATCACGAACGGGTAGCTGCGCGTATAGGACGGGCTCATCACCGCGTGGTCGCGTTCTACGATCTGTTTGGCCCGCGGACCGGGCAGCGGCGTAACGATGTGGGGCAGATCCTGGCGCACGGTGGTGGACATGGCAGAAGCTCCTCTGAGGATTTGGATTCAGGATTTCAGATGCAGACAGACGAAGGGCAGGGAAGTGCGCAGCGGGTTAATCGCAGGCAAACAGGAAAGGCCGCATCGCGGCCGGAGTCCGCATCACTGCTTAAATTCTAAGCGAAAAAAGTCGCGATGAAAACCCCGTTCTACTGCCCGAGGGGGGGCGGCGTCAGAGCCGCCCCGCAATGGCCCGGGCCACCGCTACCAGCACCTCCCGGTTCGGGATGCCCACGCCTTCGATCATCACGTACGCGTCGCCCTTCGCCATGTGAAGCCCAACCGCCATCGGCAGCAGATAAGCTCGGTCGCCCACGCCTTCCACCGACGAGCCCTTGGCGCCCTGCGATGCGCCCATCATCCCGAGCGCAAGCCGCACGGCGGATTCCTCCTGCCGCGCCTCATCCCCATACTTCACCGTAATCTTCAGTACTTCCTTGCTTTCTCCGGCGGCGCCGCTGGCGGCCATGCCCTTCATGAAGTCCTCCATCACGCGGGCGGCCTCCCGCTCGTCCTTGGCTTCATTGGCGCGCATCTTCCGCATCGCCTCTTCGGCCTGCTTTTGCCCCTGTTCGGCGGCGCGGCTGGCCGATCCATAGTAGGCGCAGCCCTGCTCCTCGACTTCCGTGCGCTCGATCTGGAACCCGGTGATGCGGGCCGCCTCCGCCGCGGGCAGCAGCGCGCATGGGTCGCTCACGCGGCGCGCCCGCGCCGTGGCGGCAGGAACGGCCCCGCCCGTGATGTTTTCCACTTTCTGCTTCACCTTGTAGCCGGCGTAGATCAACCCGCCCACCACGAGCAGCCCGAGAAACACGAAGATGCCTCCGGCGATCAGCAGAATCTTGCCCAGGCCGGATCCCTTTGCGGGCGGCGGCCCCGCGGGCGGATGGGGCGGCGGCGCCGCCGCTGGCGAGGGCGCACCGACACGCGCCCCGCAGCGGGTACAAAACGTGCTCCCGGCAGCCAGCGGGCTGCCGCAATTGGTGCAGTGGTTCATGGACCTCCTCCTTGGCGGCCGTTCACCCGATCATACTCCCTGCGGGGCGCTGCCGCCAGGGGGTGGAACTTGCATTCTGCCGCCGCCGTCTTTATACTCGGCAGGCTATAGGGGACCCTTACTGCAACGGCCACGTTCGCCGATATATGGAATGGAGGTCATTGCGGTGCAGATTCTGGGCAATCGCCGCTTTGTCGAGATCCCGGGCACCCGGACACACGAGCTGCCTCCACTGCTGATCGGGGCGCTCGCCGAGTCGCCGCGAACGGAAAAAACCCTCGAGATGGCCGAGGAGCTGGTCGACCAGGAGGGGCTCATCCCGATGCCCGCCGAGGAGGCCGCGCTCACCGGGCCCCTCTTCGAACAGCGCCGCCTCGATTTGGCCATTCAAATCGTCGAGCAGTACTACGGGCTGTTGTCGCACTGGAAGCTGGGCGATGCGATCCTCGAATGGATCCGCCAGTGCGAACTCACCTTCGAGCAGCGCCAGGAGCTGCGCCCGCTGCTGCGGCCCGACATCTGGCCGCACGCGGGCCGTTCCAGCTTCGTCACGCTGCTGCGCGACAAGGCCGTCGATACGCGCGGCCTCGATCCGGAGAAGGCCGTGGGCACGCGGCTCAGCTTCCGCCAGCCGCCGCCCCTCGAGGTGGTCACCGACCAGTTCCTCTTCTACCTGCGTTCCACACTCGCCCAGGCGGCCTATCAGGCCTGGGCCTCGCTCACCCCGGAGCCGGTCTCCTCTCTGCCGCCAGAGCGTTTCACCTTCGAAGTGCACACGCTGTGACGTAAATGCGCGCCGCAGCCTGAATCAACTGCGGCGCGCCCGTGCTTTGCTCCATGCCTACGGCAGGTCGATCACCGGCGCCGTCGTCAGCGAGCCTGTCGGGTTGAACAGAAGCGCCAGCGCCGCGAATGCACCACTGCTGCCCACCCGGCTCAGGCGGACCATTCCGCGGCGGCCCGCCGTCGCGGGCCATTCGCGCCACGTCTCAAACGCCGTGTGCGTGCCGCCGGGCTGCATCTTGTGATAACTGGCCAGAAACACGCCGTCTTCATCGTAGACCTCCGCCCTCCATTCGCACGGCAGAAACAGCCAGCGGTTGGCGATGGCCACCGACGTGACGAAGCCCCCGGTATTGTCATATGCAAGCAGCACTTCGTCCGAAACGCCCCATTCGAGCGGAACCA
This sequence comes from Bryobacteraceae bacterium, assembly GCA_049969655.1. Classification (GTDB taxonomy): domain Bacteria; phylum Acidobacteriota; class Terriglobia; order Bryobacterales; family Bryobacteraceae; genus JANWVO01. The sequence goes on from JBMFOK010000037.1 coordinate 2,952, forward strand.
CCGCCTCCAGGTTCGGCGCTCCGGGCAGGACCGCACGAAAGATCCCGTAGCCGGTCAGCTTTCCCGTCTTGGATTGAAGCTCTGCGTAGCCGACCTCCGTCGCCGCAGTCAGATCCACCGTTTCCAGAAACATCGTGTTCCGCGGCGGCAGACTGATGCCGAAGTTCGATGCATTCACCGTCTTCCGGCCGTTGAAAAGCGTCAGACGCAGGGGCTCGCCCGTGCTCCGATAGAACGAAAGCGTGCCCTCCGCCGTCACGCCAGGGTCGCCGTTGAAGAGCACGATTCGCGTGCGCCAGGGCCCGCCGGCGGCCACATGGGCCAGCACGCCGCCTGCGGTGGGCAGCAGCGCCCCTCGTGGCGAGGCCTTCAGCGCCGGATCTGGCGCCGCTGGTCGTGGCGGTTCCCTGTCCAGAGCCTGGAAATCCGCCCCCTCTTGGCCCGCCACGGCGGGCGTGAAAAACACAAGACAGAACACAACACAAGCCAAAGCGAGTGGTCTTCTCATGCCCCAGAGATACGGTGACCGGTGGCTCAGGGAGTGAGCCCGGCACGGGGCTATCACGGGACAGTTCAGCAAGCGCCCTGCGCGGCGCCAGTCTTCAGGCCAGAATCGCCTTTACCACATGCGCCTTCTCCACGCCCGTCAGCCGCTGGTCCAGCCCCTGATGGCGGTAGGTGAAGCGCTCGTGGTCGATGCCAAACAGGTGCAGCAGCGTCGCCTGGAAATCGCGCACGTGAACGGGGTCGCGGACGATGTTGTAACTGAATTCGTCCGTTTCGCCATGCACCACGCCGCCGCGGACGCCGCCGCCCGCCATCCAGATCGAGAAGCAGCGCGGGTGGTGGTCGCGTCCGTAGGTCGTCTTCGTCAGCTTGCCCTGGCAATAGATCGTGCGTCCAAACTCGCCGCCCCAGATGACCACCGTGTCGTCGAGCAGTCCCCGCTGCTTCAGGTCCTGCACCAGCGCCCACGAGGGCTGGTCCACGTCACGGCACTGCGAGGGCAGCACCTCGGGCAGCTCGCCGTGCACGTCCCACCCGCGGTGGTAGATCTGGACAAACCGCACGCCGCGCTCCACCAGCCGCCGCGCCATCAGCGCACAGTAGGCAAACGTGCCCGGCTTCTCGACGTCAGGCCCGTACATCTGTTTCACCGCGGCCGGCTCCCGGCTCAGGTCGGTCAGCTCCGGCACCGACGTCTGCATCCGAAACGCCATCTCATACTGCTCGATGCGGACGCGCGTTTCCGGGTCGTGCCAGCGCTCGGCCTCCATTTCATTCAGCGCCTTCACCCCGTCCAGCATCCTGCGCCGGATCTCCGGCGACACTCCCTCCGGATTGTTGATGAACAGCACCGGATCGCCCGCCGATCGCAGCGCCACCCCCGAATACTCGCCCGAAAGAAACCCGCTCGACCACAGCCGCGCCGAAATCGCCTGCACGTTGGCGCGCGGGTGCGAATGCGACGCCGTCAGCACGACGAACGTGGGCAGGTCGCGGTTCATCGAGCCCAGTCCGTAGGCGAGCCACGAGCCAATGCACGGCTTGCCGGCAATCATGAAGCCCGTCTGAATGAACGTGATCGCCGGCTCGTGGTTGATCGCCTCGGTGTGCATCGAGCGGATGATGCAGATGTCGTCGGCCATGCGCGCCGTGTAGGGAAGCAGTTCGCTGATCTCCGCCCCGCACTGGCCGTGGCGCGAGAACCTGAACACCGACGGCGCAATCGGGAACCGGCTCTGCCCAGACGTCATCGTCGTCAGCCGCTGGCCCTGGCGGATCGACTCCGGCAGGTCCTGGTCGAACATCGCCTCCATCTTCGGCTTGTAATCAAACGTCTCCTGTTGCGGCGGCGCGCCCACCATGTGCAGATAGATGGCCCGCCGCGCCCGGGGCGCAAAGTGCGGCAACTGCGGGCGCGACTCGGCCTCGAGAAGCTGGCTCAGCGCCAGCCCCCCGAGGCTCTGCGCCGAAAGTGAAAGAATGCGGCGGCGGGAAACCAGCGGAATCATTTGTTCAGCACCTCGTCGAGGTTCATCAACTGGCTGGCCACCATCGCCAGCGAGGCCAGCTCCGCAGGCGAAACATTTTCCGGCGGTTTTGATTCGCCCAGCGAGATCAGCTTCCGCGCGTCCTCCGGTCGCGAGTCGTAGTGGCGCAGGAAGGCCCGGTAGGCTTCGCGGACGATGTCGAGCTCTTTTTCCTCCAGCGGCCGCGCCATCAGCCGGCGGGCCATGAACTGAAACCGCGCCTCGGCCGTGGCCTCCTCCATCGCCCGCGCGGCCAGCACGCGGGCCGCCTCCACGAACGTGACATCGTTCAACGTCGCCAGCGCCTGAAGCGGCGTGTTGGTCCGCTCGCGGCGCACCGTGCAGAACTCGCGCGAGGGCGCGTTGAAAATCTCCAGCAGCGCCGGCGGCGCCGTCCGCTTCCAGAACGTGTACAGCGAACGGCGGTAAAGATTCTCGCCCGTATCGCGCCGGTAAAAGCGCGTATCCGAGCCGTGCATCGCCACCGCCTCCCAGATCCCGTCCGGCTGGTACGGCTTCACGCTCGGGCCGCCAATGCGGCGCACCAGCAGCCCGCTGGCCGCCAGCGCCGTGTCCCGGATCGCCTCGGCGTCCAGCCGGAACCGCGGGCCGCGCGAAAGCAGCCGGTTGTCCGGGTCTTTCTCCAGTTTCTCCGGCGTCGCCAGCGCCGCCTGCCGGTAGGCGGCACTCGTCACCATCAGCCGGAACATGTGCTTGACGTCCCAGCCCGACTCGCGGAACTCCACCGCCAGCCAGTCAAGCAGCTCCTGGTTGACCGGCGGCTCGCCCTGCGAGCCGAAATCCTCGGCCGTCTTCACCAGTCCCGTGCCGAAAACCTCCTGCCAGAAACGGTTCACCGTCACACGCGCCGTCAGCGGATTTTCCTCCGATACGAGCCACTGCGCCAGCCCGAGCCGGTTGCGCGGCAGCGACGCCGGCATCGGCGGCAGCACCGCCGGCGTGTTGGCCTCCAGCCGCTCGCGCGGCTGGTCGTACATGCCCCGGTACAGCAGGTGCGCGAAAGGCTTCTGGTCCGTGCGCTCCTCCATGACGTGCGTGATCGCTCCACGCCTCCGGATGGCCCGCTTTTCCAGATCCAGCCGCTGCAATTCCTCTTCCTCGGCCGAAAGCACCGGCCGGAAAATGCGGAACGAAGCGAATGCGCCGCCCTCGGCCCGCTTCGCCGTGCCCAACACCAGCGCCGCGCGCGCCGTAAAGGGCGCCTCAAAGCGCGCGCGCGCGTCGCGCGTGGTCACGCTCTCCCGGCCGTTGATCCACAGCCGCACCCCAAGCGGCTCGCGCGTGCCGTCATAGTGAAACTCCACCGTGTTCCATGTCCCCGGCACGAGCTGGTCCAAGTGGCCGGCCGCAATCTCATACGACTTGCCGTCTTCGGTGTAAAACCGCACGCGCGGAATGCGCGCGCTCACATGGAGGCTCCAGCCGCGACGCCGCTTCTCGTCGAGATTCTCAATCTGCTCGGCGATGGTGAAACCTTCCTCGCCCTTCGGAAACAGGAAACGGGCCGAGACCGTGAACGGCCGGCTGTCGTCTAGCACCGGCGCCTCACGGACCTCCAGCGCCGCCTCCCTCAGGTGCAGCGCCAGCCGCGACGGCTCCTCCGCCGGGCCCAGCGCCAGCCCCGGGCCGAAGTCAAGCGCCGTCTCCCCGGCGGGCGTGACCGCGCGGATTGAACCCGGAAATTCCAGCCGCAACAGATCGGCCTCCTGCCGCGGCCGCGGCGCCGTGCGCATCAGATGCCGCAGCACCTTCTCCCGCGCCTCGATCTCCTGCCACCGCGCACGGTCAGCCGCCGACGGCACAACAACCACCGGCGGCGGGTCGTAAATGTTGCCGTCCATGGCCGGCTGCGTCGTGTTGCGGAAAAACGCCGTCAACGCGTAAAAATCGCGCTGGGAAATGGGATCGAATTTGTGATCGTGGCAGGTGGCGCATCCCACCGTCAGCCCCAGAAACACCGCGCCCACCGTGTCGGCGCGGTCCTTGGCATACATCGCCTCGACCTCTTCAATGATGACCCCCGCCTCGTTGGTCGTCACGTTGCAGCGCTGGAATCCGGTGGCGATGCGCTGCTCGAGCGTGGGCTCGGGCAGCAGATCCCCGGCCAGCTGCTCGATCGTGAAGCGGTCAAAGGGCAGGTTGCGGTTGAAGGCCTCAATCACCCAGTCACGATACGGCCACATCTCGCGGTAGTTGTCGATGTGCAGGCCGTGCGTGTCGCCGTAGCGCGCCGCGTCCAGCCAGTAACGGGCCCGGTGCTCGCCATAGTGCGGCGAGGCAAGGTATTTCTCCACCAGCCGCACGTAGGCCTGCTCCGGATCCGCCGACCGGACCAACTGCTCGACGTCTTCCGGCTCCGGCGGCAGCCCGGTGAGGTCATAGGCCAGGCGGCGAACCAGCACGTGACGCGGCGCCTCGGGCGCCGGCTCGAGCCCCAGCTTTTCCAGCTGCGCCAGCACGAAACGGTCGATCGGATTGCGCACCCAGCCCTCGTTGCGCACCTCCGGCACCGCCGGCCGCACCGGCGCGCGAAAGGCCCAGTGCTCGCGCCACTCGGCCCCGGCCTCAATCCAGCGACGGATCGTTTCGATTTCCTCGGGCTTCAGCGTCTTGTGCGCAAAAGGCGGCGGCATCCTCCGCGCCGGATCTTTGGCCGAAATGCGCTGAAACAGCACACTCTTTTCCGGCTTGCCGGGCACGACAACCGGGCCGGCGCGGCGCACCGAATACAGCCCCTCCTTGACATCCAGCCGTAGCCCGGCCATGCGCGTCGTGCGGTCATTGCCATGGCAGTGGAAGCAGTTCGCCGAAAGGATCGGACGCACCTGCTTCTGAAAGTCGGGCGAGCCAGACGCCGCGGGCGCAGACAGCGCCATCAGCGCAGCCAGCGGCATGGCAGCGTGTTTCATGGGTCCCAGGTTGACCCCGATTCTATGTGAATTGGTCGAGAAACACAAGCCCCGATCTTTTCCCTATCAAGCCGCCTGGCGTTGCCGATGAGCGAGGCAGCGGGGTGCGGCCGGCCTCTGGCAGTCGCGCCGCCGCGGGAGGACAGCATGATCGAGACCGGGCAGCGCAGCCATTCCGACAGCCCCGGCCAGCCCGTGCCGTGGGCGCTTGAAAACCTGCCGCCGTTCAGCCCCGTGGCAATCCGGCTGGTGGCGCTACTGTCAGACGACAACGTGCATGTCGATCAGGTGAGCCGATTCATCGCCGCCGAACCCGTCTTTGCCGCCCGGGTGCTGCAACTGGCCAACTCGCCGCTGTTTTCACTCCTCCGCCAGGTCACGTCAATCCCGCAGGCGGTCATCGTCATCGGGCTCGAGCGGGTGAAGGCGATCGCGTTGACGCGCGCCATGGGCGACTTCGTCGCGCCGGTGCTGCGCCGCAAGGCGCTGGCCGCCTGCTGGCGCAACACCCTGGCCGGAGCCATCCTCGCCGAAGCGCTCGCGCCCCTCTACCTGGCCGATCCGGGCGCCGCCTACTCGGCCGGGCTGCTGCGTGACATCGGACGGCTGGCGCTGATGGTGAAGTACCCGGAGGCTTACACGAACGCGATCGAGATCGCGCGCGACAGCGGCGCGGAAATGCTCGAAACAGAACGCAATCTTTTTGATCTGGACCACTGCGAGGCGGGCCGCTGGGTGGTGGGCCGGATGTTCCTGCCGGAAGAGATCTGCCGCTGCGTCGTGCACCATCACGACGCCGAGATCCCCGAGGGCTGGGACCTCGTCCATCTGACGCGGACCGCCGACCGGATGGCCGACGCGCTCGGCTACGGCATCGTGCCGGGCGTCCCGCCGCCGGATCCGTCGGCGGTGCTCGAGCAGACGCCCGGTGCCAGCCGGCGCGCGCAGGTAGATCTGGAACGGCTGGCGGCGGAGGTCGAACGGCGCATCGCCGCCCTGGTCTGAGGGGGCGCCGGCGGCGGCGCGTCCGGCCGATGCGGCACAATGCGGAAAGGGATGAGCAAGCCGCCGCGCCCTGTCCGGCTGACGCGCCGCTCGCTGCTGGCCGCCCCCGTGGCGGCGCGGCCGCGCCGCGCCCTGTTCCGCGGCACGTTTCTCCAGCCCTGGGCCCGGCACCTGGACTGGTCTTGGGCCCGGTGGGAAGAATTGCTGGACGCGCTGGCCGCACTCGGCTGCGTGGAGCTGATCCTGCAATGGTGCCGCTACGATGAGATCGACTACGCCGCCCTCGTCGATCCGCTCCTCGATGGCGCGCGCCGCCGCCGCATGCGAGTGGCCGTCGGGCTTCCCTTTGAGAGCGCCTGGTGGCGGCGCATCGCTGAAGACGCGCCTGCCGCCCTGGAAGCAGTCGTCCTTCGGGCGCGCGCCTTCGCCTCGCGGCCCGAATCGCGCCGGTGGCGGCGCCATCCGGCCTTCGCCGGCTGGTACCTGCCCGAGGAGATCGACGACGACCACTGGTGGCCGGTCCCTCGGCGGCGCATGCTGGCCGAGGCGCTCGACCGGATGGCCGGCCTCGTGCGCCCTCTCTGGGCGGGCGGCTTCACCAACCGCAATCATCCGGCCGCCGAGCTGGCCGCCTTCTGGCACGAACTGGCCGCACGGCGCCGGCTCGAGCGCGTGCTGATTCAGGACGGCATCGGCGCGGGCAAGATGACCATGGCCGCCTGGCCCGCCTACCTGGAAGCGCTGCGGGCACGGCTGGGGCGGCGGCTGGAGGTCGTCGTCGAGATCTTCGAAGCCGGCGCCACGCAAGCGGAATTCCGCGCCGTGCCCGCGCCGCTCGAACGCGTGCTCGCCCAGGCGGAGCTGGCCCGCCGCGCCACCGGACGGGCGCCCCTCTGCTTCAGCCTTCCCGACTACGCCGTGCCCCAGGCCGGCGAGGCCGCCGCGCGGCTGTATGAGGCCCTCCGGCAGGCCGCCGGCCGCTGAATTTTGGCTCAAGTCGCGCCGCTGTTCTCCGATAAGTCCGGCGAGGACCCCGGCAGGCATCCCGCCCGCGGCATCGGGGCTCCGAATCACGACGCAAGGCCGAAGGAGAAAAAGGAGAAAAAGCGAATGCAATTGTCCAGACGGATCCGTAATGCCCTTCTGGTGATCGTGGTGGCCGCAGTGGCCGCGCCGGCGCAGGAGTCGATTACAACGGCCAACGCCATGGCCCGGGTGGTGAAGAAGGTCGCGCCGGCCTATCCGACCGCTGCTAGGCAGCTCAACGTCACCGGCTCGCAGGATGTCGAGATCGTTGTGGACGAACAGGGCAACGTGGTGGACGCCAAGGTTTTAAAAGGAAACGCGCTGTTCACGCAGGCGTCACTGGCGGCGGTGAAGGAGTGGAAGTTCACCCCGCTTGTCAAGGACGGTCAGCCGGTGAAATTCACCACCGTCATCACGTTCAACTACACGAAATAAACCGGGCCGGCATGCGGCTCCGGGGCGCGGACTCCGCTGCGGGCAGACGGCCCCGGAGCCGCCCATGGTTCGCCAGGCGGCGCCGCTGGCGCGCCCGCCAATACCAATCAGGGCCGCCACTTGAGCCCGCCCTGGAGGGCCGGCGCAACGAGCCCCCATGGGACCCGACGGGACATCCGCCAGAATGAAGACCGCCGCCGGCAGACGGCCACGCCGTGGCCGCCCCTCCCGCGGCGCTCGCGTGGCATTCAATTGCGGCTCGGAAGTCCGAAGGGCGGGACCTTCAGGCGAACGGAATCTCGCCCGAAAGGACGTGCCCAGGGTTCGATTCCTCGTTCGATGCCCGAACAAACCGTCCGCCCCCGCTCCTGACAACCCGCGGGCTTCTCCCTCCCTGCGGAGAATGTCCGCCCGTCCCGGCGCGCCACAACCGCCCCCGGGAATCCCTCCCCCGGTCCCAGCCTGCATCGGGACTGCCCCCAACCGCCCGCCGGCGACCGTGCCTCACGGGTCGATCCCAAAGGTGAAGGCGCGCCTCCCGCCGGGCGTACTCACCCCGTATTCGCCCGGCGCCAGCGGCGTGGGCAGCACCAGCCGGACGCTCAGCCGCCCGTGCGGCTCCATCTTCACCGCAAGCTGGCCCTCCAGCGTCTGCCCGTTGGGTGCCACCTTGCGCACGTCGAGCCGCACCACGCGCCGCCCGTTCTCCACGCGGAACCGGTAGGCCCGCGCCGCCCATTCGGGCGGCAGTCCCGCCCGGTAGGCGATCACCAGCACGGGTGCCTGGCCGGCCTTCAGGCGCATCTTCGACCGTTCCCCCTCGATCCATGCCTCCGCCCCGCCGCGCCCGGAGCGCTGATGCACCGGTTCCACCGGCAGCGGCTCCATTGCGCCGCTGGCCGCCTGATAGAGGTACATCCGCCCATACTGCGGCGGATCCTCCGCCGCTGGCGG
>JBMFOK010000038.1:0-10361 GCA_049969655.1 Bryobacteraceae bacterium
ACTACGGGGCTTCAATGGGGCCGCGACCAATTGGTCGCGGAAATCTCGCGCTCGCAGATCGAGCGCTGGCGGATCGGGAGGCGCTTCAATGGGGCCGCGACCAATTGGTCGCGGAAATCGCCGCTCACCATCTATTCTCTTTTCAAACACCTCCGGCCCTCTTTGCGAGCGCCCAGGCCCAGCCATGCCCGGATCGCCCCGGCGCCTTCCCCTATCATGCCACACCCCTCATTGTTTTCAAACACTTTCCCCTCATCGAGCGCCCCCCGCCTGCCGTGCATCGCCCCGCCGCTCGCCTCCCTCAGCGCGTCACAAACACCGGATACTCCCCGATCTCCCCCTCCATGTACCGCGCCAGCAGCCTCGCCTGGATCTCCAGCAGCCTCCGATAGCTCACACGGTAATTGAACAACGGATGCGTCACCAGCGTGTCCATCCGCTGCTCATAAGCCCGGTAAAAGGCCTTCCTCCCTTCCGGCTTCAGCACCACCGCTGGACCGGCCTGTACAAAATCCTTCTCCGTGATCATCCGGGTATTGATTGCCTGGATCACCGCCGAATCCACCACCAGCGGCCGGAACGGCTCCATCAGGTCCAGTGCCAGCGCCGGCCGCCCAAATCTCGGCTGGTGGTAAAAACCCATCATTGGATCAAAGCCTACCGCATAACAGGTCACCGTGAAATCCTTCGCCAGCAGACTGTAGCCCAGCGACAGCAGCGCGTTCACCGCATCCCGCGGGGGCCGCCGGTTCCGCCCTTGAAAATCCAGCCGGAACACCCTGGGCACGTCGGCGCTCTCTCCTGCCTTGATCAGCCCCCCGAACGCTTCAAAATACAGCCTCGCCGCGTTGCCCTCCAGCCCCAGCAGCTCCTCCAGCGTATCCGCGCGCGCCGCCAGCTCCGCCATTCTCTTCATCTCCGCCAGCAGCCTCGCGTCCGGCTCCATGTGGTTGCGCAGGATCATCGTCCGTTGATTCCGGATCTTGCCCGCCACCAGCTGCCGCCCAAGCCGCAGGCAGAACCACGGCTCCGCCGCCAGCCGGAATTGCATCTGGCGCAGAAACACGTTCTTCGTCACCAGCCCCGTCGTTACCCCATAAAACCAGCCGCCCTGGGAAAAATAGCACACCGGCACGCCCTCTTCGCACAGCGCCTGTACCGCCTGCGTCGTCACCTGAATATTCCCCATCAGATTCAGTTGGCACAGATCGTGGATCCGCAGCTCCTGCACCACCTTCTCATGATCCTTCACCACCAGCACCTCGCCCGAGCGCCCCACCCGCAGCCCCTGCGTGTCCAGATAGGCCGGCCGCAGCTCCGTCCGCGCCGACACCAGCCGCCGCACCCCGCCCTCGCTCATCGCCGGCTTCCGCGGCGCCGGCTCGCCGAACAGCGACAGTTGCCGCTCATCGCCATCTCGGCCCACCCCGCGCAGCCAGTTCGTCTCGTCCGGCAGACACACCGGATGCAGCGAGCAGCCCGGACACTTCGGCGACCCGACCAGCGGCGCCGGCATCACTCCCTTCCGGGCCGTCTCCCAGGCTTCCCCAGCCGTCTTCAGCGTCTCTTCCAGCAGCTCCTGCGTCATCGCCACCCGCACCCGCTGCCTTGTTGCCTCGTAGAAAATGATCCCCTCCTCGCACTCGTATCCGTTCTCCCGCAGGATCACCGCCTGCACGGCCAGTTGAACCCGGTCCGACGGCCACGCCTCCAGCCCGCCGCCCGTCTCGCGCGGCCGTCCATGCTTGTAATCGACCGGCGTCACCCGCCTGCCGTCCCCCTCAATCAGATCGATCCGGGCGATCAGCCGGTGCCGCTCGCTCGACAGCGTCACCGACCGCGTCTTCCACTCGCCCTCCGCCTCCCCGCCCGGCGCCATCGGCGTCCCCTCGCGATCCACCCGCCGGTGCTGTTGCTTGCCCTCGATCGTGTCCGCACTTTCGACGAAAATGCCCTCCACCCACTCGTAGAAAAACAGCCGCGGACAATACGCGTACTCGTTCACCATCCGCGCCGGCAGATAGTCCGGCAGCGTCCGGCCCGCCGCCGGCTCCCGTTCGCTCTCAGAAGGTAACGCAAAACCCATCTCTCGCCTCCTGCTGCGCCCTTCACGCCACGTAACACGGCGCGTCGAAGCTCGTATACGGTCGCCCGAGCGCCGTGATCACCCGGTCGCCGCGCCCCTCGGCCGGCCCCAGATCCACAAACAGCACCTGATCCTGCTCGTGATGGATCACCTCCCCCAGCTCCGCCTTCAGTTCCGCCAGCTCCGCCCTCGTCAACTGGCACTCAAACACCGACAGTTGCAGATGGTCACCCCACCCCCGCATGATCCGAAATACCCGCCTCAGCCGCTTGTCATCCGAAATGTCGTAACACACCAGGTACGAGTTCCGCATGGCGAATACTACTCTCGCGATTCAGAGACGCCTTTCTTCTATAAATCGGGCAAACTCGGGAAGAAGTTCAGAGAGCAGTCATTACTAAGACGGGCATCCCACCCCGCAGCGGCCTGAGATGGCCTGCCGAACGATGCCCCGGAGAACTCTCACCCTTTCCTGATCAGGGCTGGATCCGTCGTGTCTGTCTCACAGCAACGAGCTGGATCCCGCTCTTCGCCCACGTCGCATTGGCCGGGACCGCAAGCAGTGAAAGAGCATTTATCGAGGTCTGCACCGGGAACCGCCTTGTTGCCTCGCAGTCTCGTCCCTGCCATCACGGCACACCGCACTTCACTAGAAATTCAATCACCCAAGGACTTTAGCGCATGCTGCTGATCCAACACCGCAGCTCACGGCGCCATCCAGATGGCGACACCGGGCGTGAGGTTGTAGTACTTGTCGTTTAGAATCCGCTGGGACTTGAAGAGCGCAAACACACGCCGGGCCTGTAGGTTGCGACGACCTTCTCTCCCCACCTCAAAGAGATCCGGGAGGCGCAGGAGTGAACGAACGGCAGCAGGCGACAGTGGTTCACTCCAGAGCGGCCAACGAACCTCGCAATCAGTCAGCCAGTTGTCTCTATTCCGATTTCTCCATGCGACCAACCCCATGGGATGAGCGGGATAGGCAGGAAAAAAAACGAGTCCTTCGAATGCCAGCCGGTTGGCGCCCCAGAGGGAGCGGCTTGGATTCGAAGATGAGGTCGGATCCTCCGCCATCAAGGCGTATCGGCGATCCTCAGCGGGATCAAGCCGGAGGGACAACTTTAGGTCCGTAGGAATCCAGGGGCCAAATAAAGCTTTCGCCAGGTGACAGAAAGTGCACTGAATCATCAACTCTTGCACGGTTTCGAGAAAATGTTGGTGTCCGGCGCCCCGCAGCATCGCCCAAGGTGTTGACAGCATAATATCATCCGGCCTGTTGGGGTCACCGACACCGTACGACGCAACCAAAGAGAGCATTCGGCGTCGTCCCGGATTCAGCGGGCCTTGGAGGATGCGACCCACAAACTCCATCCACTCGTTATTCTTCGCCGTCAGATTCTCTCCCAGAGAGAGCACAGGGTCGACTGCAACACGCGATAAGCATTCCAGGTAGGCCACCTGTGCCCGCTGCCACTCTACCCGCAATGGCTCCAGCTCCAGCGCTTCGACTCGCCTGCGCTCCTCTCGAGGCAAACGCCGCTGCTTGATCTCTTTCTCCTTGTTCTTCCTTGCAGTGGAAGCGCTTTGCTTCTGCTTCCGCTTGTCCTCAAGCTCTTCTCTCGACCCCGCATCTGGACGCTTGCGGCGCAGCAGGTCATCGAGCACACGGACCAGATACGTCTCGTTCTCCGTCAGGCGACGGTGCCCCATTTGGCATGCGTCTACTGGACGGCCTGTGCCTGGCTGACGCCCCCTTCCCGCTGGCGGCTTCCAGCTCAGCACAGGAGTGAGCAGTTTCCAGCGCAGGCGGCAATCGAACCCAGCCTCTTCGAGGACAGCTATGACTCCCAGAGTGGCAAGAAATCCTAGTGGATTATCTCCGCGCGGGCCTGAAAGCTCAATTTCGATCATTGCGCTCCTCGTTCTCGCTGCGCCGCTGATCGGCCAGCCGCAATATGGCCTCCAGATAGGCAAGCCCCCACCACCCGTACCGCCTCACCAGACGCCAGAAGCGATCCACGCACTCCTCATCGGTTTGCAGAGCCTGATAATCGACATCGGCTTCCAGCTTGCGGTCGCCAAAATCCACCTGGAGTGGTATGGCCTCGGCCGTGGCAGGTACCGGGAACCAGGGCCTGGCGTATCCATGGTGAGACGCAATCAGGTGGAGAGCCAGATCCAAATCAACCGAGTTCTGAGGATCAGACAGAGCCCTTTCGGCAAGCGCCGCCGACAGAGCCTCGTGGCGGGCCCCGTCCGGATAGCCCGCAAGGGCGCGGCCCCTGCGGATTGAAACCAGATTCCTCGGAGAAATTACAGTGGATTTGGCAAGAATTTCATCCGGCCCGGTCGGAGCGAACAAGGCAATCCCGCGCAACCAGGCCTGAAACCGCGGATCCCATTTCCCCAGATCGTGCAGCCGGGCAGCTGCCATCAGGGATTCTCTTAGCAAGGGTCCCAGCCCCAGGCGTTCAACAAATTCGGAGACAGTCTGCTCGACACCCTTCAGGTGATCTGTCAATTTCACCGGAGCAGTGCGCCGAAACTGCGTCGTATCTCCGGCTGACTGCCTCTCTTCCATTGCTCCCCGGCTGCCCACCACCGCCACCAGTCTCGGCTCCCCGTCACTCTCCCAAATTTCCAGTTCAATCCGCGGGTCGCTCAGGAGACCATCCGCCAGCTTCCGTAACCAGTTCAGCTCGCTTTCCGGGCCGGCTGCTTCCCGGAGCTGCTCCAGCGCCTCCTTGACAAGTCCTGCCTGCTCCGCTGGCTCCAGGGCCTCATCACCGGGGATCCCTGCCATGGTCTCCGCCAACGCCGAGATGGGATCTGGATTCGCCAGGCGTTTTGCATACTGAGTCAGCGTCGCAATGCGTAACACGGGCCGGCGCCCAAGCGCGACTGCCACAGCATCCCCAATGTCCAGGACCTCTTCCTTGCTCGAAGGATCCCAGCCATACCGGGTGCATCCACCGAACTGGCTCGGCACCACGAGCAGATCGCCGGGACGAATCTCTTCAGGCCGCCGAAGTACGGAGTCTTCAGGCCCGCGCCACGCCAGAGCCAATCGCCTCTCTTTTGGGGCGCCTCCGCTTTGTTCGGATTCTTCATCCCCAGGTTCTTCGAGGTCATGGGCCTTCTCTGGTGTCGCCTCAGGACCCTCCAGCCAGCCCCGGGCTTCCCAGACAGGTACCGCACAGGCTTCTCCCGGCAACGGCGGCTGAATCGACACCAGATCCCCCCAAAGTTCGGGCCTCTCGGGATCCAGCCCGGCCCGCCATACAACCATGACATCAGCCGACGGCGAAGTCGTGCCGTGAAGGAATGCTGAGATCTCTACGTCCGGCTCGGGCGGCGGACTCGTTTGCGCCAACAGATCGAGATAGGCCGGCAGTAAAGGAAAGGAACAACGGGTGGGTTGAAGCAACCCATCCGGATCCTCAATTCTGTCTTGCAGCGGTTCAAGACCAAAGTGAGAGAAATCGACCTGGCCTCTGCTGTTGGCAGCCTGTTTCAACAGCCTCCAGGTCAACGCCAGGGATGAACCGTAAACCGGGTCCGGCGATTTGACTCGCTCCTGGCCGTCCAGCTCAACCTGTGACTCCAGCGCGATGAGACAACCAGCGGGCTCTCCAGCGTCGGATCCGCCAAGTCTCTGGTGCCGTTGCCCTAGGCGGTCCAGCCGCCCGAACCGCTGCCGCAACGCGTCGAGCGAGGCTGCCTCCGAGATCAGATAGTCAAAATCGAAATCCGCTCCGACCTCCACGCACTGAGTGGCAACAACGGCGTACTGATTCGTGACTGCCCCTCGGCCGGACTGAAGCTGCGGAAGCCAGGATCGAATCAGGGCATCCCTTTCCCAGGATCGGGCGCGGCCCGTCAAAAGCAGTTTTTGCCCTTCAGGCAGAGGAAGCGCCTCAAAGATCCTCCTCGCGCTCCCCACCCGGTTTACGACGATGGCTAGTACTCCGGTTTTATGGTGCTTGAACCATGCCTCCGCCTCCTCCACACACCGCTTCTCCAGAGGCAATCTGTCTTCCCCCTCGGTTGGCACGCTGATGAGATTTACCGGCTTGGGAGTCTTCAGCCGCTTTGCCAGGACCGGGCAGGCCAGGTCATCCACGTCGTCGAGGGTGAATTCCGGCGCGCCTCCGAGCGTCGCCGACAACTCCACCACGCTGATCTCTGGCAACACATGCTCCTCGGCAAAGCATTGCCACCTCGACTGGATGGCCTCCAGCGTCTCACAGAACGGCCGCACGCAGTGCGCCTCGTCAATCACAAATAATGTGTCCACTCCCATCAAACCGGCCAGAATCGGCCACGACTTGGGACTGCACGGACCGTAGGCCCGGAAAAGTAGACGGGATCCCGCCTGATCCACCGTGGACAGAATCACGGCCGGCTGAGCCGGATTTCTCGCCCACGCGTCATCAAATTGGATCCCTCCGCGGAGCCGGGCGACGAGTAAAGGTTCGTCAGGATCACCGCCTGTCTCAACCAGCCGCTCAGCGACTTCGTGCAATGGAGAACTTCTGTCTCTTACCGCCGCCCGAAGCGTTGCTGCAATGCGCTCTGCACGTCTGGCTGCCTCGTCCACAACGATCCGGCGATCGACGACAAAAACAACCCGGCGTCGGGCACACTTCGAGCCGCAGGCAAGCGCCAAAACGGCAAGGTCCACCAGAGAGGTCTTCCCGGAGGCGGTGGGGAGACCGATGGATCTTGGCCAGCGCCCCTCATCCCATTGCTCCGGGCACAGCATCTTGAAGAGTCGCGCCTGCCATGGGAAAGGCGCTGTTTGATTCAGTGCTTGAAACCACTTCGGGAAGTCACCGGGTGGAAGCTTGTACATCAGCCGAACTCCTCACACCTGACGGAAGAGCCCATAACCAAGATAACGGCCGGCGCCCACAAGAACCGGACCTTGGATCGGACGGTCAAACACCAGCCGCACGTGTACATGGGCTCGCCTTGGCTTCCCGGGCCTGAACGGGAACGCCGGAAAGCGGGCTGCCGGTAGACTGCCCGTCACCCAGGGCATTGGACCCACCTCAATCGACACCGGCCGAGGCAGACCCGCAATTTCGCAGGCCTCCTCGACTATCTGACAACTCTCATCACTGAAGAGATCTTTGGGATACTTGCCCAACACAACAGGCGTGACGCTCGCCCAGCGTTTCGCAGCCTCTGTCCACGTCGTCGGCAAAAGCGCCTTGCGGCGCTCAAAGACATTGACAGGTTCCAGGAACACCTCGCCCAGCTTCCCCAGGTTGATCTGCCGAACCTTGCCTAGCACATTCAGGCAGAGCTGCCGTTGCTTCGGTTCCAGAACTCGCGGCAGCACAGCAGCGGCGCCCAGCAGGTGTCCGGCGGCAAATGGGTGACCCACATCCGCCAGTGGAACCAGAGCCAGATGGGGCCTCGCGCTCGGTGCGGGATGTTCTCTTGTGCTCCCGCCGGAGTGGCCGCTCAGGATTTCATCCACCGGTTGCGGCGCAACAGCCAACAGGGCCTTTCTCCAGACAGACATCAATCCAATGGCCGCCTCGAGCGGAAGGGCTTGTCCATCCCGGCGAAGACGGTAGGGGATCAGCTCCCCGTGGACTCCTGCCCCACGCTGCGCCTGCTGATTCTCCTCGATGTAATTAATGCTTAATGCTGCCGGCGGCCAGGATGCCATCTCTTTCCTGCGCTCAAATGCTGCCACCAATTCATCAAAGCGTCCCGGAAACGGCACTCGAAGAGCGAACCTACCCTCCGGGCTGGGCCGCCAGACCGGCTGCCGGCATGGCAACTCAGTCACGAGCTCAGCCGTAACCAGGCTGGAGGAGTGCCCAAGATGGCTGATCTGCCGCGCCAGATTCCCTAGTGCACGGGCATTCTCTTCCGAGATCTCTAGATCTGGCCAATACATCAACACCTCAGGATCATCCGGGGCCGCCTGCGGGAACCTGCGGCCCTTTCGGTCTCTGCCCAGAGACGTTCCTTGAATCGCCTGTGCCAGTTTATTTTTGATAACGGGATCATATTTGTCATTCACTGGCACGTAGCGCATTCGACAATCGGCTGGAAGGATCCGGCCGCACTGGATCCACGGAGGTCCTGCCCGCTCCAGCTCGCGCAGCGCACGTGCGCCGTCTGCGGGCCTGCCCAGATCCCCCCACGCTTGCGTCAGAGCACAGAAGAGCCTGTCCGGATGAGGAGGCCATTCCACGCGGTCCTTCTCCTGTCCGGTGGACACATCTGCGGCGGTGACTACACCGCGCAGGTAGCAGATGCGAATACCCAGCATGGCTCCCTCTATTCCCGCTGCTCCATCGCCAGCCGTCGGCTTTCCGCGATGACTTTTACGAGATCCGCATTCGGACGGAGCGTCAGTTCGCCATCTTTCCATGGTGGCGCTGATTTCAGTGGGGGCCACGGCAATCCCGCCTGATATGCTTCCCGTCCGCACTCATATACAAGCTTCTCCGCCTGGTCAGAATTGAGGGACAAAATTTCGCTTTCGCCCGGCTTTATCAGCTCAACTTTCATGGAATCGTTGGGAACGAGATCGCATCTCGACCGCAGGCTGAAGCCCGATTTCCACTGCCGCGCCACCGCCGCAAGGCCAAGAGCTGCAAGAGTCATTTGCCCGATCAGACTGGCGTCGCCATTTCCTTCCATAGGAAATCTCAGACGGCGCAACGCGGGGAGAGACAGCACGCAAATCTGCCTTGCGAAGCGTATGCTTACCCCTCCGTGGTTATATTTGGACTCCGCCCCCTTCCTCTGATTTGCCGGCAACTCCAAAGACGGGGTGACGTTGCCCAAACCTACCTCGGACAGCCTGGCTCTGCCGGATGGATCGTATCTCCAGGTCTTGTCATTCTCAATCCTGATTTTCACGCTCTCGCCTGCAACCTTGATCAGAGGATCCACCCGGCTCGCTGGACGTCGCCCATCCTCGGTTGCATCCACGCCGATAATTTCCGATACAAGAACTCGTTGAAATTTCTCTCCTAACCCGCCACGAGCCCCGTGTGAGTCCCACATCCCAAAGATCAGCGCGGTGGGACACAGGCCAAAAAGTCCAGTCGCGTTGTTCGCGCTACTCCTCTCAATGATGGATCCAATCGAACTCTCTTTTCTTGGATCCCCGGGGTGCCGGAATGGCTTCCGCTTCCCATTTTCCTCAATCTCGGCTGCCAGAAATACTGCATCAGCAATCCGGTGTGGGGCCTCGAGCGCGCTGAAAAGGCCGATCTCAGCAACCTCGGTATCCGAAAAGTCAATCTGAACCAGCGGAAATGGCTTCTTGCCCTCTGGCGCGTTTCGGTGCCACTCTAGCAGCGCCAGCTCGAGACGGTTTGCCTGGGATTGTACGGAGTCCAGCAACACGCATCTTACCCGTTCACCTTGAATGATTCTGGTCTCCCAGGCATATACGCCTCCCTGATATGTCGGCGGGAAGACTTTATCTCCATCCCCGCCCGCCGGATAAAGATCGGTCACAATCCGGAACGCAGAGGCGTCCTCCGCCATTGCTTGTCTGAGTACTTCCTTGTTTAACTCTTGCATTGCCATAATCCCTTTCCTTTCTCCTTCAATCGCCGAAAATCGGGCGCTTGGGCCTCATCCTCCCATTGAGCCTTATCATATTACAGGTTAGGTTTCGTCATTTTCAACCCGGCGAACCTCCCATTGCTGCGACCTCCTTCCGCTTGCCGATGGTGCACTCTCAACTGCTCCCGGCCTGCCGTGGATTGCGGCTTCCGTGCTTTCCTCGCACATGCAGCTACCCTGCCGGCTGTTCAGTTGCCTGAATCAAACACTGTCGTGCCGCGCCCTGTACTGTGATAGCCACATAATAAAGTCCACAAAATACGTTCAGTTGCCTGAATCAAACACTGTCGTGCCGCGCCCCCCAGGCGGCCTGGATGGTCCCGCCTCCCGGGCCGGAATCCGCACCCATGAACGCGCGATCGCCATGGCTCGGGCGGAACATGGGCTCCGCTTCGGGACGATCCCGGTGCAGGCGTGTGGTCGGCGGGCCGCAAAAATGGCACCTCGGCAACGGCGTTTTCCTCCCCAGCCCTGGGTGTCCCTCTCCGCCGCCGGAACAAGAAACTCAACGTCGTCTCGCCCATGCCGCGCGCCCCCCACCGGAGTTTTTCACAGCCTCTGGAACAGCCAGGAAGCGGCGCCAATCCACGGGAAACCGCCCCGGTCAGCCCTGGCTCCCAGTCAGCCCCCGCATTGCACAGACCATGTCCCCCACCCCCATCACACC
>JBMFOK010000039.1:0-9456 GCA_049969655.1 Bryobacteraceae bacterium
CTTCAAAAGTTCTGCAAAAACAGATTTGGGTCATGATGTGCCTACGGAAGTTCAAACCAAAGGACCCCCGAGGGGGGCCAGGAGGAGATCATGACCCGAGACAGGGATAACGCAAGGCAGAGCGGCTGGAAAGAGCGGATCCGGGAAGCGCTGCGGCAACACACGGATCGGATGAAGGAGTGGCTGCGGATGGCGCTCCAGCAGGTGCGGGAGACGGAGAGGGAGGAGGCGTTGGCGGCGGGCGCGCTCGGAGAGGCCGCCCCAGGCGTTCGCCTGGATGCGCCAGGCGATGCGGCGGAACAGGAACTGCTTGTGATTGGACCGGGACTCTTCGCCGAAGGCCTCGCGGTACTTCTCTTTGAGCTGTGCCGTGCTCAGGTTGCGGAGGGCCTCGATCTCTTCTCGGATCTGGGTTTCTGTCTTCATGGCGTCAACCAGCAGTCCCATGAGGGCTCTCCGTCTCTGGGAAGTCAACTTGCCCGATGGGAGGAGTGGAGAAGAGCAGGCGCACGAGGGCGTCGCCCAGAATGGCGGCGACCTCGCGAATGGCTTGGTTGAGCGCCGCGTCGCGTTCGCGCATGAGCGGTGTCCTTTCGGAAACCACCCACGACGATCTCCGCTCCGCGGTCGAAACGCCGTCTGGTGGATGGGATCGACGCGGCGTGTCGCCGCGTCCGTTAACTATATTCTCGGCTCAGTTTCGGAACGTCCGGCCTGGGGTTGGACAACCCCCGCGATGGTGTTAACCAATTCCTGGTTGAGCCCAGAGACGAGGAGAAAACGGCCTCCGGCAAACGTTGCCGGGGCGCATGTCGGCGCGGCAAGCCGGACACGGGGCGCAAACCAGAGACTCGGAAGCGCCGAAAACACGGCCAGTTGCGCGCGTTGCGGACGGAGAGAGGCGTTAACGGGCGGGCTGGGACGTTCGCGGGGAAAGGAATTGGCTCCTCAGGCAGGACTCGAACCTGCAACCCTCCGGTTAACAGCCGGATGCTCTACCATTGAGCTACTGAGGAGCAGCGGGTATTTCCTTTGTAGCAAGCGGGCGCGGCGGTTGTCAAATCCGCCGCGCCGGGGCGCGCTGAACGAGGCTCAGCAGGTGACGAGCTGGCCCTTTCGGTACATTTCGGCCATCTCTTCCAGCGGAATCGGGATGATCTCTTTTGCGTGGCCTGCCTGACCGAACTGGATCATCCGCTCCATCACCACCTTCTTCATCGCCTCGCGGGCGGGCTTGAGGTAGTCGCGCGGGTCGAACTTCTCGGGGTTCTCCCAGAGCACCTTGCGGATGGCGCCGGTCATGGCGAGGCGGTTATCGGTGTCGACGTTGATCTTACGCACGCCATGCTTGATGCCGAGCTGGATCTCTTCGATCGGCACGCCCCAGGTCGGCTTCAGCTTGCCGCCATACTGGTTGATGATGTCCTGAAGCTCCTTGGGCACTGACGACGAGCCGTGCATGACCAGATGCGTGTTCGGGATCCGCTGATGGATCTCAATGAGGCGGTCCATCTTGAGGACGCTGCCGTCGGGCTTCCTGCTGAACTTGTAAGCGCCGTGCGAGGTGCCGATGGCGACGGCCAGCGCATCGCAGCCGGTCTCCTTGACGAACTGCTCGGCCTGGTTGGGATCCGTGAGATGCTCCAGACCCGTGCCGCCGGCGCCGTGACCATCTTCAATGCCGCCCAGTGTGCCCAGCTCAGCCTCGACGGTAACGCCTTTGGCGTGCGCCATCTCGACCACTTCCTTCGTCACGCGGACGTTGTAGTCGTAGGGGGCCGGCGTCTTGCCGTCTTCGAGCAGCGAGCCGTCCATCATTACCGAGGTAAAGCCCATCTCGATCGCCGAGCGGCAGGTGGCCGGGCTGTTGCCATGGTCGAGGTGGAAGGCCACGGGGATCTCCGGGTACAGCTCCGTCGCAGCCAACATCAGGTGGTAGAGGAAGCGGTCCTGGCTGTAGGCGCGCGCACCGCGCGATGCCTGGACGATCACGGGCGACTCGGTCTCCCGAGCCGCTTCCATGATCGCCTGGATCTGCTCCATGTTGTTCACGTTGAAGGCGCCAATGCCGTAGCCTTTCCTGGCGGCCTCATCCAGCAATTGCCGCATGGATACGAGGGGCATGTGAATCTCCTGTCCAATTTGAATTCAGGATGCAAGGATCCCGGTTCCGCCTCTCAGTTTACTACAGGCCCGCCGCGGGAGGCTGCGCTCACTGATGTTTCAGTGATACCAGTCGAGCAGCTTCACCTCAATCCCCGTGCCTTCCAGCGCCCGGGCGAAGACAGCGAGATCCGACCCGCGGTAATGATATGGAATCACGACCCGGGGCCGGAACGCTTTTACGGCCTCGGCCGCCTCCTCCGGCGGCATCGTATAGGGCAGGTTCATGCAGAGGAGTGCGGCATGGATGTTTTTCAACGAGCGCATCTCCGGCGTGCCTTCCGTGTCGCCGGAAATGTAGAGCCGGAAGCCGCCATATGTGATGACATACCCGTTGCCGCGTCCCCTGGTGTGATAGACCTGGCCTTCGGCGGGGCCGCGCTTGAGGTTGTACATGGGCACGGCTTCAATATGGAAGGGGCCCGCCTCAGTGCTTTCCCCGTTGCGCAGCACGCGCACGCCCTGAAGCTTTTCGGCGACGGCGGGCGGGGCGATGATCAGGGTGTCCGGGCGGCGCACCTGATCGATGGCTTTCATGTCGAAGTGGTCCCCGTGGATGTCGGTGAGCAGCAGAATGTCGGCCTTGGGCAGCCCGGCGTAGTCGCCCTGGCTCCAAGGATCGACGTGGATCACCTTCCCGCCGGCCTCCAGCAGGAAGGACGCATGACGGATGGCGATGAGGCGCAGCGGACCTGCGCTGGTGCTGAAATCAACGACTGGATGCGTGGCCGCCGCCGCGGCGGCGGCCAGAAGAAGGAGTGCAACGTACCTCATGTTCAAGAGCATACGGCTGGCGCGCGGCCCTGCCAAGCGCTGCGCCCGCGGCTGCTGTGTTACGCTGGGGTTTCCCCTCCATGCAGGACGATGCGGCCCGCGCCGGCGCGGGCGAAAAGTTCGAGCGTCTCGTCGAGATCATGGCCCGCCTGCGCGGCGAAGGCGGCTGTCCCTGGGACCGCCAGCAGACGTTTGACTCGATTAAGCCCTACACCCTCGAAGAAACCTACGAGGTCCTGGATGCCATCGACCGCCGCGACTGGCGCGCGCTGGCCGAGGAGCTCGGCGACCTGATCCTTCAAGCCGTGTTCTACGCGCAGATGGCGGCCGAGGCGGGCCACTTCACCATCGCCGACGCGCTCGACGCCATCAATGAAAAGCTTGTGCGCCGCCACCCGCACGTGTTTGCCGGCGGCGACGCCCGGACCGCCGAGCAGGTGCTGAAACGCTGGAACGAGATCAAGGACGAAGAAAAACGTCAGCGCGGTGAGGAAAAACGAGGACTTCTCAGCGGCGTCCTGCGCAACCAGCCGGCGCTGATGGAGGCGGCGCATCTTTCGAAAAAAGCCGCCGCTGCCGGCTTTGACTGGCCGGATATCGGCGGCGTTTTCGAGAAAATGCGCGAAGAAATCACCGAGCTGGAAAAGGCCCGCGAAGGCGCCAGCCGCGAACAGATCGAGGAAGAAATCGGCGATCTGCTGTTCACCGTGGTCAACCTCGCCCGGTTTCTCGGCGTGGATGCGGAGCAGGCGCTGCGGCGCACGAACGCGAAATTCCGCAGCCGCTTCGCCGAGGTCGAAAACGGCCTTGCCGAACGCGGCCGCGGTTTTCACCAGACGACACTTGAGGAGATGGAAGAGCTTTGGCAGAGGGCCAAGACGCGCGAAGGATCGAAATCCGGAAGCTGAGCGGGCTGGACGAGCTGAATGAGGCCGTGCGGCTTCAGAAGGAGATCTGGGGGTTCGCCGACATCGAGCTGCTGCCGCTGCGGCTGTTCGTGGTGGCGCAGAAAGTGGGCGGCCAGACGCTGGGCGCCTTCGACGGCCCCCGCATGGTCGGCTTTCTGCTGGCCGTGCCCGGGCTGAAGCAGGGAACACCCTACCTGCACAGCCACATGATGGGCGTGCTGCCCGAATACCGCAACCTCGGCGTGGGTCGCCGGCTGAAGCTGGCGCAGCGGGAGGAGGCCCTCAGCCGCGGCATCCGGCTCATCGAGTGGACGTTCGACCCGCTGGAGCTGAAGAACGCCTTCTTTAACATCGAGCGCCTGGGCGCCATCGTGCGCCGATACGTGCTGAACCAGTACGGCACGACGTCCTCGCCGCTGCACGGCGGGCTGCCGACGGACCGCTGCGTGGCAGAATGGCATCTGGCGAGCCCCCGCGTGGCCGCCATCGTCGAGGGGCGCAGGCCGGAGCGCGGCCCTGTGGCCGCGCGGATCGCCATCCCGGCCAATATCGCGGAAATCCGTGCATCCGATCCCCAAAAAGCCCGTGAAATTCAGGCCGAAGCCAGCGAAAAATTCATGCAATATTTTGACCGCGGGCTGGCCGTTACCGGTTTTGAAAGAACCCCGGATGCCGGGATCTATCTCTTTGAACAATGGCCTACCGAATAGAACAGATCCGGCTGCACTGGCTGGAAATGCCGCTGGTGCATTTCTTTGAGACGAGCTTCGGACGCACGACCCGCCGGAAGATCATTCTCGTCGAGGTTTCCAGCGGGGGCGTGTCCGGCTGGGGCGAGGCCACCTGCGGTGAGCACCCCTTCTACAACGAAGAGTGGACCGAGGGCGCATGGCTCATCCTGCGCGACTATGTCATTCCGGCCGCGCTCGGCCAGCCGCTCGAGTCCGCCGCCGGGGCGGCGAAGTTCGCCGGCGGCCTCCGGGGCCACCGCATGGCCCGCGGGGCGCTCGAGGCCGCCTGCTGGGACCTGGAGGCACGGCTGCGGGGCGAGCCGCTGTGGAAGACGATTGGCGGGGGCGCGCGCCGGGAGATCCCCTGCGGCGTCTCCATCGGCATCCAGAACACGGTCGAAGAGCTGCTTGAAAAGATCCGCACCGAGCTTGCGGCCGGCTACCAGCGGATCAAGATCAAGATCAAGCCCGGCTGGGACGTGAACGTCGTCGAGGCCGTCCGGCGCGAGTTCCCGGACATCCTGCTGATGGCGGACGCCAACAGCGCCTACACGCTGTCCGATGCCGAGCGTCTGAAACAGCTGGACCGGTTCCGTCTCATGATGATCGAGCAGCCGCTCGCTCACGACGACATCATCGACCACGCGCGGCTCCAGGAGCGGCTGGAGACGCCCATCTGCCTGGACGAATGCATCCGCACCGCGCACCACGCCGAGCAGGCCATCCGGCTTGGCGCCTGCCGCATCATCAACATCAAGCTCGGACGCGTGGGCGGTTTCGCGGAAGCGAAGGCGGTGCACGACGTCTGCCAGGCCAACGGCGTGCCGGTCTGGTGCGGCGGGATGCTGGAGAGCGGCGTCGGCCGCGCGCACAACATCGCGCTGGCCTCGCTGCCCAACTTCACCCTGCCCGGGGACGTCTCCGCCAGCCGCCGCTACTGGCAAAGGGACATCATCCAGCCGCCGGTGGAAGTGACGCCGCGGGGAACCATCCTGCTTCGCGACGAACCGGGCTTCGGCTATTTGCTGGACATGGACTTCCTGCGATCCGTGCGCCTGCGTGAGGAGACCTTCCGCGCATCGTGAAACCCGTGCCCCGCGCGTTGACCGCGCTCGTTCTGCTGATGACGCTCATCTGGGGCGCCAACTACGCGGTGGCGCGCGTGGCGCTGCGGCATTTTCCGGCGCTGCTGATCGGCCCGCTGCGGGCGGCGCTGGCCGCCCTGCTGCTGTTGCCCGTCTACGGATGGATGCGCGGACGGCGCCGCAGCAGCGGCCCGTGGCGGCCGCGCGAGCTGGCCGCGCTCGCTCTGCTGGGCGTCTTTGGTATCACGCTGAACCAGGTGTTCTTCATTCTGGGCATGGCGCGCACGAGCGTGGCCCATGCGGCGCTGATCATCGCCACCACGCCGCTCCAGGTAATGCTGCTGGCAGCGGCACGCGGCCAGGAGTCCGTCACCACGCGGAAGGCCGCCGGCATGCTCATGGCCGTGGCCGGCGTGGCCGTCCTTCACCTCGGCGACGCCAGTGCGCGGGGTGCGTCGCTCGCCGGCGACCTGCTGGTGCTGGCGGCTGCCTTCTGCTTCTCGCTTTACACGGTCTTCAGCAAGGAACTGACGCGGCGGCACGACTCGCTCACGGTGAACACGCTCGGCTATGTAGCAGGCGCGCTGGCCGGCGCGCCGCTGCTGGTGACCCAGTGGCGCGGCTTTGACTTCGCCCGCGTGGGCGCGGGCGGCTGGCTGGCGCTGGCCTACATGACGGTGCTTGCGTCGATCGTGTGCTATCTGATTTTTTATTACGCCCTGGATCACATGCCCGCCTCGCGCGTGGCCGCCTTCAGCTACCTGCAACCGGTGATCGCCGCTCTCACCGGGCTCGTGTTTCTGGGCGAACCCATTACCGCGCCGGTGGCGGCGGGCGGATTGCTGGTTCTTGGCGGCGTCTGGATCACCGGGCGCGGCTAGGCATCGGCGCCTGCCCTGCGGGAATCTGAAGAAGAACTGCCATGAACGACCTGAGCGGAAAAATCATTCTGGTGACAGGCGCGGCGCGCCGCATCGGGCGCGCCATTGCCCTGCGCCTGCACGCCGAAGGGGCGCGCGTTCTCATTCACTATGGGACTTCCGAACAGGATGCCCGCCAGACGGCCGCCCTGTGCGGCGGCGCGCCGCTGTATCGCGCCAACCTGGAAAGCGTGGACGAAATCCGCGCGCTGTTCGAGCAGGTCGGCGCGCGGGAGGGCGCCCTCTACGGGCTGGTGAACAACGCCGCGCGCTTCACGCGCCGAAGCGTGGAGGAGATCACCGAACAGGACTGGGACTGGATTCACTCGGTAAATCTCAAAGCGGTGTTTTTCTGCGCCCAGCAGGCGGCGCGGCTTATGCGCGCTAATCCGGGCGGCGAGGGACGGATCGTCAATATCAGCTCGATGGGCGCGTTCCTGGCCTGGCCGGAGCATGTCCACTACTGCGCCTCCAAGGCGGGCGTGGTGGCGCTGACGCGCGGCCTGGCGCGGGCGCTGGCGCCGTCGATCAGCGTCAATTCCGTGGCGCCGGGCGTGATTCCTTTCGAGGAACGCGATGACCCGGAAATCCAGCGGATGGCGCGCGCGACGCCGGCGGGCCGGCCGGGCACGGGCGAAGAGATCGCCGACGCGGTGGTCTTTTTCCTCAAGTCGAGCTCCTTCATCACCGGGCAGGTCCTCCAGGTGGATGGCGGACTCGGGCTCCGCTGAGGCCACACTCCGGCTCAAGGGGCCGCCGTCGGCGCCGATGAGGCAGGTGGATGGACCTCTACGAGCGGGCAGCGCAACTGATGGAGGCCGCGCAGGCGGCGGCCGAGGCGGGCGGCAGCGAAGAGGGATGGACCGCATTCATTAGCGGCGAAGGCGGATGGCAGATGATCGCGGGCGTGGAGCATGACCCGCGCGCGCTCGTCTGGTCACGAGGCGCGCAGGCCGTCTGGCAGGTGCGCCGCCATGGGCCGTATATCCGCGTGGAGGGGTGGGCGGCAGGCCGCCGCTGCCTGCTGGAAGCCCCTGCCCCGGCAAGCCGGGCGGGCTCGCTCATCAGCGACCAGCGGCTCTATGCCGCCGCCTGAACCGGCGCCCGGCAGCACGGAACGGGGATCAGGGCAGGCCCACCTCCACCAGGAACTGGGCCGCCTCCTCTGGAGGCGTGGGATTGATGTAGAACCCGGTGCCCCACTCGAAGCCAGCCACCTTGGTCAGCTTCGGGATCACTTCGAGGTGCCAGTGGTAGTGGTCGAGCGGCCCGTCCTGCAACGGCGCCGTATGCAGCATGAAATTGTATGGCGGCTGTTCGAGCGCCTTGTCCAGCTTGCGCAGCACCGTGCGCACCACCCAGCCGAGGTTCTGGATGACCGCCGGCTCGCTCGCCTCGAAATGCGCGTTGTGGCGACGCGGCACGATCCAGGTTTCAAACGGGAAGCGGGAGGCGAACGGAGCGATGACGACAAAGTGGTCGGACTCGAATACGATCCGCTCTCGCGTCTGGCCCTCCTGCTGGAGGATGTCGCAATAGATGCAGCGCTCGCGGAAGCTGTAGTACCGAAGCGAGCCCTCCAGCTCCTCCTGCACGCGCTTGGGCACCACCGGGAGCGCGATGAGCTGGCTGTGCGAGTGCTCGAGCGTCGCCCCGGCCGCCGCGCCGTGGTTCTTGAAGGCGATGACGTAGCGCAGCCGCACGTCGCGCCGCAGGTCCACCATGCGGTCGCGGAAGGCGAAGAATACGTCGGCCACGTGCTTTTCGCTCATCTCGCTGAGCGTGGCCGAGTGTTCGGGCGTCTCAATGATCACCTCGTGCGCGCCGATACCGTTCATGCGGTCATACAGTCCCTCGCCCTGCTTGTTCAGGTCGCCTTCCACGCGCAGAGCGGGAAATTTGTTGGCCACCACGCGCAGCGTCCAGCCGGGCGTGTTCGGCGCGCCGGACTCGCGGTAGGCGAGGATCTCCGGCGGCGTCTTCGTCTCCATGCCCGGGCAAAACGGGCAGATGCGCGAGGCCGCCGGGGGCGGCGTGCGCTCGCGGACAAAGTCCATCGGGCGCCGCGCCCGGTCGGTGGAGATGATCACCCAGCGGCCAGTAATCGGGTCCTTGCGTAGTTCCGGCACTCCTGATTCACCCTACTGAAAGCTCAGTGAGCATCCCTCAGGATAGCCGATCCCAGTCCCTCATCGACCAGGCGTCGCGGTAGTGCCGCACCTGGTACGGCTCAAAGACGACCGTGACGACGTCAAAGCGCGCCCGTTCGGGGGGAATGCGCCAGCGGCGCAGGAAGATCCTTGCGGCGCGCACGATGCGGCGGCGCTTGTCGCGGTCGATGGCCCGCTGCGGGTCGCCGGCCAGCGGCTCCCGGCGGCTTTTGACCTCGACGAAGACCACCGTGTCGCCGTCCCAGGCCACCAGGTCGACCTCCGCGCCGCGGTCCGGCAGCGTCCAGTTCCGGTCGACCACCGTGAGCCCTTCCGCCTCCAGATACCGGTGGGCCACGTCCTCGGCCCGGCGGCCGAGCGCGCGCTCCTCCCTCCAGCGACGCCGCCGGGCCCAGTCCCGCAGGCCGTCGCAGAGCCGGCAGACGCCCTTCAGCCACATCGGCGCTTCACTTGACGACTTCGAACTCAAACTCCATCACCTTGCCGCGCACCACGAAGCAGAGATAGTGCTCCCAGAACAGCCGGAAGCGTGGCCAGCGGTTGACGAGCCATTCCAAGCCGAGCCACCTCCACAGAGCTAGTAGCCGCACCCGGACTTTTCTCTCACGCAGCCGCGCCGCCGAATAATAGCCGAAGCCGCCGTGATCCGTGCCGAAATAGCGGAAGCTGAACGAATTCAGGTGCCAGCGGTGAGTGGGGTCGCA
>JBMFOK010000040.1:0-8814 GCA_049969655.1 Bryobacteraceae bacterium
GCAGTGCCTTCGGCGATCGTGCGTGGCACCGGGTTCGCCGCCGGTTGCCTTGTGCGGGCATTCACAATCCGGAAGACTTCCTCCAGCGACCGACCCACCGCCTCGTCTGCCGGCCAGCCGCAAAGCTGCTCAGCGACGGGATTCATGCTGGTGATTCGTCCATTTTCGTCGCAGACAATGACGCCGTCGCCAATCGAGCGAAACACGGCGGCAAGGTAGCCGTGCTCCCCAGGGAAGCCTCCCAGAGCAGCTTTGCCGGAGCTCCGCCGCCTCCACAGCAGCGCCAGGGTCAGTGCCCCGAGGGTCAGAACAGCCAACAGTGCCTCAACCATCCACTTTTGCCAGAGCGCCATCCTTCGCTCACCGTTTAAGATGCCATGTCCGGAACGGCTGGAGTTAGCATGCCCTCGAGATCCTTATCGACCTCCGGAAGCCTGTCACTGAGAGACGATCAGAGCCGGGAGGCTCAAAGGTGTAGCAAAGTCGCCTGGCCGGCGAACACTCAATCCTTTGGGGCGATTCGACCCGGTCAGGGCTTTGCGTGGCCCCTTCAACCGCCCTGCTCCTGGCGCATGGCCTGCGCATCCATGGCGCGGCTCTTGCGGGACAATGGGCTGTCAGCGTCTCCAGGAAACTTTTTTAACCAGCTCGAAGTCCACCCGACAAGCAGGGTTTGGCCTCGAGGAGAGATCTTGTAGCAACGACGACGCAGTTGATGGGCAAATGCAGCAGTCTCCCGATTTTCCCGAGACGACTGCGCTGTTCGGGGCCACTACTGGACAGAGATGACGAGAGAAGCAATCGTGGAGGATGTCCAGCTGGAGGCCAAAGCCTTTCT
This sequence comes from Bryobacteraceae bacterium, assembly GCA_049969655.1. Taxonomy (GTDB): domain Bacteria; phylum Acidobacteriota; class Terriglobia; order Bryobacterales; family Bryobacteraceae; genus JANWVO01. The sequence continues at coordinate 839 of JBMFOK010000040.1, forward strand.
ACGCCGCATGCGAGGCACGTCGATGGCGGCAGAGATGGAAGTCGTCGGCGGTCAGCGTCTGGTTGTGAAGCCGCCGTTGCGCGGCACTCGGCCGCTGATTAACGAGTGGCTTGGCTCGCGGCTGTTACGGCTGCTGGGTATCCTGGCGGCCGAAGTCAACCCGGTGTTGGTGTCTGAACACCTGGCGCAGACCGCCTGGCCGGAGCTGGCTCCGGCTGGCCCAATGGTCTGCGCTGGCAGTGCGTTCCCGGTGGATCCGGGCCAGCGGGCGATCTATGATTTTCTTCCGGAAACCTTCACGCCGAAGCTCGCCAACGCCGACCATCTGATTGGCACGCTGGCGGTGGATCTCTGGGCGTGGCAGACCCGGCCACGGCAAGCTGTCTTTTTCAGGGACGAGGTTTTTTGGGCCTGTATGATCTGCCACTCCGGGCTGTTTGGCGGCGCCAGCTGGAATGATCCGCCGCATCCGGTTCCGATCAATCCTGTCCAGCGCTGGGTCTATCGGCAGCCTGACGCGGAGCGCCAGGGCGAGCAGTGGCTCGAACAAATCCTTTCGCTGAGGGAGACAACGCTGGCTGGACTGTTTTCCGCCGTGCCGGCCTGTTGGTTGACCCCGGAGATCGAGTCAGAGCTGCGGTCGCAAGCTGCGCTGCTGCTCGAGCGCCGCCAAGTGCTGCCTGAGCTGTTGGGCGAAGCGCTGGGCCGGGCGGCGTAAAGGTGCGCGTGGCCGAAAGATGCGCCGGGGCTGCCTCTGCGCTAGGCTCGACATTGGGTCTCTATGAACGCCCCATCGCTCGAGCTGGCGCTGATTGAGCTTCATTATCCCGGGTTGCCGCCCACGGTGGCGGGGCTGGTCGTCTTCGATCATGCCACTGGCCGCAGTCAGTGGCGTTTCCGCCACGACTGGACGCTGGTCGATGACGAAGTCGACCGCCTGGTGCTGGAGGGCGTCGAGGATCTGGTTCGCGCGCTCGAAGCAGAGCATGGGCCCGAGCAATGCCTGAAGCTGATCGAGGAGCAGTGGTCAAACACCTTGCGGCTGTCGACGCGGCTGGCCTTCGGCTCACCCGAAGCCGATGTAATCGGCTGCGCCGACGCTCTGGCGGCCATTTTGCTCGGTCGCGACTAAGGCCTCCTCCAGCTCCAATCGTTTCCGCCGGGGCGGGCTCAACAGCCGCTTGTCGCTGTCTTCTCCAGCCTGCACCGACGAGAGCTCAACATGCGCCTGCACCTCGTTTGACAGAGGGTAGGCCTTGACCTCGACAGCAGAGTACTGTATCTGATTATCAGTGATTTCTGCAGCGGAGGCACCTCATGTCGCCACAACCCGCTTTCGAGCTGCCGGCGGCCGTGGAAGTGCTAAGCGGTACGGCATCGCCGGCCGATCGGCTCGTTGTCCGGGCCGACAACGGTTGGCCGTATGAAATTCTCGAGCTCGGCGCGGCCACTCTGAAGCTTGCGCTGGCTCAGGCCGGGGCCAGCCTGTTGCGGCTGCTCGGGATTTTCACGGCCGATATCCATCTGCTGAGGGTCCCCCCTGAATTGATCCGGCACTTGCGCCGGCACGACGGGACGTCGCGCGGAGGGCTAACCGCAGTCGCCGCGGCCCTGCCGGTGGATCCTCTCTGTCAGCCACTGTCGTCAACACTGCCGGCGGAGGCCGCCGAAGCAGTGATCAATTGGGACGACCTGCTTGGTGTGGCCGTCGCCGACGTCTGGACCGGGTGCCGTCAGGGGCATCGTCGCTGGTACTGCCGTCAGGGCCCGTGGTGGATCTGCACCGTGGCGGGCGAGGAAATCCTGGCGCCTGTGCTCGAGTCGTCCTCCCACCGAAGCCGGGCTGGGGATGGCTGGCCCGAAGTCGATCTGGCAGGCTTTGGCGCAACCGACGTCGACCAGTGGGTCCAGCGGATTGAGAAGCTTCCGGAACACGCGCTGGCATCGGTGCTGGAGCCATTGGCAAGTGCAGGCCACGGCGCTGGCAGCCTGTCGCCGATTGCGGCCTCCATTCAGGGCTGGTTACTAGGACGACGGCGCGAGCTGCGCGACGAAGTCATGACGATTCTGGGACCGAAACTGGCCCCGTCTCGCACCGAAGCCGCCAAGCAAGCTTCGAGCCGTCCGGGCAGCTCGAAGTGTCGCTGTTCATGACCCCGGGTCGAAAGATCTTCTGCGTGCGATTTGTTGAGTCTGAGGGGCGGCTGCGGCCTGCCCGCATTGCGTCCCCCCATTTGCGGGGGGATCCCCCCGCAAAAGAGATCAGCGAACCGACCGAGAAATCGTGAGAGAATTGCCCTATCCAGTGAACTTCTCTCGCGAGGGAAGAAGGAGACACTTCAGTGCAGACGATCCGGCAGGCAGCCACTGCAGAACAGACGCAGCTGAGCGCATGGGAGGTGGTCCGGCTGGTGGAGCGCATTCAGGCGGGCGATCCGGAGGCAATCAGCGAATTCTACCAGCAATCGATCCGGCGCCTGCGGCTGTTTTTTCGTGCCCGGCGCATCGATGAGATGCAGGCCGAAGATCTGGCGCAGGATGTTTTTCTTACGGTGCTGGCTCAGGTAGAAGCAGGCGCGTTGCACGAGCCGGAACGCCTCTATGGCTACATGCGCACGATTGCACTGCGAGCTTACGCAGCGCACGTGCAGGAGGCCGTTCAGCGATCCGAGACGGTGCCTGCCAGCGAGTCGCCCGAGCGGCTGCGGGACCTGCGCAAGGGCCCCGAGTCGGAGTTGATCGAGCAGGAGCGCTGGGAACTGGCCCGTCAGGTGCTGGCTTCGATGAAGCCGCGCGAGCGGGAAATCCTGACCCGATTCTATCTGTATGGCCAGGATCCGGAGACCATCTGCCGCGAGATGGGACTGACAGCAACCCAGTATCGGCTGTTGAAGTCACGTGCGAAGGGCCGCTTTGGCGAGCTGGGCAGGAGGAAGCTCGAACGGGGAAAGTTGATTGCATGGCGGGTGCGGTCCGTGGCTTGAGCCGAGGGGACATAGAGGGAGGGGGCTCTCCCTGCATGCGACAGCTCTAGATTTTTCGTGAGAAGATTCCATCTGCATCTGCACTATCATGGGTGAGGGAGGGATTACACCATGCCCGGGGACGGGTGCAGGTTTACTTCCGAAGGGGAGCTGGAAGAATACTGGTTCGGGCGCCTCTCCGCGAGTCGAAAGGCTGCCGTCCAGGCACACCTGGCCCGGTGCGAATCGTGCCAGAGTCTGTGGAGTGCAGTCCAAGGCGAGATCGCCTGGTTGCGCGCCACCTTGGCGCGCTGGGAAGCCGCACATGGCGACAGGCGCCATGCATCAAGGCATCCGGTCGAAGGAGAGGCTATCCTTGCGCTCGGATCCGGGCGCGCGCAGACCAGGATCCTGGCTGTTCAACTGAGAGATGAATGCCTGGGCGGGCTTGGGGTCTGGAGCAGCGAGCGTTGCAGGGCCGGCCAGCGCGTCATAGTGGAACGTGGTGGAACGCCACTTCGGGGCATTATCCGATATTGCCGCCGCGCTGGCGACCGCTATCAGATCGGAATCCAGTTCGTGGCAGCCTGACCCTCGGCGCTGACCATGGTTTGTTGAGCCTGTTCAAATACAGGTTTTTCATCAAGATCCCCTCGTCAGAGCCTTTGCAGCGGCTTCAACTACCCCCCACGAAACTCTCCCAGCGGAAATAGTACTGAGGGATCTGGAAATGACGGCGTCGCCGATGATACTTTCAAGGCAGGCAGCGGCGATGGACGAAGAAGTACGTCAGACGGAATACGACTTTCCGTTTGGAATCCCGGGTCTCCTCCGGCCAGGCAAAGCTGTGATCGTTGAAAAGCCGATCTACGAGCCGTTCGCCGTGCTCACTTCGCCCCAATCTCCCCGTCCCTTGGCAGGCTTGATTCCACTCTGGTGGCTGGACGCCGGCCCGCCGATTGAGCTGGATCGGCTCCAACGCAGCGTGCTCGCAGCCGAGGACTGGCACTTATTGCGGTTTTACGCCATGCTGCGTCTGCAGGTGGGCCGTATGCCGACATTAAACCTCCTCCGTCCGCTGGTTGTGAACCCGGTCACGAGCAAGGGCCTCTGCATTGCACATCCAGGTCCTGCCGAGCTCCAACATCTCCCTATCACGGCAGTCACCGGCCGGTATCGAACCAAGCTCCGATCGCAAGCTGCTGGCTGATCGAAAGCCAAGCGCTGGGGGCCAGGGCTGATCCGTTTGACCGAGCCCGCGAAAGGCCTCTGGTGGTCGGACTGTCTGAAAGAGTCATAGAGCCATAGCGCTGGCATCAGAAAAATCCGAGTAAGCCGAAAGCCCTTCATCTGTGCCATGATAGGGTACTTGACACACCTCCGGTGTCGATGCCCATCTTTCTCGCCTCACGGAGAAGGAGGGTCACTCCAGCCCCAAGCTGGCCAAGGCCTCCTCCAGCCTTGGCCAGCTCCTCGTTGGCTTCAAGTTTGCCACTCTACTTCATGCAGTTGCCGGGCAGGACAAGTGCAGCTTTCGCACTGGCTGTCGGTGCGCCATACGGCCGCTTCAAACGTCAGATGAGCTGGGTGACCGGCCGCTTTGGGGGGAGCCTGGGGCCGACCGGCATCTGCTCCTCTGCCGGCCGAAAGCCGCATATTCAGGCTTGAGGCCCTGCTCTGGCGCCAGCTGATGCCGGCCAGCAAGCCCCAACCGTCGCCGTCGAGGAGCTTCGCAGTCGCTTACCTTCCCTCCAGAAGTGCCTCAACCGCCTCGACGACCGCCTGAAGCTGCTCGGACTGCTCACGCATTCGCTTGGCTGAGTCGGCGCTTTGTTCGGCGTTGGCCGCCATCTGCTGGGTGAATTGGCTGAGACGGCTCACCGCCGTGTTGATCTGTTCAAGGCCGGAGCGCTGCTCGCTGGTCGCGGTGGCGATCCGGCCCATGGCCTCCCGGAGTGAGCGACTACGGCCGGTGATCTCTTCAAGGCTCCGCGCGAGTTGTTCCATGGCGCTGGAACCTGCTCCTGTGCGCTCAATCGACTGCTGCACGAGCTGCGTTGTTTCTTTGGCCGCCTGCGAGGCGCGTTCGGCGAGCTTGCGCACCTCGTCAGCCACAACGGCGAAGCCCATGCCGGCCTCGCCGGCGCGGGCTGCCTCGACGGCGGCATTGAGGGCCAACAGGTTTGTCTGAAAGGCAATTTCTTCGACCGTACGCGTGATTCGGGCCACGCTCTTGCTCGATTCTTCAATCGCCTTCATGGCCTCCTGGGTGGAATGCATCTGCTGGAGGCCTGTCTCGGCCGCGCCGGTGGTTTCATCGGCATGATGGCGGGCCTGTGCCGCCTCGTCGGCGCTTGAGGCGGCGGCAGCAGAAATCTGTTCTACCGTGGCCGAGGTCTCCTCGATCGACGCCGCCTGTTCGCTGGCTGCCGCGGCCAGCTGTTCCGCCATGGCTGAAATCCTGTCCGGATCCAGTTGCTGGCTGGAGCTCGCCTTCTGGACGAGCCGCGACAACCGCTCGAGCGGGACGAGGAACCACCGCCGCGCAAAGGCCCAAAGCCCAAGGGCGAGCACGCCAGCCACGCCCAGCGAGGCCCACCACGTGGCCGCCGACGCCTTCGAAACCGCCTGTTCAAACCGGCTGCGGTCGGCCTTGAGAATGAAGGCGCCCCGAATTTCGCCCTCACGCCAGCCTTCCATCGGGAAGCCGAGCACGTCACGGCCGTCCCCGCGCGGGCTGCTGGCCGGATCACCGTGACAGACCAGGCAGTCCCGCGTCAGCCGCACCGGACGCGCCAAGACGAGCTTGCCGCCTTTGGCGTCCTCTTCAAAGTACTCCGGCCTGCCGTCGGCCAGAGCGGCGAGAATCCGACGCTCGGATTCGTCCGGGGCGTTGGCCGGGTTGCGGGGATTCTCGCGCACGACGCGAAACTCGAAGCCCTCTTTCTGGGCCACCTCCCGCACCGCTTCCCAGGCTGCGATAACGGGGATCGTTTTGTACAGCGTGGTAGACCGAAAATCGCTGTTGTGCGTCAACTGCTGCTCGAGCCCGCCTGTGTTAAAAGCTCCTCGTTCTCGCAGTTTGGAAATCGAGCCCCGAACGCTTTCCGCTTCCTGCAAAGCAATCCGCATCTGTGAGGAAACCAGATTCAGACCCAGTTGCCTTACGGTGCGCGTGATCAACTGCACAGCTAGCACTGTGCCGACAACGATCAGTACGACGGCTGATACGATGCCCAGTTGAATTCTCTTCCGCAAGTTCATCGACTTCCCTGCCTCCTCACACAGCTCGAGCCGGCCACCCATCCTGTGTCAGGCTGCAAAGTCCTCTCACTTCGGCACGGCTGCCGCCATCAGCCGGCCTCTTTCCAGCCAGGCCGCCAGCCCGCCTCCGGGCCGCTGCAGGAGCTTGTCGATCAGATCCGAGTGGCTCTCGATGCCGTGATCGGCCAGTAGTTCGGCCGATGCCGGGTCGATCCGTTCCACCGCCTCGACGCCATCGGCCATCAGCCCCATCAGAGCGCCATCTTCCTCCAGCACGGCGGTCACCGGGCGGTAGCTATCCCACAGCGCTTGCTCGAAGTTCTGCATCTTTTCCACCAGCCGGGACAGGGTCGTCTCCCGTGCTTCCTCGATCATCCGTTTGGCAGCCTCGAACTGCCCTGCAGCTTTGGCCTGCTCGACCCTGCCGGCAAGCGCGTGGATCGCCTTATGCGGCGCATCCATCTTGCGCAGTACACCCGAGACGACGAGGTTTTCGGAGCGAAAGTTGTCGTACCAGCGGCCGAACGCGCAGGCGTGCGGATCGGTGGTTTTCGTAAACGGGCGGCGTTCCTCGACGCTGCGAAACAGCTCCTCCATCCACTCCATATGATCCGCCGCCTGCGCCGTAATGTTTCCGGCCAGTTCGTTTAGCTCTGCTTTCCAGTCCGGCAGGCCAAGCCGGAGCCGCAGGTCGACGAGTGGCAGAATCTTGCCGCGCCAGTTGAACACGCCCAGCGTCCAGACAGGCGCGTGCGGCACGGCAGTGGCTTCGACCGAAATGGCCAGCTCCCGCACGCGCACGCACTCCAGCGCCACGACTTGCTTCTGGGCGCGCAGCAGCAGAAACATGCTGCCGCCGCCTGTCTGGGTTTTCTGAGCGTCGAACGACATCATTTGCCCGTTCTGCGGACCTGCGTGTAAGCAAGCCCCTCCTGCAAATACATATCGGATGTCCGACCGGATTTTCAGCCTCAGTAAAAAACAGCGCGGCTACTTTCATCGCCATCCCTTTGCGAGGATGGCGCCGGCCGGATGCAGGTGGACAGACCTGGGCAGCCCGAAGGGCTTGCCTGGTATCTGTTCAGCTGCTGGGGCGGCCCTGCAGGATGCTGTTGATGGCAGCCACGAGCTGCTCCGGGCGCAAGGGTTTCTGCAGCAACTGCGCCGCAGGCGGCAGCCGTCGGCGTGCGTCATCGGGCGTATGGCCGCTGAGGAACAACACCTGCATGGCCGGGGCCAGATGTCGCAAACGCCCGGCCAGCTCCGGCCCCGTCAGGCCTGGCATCACGACGTCGGAAACCAGCACTTCCGGAGGCTCTGCGGCCTGTTCGACGAGTTGGACGGCTTCCTCTGCCGAATTGGCTTGACTCACCTGAAATCCCGCCGATCCAAGCGCAAGGGCCAGCACCTGAAGAACATCCCGGCGGTCGTCGACCAGAAGCACTCTGGCCGGGCGAAGAGCTTTCAAACCCGGGGCTGGCTGGGCAGTCTCTGGTCGGGTCTCCGAGCTTCCGGTGTCCAGCGGCAGGTCAATCACGAAACAGGCGCCCGAGCCAGCCGCACTCTCGATGAAGATTCGCCCTCCACAGCGATCGACGATGCTCCGGACGATGGCAAGGCCCAGACCGTGGCCCTCGCCCTCGGCCTTGGTGGAAAAATAAGCCTCGAAGATCCGCTCCTTCAGATCTGGAGCGATACCGGAGCCTGTATCGGCGAAAAGCAGCCGGGCGTAGCCGCCCGGCGTGAGTC
>JBMFOK010000041.1:0-7071 GCA_049969655.1 Bryobacteraceae bacterium
GGAACGGGTCGCTAGAGCACTGGCGAAGCAGCTTCCGTGCTGCCCTTTTTGTGAGACGAGACGTTTATGACCCAGTGGTACTAGGTGCTTCATACCGTACCACGGTTCTTTCTTCTAGCAAAGGCCTTCGAACCGCGCAACGGGCTAAACGGTCCTCCCTGTTGCGGGCGTCTTCTCGCAATCCGGCAACTGCCGGAGCGAACGGAGGCTTCTCTCCGCCGCAGATTCACAGTTGCCGAAAGTGCTCAGCCGGATTCCCATCTGGCGCAGGGGTTATTCGGGAGCGGCCTTACCTGGAGCCCAGATGATCTTGCGCGCATCTTGCGGCCGTTCAACCAAACCTCAGCATTCAGGCCGGGCCTTGTGGCTGCTTTTTCTCGTACTCAATCCTTTGCTCGAGCCCTGGCGGAAAGGATTGCCAGCCGCTCCTGTCTTGGCGCATACAACACCGGCTGACTCTGGAAGACCTGGATTCCGAGCAACCCGTGGGCGCCGGCCATCTGGAAAGCCATCCGTAGCAGGCCGAAGTTCTCCGGGATAGTGGCGCTGCGCAGATTGAAGGGGAGGCCGGCGATTCGTGCCTCAAGACAGTACACGTCCACGTCGAACGCGCCCAGCACCGGGTTGAAATCGTGGAAGCGGCCGTTCGGAGCGAGGCCGTCGAAGAACTCGACGGGAAAATAGGAGAGTTCGGCGCCGGTGTCCAATATCACCTGGCAATGTTTTCCGCCAACTTCCGCCGGAATGACAGGTACGCCCATGATGCCGTCTAATTCAATGGATGGCCCAGCGACTGGAAGCGGTTCTGTTGAGACAGTGACTCGGCCTGCCGGTAGATCGAAGAGCCAGTCCAGTTCGTTCATCACGTCGGTGCCGAGCAGCCCGGCGACTTCGAAGCCGACCAGGTCAGAGATTTTCTCGGCGTTGAAGCCCATCAGGCTGCCGGCAAGTTCGAACCCCCTACCCTCCAATTCAAGGGATTCGCGCTCGCTGAAGCTGGAGGGCGAGCCGGAGTCCAACAGCCAAAGACCGCCGTGATCGAGGAACATCAGACCACTTCGGAAATGTAGTGGGTAATCCTGCATATCGATTTCTCTTTCCTTAATACGGTCCATGCCTGCGCGCTAAATTTCTTTTTCAAGCCACCAGACCGAACCCCTGTGGGGCTTATCATTGGGCGATGGCCGATGCCGCCCGGCGTCGGAAAAGCCGCCGGCACGATGTGCGGCTGATCTGTGATACAGGGCGCGCAGGAAGCTGTGCATCCCGCCCCGTTCCGGCTCGAGGTCGTCACCAGCCAGGTCTGGAAGCTCATACCCCCGCCACGGCCGGGAGACCTCGTAAGCCACCAGCAGCAGTTCGGGCCACACATTCGCCATCCTGGCAATCTCCTCAAGTTTGTACCCGCGATCGAAGCGGTCCCAGTTGCCTCCGAAGCCGTGATCCTGGACTACCACACAAAACGGCTTGGCCTGGGAGGCATCTTGGCAGAACAACGCGTCATATGTAGCGAAACCATCGCCGTTTAGCGACAGGATCGCGAATCGGCGGGCGCCGTGGTCGTCACTGAATTCCGGCAGCCGTTCCAACACGTACAGCGCCGCATACGGTGCTTCTGCCTTGTTCACAAACCACATGCTGCCAGCCGCCTGGTGCCGGCTCAGGTGGTAGACGGGCGGCCAAGGCCCGAGTTCGTGAGGCTCAAGGTCAAGGATGGTCACAGTTCTGTATCCCCGAAACCCGCAAGTGCGGTCCTCTGGGTTTGGGGTGAGATTGTGGTGAAGTTGCTCGCGGCTGATGCCGTAATCGACATAAATATACGCGTGGGCTGCATGGGCACGATTGAACAGCTTGATCGGCTGGCCATCGCGGCCAGCACCTGGATAATAAACAATCCGGGACTGCAGAAAGCCTTTCAGGAACTCTTTTCGCACTTGAGGGTCCGATGTGTGCTGGGCCAGATACAGCCAGTCGGGCTCCTGCTCGCGGTAATTCCGTTCAAGATATTCAATCAGTGAAGCCGGCATTTTCTTCTCCTATCCTGTCAAAATATTTCGTCTTCAAAGTCTCTTTCCCTGGCAGGAACGTCCGGTGCGGGCCTTAGCCGCGGATCTGCCGGCCTCCTCGGCCCCGCACGCCACCAACTACGCCGCCGCGTCCGCTTCGCCGAATCCCACCGGCTGGCGGACACGGTTTCCGCCGGGGCGTTTGACCGCCCGGGCAAGCAGCCCGGTGGCTTCCACAAGATCCTGTTCGGTCACATCGCGGTTCCTGTCAAAGGCCAGAGAGGCGGCCGTGATGTAGCACTCGCGCAATTGCGCGAAGCTGAATCCGGCCGAGCGGCGCACCACGAGTTCCAGCGTCTCCCCGCTGAGGCTGCACGCAAGCTGCCGGCGGAAAAACTCCGCGCGCAGTTCTTCGTTTGGGTTGGGCAGTTCGACCACGCGGTCGAAACGGCCCGGGCGGTTGAGAATGGCCGGATCGAGCGCCTTCGGGTGGTTGGCCGTGGCCACGACAATCACGCCCTCGCTGTTGTGGACGCCGTCCAGGCAGTTGAGCAGGTGCGAAAGGCTGATGCGGTGGTTCGAGCCGCCGTGGGGCAGGTGGGTGAAATGGCGGTCGAGGTCTTCCATGATCACAAGCGCGGGGGCGTGGTCGGCCGCCCAGCGGAACAGCATGGTGAGGTCGTCATCATCGGTGTCTGGCCGCCCCCAGACCAGCGTGCAGGGCGACAGGCCAGGCCTCGAGGCCATGGCGCGGACGATGCTCGTCTTGCCATTGCCCGGAGGCCCGTAGAGCAGGTAGCCGCGGCGGAACGGAATCTGCCGGGATTCGAACCAGGCGCGGTGGGCGAAAAACCGCTGGAAATCGTCGCGCACGAGCCGGCCGACATTGTCATCCATCACGATGTGGTCCCAGCCTTCGCAGGGCGTGAAACTCAGATCGGGGCCGTTGGTGACGAAGATCTCTTTCGTGGCCCGCGAGCAGGAAAGGAAAGCCGAGAGCCGGCGCGTCAGGGGGCCGAAATCCTCGCGGCGCAGGATAACGAAATTGGCCTTGCGCATCTGATCCCCGCTGGGAGAGTCGACGAGGTCGAGTGGCAGGAACACGACGGGCCGAACGAGACCGCGCAGCCAGACGGCGGCCGGCACGGCATGCCACCGCAGCTTCCACTTCACGCGGACCTCCTGCTGTCCGCCCGCCGCGTCGGGCACGAGGCGCACGCACGGCGGACTCCCGGCAGGCAATTCGACGCGCTCGACCAGCGCGGTGCTGATCTCCTCCAGCCGGTTCTCCTTCCAGTGAGGCACGTCCGGGAACAGGTTCTTGAGCACATAGCGCTCGATGGGGAGGTCGATTTCGGCCATCGTGCATTCGCCGAGGCGGATGCCGAGAATCTGTTCGATCCATTCCTGGTGCCGTTGCACCACGGAGGCAGCGTAATTCTCGGGGAGTTCATGGCGGACTGTGATTGATTTCATGCTTCCATGCTAGCGATCCGCCTTTTCATCTAACGTGAGTTCTACCTGGGAACGAGATTTTTTTGCCAGCTCATTCTCCGGGGAATCGTGCAGTTCGACGGCGAAGATGGCTGGCCATTGCAGTTCGCGTTTCTTTCCTTCGGGGAGCAGAATTCCGCGCACCAGCAGGGGCACATCGAAGACGATGCGCTGCGGCCGGAACCGGAGCCTGTGCAGCAGCATCCTGTGCGCCTGATACCACACCGTGCATTCCTGATGGCGCGCAATCGCCTCCACGATTTGCCACAGCCGCTCCGGACCGTGCCCCTCTGTTTCGCGCGCGGACGACTCGACGGTGATCATCAGCGACTCGCCGTCCTGTCCGGGGCCGAGCCTCGCGGCGACTCTCTGCAGCTCGCCGCCCGGCTCATACTGCAGGTGGGTTGTCAACACCGCCCCCAGTCCGCGCCGTTCCTGCCAGCTGAGCGGCAGCGATGGTGCCCGAAAATGGCCGACGTCAGTGGGATGATAGATGGGCCGGCCCGGCTCCGGGTCAGCCCACGCCAGGCTGTAGCCGGCCAGCTCCAGCAGAGCGAGGTCCCGCTGCACGGTCGTCAGCGTTGTCGAAAATGCTTCCGCCAGCCTGACCGGCGAGACAGCGTGGCCCTGCTCGAGCCGGCGGATGATGCCAATGAGGCGCAGAACCTGCTGCTCGACACGCTGAATTTCCTGCCGTATTTCCCTGTCATCGGCAGCAAATCCTGGTTCCGGCTCCGGCGGCGTGAATCTCTCGTCCGTCACCCGCACCTGGCGGATGCGCTCGAGGTCCAGCGACTCCCAGCGGTCGATGCCGCCGACCAGCCCGTAGACGCGGCCGTCGCGCACCTCCCGCGGGGCGACCCGCAGGACCGAAGGCTCATCGGCGCCGAGTGCCATGTAGTCGAGTTCGCACCAAAGCGATTCGACCGCCGCGCGGGCCAGCTCAAGCGCCGCGCCGGCGTTGCCCCGGACCGTGCGCGCGCCGTCATCCCGCGCGGCCACGATACGCCGCCACAACTGCACTTGCGGTTCCGGCGCAGAGGCGCAGTACAGGATCTCCAGCTTCAGGCGGAGCCTCTTCAGCCAGAGCGGCGCGCGGCCTCTGCCCATGGCGCCCTGGACGGCAAGCAGCAGCGCTTCCAGCTCCGCCCGGGTCAACTGCAGTTGCCGCGCCTCGTCCAGCCGGCCTTTCTCCAGGTGAACAGTTGATGCCGGGCCGGCGCCGGAGCGTGCAAGCGCATAGCCAAGCTCCTCGACGCGCCTGAGGTCCCGCCAAGCAGTGGCCGCACTGACCTCAAAACGATCCATGATGCGGCGTGTACTCAGCCGTTCCCCTTCACACAGACGCGAAATGATCCAGAGGATGCGCTGAGCCTCGGTGTAGTCGGAACGGATTCTGCCGCGGTTCCGCTGCCGCATGCGGTCTTTCCTTTCCGGACGGGCGTGTCCTGCCCGGCTCCCGCGCCGTCCAGCGATCAGTCTATCCCGCGGCAGGACGACGATCAACAAAGGGTAAGTACGGTAAGGGAAATCGAAATACCATTCGTGCTTTTGTCAGACCTAAAAACGCTCGCCATCGGATGAAAAAACGCAGGCGCATTTCCAGGCGCACGTGAAAAGAAATGGATCATGATCTACATTTATTTCTGCTTGACTTTTTCTCGTGCAGAAGGTACAATTTAGCTAATGAATCAGTACAGGCGCCAGCTCGACATCGCCATTCAGGCCGCCCTCTCGGGCGGCGATTTTCTTCGTCAATGCTTCCACTCGCAGAGGCGCGGTGTGGACGCAGAGGCCGAAAGGCTCATGCGGCCGGCCCTGCTCGATCCATTCCCCGAGTACGGATATCTCGGCGAGGAGACGGAAAGGCGCGGTCCCCGCGACCCGCAGCGCCACCTCTGGCTCGTCGACCCGATGGACGGAACGCGCGCCTTTGAAGAAGGCCACCGCGGCCCCTGCGTCTCCATCGCCCTGCTGCGCAACGGCACGCCGGTGCTCGGTGTCGTGTACGCCTTCAGCTGGCCCGACGACGGCGGCGACCTGTTCGCCTGGGCCGAAGGCATGCCTTCGCTTGTCCGAAATGGCCGTCCGGTGTCATACGAGCCGGATCGCATTCCCGGGACATTCGCGGTGTCGCAGCACGCCGACCGGATGCCGCGTGTCAATGCCGAGCTCGTCCTGCCTTACCGCTACCGGCCCATCGCCAGCATTGCGCTGCGGCAGGCGCTGGTGGCCGCCGGCGAGGCCGTGGCCGGCAACTCGCTGAATGCGCCCTGCGGCTGGGACTACGGCGCCGGCCACGCGCTGCTGCGCGCGGCGGGGCTCGCGATGGTCGATGACAGGGGCGAACCGATTCGATACTCGGCCACGGGCGACAGCTTTTGCGGCGACCACTGCACGGCCGGCCCCGAAGACATCGCGCGCGAGATGGCGGCCCGCGACTGGGGCCGCATTCGGCGTGAAGCGCCCGACCAGCGCGAGCCGTACGACCTGTGCTGGCCCGACCGGAGGCGGCTCGTGTCCGATGCCGGCCTGCTGCGCCGCGCGCAGGGATGTCTGCTCGGACAACTGGCTGGAGATGCGCTGGGGTCGCTCGTCGAGTTTCAGCCGCCCGAATCGATTGCCGCCCGCTATCCGCAGGGCGTGCGCCGCATGGAGGACGGCGGCGCCTTCAATACGCTGGCCGGCCAGCCGACCGATGATTCCGAGATGGCGCTGATGCTGGCCCGTGCCGTGCTGGCGGCTGGCCGCTACGACGCCGAGGCCGTTGCGCGCGCTTACTGCTGGTGGCGCGACAGCCGGCCGTTCGACATGGGCACGACCGTGGCCACGGCGCTCGCCGGCGGTGCGGCGGGAAGGCGGGAAGAAGCCGAAGTCGCCGAAGCCTGCCGCCGGGCCGCGAATCGGGACAGCGAAGCCAACGGGGCGCTGATGCGCGTGTCGCCGCTGGGGATCCTGGGTGCGGGCGCTGCGCCGGCTCATGCGGCCCGCTGGGCTACCGGCGATGCACTGCTGACGCATCCCAACGAGGTTTGCGTCCATGCCAACGCCATCTTCGCCGCCAGTCTCGCTTTCGCCATCCGCGAAGGCGCCGATGGGCGGGCCACGCACGAGTTCGCGCTCGCCGAGGCGCGCCGCATCGGCGCTACCCCGAAGGTCGTGGAGGGGGTCGAGCGTGGCGCCACCCAACGCCCGCAGAGCTATACGGTGAACCAGGGCCATGTGATCATCGCCCTGCAGAACGCCTTTTATCAGGCGATGCATGCCACCTCCCTCGGAGAGGGCATCGTCGACACCATAAGCCGTGGCGGTGACACCGACACCAACGCCGCCATCGCCGGCGCGCTGCTCGGCGCCATTCATGGCCGCGCGGCGATCCCGTTCCAGTGGCTGGACCGTGTTCTCACCTGCCGCCCCATTGCGGGCCTGCCGGGCGTCCAGCGCCCGCGCCCGAAAGCGTTGTGGCCGGTGGACGCGCTGATTCTGGCGGAACAGCTCCTCTGGCTGGGCCGCCACGTCGAGTAACATTCCGCCCGGCCCGGCGCCGGGCGGCAAGGCCCGCATCCGCTGG
>JBMFOK010000042.1:0-6427 GCA_049969655.1 Bryobacteraceae bacterium
GGGACCGAGAGGCTCGCGCACGCCGTCCAGTGAAAAACGCTCATCGGCGTAGTATCGATTCAGGCCGGCGATCAGGATTCCGTGGCCGCGCTTCTGCACCCAGGCGCCCGCATTGGCTTCAACCAACAATAGAACCAATAGAGTGAAGACCCTAAACCACATCTTGAATAGGTCATCGGATGGATCTCTAAATTCCTTTAGCACGGCTCAAGTAGCGCAGTCTCAGCGATTCGAAAACTTTGCATTTGTAGGTATTGGGACGTTCGGGGAAGCCGTAGGTGTGATTTCGAGGCGTTGGAGCGGTGCCGGGTGCAAAAGCTATGACCGTTACGCAAGGGCATACCGCAGGCGCAAATCGCTTGCGAGCTCGGGCTAGGGGAGACCGCGTTGCGGGGTGAGCTGGCGCGAGGGCGTGAAGAAGACGTTGCGCTCGCGCTTTGTGGCCGTGCGGGTGAGGCCGGCGCACCGGGACTACTGGCGGAGCGAGCCGCACGCCGAGCAGTGGCTGCTGGCTTCAGTGGCTGCGCCCGAGCAGCGGAGCCGACATGAGTACTGGCTGTCGAACCTGCCGGCAGAGACGCCGCTCAAGAAGCTGGTCGAGCTGGCCAAGCAGCGCTGGATCATCGAGCGAGACTATCTGGAGTTAAAGCAAGAGCTGGAGCCGGGCCACTTCGAGGGCCGTTCGTGGCGCGGGTTTCATCATCACGCCACACTCTGCATCGCAGCGTATGGGTTCCTGGTAGCCGAGAGGAGCCGAATTTCGGCCTCCGCGGGTGCCGGCAGGCTCGATCTCACCCTGCCGCCGCAGCCGGAAGGATACCAGCCCCGGGGCGGAGTCGGTGCGCAGGTCACGATTGAGATGAAGGGCAGGAAAAGAGGCTGAGCTCTTTCTGTTGGGTTGTTTCTGCAGGCTTCGCTACCGCAAGGATTCGGCCGCAGGCCCGACCGCAGTATTACGACCGGCCGCTTTGGCCTGGTAGAGCGCGGCATCAGCCCGGGCCAGAAGGCTGGACACGGTATCGTCCGGCAGGCTCAAGGCATAGCCGATGCTGACCGAGAGGGCCACGGTCGATTCACCGATCCGCAGGGGCTGACTGTGGACGGCCGCTCTCAGGCGCTCAAACAGTGCGGCTGCATCGTTGCCAGAAGCGACCGGTGCGAGCAGGATAAATTCATCGCCTCCGAACCTTCCGATCACGTCGTATGAGCGGATGTGGTCCTGAAGGCGGGCGACGACGGTGAGCAGCATTTCGTCTCCCGCCTGGTGGCCCCAAGTGTCGTTGACCTGCTTCAGATGGTCGCAATCGAGCACGCCCACCGCCAGAAGACGACCCTCGCGGCGGCTACGCTCCAATTCGGCGACGATTCGCTCAAGGATCGCCCTGCGGTTCAGCAGGCCCGTCAGGGGATCATGGTCGGCCTGCCACGCCAGTTGGCGGAGGCTCTCAAGCAACTGGCGCTGGATTTCCACGATGCGCCGTCCGGCATGGACGCGCGCCAGCAGTTCGGCGCGGTGAAACGGCTTGACCAGGTAGTCGTCGGCCCCGGCCTCGAGTCCCGCCACGATGTCAGCGGGATCGTTGCGGGCGGTCAACATGATGATATAACAAGGCATTTCACGGGAGCCGGCTCGAAGCCGCCGGGTGAGGTCGATGCCGTGGATGGTTGGCATGAGCCAGTCAAGGATTGCCATCGGCGGAGCAGCAGATGAGCTCAGGATCTGCCAGGCGGCCAGACCGTCGGTGACGGTGACCGGCTCAAAGCCGGCTTCGGACAAAAGACGTTCGAGCAGCCGGGTCCAGACCACCTCGTCATCGGCAACAAGAATCTTCATGCGGGACTGCATTGCGTTCGATGTGTGTCTCGTGGCTTAGCGTTGTTGGGGATAGCCGACATGATACCCAATCTATCGTATCGGCCGTTCGGCACGGTGCGACAGAGGGGCCCTGCGGGCCGGACGGCCGACGCCCGGCAGGCGCCTTGGGGGTGCTCGGGCGGTTGATCTTGCATCGTGGGGCTAAAAGCTGAATCTGTTTGTGGCGATACGAGGAGAGCAGGACCGGGTGCAGGCTTGGCGGTGCGAGGCAAGGTCAGCATGAGCCGGCAGAGACGTCGGCTGGGATGGTCGCGGCGCTGGCATGAATCACGCCGGCAGCAGGAGTCTGTGCCGCGCCGGCAGGCGTGACGGGATATGGAGCTGGGACGATGCGCGAGGAAAGACACGCGGACGCCAACGGGGTTGGGTGGGACGCGGAGTGGCTTGAGCTGCTTTGGGAGGAAGCGGCTGAGGGGTTGAGACTCACCGATGCGTCAGGTCGGATACTGGCCGTGAACGCGGCCTACTGCCGGATGGCGGGTCAGAGCCGGGGGCAACTCGTGGGCCAGCCGATGGAGAGTGTTTACCCCGAGGCCGAACGGCCCCGTGTGCGGGAGCGCCATCGGGACTTTGTCGAGGGAAGACTCGAGCGGTCCGTCGTGCAACGCTCGTGGCACACGCCCGACGGTCGATGCCTGGATGTGGAGGTCACCTTCAGAAGGCTCGAAAGGCGTGGGCAGAGGGTAGTGTTCAGCGTTTTTCGGGATTTGAGTGAGAGGAGACGCCTCGAGCAGGAGCTGGAGGACAGCCGGAGGCGATCTGAGCTGACGTCAGCCGAAATCTCGCTGCTGTTGCACCATGTAGCGATTCTGGCCGACGCAAGTCGGGCCGACGAAGCAAACGCCGTCGCGTTTGAACAGGCGTTTTTGCACAATCTCGCAAAGGCCTACGGCGCCGACCGCGCCGTTTGGTATCGCTACGATTTCGAGCGGCAGGTGTGTGTTCGCCGCGCTGAGTGGGCCGCACCGGGCGTGGAATCTCCGACAGCGGCTCCAGTGGAATTTCCCCTCGGTCTGTTTGGGCTGTGGGTGAGGGGTCTGCTTCAGGGCGAGCATATCGAGATCGAGGACGTCGAACGGCTGGAGATGTCGGACTTGAGAAGCATTTTGTTGAGGCGGGGAGTGAAGTCCGTGCTAGGTGTCCCGGTGATGGAGGCGGGACGCTGCGTGGGCTGGATTGGGCTGCATGCGGTGCGCAGGCGACGGCGTTTTGGCGCTGCAATTGCGCAGGAGATTCACTCCCTGGCGGCGGTCGTGGCCGGGGTTGAGCGGTTGCATGCAGTCCGGCGGCAGCTCGAGCAGACACAGCAACGGCTCGAAGCGGCGCTGGCCCAGTCGGAGCAGATGCGTCGTGCGGCGGAACAGGCCGACTCGGCCAAGACGCGCTTTCTGGCCATGATGAGTCATGAGATCCGTACGCCGCTCAACGGTGTGCTCGGCGTGCTGAGTCTGCTCGAGCATGACCCCCTGCCGGCGCTGGTTCGCGAGCATCTTCGCCTGGCGCGTGATAGCGCCGCGGCGCTAATGACACTGCTGGGCGACTTGCTGGAACTGGCGCGAGTTGAATCGGAAGCGGTGGAGATCGAGAAGCAGGAGATTGATCTGCTGGAATTATTGGAGCAGACCATGGCCGCTTTGGCCGCCGCGGCAGCGGATAAACGACTGGTGCTGGCGGCAGTGGTGGAGAGACGGCTGCCACAGCGGATCCGAGCCGACTTTGCCAGACTCAGGCAGGTGCTTCTGAATCTTGTTGGCAATGCGGTCAAATTCACGGCCGAGGGCTCAGTCATCCTTTGGGCGGAATTGGCGCGTGACAAAGGGGGTGTGGCTCTCAGCTTCCGTGTGCGGGATACCGGGCCGGGCCTGTCGCCCGAGGTGATGGAGCGAGTCTTTGAGCCGTTTTACCAGTCCCCGGAGCAACGCTGGAGGACAGGCCAGGGCGCGGGTCTGGGGCTGGCCCTCAGCCGACGTCTGGTCGAGCGGATGGGCGGCCGGATTGGAGTGCGCAGCGAGCCAGGCTATGGATCAGAATTCCATGTGCAATTGCCGCTGGATCTGGAGGGCCCGCATCAGTCCCAAACGGAGTGGCAACCGATGATGGGATTGCGGATCGGACTGATTGCGGCGCACCCTGCCCGCCGGGACATTGTCAGGTGGCAACTGGAACAGTGGGGCGCCGAGGTGATCGAGGAGATGTCGGAGGGGCTGCGTCTGGACGCCATTCTGGCCGACTGGCTTCAGGTGGAAGCCGAGGGCGGCGGCGAGGCTTTTGTGGAAAAGTGGGGAGGGGTCGCTGGGCGGCTCGGGCTGATCGCCCCGCTCGAGGCAGGCGCAAGACTAGGAGAGCTGCGCTATGTCGCTGGACTGGAAATCTTTACCGTGCCTCTGCGTTGGAGCCGTATGCTGGAGTGGCTGGGCAGAGGTAGCAACTCGCCTCAGCCGCCTCTGGAGAGCAGCCTGCCGACACCCGTGGCGGCCACCGGAACCAGACCACCCCGGATTCTCTTGGCCGATGACAATGCGGTCAACCGCAGGGTCGTTTCGGCTCTCCTGGCAAAGCTTGGCTGTGAGGTAGACACGGCGTCGGACGGGGTGGAGACCCTCGAAAAGCTCGCAGCGACCGAACCCGACCTGGTACTGCTTGACCTGGAGATGCCCCGCATGAACGGCTTGCAGGTGGCGCGGCGCCTGCGCAGCGGCCAGGTTGTCGGCTGCCGCGCCTCCTTGCCGCTGGTAGCTCTTTCGGCTCACGTGCTGCCTGAGGAGATCCAGAAGGCGCTCGACGCAGGAATGGACGGATTTCTCGCCAAGCCCGTCTCGCTCGATCAGCTCCGCCAAGCGCTCCAGACGCATCTGCACAAGCAACATACCCGCTCTGCTCCGGGCGGAGGCCTTCTGGCGGAAGAGGGCTGACCGGCTGCCAGCGGCATCCGGCAAGGCACGGGGCAGACAAGCGAAAGAAAGAATCTGACAGAAATCTGCTAGTATCTTGCATCTGGGAGTGAAGCGCAGGTCCGTGCAGCAGGCGAGGCCTGCCACAAGCGCTGTCCATTGAGAAGGAGACTTGAGGAGGGGACTTTGCAAAGGAGTCCGGAATGGTTAGAGTTGTTGACGCTGGCCTTCGAACACATGCAGGAGGCTTTTGCGCTGCACCAGATGCTATTTGACGCTGCCGGCAAGCCCGTGGATTACCGTTTCCTTCTGGTCAATCCGGCCTTCGAGCGGATGACGGGGCTGAAGGCGGCCGAGGTGCAGGGCCGCACCTTCAGGCAGGTGCTGCCCGGAGCCGATCCGGCATGGATTGAAGTCTACGGCCGGGTAGCGGCCACCGGAGAGGTGCTGCAGGTCGAGCGCGAGGAGAGGGTGCTTGGCCGCTGGTACTCCGTCAAGGCGTTTCGACCGGGGGAGAATCTCTTTGCCTGCCTGTTTATAGATACGACCGAGGAGAAGCGGCGCGAGGCGCAAATCAGGCGGCTGAGCCGGATGTATCTGGCGATGAGCCAGGTCAACCAGGCCATAGCGCGGGCCAGCGACCGAAGGCGGGTCCTCAAAGAAGTGTGCGAGGAGCTGGTTCGGCACGGCCCATTTCTTTCGGCAGCCGTCTACTTGGCAGGCGGAGAAAACCAGCTTCAGCTGGCTGCCTCGGCCAGCAGCCCGCTCGCGCAACACTGTCAGGATGATACGATCTGCGCCGTCGCCGCCGAGGGGCTTCGCCGCCGCGCTCCGATAGGGTGGCGGAATGCGCCGCCGACAGGGCTGTGCGTGGCCTGCGGACTCGCGCCTCGTGACGCGGCATGCGCGGCGATGCCTTTGTGGCAGAAGGGGCAACTCAGCGCCATTCTGGCCTTGCGTACGGACGACGCGCGGCAAACGAGCAGCGAGGAAATGCCCCTGCTGAAAGAAATCGCGGGGGACATCGCATTCGGCCTGGAGAAGCTCCTCGCGGAGGACCTGGCGCGGCAATGGCAGTCAGAGTTGGAGGAAACCTCGCGCCGCTACCGGGCGCTGTTTGCCGAGGCGCCCGTGCCGTATCTAATCACGGGCCTCGATGGCCGCATCGTGGAGGCCAACCGTGAGGCCTGCGGCCTGCTCGGCCTGAATCCGGAAAAGCTAGCCGGCATCAGCTGTCCGCGGCTTGAGGAGTTTGCGGCCGCTGAGAGCGTGGGGCACCTTCGCAGAATGCTCGAAGGTTGTGGGACGGACGGGTCCGCTGAAGCGGAACTTGCCCTGGAGGTCCCGGGGGCTGGCAGCCTGGAGGTGCGGGCGGTTGCCAAGCGAATTGCCGACGGCCTGCGTGAAGCGGTGCGGCTTCATTTGGCGCTGATGGATTTGACCAGTCTGAGAACTGCGGAAAGGGATCGGATCCGTTTGACGCAGCGCGTGGCTCGCCTGCAGCAGACGGAAGCCGTGAGCCGGTTGGCGGCCGGCGTGGCGCATGACTTCAATAACCTGCTGACTGTCATCTCGGGACAGGCCGAGCTGATGAGGTTCTACGGGCCGGCGTGGGAGCAGTGGCAGGAAGGCGTTGAGAGAATCCTGTCGGCATCGGCGC
>JBMFOK010000043.1:0-5313 GCA_049969655.1 Bryobacteraceae bacterium
GGGCAGCGTTGTCCACCAGCTCCTGTTCGAGCAGCTCAATCGTGGCCAGCGCCGCTTCCACCGCCACCGGGTTGCCGCAAGGTGTGGGCTTGGGCTGCGCCATTGTGACGTGCGCACCTCCTTGCGGCGCGTGCTGCGCCTGATGCGCCAACACCAACTGCTGGCGCCGCAGCGGCAGCCGCAGCCCGTCGAGCCGAAGCGGCACGAGGGAACGATTCTGGCCGAGCGCCCCAAGCGAGATGTGGGGCATCGATGCCACGGCCGGCTTCACTCTGCGAGATGGGCAGGTTCCTATCTTCGCCATGATCGCCCACTGCTCGGCCTTCTGCCTGGGCATCCATGTGGGCAAACGCGGCACGCGGTTCGAGGCCTTGGAGCCGGTGCGCCAGGCCGTGCGCGAACAATTCGGCGGCTTCTCCGGGGGCATCGCCCTGGGCGTTGGACTGCGTCATGACCATGGCTCGCCCTTCATGAGCGACGACTTTCAGCGTGAGATCCGTTTTCTCGGCTTGGTGTCTTCACCAGCTTTCGTGCGCGAGCCGGAAGGCAACGGCTCGATCGAACGCTTCTTCCGCACCCTCAAGGAGGAGCTTCTTTGGGTGTGGCACTTCAACACCCTGGAGGAACTCGCCGACGCGCTCGAAGAATTCCGCCAGCGCTACAACGAGCAGTGGCTGCTCGAACGCCTCCACTTCCAATCTCCGCGGCAGGCCCACGAGACCCTGCTTGCCCTCGAGACTGCCGCATGACCATAATTCAAAAAACTGTCCAAGAAATCGGGTGCGGTACAGACGTCCTTGGCCCGATCGCTTCGGTTTCTCTTGGAATGGATGAGTAGCCTCTGCCAAGCACCGGCTTAGACTAGTAGCATATGCCAGCATTTTACGCGGCCACAGTTCCCGAGTTTCTTGCGCACGAACAGGATTTGATCGTCGGCCGCCAGACAGGCGTCATCGGAAGCGCCCTCACCGAGCTGTCCGCCGAGCAATTGGAGGCCTGGCGTGAGCAGTTGCCAATCCTGCGGACGGCGCTTTCTTCGGATTCTGCGCTTGGCAGGCATCTGCTTCTGGAATACCCGATTCCCCGACGCGGAAAGAGAATCGATGCCGTGATTCTGGCGCACGACATCATCCTCGTTCTTGAATTCAAATGTGGCGCCCGGAAGTACGAAAAGGAGGCTCGTAGCCAGGTCGAAGACTAATGTCTTGACCTGCGTGATTTTCACGCAGAAAGTCGCGGTCGCATCCTGGTCCCCTTCCTGGTCGCCACCCACGCTGATAATGAGGCTCCAGCAATCGGCGAAGTCATCGATCGAGTCGCTCCCGCGTGGCTGGCAAACGCGTCCTCGCTGCGGAGCTTGGTGGAGAAAGCTGTTGCCCAATACAGAGACTTGGCTGCAGCACCAATGAACCCCGACCGCTGGAACTGGGCTGAGTACGCGCCCACACCAACGATCATCGAAGCGGCGCGAGTTCTGTATGAGGGGCATAATGTCTGTGAGATTTCGCGATGCCACGCCGGTGCGGAGAACCTGACGAAAACGAGTGCAGCCGTTATGCGGGCTATCCAAATGGCGCGCGTGGGAAGCAGGAAGACGATCTGTTTCGTAACGGGTGTGCCGGGAGCAGGCAAGACTCTCGCCGGCCTGAATATCGTGCACAACAGACAATTGCACGCGGGCTCTTTGGGTGTGTTCCTATCCGGAAACGGTCCCCTCGTGAGAGTGCTTTCGGAAGCTCTGGCCCGCGACGATTGCCGGCGGACTGGCCGGACGATTTCCGAATCCCGGCGGAGGGTTGCAACGTTCGTTCAGAATGTCCATCGTTTCATCGATGCTCACTTCACTGGTTTGGTGGCCCCACCCGACCGGGTGGTTGTCTTTGACGAAGCTCAACGGGCTTGGAATGCGGAACAGTCGAAAAGGAAGTTCAAGCGCTGTCGTTCCGAACCCGAGATCATGCTCGACATTATGGATCGCCACAAAGGCTGGGCTGTCATCGTCGCGTTAGTGGGTAGCGGCCAGGAGATCAACACGGGTGAAGCGGGGCTGGGCGAATGGGGAAGAGCCTTGGCCGACCGGTTCCGGCATTGGAAGGTCCTTATCTCGCCACACTTGGTTGGAGAGCACAACTCGGGGGATGGTCTTTTTCAAGTCCCGCCCGACGGCCTGGAAGTAGTCCAGGATCCGAATCTCCACCTGGAAGTATCGCTACGGTCGTACAAAGCGGAGGCGGTTTCGGAGTTCGTCTCTCACTTGCTGGCCATGCAGGTTGCACATGCCCGCGCGGCGCTTTCCTTGTGCCCGGATTTTCCGCTGGTGCTTACTCGGGACATTGGTAAAGCAAGGGATTGGTTGAAAAGCAGGCAGCGTGGCTCTCGGCGGATTGGCCTCATCGCAAGCAGCGGAGGCAGACGCTTGCGAGCACATGGTCTGGATGTTCGGACCGAACTCGATGTTGAGAACTGGTTCTTGAATTCGGCCTCTGACGTCCGATCGTCGTATTACCTGGAAACGCCAGCGACCGAGTTCGGCATCCAGGGACTCGAACTCGATTGGACTGGTGTCTGTTGGGACATCGACCTTGTGCCGGAGCGCGATGGCTGGACTGTCAGGGCCTTTAAGGGGACCAAGTGGCAGAGCACCCGCGATCAGACCCGGCGCCAGTATGTTCTCAACAAGTACCGAGTGCTGCTCACGCGGGCGCGAGAAGGGATGATCATCTGGGTTCCTCCAGGAGATCCATCAGATTGGACGCGCCCTCCGGAGAAGTATGACTGCATCGCCAACTATCTTAGGTCGTGCGGCATCAAGGAGATGTGAAAACTGAAGCAATCGCGACTTTCCGATTGATAAAAGTCTCCGATCGTGTGAGAATGCCCTCCCAAGGTGGGCGTTGCCGTCGACGCCGCCAGAGATCCCGGTCAGCCTTGACGATGGGGCTCCCATTACGACGTTGGTGCAGTAGCGGTCGTATGTGGGCCGCTGATACTGCGGCCCGAAGCTGTGTTCCCCCGCCCTCTCGACTTGACATAGGCATGCGATTCCCATAAATCTGCTATGGGTATCGAGCGGTTGCGCCAAGAACCTGGCGAAAGCAATGCTTACTCCCGTCCAGCTCAGGACTTGAGAATTCTAAACTTTCGGTTTAAACTACTCACATGCAATTCATCGCACGCGCCATCCGGCCAACGGTCCTCGAAGCGGCTCGGAACTTTCCCGCCGTGGTGGTGACCGGGCCGCGGCGCGCTGGGAAGACGACACTGTTGCGCCGGCTTTTTCCTCGTGCCAGCTATGTCTTATTGGAGGATCCCGACATCCTGGGCCGTGCGCGCTCCGATCCGCGAGGCATGCTGGACGGGCTCCGGTTGCCGGCTCTGTTCGATGAGATTCAGAATGCGCCCGAGCTGTTCACCTACATTCGAACACGAATCGACGAGAGCCCCTCCACGAGAGGGCAGTGGCTTTTCACCGGATCTCAAGAGGCGCCTCTGATGCAAGGCGTCACAGAATCGATGGCAGGCCGCGCAGCAGTTCTCCACCTCTTGCCGCTCAGCCTGGCGGAAACGAACCGGGTCACTCTTCTCACCGGCGGCTACCCGGAGGCGCTGGCGCGCCCCAAGGCAAGAGACTTGTGGTTCGGTTCCTACATCCAGACTTACCTGGAGCGAGACGTCCGGGCCATTGTCAATGTCCGTGATCTCGCAACCTTCCGGCGCTTCCTGGCCCTTCTCGCCAGCCGGCACGGCCAGATCCTGAACCGGACCGACCTGGCTGCGCCGCTTGGCGTTTCGGTGCCCACCATCAGCGAATGGCTTCATGTCCTGGAGATCACCGGGCAGATCATTCTGGTGCCTCCCTACTTCGAGAATTTCGGCAAGCGGCTCCTGAAGTCGCCCAAGATCTACATTCTGGACTCGGGCCTGGCGTGCCACCTTCTGGGGATCCGGACGCAGGCCGAGTTGAGCCGGTCACCGTTCCTCGGTCCTCTATTCGAAGGATTCGTTGCGGCTGAAATCCTGAAGCACCAGGTGAACCACGGCCGGCGCAAGGAGCTCTACTATTTCCGCGACCAGCAGGGGCTGGAAGTTGACTTCCTGTTTCCGGGCGAATCCGGCGGCTTGTGGATGGTGGAGTGCAAGGCGTCGAAAACGGTTCAGCCCGCGATGGCTGGACCTCTGCAATCCCTTCGCCGCGCGATGGGAAAGCACGAGCCAGTCCGTGCGGCCATCATCCATCCCAAGCCCGCCAGCCCTGCTCCCATAAGGACCGTGGCCCCGCAAGTCGAAGCGTTCGATGTTCAGGAGTTCCTGAATGCTCTGGGCGGCGGGACGGTGCGACCACGGAAGCGGCGCGAGGCTTAACTCGAGCATGTGGGGCTGATCGCTTGTGCCTGAGGGCGGCGCAACTCATGAGGGCGATGCCGGAATGGATGTCGCGTGTTGATCGAGGCAAAGTCACCGAGGTTCGGCTTTGTTTTGGCTTCGCAGCCTGCGCTGGTGCTAACGCTTCGATTCGGGCCGGGACTCGCTTTGCCCGTTCCGGCAGACGCCTCGACAATGAAGACATGGCGCGCAAGGGAGTCAGGGAGTTTTCCTACTCGGTCTTCTACGAACAAGCTCCAGAGGGGGGTACCTGGCCTCCGTGCCGGCCCTGCCTGGTTGCCACACGCAGGGGGAAACTCTGGAAGAAGCCGAGCGCAACATCAACATCAAAGAGGCCATTGCGTTGTATCTGGAGAGCCTGACAGCTCACGGGGAACCGATCCCCGAGGAGGGACACTCGCTTCAAGGAAGGGTCACCGTTCCCGTGGCCGTCCCCGCTTGATTCATGGCCAATCTTCCATCTCTGACCGCACGAAAAATCGTGCGCGCACTGAAACGCGTCGGTCTTGTTGAGGATCGACAGCGGGGGAGCCATCTCATCCTGGTGCGTCCCGAAACTAGGGCACGAACCGTTGTTCCGATCCATCCCGGCCGGACAGTCAAAGAACCTCTCCTGCGTGCCATCATGTGAGACGCCGGTCTTACCATCGAAGAGTTCCTCGGTTTGACCTGAGTCAGACTGCGGAGGCCTTTTCGAGACGCATCCACGACGGGGCGCTCCCAAACGCATGGATAGTACTACTGGGTCATAAATAAAACATTTTGTGATACAATTGTTTCGTGCGATCCGCCCTTTCCGGGCCAAGCCCGCGAGGTGCGCCTGGCGGCCTATTTGGAGGGCTTGGGCCTTGGCCGCCGGGGAGACGCCCGGCATGAGCCGCTGAAAGACGACACTAAGGGGCTGCTGCTGCCCGGCGAGCGCAAGAGCGC
>JBMFOK010000044.1:0-5292 GCA_049969655.1 Bryobacteraceae bacterium
TGGAAGCAGCCTGAGCTGGCCGACGTCTGCCCGCGGGAATTCTGGCAACTGGGGGCGGTCGCGCGGATGGCGCTGAACAAGATCAGGCCGAAGCGCAAGCGCCTCATCGCGGCCTTCTGGCAGCAAGCTGAACTATCCCTCGACTGACTCTATATTATGCGAGAGTCAATAGGACATTCTCACGTGGCGGCTACAAAAAAATATGTGGTGCTTGACACGTGGGCGGGGGGCGTATAAATTTGACTTGTCCGGGAGTGCAAAAAGGAAATTCCGGCTAGAATGGCCCAAGTGATTTATGCGTAATCGGTGGTCATCCGTTTTTATTAGTGTCTTGGTTTTAATCGGTATCATGGCTTTCGGCCAAGCCGGTTCCGGCATGGTCGAAGGCTGGGTGTTCGATCCCACCGGCAGGCCTGTTCCGGCGTCGGAGGTACTGCTCATCAGCCGGCAGACTGGCCAGGAGCAGCGGGCAGAGACGGACGAGACGGGCAAGTACTTCCTGCCGTCAGTTCCGGTGGGAGAGTACACGCTGCGCATCACCAAGCACGGCTTCAGGGAAGTGGAACTGACGGGCATCCGCGTGCTGGTGGGCCAGCGGGTCTCGCAATCCGTGAAGCTCGAGCTTGGCGCGATCAGCGAAAGCCTCGTCGTGACGGACACTGAAGGGTCGCTGCGCGAGACCAGCTCCAACCAGCTTGGCACGCTGATTGAACCGGTGAGCGTTCAGCGGCTTCCGCTCAACGGCCGAAATTATCTCCAACTCGGCTATCTGTCCGGCGCGGCGCAGGAGGCTGGCTCTAATCCATCCAACTTCACCGCGACCCAGACGGGTTTTGCCGACCGCACGATCACAATCGCCGGCGTGCAGCAGGACTTCACCAGCTATCTGATCAACGGCCTGTCGGCCTCGGGCACGCGTATCGGCCAACTGGCGCTGAACGTCAGCGTCAGCGCCGTGGATCAGTTCAAGGTGGTGCAGGGATTCGTGCTGCCATCGCTCGGCCCCGACCCGGGCGTCGTCAACTTGGCCACGCGCTCCGGCGGCAGCTCATTCCACGGCGACGCCTTCGAATTCCACCGCAACAGCGCGCTCGATGCGCGGGATTTCTTCGAGACGCGGCGCAATCCGGGGCCGTTCGTCCGTAACCAATTCGGCTTGGCACTCGGCGGCCCGCTGTGGCCGCAACGCGCCTTCTTCTTCGCCAACTACGAGGGGCAGCGCCAGCGCCTGTCGGCGCCGCAGGGGGCGTTCTCGCCCACGGCGGCCATGTTTGAAGGCGACTTCAGCGCACTGCCTTCGCTGATCTACGACCCCGAGTCCTACCAAACCGCCACCGGCTCCCGCCTCGCTTTCCCCGGAAACCGCATTCCGGCAACGCGGCTGAACAGCGTCGCGCAGCGCCTGACGAATTACTATCTGCCCGGCGCCAGTTACAACCAGCGGCCCCTGAACGTGTTTCGCCAGCCGAAGCAGACGGCGCTTCTCGACCAGGGAGGCATTAAGGTGGACCTCCTGCTGGCAGGCAAGGGGCTGGTTTCGGGGCAATACATGGAGGAGTCTTCGCATATTACGCAGCCCGGAGTGCATCCGCTCACCGGCCTCTATTACACACTGCGGATGCATCTGGCTGGCCTCCAGTGGACGGCGAACCTGGATCCACGCACGGTGAATCTCCTCCAGGTGGGCTTCACGCGTCCCTATCTGTTTTACGGCGGCATTGGCGAGGCAGACCTCCAGCAGCGGCTGGGGATAACGGGCACGGCCGATGTCCACGGCGTGCCCAGCATCGTGCTCAACGGCTTCAGCGGCTTCGGTGCGCCCCAGAGCCTGATTGGCAACATTGACAACAACTATCAGCTCAGCGAGATGATCAGCCTGGTCCGCGGGCGGCACGAATTCGCCGCCGGGGCCCAGGTCCGCTACATCCGTACCGTGCAGGAAAGCGCCAACTGGAACGCCCGCGGCACGCTACTGTTCAGCGGCGTGTTCACCGCCCAGATGCAACCCGGCGCGAGCAGCCGTCCCATCCCCGTGCCTGGCACGGGCAGCTCGTTTGCGGATTTCCTGCTCGGCTATCCTGTGAGCGGCACGGTGACGTCCATGCCGCGGACCCACTACCGCTGGACCGAAGTCCACCCCTACATCCAGGACACTTGGCGCCTGCGGCGCGACCTGACGCTGAATCTGGGGCTCAGCTGGTACGGGGCAACGCCGCCCAACCCATTCGGCCCGGACCGCAATTACCCCCACGCATTCGACTTCAACAGCGGCCGCATCCTGTACGCCGCCTTGGGCGACATCCGGCCGCAGATCTTCGCGATGGACCGAAACAACTTCTCACCCCGCGCCGGCATCGCCTGGAACCCGGCCTTCCTGCGGAGAGCGGTCATCCGGGCGGCGGGCGGCATCTTTTATCCCTCCCAGCGGGCGCTGTACCTGCTGTTCGGGATCACCGCGCCGGGCGTCTCCATCGTGCAATCCATCGCCAACGATCCGTCCTCGGCGCCCCAGTATCGCCTCGGAGTCAATGTGTTTCCTCCGATCAGCAGGACGCCGATCACCCGCGAATTCGTCGACCGCGTCAGCGGCGCCGTGTTCGCGCTCGACGCCGGCCTGACGAGCACCTACACTGCCCAGTGGAACTTCAGCATCCAGATTCCCATCTGGCGAACCTCGATCGCCGAAGCCGCCTACATCGGCTCTTCCACCAGCAGGCTGCCCGTGCGCTGGAACGCGAACGACTGTTCCCGTCCCGGCTCGATGGCGTGCGACATCAACGCCATCCGCTGGCCGCGCTATGCTTACGTGTACTTCGCCGCCAACGCGGGCCACGCCACTTACCACGGGCTGAATCTGAAATGGCAGAAGGAGTTTTCCCGCGGCTGGAACTTCCTCGCCAATTACACATGGTCGAAGGCGCTTTCTAACACGCAGCAAGGCGGCGCGAATCCGCCGCTGAACCAGCGCGGGGCATGCATTAGCTGCGACAAGGGGCCCACCGGCTTCAATATTCCGCACCGCCTGGCTTCGGCACTGGTCTGGGAAGTGCCTGTCGGCCGCGGGCGCAAGTTTCTGCGCGGGGCTCCGGGGCTGGCGGACCTTGTGGTTGGTGGCTGGTCGCTCAGCGTGATCAGCACTTTCTCTTCCGGCACGCCGGTGATGGTGAACGCGCCGAACAACACGCCATCGCCCCTCACCAATTTTCGGCCGGACCGCCTCTGCGATGGCCGGCGCGGGCTGTCCAACCGCGACCCGCGCACCAACGGCCTGTTCTGGATCGCGCCAAGCTGCTTCGCCGCTCCGCAGCCCGGCTACTTCGGCAACGCCGGCGTTTATGTGCTGCCGGGGCCGGGCATCGCCAACCTGGACATGGCGCTCCAAAAGGAGATCGGCAGGCCCGAAGGGCTGCGCCTCGCGGTGCGGCTGGAGACGTTCAACACGCCCAACCACACGCAGTTCAGCGCCGTCAACGGGATGGTGGGCGACGCCAACTTCGGCCAGGTGACGCAGGCGCGCACGCCCCGGCAGATCCAGGCCGGAATGAAGCTGCTCTGGTAAGCGGACGCCTTCCGACGAGGATCGCCTTCACCACTTGGGCCTTCTCTACGCTCGTGAGGCGCTGGTCCAAGCCCTGGTAATGGTAGGTGAAGCGCTCGTGGTCGATGCCGAACAGGTGCAGCAGCGTCGCCCGCAAGTCCTGCTTCACGCTGCTGTGGCATGCGGGAGAGGAACCCCCGGGCGATGAGCGGCCCGGGACCTGCGCCCGTTGACAATGGCTTGCACCGGCGCGGCCAGAAGACGGACGATGAACTCCACCACAATGACAATCCCCAACAGCAGGGCCAGCACGACCCGGACCAGAAATTCGCCCAGGCCCGCCAGCGCGGCTTTGACCCGTTGGAACCACAAAGAGGCCATCCCCAGCAAAGGCGTCAGTCTATAGCCGACGGCCGCCATCAGCACACCCACCAGAAAATCGCAGGCCAGGATCAGAGCCGTTTCGCTCGCGCGGGGCGCATGTAGCATCAGCCAGAGATAGGTGACCATCAGCAGTGCGCCAACTGCAATGCCGAACATGCGGGCCCATGCTGGCGCTTCCACCTTGACCCCGGCATCTCCTTTCAGCACCACTTCACCGGATACCAGCAGCACCCCGGCGCCAAAAAAACGCCAGAACCTGCCCAACCGCGAGAAACCAGTCTCTGGTATGCGGGAGGCGGGCCGTTTCAGCCGTGGACGTTCGGATTCGCCGGGCGCGGGACGGACGGGGCGCGCTCGATCGCGAACCTGTGGGACGTGAGCTGCGATGTGAACTTGAACGCGCACGTGGCGCTGGCGGGCTATCTGGGCCACATGCAGGGCCGTGCCGCCGTCGAGCGGGTCTATCCGCAGGGCGGGAGCGGCAACTTCGTATATCTGGAATTTACGTACCGGTTCTGAGGTGTCTTCACGCGAGTCATCCTTGTCCTGATCCTCGCCGCCGGACTTGCGGCAACGCAGCGGAAGGCGGCGCCACCAGCGCATCCGGACATCGGGGGCGCGAGCGGCGAGTGCATCGAATGCCATCGCGGGATTTAGGCCGAGATCGTGGCGGACTGGGAGAAGTCGAAGCACGGAACGCGGCAGGTGCCGTGCGTAACGTGCCACAACGCGGTGGGGGCGAACTTCCTGCGCAAGCCGGGTGCGGAGAAGTGCGTCGCCTGCCACTCGGCTGCGGTGGACAATCTGCGCGAGCCCGCCATGCAGGGCAAAGACTGCTTCTCCTGCCACACTCCGCACGGGCTGAATCCGCACCAAAGCCTCTGGCACAGGCCGGCACAGGCGAAAGGGGGACTGAAGAAATGAGCCTGAATTCCGAAGTTGACCTCCTCTGAACGGTTTTGCGGCCGGGCATGAGGCTGCGAAGCCTGCCAGGCGCCAATCAACAACGCACGGCTTGGATCAACTTCGGCGAAGTTGGGATTTCCCACTCCAAGATATTGGCCAGAAGAGGCTTTCTCGTTTTCAAACCGCCCCAGCTTTCGCCGAGGTGGACAACCAGGCGGCGGGCGGAACGTCCCAGAATCGCTCCACAAGTGAGGACTTGAGTGCGGATGGTGGCGGGTTCGCGATAGCCCGGCATACCGGCGGCGCGCTGGAACTCGGCCAATAGATTAAACAGCAACAGCACCGATCGGAAGACGGCCTCTGTGGCATGGAATTGCTTCAGGCAGAAGTGGTCGGCGTTCAAGTCGTGCTTCAGTTCGGCGATCCGGTTCTCGATATCGGCGCGCCGGTTGTAGTCGCGCCAG
>JBMFOK010000045.1:0-5139 GCA_049969655.1 Bryobacteraceae bacterium
GTTGGGGTGGTGCTGGCCGATGCCGGCTATGGCAGCGACACGAAGTTTCGCGAAGGGTTGGAGGAGTTGGGGCTGGAGTATGTGGTGGGGGTGCAGTCGAGCCTGAGCCTGTGGCGGCCTGGAGAACAACCGCTGCCGCCGAAGCCGCGTCAGGTCATGGGAAGGCCGCCGAAGCTGTTGCGGAGGAGCGCCAGCCACAGGCCGGTGTCGGCGCGAGCTGGTGCTGGGGCTGGGGGAGACAGCGTTGCGGGCGGTGAGCTGGCGGGAAGGAATGAAAGGGGCTTTGCGCTCGCGCTTCATGGCGGTGCGGTTGAGGCCAGCGCACCGGGACTATTGGCGGAGCGAGCCGCACGCTGAGCACTGGTTGCTGGCTGAATGGCCGCGGGCAGCGGCGGAGCCGACATGAGTACTGGCTGTCGAATCTGCCGGCGGAGACGCCCTTGAGACGACTGGTTGAGTTGGCCAAGTATCGGTGGATCGTCGAGCGGGACTATCTGGAGTTGAAGCAGGAGTTGGGGCTGGGCAATTTCGAGGGTCGCTCGTCGCGGGGCTTTCACCACCACGCGACATTGTGCATTGCGGCCTATGGGTTCCTGGTGGCCGAGAGGAGGCAAATTTCAGCCTCAGCGCGCGCCGGCAGGCTCGCTCTGGCCGAGCCGCCACAGCCGGAAGAATACCGGCCGCGGGGGAGCGAGAAAACTGGGACAGCGCGTTGAGCCATTGTCGATCGCCAGCCTGCGCCAGCGGCTGGCGAAGGCCATCGCCCGGCAGCTTCCCTGCTGCCCTTTTTGTGGGGCAAAACGTTTATGACCCAGTAGTATTAGGCGCGAAACGCTCTCTGTCCGGCCCAGCCGGGTTTTTCTCCAGTTCGGCGACGACCTCAGGGTCCGTGACGTGGAGGTGGAGTTCGAGCGCTGCTTGCGGCGGAGCCGCAAGCCCGTTGGCTGGCGTGGATTCGATCGATTGAGTGAAACTGGCCATCTTGCACCTGCTCCGGCACCGGAAAGCCGCCGGCAAACTTGCCGGCATGAAGTAGAACATCGCCCAGTGAACCGCCTTCCGGGTCCGCGACTGCCGTGGAAACTGATTTGCAGGTTGGGGCAAGCACAAAACCTGTCATCGTCTCCAAAGAGCCGTGTACTTGTCATACAGCCCGCCGTCTTTGAGGCCGACAAGGCCGTGGCCGCGGCGGGCGAGCTCGCCCGAGGCTGCATTGCGTCGAGGTCTGCCGGATCTTCAATCGCCACTGGAGGCCCCCGGCTGGAGCTTCAAGCTGAGAGTCTTTCCGGCACCGAAGGCCATGACGGAGGACCGCGGCCGGATCGGAAATGAAGACCCCATCGTGAACAATGCGGGCAATTCAAGCACCGAGGCTGCCGGCACAAGCCTGCTTAAAGGATTCAGAAGCCACCCTCGGGCAGCGGCAGTGCGGAGCGGAATCTGTCCGCGGGGGATGCACTGCCGCAGCGGGGTGTGCGGGGCTCAACCTGCGGGCGAGGAGCTGGCCGCGTCTCGCTGCTTGTCGGCCTGGCGATGCGCCTCGTTGTCCTTTGGGGCAACGCCTGCCCGCAGCAGCATCATCTCATCGAGCACAACGCCGTGCTGCCAGTACTCGTTCAGCAAGTCGAGACTCAATTGCCGGTAAAGCAGGGACAGCAGCACGATGTGCGTGGACGCCCAATGCGGGTTATGCGCGGCAACCCGGCGCAGGAGATCCTTGTTCCGGTAGGAGGCGAAGTCCAGGTAATGAGCTACTTCGTGGGTCACCACGATCAGGCTCATTCCGTAGTCGTCTGCCGCGAACAGCAGCTCGGCCTGGCCAAGAGGCGAGAGGTCGACACAGCACAGGCCAGAGGCTCCTCCGCGGATCCTCGGAAGCAGCCTGACAGCTCCAAGCTTGAGGAATGGTCCCGCGAACAGGCGGCTGGAGTAGGCGATTTCCACAAAGTGGCGCACCGCATCCTGAATCTCCTGCTCTGAGGTGAACCTGCGCTGGAGGCCTCGCCCCGGCTGCGTTCTGTGCCACAGGCCTATCTCGGCCCGGACCACTCGCCTGCGGTTCATGTCTCGCGGCCGCGTCACGCCTGCACCTCCTCGATGATCATGGCGATGGTCCGCTCCCGGATCCGGACCGGGCGCGGCTTTTCGAGATGGATCAGCGGCCCCCGGAACTCCCGGTAAGCGTGGAGATCGATGTAGCGCCACGGCCCGCGGCAGCCAAGGTCGGATCCGAAAAGACCGGTGATTCTCGTTCCGGCGTCCGGCAAATAGCACGGGTTTTTCAGTATCACCCGGGCCAGATTCGCCTCATCAGCGACATATTTCTGTGCTGCTTCGATGACTTCCTCCGTGACGTTGGCCGCCGCCACGGCTGCAATAATGTCAATTGCGTTCAATGCGTTTCTCCTTTCAAGTTCGTTTCCAGAGCCGGGGAAAACTCCGTGCCCGGTCGATAAAAGCACGCGGATTTCCGTTAGCGCAGCGTTGAATGACGGTCTGGAGTGCCGAGACTGCGTTCCCTGGCGTTCAATTGGCGTTCAGAATCCCTGCTGCGCCGCAGCGGGACGGCTCACCGGGGGTTGGCGCAGTCGCCAGGCAACGCACACCGGCTGCCGCTTTTGCCGCGAAAACGCAACGCGATGGCTGGCCCCCACATCCGCGCGCGTCTCCGGCTAGCCGGCTCCTGAGGGCAGCCCCGGGGCTGGACGCGTTTTTCGACGGCCTGCGGCGGGCGCCGGGTCTATTCTTCGAACTTCCAACCGGGCGCCCCGGGCAACATCTCGCGATTCCATTCCGGCTGGTCTTGAGAACGCGCCGCCATTCGGATACCGCAGGCGGCTGATCTCTGGTTTGGGCTATGCGCATGATTGAGATGAAGCGCGCCAAGCCGGCCATGCACCTGCTCGGGCATCCGAGCCGACATCGGCCGGACCCCTGTCCCGGTCCGCCGCCCGGGGAGACTTTCCCAGAGATATCAGCACCAGAATTGAAAACCTTTGCACGCGCAACTCGATTTGTCCGGGTACACCAACCGCCGGCAGCCTGTTGGAAACCGTCACTCTGTTGCGCCAGTCCTGCGGTAAGAACGCAAAGTCGTTCCCCGTAGCCGCCTCACTTGAGCCCAGAATCGGCTCCAGCCTCCACACCCGCCCGCTCAGCATCACGACGCGGCCACCACGTGGAGCGGCTTCCCATCCCTCCAGCGCCGGGCGTAAGGTTAGGATCCTGCGGTGGGGTCGCTTCAGTCCTTACCGAATCCCAATATCCCATGCATGTCAAGGCGGCACTTCGAAATCCCCTTGAACCATCACAGAAATGAATGATTTCAGGCTACTTCTCTGTGCCCTGCCGTGTTCCCGGCCAACTGATACCTATTTCTCTGCCAGGCAGAATCCGCAAAGCCAGGCTGCGGGTTACCGGTCCTGCCATCCTGCGCCGTCCGCCCGGCCTCCATCTGCTGGATGGCATCGCTCCTCTGCTCTCTTGTGGATCGGCCGCGCTTGTTCCATTGCTCCGCCACGATCCTCATTCGAGCGCTCTCCAAGCGAATGCCTGTCCAATGTCCGGGGTGCAGTTTAGCGCATTCAAGTCCCGGCGGCCCGACCAGCCATCGAAGTTCTCCCCAGCACGACCCGCAGAGCGGTGTCGGCTTCTACCTACGACGCAGGAGGATTTTCGGGCCATTCTTCCCGTCCATGGCACCTGGCCGAGACTCCCACCGTGCCGACCGCCTCCCTCAACGCTCAACACCCACGCCCGCGTCTTTCGCCAGCAACCAGCGGTCGCCTCGATTTGCGCCTTCAACGCACCGATACGGCTTCGGGGTGGGCTGAATGAAAGGCCTACCTGAAATCCATTCGCGCAGGATTTTCGAGCGCCGCAAGTCCAGGCGAGTGATTCGCGTGGATCAGAGAGGCTCAAGCCGATACCGGCTGGCGCAGAAAAACACCTCGCCTTCGGGAAATGGAGGATTTTCGTGCGGTGAAAACAGCTTCGCCCGTTCCCAGAAATGAATGGCGGACCACACCGCCTCGCGATGTCCGGCGAGCGGCTCGGTCCGGAAGAGCTGTTCGACCTCTTCTTTGGTCAGACACGGACAAAACAGCGGCGCGACGGCCGATTTCTTCTCAAGCGGAGCGGAAAGAAACTCCTGTTCGCCCAGTAGACGGAAAATCAGGCGGGGCAGCGTCTTGCGTTCCTCCGTGTCCTTGGCGTCCTGTTCCACGATCTGGGCGCATGGCTCGCCGCTCTCGATCACGACCCGGTACGCCCTCGCATGGGCAGCCGTCGCACTGGCAAGCGCCAGTTCCGGCGATGGACTCGCGAAAACCGCATGCCGCCGGCTCGGAAATACGTCCGGCCGCTTCCATTCCCAGAGGTTATCCACCAGGTAATGGATATTCGTCGGCGCACGACGCGTCTGAAGAATCGAAAAGGGCCCAAGCGGCCCGCCCTCAGCAACAGCGCGGTAAATCGGCATGAGCCGAGATTCTATCATCTGCGCCAGGAAAATGTCCAAAAGCAATTTCCTCGGGCATTGTCACACACTGCCTCTTCTGCCTGTATGCCGAAGCACGGAGCCAAGGTATCCGGCAGCGTCTGGCACCTCGCCGGCGAGGCATCCTCAGCTTCGCCGACAACGAGCCCGGGATGAAAACTGTGCCGAATCCGCCACCAACTGTTCCACAAGGAAGCAGACTCATGCGGCTGCTGCCTGGGCCGTTTCCGGCGTGCGGAAAAATGCCCGGATCTTTTCCGGCATCCGCTGCAGCTTCTTCAGCGCGCTCAGCAGTTGCCGCTTCAGCTCCTGCTTGCCTGACACGGCCTTTCTTCCAGTGCCGTGCGCCTTCACTTCCCGCCACACCTGCTCGTCCGGGTTCAGTTCGGGCGAGTACGGCGGCAGATAGAACAGCCGGATCCGACCCTCGTGCTCCTTCAGGAACTTCCCCACAAGCGAACCCCGGTGGCTCGGGTGGCCGTCGACGATGAGAAACACCGGCCCCCGCGCGCCGGTGATCAAGCGCCGCAGA
This sequence comes from Bryobacteraceae bacterium, assembly GCA_049969655.1. GTDB lineage: Bacteria > Acidobacteriota > Terriglobia > Bryobacterales > Bryobacteraceae > JANWVO01. The sequence continues at coordinate 5,031 of JBMFOK010000045.1, forward strand.
AACTCCACAAATACCTTTGCCGTGACCGCCTTCTCCGTCAGCATGAAACGCATCTGGCCTCGCCCGTTCACCGCCGAAATCATGTTCCATCGCCACCGCGCCCCGCTCG
>JBMFOK010000046.1:0-4941 GCA_049969655.1 Bryobacteraceae bacterium
CCCATCGGCTGGGAGCCGGATATCAATGACGGCGTGCGGCTGAACATCCGCCCGTGGCTTGAGACGTCACTCGCGCCCGTCACCAAACCCCGGAAGGGCGCCTGCGTGCTGCGCGTGACGCCCAGGATCCACTACGGCAAAGACCGCGGCAAGGAACCGCACCGCCCGAAGGAAGACTACCCCTGGTTCTGGAGCTGGGACGAGCGCACCGACGATTTTCTGGGCGGGGAAACCTTCGACGGCGCCCGCTGGAACGACCTGCACTATTCGCTCAAGACCAAGAAACAGGCGCGGGAGCGCAAGCAGGCAGCGGAGGCGAAAGCATGAAACTCATTGAGCGCCTGACGGCTTCCTTTCGTGCGGCGATGCTCGCGCCCGAGGGGCAGGTCCCGCCGGTGGCCATCCTCTGGACGGATGCCGAGGCGCAATGGCTTCCGCTACTGCCGGCGCTGCGGGCCGTTTGCCCCTGGGTCTACACGCTCGGCAAGTACAACCCCGAAACGAAGACCGGGCCGGCCATCTGGCTCAAGTGCATTGTGGACCGGACGCTGCCGGAGGCGCCGCCGCCGGGCGAGACGCCGGTCTTCTACCTGCCGCATGTCCGCCGGCAGGAGTTGCGCGCCGCGGGCGACTGTCCGCCGCAGTTGCAGCCGCTGGTGGAACTGCAATACCGCGGGCGGGTCTGGCATCAGTCGAATGGCCACGATTGGACGGTGCGGGCGTTCCTGGTTTCTGACGACGGCCTGGGCCTCGACATCGCCGCCGACCGCCGCACCGAGGAAGCCATGCTGCGCGCGCTGCCGCTGCTGGCGGAAATTGACCTGAGCCCGCTCCGTGGGCGGCGTCTCGATGCGGACGACTTCGACAAGCTCTCGGTCCAGGACCCGGTGCGCGATCTGCTGTTGTGGCTGAATCAGCCAGAGAGTTTTGAGGCTGGCGCCAAAGGAGCGCGTTGGGAGAGTTTCCGGTCCGTGGTGAAGAGCGAGTTCGGGCTCGATCCGGAGAAGACTTCGCCTTCGGAGGTCGCCGGCCTCCTATTGCGCGCCGAACTCGGCCTGGACCGCGTCTGGACTCGGTTCGCCGAAGCTCCGCAGCTGTATCAGGGCGTGGCCAAGCTGCTGCGCGATCCAGCCGGTGTGGGCCAGGGCCAACTGACGCTTGAACCGGCGCGCGACCCGCGCATCAATGAGCGCGAGGAGGCCGAACTCCGGCAGGCGCTCGAAGCCGTGCCGCGTCTGGCTCATGCGGCGGCGTGCGCGCGGGTGCTGGAACTCGAGGCCCGGCATGGCGAACGGCGCGGCTGGGTGTGGGCGCGGCTCGGCTGGAGCCCCTGGGCGAAAGCGCTGGAACCGCTGGCGCGGCTGGCGCGCGCCGTGCAGACGCCGGTGGGCGGCGGGTCGCTCGTGTCCGCCGCGGCTGCGTATGCGGAGTCCGGCTGGCGGTGCGACGCCGCGGCGATGGAGGCCCTGGCGCTGTTTCGCTCGGGCGCGGAAGCAGTGTTCGTGGCGCAGGTCGTGCGCGCGCTCTATGAGCCGTGGCTCGAAGCCTCGGCGCGGCACTTCCAGACGCTTGTGGCCGGCGATGCCAAGACCGCACGCGAGGCCGTGGAAACAACGCCTGCGGAAGCCGAGACGTGCCTGCTGTTCGTGGATGGATTGCGGTTCGACCTGGCCGGGAGGCTGGCGGCGCTGCTCGAAGAGCGCTCCATGAAAGTGAACCTCACCTGGCGGCTGGCGGCCCTGCCCACGGTGACGCCGACGGCCAAGCCCGCGGCTGCGCCGGTGGTAAACGGGATTCACGGCGGCGATGGCGTGGACTTCACGCCGCTGGTCGAGACGAAGTCCGGGTGGAAGCCCCTGACCGCGCCGCTGCTGCGTGAACGGCTGGAGGCGGCGGGCGTCGAAGTGCTCGCTTCCGATGAGGCGCGCATCCCGGCGGGCACGGCGGGCGGCGGCTGGGCCGAGTGCGGCTCCATCGATAGCCTGGGCCACACGCTTCAGGCCGACCTGGTGCATCAGTTGGCGACGGAACTCGAGCGGATTGCCGGACGCGTGGCTGCGCTGCTCGATGCCGGCTGGCGGCGCGTGCGCGTGGTGACGGATCACGGCTGGCTGCTGCTGGCAGGGGGGCTTCCAAAGGTGGAACTGCCAGCCTATCTGACCGAAACCAGGTGGGCACGGTGCGCGCTGGTGAAAGGCCAGCCGGAGCTGGCCGTGCCGGTGGCCGCCTGGCACTGGAACGAAGCGATTCGGATCGCTTCGCCGCCAGGCATCGCCTGCTTCCGCTCAGGCGAGGCGTACGCTCACGGCGGCATCAGCCCGCAGGAGTGTGTGGTGCCGGTGCTCGACGTGGAACGCGGGCTGGGCTCGACGTATGCGTCGATCCGCTCGGTCGAATGGCGCGGGATGCGCTGCCGGGTGCGGGTGGAGACGAACGATCCGCTGGTGAAGGTCGATCTGCGGACGAACTGGAAGCAGGCGGGTTCGAGCATTGTGGCGGCAGTCAAGGAAGTGGGCGACGGCGGCGAAGTGAGTCTGGCCGTGGCCGACGACCGGTACGAAGGAACCGCGGCGTCGGTCGTGGTGCTTGATCGGGACGGAAACGTAGTGACATCGCAGACTACCAGCGTGGGAGGGCAATCATGACCATCGTGATGGATGAGCTGGACCGGAAGGCGGCGGAAGCTTTTGACGGCTACCTGGTGCGCAAGGACCTGGTGCGCAGGTACGCGCGGCAGTATCCGGTGCCAACGTACGTGGTCGAGTTTCTGTTGGGACGCTACTGCGCGAGCGTCGATGAGCAGGAGATCCAGGAGGGCCTGGCGATTGTCGAGAAGCAGCTCCGCGACCGCACGGTGCGAACGGGCGAAGAGGAGCTGTTTAAGGCGCGCGCCAAAGAGCAGGGCTCGGTGAAGCTGATCGACATCGTGCGGGCCAGACTCGACGCGAAGCATGACTGCTATGTGGCCGAGCTGCCGAGTTTGACGTTGAATGACGTGCGGATCGCCGATGATCTGGTGCGCGAGAACGAGCGCATGCTCACCGATGGCTTCTACGCCGAGGTGACGCTCTCCTATGACGCCGTGGTGGCGCAGGAATACGGCGGGCGGCCATTTGCGATCGACGCCTTGCGGCCCATCCAGATGTCGAAGTCAGACGTGCTGGAAGTGCTGGCGCGCGGGCGGGCGAAGTTCAGCTCGCAGGAATGGATCGACCTGTTGCTGAGAAGCGTGGGCCTGGAGCCGGCGAGCCTCGATGAGCGCGCCAAACGGGTGGCGCTGTTGCGGATGGTTCCGTTTGTCGAGCGCAACTACAACTTTGTGGAGCTGGGGCCGCGCGGCACGGGCAAGAGCCACCTTTACCAGCAGATCTCGCCCTATTCCCACCTGATTTCGGGCGGCAAGGCGACCGTGGCGAAGATGTTCGTGAACATGGCTACCGGGCAGCGCGGGCTGGTCTGCCAGTATGACGTGGTCTGCTTCGACGAAGTCTCCGGGATTTCCTTCGACCAGAAGGACGGCGTCAACATCATGAAAGGCTATATGGCTTCGGGCCAGTTCAGCCGGGGCAAGGAAAACATTCGGGCCGACGGCAGCATCGTGATGCTGGGCAACCTGGACGTGGACATCCAGCAGCAACAGCGCATCGGCCACCTGCTGAGCCCGCTGCCGCCGGAGATGCGCAACGACACCGCGTTCATGGATCGTCTGCACGCCTACGCGCCGGGGTGGGACTTCCCGAAGCTCAAGGTGGACGAGCACCTGACCGATCATTTCGGGCTGGTGAGCGACTTCCTGAGCGAGTGCTGGAATAAGCTGCGTGCGGGCACGCGGGTCAACACCCTTCAGGGTCGAATTTATTGGGGAGGCGCGCTGAGTGGCCGGGATATCGAGGCGGTGAACAAGACAATGAGCGGCCTGCTGAAGCTGTTATATCCGGATCCGTCCATGCCGGTGCCGGACGAGGATCTGGAATGGATGGCTCGGCTGGCGCTGGAGTCGCGCCGTCGCGTGAAGGAGCAGCAGAAGCGGGTGTTCAAGAGCGAGTTCCGCAACACGCATTTCAGCTACACGCTGGGCGTGGATGGCGTCGAACAGTTTGTGTCGACGCCGGAACTGCACAGCGACGAGGCGATTGACAGTGATCCGTTGCCGCCGGGGCAAGTGTGGGCGGTTGGAATGGGATCACCCGACACTGGCGTGGGGTTGTACCGCCTGGAGGTCACCTCGGGCCCGGGCAGCGGCGTGAAGATCCTGAATCAGCCCGTGCCTCCGGCGTTCCGCGAGAGTGTCCGCATCGGCGAGCAGAACCTGTACGCGCGCGCCAAAGAACTGGTGGGCGACCGCGACCCGCGCGAGCACGAGTTCTCCATCCAGATGCGAGCGATCGACTCGGACCGTTCGGGCGCCGGCCTGGGTCTTCCTGTGCTGGTGGCGCTCTGCGGGGCGCTGCTCGGCAAGAACACCCGCGGCGGCACGATCGTTGTCGGCGCGCTGAACCTGGGCGGCTCGATCGACCTGATCCCGAACGCGGTCCAGATCGCCGAACTCGCCATCGACAAGCAGGCCCAGACACTGCTGATGCCAGTCGCCGCCCGCCGGCAGTTGAACGACCTGCCCGACGACCTCTGGACCCGCATCAGCATCGAGTTCTACAAAGATGCCGCGGACGCGGTGTTCAAGGCGCTGGTGGAGTAGCTCCAAACGTGTAGAATTGATCACACACTGTGGAGGAAAGAATGGGACCGCTGATAGGATGCTGAGATAGCTTGCTTGGTCAAAAAAGGGAACCTGTAAGCCGTAACTTTTGCAAGCGCCAGAACTTATAATGTATTTCTGCATTCTGCTAACGCCGGGGGCAAACAATAGGGAGACCTCATGGTCGACCAAGCGCGGAAGAAGTACAGCCCATTTGACCGTGTCAAGAGTGACCATAACAATTT
>JBMFOK010000047.1:0-4589 GCA_049969655.1 Bryobacteraceae bacterium
GGCCCCGCAGAGCGCGCCCTCCGGACCTTCAAGCGGGCCCGGAATCCGAAGGTTTCATGCTGGACATACTGATTCTCCATATCGCATATCAGTGTCCAAGAAAATCGTCGGGCGGGAGACGTTAGGGATATGCACTTGGCTTGTCCGGGAGTCGAAGATGGAAATTGAGGATAAAAAACCCTTGACAGAATCGCGGGGGGGGAGAATTTGGTAGAAGGGAGCAGAGTGGTTCCTCCGTCTTACGAAAGACGAGAACCGGATTGTAGTTGACAAGACATCATAGGAGGATTGCAAGATGAGGCATTCGGTCAGGCAAGCAGTGCTGGCTCTGTTTCTCGCCTTGCTCGCCGGCGCGACCGCCGGGCTCCAGGGAAGCGGCTATCTCGGATGTGCTGACGGCTGCCGTGGCTCCTACTGCTGGGGATCGACATCGGGCTCCATGGGTTGCATGGAAGCCGCTTTTAATACGTGCGTGCTCTTCTACACGCAACTTTGCCCCCCATAGAGTTGTGCGGGGACTCGAAGCCAGCCGAAGTGATTTGAACCCTGAAGCCACTCAGGAGCAGTAGATTCGAAATGATGAGAAGCGGTAGAACTGCCTGTGCCCGTTGCTGCACGCCGCTGACGTGTGCCCTTTTCATGGCACTAGTGCTCTGGCCTATTTGGGCCCAGAGTCCCCCCGGCGCACCGCGGCAGTCGCTTTCCGACAAATACGGGGCCCTGCAAAACGTTCTGCGCGGCAGTTCAGAACTGTTCCGCATGAACACCACCTACGCACCCTTGCCCCAATACCCCGAGGCGTTGCGTGATTCCGGCCGTCAGGGGCTGGTTGTGATCGAACTGGTCGTCGGGCCGGACGGGAAAGTGAGGGAGCACCTGATCCATGAGGCGTTTGACCCGGCAGCGGCACGGAGCGTCGTTGAAACCGTGAAGAGTTGGCGTTTTCACTCCATAGAGGAAATGAAGCGCAATGACGCCATGACGGATTGCGAGGATTGTCTCCGCATCGGCCGTCTCGCCTTCCGGTTCGAAATCCGGAATGGGTCCGCCAGAGTCATCGACCTTGCCGACGAGGAAAATCGCCGCCTTGGTCATCCCAATGTATTTGAAAAAAAGAAGCGCAGGTAAATTTTCCGCGGGCGTCTGATTTCTGCGCAGTGCGCAGGGAGAAGGGATGCGGAAGCTGTTCCTTCCGGCGGCATTTATGGCAGCGATCCTGGGCTGGCTGGCAGCGCGGCAGTGGCTGAGGCTGTGGTCCGGAGGCCAGGTTCCCGAGCCGCCGATTGCGACGCTCCCGCTCATGGCCAGGGGCAAGACTCTTTTCCGCGAATTCGGAGTCCGGTCCCAATCCTCCTGTACGCCAGTCATCCTGGTGAGGCCTTCGTGCGTCTACTGTGATGCCAGCGCGCCATTCCATATGCGTTTGATTCAAACGGCCGCAGCGCATGGCGGTCAGGCCATGCTCGTTGTCCCCTCCTGGAATCATGGGACGAAGGCCTATCTCGCCCGCCACGCGATTCCACGCTCGACGCGAGTCAGAACATACGAGGATCTTGCGCGGCGTCCGGCGGGCGTGCCGGCGATTGCCCTTCTGGATTCGCAGGGAATTGTGGTCTCTTTTTGGTATGGCGCCTTATCTCATCAGGAAGAGCAGGCTGTGATGGCCGCCCTGGATTGTGGACAGGGTCACACGGTCCTGGCGCGGCGGCTTCCTTCTGGTGAGGCTGTGCGAGATGCCGAACAGGTAAAAGCCCTCAGCCGGGACGATGCGTCCGTGCGCGTTGTCAGCATCGAGGAGCGGCCGGCCTTCCTTGCCGATCCCTGGCCGGGCGCTTTGAACATTCCGCTATCCGAATTGGAAATGAGACTTCGCTCTGAAACGGCGCCCAATTCCTGGATTGTTCTCGATTGCAGTCCGGTGGACGATTCATCGTGCGAGCTCATCGTTCAGAAATTGCGCCAAAGGGGATTTCGCGTGACTCCTGCGGACTTGCGGAGGTGAAGCATTCATCCATCGAATCGTGTCCCTGGTCTGATTCGTCTCACTGCCGGGTGCGCTGGCATCCTTTCTGCACTTCTTGCCCTGGCTGCTGGCGCCCAAGCCCCATCCTCGCAGCCGGCGGCTGCACCGCATGAGTCTCGATCCATCGAAGGCAAGGTTGTGCGCCTGCCGGATCAGAGGGCTGTGGAAGGAGTGGAGATCCGCCTGTTCGGCTTGCCGAACGCGAAGCCCGTGCACACCGACGCCGCGGGCCATTTCCGCATTGACGGTCTGCCACCTGGCCGTTACGGCCTGATGGTGGCGCCGTGGTCGGGCTATCGCGCGCCGGAGATCCCCGTCGATCTCCGCTTCCGTCCACGCATCGAGGGGCTGGTCATCCCCCTCCGCCCGTCATGCCGCATTGCCGGCCGCGTTCGGGACCACGATGGCAAGGGCGTGCCTGGCCTCGTGGTTTCAGCCTTGCGCGATCCCGGCCGCGAGACCTGGAAGGCGCCGGACCGCGCGATGGCGGCTGTTACCGACGCCCAGGGCAATTTCCAGATGGAGGGCCTGGACTCCGGATCCTATCTCCTTTTGGCCGAGCCGCCTATGCCGCAGTGGAAACCCCGTTTTTGGAATGACGATGACCCACTGCCTGAGCCGATGAGATTGCCCGTGCCCACTTTCTACCCGGGCGTCGATGACAGAACGCTGGCCGCAGTCATCTCGCTAGCTACAGGAGAGCAGCGTGGCGGGCTGGAGTGGGAACTTGCTCAGGAACGGACCTATTGTCTTCAGGGCCTCGGGGCGGTGGAGGAAAAGCTACGGCTCGAACTTACCCGAGAGTTGTATCTGGGTTCGGCCAGCATCGCCAAGGCGGAGATTGCAGCCGGCCAGCGCTGGGAGGTATGCGGACTGCCACCTGGCCGTTATATCCTGGCCGCTGTCAGGGAAAGGTCCTCTCCGCCGCCGTTATTTTCGCTTGATTCTGTGGAAATTACTGACAGAAGCCTGCGATGGAAAAGTTGGAATTTCCGGCTTCCGTTCCTTCAAAAGGTCAGCGTCCGCGTCAAGGAAGCACAACCGCAGCCAGTTCTGGAATTTCCTTCTCCACTCGTGGTTTGGCTGGAACCCTCGGGACGCCCCATCTTCGAATTCGAGTCCGAGAAGCTTCTCCTCCGGATCACGAAGCCTGGCCTTTATGATCTGGGCCCGACCGCCGGCGGCCCTTCGCGCTTGCACTTCCGGACACCGGCGGGCTACTATCTGGCATCGGCCAGCATCTCGGGCGCTGACGTCCTGCGAAATGAATTTCACCCTGGAGAAGCCCCGCTCGAACTGGCGCTCGCCCGGGACGCGGCGGAATTGGCCGTGCAAGCCGTCGATGACCGGGACCGGCCGGCGGCCTTCGCATCAATCCTCCTTGGCCGCGATCCGTTTCCGGACACGCCATCGGCCGTGGATCTCTTCTTCACGGAGGCCGACCAGGACGGCACTGCCGTCCTGACCAGCATCCCGCCCGGCGCCTACCGCATCGTCTGTCTGGCGCCGGGTTCAGCCAATCTAGTCAATGCGGCCGCAATGTTCCGCGCCAGCCTGAACAACGGCGAACGGCTCGAACTCAGCCACGGCTCCCGCCGGTCCGTCCGCGCCGTGATCCGGTCCGTCCAGCCCTGACATCGCCAGGCTGGGACGCCTTGAACTGGCGTGGTAGCATCCCCTCATGAGGAGAGGGGGTGTTCTCATTTTATTCTTATGTGGCCGTTGCTCCTGCCGGGCCACACACCCCAGGCTGCCATTCCCGGCCAGTGCACGAACCAGTTGGCAGCGTCACTGACCGGCGCCTGGTTTCCGAGACTGGACAATCTCAGCAAACAGGCCGTCCGCGAGCTCACACCTGCGAAGCGCACGCGGCTCACGGCCAAAGCCGCCGCGGCTGTCGACATCCGGCGGCGGGCCCACCCCTTCCCGTTGGGCCACGACGCCTGGTTCTCTCGCACCGCGCCGCAGGGCAAGACTTCCACATAGAGCATCCTTCGCGAGATAAGCCCCGCTTTGCCTTGGCCTACCGTGCTGGCATCGCTTTGCGAATGCCGAAGATAGAAGAGCACGTGCGGCTTGTCTCCAGGATCTCTGTCATCCACAAGCACAGCGCCACGGCGCAATAGATCCTTGTGCCACTCCAGAATCAGGTCGATGGTGGCATCCAAGCGTACGGCCTCGGTTTCCTGGACAGTTTTTTGAAGTATCGTCATGCGGCAGGCTTGAGGGCAAGCAGGGCCTGATGAGCCTGCCGCGGAGATTGAAAGTGAAGGCGCTCGACGAGCCAGTGTTCGTTGTAACGCTGGCGGAATTCTTCGAGTCCCCCGCCCCACGATTTCCTTGGACACTGATTTGCAGTTAAAGATTTACTACCTGCCTATTGTCCTTGTATCGTGTTGATATACAATGATCTAGTTGTTTTGACAAGCTTACTAGAAGGCTCCATTAGGAACGATTTTGACTACTTTTGCCGGCCGACCGCCATGCCAAGAGAGGAGCCCGGCGCCATCGACGCCCTCCCGCAGCGCAGCTCCCGCTGAACCTTCTCGTGCCGGCTTGAGCACGC
>JBMFOK010000048.1:0-4515 GCA_049969655.1 Bryobacteraceae bacterium
GACGACGCTGGACGAACCGGAGGGGTTGTTGGGGCACCGAGTTCCGCGCAGCGGTAGCCGTTGTCGGAGCCGCTGGCGAGGATGGGTTCGGCGGTGGCGGTCAGTTCGAGCAGGGTGGTGTCGGCGAGGTTGGAGCCGGGGCGGTGGTGCTGTTGGGTCACCGATGCCAGCGGGATTCGGCCAGCAGCGGTAGCCGGCGGGCGAACAGGCAGAGGTGGTCGTAGGCCCAGATTTTGATGATGGGGACCAGGGTGCGGCGGGCGGTGAGGTAGTCGCGGGTGAAGGGCCAGCCGGGGTTGAAGTTGCCCGCCAGGTACCGGCAGGCGGAGCGCGGCCAGGCGAGCACTTCAAAGGGGTAGCCGGCCAGCCAGCGCACCTTGTCGAGGTTGCGGTCGAGGCCGGCGAACTGGAAGCCTTCGATGAAGAAGGTGTCGAAGCCGGAGCCGGGTTTTGTTTCCCACTCGACGGGCAGGTTGATGTAGCGGTTCGGGCGGCGGGTGGTTGGGTCATTCACGTCGAGCGGTCACAGCAGCTCCAACTGTGCGCTGGGATGCGAGGCCAGCACGTAGGCGCGGATGGCGTCCACGTGATCCTTGACGGTCTGGCGCAGGAGGTTGGCGTCGACGTAGCCGTTGACCGACGGGTCGTCGTTCGGTGTGAGGAAGAGGTGCAGCGGGCGGCCTATTGGTTCTGGAAGCGGCTGGTGGTGTAGGGGTCATAGAAGGCCATGCCGCTGGCATTCTGGAAGTACCACCACAGCACCTCGTCGAACTGGAGGCGGGCGGTGAGGCTGGCGGCTTCCATCAGTGCGGCGATCTCCTCGTAGGCTTGCTGGATGTAGTCGCGGAAGGGCCGCGCGAAGGCGCAGTGCGAGGAGTACAAGCCGCCGAAGCCCGTAGCGGTCTGGACCGGCTGGCCGTCCGGATAGCGCTGCACCCAGACCGCCGTGGGTGGGTCATCCGGCGGCAGAACGAGCTCCTGGCTGAAGGCGGCGACGCAGCTCATACCGTGGGCCGCGAGCTCGGCGAAGTAATCGGCGTGCCAGTCGCGGGCGGCGCGGTTGAGCACCGGGGTGGCGGTGTCGTCGATCACCCAGTCGCCCATGACGCCGCCGGTGAGGGAGCCGGAGACCGTCACGGTGCCGTTCGTCGAGTTGTGACTCTCCGAGAAGCTGAACGAGTAGGCCGGCGCCGGCGAGCGCACCGTGATCGTGAGCACGCCGCCTGAGGCCTGGGCCCAGACGCCCACGAAGACCTCGTTGATGAAGTAGGCGAAGTGGGCGGCGATGGTTTCCACGGTGTCTGCCGGGAAGACGCTCTTGCCGATGGTGGTGCCGCCGATGACGAGGAATGCCTCATCGCCGTCGGCCCAGGCGCCGCCATACGTCACGGTCACGCTCGGGAAGAAGCCGCCAGAGCGCTTGCGCTGGTTCCACCAGAAAACTGAGACGTAGTGGTCGACCTCGCCGACGAGGCCCAGCTTGCGGAGGGCCCACACGAGCCGCTGCGGTGAGAGCTTCCAGGTGTGGTCGGTGCCGTAGTCCGTGGCCACGGCCACGTCCGTGCGCGTCTCGGGCGCATCGGGGACGTCCGAAGGCACGGCGCACTCGAGGAAGTCAAAGTTAGTAATAGGCGCCCTGGCTCGACGGGTTCTTCGCGGCACTGAGGCGGATCTCGACCGAGTGCCGGCCGGCACTGACGTTACTGAACACCTTGCGGCGCACCTGGCGGGCGCGGGCGGCCTCGGTGTAGCAGTCGAGCTGGACCGGTGAGCCGCCATCCAGGCGCACCTCGACGATGCCGCAGTCGTAGTCAAGCCGCGTGCCGACGTAGATGCCGTGCACGGCGTTCGAGTGGGTCTCGACGGTCGCCGTGGCGCCCGTCTGCGCGGCCCGCTTGGCGCGCCCGCCGCTCCACCAGTTCGCTGGCGCCCACTCCCAGAAGCCCGAGTAGGCGACCCAGGCGTCATCTTCTTCGATCCGCACCGAAAGCGGCCCGGCCACCTTCAGCGCCCGCTTGCCCTGCGCGTCGGTGACACTCCAGTTCGAGAAGGTCGCCTCCCACTCCTGCGCCTGGTAGGCGGCCGAGTCCGCGAGCTTCGGCGCAAACGTCAGCCAGATCTTCTCGAGGTCGGCCGCGCCTTCGGCCGAGAAGTCGATCGTCACGCGCCAGACAGCGTCGGAGGAGCCTCCGGCAAGCTGCAACACCGCAGGCGTGAAGTAGAGGTTCGCGTTGTTGTGCAGCTCGTAGAGGCGGATCATGTTGCCGTCGTAGCCCGGCCGGGCGGCGCGCACGGTGATCGTGTTGCCGCTGGCTTCGGCTTCGAGCGGAATCAGCACGCCCGCCGCCTGCCAGTTGAAGTTGTTGATCTGATCGGCGAGCGCCTGGCAGGTGATCGCCTGAGTAATGCGGCGCAGCGTGGCGGGTGCTGAACCGTCAGAGCTCGACACATTCACCGGCCCGCCCTGGCCGGCACGCAGCTCGATCGTGATCTCGTTGCCATACTGGCCGCCGGTCGTCGCTGTGCAATAGGGATCGTTGGCATTGATCTGAGCAGCGATGTTCTCGGCGATTTGGGCGCTCGACAGGGCGTCCTCGAGGACCGAGTAAGTCGCCGACGCGATGGCGACCCAGTGCTGATAGTTCGGGTCACCCTGCCACCACATCACCTGCACCGTGGATGTGCTGTACGGCGGCACGATGTAGTCGAAGGCGATGTTTTGATACCACAGCGTGACGCGATCATAGGCGGCCGGTGTGCCGCCGTTGAGCGTGAACGTGCCCTGCGCCTTGGTGTAGCTGCCGCCGACCTGCGTGGCGCGGTCGAACAGGCGAAGCTGGACGAGGCTGCCGTCGGTTTTGCGGCAGTTCAAGTACGGCCAGTCGATGGTGGGGAACTTGGGGGAGTCGATCGGCTGGAGATTCTGGTAGTGGAGATCAAAGGCGAGGGTGATGCCGGAGAAGTCGCCGTCGGGCAGGTAGGCAAAGCGCGGGTGGCCGAAGAAGTCGTCGCGATCCCAGAGCACCAGCACCGCGAAGTCGGCGGCGTCGCGGAAGACGCCCGAGACCTTAAAGCCGGTCTCGGTGGCCGAGTGAAGCGCGGCTGCCGCACCGAAGTCGGAGACGCCCTGAAGGTGGATGGTGCGCGTCGGCTGAAGCTTGTAGAGGGAATCCATCTCCAGCAGGTCCTCCTGGAAGGGGGGCCCGCGGAACTGATTAGCGGCGAGGCGTCTGTTTCCGAAGGCGGATCCGCTGCGGATCAATAATCACCAGACTGCCGGGCAGCTCTTCTTCGGGCACGGAGGCAAGCAGACGGCTCAATGCCGCTTCGGTCTGTTCGACAGTCGTCGGCCATACTCTCAGCCGCACCACGCCGGCATGACTGCCCAAGGGGTACGTGCGAGCATCCGCAAAGTCTTCGTCATAGGTGACGATGACGGCTTCTTCGGCCTGCGCCCATCGGAAAACCGCTTCATCGGTAGCGCCATTCAATCCCAGCTCATTGACATGAATCACCCGCCACGCCGGCCGCTCGTGCCGGAGCCACTGCGCAACAGCACGCGGGACGTTTTGATCCAACAGTACGGTGAGCCTCAATGAGGGATGACCTGTTCTTCGTCCAGCACCTGGGCGGCGTACTCGAGCGCCGCGTTGACGTCCTCACGGCTCAACTCGGGGTAGCTCTCCAGGATGCGCTCCACCGTATACCCTCCTGCGATCATCCCCAGGATGTTGCGCACCAGGATTCGCGTGCCGCGGATCACCGGCTTGCCGCTGCAAATCGCCGGGTTAACCTCGATGCGGTCCATGCCTACCAGTCTACCGGAAGCCGGTGCTCACAGCCGGATGGTCCCCACCAACCGCTGGCCGGGGAAGGTTGTGCCGACGCTCGTGACATCGAGCGTGATGGGCTGATTGGGTTGGATCGCGGGCAGATCCTTGCCGTCGATTGTGTTGGCGGCCCAGGTTTGTCCGTCCTGAATGACTACTGTTCCGAGCGCATTGCCGGCCACCTTGACCACCGCGTTGATGTTGCCGCCCTGGGGCGCGCTGCGGCAGTAGGCGTAGATGTCACGGATCGAAGTCGCCTGGGGCAGATAGACCGGCGGGACGGCATCGCTTTCGATGCCGATCACGCCCTCGACAATGAGATCCACCTGCTCGCCGCTCAGGATGCGCAGGCGGCCATCGATCAGGTTCGAGGTGTAGTTATTGACCCGAACGGGTGAGTTGCCGAAGACGTTGGTGACGTAGAGCTCGACCGCGCAAACGGCCATCGAGCGGAAGGGCTCCTGTGCCTCCCAGGCGCCCGAGGCGGGTGTGCCAAAGAAATCGCGCGGCACGTGGTAGACCAAGAGGCGCTTATCGAGCAGAATCAGCCGCGCGCCGGCGTTGTGGGCGGTGGCAGTGGAGTTCTTCTGCGCCCGCAGGACCTCGGCTGTTTGACCATTGATTGCGGTGATCTGGATGATCTCGGCGTCGAGCAGGGCGAAGTCGCCTGGGGCGAAGCTGCCCA
>JBMFOK010000049.1:0-259 GCA_049969655.1 Bryobacteraceae bacterium
CTCCTTTTTGGTGACGGCAAGGGCGACTTCCGCCACGAAAACATCGCCGCGGGCTTCGACAATCACGAATCCAAAATCGCCGATCTCGACGGCGACGGAACCTTCGACGTCCTTGGCAAGCCCTACAATCACGAAGTCCCCGCCCTGAACGTCTGGCTCAACCCCGCCGGGCCGAAGCCCCGTAGATAAACAGGAGAGCTCCATGACCCGCAGACACTTCCTCTCATGCCTCGCCGGCGCCCCCGCTGCGGCCCGCGGC
>JBMFOK010000049.1:269-4452 GCA_049969655.1 Bryobacteraceae bacterium
GGCCGCTTCTGGCGACTCTGGTGGTACGAGCCCAGCCCCGAACACGGCAACCCGGGCTTCAATTCCCGCTTCCGTGTCAACAGCCCGCAGGCTTCCCTCCACCCGGAATTCGGCTCGCGCTCCGAGGCCCGGTCGTCCGGCATGATGCAAATCCTCATGCTGGAAGATCCCCGCCTGCTCAAGGCCGTTGAGCTCTACTGTGAACTCTGGGGCGGCCACCCAGGCACCGCCAACAAGCGAGTGGGCATCAACGGCCGCAGTCTCTATCCCATCCCAGAAAACGGGACCGCCGCCGGCCGCTGCACTCACTCTTATCCCCTCATCCCCCTGCGCCGCGATGACGTCGTCAACGGCTACAACGCCCTCCAGTTCGCCTGTGATCAGGGCACCACATTTTGGGGTCATTTCATCGTCGATCGGGCTTGCCTGCGCGCCGGCCTGACCTCCACTCATCATGATCTCAGGAGGCACGAACTCGACGGATTTCGCGCTTCCGTCCGCCTCCGCCGCCGACATGGCGAGACGCTCGAACTGCTGCTCGAAACCAACCAGCCGCACCGGATCGCCCGGGCCGATTTTCAGGGCTTCTTCGACGGCTATGACGAAAACGGCAACGGCGAAGCCCGTGACTGGCACGGCTTCACCAAGAACCGCCGCCCCGAGGCGTGGCTCGGCGCCGCTGAAACCCCGCCCCACTCCATCCTCTGGGACACGTCCATGACACCCGGCCGCTCCGCGATGGCCCGCGCCCGCATCACCTTCCGCGATGCCCCCGGTCTCATTTATGAAACTTCTCCATCGGATGAAATCCCCCTTCCGGGCAAAGAAACACTTCACGTCCAATGTATTTTGGCCGCGGACCTGCCCGCCCCCTTCTGGAGCCGCGCTGGCAGCCCGCGCACGGCGCGCATCGACCTCCCCGTCCCTCCATCCGCCGTCGAACGCGCCAGGTCCACGTCGTCACCTGGGACGGCGGCCGCGGCCCCGTCGAGCATCCCTTCCGCTTGAATGGCCTGCCCGTTGAGGTCTGCGGCAACGGAAGGCACGACGTCATCTACTCCGTCCGCGAACTCCCCCCGCGCGCCCTCCGCCCCGTCAACACGATCGAACTCCTCTCCGGCACGGACCACCACGCCATCGAAATCCTCCTCCCTGGTCCCGCTTTGATGATCCGCACCAGCACGGCGAAATCCTGGCCCTCGCAGGCGCCGCCCGGAGGCGCTACCACTCTTCCCCCCTCGGGGATTTCGCCGCGGCTGCCGCTCCCTCCGCACTGGCTGACGGGGTGCCCGGAGGCCCACTGGATCGTGTCAATCGTTCTTCACGAAGAAATCGCACAGCACGGCTTCCAGCAGGTTGAATTCGACCTTTTCTGGCATCCCTGGCAGCAGCGTGTCGAACTCGTCCACCCCGTGCATCAGCATGAATCGGCCGGCGACCTGTCCTTTGGAAAAAAATAAACAAGTGAAAGGCATGGCCATACGGAAAGCCGGCCGCACCTCGGACGTGACGCTCTTGCCCGGAAACAGCACTTCCTTTTCAGTGCGCCGGAACGTGTACGATACCTATAGTTGCGGCAACCCGCCCGGATAGACCCACTCGTCGGAGAACCACGTCATACCCTCGACCATGTGTTTCGAGACCAGACCAGGGAAATCCCGCGTGGTGACGGGACCGCCGGCGGCGGCCCGGACGAGGTCCTGCATCATGGCTCGAAACTTCGATTTTCTGCCCGTGTTGAATGTCCATATCAACACGCGAAGCATATGCAGCATGAAGAAGCCCTTGGCGTAGACCAGCCGATGGCCGCCCCGACTGTCCGCGGGCTCCAGCTTCACACCCACAGTGACGGGCCCGGGCTCAGAAGGCCTGCCGCCATTGGGCAGGCGCGAGTTGATTTACAGCCTCAGCTTCTCCATGTGCGAAGCCAGATCCTTGGGGCCTTTCACCACCTCCGCATGCATCGCGGCGCTGCACCCGGCGAAGCTCGATGACATCCACTGCTTCCAGCAATCCCGCCGGACGACCGTATGCCCCCACCAGAGGTAGGCGATTTCGTGAGGCCCCATCAGTTCCAGAGAGTCCCGGGCCAAAAGGTTCATCTTGCACTGTTGTCCAAAATGGGCCGCTGACGGCTTTTGGACGGACTGGATTGAAAGGCCTTATGGCGGGGGCGATCCTTTCAAGCCGGCCCCGAGGCAAGTCCCGTCTGGTGTCTTGGTCAAATTCAGTCCAAGACCGGTTGTTCGACCCTTGGCGGCTGCGGCGACGCCTGGAGCGGATCATCCAGCCACCGCGGCAAATCATGGTAGACAAAAAGCTGCTGCCTCACCAGCACCACCAGATTCGACAGGCTCCGGCCGTAGCGGCTGCGCATCTGCCGTTGTTTCACCGGCAGCATCGCGATCCATGCGGTCTCACGCTGGATCAGCAATGCTTTGGCGCTTGTGCTCGCGAACGTTTTGATCCGCACCGTCTGCTTCAGCGCTTTGAACAACAGCTCGGTCTACCACCGCTGGCGATCCACCGCTGCCAGAAGCTCCCGGTGGTAAATGACGAACACCACCGTGCCGCCTTCATCTGCCTCCACCGCGATGCGCCGCATCAGCGCCTCTAGCCCTGCTCCTGAAGCCGCACCAGCAGCATGACCTCGTCCTGCACAATGCCGCGCCGGCGGTTCGCCAGCCGCTGCTCGACTACTCCGCGTTCGGCGTTGTTTTTGAACCGCGTGACGAACGACACGCCCTGCCGCGTCGGTTCCATCCACCAGCGGGAATCCGGATCACTGCAGTCACACACCAGCAGCCTGCCAGGCTCGAACCGCAGCATGCGCACCAACTCGATGTCGGTCGTCCTGCCCGGCGTGACCACGGCGAACTCCGGCGGCCAGCCACCGTGATTCAACACCAGATGAAGCTTCACCACTCTCTTGCTACGCCGGTATTGCGGCCGGCCGAACAAACTCACGCACAGCAGAATCAGCGTCGCGTCCAGGCTCAGCCGCTTGTGGCGGGAGCGGAAGCGGCGCCGGCAACGTTGCCAGATCTCGGCCGGGTGCCGCCCGTACAGGCCACTGAACACCGTCGGAAACACCTGCCACGGCCGGTGGGCTTGGCGTAGCCACAAGTGGAGCGCTTGGGCGGCGCCCTCACGCCGGGAGGCGGCAGCCGGCCCTCGCCAGCCGCCAGTCCTCCTCCATCTTGCGCAGCGACTGCACTCGGCCCAGCTGACAGAACAGCATCGCCACCGGCGGTGTCCAGCAGGTGGAGCCGCGCGCGTGGCGCTCGGCGTTGGGCTCAAGCGCGGCGCGAGCGAACTCGGCTCGCGGGATGAATGGCAACAACGGAGAGAAAATGCCGCATGCCCGATTCATGGCGGCTAGCTCCTGAAGGTAGATGGAATCTCTTTCGTGGATCCAACACCAAGCCATCAGAAGTGCCGCTTCACCCCTTATCCTCCAAAATGGACCGTAGTGGCAGTGACATGAACTCGCCAGCCTTGCCTGCCGAATGGTCCCGCTCCCCTTGGCCGCAACAGGCGCCTGTGTGCGCTCAGACGTCCGAGCCACCAACAGCGGCTCTGGCAGCGCAGGGAAATGGGCTGCGTGTCCACAGCCAGCGCCCCACTGCAACCGCTTCTCCTGGAGGCTGGTGGTCAAGCGGGGACGCCCGAAACACTGGCGGCGTGCCGCATCCAAGTTGCTGAAAGTGAGAAGGATGCGACAACCGGCCACCGACAGCCGGTCCAGCTTCCGGCTTGACAAACAGATGGATCCGTGGCATTAGTGAGCTAGTGACTCCCATGGTACGTTTCAAGCAGGAGGAGAAAACAATTTCAGTCAACTTTGTCATGAAGAAATTTTTTGGAAACGCTCTTTGCAAGGCGTTGATTCGAGGGTTGTTGGCGGAGGGGGTCGGTCAGAACTGAGCCCCGTTCAAAAGGGGATTGAGACTCCTGCGGGTGGAATAGTTCGATGGTTAGCAAGGTCAGAACTGAGCCCCGTTCAAAAGGGGATTGAGCCCTCCTCGTCGATTCTGATACCAAACTGGCGGAGGTCAGAACTGAGCCCCGTTCAAAAGGGGATTGAGCTGTATAGCAGCGTCCTTCAGCCACAGAAACCCCGGTCAGAACTGAGCCCCGTTCAAAAGGGGATTGAGCGCCATCAAACAATCAACGTTCACCT
>JBMFOK010000050.1:0-4178 GCA_049969655.1 Bryobacteraceae bacterium
CGCCGGACGGATTTGCGAAGTTGGGATGATTCAAAACATTGAAGACCTCCCAGCGGAAAGTAACACCCCAACGATCGCCCACCGCGAACCGTTTGCCGAGGGAAGCATCCCAGTTGACCAGCGATGGGCCGATGACGACATTCCTGCCAGCATTGCCAAAGCGGTCTGTGCCGCTGGGCAGGCGCACGAAAGCTGCTGTATTCCAGTAGCGAGCCAAACTACGCTCGCTACTGGGCAGATTGGGATTCCCGATCAGGTCGGGCCGATCCGAAGCAACGCCGTCGAAGTTGGGGTCCGATCCGTCCTGGATGACGAACGGTTGGCCGCTGGCGGCTGTCACGATCGAAGCCAGCTGCCAGCCGCCCAACAACCGCTGGATTGCGCGGCTGGGCCGGCTCCACAGGGGAAGGTCCCAAACGCTGCTGAAGGTGAAGCGGTGCTGTTGATGAAAGTTCGAAAGCCCGCGTTCGGCACGGAAGTCATTTTGGTTCTGGGGCAACGTGCCAATGCGGATCGCGAGGCGTCCCGTGGGGAAAGATCCTTCGTCAATGGTTTTCGAGAAAGTGTAAGCGGTGAGCAGCGTCAATCCGCCGCTGTATCGGCGGCTCGCGCTGAACTGGGCCGAGTGGTAGTTGGAATTCAGCCGGGAATGAAAATTCAGAATGGGCCCGAACGCGGGAGCAAAGGGCCGCCGCGAATCCACGTTCTGCGCGGTGGCGCCGGCGCGGAATTCTCCCGTGTTCAGAATGTGCGTGCCTGGCAGCCGCACCCCGCGCGTGCCCAGATACCCGCCAGAGACGACGATGTTTCCCGCCAGTTGACGTTCCACCGTGAGATTCCATTGCTGCGTGTACGGAGTGCGGTAGTCCGGATCCACCGTTGTGAGGGAGAGGAAATTCGGATAGAACAGGGCTGGAGCGCCCGGCCGGAACGGACTCCGGCCGCTGAAGGGATCCGCGAAGTTCCGGGGCGTCGTGCCCGCCGCTGTCACGGTGAACGGTACGTTGACTCCCAGATTGGTGAAGACGACCTGTAACAAAGGATCGAAGTAGACGCCATAGCCGCCGCGCACGCTGGTTCGGCCGTCGCCCATGGGGTCCCAGGCAAACCCGATGCGCGGACCAAAGTTCGTCCGCGTGGACCGGAGGACGCTTTCCACGCCCGGGTCTCCTTCCAGAAGCAAGCCCGCCGGGGCGTCTGGCAGCCGCCGGGATTGCACGCCTGGGCGAAAGGCTACCAGCCGATCCTGCTGTTCGCGCGGCGTCTGATTGAATTCGTACCGCAGACCCAGGTTAACGGTCAGGCGCGGAGTTAGGCGGATATCGTCCTGCACATAAAATTGCCAGAACGGCGAACGAAAATAAGCCGGCTCGCTGGCTTTGCCCTGAGTAAAGCGGCTGGGCAGGCCCAGCACCAGGTCCGCCGCCGCGCTGCCAGCCACGCCGCCGGTAAAGTTGAACGAACCATAAACGCTGGAATCTTCGCGCACGCTGAACCGGTTCTCCCAAACCTCAGCGCCAAGCTTCAGCGTTTGCCGGCCGCGCTGCCAGGAAAGATGGTTCTGCCACTGGTAGCGGTTATCCCGGCGGCGGGCGTCGGTTGAGGTGCTGGTTCCAAAACTGGTCAAACCGGAAGGGAGGATCATCGGCAGATTGGCCTTCCCGGTAAACGGGAACCGGAAGCCGAGCGCGGCTGGATCCAACTGGAAGTCCGGGCTGTTGTTGAGCGAGTCAAAGCGGGCATAGCTCAGCCGCGATACGAAAACCATCGCGTTCGTGACCGTCGCGGTATACCCGGCCAGCGCATTGTGCACTGTCGCAAAATCGGTGTAAGGCAGCCCCGGAATGTTCACGGGCGGTGGAAAAGTGAAGGGTTTGCGGATGTCACTTCTCTGGCGGAAATAGCGTAGCTGGAGCCGCTGGCGTTCGGACAGTTGGTGATCCCCTCGGACTAGCACTTGGTCAGCATCAAGTATGCCGTCTTCGACAGAAATCAACTGGTTGCGTCCCGCGTTCGGCAGCGGAATCATCTTCAAGATGTTCTGCGAGATCGGACTCAGCCGGGAGGCGGGAATCACGCCCTCGGGAAACGGCTGGCCTGTGGCGGGATCCCGTGGGCGCACTGGGCTTTGCCGGAAGTCGCCTTGCCGTTCGAGGGCCGACAGCACCGTCGCGCTCGCCGTCTGCCCCTGCTTGCGCCGGAAACCCTCGTAGGCGGCAAAAATGAAAGTCTTGTCCTTGCGAACAGGACCGCCGAAGGTCGCGCCAAACTGATTCTGCGTCAGGTTGGGCACATCCGGTGAAAAGAAATTCCGCGCATCGAAAGCGTCGTTGCGAAGGAAGTTGTAGACCGAGCCATGGTACTCATTGCCGCCGGATCGGGTAATCACATTCACCACCGCTCCTCCGCCACGTCCGAACTCGGCCGAGTAGCTGTTGGTCAGAATCCGGAACTCCTGCAATGCGTCTGGCGAAGGCACTGCCGCTGCTGCTCCTAGTCCGGTTTCGTTGTTGTCGGCCCCATCCAGAAGGAAATTGTTCGACTGCGGGCGCAGCCCGTTGGCGCTGAACCCTTGTTGCCCCGGCAACACCGGCGTCGATTCCGTCACCGCCGGACCTCGCGGAGCTACCCCAGCTTGCAAGACAGCCAGTTCCAGAAAATTCCGGCCGTTTAGCGGCAACTCTTGCACCGCCTTCCGCTCCATGATCTGGCCCGAACTGCCGCTGGCCAGATTGACCTCGCTCACTTCAGACGCCACTTGCACCACATCCTGCCGTGCCGCCACGGCCAGCGTGAAACTCACCAGCAACTCCTGATTGACGGAGATCTGTAAGCCCCGGCGCTCCCCGCCCCCGAAGCCGTCCGCCTCCACTCGCGCCGTATAGGAGCCAGCCGGCAACCAAGAAATGACGGCCTCTCCCGTGCTGCCGGTCAGGACGTCGCGCCTTACATCCGTGAACTCAGCCGAAACGATTACGCGCGCTCCGGGGACCACGGCGCCGGATGGATCCTGTACTCGCACCCGCAGGGCGCCGCTGGTCTGCTGGGCCAATAAGGCGGAGGAGAAGTTCAAGATAACTACGACGCAGGAGAGTAGAGCTCGCCAAGAAGATGACATACGATTATTATAAACGTATGCGCTATCGGACACCAACCCTGTTGTTTGCGAGCTTCATCCTGCTCGCCCTCGCGTTCAGCTCAGCAGCTCAGCAGTCATCGCAAGTGCATCATTCCGCCCAGCCCATGATGCGGGAATTCGACCCGCAGCGTGATCTGGCCCGTTTTGAAAGTGCGGAACGGGAGCAGTGGCAACAACCGGAAGCAGTGCTGAGGCGCCTCAATCTGCGGCCCGGCATGAAGATCGCCGACATCGGCGCGGGCACTGGATACTTCTCGGTCCGGCTCGCGCGCCACGAGACCGCGCCGACGGTTTATGCGGTTGATATTGCGCCGAAGATGGTCGCGTTTCTCCGTGAGCGCGCCGCAAAAGAAAAGCTGGAGAGGCTCCATGCCGTGCAAGGCAGTGAGGACTCCCCCAACCTGCCCGAGGCGGTGGATCTGGTGCTGATGGTCAATACCTACCACCACATCGGCGACCGCATTGGCTACTTCCAGAAACTGGAGTCGTCACTGCGGCCGCAGGCTCGCGTTGCCATCATCGACTGGACGAAGGAATCGCCCATGGGGCCGCCGGCGGCGCACCGTTTCTCTCTGGATCAAATTCAAAGCGAGATGGGCCGGGCGGGCTACCGGCTGGTGGACCAGCACGACTTCCTGCCGAACCAGCATTTTCTGGTGTTCACCCGCATTCCCGGCCGGCAGGCTGATGCGCGCACTGTTTGGAACGAAGCCTTCAGCCGGCCGAATCCACCTCTTGCCGGAGACCCCAGCGCTATCCTGGTGCAGGCGGTGAAGGGCGTTCGACCGGGCAAGGCGCTGGACTTCGGCATGGGCCTCGGCCGCAATGCGCTTTGGCTGGCCGGTCAAGGCTGGGACGTCACGGGAATCGACATCTCCGATGTAGCGGTCGAAAAGGTGAAGAAAGCGGCTGCGGAAAAACAACTCAAAGTGGACGCCGTGCTCGCCGATATCCGTCAGTACGATCTCGGGCGCGAGAAGTGGGACTTGATCGTCGCCGCCAACATGCATGATCTCACGGTCGAGAACGCCCCTCGCCT
>JBMFOK010000051.1:0-3772 GCA_049969655.1 Bryobacteraceae bacterium
CGGGCAGGCGTTTGGCGATGAGGTCGCGCGTCTTCTTCCAGGCGGCGATGCGGGCTTTGAGATCGTCGGCCTTGGCGCGGAGAGCCGCGAGACGGTCGTTGCCCACGCGGGCTTCGATGTCTTCGATGTCGGTGAGGCTGGGGCGCGCCGGCGCGGGCGGCTCGCCTCCTGCTTCTTCGGCCAGCTTCTTCAATGCGGTGAAGAATTCCGGGGCTTTCGCGTCCACCTCACCGGGCTTGGCGGTGATGTCGAGTTCCTTGTAGAGGCCGGCCAGGGCGAGCCGGTCCTGAACCGAGAGGGTGATAGTTTCGACGCGGAACTCCGACTTCGAAATCTTGTTCTGGTCGAGTTGCCCGGGCGGGACGGCGACGCCGTTCAGCGTGGCGGTGACGTGTTGGCTGCGGTGGAGCGCGATGAGCGCGGCATCGACGGCGTCGCGCGGCCAGCCGAAGGGCGAGCGCTCGAGCTCCTTGCGGACTTCTGCGCCGGTCTTGCCGGAGCCGATGGTGGCGAGCACCTGCTTCGCAACCGGGTGCTGCTCGATGGGCCCCTGATAGCCGAGCGGGGAGAATGGCTGATCGGCGCCATCGCGGGCTCGCTTGAGCGCGGCTTCCCAGGCGGAACTCGAGAAATCAGCTTCCTTGAAGCGCGGGAAGAGACGGGCGAGTGCGGCCTCGGCACCGGTGCGGAGCTTTTCTTCCAGGGTGAGTTGGAGGAGTTCATTGCCGCCACCCTGAAACACCTTGGCCGCGGAGACGATTTCGGCCACCAGTAGCTCCCGCTGGCGCCTGGCGAGCTGGTAGCGGCTTTCCATGCTCTGGCGGGCGAGCTGGCCTTCGGGGGTCGAGGGGACGCCCTTGGCGTTGAGCGTTTGCTCGGCCGCCTGCTCTGTGGCGATGGCGCTTAAGAGTTCGTCGCGGGACTTGCGCGGGATGAAGACGAACAGAACGGGGCTGGTGACGCCGGCGGCGCGCGCGGCGTTGAGCACTTCCTTTTCTGAGATGGTGAAGCCGTCGCGGAGCCAGAGGGGGATGGATTCGCCGTCCGGGGAGGGCGGCTCGGCGGTGCGGTGCGTCACCAGAGAGCGCGGCACTTTGGCCGCGCCATGGAGGAGCTTGACCCTGGCGACGGTTTTCGCGACTTCGTCGGCGAGGTAGCGGTCCCGGTATTCGTCGAAGAAGGCAGTGTCGTTCTTGAGCCTGGCCTCGCGCTTGCGGAACTCGTCGTCCCAGTTGCGGCCTTCTTCCGTCTGGATGCGGAACTCGTCGCCGACGCGCATCAGCACGCCTTCTTCAGCGAGCTGGTCGAGCACGCGGGCGACCTCGGCGCGGAGCTTGCCGTTATCGGCGGCGAGGTCGTCCACCATGAGATCGGCGATGTGTTCCTTGGTCGCGCGGACGCCGATGTCGGCGCCGGCTTCGCGGGGCAACTGGCCGATGAGGAAGACCAGGCCGCAGATGCGCTGGCGGAGGCGATCTTCGGGCTTGCCGGTGCGGCCGAGGGCGACAATGCGCTCGTTGATCTCACGCGGCAGCGCGCCGGTGGTGACCATTTCGGGGGCGAGGGCCTCATAGAGATCGTCGCCGGGAATCAGGCGGCCGAGGGGGTCGCCGGAGAGCCGGGCCAGGCAGTCGTGGATGATCCGCAACTGAGAGCGGAGCTGGCTTTGGGTGCCGGCGGTGTCCACCTGGCGGAAGCAGTGCTCCCAGAAACGACGCCGGACGGGAAGCAGCGGATAGTCTTCGACGATGATGGCCTTGTCTTCCTGGCGCTCGCCGATCGCCGTGCCCTGAAGCTGGCGCGAGATTTCGCCGGCGTGGGTCTCGAGCAGTTCAGCGATGGGTTGAACGGCATCTGGCCGCTTGCGGAGGAGCACCTTGCGGGTGACTGCCTCGACGTCGGTGTCGGAAAGCTGAATGCGGATGGTGAAGCGGTCGAGCAGCTTGTGGAGGAGCTTGACGCCGGTCAGCGCGGACTGGCCGGCGGCGACGAGCATGACCTGGCTGTCGAGTTGCTTGCAGACAGCTTCGGCGATCTCGGTGATCAGCGTGGAGCGGGTCTCCGATTCACCGATGTACTGCTGGGTTTCGTCGAGGATCAGGAGGGTGCAGGGCAGTTGGCCGTCCCTGCCGGCTCGGCGCAGCACCCGCTTGAACATCGCGAGGAACTCTTCGGTGGTGAGGTCGGCGGTGCGCAGCGGGAACTGGGTTTTCAGGAGTTCCCGGGCGGCTGCGTCGCTGGTGGCGAAGTCGGGATCGGCGGCGCGGAGGGCTTTGGCGATGAGCGGGCTGACGTAGAGGTTGTTGAGCTCCTGCGTCCAGGTCTTGCCCGCAGCCTCGACGGCGCCCTTCACCTTGGCGAGCAGCCCGCGCTCTTCGAGCCACAGGTGAAACTGGGCCTGGGGATACTGCGTCGGGAGACCACAGGCGCGGAGGAGGATGCTGAGCACGCTGAGCCGGACGTTCTCGGTGGTGCCGGCGGGCAGCGTGCCGGCGGCGGCGAGCAGCCCTCCGGAGCGCTTGCTCCGCCTCCTGATGGCCCTCACCATGGCCTACCTGATCACATTGCTGCTCGGCGAAGATCCGCTCGCACAACAACTGCGGCCGTGGTCCGAGTCCCAGCGGCGCCGCCCCCGCCATGGCACCTGCAAAGTGCTCAGCGTCCTGTCGATCGCCCTGTACTGGCTGTCGGACCCGCGCCGGCAAAGCCAAGCCTTGGAACGCTTGACGCAGATCCTGAGCCGGCTCATCGACGGCCGCGGCGTGCGCCTTGCGCCGGTCTTCCCTCCCTAACCAGCGTGGTCACCCCCGCTCTCCTTCGCACGCCTCTCTGTCAGCGGAGAGCAGCCGCAGCATTGCCCCATCAGATTTGCCCTCGCCTTCTGCCCGCCGGACCAGCAGCCAACATCAGAACTCCGACTCGATCCGACTCCTGTCATGGCCCGACAATGACGCGCTCAGCCCCCTGCCAAGACCCGAGCCTGTCCCCGCCGTCGAGGGAGCACCCACCCAGCCGCAAAACTGGGGGATGCCAGAGGTCGGTCGGCAGGCTCTCCCAGATTCACCTGAGGGTTGACGTTTCAGCAAAAACTGGGGGATGGCAAGGGGCTGGCGCTTGCCCATTTCCTCTCCAGGCACATGGTGACCCACCTCGGCTGAGGATTGTCACTGTGCGCAGATGGGAGGAACTGAAACAGTTCCTCCAGCGTTGGCTGCCTTCTGGGGTTCCGGAGCCGAAGCGTAGCGGAGGCGTAGGAACCCCAGAAGGGCCACCCCTTGTCGCTAAGTTGGGAGATGGCCTGGCGGCGCCGAGACTAAAAAAACAGAAAGGCACAAGGATGTTTCCGGCTAGAATGTCGGTGATCACTCTCGTCCAAATTAGCCTCGGTGCCACCCGCAGGTAGTGGCTGAGCGGAGGAGGCGGAAGCTACGGTAGTAGGAGTCTGCGTTCGGCGAGAACCAGAACTTCAACTACACGGAGACTTCCGCCATGAATCGAGTATCCAGCATTTTTAGCCAGATTTTGCATTTCATCCCGCGCCTGGCTTTTGAGGCCAGAGTGCGGGAGCACCAAGCCGAGCGGCATGCCCGCGGATTCAGCAGTTGGACCCAGTTGATCGCCATGCTGTTTTGCCAACTGGGCCATGCCCAGAGCCTGCGTGAGATCACCGGCGGGTTGGCAGCCTGCGAGGGGAAACTGCGACACCTGGGGGTCAGCGAGCCGCCGAAGCGCTCAACCCTGGCCTATGCCAACGAGCACCGTCCCTGGGAGC
>JBMFOK010000052.1:0-3583 GCA_049969655.1 Bryobacteraceae bacterium
CATGAAGGCGACCATTCCCGTCTATCGCGCCGACGGCCGGATCTACGATCACGTCACCGAGCGGGGCCTCGCCCGCCTCCAGGCGGCAGGGCTCGTCGCACGCGTCGTGCGACATCGCAAGGGACACATCAACCGGGCGATCCTGTTTGTCCGGCCCGGTGAGGCGCCGATGCCGCGGACGGCGTACCTGGGCACGCGGTACAGCTTCAAAGACCGCCTCGAGCATGGCTTCTGTTGGGACTTGAAGCGGCTCGGCGGCGCGCGCTGGGGCACGAACTACGCGCCCGACGAGGTGCGGCCCATCTTCTTGCAGGTGGTGACCGATTGTCTGGCGCGGGCGTGAGCCATCTTCGGAAATTCCGAAGATGCGAGGCACGTCTGGGTCCCTCCTCGCGCGGCGCGGCGGCCGGTGGTTGGGTTGCACAATTTCGCTTGCGTCAAGGCGGAAAAAAGGTGGTCACTCGGGTTGTCACCTATGTCCACCTCGCCCTGTGCGCCGGCTGCTGTCGCTTTGTCGCCAAAGAGATCCGGGCTGTTCTGGTTGCGTCGCCGCCCGAGGGCGAGCGGCTGGTTGTCGTCTTCCGCGGTTGTCGGTGGTCACCTCGTTCTCTGAGTCAAACGCAAGACCATGGCTGATTCTCCCTCCCTCCAGCCGCGATCGTTGGGAAGGATCGCGGTCCCGACGCCGGGAACGCCCGTCCGGGTGACCTCCGACACGTCGATCCGCGCCCACCGGATCCGGTTCGCCGTCGTCATCGGCGAGACGGGCCGGGTGTTCCTCGGCGTCCAGGGGATGAATAAGGCCACCGGGGCGGGCGTGGTGAAAGAGTTCTGGCCCACGGGCGCGGGCGGTGGCGTGGCCGACGAGTTGGTACTCGAATCGGCCGCCGGCGAGCTGCGGCCGTCGGACTACTACCTCGACGCCAACACGGCGGGCGAAGGGTTGATTGTCGCCTACTGGATCTGGGTTCCGAGCTATGCCAGTTGATCGCGTGACGCCAGCGATGGCGCGGCGCATCGAGTTGTGGCCACTCGAGCGGCTGGCGCCCTACCAACGAAACCCGAGGACGCATTCCGAGGAGCAGGTGACGCAGATCGCAGCCTCGATTGCGGAGTTCGGCTTCTGCAATCCGATTCTGGTGGACTCGCGCGACGGCATCATCGCTGGGCACGGACGGCTGCTGGCGGCCAAGAAACTGGGCTTGGCCGAAGTGCCGGTGATCGTGCTGGATCACCTTGACGAGACCCAGCGTCGAGCCTACTTGCTGGCTGACAACCGGCTGTCGGAGCTGGCCGGCTGGGACAGTGAACTACTGGCCCTTGAGTTGAAAGAGCTGGCGGACGCGGGTTTCGACGCGACGCTCGCCGGGTTCGACTCGAAAGAGATTGATGACTTCCTCGCGTCGCTCGAGCGGGACACGGAGGCCGAAGCCGAGGAAATTGCTGACGCCGTTCCGGAGCCGCCGGTCAAGGCGATCACACAACCGGGCGACCTGTGGCTGATCGGGCCGCATCGCCTCATCTGCGGAGACTGCCGCGATCGCGGCCTCATCGCGCGCTTGTTCGAGGATCGCAAAGCGAACGTGGTGATCACCTCGCCGCCCTACGCCACACAGCGCCAGTACGATCCAGCGAGCGGCTTCACGCCGATACCGCCGGGGAAATACGTCGCCTGGTTCAAGGATGTGGCCGCGGCGATCGAATCGGTGCTCGCGACGGACGGCTCGTACTTCTTGAACATCAAAGCCCACGCCGAGGAAGGAGAGCGGCACACCTATGTGATGGATCTGGTGCTCGCCCACAAGCGGCAGTGGGGCTGGCGGTTTGTCGATGAGTTCTGCTGGCGCAAGACCGACGACGGCGTGCCGGGCGGTTGGTCAAACCGCTTCAAGAACGGCTGGGAGCCGATCTACCACTTCTCGCGCGAGCGCAAGATCAAGTTCCGGCCGCGCGAGGTGGCCCACTGGTCCGACGACTGCTTCGATTACTCGCCCGACAATCCGAAGTCGACCTCGGGCAGCGGACTCCTGGGGACAGGCCCGCGCGGCGCGGCGGCCGACAAGGGCAAGAACCACGCCGCCTGGCAGACGACGCGCCGCAACGCGAACGATCTCGAAGGCCGGCACGGCGGTCTGGCGCGGCCGTCGAATGTGATCGAGGCGAAGACCGAATCCTCGCAAGGGAGCCACTCGGCGCTGTTTCCGCGCGCGATCCCGGAGTTCTTCATCAAGGCATTCTCGGATGCCGGCGACGTGATCTTCGATCCGTTTGCTGGTAGCGGCACGACGCTGGTTGCCGCCGGTCTGCTCGACCGCGCAGGCTACGGCGTTGAGATCAGCCCGGCCTACTGCGACGTGATTCTGCGCCGAATGCAGGAGACCTTGAAGCTCACGCCCGTACACGCCGTGACGGGCAAACCATTTCAATCCAACACGTGAAGGAGTGAATCATTATGCCTGAAGTTGCCACGCCGAACCAGGCCGAACGCGAGTTCGAGACCGGGACGGACGAATCGTTCAAGAACACGAGCGCCACCGCCGGGGCCGCCCACAGCGAGAACCAGCGCGTGACGTTCGCCAACATCAAGCGGACCTACGACGTCTACCAGGATCTGGACATCCAGGCCGCGCGGCAGGCGCTCGTCGAGCAGACGCGCGTAAATCAGATTGCCTCGCAGGCGCTCCAGAACGCGGTCGAGACGGCGAATCTCGTGTCGAAGCAGGCCGTGCGCCACGGCGACATCGCCATCGACGGCCAATGGAATCCTGTGCAGGCCGGCGCGGGCGATACGCTGACCGCGCGGGCGGTGGCGATCGACGACGTGTCGCTCAAGGCCATCGGCGCGGTGGTCGCCGCGGCAGTGGCGGATACGCTGGCTGGCCGCAAGTAGTCTTTCTCCTCCGGGCGCATGGAAGGGGCGGCTGGGCATCCCCGTGCCGGGCCGCCCCGCATTTTCACGACTCGAATTCCGATGCGGAGTGGCGCAGTGGCAGCGCGGCGGACTCATAATCCGAAGGCCGCGGGTTCGATTCCCGCCTCCGCTACCAGTCATTGCTGATGATTCGCGAACTGCGGCTCTGGTGGCGGCTGCGGCCGCTCATCAACCAATGGGAGGAGCTGACGAAGATGAGATTCTCTGTCAACGTTGCGATTCAGATGCTGGCGCTCGTGGCGCAGGGCTTGAACGCCTCGATCGACCTGCTGCCCGGGCGCGGCAAGTTCTGGGCCATGGTCGGGCTGTCGGCCGTGCAGGGCCTCACGGCCGTGCTTGCCCACTTCGCCAATCCCGACGGCACGCCGGCTCAAGCGCCCTACATCAAGAAGTGAAACCCGACCTCCACATCGAGCGCTGGCCGCTGGATCGGCTTATTGCCTACGCCAGGAATCCGCGCACCCACACCGAGGAGCAGGTGGCCCAGATTGCGGCCTCGATCGCTGAGTTCGGCTTCGTCAATCCTGTGCTGGTCGGAGCTGATGGCGTCATCATCGCGGGCCATGCGCGCGTGATGGCCGCCCGGAAGCTCGGGATGACCGACGTTCCGGTGATCGTGCTGGATCACCTTGACGAGACCCAGCGTCGAGC
>JBMFOK010000053.1:0-3339 GCA_049969655.1 Bryobacteraceae bacterium
GGCGCCGGGCTCCTCTCTTGCCATGGCGGTCGGCCGGCAAAGTAGTCAAAATCGTTCCTAATGGAGCCTTCTAGTAAGCTTGTCGAAACAACTAGATCATTGTATATCAACACCATACAAGGACAATAGGCAGGCAGTAAATCTTTTATCGCGCATCGGTATCCAAGGAAATCGTAGAGCGGGAGACGGCATGGAGTCCTCACCCGCTTTCCTGCGCGAACCCGAAGGGAACGGCTGTATCGAACGTTTCTTCCGCACCCTCAAGGAGGAGCTTCTCTGGGTGCGGCACTTCGAGACCCTGGAGGAACTGGCCGAAGCGCTCGAAGAGTTCCGCCAGCGCTACAACGAGCAGTGGCTGGTGGATCGGCTCCACTTCCACTCTCCGCGGCAGGCTCACCAGGTTCCGCCTGCCTCGAGCCCGCCGCATGACGATCACTCGAAAAGCGGTTCAGGAGACCGAGTGAGATACAGGGGGCGGGAGTCCTCGAAGATGGCACGGCGCCTTTGGAATCAGGACTAAACATTCTCAACGCCACATGTTTCGGCGCTTCAGGGCGACGGGGCCGGGCGTCTCTCCATCTGGCGAGGGAATTCGTGCGGCAGGCTCAATCCATGAGCCTCTGCCTCAGCAAAACTGGAACTGTACAGCAGGAGAGCGACGGCCATGACGAAGCTCAATCAGGATGCCACTATATTGCAGCAGGCACGCCAGCTTGCTGACGGTCTGTTCCCCCACCAGGTGGAAGGTATCGCCTTTCTGCTTGGCCGCCGGCGCGCCATCCTGGCCGATGACATGGGTCTCGGCAAGACGCGGCAGTCCATTGTCGCGGCCCGGCATGCGGCTCCCGAAGGGCCGTGGCTGGTCGTCTGTCCGGCCTCGGTGAAACTGAACTGGGCACGCGAGATCGGCCTCGTTGCCCCCGGAGCCCGCGTCGAGGTGGTCCAGGGCGGGCAACCGTTGCGGGCGGGCGAGGGTATCTGGACAGTGATCAACTACGATCTGCTGCCGCGCTACATCGATCCTCTGGTCCGTGTCGGCTGGCGCACGCTCATCTTTGACGAGGCGCACTATCTGAAGAACCACACGAGCCAGCGCAGCCGCCTGGCGCGGCGGCTCGTGGAAGCATCCCCGGCCGATGCCGTGCTGCATGCCCTGACGGGCACGCCGCTGACCAACCGGCCGCGCGACCTGTTCCCGCTACTGCAGCTGGTGGGGCACCCGATGGGGCGCAGCTTCCTCGCCTTTGCCAAACGTTACTGCGATGCCCGCCACAATGGCTACGGCTGGGTCACGGATGGGGCGTCGAATCTCGAGGAGCTGACCCTGCAGCTGCACGGCGTGATGCTGCGCCGGAGCAAGAACGACGTGCTGTCGCTGCCGCCGAAGCTGCGGCAGTGGCTTCCAGTGGCGACGAAACCGGGCATCGGCGCCAAGGAGACGGCGCGTGTGGTCTCGTTGCTGTTGGCCAACCTGAAGGGCGAGGGCTCGGCGTCGCGGCAGTCCACGGACCGCCTCCGGGTCGTGGCCCATCTGACGCGGGCCCGCCGCCAGTTGGCGGTGGCCAAGACGGCAAGCACACTGGAGCTGGTGCAGGGCGCCGTCGAGCAGGGTGAGAAAGTGCTCGTGTTTTCGTGCTTCGACGAGCCGGTCCAACAGATCGCCGCCAAGTTGGGCGAGCAGGCTGTTGTGCTCACCGGCGACACGCCGGCGCGCCAGCGGCAGCAGGTGGTCGACCGCTTCCAGCACGACGAACGCGTCCGGGTCTTCGTCGCCAACATCCTGGCCGGAGGCGTGGGGCTGAACCTGACGGCTGCCAGACAGGTAGTCTTCAACGATCTCGACTGGGTGCCTGCCAACCACTGGCAGGCCGAGGACCGCGCCTACCGCATCGGGCAGACGGCCACGGTGAACGTGACGTACATGATCGCGCCGAACACACTGGATGAGTTCGTCTCGAGCGTGTTGCGGACGAAGGCCGCACTCGTGGAGGCCGTCGTTGAAGGCGGCCCGGTAGCCGGCGCCACGCGGGACGTGCTGGCCGAGCTCGAACAGGCGCTGGCGCGATTGTCGCCGCGGCTGGCCGACCTGTCTCCGGGCGAACTGACACCGGAAGAAGCGGCGCGCCTTCTCCGCGAGGCCGCTGATGCCATCGTCGCTGACACCGCATTTTCGGATGGCTCGCCACAGACTTCGCAACCGGTGGAGGGCATCGAGGAAGCCATCCGCCTGCTGGCCGAGGTGCTTGCGGGAGGGCGCGCGCGCCGCTGGCGGATCCAGAGCAGCTCCAAGCCCGGCGTCAGCTACCTGCTCGAAGCCGACGATTCCGGCGACGTCACCTGCAGCTGTCCTGGCTTCCAGTACCGCGGCCAGTGCTCGCACGCCCGCGACCTGAAGCAGCGTCTGGTCCGGGGCGGTCCGCTGCCGGATCAATACCGCCCTGACTGAGGCCGCCGGACGGGGCATCCGCAGCCGTAGCGCCGTGCGAGAGCCGGCCATTTCGGAACGATCCTGTTTCAATCAAAAGACACGCCATCCGTTCCCGCCTGCCGGGGCACCCCCCGGCGCGGCAATCGCGCATCGAACAGTGCCCCGGGCCGGGCGCGGCTCAAAACCCCGACCCGCGGCCTTTCGATGTATTTGTTCTGCCGTCCTCGCCTGCTTCGGTTGGGGCGGGAGAGGGAGTCGGGCAAGCAAGGCTTCTTCGGGCATCCCTTCAGGGTGACCGAGGGGCCCCTGTTCAACAGTACTCCCACGCCTGGCCGGACTTCCGCGGCAGCAAGGAGCGCTCCGGTGGTGGACGGGCAATCAGTTCTCCAACCATCGGTGCCCCTGATTCTTCCAAATTGCGGGCGAGCCTCCGTCGCAACCGTCGTCCGCCGGTGAAGAAGGAATGGCCTGAGTTTGGAGGAACCTGCGCTCGACTCGGCCTGCCCGGTCAACGTGGGTGTGATTGCCATGGCGGCCCTCAGGCGGGCAACAGGTGCAGGCCGCGACGAGTCCGGCCCGGCGGCAGATCGAGATAGGGCAAACAGAGACTGCGTCGATTGATAACTGCAACTCAGTGGCTGCGAGCGGATTTCTCGAACCCACTGAAGCAGAATGACTTGCGAGTTTCCTGGTGTCGGTTTGGTGTCGATCCACGTGTCCCGAAGCAGCCAAAATCAGGCACGCGAGAGAAAATTGTCCTCAACGCAAACAATTGATGAGGAAAATGTTGTCTCGCAAGAGATTCTGTTTCAGCAACTTATGTCGATAGCGGCATCGAATCCCTCCCTCTCCGCCACGCCCCCAATACATTGTTCTTCTGAAATGACTATCATGGCGAGCGCGCCCCCGGT
>JBMFOK010000054.1:0-3097 GCA_049969655.1 Bryobacteraceae bacterium
CCGGACGCTCCCGACGATGGCGGCCGCTGTGGCCACTGCCCACTCGACAAACTCGATGCGGCGCAATCCTCGGAGGCAGGTCTATTGCTCCGGCGCGCCCTCGATCTTCGCGCGGCGCTGAAGCTTGGCGTCCGAATCAGCCTTGATGAGATCCGGGCCGATGAGTTCCGTGCGCTGGTGGTGCTGGAAGAAGAGCAGGAGAAACTCGACCGGCAAAGGCTGAACGCGAATCGGCCCTAAGCTGCTTGATGAACCGGTTCGTGATGAAGGCGCATGAGTTGTTCCGCCTTCAGAGCCACCATCGCGTAGGTGCGCCCTTGGTCATCACTGAACTCGACTTCGTACACTCCAGGCGCCCAACTCTCAACGACAGTCCCGACCTGGCCACGGACCAGACCGTGTTCCGGGAGATCCTCCAGAAGGGCAACAACGGAATGTAACGTGATTTCGTGAACTGATGTTCCTCGCTGTGCGTTTCTGGCTCTCCGCAGGAATTCGACAGGCCCGCCATTCTACGCAGCTTTTCTTAGAGCGACGAATTCGGTCTTGGTGGCCGACAACCGCTGCGCCTTCAGCAGCAGGTAGCGCAGGTTTTGGTAGCCTCGCCCCCGGCGCAGCAGCAAGCGGAGATTGCCGTTGATGGCTTCCACCACCCCGAACCGCACCTGGGCCTTGTAGTAGTTCAGCAACCCCTCCATGTGATCGACCAACATCTTGGCCAGTTTCTGGAACGCCGGCAGCCGCTGCCAGCGGATTTGACCGATCCACTTCCACAAGTACTTCCGCGCTTCTTCCTCGTTGGGCTGCTGCCAGAGCTGCTCCAGGCTCTCCTTGAGCAGGTAGGCCTTCATGATCCGCCGGTTGAGCGAGAACAACTTGTTCAGCATCTGCTGCTTGCTCTCACTCAGATTCACCCAGCGCGTTAGCAGCAGCCAGCGCTTGCCTTTGACCAGTGCGCGCTGGGAGCCGCCCTGCCGGAAAAACTCCGCCCGCCTCACCTCGTCCACCGCCTGGTTGGCATGCTGCATCACATGGAACTTGTCGTACACGATCGCACTCTGCGGCGCCCACTGCCGAACACTATTACTGAAGGCCGTCCACATATCTACGCAAACCGCCTCGATCCGCCGCCGCTGGCCCCAGCTCAACTCCGTCCGGAAGAACTCATCCAAGGTCTCCTGCTTTCGCTCCGGGCCCATCCATACCGGCTCGCCGGACTCCAGATTGCTCACCACCGTCACGAATTTCTGCCGCTTCCCCAGAAACAGCTCGTCCACCCCCATCTGCTTCAGCGCCGGCTTGCGCCGTGCCTGGTTCCACCGCTCCAAGTACCTCATGTCGATGGCCCGCACCGTGCTCTCTGCCAAGCCAAACTCCTTGGCCACCCGCCGCGCTGCGGCGCTCTCACAGGCCCGCCCCACCGCCTCTTCAAACCGCTTGCTGAAGGGCGCCTTGCCCGGCACTTGCGCCACCTTCTCCATCCTCGGCCCGCATTCCGGACACTTCACCCGATACAACTCGACCACCACCGTCGTCTGGTACCCGCTCCAGGGCAGGTCGCGCGCCGTCCGCTCCACCACTTCATGGATCTCCTTGCAACGCCGGCCGCAGCCTGAACAAATCACCACCTGATTCCCGCGCTTCCGGCGCACCCAGAGCATCAATGTCTTCTCTTTTTCATTCACCTCGTGCCGGTACACCCGGTAGCCGGGCCAGCCTAAGATCTTCGTCCAGTCTGAGTCTCTCAAAGCCCTCTCAGTCTACCTGCTGGACAGCACACCAACTTCCGTCACCCCAACCGCTCTGTCGGATTCCTGCTCAGAGCCGCGTTTCCCTTGCTCATGCAGACCGCCGGACCGGAACGAAACGAATCTCGACTCGCTTGTCTAAGGCCGATGCAATCCGGCGCAGCATCGCGAGCGAGTGACCTTCATAATCAGCGTCTTCCAGGCGTGAAATCACCGATGCCGTCGTGCCGATCATCTTCGCCAACTGGGCTTGCGTCAGACCGGCCTTCTTCCGCAATTCGAAGATCTTGCGGGCTACCTCGTCGTCGGCCCGAGCCTCTTCCAACGCCTTGAGGCGCTCTGGCTGCCCCCTGAAGAACCGCCGATGGAGGATTTCAACCGCGTCGGTCGTGGACCTATTCCTTGGAACCCTTGCCCTTGACGTCTTCTCAATCCTACTCCCCGCCATGTTTGTCCAGCCCGAAGCGAAACCTACCTCACCGATGACGGCGAGAGGGTTCCTTTCGCCCGAGGCCTTCCGCAATCAAGGAGGTGACGAGCGTGTTGAGACTCACGCCCTCCTGCTGCGCGCGGGACACCAGTCGGGCATGCAGGGATCGGGGGACACGTTGCCGCCACTGCCCGCTGGCCGAGGTGCCGTAACTCGGCTTGGGAATCGGGTCGCCGAACTCTTGCATCGTCATGAGTGCGGCCGCAAGCGCATCCTGACCGTTGCGGATCGCCTCTTCCGGAGTCTCTCCATCGGAGATGACGCCAGGAAAGTCCGGGAACTCGACCAAATATCCGCCTCCCTCTTCCTTGGAAAGCGGACGTACGAGAAACGGATACCGATTGAGAGGGAGTTTCTTTTTCATTGCTTGCCCTCCACTATGTCAACCAAAGCCACGAATCGCCGGATGTAAACCGGCTTGATCGGACGAGCGCTGGGAACCGTGAGCAAACCCGCTACGGCATGGCGGAATACAACGTGGCTCGTGCCGTGCTGACGATAGTCGATGGAAAATCTGTCCGCCACCACCTTCAGATCCTCGATCCGCCAGTCCCGCGGGTTGGTCCGCATACGCTGAAGGATCTTGGCGGCATTGCCCACAACGGAATGGTACCACGAGCGGTACCACTGAACAAGACCAATCGTCTCTATCATGGCCGATAACAGGCTCGAACTCGTCGTTGAAGTCGACGCCAACCGGGCCAATGCGTCCATCAAGAGCGTCAACTCGAGCCTCTCCAGCATGGAGGCTGCGGCGGTGAAGACCGCCCGAGGCGCGGCGCAGTCGATCGACGGCATGACCGCCGCCATGGTGAAAGGCGCGACAGCCGGGAACCTGCTGGCCGACGCCATCAAGAGC
>JBMFOK010000055.1:0-2995 GCA_049969655.1 Bryobacteraceae bacterium
AGGACTTCGCGGCTTCCCGTTCTCTCTGTTTCGGGCACGGTTCGGCTTGGGCCGCCAAACGCGCGCCACTTCCACACCACCGGAGGCCGTTTCTCACGGTCTCTGCCCGCATTCTCTGAGTTGGTTAACAGCCGCGCACGATCGACCCACCCCAAGCCGGACAACTTCCACACTTCCGGCGTATATAGTTAACGAGACCTGCCAGACAGCGCGTTGACCGCGCGGCGGAGATGGCTGTGGGTGGTCCACAAGGAGACCGCTCATGCGCGAATGCGACGCCGCGCTCGATCAAGCCATTCGTGAGGTCTCCGCCATCCTGGGCGATGCACTCGTCCGCCTGCTTTTTCCCACGCCTGTTGACTTCCCTGAGACAGAGAGCCCTCATGTGACTGCTGGTTAACGACATGAAGACCGAGAACGAAATCCGACAAGAGATCGAGGCTCTCCGCAACCTGACTACGGCGCAGCTCAAGGCCAAGTACCGCGAGGTGTTCGGCGAGGAGACGCGCTCCAACCACAAGCAGTTCCTGTTCCGCCGCATTGCCTGGCGCATCCAGGCCAACGCCTCGGGCGGCCTGTCTGAGCGCGCCCGCCGCCGCGCGCTCGAGATCGCCAACGACGCCGACCTGCGCATCCGGGCGCCGAAGAACTTCCTGAAGGACGAGCCGGACGAGCGTCGCACCGCCGAGGCCTGCGTCCCGCCCACCGCTGATCCACGGCTGCCGCTGCCGGGCACCAGGCTCGTCCGCCGCTTCCGGGGTAAGGACGTGGTGGTGCTGGTCCGCCAGGACGGCTTCGAGTATGACCGCCAGGTCTACCGCTCGCTGAGCGCCGCCGTGCGCGCCGCCACCGGCACGCCCTGGAACGGCTTCGCCTTTTTCGGCCTGGGCCACCGGCCCGGAGGGAAACGTGGCGAACGCCAGTAATGGAGCGCCGCCGAAGCCGGTCCGCTGCGCCATCTACACGCGCAAGTCCACCGAGGAGGGCCTGGACCAGGCCTTCAACTCGCTGGACGCCCAGCGCGAGGCCGCCGAAGCCTACATCCGCAGCCAAGCGGGTGAGGGCTGGACCGTGCTCGCCACCCAGTACGACGACGGCGGCTACACGGGCGCCAACATGGACCGCCCCGCGCTGAAGCGCCTGCTGGCCGATGTTGAGGCCGGTAAGGTGGACTGCGTGGTGGTCTACAAGGTGGATCGCCTGACCCGCTCGCTGTTCGACTTTGCCCGCATCATCGAGGTGCTGGACAAACACGGCGCCAGCTTCGTCGCCGTCACCCAGCAGTTCAACACCACCACCTCACTCGGTCGGCTGACGCTCAACATCCTGCTGTCGTTCGCCCAGTTCGAGCGCGAGATCATCAGCGAGCGCACCCGCGACAAGCAGATCGCTGCCCGCAAGAAGGGCCAGTGGACGGGCGGACGCTTGGTGCTCGGCTACGATCTGGACCCGCGCGGCGGCCGGCTCCTCATCAACCCGGAGGAGGCCGAGCGCGTGCGGGCGATCTTCAACTGGTATCTGGAAGGCGAGCCGGTCAGCCGGATTGTGGAACGCTGCGCCCGTCTGGGCTGGCGCAACAAGCAGTGGACCACCAAGAAGGGCAAGGCCGCAGGCGGCTATGCGCTGCGGAAGTGCCACATCTACCAGATGCTCGCCAACCCGCTCTACGCTGGCCGCGTGCGGGCCGACGGCGAGCTGCACCGGGCCGAACATGAGCCGATCATCGACGAGCAGAGCTTCGAGCTGGTCCAGGAGAAGCTCAAGCAGAACGCGCCCGCGCGCGACAGCCCTCACCGGCGGCGGACCGAGGCCCTGTTGCGCGGTCTGCTCTACTGCGCCTCGTGCGGGGCGGCGATGTATCCGACCTACTCGACCAACGGCCACCGCCAGTACCGCTACTACATCTGCGTCCGCTCGACCCAGCGCACCGACGGCTACTGCACGACCCGCGCCGTCTCCGCGCCGGCCGTCGAGGAGGCGGTCATCGAAAGCATCCGCCTTTTCGCCGCAGCCCCCGAGGCGATCGAGGGCTGCGCCCGCGCTGCCCGCAAGCGAGTGGCCGAGCAACTCGCGCGGCTGCGCGAGGAGCTTCAGGAGCTCAACGCCAGGGTCAAGAACTGGAAGTCGCAGATGGCCCGGATGCGGGAACCCGAGCCGGAGCGCCAGGCCGCCTTGCGCGCGCAGATTGCCGCTGGCGAGGCCAGGACCGCGGAGGTCCGCAAAGAGATCCTCCGCCTGGAGAAGCTCCGCCTGGACGAGAAGGCTTTGCGCGCTGAGGCGGGCGGCTTCGACCGGCTCTGGCAGGTTCTGATTTTGGAGGAGCAGATCCGGTTCGTGCGGCAGCTGGTCGAGAAGGTCGGTTACGACGGCCGCACCGGCAAGGTGCGGGTGAGCTTCAAGTCGTCTGGCATCAAGGAGCTGTGTACGGGAGAAGCGAGGTCATGAACCGTGAGATCGAAGTCCCCATCGCGCCAACAAGGCTCCCTCGCCGCCTCCGGCGCGCCAGTGAAACTTCCCTTTCGCCCGCGCCCCGCATCCCGCGCATCATCCGCCTGATGGCGTTGGCTATCAAGTTCGACGAGCTGATCCGCCGCGGAGAAGTGCGCGACTACGCCGAGCTGGCCCGCTTGGGCCACGTCACCCGCGCCCGGATCACCCAGATCATGAACCTGCTGAACCTGGCGCCGCAGATTCAGGAGGCGTTGCTGTTTCTGGACGGTGCCACGCAGGTGCGGCTGCGGACCCCTGAGCACGATCTCAGGGTCATCGCTCGCTCGGTGGCTTGGCAGGATCAGATCCTCCGTTTTCAAGCCGGACAACGCACTTGACATGGCCGTCCGGACTTGATATAGCTTGTGACTTATCATCCATTATGAACATGAATTGGACTCGACAACACTGCTGGCCGGGGGGCGCATCGTGAATAAACACGGCGGAACAGCCGAACTGGTAAGAGAGCTGCGCCATCGGCTCGGCTTGACCCAGGAGAAAATGG
>JBMFOK010000056.1:0-2670 GCA_049969655.1 Bryobacteraceae bacterium
CTAGCCGGCCAGTTTTCGGCGCACCCTCCCAGTTGAGCCGGGAGATTTCACACCGAACTTAGCCAACCGCCTACGCACGCTTTACGCCCAGTAATTCCGAACAACGCTCGCTGCCTACGTATTACCGCGGCTGCTGGCACGTAGTTAGCCGCAGCTTCTTCTGCAGGTACCGTCATTATCGTCCCTGCCGAAAGAGCTTTACACCCCGAAGGGCTTCATCGCTCACGCGGCGTCGCTGCATCAGGGTTTCCCCCATTGTGCAAGATTCCCCACTGCTGCCTCCCGTAGGAGTCTGGCCCGTGTTTCAGTGCCAGTGTGGCCGTGTGCCCTCTCAGGCCGGCTACCGATCGTCGCCTTGGTGAGCCATTACCTCACCAACTAGCTAATCGGCCGCGGGCTCCTCTCCCAGCGCCTTTCGGCTTTCTCCTCTCGGACGTATGCGGTATTAGCCCCGGTTTCCCAGGGTTATTCCCCACTAGGAGGTGGATGACCCACGTGTTACTCACCCGTGCGCCACTTTACTCAGGGATTGCTCCCCTTTCTCGTGCGACTTGCATGTGTTAAGCGCGCCGCCAGCGTTGATTCTGAGCCGGGATCAAACTCTCATGGAAAAACCATGTGAGTCTGTTCGCCCCGTTTTTGACTCAAGACTGAAACGGAATTAACTTCGCGTTCAACCAGATTTTCAAAGATCTGGACAGCGGTTGCCGATCTCTTCGAAGAGCAACCAACTGCCGGCCTCGAAAGGCGATTTGGCGCGCACTCGGCTGACCCCCGTCGATCCAGGGGCAAGGCCAAGTCTCAGCCAAAAACTTGGGAAACTTTGAGACCCGTTGAGGACTTCACTCGCTGCTGCCGTCTTCGGCCTTTCGCTTCCGCGTTTGGCCTCGGCATCCAGCGCCCATCACCCAGACTACCAAACCAGGCTCACCTTTGCAAGCCCTTTTTCGTTTCTCTCGTCCGGGTGACGTCCTCGCGTCCGTCTCCAGAGACAACTCTAGCACTGTCGGCAATCGGCGCGCAACATCACCCCAGCATTTTTTCTGCCAGCCCCGTCCCAGCGGCTGCCGTGGTATGCTCTTGGGCGGCACGTGTTTACCCGGCAGCAGGAAAAACTCCGCCCGTTCCTGATACTTGCGGACCTGCTCCTCGTCTGGGCCGCCTTCGAGGCCGCCTACACGACCCGCACTCACCTCCCCCTGGAACGCCTTTTTTTCCTTTCCGCGCCGATTCGCGCCCTGCTCCTGGTGGCCGGCCTGGCAGCCTGGCCGCTGGCCGGGCTCTGGCTCAAGGTCTACGACGAAATCCTGGCCGCCCCCGCCTCCCGGATCTTCCTCAAGGCGGCGCAACAGAGCGCCGCAGCGGTGACCGGGCTGGTGATCCTCGAATACATCCAGAAGCTCGATCTCAGCCGTCCCTTCCTTGCCCTGTGGACCGTGTATGCATTGCTCGGCCAGACCGCTTTCCGGCTGTGGCTTGGCTGGATCCAGCGGCGCCGGGCCGGGGCGGCGGCAGCGCGCCGCTATGTCTACATCGGCGGCACTGGCGAAACGGCCCTGCGCCTGGGGCGGCTGGTCGAGCAGAGCCGCGAGTTCGGCCTGGAGCTGGCGGGCTTCCTTTCGGAAGAACCCGGCCAGGTGAGCCTGTCCCGGCCTTACCCGGTCCATTCGTGGAGGGAGCTGCCGCGGCTGCTCGAGACGCGGGTCGTCGATGAGCTGCTGTTTGCAGTCGATTCGCGTCAGCTGGCGCAGCTCGAAGACCTGCTGCTGCTTTGCGAGGAAGAAGGCGTCCGGACGCGGCTCCACGTCGGGTTTCTGCCGCACGTGCGAGGCCGCGTCGACCTGGAGCATCTGGGCACGGAGCCGCTGCTCACCTTCTCCGGCGCGCCCCACGACGATTTCCGGCTGGTCATCAAACGCGGTCTGGACGTGATCCTGTCGGCCGCCGCCCTGCTGGTGCTCTGGCCGCTGATGCTGGCCATTGCGCTGCTGATCCGGCTCACCAGTCCGGGCCCGGCCATCTTCCGCCAGACCCGGTGCGGCCTGAACGGGCGGCGCTTCACGCTGTACAAGTTCCGCACCATGGTGGCCGATGCCGAAAAGCGCAAGGCGGAAGTCGCCCACCTCAACGTGAAGAAGACGGCTTTCAAGATCCCGAACGACCCGCGCCTGACGCCCCTGGGGCGCTGGTTGCGCAAGTTCTCGCTCGACGAACTGCCGCAGCTGTGGAATGTGCTCAAGGGAGAAATGTCGATCGTCGGACCGCGCCCGCCCGTGCCCGAAGAGGTGGAGCGCTATGAGCGCTGGCAGCGCCGGCGGCTGCGGATGCGGCCCGGATTGACCTGCCTTTGGACGCTTGCCGGTCGCGACGAGGTGGACTTTGACGAGTGGATGCGGCTCGACCTCGAATACATCGACCGCTGGAGCCTGACGCTCGACCTCGAGATCGTCCTCCGCACGATTCCGCATGTGCTGCTCGGCCGGGGCGCGCACTAACGGCGGCCGGTTCTGAGTGCAGAGACACTGCGGCCTCAATGCGAGTGGAGCTGGTCTGCAAGGTTCGGCGGGCCAATCTGGCGGCGGGCGCGCGGGATCCATTCGAGGCATCCCGCCCGCGCCCTGTTGCCGCCCGCGTCAACCGGAACGCGCCCTCCTGGCGCAGCCCGGCCTC
>JBMFOK010000057.1:0-2139 GCA_049969655.1 Bryobacteraceae bacterium
GTAGCTTCGGCCCCTGGTTTTTACCCGAGCCGCCCGATCACCGCGATGATTTCTCCGGGGACTTCGGTGCGTATCGAGATCCAACTTATAGC
The DNA here is from genome assembly GCA_049969655.1 of Bryobacteraceae bacterium. Taxonomy (GTDB): domain Bacteria; phylum Acidobacteriota; class Terriglobia; order Bryobacterales; family Bryobacteraceae; genus JANWVO01. Next base: position 93 of record JBMFOK010000057.1, read on the forward strand.
CAAGAAGATCGTTACCGAAACAGTAGTCGTCACCGGCACGCGAACCGAGCACTTGCAGGTGGATGCTCCGGTGCGAACCGACGTGCTGACCACTCGTGACATCTGTGAGCGCAAGGCGGCCGTCAATCTTGCCGACGCTTTGACCGCCACGATCACGGGGGTGCGCGTGGAGAACAACTGCCAGAACTGTGGGGTCACCGGAGTGCGGTTGAACGGTCTTGAAAGCAAGTACACCCAGATCCTTGAGGATGGCCTGCCAACGATGTCGAGCGTGGCCATGGTTTACGCGCTGGACCAGATTCCGACGGAGTTTGTGGAGTCGATTGAGGTGGTCAAGGGCGGGGCGTCCGCTCTGTACGGGTCGAATGCGGTCGGGGGAGTGATCAATCTGATTCGGCGCGAGCCGCGCTCCGACGCCTTACTGTTCACCAGTGAGACCGGCTGGCAGTACGGGCGTCCGGCCGAATCGGTGGGTTTCATGGGACAGGCGGAGAAACTGCCCGGATCCTTCGCGGCGGATTACTACTTCCGCGGCGTCCGGACCGCACCCATCGACCGGGACCGGGACGGTTTCAGCGACCGCCCGGAGCGAAAGGACCTGTCCGGCGGAGCAACCCTTTTCCGGCGCTTCCTGGATGGAAGAGGCCGCCTCGTCTTTGGTGGCAACACTCTCAGTGAGTTCCGCCGGGGCGGCGACCATCTCGATCTGAGACCGGACCAGACCTGGATCACCGAAATGATCGACACGGCGCGTTCGGGCGGTTTTGTCCGCTGGAACCACTCGCTGTCGGGCGCCACGTTCTATTCCTTGGCTGCCAGCACAAGCTATCTCGAGCGCGACACCTACTACGGCACCAATTTCGATCCGAATGCTTACGGGCACACCCGGAACCCGTTGCTGGCGACGGATGCTCAAATCGCTCATCAAGCCGGACCACACATGCTGATGGGCGGTTTGCAAATCATGCGGGAGCGAGTTCAGGACAATATCCCTGCGTACCAGCGTCACTTCGACAGCGTCTTCCGCAACAGCGGCCTGTATTTTCAGGATGAATACCGCTTGCGCCCTCGTGTAACGGTTGTAGCGGGTCTTCGCGCCGACAAGTCTAACACTCTGGATCATTGGGTCCTCAGCCCTCGCGGAAACGTGCGGATCGGCCTGGGCGACAATTGGAACCTGCGCTTCGGAGTTTCCACTGGGTTCCGGGCGCCCACGATCTTCGATGAGGATCTGCACGTGGCGGCAGTAGGCGGTGAGGGCTTTGTCATCCAAAACGCGCCGAATCTGAGAGAAGAGAAGTCCCTCAGCGGGACTGGCTCGCTCGACTATCTCGGGACCCTGCGCGGGTTGCCTTTTCAGGCCGGCGTCAATTTTTTCTGGACCAGGCTCAACGACGTGCACGTGCTGACCGAGGCAGACTCGCCGGGGCAGGACTTTCGCAGGTTTCTGCGAGTGAACGCCCCTGGTTCCTATTTGCGGGGAGCGGAAATCGACCTGGGCTGGCGCGTCGAACGCCACGTTTCGTTGCGCGGCGGGGCGACATTTCAGTTGGCCCGCTACCGCCAGCCCGAACCCGATTTCGGGAGCCTGCGCTATTTTCGGACCCCCGCCCGCTACGGCTTCGCCGGCGCGGACATCTCACTGCCAAAGGATCTGACCATCTATGTGGATGCCGAGTTCACCGGGCCGATGATCGTTCCACACTACGCTGGTTATATTCCAGACGACCGCCTGGAGGAGAGCCCTTCGTTCGCCGTGTGGAATCTCAGAGCAGCACGCACCTTTCCGCTGCGGTCCGGCCACCGGGGCAAACGTGAACTCCGCGTTTACGGAGGTCTGGATAATGTACTTGACACCTTCCAAAGCGACCTCGACCGGGGGCCGAGACGCGATTCCAGCTACGTCTACGGACCCCGGCAGATGCGTACCTTCCGGTTAGGCGCGACGATTCGCTTCTAAGCCAAATAAGCCTAACCCGGCATAGCCGGAACCAAACAGGGTCAGCTATGATGCCCAGTGGATCTCACACTGCTGACGGAACGCTAC
>JBMFOK010000058.1:0-1937 GCA_049969655.1 Bryobacteraceae bacterium
AGTCGTGGTCGGTCGACTACCGCGTGCTCGTGGGCGACACGGCGCGGGCCGATGTCTGGCGGCAACTGGACGCGCTGCTCGATGAGGAGTTTCCGCACGCATGCGGCATGCGGATGCCGATCCGGGTGCTTTGTGTCGACTCGGGCTTCAACCCGCGCATCACCTACGACTGGGTGCGCGGGCATCCGCAGGCTTCCTGGGGGCCGGCTGGCGCGCGGGCGGCGCATCCCAAGACCGCCGTGGCCGTGAAAGGCACGGCGCGCACCGACCGGCTGATTCTGGGCGCTTCGCCCGTGGATGCGAGCCGACGGCGCGGGACACGGCTGTGGATGCTCGGCACGCCGGTGGCGAAATCCGAACTCTACAGTCGCCTGCGTCTGGCGCCGCCCACGAAAGAAAGCGGCGAGCCTTTTCCGGCAGGCTACTGCCACTTCCCGCGGTACGAAGAAGAGTATTTCCGGCAGTTGACCGCGGAGAGCCTGGTCAAAGGTCACTGGGTGGTGGCGCCCAACCGGCGCAATGAAGCGCTCGACTGCCGGGTGTATGCCCGCGCGGCGGCGTCGATTTACGGCATCGACCGCTTCACGGAGAAACATTGGCGGGATCTGGAGGAGAGCTTGCCCCGACCCGGGGTAGAGGCTGATCCGGCGGCTCCGCTGCAGTCTGCTCGTCCCGCGCGGCGAATGGTGGTGCGCTCGCCCTACATGGCTCGATAGCGGGAAGATCTATTTCTGGGGCGCGCCCGTGCCCCGCAGGAGACCGGCAACACTGATGTCTTCATCGATCTCGGGCCAGTGGATGCCGAGGCCATCGCCGAGAAGCTCGAAATTCCGGCGTTGAGACTCAGTGGCATTTAACAGCCGCGGAAACCAAGCGATGGGGACGGCAAGGCGGCGGCCATCAGCCAGCAAGACGATCAACTCGTCGTCGGTGACCTGAACGTCATGGGCACGGGGATGTGTTTCAACGCTCGAAGTACTCATGCCAAGCCCTCAGCCACTCCTCTCCATGATCTTCGACCAGGCGTGCCAACTCGCGCAACTCACGGGCCGAGAATCCGCTGGCATCAGCTAGTGCGACTGGCCCCAACCAGAATTTTGCCAAGGCCCGTTCACGCTGAATGTGAACATGTGGTGGTTCGCCGCCCTCGTTGCTGAAAAAGAATATGCGATAAGGGCCAAGGCGCGCAATCGTGGGCATCGAGTCGATCGATTTCGATCTCAAGTCTACCAGATTGATCACTCCTGCCTTTCAAAATGATCGCTTTCCGGCAAGTTGACCCATGGCCTACTCGCAAACTCAACTCGAAGCGCTCGAAGCGGCGCTCGCCAGCGGCACTCTGCGCGTCACCTTCGAGGGCCGAAGCCTCGAATACCGGAGCGTGGATGAGCTCAAGAAGGCGATCGCCGAAGTGAAGGCCGCCATGGCGGCGGCCGATCCGGCCCAGCCCCGCTCGCGCGTGATCCGGACCTACACGACCAAAGGTTTTTGATGGGCTATTGGCGGAATCTCATGCGCGCAGCGCTTGGGGCGCACGGGAGGCGTCGGCCCGGTGGGCATCATCGCCATGCACCTCGATCAGAGCGGCTGGGACGCAGCCAACGGCCTCCGCTACACGACCATCTTCGCCGGAGACCGCAAGAACGATTTCAACCCGCACGAGCCGCTTTCCGAAGGCGCCCGTTCGGTGCTCGTGTCCGAGGTTGACCGCCTCTACGGCATGTTTGTCGATGCCGTGGCCCGGCGCCGGAGCCTGAGCGCCGCGAGTGTGCGCGGCACGCAAGCGGGTGTGCTTTACGGCGAGGAGAGCGTCGCGCAAGGCTTCGCCGACCGTGTCGGCACGTTCCGCGACGCCCTGGCCGCGATGACCGAGTCGTTATCGAGACCCAAGTTCACGAAAGGAGGCACAACAATGTCTGAAACCATCCAGGCGGCCA
>JBMFOK010000059.1:0-1592 GCA_049969655.1 Bryobacteraceae bacterium
CCCGCTGCACATCGGCGCCGGCGGTGAGAAACAGCCCGCCCTGCGGCACAGTGCCGATGACGTAGTCCTCGCGCCGGTCATAAAGAGGCTGCCAGTCGGGCGCGTCGCCGCGTTCTTGCCACGACTCGCCCAGCACGAGGTTGACGAACGACTTCAGCCGCTCGACATCCTTCTGCGCTTTCTCCCAGTCCTCAGCCGCGCGCTCCCACGAGTACCACCCCACCGGACTGTACAGGCTCGACAGATGATAGCCGCGCGTGCGGCCGTCGCCGGCGGCCTCGGGCCGCCACTCGCCGCGGGCAAGCATCGTGTTCTTCTGGTGATTGAAGATGGCTTGCTCGCAGGCGATGCAGTGGTAGGCCGCCTTGCGCGGCTCGCCCTTGGGCCAGCGGAGCCGTTCGAACTGGAGCACCTGGAACTCGCCGCAATGCGGGCACGGCACCCAATAGCGCCGCTGGTCGCTCTCGGCGAATGCCGCCTCGATCCGGCTCAAGCCCGTAATGAGCGGCGTCGAGCACAGGAACACCTTGCGGCGCGAAAACGTCCGCGTGCGCGCGAAGGCCAGGTGGATTGGATCGCCCTCGCCGTCGACGTCGCCCGGATAGGCGTCGATCTCATCCAGAAACAGATACCGCACGGCCATTGAGCGCAGGCCCACGGCCGAGTTGGCGCCGGTCATCACCAGCACGCCGCCGGGAAACTCCTTCGAGAGAACCGTGTTGCCCGAGTCGCGCGAGCGCGGGCTCTTGACGAGTTCCCGCAGCACGTCGCTCTCTTCAATCAGCGGGTCGATGCGCTGCTTTGAGTTGCGCTTGGCCAGCTCGACCGTGGGCTGCACCACCATCATCGGCCCGGGCGACTTGTGGATCACGTAGCCGACCCAGTTGTTCCCGCACTCGGTGCCACCGATCTGTGAGCCTTTCATGAAGACCACGCGTTCGACCGGAGACGACGGCGAAAGCGAATCCATTAATCTCTCGCAGATAGGGAGTGCGCTCCGTGCGCCACGGGCCTGGCTCGGCCGCGGCTTTGCCCGACAGCCGCCGGTAGCGGTCCGCCCACTCCGACACCGTCAGAACCGGATCCGGCCGCAGGCCCGCGCGGAAGGCCTCCGCATACACTTCAGCCGCTGTTTGCACCCGCCAGCTCCTCGAGCGCCCTCCGGATCTCGACGCTCAGCAAGTGATGGACTCGATCGACGTCCGCTTCCGCCGCCAACGTCGCCGCCAGCCGGTCGGGGATGTTCAAGAGGTTGTCCCGGACCGTGCGGCCGTTGGTAAACGCCGCCACCTGCACCTCGTCACGGCTCACCAGTTTCGCCGTCCGCTCCTCGAACTCGATCTTGGCCAGCCGCGCCAGGTAGCTCTCGCGAATCGCACGTGCGCGAAAGTAATCCAGGCCGACGGCGGGCGCCTCGGCTGGCTCCCTTGGCACGGCAGCCGCCGCTTTCGGTCGCTGCTGCCCCGGCCGCGTCTTCGCGCTCCATTCGGCATCGGCGCGGTCGCTGTCGATCAGGCCGTCCGCGGTGGGCGTGATCCGGCCGGAATGGACCGCCTTTTGCACGGCCGCCAGGCTCACGCCGCGATGCTTGG
>JBMFOK010000060.1:0-1216 GCA_049969655.1 Bryobacteraceae bacterium
TCTGGTGGCGGCTGCGGCCGCTAATCCCTCAATTCAAGGAGTTGACCAAGATGCGATTTTCGGTGAACGTTGCGATTCAGATGCTGGCGCTGGTGGCGCAGGGCATCAACGCGACCCAGGACTTGCTGCCTGGGCGGGAGAAGTTCTGGGCCATGGTGGTGCTCTCGGCGGTGCAGGGCGTGACGGCGGTGCTGGCGCATTTCGCTAATCCCGACGGCACGCCCGCCGCGGCGCCCTACCTCAAGAAGTGAACCTCGACCTCCAGATCGAGCGCTGGCCGATCGAGCGGCTGATTCCCTTTGCCCGCAATCCGCGCACCCACACGGACGAGCAGATCGCGCAGATCGCGGCGTCCATCGTGGAGTTCGGCTGGACAAATCCGCTTCTCGTTGCCGCCAATGGTGTGATCATTGCCGGCCACGCCCGGCTGGCCGCGGCGCGCAAGCTGGGTCTCGCGCAAGTGCCGGTGATCGTGCTCGATCACCTGAGCGAAGCGCAGCGGCGGGCGCTCATCATCGCCGACAACAGGCTGGCTCTGAACGCCGGCTGGGATGAAGAGTTGCTGCGCGGGTTACTCACCGATCTGCGCGAGGAGGAGTTCAACCTGGATGTGCTGGGTTTCTCCGACGACGAGCTGAACGCGCTGTTGACGGAGACGCCTGACCTTCAAGAGGGCCTCACCGATGAGGACGCCGTGCCAGAGCCGCTCGAGGAGCCGGTCTCGCGGCGCGGCGATCTGTGGATTCTGGGCGAGCACCGGTTGCTGTGCGGCGACTCGGCGAATCGAGAAGACGTCGACCGCTTGATGAACGGCGAGAGGGCGGACCTCGTCAACACCGATCCGCCTTACAACGTGCGCGTTGAGCCGCGCTCGAATAACGCCATCGCTGCCGGGCTGTCCTCGTTCGGCGGTCTTCAGCACCATCAGAGCTTCGACCTACACCGGGGCGTTTCAAAGCCCAAGCGCACCACCCAGAAGCTGCGTCCCAAGGATCGCGCGCTGGCCAACGATTTCATGAAGGACGCCGACTACGAGCAGCTGCTCAGGCTCTGGTTTGGGAACCTGGCGGCGGTGCTCAAGCCGGGCGGGGCCTTCTACATCTGGGGCGGCTATGCCAACTGCGCCAACTACCCGCCGGCACTGGCCGAATGTGGACTGTACTTCTCGCAGGCCATCATCTGGGTGAAAAACCAGCCCGTGCTGACGCGCAAAGAC
>JBMFOK010000061.1:0-1037 GCA_049969655.1 Bryobacteraceae bacterium
GATCTCGGGCGCGAGAAGTGGGACTTGATCGTCGCCGCCAACATGCATGATCTCACGGTCGAGAACGCCCCTCGCCTAATTGCGGCGCTCAAACCGGGCGGATTGCTGGTCGTAGAAGGCTTCCACGCCGACGTCCGTACCGCGACAAATTTCCGCGTCACCGTCGGCATCCCGCCCGGCCATCCCACCAATCAACTCGCGCGGCTCTTTGATGGCTTGCGCATTCTCCGATATGAAGACACCATGAATGTTCGGGAGCGCCAGGACGGGGCCCCTCAGACGTTTTCGCGGGTTCACTTGATCGCCTATAAAGAACCCCCGCGTCCTTAGAATCCGGACGCTGGATTCTTTGCGAGCAGCCACAGGCGGTCTGACAGCTCTTGCCAAGCGTTGGCGAATTGATCGGCGGAGACCGCCGTCTGGTCCCACTCCTGGAGAACGCGGTTGCGATAATCGCTCCCGTACGTCGCTGCCACCCACCGTTCGTAGGTGGCGGCAAAACGACAGATGGAAGCAAGCTGCGAAATCAGGCTTCGCCCGGAGCCGCTGCCCGCCGGGGTTGTCACTAGCTGCTCGGGTGACCATATCCTTGTGTGCATTTGGTCAACCGCAACGAACACGGGACGGAACTGGTATCGATTCACGTAGCAAGCGCAGTCCGGTCCCTGCCACGCGACACCAAAGCCCCAAAGGTGGATTCTTGCTGCTGCCAAATCTTTCCAGTAATGTGTGCTCCCGGAGCCTGCGGTCGGCGGACGCTGGCGCGAAAAACCGTAGGCGAGGAGGAGGTTGCCTTCCGGCCTTCGAATGTCGGCGCCCCAGCACCAGCACTGCTGATGAAGCAATCTCACACCCCAATCGGCCAGCGCTTCTGGCAACGTGAAAGTAGGGGGCGAGTTCATCTGCCTCGGCAGGGCCTCCCCTCGCTAGAGTGTGACGACCTGATCCGGAGGATTCGTGGCCAGAGCCGCGTAGAGATCAGGGAAACAGCCGATGGGAACGCCATCAAAAAGCTTGTCCGCGATCTCGCGCTCATA
>JBMFOK010000062.1:0-724 GCA_049969655.1 Bryobacteraceae bacterium
GGCCCCCTCCGGATCCGCGAGGATGGCCTCGTCAGAACTGAGCCCCGTTCAAAAGGGGATTGAGACTGGAGGCGGGAGAGGAAGAGGTGGGAGAAGCGGGTCAGAACTGAGCCCCGTTCAAAAGGGGATTGAGACTCAGGAACTTCTGGAGCCGTCGAAAGCTCCTTGTCAGAACTGAGCCCCGTTCAAAAGGGGATTGAGACCGTTCTTGGCGAATCTGCGCGACCATGGCCGCCAGTCAGAACTGAGCCCCGTTCAAAAGGGGATTGAGACATTTCAAGGGTACTGATGCCGACACTGGGACTAGTCAGAACTGAGCCCCGTTCAAAAGGGGATTGAGACTTTATCTCAAGCCAGTATTCGTAGAACTTCATGTCAGAACTGAGCCCCGTTCAAAAGGGGATTGAGACAGGGGGCGGCCGCCCAACTCGCGCTCCGACACCGTCAGAACTGAGCCCTGTTCAAAAGGGGATTGAGACACGGGATCATAATGAGAAGCCACGAGGCAAAAAAGTCAGAACTGAGCCCCGTTCAAAAGGGGATTGAGACTCGAGAGTTCATCGACGAAGAGCAGAGAATCCCGTCAGAACTGAGCCCCGTTCAAAAGGGGATTGAGACGACACTTTTGTACGGCCGTAGCAAGGTCTGCTTGTCAGAACTGAGCCCCGTTCAAAAGGGGATTGAGACAACTACTCGAGCATTCATTGCGGAACACTTTTGTCAG
>JBMFOK010000063.1:0-603 GCA_049969655.1 Bryobacteraceae bacterium
TAGGGAGACCTCATGGTCGACCAAGCGCGGAAGAAGTACAGCCCATTTGACCGTGTCAAGAGTGACCATAACAATTTAACGATTAACTGCGCTGATTACTGAATCTCGCATAATATAGTGTCACATTTTCGGGGGCCTTACATCTATAGGTATATGGGCAATCCGCGAGGCCAGAGACGGGATTTCGAGGCGCTGGAGCGGCGCCGGCTGGAAGGGCTCCGGCTGTTCCGGAAGGGCGTGCCGCAGGCGCAGATCGCGCGCGAGCTGAGGGTCGCCCGCCAGACGGTGAGCCGCTGGGTACGGCAGTACCGGGAGGGCGGCACGCAGGCGCTGCGGCAGGCGGGCCGGGCGGGCCGGCCGCCGAAGCTGGGCGCCGCGCAACTGCGGCAGGTAGAAAGAATGCTGCTGGCCGGCCCGGAAGCCTTCGGCTACCCGACACCGCTGTGGACCTGTCCGCGCGTGGCCGAGGTGATCGAAGCCCGCTTTGGCGTCCGCTATCATCCGGGCCATGTGTGGAAGCTGCTGCGGGCCATGGGGTTCAGTTGCCAGAGGCCCGTGGGCCGGGCGGTGGAGCGCGACGAGAAGGCCGTCGAGGAATGGAAG
>JBMFOK010000064.1:0-595 GCA_049969655.1 Bryobacteraceae bacterium
TTTTGAACGGGGCTCAGTTCTGACGCCACGCTGCTGCGATGCGATCCCTGCGGCAGTCTCAATCCCCTTTTGAACGGGGCTCAGTTCTGACGCGGATGCGCGCTGCCACATCCGCCATCATGGTCTCAATCCCCTTTTGAACGGGGCTCAGTTCTGACCAGAATCAGTCTCATTCTTCTCAATCCCAGAAGTCTCAATCCCCTTTTGAACGGGGCTCAGTTCTGACCAACAAGCCGTTCCTCTTCCGGAGGAGGAGTTGTCTCAATCCCCTTTTGAACGGGGCTCAGTTCTGACTTTTTAAGACGCGTACGTGGCGCACGTCCCAGGGTCTCAATCCCCTTTTGAACGGGGCTCAGTTCTGACTTCTCTTCCGCCCATTCCTGAGGAGGAGGAGTGTCTCAATCCCCTTTTGAACGGGGCTCAGTTCTGACCATCTTGGCCGAGGCCCTCGTTCGGCTTGCCGTCTCAATCCCCTTTTGAACGGGGCTCAGTTCTGACCTTAGCCGCCCGCAACGGTCTCCCTATCGAGAGTCTCAATCCCCTTTTGAACGGGGCTCAGTTCTGACCAATCCACAACCCAACAACCCTCAATCTC
>JBMFOK010000065.1:0-592 GCA_049969655.1 Bryobacteraceae bacterium
GTCTATGCCCCCGCGGTGCGCTCCCAGCGCATACAAATCCCGCGGATCCAGCTTCAACCTCCCTCCCGGAACGAGAAATGAGCGCGGCACCCAGCACGGGGCCAGCCGCACGATTCCCTCGCCCGCTGACAGCGCCTCTCGAATCAGTCCCGTCTTCGTCATACCCATACATTATGCCCCCAGCCCCTCCCCTGTCCAGCGGCCCCAGCCCGGGGCCCGCGCCAGCCGCCTCCGAGACACACGAAGACACCACCAACTCCGACGGTCAACAGCTCTGCTCAGGAGGGGAAAACGAATCTGGTGGACCTGGAGGGATTCGAACCCTCGACCTCTTCCATGCCATGGAAGCGCGCTCCCAACTGCGCCACAGGCCCGCGCTCGTCTTCAATATACCACAGCTCCTGCCACGCTATAGTGGTCTCGTGCCCCACCGCCCCATGCCAACCGTGCTCGCAGTCCTCGCCACCCTGCCCGCCCTTGCGCAAGGACTCCCTCCCAGAGCCTCCCCCGCCGACTACCAGGTCTCCGTCCACCTCCACGCCGCTACCCTCGCCGCCAACTCCCTCGCACGCACCATCCCCATACCCTCGCA
>JBMFOK010000066.1:0-579 GCA_049969655.1 Bryobacteraceae bacterium
TGCTGTCTTTGAGAGCGTGCCGGCGACATGAACATCCCCGTGGAAGTAGCCCGCGTAGCTGCTGCCGCCGAGGTAGCCGTAGTTGCCGCTGCCGCTGTTGGAGCCCCACACCGCGGTGCCGCTGCTGCTGGAGCCGAGGACCCCAGCGCCGCTGCCGCTGTAGCCGTACACCCCGTAGTAGCCGCTGCCAACGTGTCCATAGTTGCCGCTGCTGCTGTTGTAGCCGTACACTCCGTAGCCGCTGCTGCCCAGGTAGCCGTAGTTGCCGCTGCCGCTGTTGTAGCCGCGCACCCCGTAGCTGCTGCTGCCCAGGTAGCCGTAGTTGCCGCTGCCGCTGTTGTAGCCGTACACCGCAGCGCCGCTGCTGCTGGAGCCGTACACCCCGTAGCCGCTGCTGCTTTCACCGTACACCCCAGTGCTGTTGCTGCCCAGGTAGCCGTAGTTGCCGCTGCCGCTGTTGTAGCCGTACACCCCAGTGCCGCTGCCTGAATTAGAACCCGAGATAATCGCACTACCCGAGCTGCCGCTGAGCGAAAGGGGAACCTTTATGCTTGGATTCGGATATGTCCCTGTCAAGTC
>JBMFOK010000067.1:0-573 GCA_049969655.1 Bryobacteraceae bacterium
TTTGGACTCCAGGGCCTCTACCTTGCGGCTTTGGACTCCGGGTGGACTCCAAACGGACTCCAGTTCGTCGGTCAGTTCTTTGGGCTCGTAGCTCAGTTGGTTAGAGCGCCTGCTTGACACGCAGGAGGTCTGCAGTTCAAGTCTGCACGAGCCCACCACCCCCCTCACATCAGAGCTTGGCAAGGCGATTGCCTTCGCGCACGCGCGCGGTCGTACCCGCCGTTTCGGAATCCTGTCAGTGGACCATAGTGAAGTCCATGGACAAGAATCGCAATCCTCTATACGGCGACGGCGCCCAGACTCCGCAAGCGGCTCGATTGTGAGCGCGCCGGACTACGATGGTGTCTGTGAGGCCCATGATCCGCAAGTCCGTCTCGATTCCTCTCAACGGCGCCGAGTATCTCGAACTGGACTCGAAGTCCTCGGCGGCAGGGCTGAGCCTGCCGGCCTGGGTGCGCTCGTGCTGCGGCCTCGCACCGTGGATTGCCCGCGGCCGTGAGATGGAGTCGCGGCCACGCAGGGCGTCGCGCCTCCCCTCCCGCGCGCTGGAGCGGATGTCCGTGACGGTTGTGG
>JBMFOK010000068.1:0-559 GCA_049969655.1 Bryobacteraceae bacterium
TGGACGCCGCCGTCGGCCGCTACCGCTTCCACGTCCTGGTGCGCCTCTTCGCGCGGGAACGGCTGGAGGAGGAAGAAGCAGAGAAAGAACGGCTCGCCTGCCGCCTCCGTGCCGCCCGCTGGCTGAACCAACGGGCCGGGGAATGGGCTGCCCTCCTCAGGCCGGGCGATAGGCGCCGGGCCGCTGCGCAGGAAGAGGCCCAGGCCACCGGCCGGAGCGTGGAGGAGGTGGAGAGGGAGTGGGAACAGGAGGCGCTGGCCGGCTTTGAGCGGGAAAGGGAGAACCTGGTGGCGGCGGTGGAATGGGCGGACGAGGCGGGGGACGAGCCGCTGACGGTGGCCCTGGCCCTCAACCTGGTGGGATTCTTTGACCTGCGGGCCCACTGGCCGGAGTGGGAGAAGACCCACGAACGGGCGCTGGCGGCGGCGCGGCGGGCCGGTGACCGCCACGGGGAGGCCCAGACCCTGGGCAACCTGGGCATCGTCTACCGCCTGCAGGGCCGCTGGGAGGAGGCCATCGCCTGCTACGAGAAAGCCCTGCCCATCTTCCGCGCCCTGGG
>JBMFOK010000069.1:0-509 GCA_049969655.1 Bryobacteraceae bacterium
GGCATCCCTTGGTCCTCCGGGATCCTTGTGATCAGGTGAGGAATTCGTTGGCTCAGGTCCCCCAGCAGGGGCACTTTGGCGGACCAGTTCGTGCCCAGGAGACCAATTCCAACAAGCGTCACACCCATCAGACAGAACATCACGACTGCCAGAATGAGCCTACGGGGATTGCTTGCTGCCGCCACCACGGTGCGGAAAGTGATTAGCCCCAGGACAACCCGCACCGCATCCGGAAGGGTGGCCTCCCAGGATGGAGAAACCCAGATCCCTACCGGAACCATCAGAGCGAAGAGCAAAAGCGCGCCGTTGAAGGGGGTAACCGGCCAGGGCTCGCCCCAGACAGCCCAGCGCAGAAGCCACCAGAGGGCCAGCACGCCCAGCGCGGCCGCCGTCCAGGTCGGACGGACAGTGGGGAAGAGCAGCAGGGGCGCCGCCGCACCCACCATCAGCCACTCCAGGCCCAGCAGGCGGCGCAAGGAGTTTCTCATCGGCCCCCCCGTTCCTGACCC